>CBDUPA010000059.1:0-2702 GCA_965368975.1 uncultured bacterium | reverse complement strand
CGACTTCAGATCGCATTCAGTCGGAATGGCCGGTCGGATTCATCGGAATAGGCACCGACATCGACGCCCATCAAAGCCGGATGCGGACTCGGCCTGTCCTTGGCCAGTGGTTCAGCGTGAGTTGTTTCAGTTGGAGGTGAGTGTGAAGTCATGGGATTCATCCTTCTGAAAGAGCATCGTCATCGATGCGTTTGGGATAGGGCTGCGCCTTGGCCAAGAGCTGTCGGCGAAGCGCCTTGGTGAAAGCAAAGACATAGCGGTGCTTGGCGGGCATAGTGATGCGCTTGGCCGTCGGGTCGACGTGCTGGCGCACCCAGTCGAGCTTCTGGCTGCCCGGTCCGTAGCGGTCATAGAGCGAGCGCAGGTGCTCGATCTTGCCGCGCACCTTGAAGCTCGGCTGGACCGAGGTGCCGAGGTAGATCCAGTTGGTGGCCTGGTAGATGATGCCGAGGTGACCCTGGCGGGTGTCGGCGTAGGAAACGATGACTTCCAAGCCCGGCGACTGGCGGCGCAGCATCTTCAGGCTCTGCGCCACGCACTTCGAGGTCGGATGTGTGCGGCCAGGAGCCAGTGCGACGCGTACTAGCTCGCAGGCACCGGTGGGTTCGAGGCCAAAGGGCTTGGAGAGGTTCCGGTTGGCACCGCTGCCGTAGAGGATCGCGCCGACGAAGCGCCCTTCCTCCCACACGCCGATGCGTACCAGCTTGCCGGCGGGCATCTTGCGGCTGTAGTGCCAGCGCAGTACCGCGTGCGTCGCAGCTTTATGGGAGCAGAAATCAAGCTGCAAGGACATGCCACGCCCTCACGGCCTGAACTCGTACCCACAGTGCGGGCAGGTGGCGAGCTTCTTCTGATCGAGGCGGTTCTGCTCCTCCTGCCCCACCGGCTCGAAAGCCGGGCCGGCCAGCAGCATGTCGACGTCATCCCGGGCGAAGCTCGCAAGCAGGTCCCCGGCATCGGGTACGTCCGCGAGCACCTGTTGCAGCCCGGACTCGTCCCAGATCTGCAGCACGTCGGTGAAGCCCAGGTCGCCGCCGAGCAAAGTCAGATTGTTGTGGTCGATGGCGAAGGCCACCGCCGCCGCGTGACTTTCGGCGTCGACACCAAAGATGATCGGTACCGCCCAGCAGCCATCCTCCAGGGCCAGAATGCCGCGCGGGGGCGGCCCTCCCGCCTGGCGCATCAGCTCCAGCGCTTCGGTGCGGCCGTTGCCGTAGACCAGGGCGCCGAGGGTGGCGTCGAACTTTCGGCGGATCGCCGAAGCCGTGGGTCTGAATGGACACCTGGAGCCGATCCAGGTCATGACGCTTGGGATTGGCGTCCCACCGCCGCGCCTGGCTCAAGGGGACGTAGCGCAGTTCGAGTTGCTCAGGTCGAGTCTTCTGAGAAGTGGACATCGGTGAGTTTCCTTTGCAAGAGGGTTGGAGTACATGGAGAAAAGCAAGGGATAGAGGCAATACGCGGAGCTAGTTGCGACTCACTCGCGCCGGCTAGCCGAGGTCTTCTCGGCCCGCCAAGCTTCGATGTCTTCTTCAAACCAACCGACCATGCGCGGTCCGAAGCGGCGCTTGGCCGGTAACAGACCTTCACGCTCCCAGCGCGAGAGCGTCGCTTCTGACAGCGTCAGACGCCGGGCCAGTTCTCTGGGTCGCACAATCTTGGATCTGACCATTCCAGGCATTTGCAATGCCTTTCTGGATCCTGGGTTCAACTCTTGAGCGTTATCTCGAAACGCTCCCTCTAGAGCAAGCTTCCCTCGTCTTCTCTATCGCTGCAAGAGCATTTCCTGCCGCTGAAGCTGCTATTCCAGCATCTCAATGGAGTATGCACTGCTCGTGAAATCCGCTGAAATGCGTTACGAGACGCAACGAAACACATGCTACTTGGGACCATCGAGGAGCCCACATGGCAGACGCAAGGTATTGCGAACACGAAGGATCGAGCGCCGAAGTCATTGACGCCACAAGCTCCTTGGGACCTTTTTGGGACCAAAAATCCGCCCAGATCCGCCCTGAGAGCACCAGCGACGGGCTCCTCGGAAAGAAGTTGGAGATTTCTTCGAAAAAATTGAGTGGAGGCCACATTTGTGGCTTCGAGACCTTCCTGGTCCAGGCCTTCTCCACCCCTGAGAACCTCTGGAAGACCCTGGAGGGCATGGACGATCTGCCCAGGTGGGGCAGCTACCGGCCAGGGTGGTTTCAGGCTGGAGGCAGCCTCTCCACGATGGAGAGGGGTGTTGGCGTGAGATTCGGTCGCTGGGGTTGGACCGAGAGGCCGGCTGGGCACGAAGAAAGACCGCTCCGACGGGAGCGGTACGCGGGAGGCTGGAGAGAAGGTTGGCAGGTGGGACTAGTCGCTGTCGGCAGCTCGGCGAGCCTCAACGACCTCGTGTCCCTGGTCTCCGAGGTTACGCATCCACAGGCCCAGAAAGTCGTTCAGTTCCTTGTGTCGCCGTGGACTGTACTTGCCCGGCTCCGGGTAGACCTCCTGGTAGATCGGTGGGATCGCTTGCTGGAACGTCAACGCTTCGGCGCGGCCGTGGTGCGGATCGGACGACGGCAGAAACTCCGGGGCGACTTCAGCGCCCGGCGGAAAGATGCGGACCGTCATCTCAGGGTCCTGGCACAGGTCCCCGTTCTGCTCGAAATAGTGGTTGCGACACGAAGTCGCTCGAAAGGAAGGAGTTGTTCTCGATATGTAGT
>CBDUPA010000058.1:0-3297 GCA_965368975.1 uncultured bacterium | reverse complement strand
TGAGGCCATACCTACTGGTGGACAACATCGAAGCGGCTCTCACCGCAGCGGTAGAGGCTGGCGGTGAGGTAGCCCATCCTCCGCTGGAGATACCTGGTCATGGCACCTTTGCCATCTATATCCACGGCGGCATCCAACACGGCCTATGGCAGTTGTAGGAGCGCTCTCCAGCTGCCTGCCAGCTGGTAAAGTCGGTTTCATGAAGAACTCAACTCGCTACCTACTCAGCTGTATCGTTCTCTTCACCTGCTCCCTGGCCGCCTACGCCGAGGCTCCTGCCGGTCGCTGGGAGGGCACCATCGACGCTCCCGGCAACCCGATCGGCATCACGATCGACCTCGAAGCGGCAGCTGAAGGAACTTGGACCGGTAACATCGACATCCCGGTCCAGAACCTGCAGAATTTCCCGCTCGCTGACATCACGGTCGATGGCTCGTCGGTGTCCTTCAAGCTGCCGGGAATCCCTGGCGCCCCTGTCTTCCAGGGTACGCTGGCCGGCGAAGGCTCGAAACTCGCTGGAGATTTCCACCAGGGTGGCGGTACCGTTCCGTTCCAGCTGCAGCGCACGGGCGACGCCCAGATCGAAGCCACTGCGCCAGGCCCTGAAGTCCCCGCAGAGATCGCTGCCGTGCTGGTCGGCCGATGGGAAGGTGCACTCAACGTTCCGGGCCAGCCCCAACCTCTCCGCCTGGCACTCGTCCTGGCCACCGATTCGGAAGGCAACCTGAGCGCGACGCTCGACAGTCCGGATCAGGGCCAGACCGGCATGCCGATCACCCGCTTGACCGTCGACGGTGACACCGTGCGCGCGGAACTCACCTACGCCAGCGCCACCTACGAAGGCACACTCAACGCCGAGCGCACCGAGATGTCGGGCACCTGGCAGCAGGGCGGCGGCTCACTACCGCTGGTGCTCGTCAAGCAGAGCACATCGACCACCGAGGGTTCTTGATGCTCGGCTGAGGATCCCAAGGGGCCGAGGAAGCGATGTCGTCACTTCAGCCTGATACATTGCAGAGATGAGTCACCTCACCCGTTTGCTGATCAGTTCCATCCTTCTCTGCCTGGTAGGTCTGGGAGCCCAAGCCGACGGTAGCTCGGACCGTACGGATGTTGCGCACAGGAGCCTACCCGCGTTTCCCGAGGCCGACCCCGGTAGCGTGGGCGTCCCTGCCCGAGCCTTGGAGCTGCTCACCGGCCGCGTTCAAGCGATGGTCGACGACGAGGAGATCGTCGGTGGCGAGCTGCTGGTGATCAAGAATCGGCACACCATACTGCGGCAGGCGTTCGGCTGGAAGGACCGTGAAGCCGAGCAGCCGCTGGAGGTCGATGCCGTCTACTGCGTGCGCTCGATGACCAAGCCGCTGGTCGGCACCGCGGTCCAGATGCTGATCGACGAGGGTCGGCTGCAGCTGGACACGCCTGTCAGAGAGATTCTGCCCTTCTTCGCCGGCTCACAGACCGGCAGAATCACCGTCGAGCACTTGCTAACTCACACCGCTGGCTTCCCCTTCACCACCATCAGCAAGCCGTTGGGTGAGTATGCCGACTTGGCTGCGGTTGCCGCCGAAGCGGCGACAACCGAGCTCCTTTTCGAGCCGGGTAGTCGGTTCGAGTACAGCGATGCCGGCAGCGACACGCTGGGTGCCATCATCGCCAGGCTCACCGGCGCCTCCATCGAGCAGTTCATCCAGCAGCGCATCCTCGATCCGCTGGAAATGCGGAACACCTACACGCTCCTTGGAGACGATGCCAGTGTGGCTGCGCGCATCCCAAGCGCATACTCCGGGGGCACCGGAGCATGGAACCAGCACTGGCAGCCGTCGGACCCGCCGATCTTTCCGTTGTTCCTCACCTCGCAGAGCCTCTACTCCACAACTACTGACTACGCACGCTTCTTGGAGCTATGGATGGACGGAGGACTGGCCGGCGATCGGCGCTTGCTCTCTACCGAGGCCGTTGAACGTGCCTTGACGCCGAACCAACGGCTGAGAGACTACCCGCCTACCATCGAAGGTCTGGACACCCACTACGGTCAGCAGTGGGTGGTTTACTCCAAAGCGGTCAGCGAGGGTCCACCGCGCCGAGTGCTCTTCGGACACAACGGATCGGACGGCACCTGGGCCTGGGCCTGGCCGGAGCAGGATCTAATGGTGCTGTTCTTCACTCAGTCACGGGGTACGCTGGCTGGCATCAGCCTGGAAGGTGCCTTGCAAGTGCTCCTCGTCGACCAGAAGCTCGACGCCCCGTCTCTCGCCACGCGTGCCCCCAGCGCTGGGGAGCTGCAGCAGGTAGCGGGCCTCTATTGGGACGAGGACGTGGAGGAAGCCTATTACGTGATCACGCCCCACGGTGACCGCTTGACGATCGAGCGACCAGGGCGAATGCACGCGGTCTTCAAGGCCGGGGAAACACCCGGGCGCTTTGTCCACGAAGCCAGTACGCAAGCCTGGATCGAATTCGTGCGCTCCGAAGACGGATCAGTCACCGCCATGCGCACCTCCTTCGGCGGACGCGTCGAGCATGACCCGCGGCACGTGCCACAGGCGGACCTACCTGCCACCGAGAAGGTCATCGCGTCGGTACAAGCGGCGCATCGAATCGACCGACTGGCACAGCTCGGCACTCTTAGCCAAACGGGTACCCTGACCATCGAATCCCGTCAGATGCAGGCCCCTATCACGGTGCTGATCGATGCCTCACGTGCTCGAACCGAGATCCAGACCGGAACAGTCCAGCAAATTGAAGTGCTGGGCGACAATCGCGCGTGGTCATATTCCACGCCCACTGGTGCCAGCGAGGTGGAAGGGGCGCGCTTGGAGCAGGCTCGGCTCGAGCATCCCTCGGTTCGCTTCGGCGATTGGAGCACACACTACCAGCACGTCGAAGTGCTGAAACGAGTCCAGCTCGACGGCAAAGCCGTACTCCTGGTGCGTCTGGTGCCGCAGGAAGCCCCTGGCAGCACCATGTTCGTCGACGAACAGACCGGCCGGCTGATCCGCACCGAAGGGATGGCTATCCTGCCGGGCCTGGGTATCGTGGGCATCAGCACGCAATACGAAGATTTCCGCGATGTCGACGGAATGCAGCTCCCCTTCCGCTCGGTCTCGACCTTCGCATCGCAGATGATCGGCCGCATCGTGGTGCAGCTGGAGACCGCGGAAACCGGAGTCGAGGTGTCGGCGGAGACGTTCGCAGCGCCGGGCGCGGCGGGTCCGTAGGAGCGAGCCCGCTGAGCACAACGCACTGTATTGATGCAGGAGCGAACCAGGACAGCTTCAACAGAACAGAGCAGAG
>CBDUPA010000057.1:0-4606 GCA_965368975.1 uncultured bacterium | reverse complement strand
GATTCACCGGTCGGTTTCAATCGGAACGAGGGGTCGGATTCGGCCGGCGCAGGCATGTCGGCAAGAAGCACGATCCGACCGCGATCGTCGTGGCCGAGTTGCAGGAGCGCAGCGACGGGCCCCACTTCGTCGTGCGCTTCTTAGAGCGCTTGCCGCTCGGGACCCCGTACCCCGACGTGGCGCAGCGCCTGAGTACGCTGTGCCGTAACGTCACCGCGCGCACCGGTGTCGAGCCGATCCTGTACCTCGATGCGACCGGCGTCGGTCAGGGTGTCCTGGATCTACTCCAGGCTCAGACGCTCGGCGCCGAGCTTTGGGCGGTCACCTTCGTGCCCGGTATGGGGCGTACGGTCCGCCCTCGAGAGCACACTGTGAGCCTGGGCAAGATGCGGCTGGTCTGCAACCTGCAGGCGGTGCTGCAAGGCGGGCGGCTCCACCTGCCCAAGGGCAGCGAAACCGATGTCCTGGTCCAGGAACTGCTGCACTACGAGATCCGCATCGACGAGGATGGCCGGGAGCACTGCGGCGCTTTCGGCCAGGACCGCCACGACGATCTGGCCACGGCCTTGGGACTGGCCGTCCAGCACCTCCAGCCGCGACGCAGGAGGCTCGACGATGTTTCGTGACGAAGACTTTGTCTATGAAGAACCTGTCAAGGACTACGTCCCACTGTGCACCAACGTGGCCCTGGGATTGACCCTTGGGCAGAATCGCAACCCCCCCGCATTGGCCGTCGTGGAAGCCCAGTGGCGCCAGCCTGATCTGGGCGTCGACAAGTGGACCAAACACTTCAAGGTTCGTCACCTCAAGCAACTCGCGGTCAAGAGTAGCTATCCGGCCATCGCCGAGCGCCTGCAGGAAGTGTCCAAGGGGCTCAAAGAGCGCGATCCCCGCTGGGGGCTGCGCACCTATGTCGACATCACCGGTCTGGGCCAGCCGGTCTTCGAGTTGCTCAAGGACAGGGTCTCTGGGCTGCGCCTGAAGCCTGTCACCTTCAACCATGGCGACCAACGCAGCGAGGTCGAGGGTGAGCTTCGCCTGGGCAAGGCGTACCTGGTCACACGCCTGCAGACTCTGCTGCAAACCGACAGGCTTCACCTCGGGCGCAGCGCCCAAGGCAACCGTCTGGCCCGGGAACTGCTCAACTACCAGCTCGACACGACCGATAACGCCAACGATACCTACGGCGCCTTCCAGGTCGGCACCCGAGATCAACTGGTGACCTGCCTCGGCCTGGCGCTCAACGACGACATCTGGTGCGAGATCCCTCGACCGCCAGGGGAGCCCAAGAAGCGGATCAGGATACGTTGGAATCGCCCAATATTTCTAAGGACGTACGGATGATACCCGGAAACTGACCCGAGCTACTGGTAGCGGCGTTGGCAGACAGGTCAGCAACTGGTATCTGACCTTCCAGTGCACCGGCTACACGGCCACGGAGGTAGCCGGTGCGCTGGAAGGCTCTCTTGCGCCCCTGAGCATCCAATTGCATCACTCCATTTACCTCTACTCACCACTTCACTTCAGGAGGCTTCCCATGCCTAGAAAGTGCACTATCTGTGAACACCCCCAACACCAAGAGATCAACCAGGCTCTGCTCCAGGGCGCCGAGAGCGGTCGTCAGATCGCGCGGCGGTTCGACCTGTCCTCCTCGGCGTTGCAGCGCCACCGTACGCGTCACCTACCCGAGATTCTGGCGTTGGGGCTGGAGGTCAAGCGCATGCAGGAGACATCCACCCCGGAAGGGCACAGTTTTGACGGCGAGTGCTCGGCGGCGCTCGTCGGGAAAGCCCAGGTCGCCAACCTGGCCTGCCTGGAACTGCTCAAGCGAGTTTGCCAGGAGCGTCACATCTCCCTGATGTCGGCCATCGACACCATCATCCACCAGATCGAGCAACAAGCCGACGTCCTCGGCACCCTGGAGCCGAACCACATCTCGGCTGCCGTTCAGGAAATGTGTCGTGGGTAGGGCCTGCACGATCTGTTTACACCCTGACGCCAAGCAGATCGATCTAGCCTTGTTGGGTTCAGGCTACCGAAGCGTTGCCCAGCAGTTCGGTCTCTCTGAATCCGCTCTCTGGCGTCACCGCAAGAACCATCTACCAGACATCCTCGCCCACGGTGCCGCGCTGACTGCACCGCAGCCGGACGAGGACGACATCTCGGACGTGCCCGTGCGCGCGGCTTCGCCGCAGCACCAGCGCGAGGTAGCCGGCCACCAGGCCAAGCTCAGGGCCGAGAAGGACAAGCACGCCATCGAGGCGGTCCAGCAGCTCAAGGCCATCAATACCGTCTGCTTGGAGGTACTGCGCGAGTCGCGCGAGACCAAGCAGCATGACATCCTGCTGCGCGCCGTGGACCGGATCGCGCGCCAGATCGATCTCCACATACGGGTCTACGGCAGGATCGAGGATGAACCCGAGGCGATCGATCTCAGGACACTGCCCGAGTGGCAGCAGATGCGCACGCGCCTGGTCCAGGCCCTCGAAGCCTTTCCGGAGGCGCGGCTCGCGGTCGTCCAGGCACTCGGGGAGGAGGAGCCGTGAGCGAGGGCGAGTTCCTGCACAACTTGAAGCTCGCGCTCGACCCGGTCGAGTTTTCGCGGCGGGCTGGGCTCGATCCCGATCCCTGGCAGGCCCAGTTGCTGCGCTCATCCTCGGCGCGCGTCCTGCTCAACTGCTCGCGCCAGACCGGCAAGAGCACCACCGCGGCGACGTTGGCGGTCCATACGGCTCTCTTCAAATCCGGATCGCTCGTGCTGCTACTCTCACCCTCGCTGCGCCAGTCGCAGGAGCTATTCAAGAAGGCGCTGACCTGTTACCACGCAACCGGCGATCTGGTTCCGGTCGAGACCGAGTCCGCCCTGCGGCTCGAACTGGTCAACAAGAGTCGCATCGTTTCGCTGCCCGGCAAGGAAGGGACGATTCGCGGCTTTTCGGGCGTCGAGCTGCTGATCATCGACGAGGCCGCACGCGTGGCCTCGGACCTCTACTTCTCGGTGCGGCCCATGCTGGCGGTTTCGGGCGGGCGCCTCTTTGCCCTCTCGACGCCGTACGGCAGCCGGGGGTGGTGGTATGAAGCCTGGAAATCGCAGGAAGCCTGGGAGCGCTACGAGGTGCCCGCAGAGTCGTGCTCACGCATCTGCCCGGACTTTCTCGCCGAGGAGCGGCGTGTCCACGGCGACTGGTTGTACGACCAGGAATACGGCTGCCAGTTCCAGGAAGCTGACGACCAAGCCTTCGGGCGGGCCGAAGTGAGCCGAGCCCAGCGCGAAGACTTCGAGCACTGGTTTGAATAGCAGGCATCCTGGCAACGGGGCTCCTTCTCGGGCTGACCCTTAGACAAGCCAGATGCTGCGTACTCCGCTTGCCGCTCCAGTCGGGGCGGTTTTTTTAGCAGCTGATTCTCTCTCTACGCCCTGCCTCCATCGTGGGGAGGCTGCCTCCAGGCTGAAACCACCCTCACTGGGTATCCGGTCACCTGGGTGAGCTTGGTCACGCCCTCCAGGGGCCTCCCATTCCCACTTCCCTCCGCTGGCTACCTTTTCACCACCAGAACTGGTGCTCAACTTGCCCGAACGATTCCCCGAGAATTCCGACGCCGTCCCTTTGACGAGTCGTCGCGAAATCCCGTATCCATGGAGTACACGGAGACTCAAGAGACGAGAAAGAAGACACTTACGACGCGAGCCGACTCCTTTCCAGTTTCACATCTCAAGTCATTCACCAGGAGAAAGGGCACCTCATGAGAACGACCATCACCGCCAACCCGGCCCGGCTCTACATGGCCAGCCTGTCCAAGGGAAGCCAAGGAATGCGCCGCTGCCTCGACAAGATCGTCGACATCCTCGATCCGAGCCACACGATCGATACTTACCCCTGGTGGCGCCTGACCTACGCCGACGGTATGACCGTACGGCAAGCCCTGGTTGTCCGTTACCAACCGGCGACCGTCAATAAGATCCTGTCCACGCTGCGCGGTGTGCTCAAGCAGTGCTGGGCGCTCGGCCTGATCGACGCCGACACCCACCAACGGGCTGCCGCCGTGCCGAATGTGCGAGCCTCCAAGTTGCCCGCCGGCCGTGCCCTGGAGATGCCCGAGATCGTAAAGTTGTTCAGCTCCTGCACCAGCGACACCAGTCCCAAGGGCGCGCGCGATGCCGCCATGCTCACGGTCCTCTACGGCTGTGGCCTGCGCAGAGGAGAGGTCGCCCGGCTCAACGTCGCTGACGTCGACCTGGAGGATGGCACCATCCTCGTGCACGGCAAGGGCAACAAAGAGCGCACGGTCTACCTGACCGCTGCTGGCTGTCAGTACCTGGCCGCCTGGCTCAACGTCCGGGGCGACGAGTCCGGCCCGCTCTTCTGCCCGATCCGCCAGACCGGCGAGGTGCGCCACACCCGCCTGCGCGGAAGCTGCATCGCCTACATCCTGCGCCGCCGGCAGCAGCAAGCCGGTGTAGACCACTTCTCGGCTCACGATTTGCGACGTTCCAACGTTTCCCACCTGCTGAGCGCAGGTGTCGATGTCTTCACCGTGCAGCAACTTGCTGGCCACGCCAACCCAGCCACCACTGCCAGATATGACCGCCGAGGAGAGCAGGCCA
>CBDUPA010000056.1:0-6092 GCA_965368975.1 uncultured bacterium | reverse complement strand
TCTACCGCTGCGGTGAGAGCCGCTTCGATGTTGTCCACCAGTAGGTATGGCCTCACCACCGGTTCTTCGGTCTCGCGCAAGGGCGCCCGGACTCCCACCAGTCCGCCTCCATGCAGCGCGGCCGTACGTGCATTCCCGAGCCCGGCGTCCGGCTCGCCGAACTGCACCCCATTCGCTTCGGCATACGCAGCACATACCGCGTCGACTTCCTTGGTCACGATTTCGAGATAGTGAATCTGCACGGTTTTTCTCTCCTCCAGCAGCTGTCCGCCCTGCATCGCCATCGTCGCTTCCATCGGGTTGACGTCGGTGTTCCAGGTCTCAACCTTGATCTTCAGTTTGCCATCCGCGTCGCGGACGTAGATGTTCACGTACTTGCCGACATCTTCAAAACCCGTCACTCCAGGCATGTCAAAGTTGATCTTGAAGGAACCGACCTCGATCACCTGATCTCCAGCTTCCCAGACTTGAATCGGAGCGGTGGAAAACGAGTGGATCTTCACTCCGTGCCCGGCCATGCCATCGTGGTAGTCCCGCAAGGCTTCGGCACCCTCCATGCGCGGGCTGTAGTTGGGCAGCGAGATCGCGTCCTCAGCGTACAGCGAAAGCTTTGCTTCGGTGTCACCGGCAACCATCGCCTTGGACATCGTGTCGCCAATGGCTCTGACTTCCTCCATCAAAGAGTCGTCCGCTGTGCCCTGAATGGGCAGGGCAAGTAGTAACAGAGTGGTGACGAGACAACACAGTGCACGCATCTTGAACTCCTTTGAGTGTGAATCTCCCGCCGGGGCAGCATAGTGTCTCGGCCGCGCTTCATCAATTCCAAGCGTCAAGCGACGCTCAGGGAATCTCCCCGCGGTGCTGCTCAGGGTTTCGTCAAGGTCACCGCAAGAATCGAGTCCGGTAGATCGGTCGCCGGTGCTCGCTTTTCTCTGCGTAAGTTTCATTGAAGGCGGTCCCGCGACGTTCGTCGCCGCGTGGTTGACCAGCCGCCGGATCCCGAGGTACTGGTACCAGCCCAACCCGGTGAGCCCAGCCCGAGACCCGTGTCCTCGATCCAGGCCTGGCCACCTCAACCCAAGCGGCCCGATCCGGTGCTGTAACCCCCAACCGGGCCTAGCCACTCAAAGGAGAAATCGTCCCATGAGTGACCAGCCGCAGCATAGCAATACCCAGTCGATGAGCCTACAACCGAGCCACTGGGAGGCGCACGCCGTCTTCCGCGAGACGTACTTACACCTCTATCCAGAAGCGCACATCCGCGACGCCTTCCGCCGCGTCGGCTTCACGCTCTACGACAACGCTCTTCTCCACGAAGAGACCTACAGAGAGCGTGGCGAGGTGCCGGTCAAGTCGGACCTTCGCGCCGCGCTCCGGGACTTGCGCCAGCTCCAAGGCTACATCCACCACCTCGGCGCCGAGCCCGGCAGCATCGACGATCCCGAGATCGTCCAGTTCCAAAGCTTGGCGATCGAGGTGTCCGAACTGCTGGCCGCTCAGGCGGCCCGGCTTGAAGAGACCTTGGGCGCCGCTCCGGACCTGGAGAGCTGAGCGGTGCCGGGCATGGACACCGGCCACCACGTCGCACAAGCGGAGCAGGACCTGCAGCGTTGCTGCGAACAACTCCTCGACCGCTTTGGACCGGAGCTTGCACGACATCCACTCCAGGTTCGCATCGACGGCCTGGGAAGTCTCAGCGACCGCCCGAAAGGCATAGAAGCTCAGGTCGTACGCGTACCGGTGCCAGCATTGATGGGCTCAAAGCTCAAGGTGTTGGCTTCGTTGCTGCACGCGACGGTGCATTGGGTCAACGGCCTGCGCGGCATCAAAGACTGCTGCCATCGCGGGTACCACAATCGAAGCTTCCGAGCGCTGGCACAGGAAGTCGGTTTCGAAGTTGGTGAGCGGGTGCATCGCTTCGGCTGGACCGACCTTCGCCCGGGTGCAGAACTGGCGGCTGAGTTGCAACAGATCCCGCTCGATGAGCACACTTTCGCTCCGCTGCTTGCTGCGCTGCCTGAAGATCAAGGAAAGCCTCGGCCCTGCCGTGCAAACCTTCTCAATAGCCAGCCGATGAGCCCATACTGGCGCGCCAAGGAACCGTTGCTGCCGCAGGTGCCACGCTTTCGGGTCGAGCTGGTGCGGGAGGCGAGCGCATCTCTGCACGCCTATCCCCGAGTCCAGGCTGGAGGTGATGCCGCAGCCTTGCTCTGGCAGGTGCTGCAAGGCTACGACCGCGAAGCCCTGGCCGTACTCTTCCTGGACGAGAACCGCCGAGTCATCGGCTGGGACGTGCCCTACATAGGGATCCTGACCGGGGCGCAAGCCGAGCCGCGAGGTATTCTCGCTCCGGCCCTGCTGGCCAACGCGCGAGCGGTCGTGGTCGGGCACAACCACCCGTCCGGCAATCCGAGACCGAGCCGGCAGGATGAGCGCTTCACCCATCGGCTCCAGGAGGCCGGGAGGGTGTTGGGCGTCGAGCTGTACGCCTCGATCACTGTCGCAGGTGCTGGCCAGTGGTGCCAGGTGCAGCCGGTACGGTGAGGTCAGACGATGCCCAAAGCTCATCTGACCCACCGCACCATCGACACCTTCACCGCCGGCCGCTGGATGACCGATTACTGGGATCTCCAGTTGCCCGGCTTCGGGGTGCGCGTCTCGAAGAGCGGCCGCAAGACGTTCATCGTGCGGTACAAGGGTTCAAGCGGCAGCAAGCGCCGCTTGAATCTTGGTGTCTACCCGGTAATGAGCTTGGCGGAAGCTCGCGATCAGGCGCGCGAGAAGCTGGCTGCGATCGCCAAGGGCGAGGATCCTCAGGTCGAGAAGGTCGCCGAGCGGGAGGCGGTGACCTTCGGGGAGATGGCCGAGACCTACCTGGAGCGCCACGCGAAAATCAAGAAACGCCGCTGGCGCGAAGACGAGCGCATCCTTCGCGTCGACCTTCTGCCCCAGTGGAGAGGTTGGAAAGCGAAGAGCATTGGGAGACGGGAAGTGGGGGTGGTGCTCGATGCCATCGTTGCGCGCGGAGCGCCGATCATGGCCAATCGCGTCAAGGCGCTCATCTCGAAGATCTACAACTTTGGGGTCGGGCGCGGCCTCGTCGAGCACAACCCGTGCTTGCTGGTGCCGATGCCGGCGCGGGAGCGTCCGCGCGAGCGGGTGTTGACCGAAGAGGAGATCCGCCGGCTATGGTGAGCGCTCGACGACGAGCACCCGGTGATGGCGGCGACGTTCCGCATGCGGCTGATGACCGCACAGCGTGGCGTCGAGGTGTTGAAGATGCGCTGGCGTCACGTCGACGGGGATTGGTGGACGATTCCGGCCGACGTCGCGAAGAATGGTTTGACGCACCGTGTACCGCTCGCACCCCAGGCGCTGGCCCTGCTTGACAAGCTACGTCCGCTCACGGGCAACTCGGCGTGGGTCTTCGCCAGTCCGCGCAAGCCGGGACGCCACATTGTTGCCGTGCAGAAGGCCGCCGAGCGCATCGCCAAGCGGTCCGAAGTCGAGTTCGTACCGCACGACCTGCGCCGCACGGTGGCCAGTTGCATGACGTCGATGGGCATCTCGCGGCTGGTCGTCTCGAAGCTGCTCAACCATGTCGAGAGCGGCGTCACAGCGCTTTATGATCGCCATTCCTACGACCCTGAGAAGGCCGAAGCGCTGATTGCTTGGGCTGGTAAGCTGGAGGCCATCCTGAGAACCGATGATGTCATCACCCAGCATGTGAACAAGACACGATGAGACCTCGTAAACTCCTCACCAAGCTCGTCCGTGGTGATCTTCAGAATACCGGTTTTGGCGATCTCCAGCGCCTAGTTGAAGCGTTCGGTTTCTCGCTCGTCCGAGTGAGCGGCAGTCATCACCTGTACTCCCACCCTGGCATCCCTGAGCTGGTGAACCTGCAGAACGTGAAGGGACAGGCCAAGCCGTATCAAGTTCGCCAGTTTCTCCGGCTTGTGGAACGATACAATCTGACCTTGGAGGCGAAGTGATGACCGACTACCACATCAACATCTTCTTCAGCGACGAGGACGGCGGCTACATTGCCGACATCCCCGACCTCCAGGCTTGCTCTGCCTTCGGGGAATCTCCCGAAGAAGCGCTGTCTGAGGTAGAGCGCGCGAAGGCTGCTTGGCTCGCGGCAGCTCGAGAAACGGGCAAGCCAATCCCAGAGCCACGGTACCGGCCCGCGATCTACCAGGTAGCTGGCTAGGCTTCGGAATACCTGCGCTAGAGCCCAGGCCGCTCTGCTCCATCGTGGAGAGGCTGTCTCCAGCCTGAGCTTATCCCGCTCGGTAGCTGACCACCTGGGCTACCTTGCCCACGCCCTCCAGGGCTTCTCAGTGCTTTGTGCCCGGCCCAGTATGCTGCCCCCTGAACCCTTGCTTGACTGCCCGCCCCAGAACTCCTGCCGCTCTGAGTTCCAGGCCCCATTCCGGTAGATCGACGGCACCGTGGCTGGCAACTCGTGACCCAGTGCCGGTACGACGAAATTGAACGGCGCTTCCTGGATCACCGTCATTGCGAGCCCATTGAGGTAGGGTATCTGGCAAGAGAACCCTCACACTCCAACGTGATGTCAATCAGGATGAAAACCATGAGTGACCCTTTTGTCCCGCGCGTCGGCGGAACCCTCAGCGCCGACATTGCCGTTCCCGAACACGAACGTGAAGTGCGCTTCTACTCACGCGTACTCACCACCGGCGAGAATCCACTGTGGCGCGAGGATCTGATGAACAACCGAGGCATGCCGGTCATCGGCTTGGGCGCGCACAGCCCTGAGTATGCTGACCTTCCACTCCAATGGATGCCGCACATTCAGGTCGCCGATGTCGCAGCCAGTGTGGAGCGTGCGCTCGATCTGGGCGGAAGTGAGCTGATGCATGGCAAGGACGACGGTGGACTTAGCCAATGGGCGGTGCTGCTCGATCCGAATGGCACGGCGTTCGGGATCATGCCAGTCGTTCCTGAGGAGGCGATCCCCCAACCTGAGGGCGTTGCCTCGCGCGACGCCGCGGCCCGCGTGGGTTGCATCTCTTGGCTCGACCTGACGGTCTCCGAGGCCTCGGCAACCCGTGACTTCTATCGCCAGGTCGTTGGCTGGTCGGTGCAGGACGTCGACATGGAGGATGCAGGCGAGCGCTACGCCGACTACAACATGTTGGATGATGATGGAAACCCGGCGGCAGGAGTCTGTCATGCGCGCGGCGTGAACCTGGGTCTGCCGCCCATCTGGATGATTTATCTTCCCGTTGGCGACCTTGCCGAAAGTCTCCGTCGCGTACGAGAGGAAGGGGGAAAGGTCATCAAGGCAACTCGGGGGACGGATGGGGAGTACGCATATGCGGCTGTTCAGGATCCGGTTGGGGTGTGTCTCGCGTTAGTGCCGGGATAGGGAAGGGGCATCAGCCTAACAAGGCGTTCGCCGCGGCATGTGGCGCGCCGATCATGGTCAACTGGAGCAAGGCGCTGATCTCGAAGATCTACAGCTTCGGGATCGGGCGCGGCCTCGTCGAGCACAACCCGTGCTTGCTGGTGCCGATGCCGGCGCGGGAGCGTCCGCGCGAGCGGGTGCTGACCGAGGAGGAAATTCGCCGCCTGTGGCGCGCGCTCGACGACGAGCACCCGGTGATGGCGGCGACGTTCCGCATGCGGCTTCTGACCGCACAGCGCGGCGTCGAGGTCCTGAAGATGCGTTGGCAGCACCTTGACGGTGCCTGGTGGACCATTCCCGCCGACATCGCCAAGAACGGCCTCACCCACCGCGTTCCGCTGGCACCTCAAGCGCTGACACTGCTCGACGAGCTACGCCCGCTGACCGGGACGTCCCCGTGGGTGTTCGCCAGTCCGCGCAAGCCGGGAGCGCACATCACCGCCGTGCAGAAAGCAGCCGAACGCATCGCTAAGACAGCAGACGTCGAGTTCGTGCCGCATGACCTGCGGCGCACGGCGGCCAGCTGCATGACGTCGATGGGCATCTCGCGGCTGGTTGTCTCGAAGTTGCTCAACCACGTCGAGAGCGGGATCACCGCAGTCTACCTATGAACGTGTCAACTACTGCGCGGAAGTCTTCATCGGAATTCTTCTGG
>CBDUPA010000055.1:0-6094 GCA_965368975.1 uncultured bacterium | reverse complement strand
GCGGCCCTGCTGGGGTGCCCGTCGACGGTTGGATCAAGTACACGTGGGCGATCAATCCGATGGAAGTCACGATCACTCAGTACGCCGTCTCCAACACGATCACCGACCTCCATTCGACCGGCCTGCGCTTCGACAGCTTCGGCCGCGTCGAGCGCGAGCGCCGCTTGATGCCGCCCGGCCTCGGACACAGCCAGCAGTGGTCGACGCGGTTCACGACCTACAACGCGCTGGGAAGTCGCACCTCCGTCTCGACCTGGAACCGCCAGTTCCAACTGACGCAGTTTCGCGACTACGACCCCTTCGGCCGCCCGCAGACCCTGCGCAATCCCGACGGCAGTGAAACCAAGCTTGATTACGACGGCGTCGGCAAGGTAGTGCGCCTGACCGACATCGCCACAGGCCGCGATGCGCAGGGCAATCTGCTGACCACCCGAGCCCGCCGGGTCGAGGTCTACGATCGTCAAGGCCGCCTGTGGCAAGCCCGCGAGCAGAGCGTCGCCTCGACCCCCGAGCTGGAATCGACTCAGTACAGCTACGACCCTGCCGGCAGACTGACCAAGGTCATCCAAGGCGTGCAGACCCGTCGCTTCCTCTACGATGGTGCCGGCCTGCTGACGTCCGAGCGCCACCCTGAACTCGGCTCGGCTGGTGGTGGGCTGGTCGTTTACCCGTCGTACAACAGTCGCGGTCAACTCTTGCGCCGCCGCGATGGCGAGACCGGCCCGAACACGTACAGTCGTGACCTGAGCTATTTGTACGATCGTGCTGGACGGCTGATTGAGATTTCGGACACCGACAGTGGCGCGCTGCACAAGGAGTGGGTCTACGCTGGTCAGCAGACGAGCACCGATCGTCGGCTGGGGAAGTTGATCCAAGCCGTGCGCCACAACCGCGTGCGCAACATCTTCGTGCCTGGCTCGACCGCCTTGATCCCGCTCAGCGTCACCGAGGAGTACACCTACAGTGGTCGCGGTGGCCGGGTGTCTCAGCGCTCGACGACGATCCCGACCTCGACCGGAGACTATGAGTGGCAGCAGGGCTGGATCTACGACGGTGCCGGCCGTGTCGTCGAGACGGACTATCCCGCCTGCCAGCACGATGTCTGTAGTCGAGATACCGGTGCCGCGGAGCTGCGCAGCGTCGAGCAGGTGTGGAACCAGGCACTGATCGAGGAAGTACGCCCCGGCAGCGGCAGCAGCTACGCGACACTGTCGTACCACCTCAACGGCACGCTGGAGCAAGTCGCTCACGGCAACGGCGTCATCGAGACCCACGAAGAGGACCCGCAGAGCCAGGCCCGCCCGCGCAGAGTCTCAACGGCGGGCGCGAGCACGAACTGGGACAGCGGCCTCTATACCTATGACGGTGGCGGCAACGTCACCCGCATGCACTTGGATAGCTTCATTTATGACGAAGCGGGCAGACTTGTTGATGCCCGCCTATGGCACGACGGCGTCGAGTACCAGCAGTCGTATGTCTACGACAGCTTCGGCAACCGCACACTGACCACCACCAAAGCCGGCGGTCTACCGTCGCAGAGCATCGGCCTCAACGTCGCGATCGCCAGCAACCGCATCTCCAGCTCCCAGGTCGGCTACGATGAATTCGGCAACCAGACCGCTTGGGGCTTGCAGAGCTGGGAGTACGACACTTTCGACCAGATGCGCAACAGCGGCGCCAAGGCGTACCTCTACACCGCCGACGATGAGCGCGTCTGGGTGCTGGACGCTACGAATGGTGGAGGTGCTGGGCTCGTGGAGCACTTCTACCTGCGGGACCTGGACGGCAAGCTTTTGCGCGAGTACCGCGTCGGGCCGCCGGCGGTGCCCGCCAATGCAACCGAGTCGATCTTCGCGGATCGTTTCGAAACCGGAGACCTGAGCTGCTGGTCTGCCTTCGATGATGGTCTCGGTGTCGTCACCCTGGCTGGCCCCGCCGCCGGCTGCGGTGGCCGTGGCTGGACGATCGAGCGCGACTACGTCTATGCCGACTCACGCCTCCTGGCGGCCGAGGCGCCCAGTGGACGGCAGCACTTCACGCTCGATCATCTCGGTAGCCCGCGTTTGGTGACGGGTGAGGGCGGGCAGACGTTGTCACGGCACGTCTACTATCCGTACGGGGAAGAGATCACCGTCGGGAGCGAGGAGCGGCTGAAGTTCACCGGGCACGAGCGGGACCTTGGCGACGAAGGGACGGCCGATGACCTGGACTACATGCATGCCCGGTACTACCAGCCGGGGTTGGGGCGGTTTCTGAGTGTCGATCCGGCGCGGTCGGCGCAGCCGGAGCTGCCGCAGTCGTGGAATCGGTATGTGTATGTGCTCGGCAATCCGCTGATTCTGGTCGATCTCGATGGCGAGGTTGCTAGTTTGGTGGTTGGTCGCCACACGGAAAACAACGTCTTTGGCCACGTGGCGATTGCAATTGACGATACAGTGTATTCGTATGGCACAACTTACGCCGAAGAATCAGGTGATTGGGGCGTGAGTCTTGAAGCCTACCTTCAAGGGCAGAAAGAGAAGCGGTCGACTACAATCGTTGAGCTAGAACTGTCGCCAGAGCAAGAACGTCAGCTTGAAGCAACCCTTCAAGCTACCGCTCCCAGAAAGGAGGATTACTCCTTGCTAAGTTATTCTTGCGTCACAGTTTGCGAAGAAGCCCTAGAGGACGCTGGCATTCTCTCGAACAGCCCTGGGCCGGAAGTCACGGACTCAGCAGGCAATCAGTTGCAGGCCGGTGCGCCGAGTTCGAGAACACCTACTGGACTGCTGGCACAAGTTCAGCAATCAGGACTCGTGTCTTCCTCATCTGTCCGCGGAAAGCAGAAGGTTTCAAAGACTAGAGCCTTCTGGAATACATTGCTCACATTCTTAGGAGTAAGAGAGTGAAGAGATTTGTGCTGGGCGCTAGTCTGCTTCTAGCTACTGCCTGTAACCCAGGCATGTCAACACTCCGTGCCGAACACCTGGGTAACTCGGTGGTGATCCATGTTGAGACACTCGGTGAGTATCCGACGAGTGTTGGTAGGATCCGTTTGACAGAAGTCTCCTCAAGCAAGACGATCTGGGAGATTCAACGCTCTGCTGGGACGCCTCAACTGTGGAAATTTGAGCTTCGAAGCGGGGAGAATCCCGTCATACCCACCGTTGTCACCGGGGGCGGTTCGTTCTCCGTTGTCGCACCCATCGAAGCAGAGAGCTTCTCTCTGAGTATTGATTCCAGGTATCGGCTGACCGTTTGGAATGCTGACGAGAGTCGCTCTCGAACGATCGAGTTTGAGCTGAAGGCCAGCTGAGCACCAGCTGCCTGAAGCCTTATCCAGCTGTCGGTAGCAATCTCGACCTTTCTTGCTGTTGCCTGGCCAGGAATGGCCTGACCCGTTGGTCACGTTGTCCCAGTTGTCCCATAGTTGACAGCTCGCCCGGTCCCGCTGTAGTGGTACCAGCCCATCCGGGTGCCAGCCTGTCCAGCACTGCTGCCCCAGGCTGACACCCTTCCAGCAAACGGCCCGATCCGGTGTGACAGCACCGGATCGGGCCTAGCCACTCAAAGGAGGGACATCCCATGAGTGACCAGCCGCAGCATACCAACACGCAGCCGCCGAGCCCTCTGCAACCGAGCCACTGGGAAGCGCACGCCGTCTTCCGCGAGACGTACCTGTACCTCTACCCGGAAGCGCACATCCGCGACGCCTTCCGCCGAGTCGGCATCACGCTCTACGACAACGCCCTGCTCCACGAGGAGACCTACAGAGAGCGTGGCGAGGTGCCGGTCAAGTCGGACCTGCGCGCAGCGCTCCGGGACTTGCGCCAGGTTCAAGGCTACATCCACCACCTCGGTGCCGAGCCGGGTAGCGTCGACGATCCCGAGATCGTGCAGTTCCAGAGCCTGGCGATCGAAGTCTCCGAGCAGTTGGCGACACAGGCAAGTCGGCTCGAAGAGAAGCTGGGCACCGCTCCGGACCTGGAGAGCTGAGCGATGCCGGGCATGGCCACCGGCACCCACGTCGCGCAGGCAGAGCAGGAGATCCGGCGTTGCTGCGAGCAGCTGCTCGACCGGTTCGGGCCGGAGCTTGCGCGGCATCCGCTGCAAGTTCGCATCGAGGGCTTGTCCTCTCGATCGGAGCGCAGAAAGGATGAGCAGCCGTACCCGATCCGCGTCCCCGCGCACGCGCTGGCCGGTTCAAAGTCCGAACTCTTGGCGGCGCTGCTCCATGCGATGGTGCACTGGGTCAACGGTCTGCGCGGCATCAAAGACTGCTGCCATCGCGGGTACCACAGCCGAAGGTTCCGCGACTTGGCCCAGGAGGTTGGCTTCGAGGTGGGGGAGCGGGTACACCGATTCGGCTGGACCGACCTTCGGCCCGGCGCAGGACTGAAAGCTGAGTTGCAGAGAATCGCTCTTGACGAGAGTGCTCTGGTTCCGCTCCTCGCTGCTCTGTCCGACGATCAACGAAAGCCTCGGCCCTGCCGAGCAAACCTCCTCAAGAGCCAGCCGACGAGCCCATACTGGCGCGCCAAGGAGCCGTTGCTGCCGAAGGTGCCACGCTTTCGGGTCGAGCTGGTGCGGGAGGCGAGCGCATCTCTGCACGCCTATCCCCGAGTCCAGGCTGGAGGTGATGCCGCAGCCTTGCTCTGGCAGGTACTGCAAGGCTACGACCGCGAAGCCCTGGCCGTACTCTTCCTGGACGGGAACCGCAGCGTCATCGGTTGGGATGTGCCGTACATCGGGATCCTGACCGGGGCGCAAGCCGAGCCGCGCGGCATTCTTGCACCGGCACTGTTGGCCAACGCGCGAGCGGTCGTAGTGGGGCATAACCACCCGTCCGGCAATCCGAGACCGAGCCGGCAGGATGAGCGCTTCACCCATCGGCTCCAGGAGGCCGGGAGGGTGTTGGGCGTCGAGCTGTACGCCTCGATCACTGTCGCAGGTGCTGGCCAGTGGTGCCAGGTGCAGCCGGTGAGGTGAGGCTATGCCCAAAGCTCACCTGACCCACCGGGCCATCGACACCTTCGTTGCCGGGCGTTGGATGACCGACTATTGGGACGAGCAGTTACCCGGCTTCGGGGTACGCGTCTCGAAGAGTGGTCGTAAGACATTCATCGTGCGCTACAAGGGGGCCAGCGGTAGCAAGCGCCGCTTGAACCTGGGCGTCTACCCAGTCATGAGTCTGGCCGAGGCCCGTGACCAAGCGCGAGAGAAGCTCGCGGCCATCGCCAAGGGCGAAGACCCACAGGTCGAGAAAGTAGCCGAGCGAGAAGCCGTGACGTTCGGGGAACTGGCCGACATCTACATAGAGCGCCACGCGAAAATCAAGAAACGCCGCTGGCGCGAAGACGAGCGCATCCTTCGCGTCGACCTTCTGCCGCAGTGGAGAAGCCGCAAGGCGAAGGGGATCGGGAGAAGGGAAGTGGGGGAGGTGCTGGACGCGATCGTTGCGCGCGGCGCGCCGATCATGGCCAATCGCGTCAAGGCGCTGATCTCGAAGATCTACAACTTCGGGATCGGGCGCGGCCTCGTCGAGCACAATCCGTGCTTGCTGGTGCCCATGCCAGCTCGGGAGCGTCCTCGTGAGCGGGTGCTCAGCGAAGAGGAGATCCGCCACCTGTGGCAGGCACTCAACGACGAGCACCCGGTGATGGCGGCGACGTTCCGCATGCGGCTTCTGACCGCACAGCGCGGCGTCGAGGTCCTGAAGATGCGTTGGCAGCACCTTGACGGTGCCTGGTGGACCATTCCCGCCGACATCGCCAAGAACGGCCTCACCCACCGCGTTCCGCTGGCACCTCAAGCGCTGACACTGCTCGACGAGCTACGCCCGCTGACCGGGACGTCCCCGTGGGTGTTCGCCAGTCCGCGCAAGCCTGGACGTCACATCGTCGCCGTGCAGAAGGCGGCTGAGCGCATCGCCAAGCGGTCCGAAATGGACTTTGTGCCTCACGATCTACGTCGCACCGTGGCCAGCTGCATGACCTCGATGGGCATCTCGCGCTTGGTGGTCTCGAAGCTTCTGAACCACGTCGAGAGCGGTGTCACGAAGATCTACCTATGAACGTGTCAACTACTGCGCGGAAGTCTTCATCGGAATTCTTCT
>CBDUPA010000054.1:0-6627 GCA_965368975.1 uncultured bacterium | reverse complement strand
ACCAGTTGATCATGGCGAGCACGGTCCGGCTCTAGATTCATACCAGGTACGACCGCCACTCGTACGATCCCGAGAAGTCCGAAGCATTGACGAGGTGGGCAGACAGGTTGGACGAAATCCTGGCTGGATGATCCGGCGATACCAGCGAGAATCCGGTCCTTCCACGAGAAATCCGAGTTGGCCCCGTTGACCAGTCGCCGTGTTCGCGAATACAACCCACCACCACGCAGCAAGGAGACTCAACCGTCAACGACCTACAAAGGAGACCTCACCATGAGCTTCGAATTCTACGAAGGCCACGCCACCCACAGCGCCACCGCTGCCGAGATCACCGTCCGCCGGGGCGGCGTCTTGGTCCTGACCGCCGCGACCGTCGAGATGCTGGGCAAGGGCACGACCCACGTCCAACTCGGCTTCGATGCATCCAGCCGCGCAGTCGGTCTCAAGGCCGCTTCTGAGAGTGCCCGAGGTGCCTACCGTCTGCGAGCGCAGAGTGACAGCGTCTCGCGCCTGGTCGACGGCAAGCGCCTGTTTGCTCACTATGGCCTGAGCGCCGAGAAGGCTCGCCGCTTCGACGCAGAGGACTTCGGTAACGGCGTCGTCGGTTTCCGGCTGCCGGAGGTTGCCGAGCGCGCCGCGACCCCGAGTAAGTCGGCATCGCGATCCAAGGTCCGCAGCGCCAAGAAGTGACCGACGCATTCTCCCGCTGACCTCAGAATCCCCTCTCCAGTTCGCCGCTCCGGTTCGGGGCGGTTTCCTTCGTGCCCACCGCCAGCCCCAAGCGCCAGCCCTCCACGGCCGCCCTCCATCGTGGAGAGCCTGCCTCCAGCCTGAAACCCCTGCGCCGGGTACCTGACCACCGGGCTGCCTCGTCCACGTCCCTCCAGGGCTCCCCACAGCTCTGGGTCACCACGGCCACACTTCTGCCTGCCTGCGCGCCATCGGAGCCGCGAACAACTCCCCGAAGAATTCCGACGCCGTCCCGTTGACGAGTCGTCGCGGAATCCCGTATCCATGGAGAGAACTGAGAGACGTAAGGTGTAACCGAAAAAGAAGTTGCGACGTTGGCACCTCCTGCCCAGCAGCACAGTCATCCACCAAGAGAAAGGGCACCTCATGAAGACCTCCATCATCGCCAACCCGGCCCGGCTCTACATGGCGAGCCTCTCGAAGGGCAGCCAAGGCATGCGCCGCTGCCTCGACAAGATCGTCGACATCCTCGATCCCGGCCGCACCATCGACACCTACCCTTGGTGGCGACTGACCTACGCCGACGGCATGGCCGTCCGGCAAGCCCTGGTGGCGCGCTACCAACCCGCGACCGTCAATAAGATCCTGTCGACGCTGCGCGGTGTGCTGAAGCAATCATGGGCGCTGGGCCTGATCGACGCCGATTCCTACCAGCGCGCCGCGTCGGTGCCGAACGTGCGAGCCTCGAAGCTGCCCGCAGGCCGCGCCCTGGAGATGCCCGAGATCGTGCAGTTGTTCAACTCCTGCACCAGCGACGCCAGTCCCAAGGGGACACGCGATGCCGCCATGCTCACGGTGCTCTACGGCTGCGGCCTACGCAGAGGCGAGGTCGCCCGGCTCAACGTTGCCGACATCGACCTGGAGGATGGCGCGATCCTGGTACACGGCAAAGGCAACAAGGAGCGCAGAGTCTATCTGAGCGATGCCGGCTGCCAGTACCTTGCCGCCTGGCTCAACGCCCGGGGCGAGGTGCCCGGCCCGCTCTTCTGCCCGATCCGCCAGACTGGAGAGGTCCGTCGCACTCGCCTGCGCGGCAGCTGCATCGCCTACATCCTGCGCAAACGTCAACAGCAAGCCGGCGTAGACCACTTCTCGGCTCACGATCTTCGACGTTCAAACGTTTCCCACCTGCTGAGCGCAGGCGTCGATGTCTTCACCGTCCAGCAGCTTGCCGGCCACGCCAACCCAGCCACCACTGCCAGATATGACCGCCGAGGAGAGCAGGCCAAGCGCCAAGCTGTCCAGAGCCTCGACATTCCCTCTCTGGCTGCCTGATCTGGCAGCCTGTCTCCATCGGCTCAGAGGTAGCCGGGTAGCCCACCTTGCACCCCTGCCGTTTCTCTGCCTTCCAGGCACCGTCCAGCCTCCCTGACCGTCGATGCAGCCCGGCTCCGACGGGGTACCCTAGCCGGTACTCCGCGACGCCGGTCGGGCACGGGGTACCACCCCTCGTACCCACCCGCTCCACCCTCGCCGTACCCGCCTCCACCCAGGGTGCCAGCCATTCCTACCTCATTACATGAAATCTTGCACGTATTCGTACCACGAGACTGCCACTTCCAAAGTTCTACATCGCTGAATTGCAACCGAGGCGCCGCGCTATTGGCACTCTCGACGAGCACCGAACACCCAGGACATCTGCACTTCACTTCGCCTCAATTGTCGCATCGCCAGGAATTCGTCTAAGTGGCTTCAATATAGAGATTTACAAGAGTTCTGGATCACCTGGTAGGACTCGGTTCGCAGCACTTCTCGTGTTCCCGAGCAGCCCTCACAGCACAAGCCTCGGTTGCCCAATAGCCTCGAAAATCTTCGCTTCGGTTGGGGTTTTAAGCCGAGGGTAAAGCAAGGGTGCCCCGCGGGTGCCACCCCGGTGCACCCCTGCGGAGCCGAGGGTGCCACCCACCGGCACCCTGGAGGGTACCGCCGGCCGCGGACCCTACACCCTTGCCAGGCTGGTTGCCCAGTCCCGGAATCCGCGAATGGAATGCCCATACGAGTTCGTGGCAAGCGGGGAGAGCGTGACGGGGTTCGGCGATTTGTCGCCCGATCTCGGGGACATCTTCCGCCTTCCCGGCACAGCGAACTGGAAGTAGCCGCCAATATTGCTGGTGATATGCCTAATGCTTTCCAATGGAACATCTACAGCAGGCTTTTGAGCCATTCATAAAGAAGGTTGCCAGAAGCACCGGAGATTGCACCCTTGATAATCAGCTCTTCGAGCTTGGATCTAAGTGAGTGGAACATATTGGAGTCATGTTTGCGAACTGTCTGCAGAGCCTCCTTTATCTGCTCTTCGTCCGAGTCATCCAAGCCGTGCGCTGCTTTGTTCTTTATGAAATCCAGGGCGGAGCTGAGAGCAGCTTCTGCATGAGTCGACGGCTGCAGGTTCGCAAAAATAGACTCAATTGAACTAGTGTGTTTCTCAGAAAGGGAGAGGACGTCGCCAAGGTGCGATCTGAGCCAATCAACTTCTGCTCCAAGTGACTCGATTCTTCTGGTGTTAAGATCTTGCGCTATTTCATGTAGTTCTCTCTGACTTTCTAACTGAGCAGTAGCTAACCGCAGTTGATGCCGCAGTTCTGCTACCTGCAACTCATTATCGAGAAAGTCTTGTGGCAACAAGCGTCCCTTTACAACTTGCCCATAGTCTTCGAGGGTTTCTTCAAGTTCAACTCTGGTTCCCTCAGGCGTCTCAATTACCATTCGAATTGCAAGATCTTGCTGCTCGATACGAACGCCGATGCCCTTATCTGGGTACTTATTTCTTACTATTGTACCGAAATAACTGAGAATGGCGAGGCCAGCTAGATAATGTTCTGGTTTGAACTCGATGGACTTCGTGATAAGTCCGGCTTTGACTATAGGAGCTATTTCGAGTGGAGGTAGCTCCTTGCTAGAAGTGCCTTGCCTGGCTTCTTTAGTTTCTAGGACTGAAGCCTCTGGATGACCATAAACCATGTACGAAAGAAATGATAGATCGCCTGGCCACTTGGTCCTCAGATGTTGCCTTGCTTGGTGAGTTGCTTCACCTAGAGGTATTCCGCTCATTAGATTATCATAGAACCTTTCCGCGAACTCAAGAGCTGACTTGTCTTTTATGTCCCAGCGAGGTCCTATGAAGGCACCGCAGCCGCACTCGTTAATCCACTGTCTCGACCAACCCTCCAAAATATCGGAGTGGTATCCAAAATTGAAGAAGACAATAGGCCTTTCTAGGCGGACTTTCTCTTGAATTGGTCCGATCAAATCACTGGCATGCAATGATCGTTGGTCAGCTAGCAGCAACCCAGGATCGTGTTTGCTACTAGAAGGCGGACACACAAAGTGTAGTAGACTGACTCTAGTTTTACTAAGTAGCCTTGTGACGGCCTCAAATGTGGCGACTCTCGGGCTAACATCTTCTAACTTGGATCTTGTGCTCGCAACTCTCTCTAGAAGGCGTCGCTCAGCCTCAGCGCCCTCTAGAGAGAGTTCATTGCCGGCGCCGAAGAATGCAAGTTTTTGTAGATCAAATTTAGTTACGGGTAGCCTACGCCCTGAAAGCCAGCGAGTCATCACAAACCGAAGGCTCAAGAAATCGTCATCGATGATACTCTTGCCTTCATCGTCATAGGGTTTGATTAGTTCCCACGGAATCCAGGATTCGTCGGAAGTTACTTGGATCGTGCGCACCTTGTCTCTGAAGCTTCTGTAGGCAGCGCGCATACTGGAGTTGAACAACTGGCGGTAGAGATCGCGGCCGATAGCAGTACATCGCTGAGGAATCTCGGAATTCAGAATCGGAGTCCCACCAGCTTCAAACCCTTGGCTTAGGTCTGAAAGCTCTCTCTTCAGATGCCTCCAGAGAGCCTCTGGGCTAGTTGCCAAAGTAGCCCCAGCTATTTCTTGATAGTGGAAGTCCACAGCTCCGCTGGGAGAGTTGAGAACATAGTTGAGATTCCATCTGCCGGAGATCTCAGAGACGCGGACTCTGATGTCTAAGTCAACAGGGGCTCGCGAAATCCCTGGTTCGTTATGTTTCATTGTCACCTCGCATGATGATCGTCTTCTTGGCGATCTCGATGGTTCCGCTCGACCTACTGTGATACTCGGCATCATGAGAAAGTCACGTCGTGAGACCTTCAAGGAGACACGACTTATCTGAGCGGTACGAGTTGTCGGTCTCCTTCGCAGGAGGCAAGCCGGGTTGTCAACGAGACTCGAACTCTGCGCTCCTGTGAAGGAGGACCGAGATGGAACGATACCTCGGATTGGAAGTTGATGCGAGGGGCTGTAGCTGCGGGAGTTTCCCCATTCCTGCTCAAGCGGCGAAAGGCAGCAGCATCGATGATAGAATTGCAGGAGCGGCGTCGAGGTAAACTAGAAAATGGACTTTCCGGGCGGCACAAAGAGAAGTGTGAAGACACCGCCTCTGGCACTCCACAGTTAGGCGTGCTCAAAATAACTCGTTGTTCGAGGTCAGTAATGATTAACTCCGCACGAAGAACAGCCGAAGCTATAGTCAATCTCGGCTGGAGCTACCTCTCAGACTCTGAGCAGGATGCCATGGCGAGCAACCCTGATTTCGAGAGAGAGGTTATGGAGTACGTTAGGCAGATGCGTTCAGCAAGATCTTCCGTTTCACCAATTCGTGAGAGCCAACCACCAGCAGACGCTGTCAGCCAGTTAATGCAAGACGACGAAGTTGAAACGCTGGCTGAGTTTTCGGCACCACCAGTTGTAATCCAAGAAGCGGCGCGAGTAGAGCTAGTTGAGGCTGCTGAAGAAATCTTAGCATTTGTCCACGCAAATCCTACGAAGATCTCGGCGCTAGGCCCACAGCAATTCGAGGATCTGGTCCATTCTATCTATCGCAATCAAGGCTTCGACGTGGAGCGCCTCGGCTCAGCATTCTCACCAGATGGCGGAGTCGATATGATTGCTATCTTCAAGTCCGTTGAACTTGGCCAGATCAGACTCGCCATTCAGTGCAAGTCGGTACAGGCAACTCAAGGGCGAAAGCGAGGCATATCCGCACGCCCGATCAGAGAACTTGCCGCCGTGTTGGATAAGTTTCGTGCTCACAAGGGAATTCTGACTACTACCGGACGCTTCACGGAAAAGGCATGGCAGGAACAGCAGACTGATTTTTACAGAATTGCCCTAGAAGACAAGAGATCTCTGCTCGCAAAGATAGATGCTCTATTCCCGGAGGCGAGTAAGAGACTGCGATAAGTGAAGGCAAAGAGGAAAGATGAATTCACCCAACAACTCGCTGCGGCGGAAACCTCGCTCGGTACTTTCCAATGCCGATACGAACTCGTGCTCGGCACCGAGATCGTGACGGGGAGGCGGCATTTGTCGCCCGATCTCGGGGACTTCTTCCGTGGGTCGGCAAGAGCGAACTGGAACTAGCCTGCTACTTTGCAGCCGGTACAGTCGGAGACGGGGAGCACTTAAACCTCAATCGAACCGCCGTCCTACTGGAACAGCTTACGGGGGCGAGAACCGTCCGAATATGCGCTAGCTATGGTGTTCCTAGTTCCGTAGGCGACCATGATTTCTTACTGTCAGTGAGTATAGCGCCCTACTTTTGGTAGCATTTCTAATTACATACCTGTAAGCAGGTCTTGGTCACTGACGGCTCAGAGGAACTTGCCCCTACCGCTGATACGAACTGGTGGAGACCGGGGAGAGCTTGCCGTGGATCGGCCGTTTGTCAGCTGGTGTCGGGGAATGGTTGACTCCTTCAGGCTCCGTATCTTGGAGCGAGGCAGAGTCATGTTTCAACTGAGGCAGGACAGTTCGAATAGAGTTCCAAGGTACCGCCGTTGCTCTCCTGTGGGCGGTCATCAGAAAACGCCGTAATTCGGTCGTTTCGCTCATTTCCCTGAA
>CBDUPA010000053.1:0-8187 GCA_965368975.1 uncultured bacterium | reverse complement strand
CAAAGAAGACCGGTCCCCGGTCGCCGCGTTAGCCAAAGAAGACCGGTCCCCGGTCGCCGCGTTAGCCAAAGAAGACCGGTCCCCGGTCACTGCGTTAGCCAAAAAAGACCGGTCCCCGGTCACTCTGGCCGACTACAGCGTCCAGGCTCTCATCCGCCTGATTTTGGCGGAAGCTCTGCCCGGCATTCCGATGCTGGGCGAAGAGAATGCCGACCTCTTGCGTCAAGACGATTCCGCTCAGCTGCGCGCTCAGATCCATGAGCAAGTTCGAGCCTTGCGCCCCGGCGTCACCGAGGCGCAGATCCTCGACGCCCTCGACCAGAGCGACGCTGACCCGTCGTCCCAGCTGACCTGGGTGCTCGATCCCGTCGACGGCACCAAGGGCTTCCTGCGCGGCGGACAGTACGCCATTGCTCTCGCCCTGCTCGACGCCGGCCAAGTCGTCCTCGCCGCCTTGGGCTGCCCCAACCTGCCGGTTCACGCCGAGGAACCCGACGGTGCTCGCGGCATCGTGATGCTGGCGCAACGCGGTGCGGGAACACGCATGTACGACCTTAACGGTGAGGACTTGGGAGCCGCACAGGTGAGCGATGTCCAAGACCCGGCCGAGGCCAGCTTCTGCGAGTCCGTCGAGGCGGCGCACTCCGCCCACGACCTGCACGCCAGCATCGCTCGTGAGCTCGGCGTCACCAAGCCATCCGTACGCATGGACAGCCAAGCCAAGTACGCGGCCGTGGCCCGCGGGGAAGCTTCGATCTACCTGCGACTACCGCGGAGTGCCGGCTATCAAGAGAAGATCTGGGATCACGCGGCGGGGTACCTCGTGATCACCGAGGCCGGCGGTCGTGTGACAACTGCGCGAGGAAATGCCCTGGACTTCTCTCTCGGCCGCACGTTGGGAGAGAATCACGGAATCGTCGCGTCCAACGGCTGTCTCCACGCATCGACGCTCGCCGCCATCACCGCGAGTCAGGCCGCTTCCGCATGAACTGAACAACTGGCTAAACCCCAGTTCTAGACTCTGCATGAAGAAACCCTACGTCATTCCGGCGCTCTGGCAGCGGCTCACCGCCGAAGCCATTGGCACCTTCTTTCTCGTTGCCGCCGGCTGTGGCGCCATCGTCGTGCAGAGCCAAGGCGGTCACCTGGGCCATCTGGGCGTCTCCCTCACCTTCGGCCTGGTCATCGCCGTCATGGTCGCCGCTACGGGTCACATCTCCGGCGCCCACTTCAACCCCGCGGTCACCCTCGCTTTCACCAGCATCCGCGTCTTCCCGTGGCAGGAAGTCCCCTCCTACATCGCGGCCCAGCTCGTCGGTGCCAGCGCGGGCGCCGCCGTCTTGCTCGGCATCTTCGGCGATGTCGCCCTGCACTCGAGCGTCGCTCTGGGCTCCACGGTCCCAGCGGGCACCGCGACCCAGTCTCTCTGGCTGGAAGGCCTGCTCACCGCTTGCCTCATGTTCAGCATCTCCGCCGTCGCCACCGATGCCCGCGCGCCGGGACCGATCGCGGCACTCGTCATCGGCTCGGCCGTTACCCTCGGCGCGCTCTGGGGTGGACCGATCAGCGGAGCATCGATGAACCCGGCACGCTCGTTCGGACCGGCATTGCTGTCCGGAACGTGGCAGGATCATTGGCTCTACTGGGCCGGACCGATCTTGGGTGCGGTGGTGGCGGCGCTAGCCTACCGAAGTCTCGCGAATCGGGAGGTTGCCGCGGACGGGTAGCCAGCGGCGAGACTCCCCTCGCTCGACTACCTTCATGGCAACCTCAGCAAGGCCCAGTCCCCGGGGATCGACCAAGACACCAGCATCTTCACCGCAGATCGCAGATCCAGCTAGAGATTCTCGCTGGTCAAGACATCTCGTTTGATCAGAGGTAAGATTCCAAGGTCACTTGCGAGACGTCGGCGACCGGCAAGCTGCCCATCAGGGCATTGGGTCCAGTCGCCGTAGGCTCTCCCTGACCTGGAGCCTTGATGCCCAACCCGCCCTCCCCATCGGAACAGCGACTCTTCGAACTCGTCCAGCAGGCGCTGCAGCAACCACGAGCCGCTCGGGCGGACTTTCTAGAAACCGCCTGCGCCGACGATCCGCGACTGTTACGCAAGGCCCGCTTGCTCCTGCCGGTACTGCATCAGGAAACCACTGCCTTTCAACCCGAAACGTCGGCGGCACCATCTGGCAGGGCCTCGGTACCCAGCCAGATCGGTCCATACGAACTCCTCGAAGTCCTAGGCGAAGGCGGCATGGGTACGGTCTACCTGGCCGAACAGAAGGACCCGATTCAGCGCCACGTTGCCGTCAAGGTCATGCGAAAACGCCGGCCCAAGACTGGTGAGACCGATACCGCACGGCTCCGGTTCGAATTGGAACGGCGCACCCTGGCCCGCATGAACCACCTCAACATCGCCCAGGTCTTCGAGGCCGGCGATCTGGAAGACGGGCGCCCCTACCTGGTGATGGAACACGTCCCGGGTGTTCCGATCGATCGCTACTGCGACGAAAACGAAGTCGATGTCGAAGCCCGATTGCGCCTGTTCCTCCAAGTGTGTGCCGGCATTCACCATGCCCACCAGAAGGGCGTGCTACACCGAGACATCAAGCCGCTGAACTTGCTGGTTACCGAGCAGGACGAGCCAGGAGGCACGCAGCGAGCTGTGGTCAAGGTCCTGGACTTCGGTATCGCCAAGGAACTCGACACCCGCGTCGACTCCCAGCTGACCGTTGGCTTTCTCGTCGGTACACCTGCGTTCGCCAGCCCCGAGATGGCCAGCGAACGCGACGACGAGACCGCGGTCGACATCCGCTCGGACGTCTACTCCTTGGGAGTGCTTCTCTTTCTTCTGCTCACCGGCGAGATGCCGCACGACATCCGGGACCAGACGGTACTCGACTACTTCCGTAAGCTCACCGAGACGGATCCGGTAACTCCCAGTTCCCGCTTCGAACAGTTGCCGGAGGGGCAACAGGCCGCGATCGCTCAACTTCGCGGCATCTCGGCGCCGCGCCTGCACCGACGGCTGCAAGGCGATCTCGATCAGATTCTCCTCAAGGCCCTAGCTCGTGAACGTGAAGAACGATACGACTCCGTCGCGGCCTTCGCCGAGGACGTGCAGCGGTTTCTGGCCTTCGAGCCAGTCCAGGCACGGCCTCCCGGCAAGATCTATCTCTTCCGCAAGTTCCTGCGCCGCAATCGCGCAGCCGTCGCTGCCGCTACCCTGATCCTGTTGGCCCTGGTCGGCGGCTTGGTCGCGCGTGGCATCGAAGCCCAACGAGCCCGGCTGGCCCAAGCCGAGGCTCAGGAGGTGACCGACTTCCTGCTCGAGTTGTTCGAGGACGCGCGCCCTCCAGGCTCCGAGGCGGAGGAGGTCACCCTACGGCAGGTACTCGAGCGCGGTACTGAACGTATTGAAACAGCGTTCGCGGATGAGCCTACTGTACGCGCTCGCCTGCTCACCACCATGGGAAACGTCTACCTCGTCCTGGGTGACTACGACTTGGCCCGTCAACTGCTCCAGAGTGTTGGCCAGGTCTACAATGAGAATCCACCCGAGCCCCCAATGGATCGGGCCATCCGGCTGCGTTCACTGGGCAAGGCTCACCGCTTCTTGGGACAAACAGATACCGCAGAGAATCTCCTTCTCGGTGCCCTGGAAGCACATCGAGAGCTAGTAGAGCCAGGCCACCAAGAACTTGCGTTTTCACTCTACGAACTTGGACACTTTTACAACCTGGCCAAGCAGCCCGAGAGCGCAATCCCCTACTTCGAAGAGATCTTGGATCGTCATGGCTATCCGACACCTGAATCCTCGAGGCACATTCAGCTCGAAGCTCTTTCCGGCCTTGGTAGTAGCTACATTCTGCAAGGCGAACTGGAGAAAGGCATTGAACTCCTGCAGCAATGCATCCGAGCCAAGGAAGCCCAACTCGGAGACACTCACCTGAACCTCGTCGCACACCTGACGGAGCTAGGGAGCGCACACTTGCAGCTCGGCAATCTGGAGGAAGCCGCAGTCAATTTCGAGCGTACCCTCCGAATCAAAGAAGCCCGGCTGACGCCAGGGCATTCGGCCTTCACCTACGCCTACATCAACCTGGCAACGACCTACGGCCAGATGGGACGCATTCAGGAATCTGAGACCTATCTGCTGAAAGGTCTCGACAATGCTCGCGCCACGCTCGGCATGGACCACATGGCAACGGGAAGTGTCCTTGTCAACCTCGCAGCGCTCGCCCAGCTCGACGAACGGTACGAGGATGCGATCGAGTTTGGACAGGAAGGTCTCCGCGTTTTCCTGCTGCACATGCCGCCAGAACAACCGATCATCCGCCAGTTGATGGAGTCTCTGGCAGACTTGAATGGAGCACTCGGCCGCGAGGACCAAGTCGACTACTGGCGAGGTCGCTTGGCCAGGCTGGGCGAGCCAACGTCTGTGCAGGATCCCTTTGGAATGACGGTAGTCGACGGATCAGCAACAGCTCAATCCCAGGAAGCGGAATCAATCACCGATGACCGGAAAGATCGTTGAGCGCACCCGAACCTGAAGAACGACTCTTCGAGCTCGTCCACCAAGCACTGCAGCTACCCAGGACTTCGAGGCAAGCATTTCTCGAAACCGCCTGCGCAGACAACCCTCGACTCCTACGCAAGGTCCGTCTGCTTCTGCCGGGACTGCATCAGGAAACTACCGCCTTTCAACCCGAAGCGTCGACGGCGCCACCTGGCAGAGCCTCGGTACCCAGCCAGATCGGTCCATACGAGCTGCTCGAAGTCCTTGGCGAGGGCGGCATGGGCACGGTCTACCTGGCCGAACAGAAGGAACCGATCCAACGCCACGTTGCCGTCAAGGTCATGCGAGAGCGCCGATCCAACCGTGGCGCGACCGAGACTGCACGGCTCCGGTTCGAATTGGAGCGGCGCACCCTGGCGCGGATGAGCCATCCCAGCATCGCACAGGTCTTCGAAGCCGGCGATCTGGAAGACGGGCGCCCCTACCTGGTGATGGAACACGTCCCGGGTGTTCCGATCGATCGCTACTGCGACGAAAACGAAGTCGATGTCGAAGCCCGATTGCGCCTGTTCCTCCAAGTGTGTGCCGGCATTCACCATGCCCACCAGAAGGGCGTGCTACACCGAGACATCAAGCCGCTGAACTTGCTGGTTACCGAGCAGGACGAGCCAGGAGGCACGCAGCGAGCTGTGGTCAAGGTCCTGGACTTCGGTATCGCCAAGGAACTCGACACCAATGTCGACTCACAGTTGACTGTCGGACTCCTTATGGGAACGCCAGCCTTCGCCAGCCCGGAGATGGCCAGCGAGCGAGGCGACGAAAGCACCGTCGACATCCGCTCGGACGTCTACTCCTTGGGAGTTCTCCTGTATCTCTTACTCACTGGCGAGATGCCTCACGACATCCAGGACCAGACAGTACTCGACTACTTCCGTAAGCTCACCGAGACGGATCCGGCAACTCCCAGTTCCCGTTTCGAACAGCTGCCAAAGGGGCAACAGGCCGAGGTCGCTCAGCTTCGCGGCATTTCGGCACCGCGCCTGCACCGACGGCTGCAAGGTGATCTCGATCAGATTCTCCTCAAGGCCCTAGCTCGTGAACGTGAAGAACGATACGACTCCGTCGCGGCCTTCGCCGAGGACGTGCAGCGGTTTCTGGCCTTCGAGCCAGTCCAGGCACGGCCTCCCGGCAAGATCTATCTCTTCCGCAAGTTCCTGCGCCGCAATCGCGCAGCCGTCGCTGCCGCTACCCTGATCTTGCTGACACTTGTAGGTGGCCTGATCGCGCGCGGCATCGAAGCCCAGCGAGCCCGGCAAGCGCAAACCGAAGCCCAGGCGGTGACCGACTTCCTGCTCGAGCTGTTCGAGGACGCCCGACCTCCAGGCTCCGAGGCGGAGGAGGTCACCCTACGACAGGTACTCGACCGCGGCGCCGACCGAATCGAAATCACTTTCGCCGACGAGCCGGCAGTCCGTGCTCGCCTGCTAGATACTATGGGTCGTGTCTATCTCTCCTTGGGCAACTACGACCTGAGCCGCCAGCTTCTCGAGAGGGTTGGAGCACTCTATAGTCAGTTTCCCTCAGAGCCACCGCTCGACCGGGTCGTAAGGCTGCGCTCCTTAGGACAGGCATACCGTGGACTCATGCAAACGGATGCGGCAGAGGGTCTGCTCCACAGCTCCCTGGCTCTCCACCGCGATCTCCTAGGCCCGCGACACCCGGAACTGGCGCCGACGCTGCTAGCAGTCGGTCAGTTCTACAACATGGCTAATCAGCCAGCTGATGCAATTCCCTACTTCGAAGAGGTGCTGGCCAGCCGTGACATGCCTACCGCCGACAACTCCGACCTGGACCGGATCGAAGCCCTGTGCATGCTGGGAAATGCCTACATGGTGCAGCAAGAAACCGAGAAAGCAGTAGCAGCGCTCGAACGATGCATCCAAACCAAGGAAACGCTCTTCGAAGAAGATCACTTGAGCCTGGTGGTCGACTTGGGCATGCTCGGCACCGCACAGTTGCAACTGGAGCAATTTGCACAGGCTGAGAAGACTTTTCTACGTGTGCTCCGGATCCGAGAAGCGCGACTCCCGGCAGACCATCCAGAGATCGCGTACGCCTATATCAATGTGGGTACCGTGTATGTCCAGACAGAGCGCGGGCCGGAAGCCGAGAGGTACTTGCAGGAAGCCCTGGATCGAATACGCCTGTCGCTCGGCCCTGATCATCCGATGGCCGGCACCGTCTTGATCAATCTGGGAGCGGCAGCGCAACTGAACTCGCAGACCGAGCAAGCTGCCGAACGCTTGCAAGAAGGGCTCCGGATCTACTTGCTACACACCCCACCGGAAAGTCCTCTGATTCGCCAACTAATGACGGCGCTGGTGGGTATCTACAGCGATCTCGGGCGAACCGAGAAGGCCACTCTCTGGACAGACCGCCTCGCCGCACTACCTACGCAAGAGGCCGAGAACGATCCATTCGGTGTCATGGTCTTCGACCCGGAGACCGAGGAAGAGGCAGATCCGTAGCGGCGAAAGGATCGCAGAAACACAGTCAACGGATCATCATGAACTCCCCCTCACAACAACCCGAAGAACGACTCTTCGAGCTTGTACACCAAGCCCTTCAGCTACCCAGGGCTTCGAGGCAAGCGTTTCTCAAAACCGCCTGCGAAGAAGACCCTCGACTCCTACGCAAGGTCCGTCTGCTGCTGCCGGAACTACACCGGGAAATCACCGCCTTCCAACCCGAAGAAGTGGCAACACCGAGCGGCAGAGCCTCGGTACCAGGCCAGATCGGCCCTTACGAGCTCCTCGAAGTCCTCGGCGAAGGCGGCATGGGCACGGTCTACTTGGCCGAACAGAGCGAGCCGATTCAGCGCCATGTTGCCGTCAAGGTCATGCGAAAGCGCCGGCCCAAGACTGGTGAGACCAATACCGCACGGCTCCGGTTCGAATTGGAACGGCGCACCCTGGCCCGCATGAACCACCTCAACATCGCCCAGGTCTTCGAGGCCGGCGATCTGGAAGACGGGCGCCCCTACCTGGTGATGGAACACGTCCCGGGTGTTCCGATCGATCGCTACTGCGACGAAAACGAAGTCGATGTCGAAGCCCGATTGCGCCTGTTCCTCCAAGTGTGTGCCGGCATTCACCATGCCCACCAGAAGGGCGTGCTACACCGAGACATCAAGCCGCTGAACTTGCTGGTTACCGAGCAGGACGAGCCAGGAGGCACGCAGCGAGCTGTGGTCAAGGTCCTGGACTTCGGTATCGCCAAGGAACTCGACACCAATGTCGACTCACAGTTGACTGTCGGACTCCTTATGGGAACGCCAGCCTTCGCCAGCCCGGAGATGGCCAGCGAGCGAGGCGACGAAAGCACCGTCGACATCCGCTCGGACGTCTACTCCTTGGGAGTTCTCCTGTATCTCTTACTCACTGGCGAGATGCCTCACGACATCCAGGACCAGACAGTACTCGACTACTTCCGTAAGCTCACCGAGACGGATCCGGCAACTCCCAGTTCCCGTTTCGAACAGCTGCCAAAGGGGCAACAGGCCGAGGTCGCTCAGCTTCGCGGCATTTCGGCACCGCGCCTGCACCGACGGCTGCAAGGTGATCTCGATCAGATTCTCCTCAAGGCCCTAGCTCGTGAACGTGAAGAACGATACG
>CBDUPA010000052.1:0-8308 GCA_965368975.1 uncultured bacterium | reverse complement strand
GATCGAGGATGTCGACGATCTTGTCGAGGCAGCGGCGCATGCCTTGGCTGCCCTTGGACAGGCTGGCCATGTAGAGCCGGGCCGGGTTGGCGGTGATGGTGGTTTTCATGAGGTGCCCTTCTCCTGGTGAATGACTTGAAGTGTGAAACTGGAAAGGAGTCGGCTACGCGGCGTAAGTGTCCTCTTTCTCGTCTCTTGAGTCTCCGTGTACTCCATGGATACGGGATTTCGCGACGACTCGTCAACGGGACGGCGTCGGAATTCTCGGGGAATCGTTCGGACAGATAGAGCATCAGGTCTGGTGATGAACGAGTAGCCAGCGGCCCGAAGGTGGCATGGAGGCCCTGGAGGGCGTGACCAAGCTCACCCAGGTGGCCGGATACCCGGTGAGGGTGGTTTCATCCTAGAGGCAGGCTCTCCACGATGGAGGCAGGGCGAGGAGAGGGAATCAGCTGCTAGAAATGAGGTGGGCCAGTGTGTCCACGAAAAAACCGCCCCGACTGGAGCGGCAAGCGGAGTACGCAGCATCTGGCTTGTCCAAGGGTCAGCCCGAGAAGGAGCCCCGTTGCCAGGATGCCTGCTATTCAAACCAGTGCTCGAAATCTTCGCGCTGGGCCCGGCTCACTTCGGCTTGTCCGAAGGCTTGGTCGTCACTTTCATTGAACTGACAGCCGTACTCCTGGTCGTACCACCAGTCGCCGTGGACGCGCCGCTCCTCGGCAAGAAAGCTCGGGCTGATGCGCGAGCACATCTCGGCGGGGACTTCGTAGCGCTCCCAGGGCTCCTCGGAGTGCCAGGCTCCGTGCCACCAGCCCCGGCTACCGTACGGGGTCGACAGAGCGAACAGGCGCCCACCCGAGACCGCCAGCATGGGACGTACCGAAACGTACAGGTCCGAGGCCACCCGCGCGGCCTCGTCAATGATCAGCAGTTCGACGCCCGAGAAGCCGCGGATCGTCTCTTCCTTGCCAGGCAAGGAAACAATGCGACTCTTGTTGTCCAGTTCGAGCCGCAGAGCGGACTCGGTCTCGACCGGGACCAGGTTGCCCGTTGCGTGGTAGCAGGCCAGCGCCTTCTTGAACAGTTCCTGAGACTGGCGCAGGGAGGGCGAGAGAAGCAGGACAAGCGATCCGGGCTCGAAGAGTGCCGTATGGACAGCCAAGGTGGCTGCCGTCGTGCTCTTGCCCGTCTGGCGCGAGCAGTTGAGCAAGACGCGCGTTGAGGTCGAGCGCAGTAGCTGGGCCTGCCATGGGTCTGGATCAAGGCCAGCACGCCGCGAGAACTCGACCGGATCGAGCGCCAAGGCAAAGCTCTGCTCCGGCGTCAACGCCGCCTGCTTTTTCTTCTTGCCACTCATGCACCCGCCTCCTTGAGAGCCTCGGCCACTGCCAGGCGTGCTTCGGGAAAGGGCTTGAGCGCACGCAGGATGGTTGTCCGCAACTGGGCCCACTCGGGCAGGCTCGTCACGGCGACTCCCTCGAGCCCCTCCTCACCCTTGCCATGCACCCGCACATCAAGCTCGATCTGGCGGGCAACTCGATCCACCGCACGCAGCACGACAGCAGGTTGCTTCTTCTCTCGCGCTTCGGCCAGCACTTCCAGACTGGCCGAGTTGATAGCCTTGATTTGCTGCACGGTTTCGATCGCGTGCTGCTGTCGAGGGGTGAGTTGCTCAGATCCAGCTGGCGAGGAGGCTGCCTTCGGCCGTCCCGTACCGGCTTGCGGTGGTAACGACTCGGCGGCCTCTTCGGGCATGAGCTTGAGCCCTTCTGCGATCAGTTCAGGTACGTGGTTTCGCCGGTGCCGCCAAACGGCCGACGGCGAGAGCCCGAAGCGCCCCGCTACCTTGCGATAGCCATCGCTACCGAGCAATGCGAAGTCGATTTGACGCACGCGGGGGTGTTCACAGATCGTGCACTTTCTTGCCATGGTTGGCTCCTGAAGTGAAGTGGTGAGTAGAGGAGAATGGAGTGATGCAATTGGAGGCTCAGGGCGCAAGAGAGCCTTCCAGCGCACCGCGTACCTGTGTGGCAGGTAGCCGGTGCGGCTGGAAGGTCAGATACCAGTCGCTGGGCTGACTACCAACTCCGACTGAAGTAGCTTCGGTCAGTTCCCATACGTTCGTAGATCTCTCGGAGGGTTGGGTAACGCCAAGGTCTCCCGACCTGCCTCTTTCGCTTCACTGGCGGTCGAGGGATCTCGCACCAGATGTCTTTGTTGAGCGCCAGGCCGAGGCAGGTCACCAGCTGATCTCGGGTGCCGACCTGGAAGGCGCCGTACGTATCGTTGGCGTTGTCGGTGGTGTCGAGTTGGTAGTCGAGCAGTTCCCGGGCCAGGCGGTTGCCGTGCTTGCTGCGCCCGAGGTGGAGCCGGTCGGTTTGCAGCAGGGTCTGCAAGCGCGTGACCAGGTAGGCCTTGCCGAGGCGAAGCTCACCCTCGACCTCGCTACGTTGATCGCCATGGTTGAAGGTGACTGGCTTCAGGCGCAGCCCGGAGACCCTGTCCTCGAGCAACTCGAAGACCGGCTGGCCCAGACCAGTGATGTCGACATAGGTGCTCAGCCCCCAGCGAGGATCGCGCTCTTTGAGCCCCTTGGACACTTCCTGCAGGCGCTCGGCGATGGCCGGATAGCTACTCTTGACCGCGAGTTGCTCGAGGTGACGGACCTTGAAGTGTTTGACCCAGTCGTCCACGCCTGGATCAGGCTGGCGCCACTCGGCTTCGACGACGGCCAATGCGGGCGGGTTGCGATTCTGCCCGAGGGTCAATCCCAGGGCCACGTTGGTGCACAGCGGGATGTGCTTCTTGACAGGTTCTTCATAGGAAAAGTCGTCGTCACGATACATCGTCGAGCCTCCTGCGCCGCGGCTGGACGTGCTGGACGGCCAGTCCCAGGGCCGTGGCCAGGTCGTCGTGGCGGTCCTGGCCGAAAGCGCCGTAGCGCTCCCGGCCCTCCTCGTCGATGCGGATCTCGTAGTGCAGCAGCTCCTGGACCAGGGCATCGGCTTCGCCGCCTCTGGGCAGGTGGAGTCGATTGCTTTGCAGCACCGCCTGCAGGTTGCAGACCAGCCGCGCCTTGCCCAGGCTCACCGTGCGCTCTTGGGGACGGACCGTACGCCCCATGCCGGGCACGAAGGTGACCGCCCACAGCTCAGCGCCGAGCGTCTGAGCCTGGAGTAGATCCAGGACGCCTTGCCCGACGCCGGTCGCATCGAGGTACAGGATCGGCTCGACGCCGGTGCGCGCGGTGACGTTACGGCACAGCGTATTCAGGCGCTGCGCGACATCGGGGTACGGGGTGCCGAGAGGTAAGCGCTCCAGGAAGCGCACGACGAAGTGGGACCCGTCGCTGCGCTCCTGCAACTCGGCCGCGACGATCGCGGTCGGGTCGTGCTTCTTGCCAACATCAACGCCGACCAGGGCTGGATGCTGGCTCGGTCTGTCCTTGGCAAGTAGTTCAGTGGGAGGTGTTTCAGTGTGAGGTGAGTGTGGAGTCATGGGAATCATCCTTCTGAAAGAGCATCGTGATCGATGCGTTTGGGATAGAGCTGCGCCTTGGCCAAGAGCTGTCGGCGAAGCGCCTTGGTGAAAGCAAAGACATAGCGGTGCTTGGCGGGCATAGTGATGCGCTTGGCCGTCGGGTCGACGTGCTGGCGCACCCAGTCGAGCTTCTGGCTGCCCGGTCCGTAGCGGTCATAGAGCGAGCGCAGGTGCTCGATCTTGCCGCGCACCTTGAAGCTCGGCTGGACCGAGGTGCCGAGGTAGATCCAGTTGGTGGCCTGGTAGATGATGCCCAGGTGCCCTTGGCGGGTATCGGCGTAGGAGACGACGACTTCCAGGCCCGGCGACTGCCGGCGTAGCATCTTCAGGCTCTGCGCTACACACTTGGAGGTGGGGTGCTCGCGGCCAGGAGCCAGCGCGACGCGTACCAGCTCGCAGGCACCGGTGGGTTCGAGGCCGAAGGGCTTGGAAAGGTTCCGGTTGGCGCCGCTGCCGTAGAGGATCGCGCCAACGAAGCGCCCTTCCTCCCAGACGCCGATACGTACCAGCTTGCCGGCGGGCATCTTGCGGCTGTAGTGCCAGCGCAGCACCGCGTGGGTCGCCGCCTTGTGCGAGCAGTAGTCGAGCAGAAGAGTGGCCATGGCGATCACCTCACGGCCGGAACTCGTGCCCGCAGTGCGGACAGGTGGCGAGCTTCTTCTGATCCAGGCGGTTCTGTTCGTCCTCCCCCACCGGCTCGAAGGTAGGACCAGCCAGCAGCATGTCGACGTCGTCCCGGTCGAAGCTCGCCAGGAGGTCCCCAGCATCGGGCACGTCCGCGAGGACCTGTTGCAGGCCGGACTCGTCCCAGATTTGCAGCACGTCGGTAAAGCCCAGGTCGCCGCCGAGAAGCGTGAGATTGTTGTGGTCGATGGCGAAGGCCACCGCCGCCGCGTGACTCTCGGCGTCGACACCAAAGATGATCGGTACCGCCCAGCAGCCATCCTCCAGGGCCAGAATGCCGCGCGGGGGCGGCCCTCCCGCCTGGCGCATCAGCTCCAGCGCTTCGGTGCGGCCGTTGCCGTAGACCAGGGCGCCGAGGGTGGCGTCGAACTTTCGGCGGATCGCCGAAGCCGTGGGTCTGAATGGACACCTGGAGCCGATCCAGGTCGTGACGCTTGGGGTTGGCGTCCCAGCGCCGCGCTTGGTCGAGTGGCACGTAGCGCAGTTCGAGTTGCTCAGGCGGGGTCGGGTTCGCAGTCTTCTGAGACGTGGACATCGGTGATGGTTCCTTGAAAGAGGGATTTGATTTCATGGAGGTGACGAAGGGGTACGAAGAAAACGAAACAAACGAGGAAAGCCTAGATTCAGGGGTTTTCGCACGGACTTGCCCCCCTTTTTTCGTTCTCTAAGTGGGCATGCCACCGCTCGACCGGCCGTCCACCGCTCGGCTCCCTGGCGCTCTTGACCAGGCCGCGTTCGAGCAGCAAGGCCAGTGCACGGCCAAGTTCGTGGCGATTGCGGTTGCGGTGGAAGTGATGGCTGATCTCAGCCTTGGTCAAGCCGTCCGGACTGGAGCGCAGAGCGCGCAAGATCTCATCCGCGATCGGGTCGCCCAGCTCCAGACCGAAGATCCACCGTGCCGAGCCCTCGCAGTACTTCCACAACGACAGCCCCGCGATCAGGTGCGAGCTGTGCACGACCGCCGAGCCGTCGAGCAATGCGTACTGGCAAGCCAGACGCATGACCTGCGCCTCGGCCCGTCCGATCATCGAACCGAGCAGCCCGGGCCGGCCTTGCGAAAGCGCGGGGTACACCTCGGCCCAGAGCTTTCTGGCTTCGGGGCTGCGCTGGATCAGCTGGGTCTGACGAGCAAAGCGCACCCGCTCGGCCATCTCCCGACTCTCGTCGCGAAAGTCCAGCGTGTGGGCCTGCCCGCCTTCGGGCAGGCACTTCGAGCGCCGCACGCAGCACCACAGGAAGCGATTGCCAAAGCCGTTGGCTGTCTCGGTGGACTCCAGGTAACGCAGCAACTCGGTCTTGGTGATGTGGCCGATGATCGAGATGTGCGCCCCGGTGGCTCGCGCCGGACTGTTCTTGGTCATCGAACTCAGCCGTCCGCTGTCCCAAGCGTTGCGAATGGTGGCCGAGAGCGTACTGCCGTCACGCTTGAGCACCCGCAGCGTCGAGGCGAACTCGGATTCGAGGACCAGGAGACGCTTGTCCTCGACGCCGGCATCCGTCTGGACAGTGCGCACCTCGCCGGTGGGCTTGCCCTTCTCGCGCACCGGCTCGGACTTCTCGGTCGGATCGCGCACGCTCCAGATCAGGCCTTCTCCCGAGGAAAGCCCACTCTCGATACGCCGCTCACACCAGTGCTCGTCGACACTCTCGAAGAGCCGCTTGGCCTGCCCGAGCGAGACACCCTTGCGCCCTTTTGAAGAATCCCCGACCAGCACCGCGAACAGGTTGCAGTAGTGCCGGTCAGCCTCGACGCAGAAGTGCGGCACGCGGCCGACGATGCTGCCGAACATGACCAGCAACTGCACCAGGATGCCGGCCGGGTCGGCCTCGGTGTGCGGCTCGATCTTGCGCACGTAGCGGCCGGCCAAGCCGTGCAGCGCCTCCTTGGGCAGCTCGGGCCACGGCTGTTGCTGCGGCAGCGCAAACGGCTCGACCGGAGCTTGCTGGCGGGCTCGCTGCTCCTGCTGGCGCTCGCGCTGGTGCTCGCGGCGCCGCTTCTGCGCCTCCTCCAGGCGGGTGACGTTGTCAAGGGCTACGATGTCGAGGTGCTCCGTCATCGGCGGCCCTCCGGGTGACGACTCCCCTGGTGGGCTCCTTGACGCCGCAGCTCACGACCCGCAATCGAGTCGATCGTGCGCCGCACTTCGCGCTCGGGCAAGGGCGGCCTCAGCTTCACCTGCGCCCAGCAGTAGGCCAGCTCCGCTGCCGTGCTCGCCGGCAGGCGCCGGAAAAGCAGACCGGAGACCTCGGCCAACGTCTGATTACGCCGCCCTTGCCCAACGGGACCGGTGATCGTCTGGTGCCAGTTACGCCGCCTCTGAGGTGCTGCGTCAGGACTCTCGCCGAGTAGCTCGATCAACCAGCCCGGGGCCTCGGCGATCGCAGAGCGTCCAAGCGGTACCCGCCAGGCGTACAACACGCCGCTCGGGTGCACGCTCGGCGCTGCCAGCACGTAGCCACCGTGGGCCCTCAGGTCGACGCCTTCGCTCAGACCCACCCGGTTGCGCGCTCGCCCCGGTACCCGGTACCAGAAGTGCGCGCCGCGCGCGGTGCGGGCCTGCACCGTCGAGGGCAGACCGCGATCCTGAGCCTTGAGTCGATGCCAGGCGTCGGGAGAGTCCAGGTCGAGCACCACCAGGCCGGGCGGAATCGCCAAACCTATGTTGGCGGCTGGCCAGCGGCGCCACCACTGCTCGACGGTGCGGACATCCGCGCTGGCGTCCTTGACGCCGTGCGCGGTCAGGGGCACTTTGGCCCGAGGTTTGATGGGAAGAACCGGCCAGCCTTGCGCAGCGTAGTCCAGCGCGCTGACGGCCAGTGTCGAGAAGTGAGAAGAAGAGGATCCAGATTCAGAACATCGATGCGTCACGGCTCACCCGCGCTGACCACCCGAGGCTTTCTCGGCCCACCAGGCTTCCAGGTCGTCTTCGAGCCAGCCGACAGTGTTCGGGCCGAAGGAGCACCGAGGCGGCAGCCGCCCTTCGCGCTCCCAGCGCCAGAGAGTCACCAGCGAGACACCCAGGCGCTTGGAGAGTTCTTTCCTGCGTACGACTCGGGAGCTGAGGAGATTGGACATCTGCATACCTTTCGTTGTTTCGTCCTCGTCGATCGAGCGTTTCCCATAAACACTCTCTGGAATGCAGCGTACCTCGCGGCAATTATATGCAGCAAGACTATTTCCTGAGCATATGGCGGATCTTCCATACTGTCCAAGGAGTACCCTCTGCTGATGTAATGCCATGCAATACGCATTTCCGTGCAACGATTCAACTGCCAATTGGGACGTGTAGGGCGCTCACATGGCTGGTGGAAGTCCTTGCAAACACGCAAGATCGAAGGTCAAGACAGAGGGTGCATCAAGCTCATTGTGACCAACTAGGGACCAAAAAACGGGCCCCACAGCACCTCTCAAGGCCGTCTGCGCAGGCTGCTCGAAAAAAGTCGGAGTTTTTTTCGCGGGCCCGAAACAGACCCAACATTTGTTGGGTTTCTCGGCTGCCAGGGAATGCCTGGAAGCCCCTGGAAGGGGTGGACGGAGGGACACAGGTGGCCAGATAGCGGACCGGGTCGCTCCAGGCTGGAGGCAGGCTCTCCAGGCTGGAGGCAGGGCGTGGAGTGGGAATCAGTGGCTGAGGCGGTGAGCCTGGCCGGTTGGCCACGAAGAAGACCGCTCCGGCAGGAGCGGCAAGCAGAGGTGGGAGGTGGGATGGAAGACAGGGAGATGGGAGAGCGCACGCTCAGTCGGCGTCGGCTCGGCGAGCCTCGACGACCTCGTGTCCCTGGTCTTCGAGGTTGCGCAGCCACAGACCCAGGAAGTCGTTCAGCTCCTTGTAGAGCCGCGGGCTGTACTTGCCCGGCTCCGGGTAGACCTCTTGGTAGATGGGCGGGACCGCTTGCTGAAAGGTCAACGCTTCGGCGCGGCCGTGGTGCAGGCCGGACGACGGCAGAAACTCAGGGGCGACTTCTGCATCCGGCCCGAAGAGGCGCACCGTCATCTCGGGGTCCTGGCACAAGTCCCCGTTTTGCTCAAAATAGTGGTTGCGACACGAAGTCGCTCGAAAGGAAGGAGTTGTTCTCGATATGT
>CBDUPA010000051.1:0-12093 GCA_965368975.1 uncultured bacterium | reverse complement strand
AGAAGAATTCCGATGAAGACTTCCGCGCAGTAGTTGACACGTTCATAGGTAGATCGAGGTGACACCACTCTCAACATGGTTGAGCAGCTTCGAGACGACCAGGCGCGAGATGCCCATCGACGTCATAAAGCTGGCCGCCGTGCGCCGCAGGTCATGGGGCGTGAACGCAATGCCGGACCGCTCGGCGAGACGTTCGGCCGCACTTTGCACCGAGACGATAGGACGGCTGGTCTTGCGCGGACTGGCAAAGACCCACGCCGACTTGCCCGTCTGCGGGCGTAGCTCGTCGAGCAGTGTCAGGACCTGGGGCGCAAGCGGGACGCGGTGCGTCAAGCCGTTCTTGGCCACCTCGGCAGGGATCGTCCACCAGGTGCCGTCGATGTGCCGCCAGCGCATCTTCAAGACCTCGACCCCCCGCTGCGCGGTCAGGAGACGCATCTTGAAGGTGGCACTCATCGTCGGATTCTCGTCTTCGAGGAGCGTCCACAATCGACGGATCTCATCTTCACTGAGCACCCGCTCGCGCGGACGCTCCCGTGCCGGCATCGGCACCAGAAGGCAGGGATTGTGTTCGACCAAGCCGCGCCCGATCCCGAAGTTGAAGATCTTCGAGATCAGCGCCTTGACCCGATTGGCCATGATCGGCGCGCCTCGGGCGACGATGCCGTCCAGTAGCTCCGTGACGTCGGCGCGGGCGATGCTCCCGGCCTTGCGACTCTTCCAGTGAGGCAGCAGGTCCACGCGCAGCTTTCGCTCATCTTCCTGCCAGCGGCGCTTCTTCACCTTGGCGTGACGCTCCAGGTAGATCTCGGACAGCTCCCCGAAGGTCGGCGCCTGTCGCTCGGCCACTTTCTCGACCTGCGGATCCTCACCGCGTGCGATCGCCGCGAGCTTCTCGCGCGCTTGGTCGCGGGCCTCGGCCAAGCTCATCACCGGGTACATTCCCAGATTGAGACGTCGCTTGCTGCCGTTGGCGCCCTGGTAGCGCACGATGAACGTCTTGCGACCGCTCTTGGAGACACGCACCCCGAAGCCGGGCAACTGTCCGTCCCAATAATCGGTCATCCAACGCCCGGCAACGAAAGTGTCGATGATGCGGTGGGTCAGGTGGGCCTTCGGCATGCCACCTCCCTCACCGCACCGGCTGCACTTGGCACCATTGGCCAGCGCCCGCGAGCGTGAGCGATGCGTACAGCTCGACACCCAGGAATCGCCCGGCCTCGCGCAGCCGATACGTGAACCGCTCATCCTGCCGGCTCGGTCTCGGATTGCCAGACGGGTGGTTGTGCCCCACCACGACCGCCCGCGCATTGGCCAGCAGAGCCGGCACGAAGACCCCCCGGGGCTCGGCTTGGGCTCCCGTCAAGATGCCGATGTACGGTACGTCCCAGCCAATCACTCTGCGGTTTGCGTCGAGGAAGAGTACAGCCAGAGCCTCGCGGTCATAGCCCTGCAGCACTTGCCAGAGCAGCGCCGCCGCATCACCTCCAGCCTGGACCCGGGGATAGCTGTGCAGCGGTACACTAGCCTCACGCACCAGCTCGACGCGAAAGCGTGGCACCCTCGGCAACAACAGTTCCTTGGCGCGCCAGTATGGGCTCGTCGGCTGGCTTTTGAGGAGGTTCGCAGGGCACAGTCGAGGCCTTCTTTGGTCGGCGGACAGAGCTGCAAGCAGCGGAGCCAGAGAACTCTCATCGAGCACGATCTCTTGCAGCTCCGCCTTCAGCTCTGCACCGGGCCGGAGGTCGACCCAGCCGAAGCGGTGGACCCGCTCCCCCACCTCGAAGCCAATCTCCTGCGCAAGATCGCGGAACCTTCGGCTGTGGTACCCGCGATGGCAGCAGTCTTTGAGGCCGCGAAGTCCGTTGACCCAGTGCACTATCGCATGGAGCAGCGCCGCCAAGAGTTCGGATCTTGAACCGGCCAGTGCATGCGCAGGGACCCGGATGGGATAAGGCTGCTCGTCCTTGCTGCGCTCCGATCTAGTGGGCAAGCCCTCGATGCGGACTTGGAGTGGATGTCGCGCAAGCTCTGGTCCGAAGCGACCAAGCAGCCGCTCACAGCACCGCTGTAGCTCTTGCTCCGCTTGTGCGACGTAGGTGCCGGTGTCCATGTCCGGCATCAATCAGCTCTCCAGGTCCGGAGCGGTTCCCAGCTTCTCTTCGAGCCGAATCGCTTGTGCAGCCAACTGGTTGGAGACCTCGATTGCCAGGCTCTGGAACTGGACGATCTCGGCATCGTTGACACTGCCGGGTTCGGCGCCGAGGTGGTGGATGTAGCCCTGAAGCTGGCGCAGATCTTCGAGCGCGGCGCGCAAGTCGGACTTGACCGGCACCTCGCCGCGTTCGCGGTACGTCTCTTCGTGGAGCAAGGCGTTGTCGTAGAGGGTGACGCCGACGCGGCGGAAGGCGTCGCGGATGTGAGCTTCCGGGTAGAGGTGCAGGTACGTCTCGCGGAAGACGGCGTGCGCCTCCCAGTGACGCGATTGCAGGGAGTTCGGAGGCTGCGTGTTGGTATGCTGCGGTTGGTCACTCATGGGATTCATCCTCCTTTGAGTGGCTAGGCCTGGTTCGGTGCTCGTAACACCGGATCGGGCCGTCTTGCTGGAAGGGCGCAGCCTGGGCCAGCAAGGCTGAACAGGCTGCCACCCGGATGGGCTGGTACCAATACCTCGGGCTCAGGCGGATGGTCAACCACGTGACCGGCGGGTGGCATGGAGTAGAATGCAGGCTGAGCCGAAGCCCTCTGAGCACAGGCTAGGTGCTTCTAGTTCTCAGCACTCTCTGGAGACCGCCATGACCCTTCGAACCATCTCGACATCTGATCTGGAAGGCCACACTACCGATGTGGTTGCCCAAGTCCGAGACGGTCAGCCCGCCGTGCTCCAGTCGGCTGGCCAAGAGCAGGTCGTCCTCCTGGACCCCCTCGACTTTCGGCTGCTACAAGGGATCGCCAGTTGGGTCAGTCGTTTGTCGCCCGGCAATAGTCAACTCCCTCTCGAGAGTCGCGCAATGCACGCCTATCTCAACGAAGAGGTAAGTCTGGGTAAGGCAGCCGAGATGCTCGGAATTTCAAGATTCGACCTCCAAGCTCGGTTCCTTCGACTAGAGATCCCCCTGCGCCAAGGGCCTGTAGACGAAGCCGAAGCCAGAGAAGAGATTGCAATAGCTGAGGAATTGGCCGCCACAGCCTCATGATCCGCGCTGTCTCGAACACCACCCTCCTGAGCAATTTCGCCCACGTCCAGAGGCCGGATCTTCCGACGCGAGCCTTCCCTGACTTGGTCATGCCGAATGCCGTGATGGAGGAACTGAGAGAAGGCGAACGCCTCGGGCTTCTTCCAATCTTGGATTGGAGCGAGATTCCTGTACTGGAGCCTGAGCCAGAACACCTAGCGGAAGTGGAACGGCTCCAACCTCCCTTGGATCGAGGAGAGATCGCTTGCCTAGCTCTAGCGAAGGCCAACGACGCCATTGCGGTGACCGATGATCGGGACGCACGGAAGGTCGCTCACAAACTTGGCTTGAAGATCTCCGGAACGCTTGGCGCTCTGATCAACCTAGTCAGATCCGACAAGTTGACGCTCGCCGAAGCAGATGGCCTCCTGGCCCGGATGGTTGCTGCTGGGTATCGAAGCCCAAACCTGTCGATCCAAGGCTACCTCTAACCGGACACCACGCCGAGAAGCGGCGCCCATAGAACCCGAGACGAGCCAGGACAATCGTGCCCAGTCCTTTGACTTGCATGCCAGCAGGCCCCGATGGAGTCCCGCACCATGAATCCCCACTCACTCGCTGAGCAGCTACAACAGACTAACTGTTGTGGACACAGTGGTTAGGATCAAAGCAAGAATCGGGCCAACCTGACCAACGTAACTGATTACGAATCAGTTAAGCGAAGGCTTGCATGAGGTTTGGCCGGCTTGCAGTAGGTCACATACCCCGCCGGTAAGTACTGAAATGATTCGGCTTGGAGCGTTTCAGTGGCTGTCAGGGGGCTGCGGTAAATTAACGTCCTGCGGGACCCTAAAATGGACCCACCTGCCCCGCCCTGGTCCCGCCTGGACTTGCTCCTCTTGCTACCGTTGGCTACAAGGAGAAACCAGAAATCGGGAGTACCTCAGAAATTGAGATTCTCTCGTTCTAGCTGGACCAGTTTTCGGGGTGCAGGTCAAGAGGATGGCCGAGACACGGGCGAAGCCTTTCCGCACAGCGCTCAACGTGACAATACCCTGCCAGTTGATCCTTATTTCTAGCTAAAATTAGCCCGCCGCGGTCTGCCAAAATTTAAGCAAGAAATCTGGCTTGAATATTCCTCCAGCAATTTCCGCAGCACGTACAGGGATGCTGGAGCTGTAATGCTCAAGCTTCATTTCTCTAAGAGAATCCGAAACTGCCTCCCAGAACGACGGAGGACTCTCTGCAAGATAATCTCTCACAGCGGCTTCATACTTCGCCGCCGCCTCTTGAGTTAGCTCTTCCGTTCTTTCAGGACTCAAGGAACTCAATTGTCTTTCGATCGTCGCTACTTTCTGTTTGAGCGCATCCAAGTTTTTCATGTGCTTTGCGGTTCTCTCTTCGTACTCTGCCAGCTCATTTTGCCATTTCTGTAAGGCTCTATCTTTCCTGATCTCAATTATGTTGCGTCGAAGACTTTCTTCAGATGGAACGCGCGACATAATATCGTCGATGATGGTCTCTCGCCTGCCTTCAAGAGATTCAGGACTTCTCTCAACCTCTCCCTTGTTATCCAATTTCAGATCTCGACTTCTTGACGTGCTGAGAATTTGCTCCCGCACAAAGTCACCAATATGATTCTCCTTCTCAGTTCCCGTCGTTAGCCTTTTGGCCTGGCAGTACTGAATTGCTGTATTCAACTGGAGCAACTCCAGGGAATGACATTCAGCGTGCTGAAATACACTCCGAAAGTCTTGTACTCTGAGCCCAGGAAGTTGACACATCTTCTTAGATTTGTACTTTTCCCTTCCTGATCGACCAGACAGAGCTCTACGGAATTCCGGCAAAGATCCATTCCGGAGTGCTTCGGCGGCCTCCATCCATTGCCTTGATATTGTTGTTAAAATCCCACTAGAAATATTGACCGAAATCTTCTCAGGCTCCTCTGGAAATGTAGGATGAGAAAGCGTTGCACGCTCTAGGTCTCTCTTGGCAATTCTTAACGATTGCTTGGTTGACAGACGAAGACGCGAGGGCCTATCGATTGCGCCATGGAGATTGGTAAGGCGCTGAACTGAAGATTCGATCAGCTCGCAACCCTTCATTCTCAATAACTTTGACAGAGCCCTGCGAAGCAGCTCGATGAAGGATGCTCTCGTGGCTTCCGAAAGAGGAATTACATTTATTCTGTTTGAAGGTACAGCATCTAGTACTACTACGCACGGAAGCTTGTCCAGAATGTTCAGGCCTCTTGCTATGCGATCAACTGCGTAGGTCACAGCTGCAATTTCATCCCCATCAGCAACCCATCCCCATTGCCCAGACTTTATCAATTCTGATATCCTGTGTATCTTCAGATCTCCCTCAATTGGAATCTCACCGAGAAATCTTTTCTTGGTCCAAGTGCGGTGCCCTGTAATTAGCTTCATTTTAAACCTGCGCACAAAGACTGCAAAAGCTACATCCTCGCCAGTCAAAGAGTCGAGCGCTAAGGAGTTGGAGGCAATCCATTCAACCGCGCTCTTGTCAGCAGCCCCAGCCAGGAACAGGAGATATCCTTTATATGGCCGATCGAATACCATACCTGGGTGGGTTCGAATTCTGTCAAGGAGTGCCTGCGAGTCTTCATCTACTTCAACGCGAAATCCCACGTTTAATCTCCCTTACACTTGATCGGTATTGTCGGTATCGTCAAGTTGATTAATGGCACAGAGAGGTTCCCAACGACTCCATGTACGGAGAGGAATCGCTGAGCGTGTCTGTCGGGCTCTTGAATCTACGCTGTTGCCGTTCTCGCTGACGAACTGCTTCATGCGAAAACTCCTTCCCTGTTGTTCGCCCAACGATCGGTTATATGCGGAACCGAGGGCATCACTTCCCGACGAACCGAACCGTAGCTTCTGAGCTTGTCGGTTATCAAACGGTTCGGGGTTGCACCCTGCCCCCTTAGTGGCTTACTACTCCACAACTTGGAATTTTCGAAGTTCTTCTTCGGGTTCCACCTGCAACTCACTCTTTGTCACTGAGTTATGGCCGCTTTCGGAAGGCCGATTTTTTCGCCACGCGAGTGCTCGGCCGCTCTTCTGGCCAGACTGGGCTGACCTTTGGTTGCGGCCAGCGGCCGCCTTAGTAGCTTCCGGAAGAAACGCTTCGCCGCTCGGCAATCTCGCCGAAGACTGCACCAGGATGTCGAGGACATCACCCTCTTGGTCCACTGCTCGCCACAGGTAATGCTCGCGCCCCTGGACCTTCACGAACATCTCGTCCAAGTACCAGATGTCACCGAGGCGACCGGCCCTTCTCTTGATTCGGCGAGCGTATTCGCTACCAAACTTCCCGCACCACTGACGGATAGCCTCATAAGAGACTGTCACTCCTCGCTCTGCAAGCAGATCTTCGACGTCGCGGAAGCTGAGGCTGAACCGGTAGTAGAGCCAAACAGCATAGCTGATGATCTGAGGTGGGAATCGGTGCCCTCTGTAGCTCAGTGCTTGATGGCTCATAGGCCTACTTCTGCCAGGCTCGACACGAAGTTGACAGACCTGTCCGGTGGTTCATCGGCCTACTCTGCCATGCTCGACCAAGAGTTGACACCACCCTGCTCGGGGCTCAACGTGGGAATCCACACAAGTTACCCTCCCGACTTCTTGATATCTCGAATCAACAATATGCCAATTATCGCACCAAATGAGGCCGTGACCAACAGATAATTCAGTCGAAGTATCAATTTACTAATCTTCACCCGCAAACTTCCCCAACAGGACTCAACTGCAGCAGGATTCAGGGAGATCTGTTGAATGCATTGCACATCTGAAACATTCCTGCTGCAAACACAGGAATCGGGGCGCATGACAGAAGTAACAAAGGCGACACTTTCTTCAGCCATTTGCACAGGCACCGAGACAACAAGCACAGAGTACCCAATTACAAGAGACAAAAAAGACAACGCAAGGACCATAAGAGCTCTCCTAAATGTCTTCTTGATTCTCTCATAACCCACGTAAGTCCTGGAGTAGAATTGCACTGCGACCGCAACGCTTCCCATCAGAAAGGCACTCAGAGGAACAAGATCCCTTTGAAGACCAACAGGGAACAATTGCAGTACTCCAGAGAATCCAGGAATTCCAGCTCGGCCAAGAAACGGAGCCAGCCCAATGCCTACGCCCACCCCGAATGTTAGTACGTATCTAATGTAGAGTCTCGTGTGAGCAAGATTCCGTATTGGTTCCTTCATAGAGACTGCCTCCTTTCAACCTTAAGAGTCGAGTAGTCCGGTGCCCCAGTTCCTTCGGCTAGAATCACGACGATAGCGGAGGCCAGCTCAGAAGCTAGCCACTGCCTTCCGACTGCAATTCCTACTAGCCTACGGCTCCCTAGAAGAGTATGGCACACAGTTTCCTTCATCACCTTCCGCCTCGACACTAATCAGTGTACAGATAAACTCATTTCTCTTATCGTTAACTAGGTCGAGATTATCTCCCTGTATAGTCTTGTATCCAAATAACTCAACCTTGTATGCATAGAGGCCTCTAAAAATCTCTGCTTGTTGATTTGTTCTAAAAGTTCTCACTTCTTCGGATAGCAATACAGGGTAAATGCGGACAATAGCGCCAACTGGCAGACTCCGGATAGAAACTGTCACAGAGAGATCTCCACTCGTATCTCTCACTTGATCTATCAAGTCACTCAACCATTTCTTGGTGTCTATCCACAAATTCCCCTTCATAGCCAAGCTATTAATGTCATGCGAATCATAGGAGTTAGCAAGAGCCAACCTGACCCGCGACAGATCCGACACGTGCGATGTTCTCAACCGGTCATCTTCTCTAAGAGACCAGACCAGGTTGCGAATTCTATGTAATCCCACCAGGAAGTAGCTACCCAGTCCCGCCAAGTTCCTTTCCTGCTCAAACAGCGCTACCGCATCTGTCTCAAGGCGATCCAAGACACTCAGTACCTCGGTCAGTCTAACGCACTCTACTTCTCGATTGTTGTTCTTAGACCCGCACAAGGCAGGCCGAACTTGACGCGAAGACTCCTCCAGTGCGGTGCGCAACCTTTGCGAGGCTGTATAGGCTTTCGACGCCAAGCTCAAGTCATTGAGGTCATCATGAAATTCCCTGCCATCAAAGAGAATACCGGCCTGAGAGCAATCTCCATAACCTCCTAGTTTGATCAATTCCCTGTCCAGTAGCCCCCCGTGGAGGAGGACAGGCAGAATACAGCTCGGTTCAGTAATGTTAAAATTATCTTCCTGGGAAATCTCAACATCAAATACGATAACTGAGTAAGCATCCCCGAGATGGTCTCTTATAATCCTCAGCGCTTCAACTTGAGATGCCTTGCGATGGCCGTTGACCCGGGTCAATACATGAATATCGCTATCATCGTAGATAGCAATATCCCTACCAATGAGGCGCATCGAAGACCAGCTCAATTTTCTAACTATTCTAGCGGTTTCCTGCGGCGATATTAGCAATGCAATTCGGAACTTCTGAATGGCGCCGTCTCCTCGTTTGATCGGCAACACAATTGCATCACCATCACGCCGATGCGTTGCAATACGCCTGGGAATATCCTGCTCTTCAACCTCCCAAGAGTCTAAGTCAATCGTAAAATCTTCAGCATAGAACCGAGACATAACATTATCGAAATCCTGGCGATAGATGTATAAAGACTCATCATAGCCAGTGCGTTGGGGGCAGGATAAGAAGTGCCTTAGCTGAAAGGAATGCACGCCAACCGGAAGATCTAAGAACTCACTAGCTACTTGATCATGTCCATACTGCGAGATGGCCGTGAAACCAATAAGGTCATACTCAGACCTGCCATCAGAGCGAAAAACGCCGAATTCACTAAGAAGAGGAGAATGGGGCCCAGTAAGTCGGTCCACATCACCGAGTCGTCCGCACGCTTCCTCCAGACTGGAAGCTCCTAGTAAGCTCGCTAGTAGAAGTATCAGCGATAAGCTCTTCAACATGTAGCTACTCCTTTGAACTGTATTCCCGGCAAGACCTCCGGATCCTTCGCATCTACTCTAACATTTGCGAGATCGGTGCAGCAGAACCTGTCTGGCTACTTCCAGTTCGCTGTGCCGGGCTTCGGCAAAATGTCTCCGACTCCGGGCGACAAATCGCCGAGCCTCGTCACGATCTCGCCGGTCGCTACGAGTTCGTATGGGCATTCCATTTCGTCGTTTCCGGGACCACGTAACCAGTCACCAGAGGTGCGGGCAAGGCACTCGGATTCCACCTCGCCGACGCCCGGCGACACCCTCCGGTCCCCTCGCTCAGCTCAGCTCAGGTCGCTACGCAACGCCTACTTCGGCTAGCTTCAGCCAAGGTACGGCGCATGGTCCGAAGGTGTACCAGGGTGGAGCCAGCGTGGAGCAGAGGTAAGCAGGGGTGGCACCCCCTGCGAAGCTCGGAATACTCACGCTAGAGCTGGGGAGCTATTTCGACGCATAACGACTCAGTTGATTTTTGGCCATTTTGCGTCGGTATCACGGGCGGGAACGAGCGATGGCCAAGCTCGGCAAGAATCTACTTCACCTCAAGGGCGCGTGTAACCAATTGTGCTGCAGAGACTTGCCGAAGATTTGAGGTCACAATCTCAGCGCTTGCGACCTCTCTCGCTCCTACCGCATGAATCGACGCATCAACCGACGCATGAATCGACGCGCGTCAATTGCCGAGCCCTTCTTCCTCAGGTTCGGCCACCGATTCCTGCCGAGAAGTAGCAATCTTGCAGCTGAACTAACGAGGTAGAAACGGGTGGCACCCCCTCTTACCTCGCTGCGAACGGCGTCGAGAACGCTCTCAACTGGTACCTACCTCGGCACACCCTGCACGGTGCAAGGTACGGGCAATGTACACCCAGAAGAGGCTCAAGCAGCCCGAGTCGGAAGCTCCAGACTCTGGACGGCTTGACGCTTGGCCTGCTCCCCTCTGCGGTCATAGCGAAGGGTGGTGTTGGCGTTGGCGTGACCGGCGAGTTGCTGGACTGTAAAGACATCGACGCCAGCACTCAGCAAGTGCGTAACGTTGGAACGTCGAAGATCGTGCGGCGAGAAGTGGTCTACACCCGCTTGCTGTTGACGTTTGCGCAGGATGTAGGCGATGCAGCTGCCGCGCAGGCGGGTGTGGCGGATCTCGCCAGTCTGGCGGATCGGGCAGAAGAGCGGGCCTGGCTCATCGCCCCGGACGTTGAGCCAAGCGGCCAGGTACTGGCACCCGGCATCGGTCAGGTAGACCGTGCGCTCTTTGTTGCCTTTGCCGTGCACGAGGACCGCGCCCTCCTCCAGGTCGATGTCGGCGACGTTGAGGCGGGCGACCTCACCCCGGCGCAGGCCACAGCCATACAGGACCGCGAGCATGGCGGCATCGCGCGCGCCCTTGGGGCCGGCATCGCTGGTGCAGGCCGTAAACAACTGCACGATCTCGGGCATCTCCAGGGCGCGGCCGGCTGGCAGTTTGGAAGCGCGCACATTCGGCACGGCGGCGGCGCGTTGGTGGGCGTCGGCGTCGATCAGACCCAGCGCCCAGCACTGCTTGAGCACACCGCGCAGGGTGGAAAGGATCTTATTGACGGTGGCCGGCTGGTAGCGTTCGACCAGGGCTTGCCGTACGGCCATGCCGTCGGCGTAGGTCAGCCGCCACCAAGGATAGGTGTCGATCGTGTGGCTGGGATCGAGGATGTCGACGATCTTGTCGAGGCAGCGGCGCATACCTTGACTGCCTTTGGACAGGCTGGCCATGTAGAGGCGGGCCGGGTTGGCGGTGGTGATCATGGATGTGTCCTTTCTCCTGGTGACTGACTTTGGCTGTTGAGCTGGAAAGGAGGCGTCAGCTACGTCGTAACTCCCGTGTAGTTCGTCTCTTCGGTCGTCTTGCTCTCTCCATGGATACGGGATCTCGCGACGACTCGTCAACGGGACGGCATCGGAATTCTCGGGGAACCGTTCGGGCAATAGAGCGCTTGGTCTGGTGGTGATCAAGTAGCCAGCGGTGGGAAGAGGGCATGGAGAGCCCTGGAGGGCGTGACCAAGGTCACTCAGGTGGCCTGATACCCGGCAAGGGTGGGTTCAGGCTGGAGGCAGGCTCTCCATTGATGGAGGGCAGCCGTGGAGGGCTGAGTGCGTGGTCTGGCGGTGGCTACGAAGGAAAACCGCCCCGGTGGGAGCGGCAAAGTCGAGGTGCGATTCGGAGGTGGGAGGAAGCTGGGTGCTTCACTTCTTGGCGCTGCGCGCCTTGGCTCGCGCTGCCGGCTTGCTCGGCATCTCGGTACCCTCGACCGCCTCGGGCAACCGAAAGCCGACAACGCCACCGCCGAAGTCCTCGGCGTCGAAGCGGCGCGCCTTCTCGGCGCTCAAGCCGTGGTCGGCAAACAAGCGCTTGCCATCGATCAGGCGCGAGACGCTGTTGCTCTGCACCCGCAGCCGGTAGCCGCCGCGGGCACCCTCGGGCGCAGCCTTGAGACCGATGGCGCGGTTCGATACATCAAAGCCGAGCTGGACGTGAGTCGTTTCCTTGCCCAGCATCTCGACGGTCGCGGCGGTCAGGACCAGGACACCGCCCCGGCGGACAGTGATTTCGGCGGTCGCTGCGCTGTCGGTGGTCTTGCCTTCGTAGAACTCGAAACCCATGGTGATCTCCTTGCTGGCTGAGCGGCGGCAGGATTGCCGCCCTCTGTGGTGGTGGGTTCTATTCGCGAACGCGGCGAGTGGTCAACGGGGCCAGCTCGGATTTCTCGTGGAATCGTCGTTTTCCCGAAGGTGCAGCGCGTTACCCAGCGAGGATCTGCTCCAGCCTGTCCGCCCAGCGGGTCAAGGCATCGGACTTCTCGGGGTCGTATGAGTGGCGATCGTACCTGGTATGAATCTAGAGCCGGACCGTGCTCGCCATGATCAACTGGTTCT
>CBDUPA010000050.1:0-12498 GCA_965368975.1 uncultured bacterium | reverse complement strand
TAGCCGGGTTCGTCGGGGTGCCAGACTCCGCACGCGGTGCACTCGCTCTTGTTGCTCAGCAGCTCGTGCAGCAAGTTCCGTTCCGCGTTCTGGGTTCCGCCGAACAACTTGAGCTGCCCGGCGGACGCGACGGAAACGACTCGCGGGATGATCACGAGATCCAGGTCTGAAACCTCGGGCTCGCGTCGGCGCAGGCTGCCGGCGACCTCGACGCGGGCACAGGCGCCGCCTATGCGGTTCAGGAGCCAGTCTGCCGCGCGTTCGGCGTGATCTAGGGGGTGGCGTCGTCCTTGGGCCATTGTCAGCTCCTGGGAAGCCTTCGCGAAGCCAGCCAGCTATTCCGGCACCACCCATACACGACCTCGGGCTGTGCTTGGAAGGCAGCGGCGAGCTTTTCGATGGTCTCGTGCTTCGGGGTGCCCCCGTTCTCGACGCGACTGACGGTTCCGAGGGTCAGGCCGGCCGCGTTTGCGAGCGTTGCTTGGGTCCAGCCTTGGGCCTCTCGGTACGACCGTAGATCGCCATGGCTGATGTTCTCCTGCTGTCTTTTCTGTTCCATGGCTCGATGGTGACGTACGATAGGCGAAATGTCAATAATCTTGATGCCGATACACGGTATCCGCTACACTGCCTTCTATGAACTCCTTCGAAGGAGCTGCGGACCGCAACTGTGCTCACCTGTCAAAGCACCTGAAGCTCGCCATCAAGGCGCAGTTTGGGACGTTGCTTGCCTTCCAGAACGAGGTACTCCCGTACGCCAATCAGCGCCTGAACCAGAACCACGGTTTCGACTGGGAACTGATCTTCGTCATCTCACAGGCGCTAGACCGTCCAGCACGCGAGCTGTTCCTGGAGGTCTTTGCACCGCCGGAGGAGTTCGAGCCGACGAAGGAGCTACGCGAGCTGGTGATCGAGATGCGCCGCAGGCTTCAGCCCACCGCGTCGCCGGTAGTCGCGGTGTCGGTGGGGAAGTTCGAAGAGCGGGTGAGCGGGATCATGTCGGAGCTAGTCAAGCAATCCGGCCTCTCGTTCCGAGCGATCGACGAGTTGCTCGGTAACGACCCGAAGCAGCGCACCACGTACCGCAAGATTCAGCGCCAGTTCGGCTACTCGATTCGCTCGTACTTCGAGATCCTGGCCGCCATCGGCGCCGAGCCCTGGCAGCTCTTCGAGCGGCTGTTCCCGCCAGGTCCGGAAACCCTGAGTCGCTATGGACTCGATCAACTCGTCGAGGAGCTGACTGTGGCTGCCGGCGTCGAGGTTGCGGTCGAAACGGAGTAGCTTCGCAGGTTGACAGCGCGGGTCGGTATCATAGGCCCCGTGGCACAGCGAAAGGGTCCTGGGCGACCGAGCACGTACAAACCCTCGAAGGGCAAGAAAATCATCTGGCTGATCTCGCAAGGCAAGACGATGCAAGAGGCCTGCGACGAGGTAGGCGTCCCGGTGGGGACCGTGTACGGCTGGCTCGTCGATGATCGAGACAGCGACTTCACCGAAGGCTTTCTCAATGCCCGGGCGGTTTCCGGGGACCCGCTTCTCGACTACGCGCGCGAGGTGCTGTTTGATCCAGAGATCAAGCCGAACGCCAAGGCCACGTTGATCAACTCGGCGATGACACTGTACTCCCGGTTGCGGCCCAACGGTGGCCGTCAGAACGCGGCCAGCGGCGGCAAGGATGGTGCACGGCGTGGTCTCGTGCTGCTGGGCGACAACGGCCGCAAGGTCGGCTGATCACCTCGCGTAGCGCATCAGGGCTTCACCCGCTTGGTTTGCGTGCTGTGCCAGGATTCTGTCGCTTGGGTGTGAGTAACGCGCGGTCATGGAACCGCTCAACCGATGCCCTACCAGGCGTCCAATCATCTGGAACGGGATGCCCGCTTCGTCGGCTACGGTAATGAAGGTGTGGCGGAGAACATGCGGGGTGGGCGCGTCGTCGCCGACCTTGGAAAGTCCGGCGACCTTCGCAACGTGTTCGAAGTACTTCCTCAAGCTAGCGCCTGAAAGGGTATTGCCTGCGCGGTGCCCCGGTACGAGCCAGTCGGAGCGCCGTAATTGCTGAAGTCTTTCTAGAGCTTCGCTAGCCACGTCGGGTACAAAGATCTGCCTTCCTTGAATCTCGTGAGTATCGCCCTTGCCTCTGGGCAGAACCAGCTTCCTGAACTCTGGCTGGTAGCCGGACCATTTCGCGGAAGAATCGGACCCGGTGATCTCGCCGGTACGGGCTCCGGTTGTGGCAATCAGCGGGATGGCGGAGTAGGCAGCAGGGTGCTCGGGCAGTAGTTCCCGACAAGCATCCAAGATTCGGCGCATCTCTTTCCCGGTGAACGATCGGAGGCGCTTTCGTTCAGGATGCCTTGCAATGCCCTTAGTTGGAAGGCGATGAGGGTACCAAGGCGAACCGTCTGGATAGGTCCAGTTTTCTGCAGCCATCCTGAGGGCCTGGGCAAGGAGCTTGTGCACGACTTCGTTGGCAGTGTTGGGTTGGTCCGAGAGGTGCTGAAAGAGTGCCAGCACCTCTTCGCGCCGAATCTCTTCCAAAGGCGTCTTCTCTCCGAAGAATTCTAGGATCTTTCGCCAGTGGATCCCCTTCTTCCTGCGTGTCACTTCAGCGTTGCGAGCCTCGATCTCATTGCGGTACCTCTCGCGTAGATCAGTAAGGGTCGGCCCGCTATTTCGCCGGACGCGGGTCTCGATCTTCTCGCCGAGGGGATCAGCACCAAGAATGACACGCGCCAGGTACTGCTGCGCTGCGTTCCTCGCATCCTTCAGGCTGACTTGTCCCGCGAACGCAAGCGGCATGGTTCGAGGTCGGTTGTCAGACCTCCGGGTGTAGCGGAGATACCATTTGTGTCTACCGCTGGGAAACAATCGAAGGCCCAAGCCAACAACTTTGGCATCCCAGATGTACTGTGTCTTGGGCGCCCGTGGTTTCATGTCGAACTCGGCGTCATCGACGATCGTCTGGGTGAGCTTTTTCACTGCCATTTGGGCCTCGATTCCGGTAAGTCCTGCGTAAGCTGGAGGCGCCATGTAAGCGCAGCGTAAACAGGACATTCCGACTATAGGCACAAATGGCAGACTTTTCAAGCCCCTGTCATTTAGTCAAAAGTCGAGAGGGGCAGGTCATTCGACGGTTTTCTTGGGGTTGCCGCTCTCGTTCAAAGGTAGCCGAGCGTTCCCTACATCGGCACCCTGACCGGCGCCCAAGCCGAGCCACGCGGCATCCTGACGCCGGCGCTGTTGGCGCAGGCCCGAGCGATCGCAGTCGGGCACAACCACCCCTCGGGCAATCCGAAGCCGAGCCGGCAGGATGAGCGCTTCACGCACCGGCTGCGCGAAGCTGGGCGAGTCTTGGGTGTCGAGCTGTACGCCTCGATCACGGTCGTAGACACGGGCCAGTGGTGTCTGGTCCAGCCGGTTCGTTGAGGTCGGGACGATGCCTAAAGTCCACCTGACCCACCGCATCATCGACACCCTCACCGCCGGCAAGTGGATGACCGACTACTGGGACGAGCAACTGCCCGGTTTCGGTGTGCGCGTCTCGCAGAGCGGTCGCAAGACGTTCATCGTGCGCTACCAGGGCGCCAACGGCAGCAAGCGGCGGCTCACCCTCGGAATGTATCCCGTCATGAGCCTCGCTGAGGCGCGCGACCAAGCCCGCGCGAAGCTGGCCGCCATTGCCAAGGGTGAAGACCCGCAGGTCGAGAAGGTCGCCGTGCGCGAAGCGCCGACCTTCGGGGAACTGGCCGACATCTACCTGGAGCGTCACGCCAAGGTCAAGAAGCGCAGCTGGAGGGAAGATGAGCGCATCCTGCGCGTTGAGCTTCTGCCGCACTGGAAGAGCCGCAAGGCACAGAGCCTGGAGCGCAGCGAGGTGACCGAACTGCTGGACGGCATCGTTTCCCGAGGTGCGCCGATCATGGCCAACCGGGTCAAGGCGCTGGTCTCCAAGATCTTCAACTTCGGGATCGGACGCGGGCTGGTCGAGCACAATCCGTGCTTGTTCGTGCCGATGCCGGCGCGGGAACGTCCGCGCGAACGGGTGCTCAGTGAAGACGAGATCCGTCAGTTGTGGGCGCTACTCGAAGACGAGGCCCCGGCCATGGGCGCCACCTTCAAGATGCGCCTTCTGACCGCGCAGCGGGGCGTCGAGGTCCTGAAGATGCGCTGGCGACACATCGACGGCTCTTGGTGGACGATTCCCGCCGAGGTGGCCAAGAACGGCTTGACGCACCGCGTGCCGCTGGTTCCCCAGGTGCGGGACCTGCTCGACGAGCTGCGCCCTGTGACCGGAAACTCGGGCTGGATCTTCGCCAGCCCGCGCAAGCCGGGCCGTCCCATTGCCTCGGTGCAGAGTGCGGCCGAACGTCTTGCCGAGCGGTCCGGCATCGCGTTCACACCGCATGACCTACGCCGCACGGCGGCCAGCTTCATGACGTCGATGGGTATCTCTCGCCTGGTCGTCTCGAAGCTGCTCAACCATATCGAGAGTGGTGTCACCTCGCTTTACGATCGCCACTCGTACGACCCCGAGAAGGCCGAAGCCTTGGCACGTTGGGCAGACAGGCTGGACGAGATTCTCGTTGGATGACCGCCGAAATCTTGGAAACTCGGCCCCTCCACGAGAAATCCGAGCTGGTCCCGTTGACCATTCGCCGTGTTCGCGAATACAACCCACCACCACGCGACAAGGCAACGAAGCCGTCAACAACCAACAAGGAGACTTCACTATGAGTTTCGAATTCTACGAAGGCCACGCCACCCACAGCGCCACTGCCGCCGAGATCACCGTCCGCCGGGGCGGTGTTCTGGTGCTGACCGCCGCGACCGTCGAGATGCTAGGCAAGGGCACGACTCACGTCCAGCTCGGCTTCGATGCATCGAGCCGCGCCATCGGTCTCAAGGCCGCCTCCGAGGGTGCCCGAGGTGCCTACCGTCTGCGCGAGCAGAGCAACAGCGTCTCGCGCCTGGTCGACGGCAAGCGCTTGTTTGCTCACCACGGCCTGAGCGCCGAGAAGGCGCGCCGCTTCGACGCGGAGAACTTCGGCAACGGCGTCGTCGGCTTCCGGCTTCCCGAGGCGACCAACGGGACAGCGACACCGAGCAAGCTGGCAGCACGATCGAAGGTGCGCAGCGCCAAGAAGTGATTGACCCCGCTAGCTCAGAAATCCGCCTCTACTTTGCCGCTCCAGTTCGGGGCGGTTTCCTTCGTGGCCATCGTCAGGCCATTCCTCTCAGCCCTCCATGACTGCCCTCCATCGTGGAGAGCCTGCCTCCAGCCTGAAACCCCTCAGCCGGGTAGCTGACCACCTGAGTCCCCTCGTCCACGCCCTCCAGGGCTCTCCACAGCTCTGAGCCCCGACGGTCCTATTTCTGTCCGCTTGCTCACCGTCGGTTCCGCAAACGATTCCCCGAAGAAATCCGACGCCGTCCCGTTGACGAGCCGTCGCGAAATCCCGTATCCATGGAGAAGAGCAGAGAGACGTAAGGTGAGACCGACAAGGAAGTTACGACGTCGGCACCACCTGCCCAGCAGCACAGTCATTCATCACGAGAAAGGGCACCTCATGAAGACCTCGATCATCGCCAACCCAGCTCGCCTCTACATGGCAAGCCTGTCCAAGGGCAGCCAAGGTATGCGCCGCTGCCTCGACAAGATCGTTGCCATTCTCGATCCCAGCCACACCATCGACACCTACCCCTGGTGGCGACTGACCTACGCCGACGGCATGGCGGTGCGGCAAGCTCTGATCGCGCGCTACCAACCTGCGACCGTCAATAAGATCCTGTCGACGCTGCGCGGTGTGCTCAAGCAATCGTGGGCGCTCGGCCTGATCGACGCCGATGCCTACCAACGCGCCGCGTCGGTGCCGAACGTGCGAGCCTCGAAGCTGCCTGCCGGGCGTGCCCTGGAGATGCCCGAGATCGTGCAGTTGTTTACGGCCTGCACGAGCGACGCCAGCCCCAAGGGCGCCCGCGATGCCGCCCTGCTCACCGTGTTCTACGGCTGCGGCCTGCGTAGAGGAGAGGTCGCCCGGATCGACGTCGATGAGGTCGACCTGGAGGAGGGCGCGATCCTGGTACGCGGCAAGGGGAACAAAGAGCGCATGGTCTACTTGACCGATGCCGGCTGCCAGTACCTTGCGGCCTGGCTCAACGTCCGAGGTGAGGCTTCCGGCCCGCTCTTCTGTCCGATCCGCCAGACCGGAGAGGTGTGCCACAGCCGCCTGCGCGGCAGCTGCATCGCCTACATCTTGCGCCGCCGGCAGCAGCAAGCTGGCGTTGACCACTTCTCGGCCCACGATCTTCGACGTTCAACCGTGACCCACCTGCTCGATGCCGGTGTCGATGTCTTCACCGTCCAGCAGCTCGCCGGCCACGCTAATGCTGCCACGACCAGCCGTTATGACCGCAGGGGTGAGCAGGCCAAGCGCCAAGCTGTCCAGAGCCTCGACATCCCCTTCCTGGCTGCCTGATCTGGCAGCCTCTCCTCATCGCTCAGGGGTAGCCAGATAGCCTACCTGCACCCAGCTGTTTCTGGGCTTTCTCCAGGCTCCTCCAGCCTCTCCAAGACAGAATCCTGCACGTCCCTCCCGTACCATCGGGTGTGGATCGCCAGCTTTGACCAGGGTACCGAGTACCCGTAGCCCGTTTACCTTGAGGGTGGCCAATCTACGGGGGGGTGGCACCCTGCTCTACCTCGATGCTGCAAATAATGAAATTTGGTACGAATGAGGGTACCCGAATCTACCCCTCAGCCCTGCAAGGCCAAAACAACCGAAGCGAGGCACTATACCGAGGCAATTTTGGCCCCTGCTTCGATTGCCAGCCTTCCTTCGTTGAACGGCTCACGGAAGTCACGGTGACGGTTCTCGGCCAATCGAGCTAGGCGTAAGTGAGCTGAGGGCCGCGCATTGCCGAATGCTGGGATATGTCAATATAACGCATTGTAGAAATGGCGACCTCTCAGGTTCTCCCCAATCGAGGCGGATCGGCGATTTTTTAGGTGCCACGTTAAACGAGGGCCGGAATCGAAGCACTTGGCCGTCGGCGACGGCGATCTTTGCTGCCTTTCCACCCCCGTACACCCCGGTACCTCGACCAGGGCGGCCGGGTGGCACCCCTGTACCTCGGTGATCTACCTCCAGCGAGCGGGCAAAACAGACGGTAAAGCGGGCCGAACGCAAGGATGAAAGCCATGTGAGCCAGGGTGCACGACGTCCACCTCCGGCGCTCCGAGGTGCAGCGGGCCACCTCGCCCGGCTACCCCTCGGCAGGCTGGTTATCTGGTCCCGGAACTCGCGAAATGGAATGCCGATACGAACTCGTGGCGAACGGGGAGATCGTGACGGGGAGGCGGGATTTGTCGCCCGATGTCGGAGATATCTTCCGTCGGCCCGGCACAGCGAACTGGAAGGGGCCCTCGATCTGTCTCGCTGACATCCTAGCCTGGCTTCCCGCGAGACGCGAACCCGATCGTTTCGCGGTGCGGCCGTGCTCCGCCGAGTGGAACGAGAAAGCCCACCCCACCAGGTGGCAGCAACCTTCACTCGTTTGGGCGTTGAAGTCTACTTCTAAGGCGCTACAGTGATGGTGGGCGCCTCTCGGCTTCCAGGCGAGAGGAGGACTCGGCGTTGAAAGAGGAGGCGACGCGAAGGCACCGAGGTGAGTGTACTCGATCGCCGCCCCGCCAGGACGACGTAGGAAAGGTGAAACAAATGCTTATAAAGTCGTTCGATTTGAGCCCCTACGAGAAGGAAATCATCAAGCTGACTGTCCACGAAGCTGGCCAATTGACCGTTTCCGTAGACTGGGCGGGGGTGCCCCGCAGTCTTGCCGTCATTTTGAACGGCCCGGGTCAAGTGGGATATTTCGCACGGGAAGACGGCCCCAGCCCCCTGTCGCTTGCCTACACCTGGACCCAAGAGGACTTGCAGAAGGGAAGTGAATGGTCTTTGACCATTCTCAACGTTTCAGGGAAATCCGTTTCTCAAGTATCGATCAATATTGAGTGCCCAGGCGAGGAAGCCACGGAACCCGCCAGCTTTCAGAAGCTGAAGGCGCAGTGCTTCAAAAGCTTGAATGGCGTCACGCCCGGCATTACCAACCAGGCCCTGGTTATCAGGCCAAGAGACGCTGCGGTGGTCAAACCCAAACTGCTGCAAATCAGCGATGTTCTAAGACGCGTGGGTGCGGAGAAACTCACGGAAATCAAGCCCCTAGCCCTTTCGAACGACCTCATTATTCACCCGGGAATCATTTGCTCGCGTCGCAGCCAAGATAGTGCAGCGAGCTCAATGGAACTTGGGATGCTCGGAAAGCAGGCCAACAGAATGCGGTTCACGCCACCGCCTGACGACGACGAAGTCATGCAGGACGAAGCCGTGTTGTGTGCCGAAGTCGTCGACTTCAAGAACCATCGGCTGATTCTTTCCGAGTACGTATCCGAGTTTACTATCATTGCAAAAAAGATTGTTGCTGGGCCGAGTTCGACGATCACCTGGAGTCGAATCGATCATATTCCTAGTATGCCGAAAAGCTATCAGTATAGCCAGCGGCAACATGATGACAAGTTTATAAATCTCAACCCTACCGAGCATTCCTCAGCTTCACGTTTTCACAGTCCGTCTGGGGACAACGGTGGTAACGGTGCCAACGGTGCCAACGGTTTCGACGGTGAAGCGGCACCCCGAGTCAAAATGATCGCCATTGAGTTCGAAGGTCTGCCGAAGATCATCCTCCGCGGCGGAGAGGGGGGGGCCGGAGAACCCGGACAGCGGGGTGAAAACGGCGGCCATGGAGCCAAGGGGCTGTATTCCAGGGGTGGCAAATTCAACTGTAAACGCGGGCCGGGCTACGGCGGCAACGGCGGCAATGGCGGCGATGGCGGCAACGGTGGCAAGGGCGGGAGAGGCGGACAGGGCGGCACTTTTGAAATCTGGTCTACTTATGAGAGCCTCTCGAAGATCGGAGAGAATGGGCTCGCCCCTGTCATCTGTGGCGGTAAGGGGGCTCCAGGGGGTTTGGGTGGCCTCGGTGGCGAGCCAGGGCAAGGCGGCCGCGCCGGTAACGCGCGTGGCAGATGGTGTTCTGCCAAGCCGAGCCGGAGGGGCAGAGACGGGGAGCCAGGCGCAAGAGGGCGTAGCGGCCTGAGCTTCAACGTTCCCAAAGTAATCCATGGCGAACACGGAAAACTCTACCTCAATGAAATCAACGACGACGATTTCGAGGAACTATACACGCAGCCCGAGCTCTTCCGGCTGGACCCGCAGAAGGGCGCTCCAGGCACCCGTGTCAAGGCCCTCTGTGCCAATCTCATTGCTGCCGACGAACTCACCTTCTCCGGGTCTGTTGTCAAGGATACCCACTTTCTCAGTGCAGATCAGATCGTCTTCAAGGTTCCCGAGCATGCTACCGGTGGCCTTCACGACATCGCCATTCAGCGGAAAGGCGAACGCAGCAACCAGGTCAGCTTCGAGGTCTTGCCCGTGGTTGAAAGCGTCAGCCCCCGTGAAGGCACACCCGGAGAGTCGATCACTGTCCGCGGGAAGGCCTTCGCTCCAGGCGCTCATGTTCTGATTAGCAACACCCCGGTCGTCCCCGAGTCGGTGCGACAGGACCAGATCGTTTTCCAAGTTCCTCTCACCTACCTCGACGACTTGTGGATTCGGGAACAAGGAGGATCCTGTGACCTGGCGGTCTATAATCCTCACCCCAGTAGTGAAAGAAGCAACAGCCTGGTCTTCAAGGTCCGTTCACTCTATGGTTTGAAGTTTGACCCGAAGTTGGATGAATGGTCTTTCACCAATGGCGAGGCTGCCGGAAGGGGTAAGCCGAGCTGGGACACGCTGAAAGCTACCTTCGGCTCCTATGAAGTGCACAAGAGCACGGTCTTCGAACCGCTCTTTTGGCCGTTCTATGCATTCTATCGGACTTATGCCAGGGGTTCCGAGGGCCTATGCCTGGGCATGGCATCAACCTGTGCCAATCACTTTCTCGGCGGCCTTCACAATATCCACGCTCGCAGCTTGGAACAGGCACTCACCGAGGTGACCATCGCCTTTGGCCACCAACTGGGCATTGACCAGCTGAGGAGTTTCAACACTCAGGTCAGAATGGGGCAGCGCAATGTGCTGAATGTATTCCATGAGATAGAAGATTTCTTCAGAAAGTCCGATAGCCCAACCGAATGGCCCATCATATCGTTCATCCCTTCGGGCACCATCTGGGACTTGGAACGCCTCAATCAGGCGCACACAGTCTTGCCATACAAACTCGTCTACGAAAGGAAGACGGGCGCGCTCCCGGCTCGGGTCTACATCTACAACCCAAACTACCCCGAGCATCGCGAAGACTTCATCCGATTCTTCATGAGAGGAGGCCGCGTTCGGTTCAGCTACTATAAACCTGGGACGAATACGATTCTCTACAACAAAGGCTTCACACTGGGCACCACCTCCTTGAAATTCTTGTTGCTCGACGATGTGAACATGCCCATTTCTCTGCTCGAGTCGGGGATGTTGTTGCTCGACACGATATTCTCTCCCGCCACGGTCAAGGTCGAAGACGAACAAGGTGGCCTGATCGGTTCCATCGATGGAGTCGCGCACCTCGAGATGGCAGATGCACTCGTGATTCCCTTCGCCCCCAATTGCTTTGTCCTGCCCTTTGGGAGAAGGTACACTAGGACGATCACGGGCACGAAAAAGGGAACCTATAGCTACAGCATAGCCTCCTCTGAGGGCGCGGCCGTCTTTCTTGAACGGATGCCAACCCGGGCTGGATCCAAAGATGTCATTCTCATGTCTGCCGACGGGGAATCTCTTGAGATTACCTCGGAGGAAAGCAAAGAGTTTTCTGTCATCTTCAGTCAGAGACTTGGCGCCGCCAATCGAATGATTCGAATCGACGGTCTCGTTGTGAAACGCGGGCAGCCTTTGCTGCTTTGGAGCGACAACGACCTGGAGGAGGTCGGGATTCAGAATCCACAGACCGATCGACCTATCGAGGTCTCATTGCGCTACAGCGTATTCGGCCAGATGGACCGCACGAAGAAGCTGACGGTTCCGTTGGCTTCGGCCAACGGGGAAGAGGGCCTGATACTTGACGTCGGGGGCTGGCAGGATCTTTCCTCTAAGAATCTGGCAGCCCGGTTACTCACGCGCGAAATCCAGGTTCCGAAGAGGATTCGCAAAAGCCTTGGTTCGGTGCTGACAAGTTAGTGCCTGGCATGGCACAGGGTACTGCCAAGATGGCGCCAGGCATGGCAGATTAGGTCCATGAGGTAATGTCACGTTGATCCTCGCGCAGTCAAACTTCGCCTGCAGCTCGGCCATTTCAATCTCACCTGACCAAGCTCACTTGGTGCCAGGAATCGAAGGCCTGGGAACGGAGGATACGGTAGTTGGAAGCTTGGACTTTCTGGCGGCCGACTTGAGGCGCTCCCCAACTTTGTACCACGGTAAATGAGAGTCTCAGCACAGCTGAGGTGCTCCCCATTTCTGGTCCAGTCAAAACGAGAAAATCTCCGGTTCCTTGGGTTCAGTTGACTCTAACTCCTAGAATTTGCTCGACATACTCGGCTGGCGCCAGATTTCCTAAAGAAGAATGGGGTCTCGTTTCGTTGTACTCCCGGCGCCAGGATTCGATCTCTGCCCGAGCCTCGGCCAGCGTCTGGAACCAGTGTTGGCTGAGGCATTCGTCCCTGAGCTTGCCGTTGAGGCTCTCGATGTAGCCGTTCTCCATCGGTCGACCCGGGGTAATGAAATCCAGTGCCACGCCGGTCTGATAGGCCCAAGAATCGAAGTGTTTGGATCTGAACTCCGTGCCATTGTCGGGTGGTGCACGTACTGCTCGACAAAGCCGCGAGCTTGGCCCGGATCTTCTGGCTGGAAGCGGCGTAGAGCCTCGCTCTTGACGCTGCGATGCCAGCGCTCGATCTTGCCGTTGGACTGCGGATAGTAGGGCGAGGTCTTGACGTGAGTCATCCCGGCCAGTCGGATGAAGACCTTGAAGTCCTTGGCGATGAAGGCTGAGCCGTTGTCGGTGATGATGCGCGGCTTGGCTTGCGGGTACTGCTCGCGGGCGCGCTGGAGGACGATCTCGAGATCCATCTCGGTCATGGACTCTCGAATCTCCCAGTGGAGCAGGAATCGGCTGTAGCCGTCCAGCACCGAGAGCAGGTAGTAGAAGGTCGCGGCCAAGTTGATGTAGGCCACATCCACGTGCCAATGCTCATGCGGCTGTGCTGGCTGTTGAAAGCCAAGCCCCTTCGAGGAGGACTTGCGGTTCCAGCGGTCCAAGCGGCCTGCTTGGTGCAAGACACGGTAGACGCTGGAGGGGCTCACCGCCACGACATCTTGATCCAGCATCATGAAGGCCAGACGGCGGTAGCCTTCCAGTGGATGGCGCTCGTGAAAGTCCAGGATCGCCTGGCGCTCCCAGTGCCTATTCCGATGAATCCGACCGGCCATTCCGACTGAATGCGATCTGAAGTCG
>CBDUPA010000049.1:0-13454 GCA_965368975.1 uncultured bacterium | reverse complement strand
GCGAAACAAACGAGCGAAATGACCAGGATGCAGCGCTTTCTGATGACCGCTAACATCTCCTCTAGATGACCTGTACCCTCAAATCTGGTCCACGGATGACGAGAGAATCTCCGGTCTTTGAGGTGCTCCTAAGTTTGGATCGAGCTAGCGGGCCTTATCACGGTGCTGTCAAGTTCACGCCGGACCTCATGACTTCATGAATGACTTCATGAACCTTCACGATCCTTTCGGCTATAGAGTATGATCCAAGGCCATGCAGATGCACAGCTACCAACTCTGAGGAGATCAGCATGTCGAGATTGCGCCTGCCGAAAATCACTCTACCGAGCCTGATGGTTGCTATTGTCATAGTGCTATTTGTGCAGATGGCGCTGAACGCCGTTCGGAGCTTCTCGATCACTGGATTTCCACTAGATCCGGCAGCTTTGCTGACAATAGGGCTGGCGCTGCTCGGCTTGTACGTTGCGATACGGCAGCTCCGGCAAGCACAGAAGCATGCTCAAGAGCACGCCCAGGACTTGGGCAAAATCTCAGCATCCCTCACCACCGCCTTCATTGGTGCCTACCCAAGGCAGCTCGGAAGAGTGAAGGAGCTTCTCAAAGAAGCTCGAAACAGAGTTGTAATCGTGTGTCCTACTCTCACTTACGGCCAGATTGGGCGGAGGTCAGAGTGGAGGGAGTTGATGCGCCGTCTTGATGACCTGGCAGAGTCTAGAACCTGTACCGTCAAGACAATTGTCTTGAGAGGACTTGGGCGAATTGAATACCGCCAAGCTAGGTACGGTTCTCTCTCCGACAGAGATTGGAACTCCTGGAAAGAGAGGTGGCGAGATGATCTGCAGGACTTCCTCAGCAAAGACGTGCCTGATCTGAGCGAGGCTACTAAGGTAGAGAATCTGAAACTCGAACGCTTTTTGGACCTTCGGTATGTCTTTCACAAGAGGGCTCTGGAACAACGCTCGCCAAAGTTGCAGGTCCAAGAAAGTGATGTGCCCCTGCCTCTCTATCTTTGGATAGTTGACGACAAAGCGGTTTTCTCGATACCCGAACACGTAGACAGAGAGGGCGAGCTCAGCTTTTACACGGCTGATTCTCGTCTCGTCGAAGCTCTCACCAAGTTTGCAGACCGCCATCTAACTCAGTCCTCCGAGACTTCGATCAAGACCATCAACGCAACCGCTCTCTTCGATGGTGAGGAGATCTCCCGTGCGACTGAGACATTCTTTGCTGAGGCGAACTCAGTCCGAATGCTCGGCTTGACCGGTACATTTACCGAAACTCAAAGCCGCGACCTGGATTTCGTCCGTAGGCCAGGTACCAATTATCACCGAGTAGCAAACCTCATCCCTTATGAAGCGAGTCAAGATGAGCTTGAAGTCCTGAAGAAGAATGTCGAACAGTTTCTGCGTCTGTATGAATATCGAGTCGAGGGATCACTCGTGTCAGTGTTTCATAGTCCCCTACTGGCGAGGGGCGAGAATGACCTTCACTTCCGCTTAGATGACCAACAGGTAGTCCTTCGGCTGGCTGACAAGGCTAGCGGACAATCTGATGACACGTCAGACCTAAATACTGCAATAGTCCTTCGCGACCCACGATCCATGAATGCCTTTAGGAGCTACTACTCAAGCTTGTGCACACACGACCAAGCTCGGTTACTCGGCAAAGAGCAGCTAGAGTACCTTAGAGACTTGCTGAATGACATGAGTGCTAACCCGGTAGGGTTAGTGAGGAAGATTCGAGAGTATCTCGGCGCCCCCCCGGGAACCTCGGCCGATGCGTTCCACCACCAATCGAAGCGAGAGGTCCCAGCTCCGGCTGGCATCAAAGCAATACTAACGCAATCCACAAGGCTCGAGGAACTTATGGTCTCCGCACCTCGCAGCGGGAATCTGATTGACGAGAGCCTAGTTGAGCGTCTCGTTGAGGTGTTCAATCAATACGGATTGGCAATATTGGACTGCGCGGAACGTTGCCCGGAAGAATCACTCCTTCTCCTGGAAGGGGTCTTCGGCTTGTTGGACGGCAATCACGATCGGGCTGACGACCAAGGTCTCGTGGAAATTGCGCCCAAAGCGGGATATCGAAAGTACTTAGGCACAACGAGTGGGCCTCACCCGCTTCATACCGATGGTTCGTATCGGCTTGACCCGCCGGGGGTCATGGCGCTCTACTGTGTCTCTCAATCCCCAGTGGGCGGCGAGACTGTCTGCATCAGCTGCCAGGGCATCTACGAGCACCTTAGGGAGAACGCACCCGACTCCCTAGGGGCGCTCTTCGATGTCGATGCTTGCTCAGTAAGGCGAGGCAGGACCCACGTCAATCGGCCGGTCTTTAGGAGACTTGAAAGTGGCGCTCTCGGCATGGCGTGGGTGGACAGCCCGGTTACCGAAGTTACGGTCAAGAAGGAGGGGGAGTTTGCTTTCGAATTAATTCGCGCTTATATAAAGAGGGAGGAGAGAATCCTGCGGTTTCGCCTCGCTGAAGGCCAAGTCTTGATTGTTGACAACATGGCCCTGCTCCATGGCCGCGAAGCATTCGACACCAATGCCGAGACTACCCGAAAGCTATTGCGTGCTAACTACGATGGAAGACCATGGCGTGCTACTGGGCGGATCACTATCGGCTTCTGAAGCTGAGTTGTTTCCTGCAAGTTGGTCCGATGTAAGGTGAGGACCTGGCAAGCGAAGGCAGTGCGGCTCTTCCAGGCGGGACCCATTCGGGGCCAGCTGGGTCCAAATCTGGGTCCACGGAACCTTAACTTGGCGCAGCCTCATGCCAGCCGATGAAACGCCTCAAGTCTCTTAATCCCAGCATTTGACAGGGGGATGTGCATCTCTCTGTAGCCTGCCAATACCTGACGAAACACCGAGCTTGTATGTTTCGTAATCAGCAGGTCACCGGTTCAAATCCGGTCGTCGTCTCCAGTCCAACCTCTTTATTCCCAATACTTAGGTCATTATAGCTGCTCATCAAGTGAGTGGCAAGCTATGGTGCGGGCCTCCATCGGGGCCTGCTGGCATGCAATTTGGTGCAACTGGGGGCTACCCAAGGGTTCGAGCAAAAGTCAATGTTCGGAGCCGGAGCCAGGTACCAAGACGCGGAAACCGACGTGCCTGTACCGGCGCTCCGCTACCCCCCGGTTGCCCCGGTATGCTGCGCGTAGGTCCCTGGCCCGGCCCACCCACGCCCCCCCACGGACCACGCGATCCGGAGTTGCTCGGCGTTTGGCTGGTGGAGCCTCTACGTATCCAGTGTCGCGCCACCTGTATGCTGTGCTCTCCCACGGGTCTGCGCACCACTCCAAGACATTGCCGGCCTGCCCGAGCGTGCCGAAGGGGCCAGTACCAAGCGGGTACGCATCGACTGCCGCAGTGCAGCCAGCATCTCCCTGGTCATAGTGTGCGTACTGACCTGTGGGACTGGCTTCTCCCCAAGGGTACGGACGTCCATCTAGCCCGCGTGCGGCCGCTTCCCACTGGATCTCAGTCGGTAGCGTCAGGCCTGCCCAGTTGCAATAGACATTTGCATCGTGCCAACTGACGTTGACTACTGGCTGCAGTTTCTGATTGAAGGCCTGGTTGGTCCACCACTCCAGCCTGCGGCGATCCGTTGCGTGCATGAAGGTCGCGTATTCCGCGTTGGTGACCGGGTACTTGCCGATCCAGAACGGACTCAGAAGAACTCGGTGCTCAGGCTTCTCGTCGTCGTAGTGATCGTTCGAGCCGATCGTGTACTCGCCACCAGGTACGTAGACCAGCACCACGCCGCTCACCGGATGAATCCACTCGGTGCCAGCTTGTGGCTGCTGGGGTTTTGCCAGATCTTGGCGCTGAGGAGGACTTGTCTTGGGCTGAGGCTTCTTTGTCGCGGGGTGCTCCTGCTCGGAACTCAGGGCAAGGGCCGGAGGTGGCAGTGGTTGGCATTCCAGGAGCCGATAGAACTCCTCCACGGTCTGGAAGCGCGCTTCCGGCTCCCAATCCACTGCACACAGCAGGGCTTGGCGGATGCTGTCGTCCACTGGGAGCTTGGCGATGGTCTTCGCGGGATCCCGAAGGATACTCGTCGGCAGCTTCTTGCCGTACAGAGCGAAGATTGCGGTCATTCCGAGGCCGAAGATATCTGCAGCGGTTCCTGCTTCCTGGGCATTCTCGAGCATCTCGGGTGCCGCATAGACGAAGGTACCCATGGCGCCGGTTCGTGTGCCCCCGGTGGTGTCCGCTGCCCGTACCAGGTCGAAGTCGGTTAGTTTGTGCAGACCATCAGTTCCTAACAGGATGTTCTCCGGCTTGACGTCCCGGTGAACCCAGCCTCGGGCGTGGGCGACGGCCAGCGCCTTACCAGTCTGTCGGATGATCTGAAGCTTCTCCGGTACCGTCATGTTCCTTCTCAATATCGCTTGGCGCAGGTCTCCACCTTCCACGAACTCCATGACGAAGAAGTAGCGCCCATCATCCTCCATCTCCACGTCAAGCACATCCACGATTCCCTGATCACGCAGCTCTGCCATCTTGCGTGCACCTCGGAAAAAGCGCTCCCGCCGCGAGCGATCTTCAACGTATTGGTGATGCAGGATTTTCACGGCTACCAGTTGGGTGCGTTTGCGGTCATAGGCCTTCCAGACATCGGCAAAGCCTCCCTTACCCAGCTTGGCCAGCAGCTTGAATCGCTCACAGAGGAAGTCGCCCGGTCGCAGAATGTTGCCCTGCCGAATCTTGCGACGTAGGTCGAGGATCTTCTCTTCGACCTCCTCCACACTCTCTTCCGCACAGATCAGATCCTCTTTGAGCAGCAGTGCCTCTTGAAGTTCGGCACCCAGGTCGGCGAACTTCTGCGGAACCTTCGCCACCTGGGCACCGGCTTTCTCTTGCTTCACCGCGTCGATCTGCTGCCGCAGGTTCTGTCGCAGCTCTAGGAACAGCTCCTTGCGTTTGCCGTCCTGCTGGAAGTGGCTTTCCAAGTTCTGGCCATCGCGGGGTACATATTGCCGCTCGGCTAGCCACGGATGACGCTCCCATTCGCAGGCAGAGAGCACCACGGGAACAATGGGAATGCGTTTGTCCAGGAACTCGCGGATCTCTTTGTCCCGGCAGTACGCGGAATCCAGGAACCACTGGCTCACCAGCACCAGTGCAACGTGGGAGTTTGCAACTCGAGCTTGGATCTCCGTATTCCACAACTCGCCAGCGCCGATGCGCCGGTCCCACCAGAACTCCACGCCTTCTTGCTGTAAACCCTTCATATAGCCCAGAAGGGAACTCTCAGCGAGGTACTTCTCGTCCTGGTGGCTGTAGCTGACGAAAACTTGAACTTGCGAAGCCATGTGCAACAGATTGTACGCCAGAAGCTGCTGCACTCGGCACTGGCACCAGGATCATCAGAGAAGCAGGTTGCGAGGTGAGCTGGCCTAAAGGGCTGGCTGGTTGACCAGTCGCCTGATTCCGAGGTAGTGGTACCAGCCCATCCGGGTGCCAGCCTGTCCTGGCTTGCCAGCTCAGGCTGCTCACCTCCCAAGCAAACGGCCCGATCCGATGCTGACACACCGAACCGGGCCTAGCCACTCAAAGGAGAAGAGTTCCATGAGTGACCAGCCGCAGCTTACCAAGGCCCAAACGCCAAACCCTCTGCAACCAAGCCACTGGGAGGCGCACGCCGTCTTCCGCGAGACGTACCTGCACCTGTACCCGGAAGCCCACATCCGTGACGCTTTCCGCAGTGTCGGCGTCACGCTCTACGACAACGCCCTGCTTCACGAAGAGACCTACAAGGAGCGCGGCGAAGTCCCGGTCAAGTCCGACTTGCGCGCGGTGCTCCGTGACCTGCGACAGCTTCAGGGGTACATCCACCACCTCGGTGTCGAGCCGGGCAGCGTCGACGGTCCCGAGGTGGTGCAGTTGCACTTGTTCGCGGTCGAGCTGGCGGAGCAACTGGGAGCCCAGGCAACCCAGCTCGAAGAGACCTTAGGCACCGCTCCGGATCAGGAAAGCTGAGCGATGCCGGGTATGGACACCGGCACCGACGTCGCACGGGCGGAACAGGAGCTTGAGCGCTGCTGCGCTCAGCTCCTCGACCGCTTCGAACCTGGGCTGGCGCATGTTCCGTCATGCGTGCGGATCGAGGGCATCTCACCTCGAGCACGGCACGAGTACGACGAGCGACCACAAAGCGTGCGCGTACCCGCGCACGCCTTGACAGGTTCGACCTCCGAGGTCTTGGTCGCACTGCTGCACGCGATGGTGCACTGGGTAAACGGCCTGCGCGGTCTCAAGGACTGCTGCCACCGCGGCTACCACAACCGACTCTTCCGCAGCCTGGCGCAGGAAGTCGGCTTCGAGGTCGGCGAACGGGTATCGCGCTTCGGCTGGGTCGACCTTCGGCCCAGTGCGGAGCTGGCGGCGGTGCTGGATCAGATCCAGCTCGACGAAGGTGAGCTGGTTCCGCTGGTTGCCGCGCTGCCGGCCGATCGAATGAAACGTCGACCGTGCCGCACGAACCTTCCGCAAGGCCATCCGATCCGCTCGATGAGGCAAGCTGCGTTAACCTCGCTGCCGAACCTCCCGCGCCTGCGCGTCGAGTTGGTACGCGAGACAGGTGCACCGCTGCAGACCTATCCCCAGATCCGCGCTCACGGGGATGCCGCAGCGCTGCTCTGGCAGGTCCTGCAGAGCTACGACCGTGAAGCCGTGGCCGTGCTCTTCCTCGATGGTGCGCTTCGCGTCATTGGTTGGGACGTGCCGTACATCGGAACAATGACCGCAACTCAGGCCGAGCCCCGCGGGATTCTCGCTTCTGCTTTACTGGCCAGCGCTCGCGCAATCGTCGTTGCGCACAACCACCCCTCCGGCAACCCGCGACCGAGCCGACAGGACGAGCGCTTCACGCACCGTCTTCGCGAGGCGGGCGCGGCGCTGGGAGTACATCTCTACGCCTCGATTACGATCGCGGATGCCGGGCAGTGGTGTCAGGTCCAGCCGGTGCATTGAGGTCAGCCGATGCCCAAAGCCCACTTGACCCACCGCGCGATCGAGACCTTCACCGCCGGACGCTGGATGACCGATTACTGGGACGAGCAGCTGCCCGGCTTCGGGGTGCGGGTATCCAAGAGTGGCCGCAAGACGTTTATCGTGCGCTACAAGGGTGCCAGCGGCAGCAAGCGCCGCTTGAACCTGGGCGTCTACCCGGCGATGAGTCTGGCCGAAGCCCGCGACGAGGCGCGCAAGAAGCTGGCGGCCATCGCCAAGGGCGAGGATCCTCAGGTCAAGAAGGTCGCCGAACGAGAGTCGGTGACCTTCGGGGAGTTGGCCCAGGTCTACCTGGAGCGTCACGCCAAGACCAAGAAACGGCGGTGGCAGGAAGACGCACGTAAGCTGCGCGTCGATCTGCTGCCGCACTGGCAGAGCCGCAAGGCCAAGAGCATCGGGAGGAGAGAAGTGGGAGAGGTGCTCGACGCGATCGTGGCGCGTGGCGCGCCGATCATGGCAAACCGGGTCAAGGCGCTCATTTCGAAGATCTACAACTTCGGCATCGGGCGCGGCCTCGTCGAGCACAATCCGTGTCTGCTGGTGCCGATGCCGGCGCGTGAGCGTCCGCGTGAGCGGGTGCTCAGCGAAGAGGAGATCCGCCGGCTGTGGCGAGCCCTCGACGACGAGCACCCGGTGATGGCGGCGACGTTCCGCATGCGGCTTCTGACCGCACAGCGCGGCGTCGAGGTCCTGAAGATGCGCTGGCAGCGCATCGACGGTGCCTGGTGGACGATTCCTGCCGACGTCGCAAAGAACGGCCTCACCCACCGCGTGCCGCTCGCGCCTCAAGCGCTGGCCCTGCTCGATGAGCTACGTCCTTCGACTGGGAGTGGAGCGTGGGTGTTCGCGAGTCCGCGCAAGCCGGGACGGCACATCGTCGCCGTGCAGAAGGCTGCCGAACGAATCGCCAAGAAAGCTGACGTCGACTTCGTGCCGCACGACCTACGGCGCACGGCAGCCACCTGCATGACGTCGATGGCCGTCTCTCGGCTGGTCGTCTCGAAGCTCCTGAACCACGTCGAGAGCGGTGTCACGGTGATCTACGATCGACACTCCTACAGTCCTGAGAAGACAGAAGCTTTGGCCCGCTGGGCCGACAGGCTGGACGAGATTCTCGTTGGGTAACCCGCCGAAATGCCGGAAACAAGACCCTTCCACGAGAAATCCGAGCTGGCACCGTTGACCACTCGCCGCGTTCGCGAATACAACCCACCACCACAGAGCGCGGCAATGCTGCCGTCGCTCAGCCCGCAAGGAGATCACCATGGGTTTCGAGTTCTACGAAGGCAAGACCACCGACAGCGCAGCGACCGCCGAAATCACTGTCCGCCGGGGCGGTGTCCTGGTCCTGACCGCCGCGACCGTCGAGATGCTGGGCAAGGGCACGACCCACGTCCAACTCGGCTTCGATGCATCCAACTGCGCCGTTGGTCTCAAGGCCGCGTCCGAAGGTGTCCGAGGTGCCTACCGTCTGCGCACGCAGAGCAACAGCGTCTCGCGCCTGGTCGATGGCAAGCGCTTGTTTGCCCACCACGGCTTGAGCGCCGAGAAGGCGCAGCGCTTCGATGCCGAAGACTTCGGCAACGGTGTTGTCGGCTTTCGGCTGCCGGAGAAGGTGGAGGAGAGCCCGAAGCGACCGGCCAAGCCACCTGCCCGGCCGAAGGCGCGTAGCGCCAAGAAGTAAAGCACCCAATCTCCCTCTGACTTCGGAGTTCCTACCTCTGCTTGCCGCTCCCGCCGGGGCGGTTCTCCTTCGTAGCCACCCTCCGGCTACCCACCCAGCCCCTGCCTCAGCTCTACAGCTGCTCTCCATCGTGGAGAGGCTACCTCCAGCCTGAAACCACCCTTGCCGGGTATCAGGCCACCTAGGTGACCTGGGTCACGCCCTCCAGGGCTCTCCATGCCCCCTTCCCACCGCTGGCTACCTGATCACCAAACCGGACCAGGCGCTCTATTGCCCGAACGGTTCCCCGAGAATTCCGATGCCGTCCCGTTGACGAGCTATCGCGAAATCCCGTATCCATGGAGTACGCGGAGACTCAAGAGACGAGAAAGAGGACACTTACGACGCGTAGCCCACTCCTTTCCAGCTTCACATCTCAAGTCAACCACCAGGAGAAAGGACCCACCATGATCACCACCGCCAACCCCGCCCGCCTCTATATGGCCAGTCTGTCCAAAGGCAGCCAAGGCATGCGCCGCTGCCTCGACAAGATCGTCGACATCCTCGATCCCAGCCACACCATCGACACCTACCCCTGGTGGCGACTGACCTACGCCGACGGCATGGCCGTACGGCAAGCCCTGGTTGCGCGCTACCAACCCGCGACCGTCAATAAGGTCCTGTCCACGCTGCGCGGTGTGCTCAAGCAATGCTGGGCGCTCGGCTTGATCGACGCCGACACCTACCAACGCGCCGCAGCAGTACCGAACGTCCGATCTTCGAAGCTGCCGGCAGGACGCGCCCTGGAAATGCCCGAGATCGTGCAGTTGTTCAGTGCCTGCGCCAGCGACGCCAGCCCCAAGAGCACACGTGACGCCGCTCTGCTCACGGTCCTCTACGGCTGTGGCCTGCGCAGAGGAGAGGTCGCCCGACTCAACGTCGCCGACGTCGACCTGGAGGACGGTGCCATCCTCGTGCACGGCAAGGGCAACAAGGAGCGCATGGTCTACCTGAGTGATGCCGGTTGCCAGTACCTGGCCGCTTGGCTCAACGTCCGGGGCGACGAGCCCGGCCCGCTCTTCTGCCCGATCCGCCAGACAGGAGAGGTCCGCCACACCCGCCTACGCGGCAGTTGCGTCGCCTACATCCTGCGCCGCCGGCAGCAGCAAGCCGGCGTAGACCACTTCTCGGCACACGATCTTCGACGTTCAAACGTTTCCCACATGCTGGACGCTGGCGTCGACGTCTTCACCGTCCAGCGACTCGCCGGCCACGCCAATGCCGACACAACTCGTAGATACGATCGGCGAGGCGAGACAGCCAAGCGGCAAGCTGTGAAAAGCCTCGACATTCCCTCTCTGGCTGCCTGATCTGGCAGCCGCTGTCCAGAGCCTCAGAAGTTCCTCAGAAGTAGCCGGGTAGCCCACCTGCCCTTCGACTGCTAACTAGCTGGCCAGGCAAGCACTGGCTCTGCTTCTGGGATACGATCAGCCCATCATGGGATGTGTTTTGTGGTTGCTCGGTGGGCTTGTGGTCCTGTCTGTTGCGGGTTCAATGATTGAGTCTGCCTTCGACGACGACGGTTGCGGTCTCGTTGTCGGATTGGTGCTTGCGTTGGGAGTTATCGGTGCTCTGGTTGAAGGTCTCGATACTCTTACGGGTGATCGGAGTCTTTCGATCACTATCGTATTGATCCTTGTAGCCTTAGCAATATCGGCCCTTGGAATCTCCTATCTGAGAGAGAGACATGCGAAGAAGCGACAGGCGCTACTCGATGCCGAAGCCCAGGCTGCAGCGAAGCACCATGAGCAAGAAGAGATTGAGAAGCAGAAGTTGGCAGAGATTCGCAGGTCAGCGGATCGGATACGCCAGAGCCTTATTTGGGATCCTGCTTTCCGGCGCAAGCATAGCGAATTCCCTTGGCCTGAATTTGCGCAACTAGCCTATACGGTGTTTGGCTTGAAGACTACTACAGGGCCTCAGGATCTGACTGATGAGGAGGTGCTTACTAGAGCAAACGATGTTCTGCAAGGAAGTGATTTTGAGCGGGTAGTCGTTGCCGAGATCCGCGATAGGCATGCATTCAGGGACTGGATGGAACGAGCTATTCACCTACGAGCTGGTAAGAGAGTCTATCTGCATTCGATCCATGCCCGAGATCTCAAGTTCTTTTTCGATCTACCGAACGACCAGGTCGTCCTTTGCTTGCTCGAAGAACACATAGCCTTGCCCGACAACGCGACGATCGATGAGATTATCTTCGCTACTCAAGAGTTCGTTACAACTCTTTCTACGCACCTGAATCTAGTGCGGGAATCACGCCTTGAACGGATCGCTCGCGAGCGCCTATCTGACGAAGAATCATTGCTGCATTGTCTCAAGGTCCAGATTCCGAAGGTAATTCAACTTTTCGAAGCTGGGGTCAACGAGGAGGCAGAGGCTCACTACTCTGCTTTTGTAGCCCGTTTCCGAAATCTATTCCCTAAACGCGTTCCTGCTCTTGGAGATTTAGCTGCGGGACACTACAGGTGAGTAGAACGCGGGTGGCGCGGAGGTGCCACCCCGCCGGCCGCGAGCGGACACCCTCGTCAGACTTGGTACCTATTCCAGTAACTCGCGAACTGGGATGCCCATACGAGTTCGTGCCGAGCCGGGAGATCGTGCCGGGAGGGCGGGATTTGTCGCCCGATCTCGGGGACATTTTGCCGAAGCCCGGCACAGGTCACTGGAATGGACCTTGAGAGTAGCTTTGATCGCCCTGGCACTACTGGGTAGCGCTGCGAGCTTGTAGCAACAGCAGCAGGCTTTCAAACCGGACTCAAGAGCGCGTATCGCGGCTCACGCTATCCGGCGCGGAACCCTCGATACCCCCCCCCTTGATTCAAGTTCACTACTCAGTGGAATGTGGTGGGGTTTTCCGCTCAACTGACCTTCTCCGTAAAGTCGTGCGTGTAACTGATGCGGCGCCGCTCTATTCGCGTGTTCGGCGGCTGACCGTAACGCAGCAACTTTGCACTGCTTGTTCATCTCGACAAAACCGCAACCGAAAGGCGAGCCAACTACTGTTCATGGATTGTTATATGCTTGTTGATAGCAGTATTCGTGTGACGCCAAGGACAAAGCTGATGAACGCCATCAATCCCAGGAACGGGCCGTTGTCGAATTCAGCGATACGCCATGCAATTGCGCGACCGACTCGAGCGACGACAGACACAATCACCATGCCCAGCGTCGCGGCGGATAACGCGACGAGAATCTGCGCCGCAATCATGAGAATGAAAGCGAATTCGCCCGCAATCGCATATCCAAGAGAATGAAGCACGCCAACGCTGTCGAGCGCATTCGGCTCCCAAATCCAAAACGGCGGCTTTCCATTCGAGTATATGTTGGGATAACAATAGACCTTGCCGACGGACAAGTATCGAAGTAGAGACGCAAACGACATCCCATATGATGACATTACGCCGCGATACCAGTGCGGTGCAGTGATGCCGGCTGCAAGCAACAATATGGACAAGTGGCGAGGTTTGACTAATCGAGAGACTACAATGACTGCATTCAGAATGACCACTGTCGTTAGCCATGCCATCAGGCAGGCAATGGCCTTCGAGCCGTCATCAATTGGGTGATCTGGACTAGTTCGTGCAGCGAAAAACGAAGAAAGAACGATTGCGGCAAAAAGCGGCGCTGGAAGTCCAGCAGCAAGATAGAGATGCCATTTCTCTCTGTGGGGCAAGGAGAGAAACCAAGTGAATGGTCGCTTCTCGTCGAGCCAAAGTGTAAATCCATCGAACCAGTCGTTGAACGCTTTCCGTTGGTGGGGCAGAAGGAGTAGATTTGCAGCCTTTGTGAACAGCAAAAGCAAGGCGATCACTAGCAGCATGTCAATGGTCGGGATCACACTCTATCTCGCGTGTAGCACATTAGCCCTGGCTCAGTCGTGCGCGTATCGCGTCGCCTGCAGCCGTTTGTTAGGCGAAATTACTAGCCATATTTCTCAGATAGTTCTCGATACATATCGCGATAGCAAATCAAAGCTCCGCGATTATCGCTCGCTTGGATGCGTGCTACTGCTTCTTTGATGCTTGAGTAGATATTGCCCAGGATCTTCATTTCCAGATCGGAGCCGGCAATATTCGTCAGAATCTTTGGAGCACTGCTATAGTATTCTTCAAGCATCTTATTGCCGTCAGGCAACTTTGCGACGTAATCATCCCTGAAGCGCCGAAGGGTGTTGAGTTCGCAACAGTCATCCGCGTGCCCCGCAAACTTTAAACAAGCAGTTGTTAGAAAGCAGCCACTATCATCGTCATCATCGACGCGCCCTACTTTTTCCTCTGTGAACCAACTTGATCCTTTGTATATATTTCCATCGTCATCGATACGACCCACTTTCTCTTCGGTAAACCAGCTAGATCCCTCGTATATATTTCCATCGTCATCGATTCTTCCAGTTTTTCCTTCAGTTAGCCAGTTGGAACCTTTATGTAGGTTACCATCGTCATCAATGCGACCAGCCCTTTCTTCAGTTAGCCAGCTAGAGCCCTCTTTGATATTTCCGTCATCATCAACGCTACCGGCTCTTTCTTCAGTTAGCCAGTTCGATCCCTTGTAGATTTTCTTAGGCATAGGACACCTCTTTTTTATATGCTTTCCTAACGACCGGGTTCACGCGGCGGGCGCGTTTGACGTTGACTTCAAGACCGACGTTGCAGGAGCTATGGTCGGAAGTTGTGTATGAGCCCAGAAATGAAGGTGGCGTATCCTGA
>CBDUPA010000048.1:0-13903 GCA_965368975.1 uncultured bacterium | reverse complement strand
TTCAGGGAAATGAGCGAAACGACCGAATTACGGCGTTTTCTGATGACCGCCCACATCTTCACCTTGGCGTGACGCTCCAGGTAGACCTCGGCCAGTTCCCCGAAGATCGGCGCTTCGCGCTCTACAACCTTCTCGACCTGCGGGTCCTCGCCCTTGGCGATAGCGGCTAGCTTCTCGCGGGCTTGGTCGCGGGCCTCGGCCAGACTCATCACGGGATACATGCCCAGATTCAAGCGGCGCTTGCTGCCGTTGGCGCCCTGGTAGCGCACGATGAACGTCTTGCGACCGCTCTTGGAGACACGTACCCCAAAGCCGGGCAACTGCGGATCCCAGTAGTCGGTCATCCACTCGCCCGCAGTCAAGGTATCGATGATGCGGTGGGTCAGGTGGGCTTTCGGCATATCCCCTCCCTCACCGCACCGGCAGGATCTGGCGCCACTGGCCGGCACCCACGAGCGTGATCGAGACGTACAGCTCGACGCCCAGGACTCGCCCAGCCTCGCGCAGCCGGTACGTGAAGCGTTCATCCTGCCGACTTGGTCTCGGGTTGCACGAGGGGTGGTTGTGCCCAACAGCAACCGATCGCGCCTGCGCCAGCAGCGCCGGTACCAGAATGCCACGCGGCTCGGCCTGCGCACCGGTAAGGGTGCCGATGTACGGCACATCCCAGCCGATCACGCGGCGGGTTGCGTCCAGGAACAGCACGGCCAAGGCTTCGCGGTCGTAGCTCTGCAGAACCTGCCAGAGCAGCGCGGCGGCGTCACCTTGAGCACGCACCCGAGGGTACGTGTGCAAGGGTGCGCTCGCCTCGCGCACCAGTTCGACGCGCAGGCGCGATAGCCTCGGTAGGGCACTACCGTCCTGCCAGAAAGGGCTGACCGGTCGGCGTCTCGGAAGGTTGGTGCGACAGGGTCGAGGGCGTCGCTTCTCGGCGCTGAGTCCCGCCAGCAGCGGAGACAGGATGCTCTCGTCGAACGAGATCTCCTGAAGCTCAGCTGTGAGTGCGGCACTCGTTTGCAGATCGGTCCAGCCGAAGCGGTGCACACGCTCTCCGACCTCGAAGCCGACTTGCTGGGCGAGGTCGCGGAATCTGCGGTTGTGGTAGCCGCGATAGCAACAGTCCTTGATATCGCGCAGACCGTTGACCCAGTGCACCATCGCATGGAGCAACGCCGTCAAAACCTCGGACCTCGAGCCCGTCAGAGCATGCGCGGGTACGCGTACCGGTTGCGGCTGCTCGTCTCGCCTGCGGTCCGATCCAGGTGACAAACCCTGGATGCAGATCCGCGGCGGATATCGCCCAAGCTCTGCTCCAAAGCGAACGAGCAGTTGCGCGCAGCAACGCTGGATCTCCTGCTCGGCTTGTGCGACGTGGGTGCCGGTGTTCATGTCCGGCATCGCTCAGCTCTCCTGGTCCGGAGCTGCCCCCAGGCTTGCTTCGAGCTGGGCTGCTTGGACTCCCAGTTGTTCAGACACCTCGATCGCCAGGCTCTGGAACTGGACGATCTCGGGGTCGTCGTCGCTGCCCGCCTCTGCACCAAGGTGGTGGATGTAGCCTTGCAGCTGACGCAGGTCCCGGAGCGCGGCGCGCAGGTCCGACTTGACCGGTACTTCGCCGCGCTCCTTGTAGGTTTCTTCGTGAAGCAGGGCGTTGTCGTAGAGCGTCACGCCGACGCTGCGGAAGGCGTCGCGGTTATACGCTTCCGGGTAGAGGTGCAAGTACGTCTCGCGGAAGACGGCGTGCGCCTCCCAGTGGCGCGGCTGCAGGGCGCTCGGCGGCTGCGCATTGGTATGCTGCGGCTGGTCACTCATGGGAACAATCCTCCTTTGAGTGGCTAGGCCCGGTTCGGCGGTGCAACGCTGGATCGGGCCGTTTGCTGGGAGGGCGTCAGCCTGAGCTGAACAGGCTGGCACCCGGATGGGCTGGTACCATTACAGCGGGAAGGACTACCCTGTCAACCAAACGAAGGCATCTAGATACTGAATCCAAGATGCCTGATCGCCCTACCTAGAACTCAGGATTGGGCTGGCGGCACCCGCCACCCATTCCCGGTGCGGAAAAGCTTCGGCGCGTTGCAGATCGGCGCACAGGAGATGGAGCAAGGTCGGCTCTACCTGGTTCAAGCGCACCTTGGGCACCAATTGTCGCCAGCGCTCTTGCAACAATGGCGGACGCTGGCCCAGTGCCGCACGCGAAGCCTCGTCTTCTAGCCAGCGGGCCGGATCGCGGCGCGGTGAGGGCAAGGTCAGCTCCGCCTCGACCAAGTCCAGCGTGAGGATTGGCAAAGAGCGATGCACAGGCACTCCTGGCTGTGAGGCTTGCACGCTCTCGCGCGCCTTGCCCAACCAACGAAGCCCTTCCGGCACCTCTCCTGTGTGGACAAACAGTAGGCCCCGGGCGGCGTCCAGGTCCGAGGAGCGGGGCCCCAGCGATCGGGCTAACTCCATCTCTTCACTACCCCGCACGGCAGCTCCTGTCTCAAAATAGAAGAATGCCAGCTCGACGAGCAGCCAGCGACGCAGCCGAGGCACGGTAGGTAGATCAAGCAGTTGGAGAGCACGCTCCAATTCCTCGACGGCCCGCGCGGACTGCGCTTGCCAGGCTGCGAGGCGTGCCAAATGGTAGGCCTGCAATCCAGCGCGAAGTAGGCGCGCGCTTGCAAGTACAGCTCCTCCGCATCCCGAGCCAAGCGGCGTGCCGCTGCCAGCTCGCCCAGGCTGGCTTCGACCTGGTCGTCGTAGGTCCGGGTGGTCGTGATGTTGCGCGCGTCGGTCTCGCTGGTCAGCTGGCCGGAGTCGCTGTAGACGTAGCTCGTGACGCTTGTAGTCGTTTCCCTGGTCTACTCGTCGGTTTCTGGAGCAAGACAGACCCGATGCTCGTAGTCCCAGCTTCCACCGCGATCAAGGCACGAATCTACAGCCAGCCAACCTCTTACAAGATAGGCTAGGGTACCTAAGACTAGAAGGAAAGCTAGCAAAATCAGCAATTTCCTCATGTCGATCATCCTTCCGTTCAGGCTAGTATTCTTCAGGCAACCCCTTAGGCCGAAAACGAGCACAGATGATCTGGCAGGTCTTGTCCGGGTACTCTCTCGCCCCTTCCCTGCCATGTCTATTTGCTGCCTGATCTTCTTCTGAGGCGCTTGGAGGATCTCCTTTTATAATGCGATCGAAGGATTCCCTGAGATCACTTAATTGACAAGCATGTTGAAATCCGAAATCTCCACACCGGGCAGCTTCGCAATTCGCCTTACAGTGAAAGTACTTATCGGACTTTCTCCAGTTCGCCTCCACCATATCGCTGTAGTTGCCAAAGAATGCCTGACGAGCACAAATTCGTTGGTGAGCTTTCTCAATCTCTTCTGCAGTGGGAATCTTGAAGTCTGCTAGATCATTTCGCGTCTGCAATCCCAAGGGATCGGTCCTTGATACAGGATTTCCTGCTCCGAACAAGAAAATATTCAGTCCTCCTGCCAATCCGATTGGATCGCTTCGGGAGAACCGGCCATTACCTGCGAGATACCACCGATGCACATTCTGGTATGGGAGCACCCCAGATCCGCTTCCTTCCCAGCTCCCATCCTCCCACTGCCCCGGCAACCGCAACGACGTCCCCGCCGCCGTCGAATAATCCCGCCCGAACGGCTCAAATCCCCCGCTCCACACCTCGATGCCCACAGCATCCGTGACAACTGCCGGCGTTCCGAGGTGATCCGTCGTGATCCACTCGTAAACCACGCCACCACTCGCCTCGGCCACCTGTGCCACCGGCCGACCCGCAAAGTACAGGAAGTGCTGCACCTCGTCGATGCCTTCCCTACCGTCGAATTTGTCGAGCGAATGCAGCACACCTTCGGAGCTGTAGGTGGGCAGTGTCACGAACGTTTGGCAGTCTTGCCCGGAGGTGGTGACGACTCCGTTGTCGTACTTCGAAGACCAGCAGCTCAGGGTACCTAGCTCGAAGTCGTCCGCGAAAATGCCGTCCATCACACCGGCTTCCGAACTCACCAGGTACGAACGACCGTCGTACAAGAAGTCGGTCGTGTTCTGAGTGACCGGCTTGAGCAACTGGCTCAATCTTCCAGCAGCGTCGTACGCTAGGTCGGTGACGTTGCCGGCGGAATCGATCTGTGTCATGTGCCCAGCGGGGCCGTGCTGGTACGAACGCTGACCACCGATGCCGAGCTGGATCTGCTCCAAGATGGCGGTGTTGTTCGAGCCGGCGTTCTGGACGTAGCTGTAGGTATCGGTCAGCCCATCCCGCGTCTCGGTCAACCTGTTGCCAATCTGGTCGTAGGTCCAGCTCAGAGCACCCCATGGACCATTGCCCGAGGTCAAGTAGTACTGCACGTCTTGATAGGCGAACGTCCGGTTGTCGGCAGCATTGTTAGGGTTGGAAATGGTAGTGATGTTGCCTTCGGCGTCAGTGCTGTAGTTCCAACGCAGCGCGGTGCCGCCAGCACCGCTCAACTCGATGGATTGAGGGAAGTACCTCGGCGTCCAGGCGCGGTTCTCGGTCAGGCCGTTGCCCAGGGTCAGCGATGTCAGGGGGCCGAGCGCGGCGTAGGTGGCAGCGCTGGCGATGCTCTGGACGCTGCCACCGGAGGGCTGTGCGGTCAGGCTGACTTCGCGGTCGGCATGGTCGAAGGTGTACGTGGCGATAAGGCCACCTGGGTAGGTGATGGTCTGGCGATTGCCGTTGGCGTCGTGGGCGTAGGTGAAAGCGCCGTCCTGCGTGACCCAGCCGAATCGATCGTACTGGTAGTCGACGTTGCCACTGGCTCGGCCGATCTGGGTCAGCCGGCCGAGGCTGAAGTCAACCATGGGATCATCGTAGGTGTAGGTGATGTCCAAGTCGGTTCCCGAGTAATCGACCTGCGTGATGCGGTCCAGATCGTCGTAAACGCGTGCCGTGGTGATACCACGGGCGTCGGTTTCGCTGGTGAGCTGACCAGAGTCACCGTAGACGTAGCTGGTGACTCCGGAGACCGGCGACGACTCTTCGGTCATCAGGTCGCGGTCACTATAAGTGTACGCCGTCGCGTTGCCCTCGGCGTCTGTGACGCTCACAAGGTGATCTTGGACGTCATATTGATAGTCCGCCTGGGTGTAGGTCGCACCTGGTCCCGGGCCCCACAGCTGGCTGACTTGCTCTAGCCTGTTGAGCGAATCGTACGCGTAGAGCGTGGTGGGTGGGTTTGTCTGGCTGGCACTGGGGTGGTTGGCGTCCCAGACATCGGTCAGGTTGCCGTTACAGTCGTAGGCGAACTCGGTCACGGAGCCGTCGGCGTGCTGGATCTGGTCCAGATTGCAGCGCGTCGAGTAGGTATAGCTGGTGGTGCTCTCGGTGTCGAAGCTGGCGCCGTTCCAGCGTTGGAACTGTTCTTGGATGCGGTGACCGTAGGTATCGAGCGTGTAGAGCGTGCGCTCGGCGCGGCCGGCGAGATCGGGCTTGCGTTCGATGCGGCTCAGACGGCCAGCAGCGTCATAGCGATACTCGATCACGTTGCCGCGCGGCAGGGTGACCTGGAAGAGGTCGCCGAACTCGGTGTAGGTGTACGTGGTCGCCAGGTCCTCGGCTGGGCTAGCGCCCTTCTGGGTGAAGGAGGTGACGCGGTTGAGCGCGTCGTACGCCGTTTCGGTGGCCACGCCGTTGGGGTCGGTGACCTGAGTGCGGCGGTTGAAGGCGTCGTAGGTGAAGATGGTGGCACCGATCAGAGGGTCGGTGCGGTTGAGCCAGATCAGATCGCCGCGCGTCGCATCGTAGGTCCAGCTGATGGCATCGGCAGTGCCGTGGCCGGGCGGATCGACGCTGGTGCGCATACCGGCACCGTTCGTGGTGTAGAGGGTGTCGAACACAAAGGGCGAGCTGTCTTCGAAGCCACTCTCCTGGCTTTGCTGGAGGGCGCCGCCTGCACTGTAGGTGTGGATCGTCATGCGCGTCTCCGGCGCACCCTCGACGGACGGCCGTTCGACGCGAGTCACGAGCGCGGGGTAGGTCGCATCGTACTGCCACGTGGTCTCGCGCTCCAGCGCCGTGCCCAGGGCTTCGACGCGACTGATGACTTGACCGTTGGCATCGTAGGCGTAGGTCGTCACGATGCCACGCCCGTCTGCCTCCTGCGTCGGACGCAGCGGGTGGCTCGGATCGCCGTAGGTCAGCACAGTATTCGGGCCGAGCCCGCAGGTCGGACAATCACCTTCGAGCTGCTCCAACCTCGGCTTGTTACCAGCCTCGTCGCGACCCAGGTGGTAGGTCGAGACGTTGCCCAATGGATCGGTGACATCGACCTCGGTGGGCAGTCCGGGCATGTCGTAGGCGAATTCATAGAGTTCTACTGAGTTGAGACCATCATGGGTAACATCCCCGCGCCACATCCGGGTCACCCGGCCGCCCGTGTACTCCCACGCCGCCTCGACGCGCAGGCCGCCGCTGGTTCCTTCCTTGGTCACGCGGGTCAGGTAGCCACCGCTGTAGAGGAACAGCAGCGCCGTGCCGTCCGGTGCATCGATGCGCGTCAACTCGTCGCTGGTCCAGGTATAGGACCAAGTGCGCGTCGTGACACTGTCTACACCAACCTCGGAGATCGTCGCCAGCTTGCCGCTGCCATGGTAGGTGAACGTCTCGCTGCGACCGTCAGGGAAGTCGACGTGGGTCAGCTGACCCCCGGTGTAAGTCGCCGTCTTGGCGTTGCTGAAGCGGTCCGTCGTCGAGGTCCAGCGACCGGTGGCCCCGAAGGCGTGGACAGTGCCGTCCAGCTCACGCAGCTCCCAGCCCAGCGTCGCACCCATTCCGTCGCTCAGGTGGGTCAAAGTCCGGTACTCATCGCTCGGGTTCACCGTCTGGTAGACGCCCGAGCCGTCCGGGTTCGAGAACTCGCGGAAGCTCCCCATGCGGTTGAGGAACCAGACGTGGTTGGCGTCGGGATCTTCGACGATCCGGATTGCGTAGTGGTGCGACCAGCCGACGCCGAGTTCAACTCCCCAAGAGACTGAACCGGGATGACCAGCTGTGCCGACGCCTTTGGCGCGGTAATAGAGGCGCGCACCTGGTCCGGTCGCGAGACCGCCGTCGTAGCTGCCGGCTCCGTCACCGGCGTTGCCACTGCCACCACCACCGCCCCCTGCTGAGCTGCCGATAGAAGGACACGTCGAGCAGTCGCAGTCGTATTCCGGAGGCGGTTCAGGGCAGTTGAAGAGACCGGCTACGAGCGAGGCCGTCAGATCGACGGGGACGATGGTCTGACGCACGCAGCTGGAGGCGGACCGGAAGTTACAGCTGATTGCGTCGACCTGCCACATCTGCAAACCTTCGGCGTTGAAGACATTGCCACAGTGCAGCCCGCCGACCTGGATGAACGTCTCACCTTCCTCGACAAGAATCTCGTTGAAGCTGGAGCCACAGATGGAGTTGGGTGAGCAGCCGTTGCCGGTCGGAAAGCCACCCGGAGCACAGACGCCGCTCGGCGCCGGGTTGCCCTGGCGAAACCAAAAGACCTTGGAGTGCTGGTTGAAGCCATTCTGACTGTTGCCAGGAAACTGGAGAGGTACTGTCGCTCGCACGTAGCAGCCGCCACCACCTTCGTCCGTCGGGTCACAAGCAGCCTCGACTTCGTACTGCACGGCACTCGCGATTGGTGTCGTGCAGTAGGCACCGCCGGCAGAGCAGAAAGTACTCGGCAGCTGCGGATTGGCGCCGGGAGTGAACTCGACAAAGGTGTTCTGGACGGACGGAGCAAGGTCGGAACAGTAAATCGTCGCCTCGGCGGGATAGAGAGCGAGGACCAAAATCAGACTGACAAAGATAGAGGACGTGCGCATGTTGGTCTCCAAGACAAAGGAATAGTTCTTGCCGGTCATTAGCACCAAGGCAACTTCGCATGATTCGTACGCCTACGAACTCTCGCCCGTTTGGACACCACCACTGCAGACTGCGAGGCTCCCTGCTGCACAGGCTCCTGCTGACTAGACAGCCACAAGTAGCGGGTTTCTCACCCGCCTGCGCTGGAGAGAGCACAGACTCGCAGATGCCACCGGTGATGCGTGCCAGAGTAAAACAGCAAACCTCATCATCGACCATCCCTGGAGCAGCAACAGCCAATTCGCTGCAGCAATCTCAAATTGCACCAAATCTCATGCCAGGAAGCCCCGATGGAGGCCCGCACCACGGCTTGCCACTCAATTGCTGAGCAGCTACAATAGTCTAAGTATTGGGAATAAAGAGGTTGAACTGGAGTCGACGACCGGGCTTGAACCGGTGACCTGCTGATTACGAATCAAATGAGTTCGGTGTTGAATAGGATTTCATTGACCGTCAGCAGGGTGCAAGTTTCACCGTTAAGCACTGACATAACTCAACTTAGGGTATTGCAGGGGCTATCGCGAGTTTACGTAAAATTAACGTCCTGAAAGACCCAAGTATGGACCCAAATACCCCGCCCAGGTCCCGCCTGGCGGCTTCGGTAGAGAGCCTTGCCTAATCAGCCGAAGCTGAGCCTGGAAATGGGTCAGGGGGGCCTGTCTTGCCTGCTGTTATCAATCGGTATGTCTCAATTCTCGCTGACTGGCTCACCAGACTAGCTGAAAATAGGGGATCAGCTCGAAAGATCGCTCGGGCAACTGCCTCTGCCAATAAGGGAGGCACTGCGTCGCCCACCTGCTGCTGACAGTGATTAAGTGGCCCCAAGAAGGTGTGAGAATCTGGGAACGATTGCAAGCGGGCAGCTTCCCGAATCGACAGTCCTCGATGTTGCTCGGGATGGATGAGCATGTTCTTCCGAAAATTCCCAATCACCTTGGACGGCTGATCCCAAGCCAATCGATAATAGATCCCCGTATGACAAGCACTTAGATCTTTGTAATTTCTCATCATCGAGGACGGAATTGCTGTCCAGTTACGGCCCTGTGGTATATGTCTATATCTCGCCAAGACACGATCTGTATTTCGGCTTACGCGGTTACCTGTTACTGCAAGTGAGTCTTGAGGCCGAAGATTCTGCGCGTATCTACTCGCAGCCTCCCAAGCAATCCTATAATCAACAATGTCCTCCTGTGCCCCGTTCCTTAAGGTAGGGAGATCCGAGATTGCATGAAGTACTGTAGGCTTCTCAGTTGCAGGCAACTCCAGCGGATCTGGAAATTTGAAATTTACCCCAATACTGTTCCCGACGATGAAAGCTCTCCGGCGGACTTGCGGTACAGAGAAATCACTAGCATCCAAGACCTTCGCACAGACCTTAAAGCCAGCACCACGAAACGTCCTTAGGATGCTATCTAAGAAAACTCCAGATTCTAGAGTAGTTATTCCGGCTACATTCTCGATGACAAACCACCGAGGAGAGAGGATCCGCAGGATCCTTAGAAATTCCCGATAGAGTTGATTCTTTGGATTCTCGCGAGTGCGAGATCTACGGTTAGATTCTGAGAAACCTTGGCAGGGAAGACCTGCAATGACAGCTCCAAGTGGCCCTCCCAATTCTTTGACCTTTCGTACCAAGAACTCATCGGGTACATCCCTCACATCTTCGCACAAGAGCTCGACGCTGTCGAAGTTGGCTCGGTAGCTATTCGCCGCATGCGGGTCAACCTCAATTGCCAGCTTAACCTCAAATCCGGCCTGCACAAACCCCCTCGTAAGGCCGCCAGCACCAGAGCACAAGTCTAATGTCAACACGCTGACTACTACCTCAAGCGCTCTCTGGTTGCAGAGCGAGAGCACCCTGTAGGGTCGCCCCAATTCCTGTCGAGTAAGCCTCACTATAGTCTTTGCAATGTATGTACGCGAGGCTAACTTGCGGCACTCTACGCTGGACCCTGAATAAGCACACCGCTGAGGGTTTGGGGCCGAAGGAGAACATGACTACGTTGTAAGTATTCGCCAGATCTCTTGTGAGTCTATAGAGTTGGGTAAACCCGTGATCGGCAGAGTAAGCATCGATCTCAAGCACCTGCACATGGAGATCTCGAGACAGAATGAGGTTAGACTCATCAACTCTCCGCTCACAGTTCTCCAGTTGATCTCCAATTTGCCTAAACAGGATTGCCTGGGAAGGTTCTAGAAAGTCAATTGCCTGTACAGCTCTCTCGTTATCGTACCCAGTGACAGCAACTACTGCAGTTGGCTTATCCAATTCTGGAGATCCTGCGAGCTTGAAAGCGAAACGAGGAGGATCCGGATCCCGAGCTAACCAAGACTGAGAATAACTCTCAGGCCTATGATAAACATAGGAAACATTTGCTCTCGACACCTCTAACCAGAAGAGCACTGACCATATAGTTTCCCGTGGCATGGTAGTGATATCAACGAGCACGTTGCTATTACTTGAGATATCGGTGCGTACAGTTGAGGAAATCTCCCTCCATGAGGCAGCCGGATCTTCGAAACAGAGCTCGTGCATTGAGCAGGAGATGTCGTGGTTTCGCGCTAGGAGCGCTGCTTCCTTACGTACAGAGTCAGTGCGCTCCGCATACTCCCGAAAATAGAATATTTCAAACCTCTTTATCTTCACCTGCTGAGTCAACCTCTTGAGCCCAAGATAGAATCTTGGCTCCCAACTTGCTACCGCAATAAGCTTATCAACTCTCTTCATGAAATAGCCTCGCCTGCTCGTCGGATAGCGTCGGTGACTTACTTGCTCCGGTCCACGGCTTAGTCTGGCCGCGAGCCGCTGCCATCAGATCCTTCGCCTTCAGTGAGACACGAGCGTGTTGACCAAGCGGATCTAAACCTCTTGCAGGCCAGAGCATACGACTCGGGACATAGTATGTCTCCCTTGCGCCAGCTGCTTTTGCCGGGCCTTGCCGCGCGTATAGTAGTAGAGCCTTCCTCGCAATGCTCAGCAGCTGGTCCAGCTCTTGTCTCTCCAATGAATCCCCTCCTGAAATTGTGAAAGAAGTTGCTCTCGGCTCTGAGCAATTTGAGAGCAAGCGTTCTCGAAAAAGTCGAGCCAAGGCATCGAACAGTTGCTTGAGCTGCTCTGCTTGCTTCTTAGTGCAGTCAGCAATGTGGTTGTGAAGCCCTTCCTCCAGCTTTGCCCACGGTCGCTCGCTCAGAGCTAGAATAACCTCACTCTGAATCGTAGGGCTGATACTCTGAATCGGACAACTATCTGACTCTTGGTCCGATGTCCGCGACAGCGCCTTATCGTACATCGCATAGCAAGGCTCCAAGAGATTTCTCACAACGCCTGTCGACAAATAAGTAATCATGTCAAATCCGGAATACACGGGGCGATTAGCTTTGGGCCGTCTTCGGAAGAAGATGGCCCGGTAATATTTATAAACATAGTCACTGATCTGCTTGTCACTTCCGTTTGGATACTTCTGTTTGGCTTCTGTCCGTGCCTGTGCCCTGCACTCCTCTAACTGACGTTCAACTGAGGGACCTACAGGGAAGAACTCTTCTGGGGTCGACTTACATTTGATTCGTTCAAGCCGTCGCTCGATTATTAGTCGGGCAAGACGCCCAAAGTCGGATCGCTCGTTGTGGAGTGGGTTTTCCATGTCAACTACCGTGAAATCGTGGCCCTCTGCGATAGAGCCTCCCGAGGAGGTAATGCGATGTGGACGCATGACCTTCGAAGTCGCTAGTTTAAAGCTAAATCTTGAGTGATCTCGATATGCGATCCATGAGTTTACCGCTTGAATCTGATGTGGGTTCAGGTAGTCTGCATCGTCGAGCATGATCAGAAAGTGAGACCTTGAGAAGGGCTCCATTCTTGTCAGTGCTTCCAGCATCGGGATAACGAGAGTTGCAAACGAAAATGCATTGGGATAGAAATCCTCGTCCGCTTGGTTAATCGCTACTTGTGTTCTTCTTGCTTCTGCCGCGGTAAAACGCCTCATTCTTGACAGGAAGCTGCTTCCTGCCGGCAGAGTCGTTGCCAGAACTGCCTCAACCTCTTCCGAGAGCGCGCCTTCATCTAGAGTGCGAAATGCTTCCCGAATAACCTCTAGAGCCTGGAGAATGGCACTGAGAATCGAAAGCGAAAGGAAATGTTCTGACAAGACGTAGCCTCGTTGTTTGTCCAGCAGCTCATGATCCGTCCGCTGTGTCAACGGAGTCCTGCAGGGGACATAGACTCCAATCCAGTCAAGGGAAGGCTTAGACTGAGACTCTTTAGCCTTCAGCTCTTGAACCTCAAGTGAATGAAAGCGAAGTGTCATAGTCTTGCCGGAACCACGCTCACCGAGCAAGAAGATATTCCGCTTAGACTGAATGAAACGCGAGTGATTGTGATCAGAAATGTAATAATAAAGTAGATCACCCGCCTCTAAATCTGTTGCAGCGGAGAAGGAAAAAGGGTTGATCGTTGTCACGAGAACTCTCCCGTACCACTCAAGTTCATGGTCTCGTCATCTTGTGCCGCGGCCTGTCCGCCAGCTGCGTCTACCTGGCCACGGACATTATCGCGCCTTCTTGACACCTTCGACTTCACAATATCTTTGATCCTCGCTGGATCGAACGCCCTAGAAATCTGATCGTGGGCACCCGATCTCCCATTGGGAATCACCTTGTCTGAGAGCTCAATTGAACCGAGTCCCAGGTCCAAGAACTCGCCTTCACTATGAATCTCGATGCGAGCCGAAGTCTTCTGAAATGGGTCCAGAACCTGGGTGCAGTAAAATCTGGCATACCTTCGTTCTTCGTCTAGCTTTGTGATTCGAACGCAGACATACTGCAGGAGCTTTTCTAGCGCTTCTAAGCGTCCCTCAAGGGTATCAGAAAGTACATCAAAATCCACATGGTAGTTGAGTGCTATTCTTCCTCTTTGACGATCAATTGCCACGTGCGTCACAGATGAGTACCGGTGGTGTAGTTCTGAGTCTCGGGGGTAGTTTTGCTCTTGAAGGAGGTAGAGAGATGTTCGCTGAAGACCTTCTGCCAGCTCATCAGCAAACCGGAGAAGAGCAGCCAGTTGGCGAAGTCTCACGCGCTCGGCCTCAAAGTACTCATCCTCAGGGACATCACGGAGGGTGTCGCGATCTCCATCGGAGGAGCGTCCTGTGTGCGCTTTCGCTGCAGCAATCACAAGTCGTTTCTCATTCATGATTCGCTCGGGTGAATCACGGCGGACATAGTCGTAGAAACGTGCTATCCGCTTGTTGTGCTCGGCACGCCCCTCCAGATTCCCAACATCATGAAATAGCACTGTAAGGCCGAGCAGATAGAGTTCTAGGGCAGTGAAGTGATCTTCCATTTCCGGTGGAGGGAGGAGTGCTTCTAGGTTTTTCAGAACATTTTGAATATGGTCTGCGCCGTGGTCTGTAAGATTGGGCTCGGCGCCACGAATTTCTCCGTAGATGTCCTTGAGCAGAATTCTACGCGCGCTGATGTACTGGCTATAGAAATTCTCTGCATCAGCCTGGTTCAGTTCGCTCTCAAGCGCCTGTTGCATACGCTTCTCGAAGCGTGTCGGTTCCCACATGTTTGTTACCCCACCTCCGGCTCTATTAGGTCACTGCTAAACTTTCGGACACCTGTATCTTGTTGAAGAATCTACGATCGCGGCACCCGCCACGGGAGGATACCACCTCAGTACCTCAGCTCGAATGACGACCAAGGTGTGCTTTTGACCAAACAGTCGGCCGGTTCCAGTTCGCTGTACCGGGAGCACGGAAGAAGTCCCCGACACCGGGCAACAAATCGCCGACCCTCGTCACCATATCGCCGGTCGCCACGAGTTCGTATCGGTATTCCATTTCGTCGTTTCCGTGAGCACGTAACGAGGCTGGCGAGGGTGTACGGTCCGCGGCCGGCGGTACCCGCCAGGGTGCCTGGGGGTGGCACCCTCGGCTCCGCAGGGGTGCACGGGGGTGGCAGGCCAGGCGCACCCTTGCTTTACCCTGGGCTTAAAACCCCAACCGAAGCGAAGATTTTCGAGGCTATTGGGCAACCGAGGCT
>CBDUPA010000047.1:0-14917 GCA_965368975.1 uncultured bacterium | reverse complement strand
CCGGCATCCAGCTTGATCTATCTCCAGCCGAGTCGCGCGGAAGTCACCGCGTGCCTCGAACCCGGAGGTGGACCATGAAGGATCGACTTTTCGCCCTGCCCAAGAATGCCGGCGTCACCTTGATCGAAGCCCTGCTGGCCTTGATGCTGATCAGCGTGCTGCTGGTGTGGATGGTGCCCAGCGTGCGCGACATGAGCACGCGGCACCGGATGTCGCTGGTGGCCAGTGAAGTTGCGGGGGTGCTGCACGCGGCGCGCAGCTACGCCATTTTGCACGGTGTCAACGTGGCGCTGAAGTTCCGGCCGCAGGAAGACGGAACGGTGATCTACACTCTGTACCGCGATGGTGACGGCGATGGCGTGCGCACGCCGGACATTGAGGACGGCACCGACATCCAGGCAGCCCCACCGCGGCGCCTGCCACGCACGGACACGTCGATCCGCTTTGGCTTCCCGCCGCGCCTGCGGCCAGCGGGCTTCTCGGCACCAGAGCAGCTTCTACCGCATCCCGGGCACGGACGGCCGCTCGATCGCCTCGACGATCCCATCCGTTTCAACCGCTCGGATCTGGCGTCCTTCTCGCCCACCGGCACCGCGACGCCGGGTACTGTCTACTTGACGGATGGGCGTCACGAGCTGATGGCGGTGCGGGTGCGTACGCGCGCCGGCTTGATCTCGACGCTGCGTTTCGATGCTGAACGTGGGGAGTGGGTACGATGAGAGGCGCTGATCTGGGGCTCTACAAGCCAACCTTCCGCAATCCAGCCATCCGAAGTCTGCGCGGCGTTCTCGGCGGTGTGCCGCGTCGCCGCCGGGCGATCGGTGCGGCGACTCGTAGCTTTCGACAACAGCTCGCGGCGCGCATCGATGGTCTCCTATTCCGATTGGTGCAGGACCTGCAATAGGCTCAGACCGGGAACGACGATGGCGTCAAGGCAGCGTGTAGCCCTCGATCACGAAGCCCAGCTCGAAGCCGTGCCGCTGCTGCCAGCGGCGAACCTTGTCTCGCTTGGTCTGCAAGAAGATCAGCCGGCAGCCGGCGGCCCGGGCTTCGTGGATGCGCAACTCGGTGAGGTAAGCCCCGAGGCCGTGGCGGCGCAGTTCCGGGTGGACGCCGAGGTTGCACAGGTCACCGGCGTGACCGTCGTGCAGCAGCGTGCCGGTGCCGGCGGGGCGTCCCTCGAAGGTGAGCAGATAGTGGTGCAAGGTCACGCCGGCGGCCTCAGCGGCGTCGAGGTTGGCGAGCGAGTGGGCGATTGTGTCGTGGTAGGCGCGTGGGATATCGCCGAAAGCCGCGAACAACAGGTCGACGTAGGCTTCCAACTTGGCGCGGTCGCCTTCCAGGTCGGCGGGGGTGAGCTGGTGCAACTCGGCGCCGGGTGGCAGGGTCGGACGTTCAATCGGGCTCTCGGGAGGGTAGAAGAGCCAGCTGTGCTGGAAGCTCTTGTGAGCGCCCAGGTCGACGAGGCGCTGGGCCAGGTCCGGGGGCCGATGATACGAGGTGACACCGAAGCTGGTCTCACGCTCACGTTCGGTGAAGAACTCCCGTGCTTCGTCGATCAGTCCCGGCAAGCGCTCGGGCGTGACGTCGATCAGCCCGGCATGGTTCCAGTCGGGCATGGCCAGCAGTTCAGCCGTGCACAGCAAGGCGCCGTCGAGCTGGCGCTGGTCGGGCTGGTAGAGGAAACGTTGAAGGCGATGATGGGCCTCTTCGGCCTTCCACAGATCGGATTCGGACAAGCTCATTATGGTGCGGACTCCCAGGTGTGTTGACGAGTAGCATCTTAGCGCAGGCAGGGATGCACAAGGAGCCAGTCGAGGATCACGAATGCCGCAGTCGCCGCTCGACCTCGTCGTCGGCCAGGTCTTCGACCTCGGCCAGCAGAGCCTCGAGGTCGGCAGCGTGGCTGGCGTCTTGCCGCGCAAGTTCCTGCTCGACATGGGCGGCGAGAGCGTGCAGCGTTGGGTGTTCGAAGACGGCGCGCAGCGAGATCTCGACGCCCAGGCGTTCGCGAATGCCGGCGAGCAGGCGGCCGGCGAGCAGGGAATGGCCGCCGAGGTCGAAGAAATCGTCGCCGCGCTTCACCTGGGGTACGTCGAGCAGGGTGGACCACAAGGCGGCCAGCGGAACCTCGATGGGGCCGCGCGGTGGTGCGGGCGTCGAGGGCTCGGATTCGGCAGCTCGCAGACTGGCGCGCAGGGCCTCGACATCGAGCCGTGGGATCTCCGCTTGTAGGTAGGGTAGGGCCTCGACGGCGTGCAGTTGGCGCAGCTCGGGCAGCCGTGCCAGGAGGTCGCGGCGGAGCGCTTCAAGGTCGAGTTGGACGCGGGCACCGGGCAGCTCGACAGAACGAGCCACCAGGAAGGCGTCGAGGTCGACGTGGCGTTCCGGCTCGCTCTCGACTCTGCTCTCGATGGGCACCACCGCGCTCTCGATGGGCACCACCGCGCTCTCGATGGGCACCACCGCCGCCTCGGCAACGGCCGGGTGCTCGCGCAGTCGTGCTGCGAGCAGTGCCGGTTCCGGCCAGCGGTCGCCTTGGAGGGCTTGTGCTTGGTCGGATGGTGGCAGCAGGGGCAACGTGTCCACGCGCTGTTGTGGATTCGACACCAGGCCATCGAGCAGGGTCGAGTAGCGTTGCAGCAGGGCCGACACGGACGCGGGATCGAAGAGGCCGGCGTCGTAGTGTAGGTCGAGATGCAGGTCGAGGTGCAGCGCGGCGTCTGGAGTTCGGTGTCCCTGCTGCTGCGCCGCCTCTTGCAGGTAGAGCGTCAGGTCGAACTTGGCGACACCGTCGTCGACCGGTTCTGGCGTCAGCTGCAGGCCGGGCAGTTCGAGCGAACTGGCTTCCAGGTTGACCAAGTTGAAGAAGACCTGGAACAGCGGCGTGCGTTGCAGGTCGCGTGGGGGGTTGAGCGCTTCCACCAGGGCTTCGAAGGGCAACTCCTGGTGGCTGTAGGCACCAAGGACCGTCTCGCGCAGGCGGCTCATCAAGTCGTCGAAGCTGTCGCTGTCCAGGTGCAAGTCGGCGGGTAACGCCAGGGTGTTGGCGAAGAAGCCGATCAGGGGTTCGAGTTCGGCATGCGTGCGACCGGCGATTGGGGTGCCGACGGCGAAGCGTTCCTGCCCGCTGAGACGGCTGAGCAGTACCTGGAAGGCGGCGAGCAGGACCATGAACGGTGTCGCGCCGGCGCGCTGGCCGAGAGCCGACAGTCGTTGCACCAGGTCGGCGTCGAGACGGGCCTGCACTCGGCCTTCTGGACGCTCCTGCCGCTGTGGCGCAGTCGCGCGGCGTGGCAGGTCGGTCGGTAGCAGGAGCGGCGGCGGCAGGCGGTCTTCGGGACCGCACAGGCAGCGCCGCCACCAGTCGACTTCGGCTTGCAGCACAGGACCGTCGAGGCGCTGCCGCTGCCAGACGGCGAAGTCGGCGTACTGTAGCGGCAGATCTGCCAACAGAGGGGCAGGTGGGCTGCCGGTGCGGAGCAGGGTGCGCCTGCGGGAGGTCACGCGCATCAGGGCCCCCAATTCCCGCACCAGCACGCCGATCGACCAGCCGTCCGAAGCGATGTGGTGCAGGGTGAGCGACAGCAGGTGGTCGTCGTCGGCGTGGCGCAGCAGGAGCAGGCGCAGCAGCGGCGGTTTGCCAAGGTCGAAGGGCCGGCGCGCTTCGAGGGTGTTCAGCTGCCGGGTCAGGGTGTCGCGGTCGGGGGCGGCCAGGGCTTGGAGGTCGATGCACGGAACCTGCACGGGCCTCGCCGGGTGGATGACCTGCACTGGATCACTGCTGCCTGGATCGCTGCTGCCTGGATCACTGCTGCCTGGTGCGCTGCTGCCTGGGGTCGGGCTGTTGCCGTCACGGTAGCCGGTGCGCAGGATCTCGTGCCGCTCGACGATGGTGCTGAAGGCTTGGGTCAGAGCGTCGACGTCCAGCCGCCCGCGCAGCCGCAGGGCGGCCGGCATGTGGTAGGCGGCACCGCCCAGGCCGAGGCGTTCGAGCAACCACAGTCGGCGCTGGCCGAAGGAGGTCGGGAAGACGCAGGTACCGGCTCGGGTTGGCGCGCGTGGCTGGTGCGTTGGAGGGGCAACAGGCGTGCCTGTGTCGTTGCCGTTGCCTGCTGCCAGCAGCGCTCGCACACGCGGTGCCAGGGCTGCAGGAGTGGGGTGTTCGAAGACGTCGCGCAGCGGGATCTCGACGCCGAGCATCTGGCGCAGGCGCGCCAGGGCGCGGGTCGCCAGCAGCGAATGGCCGCCGAGTTCGAAGAAGTGCGCGTCGCGCCGCGATTGCGGCAGGGCGAGCAGGTCGGCCCAGGCCTCGGCGAGGATTTGCTCGATCGGGTCGGTCGGTGCCGTTTCAGTGGTTGGGACGGAGTTTGTCCCAGTCCCATTGTTCACTTCCAGCCGGTCACTGTGTAGCTGGGTCAGGTCCACCTTGCCGCTGGGGGTCCGCGGCAGGACATCGAGCACCTGGATGAAGGATGGGACCATGTAGGGGGGCAGCCGTTCCAGCAAATAGCTGCGCAAGGTTCCGGCGTCGGGGCGGGCACCGGATGGGGCCTCGGCCTCGCCGGCGACATAGGCGACCAGGCGTGCCGTCTCGGATGCCGTGGCACCGCCCTGCGTGGTCGGCAGCTGATGTACGAGCACTGCCGCCTCGGCCACCCGCGGGTGCTGTTCGAGCGCGGCCCGCACTTCGCCGAGTTCGATGCGGTAGCCGCGCAGTTTGACCTGGTGGTCGATGCGGCCAAGGTAGCAGACTCGACCGTCGGGCAGGGTGCGCGCGAGGTCACCGGTACGGTACAGCCGACACCCCGGCGTGGCGGACCAGGCGTCTGGCACGAAGACGGTGGCAGTCTGGCCCGGCTGGCCGAGGTAGCCGCGCGCCAAGTGGTCGCCCCCGGCGCACAGCTCACCAGCGACGCCCGCTGGAAGCGGTTGTAGTTGGGTGTCGAGCAACAGCAGACGGGTGCCGTCGAGTGGCCGGCCGAGTGGCAAGCCAAGGGCGGTTGCGTGATCGAGCTGGGCCGGCGTGCGTCCGCGACCCCCGACCCAGCTGCCCGCCGTGTACACGGTGGCCTCGGTGGGACCGTACATGTGCAGCAGCGCGCCCGGACCGCGATGGCTTTCCAGCAGGCGCCGCAGCGGCTCCGGGTCGCCGGCTTCGCCGCCGTAGAGCACGCGACGGACGCTTCCGAGAGCGTGCCTCAGTGGGCGATTTTGGGAGTCGGCCTGGCGACTGGCCAGCTGTAGTAGGGCGGGCGTGATGATCAGCGTGTAGGAAATGCCGCGCCGCGTCAGCACCTGGTCCGGTGCGGTGAGCAGTCGATGGCGGTCGACGACCACTAGCGTGCCGCCGCCGAGCAGGGCGCCCCATTGCTCCAGTGTCGCGGCGTCGAACGATGGGCTCGACAGCTGAGCCACGCGGTCGTCCGGCAAGGGCGGACCGAAGCGCGCCCAGGCCGGCCGCCTCGGTGGTGCGGGCACCGGCCGCAGCAGCTGCGCGACGCCGCGGTGCGGAATCTGGACGCCTTTCGGCCGACCGGTCGAACCGGAGGTATAGATCACGTAAGCGAGTTGGTCGAGGTGGACGGCTGGCAAGGCGCGGTTCACCCCTGAGGAAGAGGGTCTTGAGGGAGAGGCTCCCGAGGAAGAGGTACCAGCCGATTCGTGGAGCTGGTCGAGCAGCACGAGTTCGGCGCCGGCTGCGACGGTGGCGGGGAAGTGGCCGGCCAAGTCGCCCCGGGTGATCAAGAGCGTGGGCCGGCAGTCTTCTAGGATCGCCTGCAGCCGGGCCGTCGGGTACTCCGGGTCGAGCGGCACGTAGGCGCCACCCGCGGACAGGATACCGAGCATGGCGATGGCTGTGTCGAGGCCGGCTGGCAAGCCGAGGCCGATCGGCTGGTCGGCCAGGTTAGTCCCGCGGGAACGTCGCAGCAGGTGCAGGGCCAGGGCTTGCCCGCGACGCCGCAGTTCGCCGTAGCTCAGGTGGTGACGGCGGTCGTGCACGGCGACGGCGTCGAGATACTGGCGAGCGATCGCGGCGAAGCGGTCCGGCAGTGTCTGCGGAGTCGGCGACTCTGGAGCTAGTGTCATCCAGGGCAGCGCGGGTGCATCGCTCCACTCGAAGCACAGCTGGTGCCGCTCGGCAGGGTGCAGCAGCGATACAGCTTCCGCCGGCCTCGGCGCGGCACCCGTAGCGGCCCCGGCGGCAGCCTCGGCCCAGGCGTCGAGCAATACGGCCCAGCAGCGCGCCAGGCGTTGGACGGTGGTGGCGTCGAAGAGATCAGCGTCGAAGAGGATGGCTCCGCCTAGCTTGCCATCGGTCGTTGGTGTGCTCGATGTCGCGTCACCGGCGCCTGCTTCCGACGTCCACGCGATGATCTCGAGATCCCAGCGCGCCGTGTGGATTTCGCTGGCCCTGGAATGCGCGGTGAACGGCTGGACCGTGAGCGCGCCGTGGCCGGCCGAGGTGAAGGTCGCCGGTCGATCGATACCGCCGCCTTCGAGGGTCGCGGCGGTGCTCTGCAACGAGAAGCTGACTTGGAAGATCGGGCTGTGGCTGAGGTCACGCGTCGGGTTGACGGCTTCGACCAGCTGCTCGAAGGGCAGATCCTGGTGGCTGTAGGCGTCGAGCGCGGTGCGCCGGACGCTTGCCAGCAAGGTGTCGAGGTCGTCCTGCGGCTGCCAGCGCATGCGCAGCGCCAGGGTGTTGACGAAGAAGCCGATCAACGCCTCGGTCTCGACCTGCCGGCGGCCCGCGACCGGCGTCCCGAGCACGACGTCGCGGCAGGGCATTCGGCGGCCGGCGTGGCGGCCGAGTAGCTGGGCCATGGCGGCGGCCAGCACCATGAAGAGGGTGGTGCCGGTGCGGCTGGCGAGGCGTTCCAGGGGACGGCGCAAGCCGGGTGACACGGGGACCGGGACGAGCTTGCCGTGGCCGCTGCGTCGACGTGGACGGGGCCGGTCGAGCGGCAGCTCGAGCACCGGCGGGGCGTCGGCTAGCTGCCCGCGCCAGAAGCCGAGGAGGCGCTCCAAGACCTGACCGTGCAGGTGTTGGCGCTGCCACGCGGCGTAGTCCGCATACTGCAGGCGCAGCGGCGGCAGGGCACTGCTCACCGGATCCCGACCTGCGGTGTCGAGGTGGGTCGTGGCGTCCATCGCGGCGTTCTGGTGCGCGAGGCTGGCGGCGCCGTAGAGCACCGCCAGCTCGTGCAGCAGCACGTCTAGCGACCAGCCGTCGCTCACCGCGTGGTGCAGGGTGAGGAGCAGGACGTGCTCGCTCGCCGCCAGGCGGAGCAAGCGCCAGCGCCACGGCGGATGTGCCTCCAGGTCGAACGGCTGCATTCCCTCGCGACTCACCAACTGGTCGGTGGTCGCGGCGCGGTCCGCGGCGGCCAGGGCTTGCAGGTCGATCATGGGCAGAGCGCGCCAGCGCAGCGGCTGGATGCAGGTCCAGGCGGCGTCGTGGCTGGCATCTGGGTCGCTGGAGCTCTGGGTGCTCCTGCCCTCGTAGAAGCGGCTGCGCAGGACGCTGTGCCGTGCCTCGATGGTGTTGAGTGCCCGATGCAGGCTGGCGATGTCCAAGCTAGCACTGTCCAGACGAGCTGTGCCGGCGTCCTGGGTCAGGCTCAACGCCAGAGGCATGTTGTAGGCGGCGCTGGTCGGATCGAGGCGTGCCAGCAGCCACAGGCGCATCTGGCCGTGAGACAGCGGTAGCCGGACCGTCGGGTCGTGGGTGTCCAGACCAGACGGGCGTGGTGGGGCCTCGAGATCTTGTCCGCCGAGGCCAGCACCACCGGGGGCGGCACCCATGTCAGCGGTGCGCAGCAGGGCGTCGAGGGCAGTCGCCAAGCCGGCAACCGTCGGGTGCTCGAACAGCTGACGCAGCGGCAACTCGACACCGAAGGTGGCGCGCAGGCGCGCGATCACCTGGGTTGCGCTCAAGCTGTGGCCGCCGAGGGCGAAAAAGTTGTCCTCGGCGCGGACCGAGGCCAGGCCGAGCACCTCGGCGAACAGCGGTGCCACCGCTTGCTCCAGCGGCGTGCGCGGCGCCCGGCCCTCGGCGTCCAGCCGCTGGCTGGGCGCTGCCGGTAGCCGATCGCGGTCGAGCTTGCCGTGGCTGGTCAGCGGGATCTCGTCGATCTCGACGAAAGCGGCCGGCACCATGTAGCCGGGCAGGCGCGCGGCGAGGGCGTCGCGCAGGCGCTGCGACGCCGGCAGGCCGCCGTCGTCGGCGATCAGGTAGGCGATCAGGCGTGCCGTGGCGGCGTTCTCCTGGTCCCGGTGGACGATCACCACTGCGCGCCGCACGCCCGGTTGCTCGCTCAGCATCGCCTCGATCTCTGCCGGCTCGATGCGGTAGCCGCGCAGCTTGATCTGGTGATCGGTGCGGCCGACGAAGTCGAGCACGCCGTCGGGCCGCTGGCGCACCAAGTCGCCGGTGCGGTAGAGGCGTGCGCCGCGCGTCTCGTCGAAGCCGTCGGGGATGAAGGCCTCGGCGGTCCAGCGGGGTTGTCCCAGGTAACCGCGGGCCAAGCGCGTGCCGCCGAGCAGTAGCTCCCCGGCGACGCCAGTCACCACCAGCTGCTGGCGCGCGTCGGCGACATAGGTGTGGCTGCCCGGTGCCGGGTGACCGATCGGGATACGGCCATAGCGCGAGGACCTAGAACCGAGGGTTGCGCGCGTGGCCACGATGGTGCCTTCCGAGGGACCATAGGTGTTGATCAAGGGGACGCGCGCCCCGAGCCGGCGCCAGGCAGCCAAGCGGTCCGGTGCCGCTGCTTCGCCGCCGATCACCAGCCGTCGCACGGCCGGCGGTGGGCGCCAACCGGGCGCGGCAGTGAGCGTGTGCCACCACGCCGTCGGCAGGTCGAGCAGGGTGATGCCCCAACGCTCACAGCTGCGGTTGAAGCGCTCGGAGTCCGCTGCTGTCTCTTCACCACGCAGCACCAGGGTGGCGCCGGACAGCAGGGCCGGGAAAATCTCTTCGGCGCTGGTGTCGAAGCTGAGCGCGGCGAATTGCAGCACGCGGTCGTCGGTGCCGAGGTGCCACAGCTGTGCGACCTCGTCGCAGTACTCGGCGAGGGCGGCGATCGGCACCTGCACCCCCTTGGGGCGGCCGGTCGAGCCGGAGGTGTAGAGCACGGCTGCCAGGCGTTGTCGTGGCTTCGTGCCGGCCGTCGCCCGAGGGGCAGGCGACGCCGTAGCGTCCAGTGCTTCCAGCGGAAGCGGGTCGACCAGGGGCGGAGCCTCAGCCGGCAAGCGGTTGTGCAACCAGGGCGGGCCGAGCAGGAGCGTTGGCCGCGCTTCGTCCAGCACCGTCTCGACCCTGGCTCGCGGTAGGCCCGGATCGAGCGGCAAGTAAGCGGCCCCCGCCCGTAGCACGCCTACCAGGGCGGTGATCATGCCGAGCGAGCGCGGCAGGTAGAGCGCGACGCGACTCTCGACGCCACAGCCGCGTTGCTGCAAAGCCGCGGCCAGTCTGCCGCTTCGTGCCGCCAGGGCACCATAGCTCAGGTGGTGGCGCAGTTGCACGACGGCGATCGCGTCTGGCCGGCGTGCCGCCTGTGCGACGAGACGGTCGGCCCAGTCCGCGCGCGGGGCACCCGCCAGGGTGGGGGCCGCGTCGAGACTGGAGTCTTCCGCCGGGCGGCTCCACTCCCACAGCAACTGGTGCCGTTCCTCGACGGCCAGCAGCGGCAGGGCCGCCAGCGGCCGCGCCGGATCGCTCAAAGCAGCGGCCAGCAGCACCTCGAAGTTGCGCTGCCAGCGCTGTACGGTGGTGGCGTCGAAGAGATCGGTGTTGTACTCGATCTGGTTGAAGGTGTACGAGCCGTCGTCCGGGTCCACCGACACGAAGCAGGTCAGGTCGTCCTGGCTCGCCAGGTTCTGAACCTCTGCTTCGCGCACCTCCAGGTCGGGTAGCTCGAGCTCCGGGATCGGCACGTTCTGCACCGTGAACATCACCTGGAAGACTGGCGGGTAGCTCAGGTCGCGCTGTGGTTGTACCTCTTCGACCAGGCGGTCGAACGGCAGATTCCGGTGGTCGTAGACTTCCAGCACTTCCGCGCGCACGCGCTGCAGCAGCGTCTCGAACGGCAGGTCCGGCGCCACTCGCACGCGTAGTACCAGCGTGTTGACCAGGAAGCCGATCAGGCCGTCGCTGCCGGGTAGATCGCGGCCGGCGAAGGGCGTGCCGGCGAGCAGATCTCGCTGACCGGTCAGGCGGTAGACCAGCGTCTTGAACAGCGCCAGCAAGAACATGAAGAGCGTCGTGTCGAAGCGCTGGAGAGCGGCGGGCAAGGCTTCGGCCAGCCCCTTTGGCACGTTGCGGGTGACGCGGTGGCCATTGACCGTCTGGACAGCCGGTCGTGGCCGATCGGTAGGCAGCTCCAGGTTCATGTTGGCACCGTCGAGCTGCCGGCGCCAGAAATCCAGTTCTCGTTCCAACCGCTCGCCGGACAACCACCGTCGCTGCCAATCCGCGAAGTCGCGGTACTGGAAGCTGAGCTCTGGCAGCGGCGACGGCTGGTTGCGGGCGTAGGCCCCGTAGATCGCCATGATCTCGCGATACATCACCGCCAGCGACCAGCCGTCGGAGATGATGTGGTGCATCAGCACGATCAGCAGGTGCTGGCGCGAATGCTGGCGAATCAGGAAGTGGCGCCACAGCGGACCCTCGATCAGGTCGAACGGCCGCCGCCCCTCGCGCCTTGCCAGCAGTACCGACTCACGCTCCGTCGTGGCCTCGTCCAGCCTGCTGAGATCGATCACCGGCAGCGGATGTCGACGCGTCGGCGGATGAATGATCTGATGCGCCTCGCCGTCGATCTCGCGGAAGGTGGTGCGCAGCGACTCGTGACGGCGGTAGATCTCGTCGAACAAGCGCTGCAGCGGTCGTGGTCGCAGCAAGCCGTCGAGATAGAAGGCCAGGATCGGCAGGCTGTAGGCCAGATTTCCGGGTTCCAGCCGGTCGACGAGCCACAACCGGCGCTGCATCAGCGACACCGGAACCGCCAGCTCGGCTTCGGAGCTCTTGGAACTGGTGGGCTCCGGCGGCTCGGGTGAGTCCGTGCCCTCGAGCTTGCGGCCCAACAAGGCCCGCTTCTCGGGTGGCAGTGCTGCGATGCGGCGGTACAGGTCTTTGACGCTCATAGGAAATTCCCTCCCCAAGCCAAGCGTCCCATCCTATCGCCGATCTAAGTTTCGTTCGCGCTAGCTTTCTTTAAATGCGACAACATGCTCACAGTGATTGGGGCTTCCTTCCAGCATGGTGCTATGATCGAGTGATCTATTGATTCTCTATCAATTGATGCTCTCTTATGACGATGAATCCAGAGATATCTGTTCTCAGCGAGAAGGGTACTCGGAAGGAATATGTACCCTGAAGGAACAGTCAAGATGAGAACTCGCTCGTGCAGCGTCCTGTGTTGCGCCACACTCTACCTCCTCATGCTCTCGCCGTCCTTGCAGGCGAAGGACGGCTGGTTGCCCGCCGGGCTGGATGGTGGGGCGGTACGACAGATCGCCGCGAGTCCCTCGCGAGACAATGTGGTGTACGTGACCAGTCGCGGAGCCGTGTTCCGCACCGAGTCCGCGGGCAAGACCTGGTGCCGCGTCGGACGCCTGCCGGTCGACTCCATTCGTTCGCTTGCGGTCGATGCCGAGGACTCGGATCTGCTCTATGTCTTCAGTTCTGAGAGCCAGGTTTGGAGTAGCGACGACAGCGGACAGACTTGGCGCAATATCCTGTCGCTGCCCGCCGACGGAACCGCGACCATGGCGGTACATCCGCACCAGAGTGGCCGGCTGGTCGTGGCACAGCAGGGCCGGGGCGTGCGACTGACCTACGATGGTGGCGAGACGTGGTACCTGCGGGCCTTCGATCCCTTCGTAGATATTCACGACGTCCACTTCTTGCCGTCGAGTGGTGAGTTGTTGGGAGTTGCGGGTGAGATCTTCACGAGGCTCTACAGGTCACTGAATGACGGCAGAACCTGGGAGAGCTTGGGGACGATCCCGAATCAGCCTGGCTTCCGACTCGCTGACCTGATCGCGGAGCACCCGGCGCAGCCGGCGGACCTCTATCTCGCCAACCTGGATGGCCTCTTTCACAGTGCCGACGGTGGTCGTAGCTGGCAGCTACGCTACGAGGAAGAGCGTCTCGCCTTCAGATCGGTCGCCGTGGAACCATGGCCACCCTTCCGCCTGCTGGCACGAGTGTGGTCCATCGCCGCAGGCACGGAACAGCTATGGCTCAGTTCCGATGAAGGCCGCAACTGGCAAGTAACGCTCGAAATCGAAGAGGACCTCGATCTACCGCCTCTGGTGGTGAGTGGCGACATCGCCGTGGCGGCGACACGCCAGGGCTTGCTGCGCAGCCGAAACATGGGGCAGGACTGGATCCGCGGCACCCGGGGCCTCCACACTTTCTCAGTCTCGCGGCTCGCCGCCGCTACGACGGGAACTCTGTTCGCAGTGATGAACGGGCGGCTGTGGAAGGGGGATGCCGCCAGCCGTTTGTGGCAGCGGGCGGGTGAACATCCTCACGAGCTGGGTCGCTCCGCGCAGGCTCTCGCGGTCGATCCAGTGGACGAAGACCACCTCTTCCTGGCCATCCGGGAGAGTCTCTACATTTCTCCGGACGGCGGTGTGAATTGGGACAGGCGCGTGCTGGCGAACGAAGTCTTCGACGTAGCCTTGGATCCCGGGGATTCCAGAACCGTGTACGCGGTCGGGTATCGTCTCGATGGTCCCGGGATCGGCAGCCCCGGTAGTCCGGCGGTCACTGCATTCACCTGGGTCGGTCGTAGTGAGGATGGTGGCGAGACCTGGAAGACGCTGGGCGAGGGCAGCGAAGATCGAGCTTTCGAAATCGTCCGCGTGGCTCCCTGGGATTCTACGCTGATCTTCGCCGGGCAACCGGGCCTGGAGCGCAGCGCTGATGGTGGCGAGACCTGGCAGACCGTGCTCGACACAGAGGGGCCCGAGCGAGTCCTGGTCGAAGACCTAGCCTTCCAAGACACCGAGGACGGAGTGATGTTGGTAGCGGCCGGAAGCCGCGGGGTGCTGAGAAGCCTGGATGGCGGGCTGAGCTTCTTCGAAAGCAACTCGGGTCTGCCGGATGCGCGCGCTACCGCCATCAGCTCGTCTCCTGTGGAGCAAGACTCGTTCTATGTGGCGACCTCGGAAGGAATCTTCCGAAGTACGGATGCAGGAGCCACATGGCAGCCCTTCGGAGATCTGGGTGAGCCAGATTCTCCGGTTCTGTCGCTGAGCGTGGCGGTGTCCACCGACTGCGTCAGGATCTTTGCCGGGACTTCGATTGACGGTATGCATTACAGGAATCTGCAGGGCTGTACCGAGGGGCGCGCTCCGAGGCCGTAGTTGTGGCGGTCAGAGCTAGTCATCGAGTTGCTGCTGGGTGGTGAGGGTGCTCGGAGTATCGAAGATCGTCTTTACGGCGCCAACGACACCTGGCACGCGCCGCACTTGCTCGCCGTCGAGGTCGCCAACGTCTTGCGGCGCACGGTGTTCGAGCGGCTCGCTGACCGTACGAGCGTTCGTCACTTGGTAAAAGACCCGCTCTCCGTCGATCTCAATCTCAATGAGAGTTCCTTCTTTGGGACTTTCTGCTTGCGAGCTGGTCATCCTCTTCCTGCCTGTGTACCACCAGTTTGACGATCCCTGGGTGAGAAGATCTTCAGACATTCAGCCGATCTATTCTGCCAGTGATCTGAACTTAGTTCTTGATCGGACAAGAAGTTTGCTATCGAGCTTGTCGCAAGGAGGACTACTGTGTAGCCGAGAAGAACATTCCATCCCCAGGAAGCTAGCGAAATTGACTCGAGTTCGACCTTGGCTGAGAGCAGAACGAGGACCACGGCCAGAGTGTGGGTCATAACGTTCTTCGGCCCCGAAAAGTACGGCTCCACGAAGAAAGTCGTGAACAACAGCATCACCAACCCGGAATAGAACCAGGTGCCTGATAAACCGGCGTCTGGAATAGATGAGCCGGTTATCTTCAGGGCGAGACAGGCAAGGACTCCCAAGAGGGTAAGGAATGCGAGCAATGAGGCAAGTCTCAGTGAGATTGTTCGCATTGAAAGCTGCTCCGATGTATTAAAGCTAGATATTGATGGCCACTGCTACTTGCTTCAAATTCTTAGGGAACAGAATATAGAAAGGATAGCTGAATCACTCTGACTGCCTCGCAAATTCAGAAAGCATGTCCTCTACACTCTGGAGCAGCTTTGGCACATCGCTATCAGCCGTCTGCCAAACCTCAGCCAACCGAATCAGATCGTATCCGTGGATCAATCTGTCTCGCATGCCGGCTATCAGTCGCCATGGGACCTTGGGATGCTCTTCGCGTAGGTCTGAGGACATCCGTTTGACGGCTTCACCCATCACCATCAGTTGATGCAAGATGGCGGACTGAGTCTTGAAGTCTGTCTTGAACGCTTCGATATCCAGACCGCGTTTGAACTCGGCTATCCGTCGACACGCTTGGGCGATATCCAGTAGGGCCGATTCGTCAAGCTGCGTAGACAACTTCTGCGGCTCCCAAGATCTCGCGTTGCAGAATCGGGTTGTGACTCGCCTCGACGGCATCCTTGCCGACCAGGTCCACTTTGCGTCCCAGGATCTCGCCCAACTCCAACTCCATCCGCACGTGGTCGAAAAGGCTCCACGCTGCATCTGGAGCAAAGGTTGCGAGAAGATCGATGTCACTATCGAGGTTGAAGTCTTCGCGCAGGGCTGAACCGAAGAGTGCCAACTCTGAGATCTTCCAGCGACGGCAGAAGTCGCTCAGGGCGGGCAACGGCAGAGTGGTTGCAGTGACAAGCATGGCGGAAAGTTTACCGCACTCGGCTGCGACGATTGCGGATGTAGTCGGCCATGATGAACTCCCCTAGGT
>CBDUPA010000046.1:0-17240 GCA_965368975.1 uncultured bacterium | reverse complement strand
CCTACCAACGCGCCGCGTCGGTGCCGAACGTGCGAGCCTCGAAGTTGCCCGCCGGGCGCGCCCTGGAGATGCCTGAGATCGTGCAGTTGTTCAGCTCCTGCACCAGCGATGCCAGCCCCAAGGGCGCGCGCGATGCCGCCATGCTCACCGTGCTCTACGCCTGCGGCCTGCGCCGGGGCGAGGTCGCCCGGCTCAACGTTGCCGATGTCGACCTGGAGGAGGGCGCGATCCTGGTGCACGGGAAAGGCAACAAGGAGCGCCAGGTTTACCTGGTCGATGCCGGCTGCCAGTACCTGGCCGCCTGGCTCAACGTCCGGGGCGACGAGCCCGGCCCGCTCTTTTGCCCGATCCGCCAGACCGGTGAGGTCCGCCACACCCGCCTGCGCGGCAGCTGCATCGCCTACATCCTGCGCCGCCGTCAGCAGCAAGCCGGCGTAGACCACTTCTCGCCGCACGATCTTAGACGTTCAAACGTTTCCCACCTGCTGGATGCTGGCGTCGATGTCTTCACCGTCCAGCGAGTCGCTGGCCACGCCAATGCCGACACCACCCGTAGATACGACCGCCGAGGGGGCGCTGCCAAGCGCCAAGCCGTCCAGATCCTCGATATTCCCTCTCTGGCTGCCTGATCTGACAGCCTGTCTCCATCGGCTCAGAGGGAGCCGGGTACCCACCTGCACCCCTGCCGTTTCTCTTGCATTCAAGCCACCGTCCAGCCTGCCTGACCGCCGATGCAGCCCTGCTCCGACGGGGTACCCTAGCCGGTACTCCGCGAAGCCGGTCAAGCACGGGGTGCCACCCCTCGTACCCACCCGCTCCACCCTCGCCGTACCAGTCTCCACCCGGGTGCCAGCCCTTCCTACCTCATTACATGAATCTTGCACCTATTCGTACCACGAGACGGCTACTTCCAAAGCTCTACATGGCTGAATTACAACCGAGGCGCCGCGCTATCGGCACTTTTGGACATCTTTCCGATCATCCCGACCATCGGCCCTCAAGCGACCAGAGTGACCCCGGACGCACCGTCTGGCTAAACGTCGGAACTATAGCCACTTACCCGAGTTCGGGATCGCTCGCTCAGGCTCTGAGGTCGACAAGATATGCGCCGTCACCCAGAGCCCTTGGCAGCAGCCTCGCTTGCCAAGGTGCCTCGTCATTTTCCGTTTCGATTTTATAATTAAGCCGGAGGTACAACAAGGGCGCCCCTGGGGTGCCACCCTCGTCCACCCCTGCCGCAGCGAGGGTGCCAGCCCTCGGCACCCCGGCGGATACCGCCGGCCGCGGACCGTACACCCTCGCCAGTCTCGTTGCCTGGTCCCGGAATCCGCGAACTGGGATGCCCATACGAATTCGTGGCGACCGGCGAGATCGTGCCGGGGAGGCGGCATTTGTCGCCCGATCTCGGGGACATTTAGCCGAATCCCGGCACAGCGAACTGGAACCCGCCTTCGTTCCAGCCTCAAGGACTCTCATCCAACTAGGGCTCTGTGGTAGTTTCGCTGTGTCACTCGATGGTTGAAGCAGGTAGGTTATTGGTGCATCAAGATCAACTCTGGAAGTACTTCCCGAGCCTCGTAGCTCACTTTCGGAAGCAGGGTCTCAGCCTTGAGGAGGCCGAGGATGTCGTGCAGGATGCAATGGTCGCGGCAGTTGAGAATCTATCCAGCTTCCGTGAAGAAGCCTTGCTATCGACTTGGCTCTTCGGAATCGCTAAAAAGCAGTGCCTGATGTTTTGGCGCAGGCAGCGGGCACAGAAACGGGATGGTGTGCAGGTTCCCCTTCTTGAAGAAGGTGAGGATGCTGAGTTCGGAAAGATGCTCGCTGACTCGGCTGTCGATGCAGAACACAGAGCCCTGGCTATGGAGCGCTATAGGGCGGTGCGAAAAGAGATCCCCAAGCTCCCTCGAAGGATGAAGACTGCCTTGATTCTCTTTGCAGTTCGCGGCTTACCTTACAAGGATATCGCCGCACAGCTTCAGTGTGAAGTGAACGATGTTTCCTATCTCATCCACCAGGCACGCCAGAAACTTCGACGTGTCGTCGCCGTTCGCTGAAGCACATAGGAGAACATCGTGGTTCAAGACAACTCTCCAGAAGCTGATGCCATCATTTCTCGAGCGTTGAAAGATTATGCTCAGCAAGACCAAGATAGCTCCATGGAGCATCCTACGGCGGATGCTCTAGTCGAGTATCAAGAGGGGTTTCTAGCCTCGAATGAGGCTGCTGCGATTCATGCACACCTGGAGGAGTGTCCTGAGTGTGCTGGCGATCTGGAGCGACTTGGGCATTGGGACCCAGCGGAACCACCGGATGAAGAGTTTCAACTTTCAGCCGAAGAACTTGCTGAGCAGCGACAACGCTTTGAGCTGCGAGTGGCTTCAAAAGCCTCACTTGCACCGGAGTTGCCAAAGATCGCTCCTAACAAGTCGATGGGCTCATCTTGGCGCTTCCCTCTGCCCTTAGCGGCAACATTGATCCTTGGTGCACTGGGACTGGGCTTCTGGTTGGGAACTCTACAGAACTTTCCCCAGGCAAAGGATCAGGGGCTTGCTGTCGAGAATCTCCTATTCCATACCTTGAGCGGACAGGAGGGGGATCTCGAACGCTCGTCAGGTGAACAGGTCGAGGTCGCTCCAGAATTTGACGCGATCGCCCTACGTCTTCTGACGGCTGACCTAACGCCCTACGAAGAGTATGTAGCAGAACTCGTAGCGGAAGACGGCGCCGTCACGAAGCGTTGGGCTGATCTAGCCCGCCAGCCGAATGGCACCTTCTTACTTGTCATTCCGAAAGAGGGGCTCGGCGCAGGGAACTATGAAGTTGTGCTCTTGGGAAGGGCCGGACGAGAAGAAGCTGTCATCTCGACCTTTAGTTTCTTGCTGGTGCCCAACACAAGGGAGCTATGAAGAGAGGCCTGAGACTCGCTGCTGGATGCACTCTCATTGGCGCCTGCTTCCTCGGTGGCTGTTCTTCACCCTTCCCCCCAGAAAAACAGCCTCTCTGCCTAGAGATCGAGCGAGTCGGAGACACCAGCCAGCCGGTGGATCTGTTCCCGAATGGAGCGTGCTACCAGTTTACAGCTGGAGCTGATGCAGCAGTTCGCCTGGAGATTGATCAGCTTGAAGGAGATCTGACGGCGACGATTCGAGGGGCAGATGACAACCTCATTCTGAGTTTTGACACTCCAGTTGATGACGATGCTCCAGAGAGGCCGTGTATCGTCACGGAAGCGGCAGGCCGATTTCGGCTGGACCTGAAGACGGATGCTCCCCAAGGTCGAGCAACAGTCGGGCTGACCGCCTTGCGTACTGCCACGGCCGAGGACCACGCATGCGCCAAGGCAGCGCAGGGCTTCATGGTTGCTTTGGAGCAGCTCAAAGAAGGCAACTCTCGTCAGGTCGCAAGAGCTTTCGAGGCAGCAGCAGACCTTTGGAGAACAGCTGGTGATCCATTCTCGGAGGCCATGGCAAGGCGGTCTGGTGCTCGCGTATGGCGGGATCTTGGCGAGCACTCGATAGCTGAAGAACAGTTAGAGATGGCTCTCTTCTCGGCACGTCAAGCCGCCAATGACTATCTTGAAGTTAGTATCCTGAATCGCTTGGGTGTTGTTCGCTTGTGGCGCAGCGACTTGGAGGCAGCCGAGTCTGCCCTGGACGAAGCCTTGACTCTGAGCCGAAGCCGTACGAACCTGCCAGCTGAGGCGACAGCTCTCAACAATCTTGCACTCGTAGAGCAGGCACGCGGCCGTACCAGGGCGGCTGTTCGACGTCTGCGGCAAGCGGAGGCGATTCAACGCACCCTAGAGGAACCAAGTTCGTTGGCTCTAACGCTCCACAACTTGGCTTTCAACCTGGCACTGCGCGATCACCTCCAAGATGCACTCACCATTCTTGATGAGGCGGAACAACTTGCTCTGGCATCTGGCGCCGAGCTGATCCGAGTCGAGTGCTTACTCACTCGTGGCTGGATTCACCGCTTACAAGGGCGACCCGAGCTGGCTCTGAAACCGATACAAGATGTCCTGCAATTCTGGCAAGATCTGGGCAATGTGACAGGCCAAGCCGTGGCGCTAGACCGTCTCGGAACCGTACTTCGAGAAACCGGTGACTTCCAAGGAGCCGCGATCGCGTACACGCAGTCTTTGGAAATCGTACCGTCCTCGGCCAGGGCTGCTGATCTGGCTCCCACGATGATGGGGCTGGGTTGCTTGTACGAAGAATCGGGTGACTTGGCGAAGGCGCAACATTGGTTGGACAAGGCACGCACTGCATTCCAGGATGCCGACGACCCCCTTTCTCTTGCTCACCTGGAATACTGCTTGTCGCTGTTGGCGGAATCGAACGGTAAGCTTGCCGAAGCCATCCGTCACAGCGGGCGAGCAATGAAGATTGTCGAAGACTTGAAAGTCGTCGAGCGACTTCAGGGCGCGCGTCATCGACCAATTTGGTTGTGGCAGGATTACGCGGAGCAGCACACCGCTCAGCGGCTCGCTCTCAGTGAAGCGCAGGGCGATCCTGTGCAATTAGAACTAGCCCTCAGTACCGCCGACTATGCTCGGGCTAGGAGTCTCCAGGAAATGATTTGGGAGACGCAGCTGTCAGAGCGGCAGGAAGACAAACGCGAGCAAGCTTTGCACCAGCAATTGCTGGAACTCGTGACTCGTCGGGCAGCGAGCACTCCACGACGGGCAGAGACGGAAGCAGAAACTGAGGAGCAATTCGAGAGGCAGGTGACGGCTCTGCTTCTGGAACTCGCGGATCTCCAGGAAGACCAACGCAGTTGGCAGCAGCGCCTCGGTGACCTGCCGGTTCCAAGGCCGTCCCCGGTTGCTGAGATGAGGCAGCTACTTGGACCTGGTGAGGTGCTTCTACGGTACTTCTTGGCGGAATCTGAGAGCTTCCTGTTTGTGCTGGACAGTCACTCGCTCAAGGTCACGCGTCTGCCCTCTCGGAGGGTCCTGGAAGCTTACGCTGTTGCTCTGCATCGCGCTTTGCGAAGCAGTGCACGGGATCCGGAGTTGGCGAACCTACTCGCCCGTTCCACCGCGAAGCAACTGCTTCCCGACGGGGTGCTTGCGGAAAGTACGAGTACTCTCGTCGTGGTACCGGACGGAGCTCTTCACTACGTTTCCTTCGCTGCGTTGATTCCGTCAAGTGGTGCATCTGACGAGACCTTGGCAGAGCGATTGACTCTCCGCTATCTTCCTTCGGCCGGTGTAGGTTTGGCGCTGCTGCATCGCGCCGAGCAGCGCACGCCAGCGCCCAAGATGCTGGCAATGGTTGCGGACCCTGTATTTTCTGAACTCGATGAGCGTCTGCAAGCGGAAGCTACATCGCCACCGATGGGTTCCAGCGTGCGAGGCATCACCCCGGAACGACTTCCGTCGGGGGTGCTACCTCGGCTTCCGTATACCGCAGCAGAGGCGGAGGGGATTCTTGCTCTGCTGCCGAGTTCGGAATGTCTTTCGTTTCTCGGTTTCGCGGCGGAGAAGGAAACCGTCTTGACGCCAGCTCTGCGCCAGTACCGGATTCTCCACTTTGCCACTCACGCTTTCGTGGACGAACGTTTCCCTGAGTTCTCGGGGTTGGTACTGTCTCGTCGTCGTGCAGATGGCGCAGAGGTCGATGGCAATCTCTATCTACAAGACATATTTTCTCTGAGGCTCCACGCAGATCTGGTGGTGCTCAGCGGCTGTCAGACGGCTCTCGGTCGCAAGGTGCGGGGTGATGGTCTCTTAAGTCTGACTCGCGGTTTCTTCTCGGCCGGTGCTTCGCAGGTATTGGTGAGCTTATGGAGCGTGGATGACAGGGCTACTGCTGCGCTCATGGTCGAGTTCTACCGTGCTCTGCTGACCGAGAGGTTGCCCGCAGCCGAAGCCCTCCGCGCTGCTCAGCAGCGATTGCGTAGCCAGCCACAGTGGCAGGCGCCCTACTACTGGGCACCCTTTGTTTTGCAGGGTGTCGCGCCGCAAAACTAGGCGGATCTGCACTTTTTCTCAGATCAGTCTCAAGAAATCTGCCGGAGTTGCAACTCACTTCTCAAGGGCGCGGATTCGCCGCGTTGATCTTGACAGAATCGAAGGAGGTTGCCAATGCTCTCGAAGAGTGAGCGTCCGGGTATGTATTTTGCGGAATCTGGTGAGGATGGCGGATCGAGTAGCCAGGGGAAGACGGGGCCGGGGCTCGGGAAGAAGACCCTGAAACCTCCCAAGGATCAGAACTCGCAATCCGGATTGGATGCTGGTTCCGGCGCCTGAGAGTGCTCGCACTTCGGCCGCAACCCTAGTGGTTACAGGAAGTGGCCGGAATCGTTGATTCTGGCTACTTTGGTCCTAATTCTCGAATGCAAGAGGTGGTGATGATGCACAGGGATGCTCTGGATTTGGAACTGGATGTCTTGGATTGGAACCGAGGGCAACTTACGGTGGTTGGTCGGAAGGTACAGGGGCAACCCGCACTGAGTGAGGGGCTCATCGAGCAGCTAAGCGAGTTGGAGTCAGATCCAAAAGCGTATGGCCGTTGTCTCTTCGATGCTCTCCTTCCGGTGGGCGACGATATGCGTGAATCCTACCGTACAGCGTTGAAAGACGCACGAAACACGGAGAAGTTCCTACGCTTCAAGCTGACCTTGTCCCTTTCTGCGGCAGAACCGTTGCATCGGTTGCGTTGGGAGTGCCTTTTCGATCCTGAGAAGGAGGGAATGGCGATTGCACGGAGCCCTGATACTGCCTTCTCCAGGTATGCGCCTATTGGCCGAGATGATGCCGTTCCGTCGTTAGATGGCCGACCATGCTTACTGGTAGCTGTGGCAGCTCCGTCGGATTGTGAAATGCATGGGATGGACCATATCGATCGCGACGATATGTACCATCAACTGGCTACGGCTTTGAAGCCGCTTGAGGCTCAGTTGGATTGTGAGGTTATGCAAGGGCCTGTCACTCTTAGCAATCTGCGCACGCTGGTATTTAGTAGAAAATACCATGCTTTGCATTTGGTCGCCCACAGTTATGTAGATCCATACCTGAGAACAGGCCTCTTGGCTTTGGAAGAGGCTGATGGTCGATGCCAGCTTGTGGAGGAAGAAGTTTTCCCGCAGGTCTTCCTAGGTGATAGTGGCTTGCGGCTGTTAACTCTGATTTCCTGCCAGGGAGGTGTCCAGTCTCTAGCTGAGCCGCTGAGTGGTATCGGGCGCAGATTGGTAGCTAGTGGTGTACCAGCTGTCATCTCTATGCAAAATTCCGTTAGTTTTGTGACAGCTGAGGAGTTTTCGAAACACTTCTATGGCAGCCTGGCTCAGGCAGGCAGTGTGGATACAGCAGTGAACGAGGCACGTCAGCAGCTCTTCTTGTTAGACGAAAGCTCACGACGGTGGAGTGATCCATTACTTTTCATGCGACTCAGGGATGGTGCAATTTGGCGTTACCGTCGTGAGGAGCAGCAGTCAGATCAATCGATCTCTGATACCGAGAGTACTTCGCAGATCAGTGTATCTGTTGAAAATAAAGGATCAACTATTGGCAAATCTGTGACAGCCGGAAATATTGAAAACCTCTCGATTTCATAGGAAGGCAAACTAGGTTCGGCTAGCCGTATAAATCGCTTGAGGAACATCATATGAGTGAGTCGAAAGAATCTACGCTTGATCAAGAGTCTTCGCTTGAGTTGCCAGAGGACAATGATGATTCAGCGCAAGAAGAAGATGGTGAAGGTAAGTCGGTTGAAAATAGAGTATCTAATGAGAGCGCCGATATTCTTCAGCAGTTTGTTACGGGTAATATCGAGAACTTTTACCATGGTCATTCTGGTAAGGGCTCAGGCAATATTGCTGACCCTACAATGGCTTTCTCTGATCTTCCGCCAAGTTTTCATTTTAAGGAAGCCGAACTGCGAAAGTGGACTGCTCATCTCAAAGAGCATCGACTGATTACGGTTTGGAGCACAATTGATACTATAAGTACAGCAGCGATACGTGCATTAGTCAGAGTCCCCTGTCTAAAAGACTACGAGCGACGGTCGCTGTCATTCAATGCCGAAACCCATAGCCGCTTTCCAGAGCTTGGTATCCAGGCTTTGATTGAATCTGTCGGAAATGATAAGGGGCCAAAGATTCTCGTAGTAGGGCCGGGCAGTAACGACTACTTCTTCAGTTCGGCTTTTGTGAATGAACAGCATGCTGCTGACATTTCGAGATTGCTCGAGACGAAGGATCTAATTATTCTTTTCCGTCTCTCAAGGAGTCAGCGTGAAAAATTACGGCTCAGAGCCTCGAAGCCATACTTCCCGTCTTGGGATATAGACTTTCTGAGCGTTCTTCTGTTTGAAAATCATGAGGAAGATTTTTGTGACTTTTACAGGGATATATCAGATTTGCGCACTCAAGCATGTTGGGGTGGATTAGATGATCAATCTCTCTATGATGAACTCATTCAAGTCGCAGGTGATGCGAAAAGATTGAAGACTTGGATTAAGGGCAAGAGGGTCGAAATAGAGCGGCTCACTGTTGTATCTGTTGTTGAAGTATTTAAAAAGCGAGTTCCTGTATATCAAGCGGTATTAGTGTGTGCTGCGCTATTCCGTGGTCTCGATGTGAGTGAATTTGCACAAGTAATTTTCAGTATCGTGGGTGATGAGAAGGTGTATCTTCAGGAGCCCAAGCTCTTGTCTGGGAGAACTACTCTGGAAGAGAAGGAAGCGAGTCTTCGAGACGCCTGGCCGAAAGTCGCAGACGAAATCTTTGAATCGTGTGGCCTGGTAATTCAGAGAGCTGATGGGGAGACTAATGTCAATTTTTCTTCTTTTGAACAGCTTGATTCTTTTCTGGCATATATTCGGAGCTCTGTGTATTTATCTACGATGGGAGAGACCTTGTGGCAGGTAGGGCACCTCTTCGAGCCTGGCGCCTCACAAGAACGCGTTGACGGCGTCATCAGAGTGTTCACAGAAGCCTTACCTCATCACAAAGAGTGGCAGCGCTCGGATTGGCTGGTTGAAACTCTGATTTCACACTTGAGCGATGGAGGATCAAGAGATCTAGCAACTCTGCTTCAAGATGTCGTGAAAGATTTGCTTGTATTGAGACGGACAAGTCAACTTCTACGTGTCTTAGTTGAACGCGGAGAGTACCCTGATCTTGTTCCGAGTTGGTTAGCTTATCTTCTCGCCCATAGAGGGCATCGCCTTGCGCTTCAACTGGCAATGAACCTAAGGTATACCGAAGGTTTCGACTATCTATTCTGGCTCAAGCGGTTTATTGATGAAAGCCCGGATGATGTGCGCAATGATGCTTATATGGCTCTGTATCAACATGTTCGGCAGTCGACGGTCCAAATTTGGGAGATCATTGGAGAACTAGAGAATTGGCTTCCAGAGGATGCAATATTTGATCTGCCTACTGTCTCAACCTCCGGAAGGTTTGCATTCCAGGTGATTCTGGAGATTTGCCTTGATACTGCCGAAGCGATCCCGCCAGAGAAGTGGGGCGATTGGCCTTCGACCTATGCCATCTTCCGGAATAGTGCGAGCAGCAAAGAATCTATTCAGAATAATTTGCTGAGACTCGTCGGCTGGCTACTTTCACCGAGTATGGGGTCAGTTTTCTTAACGAACCCAGAGATCCTGGTCTGGTTGGTACGTGCTCGACTGCTTGAGCTTTGGAGTCTCATTCTATTCGGACTTGAGGAGAATAGAGCTCACCCTGATGCAGTCGCCATCTATGAACAGCTACTTGAACTCTTTTGCAGAGAGAGCAATCGAGAAGCAAGAGGTTTGCTCCTCAGCGGGTGGCGTAGTTATCGAGAGCATCTTAAGACAAAACGAAGAAAAGGTGATCACGCTCAGGTAAAGCATTTATCTAAGTGCATCAGTGCCTCTCTACGTCTCGAAAAAGATTTCAAGCAGTTATGTAAGGAGAATGGGCGCCGAGCAAGACGTTCAGGAAAACTGACAAGGAGGACTCAAGATGTCTGATGCAGTTAGGGATGCAGAAGAGAGCATCGAGGAATTGAAGTCTGAGAATGTAGAAGTCGAGTTAAATAACTCTCCCAATCACGATGTTCCAATTCTGTCCAAGCAGGAGATGGAACGCAATTTGCTGATCGGTATCAGTGGTGTTCAGGCAGCTGGCAAGACGGTGTTCTTGTCTGCGATCTTTCATACCGTGAACGGTGAAGAGATCGACGATATTGGTGATGTCTCCTTCGACCGTACAGACAAGGGGGGAGCGCAGTATTTTGAATGGATTGAGAACGAGATCCGTGAGAAGGGGCAGGCTCCACCAACACAGCAGCCGGCTGTAGCCAAACTCCTCGTAGAAGGTCCATCTCTAGATGGGGCGGCCAAGGAAACGGGGGTTATTCTCTTCGACTTTGCTGGTCGCTATTTCACGGAATTCGCGGATCTTCCGGCAGCCCTTGAGAGAGCAGAGACGCCTGCGGAGAGAAGAGAACTCCAGCTTGTCAATTATTATCTGCAAGAATGCGATGCATTTATCGTGTTGGTGGATTCGCAAAATTTTAAGCTTGAGGAAGTGGCTGGAGAGAGAAATCCATTCCCGCCAACTGTAGTTTTTCTGCGGAGCTTCTGCAAGAAGAATAATAGACCGCTCGCGTTAGTGTTCACAAAAAAGGACCTTAACCCTGATCTTACTTTTGAGGAGATAGGGGAATTCGAAATGGTCCGCAAGGTGCGGCAGCTATTCAGCGACGATGTAGAGGAGACGACTCGTCCTTTTGGTCTGGTTGAGCACCTTTCTTGCTACGAGGTCGACATGACCGACGACGTCATTGAGCAGAGCGCGGATGCAACCATCTGGCGTTCCGAACCAAAGGAGGTTTTCATCAAGATTCTTCGTGCTGCTTGGCCGCGTGTCATTGCGAAGCATGAAGCCATTGACCGAAAGCGCGAGCAGGCAACTCTCCGAGAACAGGAGGTCCAGCGGTCAAAGACGATTAAGAGAATGCTCATAGCAGCTCTCCTCTTGCTCGTCCTATCGATCCCATTCTTGTGGGGGCAGGCTAGCGATTACCTTAAGCTACGCGAAGCAGTTACAGTAGGCACAGAGGTGAGTAGCAGCCTCGAAAGAAATGCACCGAACCTGATCTCTCCTAATGATCTGGCAAAGCTGCAATGGTTGTCCCAGCAAGGAACCAGTGAGGAGCGTAGCGTCTTGTTTCGGCGTCTTAGGCGAGAGCTGCAAGATTTCCTCGCTATTGTTCCTACAACTCATCCAGTGACGGGAGACGACTCTGTGGCCACCCAGAGAGTGTTGAAGCTTCGTGACCTTCTGGGGATGAACTCGAGTTCCGAGATCCAAATGCTGCAAGAGCGTAGTCGTTATACTGCACAGCTCGCGGCTGCTTCCACTCCGGAAGACAAACTTAGAATAGTCAGGGATACGCTTCAGACGATAGCTGCTCTAGGTGACCTTGCCTTCCAGGAGGCGCTGGAGATCGAAGCGGCAAATCTTCGGAAAGAAGTTGGACGGAATCTAGTCCAGCAGGGTTACGGAGAAAGCACACTAGAAGATCGTGTGCGGTTTGTCCGGCTAGGGTTGCGCAACCTAGAGACTGGAGCTGATTCTCTCATGACCCTCACTGCCCGAGGTGAGTATGGAAGGTTTCTTGGATCTTCCTTGGCCGGCTTGCAAGAGCGGGAGCGGCTTGTTCATCTCATACGTACAGCGGCGCCGAAGCTGGCAGGGTTGATCGTACCTGAATTCGAATCTCGGGCGGTTCTGGAGTACAAGCTTGTACGAGCGGAAATAGTTGCGACGATATCCCTTGAGGATGCTCGTACACTCCACTCCCAGATCGCTTCTTCTGTTGAAGAACTCGTTGCTGGAAGAGAGGAGAGTACAAAGCGCTTGCTTGCGGCGACTTTGGAGGACCTGTTTCGGGGACTCACCGCCGATGGCAGACGTGATGTCTGGACGGCGTTGCTAGATGGAGTCGAATCTGAGTACTTCTTCATTCTGCGCTCCGATGCTTGGCCGAGAGGAGCAGAGCCGTGGACAGCCAAACTTCGTGCCCAACTTGCCGAAAGTCAGTGGGATGAACAAGTTTCGAATCGAACTGCTACGCAGATCGCTATGCGATCAGTCTACACTGGTGAGGCTTCGGATATTGTCTACTACGCCGCCTCTCGCTATCTAGATTTTGAGGTGGCGCAGGGTTACCGTTCAGTTAGGAGCGAAGTTGAGATTCTTGAATCAGGGTACTATGCCACTCGGCAAAAGCTTAGGGTGTTGGCATCGCTGGCTTCCAATCTAGGGGCTCAGCACAGGAACTTGTTCGGCACAACACCCCGGCACTTTACCCGTCAGCAAGAAGCGGTCTCGAGCCTTCGAGAGGAGGTAGCAGAGTTGAGCTCCGATGATGACTATGAAAGAGATCTCTTACGGAGAACAGTAGGAAACAGCTTACGATCGCTCTGTCGAGATCGTTTGGGGCTTCGAGGAGGTGATTGTGCTGGGCTCTAAAGATCTACTTCGCTACATGGTGCTTTGCGTCGCATTGGTTTTGAATCTGGCTGCGGAGGCGGCAGAAGATCAACAGAACCCGACGATAAAGGCTGAGTCGACTGCACAAGAGACCAAGGCTGAGCCGACTGCACAAGAGACCAAAGCTGAGCCGACTGCACAAGAGACCAAGGCTGAGCCAGCTGCACAAGAGTCCAAGGCTGAGCCGACTGCACAAGAGACCAAGGCTGAGCCAGCTGCACAAGAGTCCAAGGCTGAGCCAGTTGCACAAGAGACCAAGGAGGAATCTAGTGGGCAAGAGACCAAGGAGGAACAAGAGGCCAAGGAAGAGCCCATCCTGCAGGAGCCAAAGGCGGAACAAGACGCATTGCAGCCAGGGCCAGTTGTAGCAGAAGAGCCGACTTCAGACGAGCTGGTATCTGACAAGCAAATACCCTCTGTGAAGCTAGAAGTACCAGAGAAGGCCGATCAGATCTCTGTGTCCTGTGATTCATGCGCAGCTTTTCTGACGCCGCTTCTCAGCACATCAGACCAATCTGGCGCCTTGCAGGCTGATGCTAATATGTCAAAGAGCTATGATATGCAAGAGATGCAACGGTTGGCCCAGTTGATTCAAAAGTGTCTCGGGGAGTTGAGGCTATGCAGTCAAGAGGTGAGAGCAGATGGTTGTCATGTTAATTGTAATCTTCCCGAGCGAGATGCATTAACCTTTCAGCGAGAAGTGCAGAGAGATCTGTCTGAGTTTCGGAGAATCTCTAGTCAGCTAGAGCTTGTCGTGGAAGCGTTAGGGGTATTGAAACAAAAGCAAGTCAGCAGTATTCTCTTCAAAGGATTCGACCTACCGCCTGGTGAGCTTTGTAGTGGGTGCGCAGAGTTGAATGATGCAATTGTTGAAATTCGCTATATTTTAAGCCGGGATCATGTGCGGTATATCTCGGCGAGAAGAGGATTAGCTGAGCAAGATTATGTGCTTGATGAATATAAGGCATTGATCAAGCAATGGTGTGCAGCGCGTGAAACGATTATCTCTTTCGACGGACAGCAGGTCCGGCAAAATCTCTACTTCACTTGGACTCAGACTTGGCAATCAGTACAGAAGATTAAGACAACACTCCTCCATGGATCCTTTCAAGATCTCTGTTCAACACCACACTTCCGCTGAGATGAATCATGAACCTTGACTATCTGCTCTACGACAATCGAACGCAAGGGCCCAGTGGTCGCGATTGGGGATTGAAGGCTGCGACGGGTCTTCTGAAAGAAGACCGTCAAGCGCGACAGCATTTTGTGGAATACTGTCGCCGCTCTTTCAAGAGCACGGTACGCATTCCTGCCAACTTTGGAGCTGCAATTGGCGGCTTCCCGATTGGGGTTGATGGGTATGTACTTTGTGTAACGTTGGAGACGCAAGATCTGTTTGGGCGCCCCGCATGTGCCTTCGTCGGACTGCACTGCCCGTCGCGGAGAGATTTATTATGCTTGCTCGAAGAGCATGATCCAGTCGTTACGGCGCAAGCAGCGTATGAAAAAGATGTTCTGCCTCCCCATCTACCGTCCAGAGGTCGTTCCTTCATTGGACGGAGTGACTTTAGTCGCGGTCCTAAAATGGTAGTTCATGAATCGGGAGCTAGGTTCGGGCCGTTCGACCGCAGGAGTCCAAGAAGTGCTGCATGCTTGATTTGTAAGGCAGCTCGATCTGGGTCAAGCCTACCTTCAATTCTGGGCATCGCAAGCTGGATATCCAGCAAGATGCTGCTGAGTTCACCCGATCAGTTCAGCTTCTTTCAACATCTCCCTGCGACTTTTTCACAGAAGGCCAAGACTGTGACAGAGGAGGTAGTGTCCAGAACTGACGATCGCGTAGTCTATCGAGCACAAGAGTTATCACGAGCTCCTGTCTTGTGGGTGGCGCTTATTGTGATTGTCGTAGCAGTTTTGCTGCTGTTCTGGGCTATTGGGGTTTCGCCAACAGGGCCCGATCGTTTCCCTTCTCGGTCTCAGGCAGAGACTATCTCGCCTAGACAATCTGAAGAATCGAGGGATGCTGGGACTCTTCCCGAGGAGACTACAACTCTACAGTCTGATGCGGATTTCTTGGAGCGCATCAAGGTGCTCGTATCAGATCTGGACCGTTTAGACTCCAGAAATTTGAAGTCTTCCATGATCTATAAGATTCTCCAGGACGTTCAGGTGATGCCTCAGTATCAAGAGAATCGCGCAGTGATAAGAAATGCTCTTGATGGCGACTTTCCTGCATTCCGGGTTTCAGTACTTGAGAGTGAGAATCTCGACTACTATTTTTCGGATCCTGCAGTGAAGAACCTCTCAGATTTGGAGAGGGCCCAGGCGGTTGCGGCTAAGCTCCAGGATTTACAGATTCCAGTAGAAGGTTGCCATCAATTGGACAAAGCCTTTGGTGCTTTGATGGAGAGGAGAGAGGATGCGCCGGCAATCTGGTGTGCAGTTGTGTATGGCTTTGCTGGTGAACGAGAGAATGTGGAATCAGAGTAGTCCTCAGTACAGTCTTCGGGACCTCTGCGGGGCTGTAGGGGCCATCTGAGGGTCCTGCGAGACGTTAATTTCACGCAACCCCCTGACAGCCTCTGCAACGCTCCAAGTCAAGATATTTCAGTACTTAGTGGCGAGATACTTAGATTCCTGTAAGCTGTCAAAACCTGGTAAGACGCTTGCTAAACTGATTCGTAATCAGATGGTTAGTAGCAATTGAGCAAGACTTGTTCTATGCGTAAGCCTCTTACCTGCAATTATTTAGAGAATCACAGATACTCAGTATTTGAGTGAAAATACTATATCCGGGACTACATCGGGACCTGCTGGCATGAGGTCCCATGCACCTTGGCGATGGTCCCGATCTGGCAGGCAGCCGTGGCACCTCATGCGCTGCGGTGGTCGCGGCGGTCTTCGCGGAGCTATTGACCGCTGCAATCTGCCAGCCCCTCTTGACAGGTTCGGCTTCGGTTCTAAGGATCCATACATCTGTCTTTGATCCGAGACCTTGAAGTCATCGTCAGGAGGACCTTTCATGCTCTCTCTCCCTTCAGCAGCTTCCCGAGAATCCGTCCGTTCCATCACCGCGCGGCAAGCTCTGCGCCACCTCACCGCACAGCTCCTGTGCGGCGCGCTACTGCTCCAATTAAGCCCTTCCGCAATGGGTTTACCGCTGCCCTCAGCCGAAATGGAGCAACGGCAAGACGGTGTCGATGCGCAGCGCTTCCGGGCTGCTCCACCGCGCCTGCCCAGCGGCGACACGGCCGAGACGGTCGAGGCAGTTGCGACGCCTGCCAAGGCAGGCGACCTGCCGCTTCAGACGGAGTTCAACCTGGTCTCGCTGCCCGTCGAACCGACATCGACGAATTCGGCGGATGTGCTCGCGGGAGCGCCTGCCGGTACGAGTGCATGGATCTGGGACGCCTGCGCTGCTGAAGCCGCCTGGAAGCAGTACACGCCGGGCGACCCCGCGAACGAGCTGACGTCGATCGACCATCGCTATGGTCTGTGGGTCAAGGCTCCGGCCGCAGGAGGTTGGACCCTTCCGGCAGGGGAGCAACCGACCGTGACCGAGGTGCCGGTGTGCCCCGGCTGGAACCTGATCGGCTATCCGCTTGCTCAGCCGCGCCCGGTGCCGGCGGCGCTCTCGTCGATCGCGGGCAAGTACCTGCGGGTGTTCGGGTACGACGCCTTCGACGCGAAGGATCCGTGGGAGGTCTACGACCCCAACGTTCCCGCCTGGGCGAACGACCTTCTTGAGTTGCAGCCCGGTCGCGGTTACTGGGTGCTGATTACCGAGGCGACGACGGTGCGTTTCGCGAATCATGGCCCGCCGCCGCAGGTTGCGCTGACGTCACCGCTGGATCTGGACGAGATCACTGCGCCGGTCGAGGTCGCTGCGCAGATCGATAGCGACCTCTTGCAGAGCTGGCAGCTGAGCTACCGACCGGCAAGCCTAGACGATGCCGGCGAGTGGCTTCCGCTAGCCGAAGGGCAGACACCGACCTCCGGCACCCTCGCGGCGTTTGATCCGACGCTGCTGCCCAACGACCTCTACCAACTGCGCCTGACAGCTACCGACTTCGCGGAGCAGTCGAGTGAGCAGATCATCAGTGTAGCGGTCGACGGCGGAATGAAGATCGGCCACTTCCAGCTGACCTTCTCCGACCTGCGCATTCCGCTGTCCGGGCTCGATCTGGAGGTGCTGCGTACCTACGACAGCCGCGACGCCCGACTTGGCCGCGTCGGTGACTTCGGCCCTGGTTGGTCGATGGAACTGCGCAAGGGTTCGGTGCGGCACAACCGCACGCCGGGTGAAGGCTGGCAGATCCGCGCCGCTTCTCTGCCCTGCCAGCAAGTCGTCGAGACGCAGAGCCACCTCACTTCGGTACGCCTGTCAGACGTCGAGCACTACCGCTTCCGCCTAAGCTTGAGCCTTCCCGCGACGGCAGCAGGAGGCTGCTTCGCGACAGCGGGCTTTGAGTACGTCGACGGTCCGATGCCGGCGCAACTCGAGATTCTAGACGGTACGAATGTCTTCTACGCCAACGAGACGGATCACCTGGTCGACGCGGATGCCTTAGAGGTCTACCAGCCGCGGCAGGTGCGCCTGGTTACCCGCGACGGTCGGCTCTTCGAGCTGGACCTGGCCGAAGGTGTGACGCGGATCGAGGAAGCCAACGGCAACTCACTGGACTTCACGAACGCCGGGATCACGCATTCGTCTGGCATCGGCGTTCCGTTCGAGCGAGACG
>CBDUPA010000045.1:0-17572 GCA_965368975.1 uncultured bacterium | reverse complement strand
ACAGCCGCTTGGTCCGCACGGTCTTTCCCGATGGGACCTCGCGCAGTGTCGGCTATGACGCTCTGGGCCGCCGAGTCAGCGAGACTGATCCCGCCGGCAAGGTGACGCGCTTCGCCTACGATCCGGTGGGGCGCTTGACCTCGGTCACGGATGCTCTGGGCCAGGTCACCTCCTACGCCTATAACGAGCAGCACGACCGCATCTCCCAGACCGACGCCAAGGGTCATGTGACCCGCTTCGAGTACGACGCCCTGGGCCGCCAGACCGCGCGCATCCTGCCCGATGGTGCGCGGGAAACGCTGGCCTACGATGCCGTCGGCAATCTGGTGGCCTCGACCGATTTCCTCGGACGTACGACCACCTATGAGCATGACGCGCTCGGCAGGCTCGTGCGCAAGACTCTGCCCGGCGGTGCCGTGGTCGATACGACCTACACGCCAACGGACCGCCGTGCCAGCGTCACCGATGCGACCGGCACGACCCGCTACGTCCACGATGCTCGTGATCGCCTCGTCGAGCAGGTATCCGCCGATGGACGTCGCCTGAGCTATGAGTACGATGCAGCCGGGCTGCGAACCGCGCTCACGGCCCATGTTGGAGGTCAGGCACTCACTACGCGCTACGCTCACGACGCGTTGGGCCGTCTGAGCACCGTCACCGATCCGGACGGTCGCGTGACCTCGCTCGGCTACGACGCCGTGGGTAATCGTGTCTCCCTCGATCCGGACAACGGCACTACAACTACCTACGCCTATGACGACCTCCATCGCTTGCAACAGCTCGAAACTCTGACGACGGACGGCTCTGCAGTCCAGTCCTACGCCTACACCCTGGGGCCCGCTGGCAACAGGACACGCATCGAGGAGCACGACGGAACGTCACGTGCCTATGCCTACGACGACCTCTACAGGCTCACGGCTGAAGCGGTCACGGACACCAGCAGCCCGGTCCTTGACGGCGCCTTCCAATACGACCCGGTAGGCAATCGCCTCGTCCGCACTACCACTACCGCAGAGGCTGAGCCCGTAACTGTCGCCTCCACCTTCGATGAGCGGGACCGCCTGCTGACAGTCGATGGTCAGGCGTTCAGCTGGGACGCCAACGGTAACCTGACCGCGAAAGCCGGTGAGGTCAGCTTCACCTGGGATCCCGAGGACCGCCTGATCGCAGCCAGTTTGGCGGACGGCACCTCGATCACCTACGGCTACGATCCGGACGGCGTGCTGCAGCGGGCGAGCGTCACGTTGTCGGATGGAACCACCGAGAGCGTCGAGTACCTGGTCGACACTTCAGGGCCGCTCAGTCATGTCGTAGCGGAGACGGACGGTGCTGGTCAGCTCAGCGCGTACTACGTGCGCGGGGACGATCTGCTCTCCGTGATTCGCCCTGATGGCGTGCGCCACGTCCACACGGACGGCCTCGGTTCGGTGCGTGCGCTGACGGACGAGACCGGAGCCGTCACCGATCGGTGGACGTACTCAGCCTTTGGCGAACTGCTGGAGCATGTCGGAAGCGATCCGAATCGCTATCTCTTCGCGGGAGAGCCGCGCGATCCGCATACCGGACTCGCATATCACCGCGCTCGGTGGATGGATCCTGGGGTGGGGCGGTTTGTGGGAGTGGACCCGTTCGAGGGGCTCTTCTGGATTCCTTCGACGCTACATCGATATACCTACTGCAGTTCGAGTCCGACTGGGTGCCTTGATCCGACTGGCTTGTCTGAGTACTCGGTGGTTGGCCTCACTAGTACAGCCAGGATAAACGCTCAGCTCAGAGGTCGCGCCATCGTAGCTCACGTGAGAGTCTTGAGATCGGTGACCACCAAACTCCGGAAGTTTGACATTCGGCCATTCAGATACTTCCGACGGCCCAGACCTCGGAATGCTGATGTCCATCACCTCATCGAGAAGCGACTACTGCGCAATAATCCACATCTAAGGAAGATATTCAGAAGCGAGAAGGATATTCCTTCGATCGCTGTTGATAAGACTGTACATGCTCCCTGGACACAGGCATGGCGTACGGCTTTCCCGTATCGAAATCAGGTAGGGCATGTCGTATCCCCTACTGCAAGACAAGTCTTGGACGTCGCACTGAAGGTCTACCGAGGACAGCCGGCAATTCAGAAGGAGCTTGTCCGCATCTTCCTGCCCTTCCTGTAGAGCGGATGGTTACAATCTCACCATGGTGCGTCGTGAAACAGATCGAACTCTGGTTTCCGGGGGGAGATCTGTGCGCTGCGCGTGTCCAGTGGGTGAAAGTCCCACCTCGGTAAGCGCCGGAGCGCCGAGTAGCCGGCCCCAGGTATTTGGGGGAGACCCCTTTGCCCGAGCGGGGCGTCACAAGCCCGGAGGCGGAGAATTTCCGCTGGACGGGGAGCAAGCACACGGGCCGCAACATGAAGTGAAGCCTGCAGCCTCGACAGATTTACAATTCGGTAGCCGAGCCGCTCATGTCACGGCGAAGGCCATGTCCGGCGTGGGGTCAGATCCGGAGCCTGCGTCGGATGCCGGCGGGGTATGGGGCGCAGCACGTGTGCAAGGAGACGCGCGGAACACGAGAGACCCGTCTGTGCAGCCGTTGTCGCGGCCAGCGTGCCCGTATAGGCCGAAGGCGAAGTCGGGTCGTGCGCAGCGGGAGTCCGAGGGGATCGTAGTACCGGTGAAGGCGGTGCAGAAGAACGCCGCCTTAGGGAAGGGTCCCTGGTTTGGTCATGTCGAGGGTGGAGGCACGTGCAAGGGAATGGCCGGCAAGACCGGACCTATCGACCCCGTCGGCCGTAGGCCGAGCGTGAAAGTGCGCCACCTCCAACGTCGACTGTGGGCGGCGGCCAAGCGGTCGCCGGGTAGGCGTTTCCACGCCCTGTACAACCACATCCACAGGGATGACATCCTGTGGGAGGCGTGGAAGCGGGTACGAGCCAACCGCGGAGCCGCGGGCGTCGATGCCGCGACGCTAGGCGACGTGGAGCAGTACGGTACCGAGCGCTTCCTGGAAGAGCTCGGTTCCTCGCTGCGAGCCAAGAAGTATCGGCCTGAGGTGGTGCTGCGCCGGTACATCCCGAAGGCAGATGGAAGGAAGCGGCCGCTGGGTATCCCGACGGTACGAGACCGTGTGGTCCAGATGGCGGCAAAGCTGGTGTTGGAGCCGATCTTCGAGGCGGACTTCTTGCCCGTTTCGTATGGTTTCCGGCCGCAGCGGAGTGCAGCGGATGCGCTGGAGACGCTGAGGAAGCTCGGCGCCAAGGGGCATCACCACGTACTCGATGCCGACATCCGGGATTACTTCGGTAGCATCGACCACCGGAAGCTGTTGCAACTGGTGGCACGGCGCGTCTCGGATCGACGGGTGCTGAAGCTGCTGCGGCAGTGGCTCGAAGCTGGCGTGATGGAAGACGGCAAGGTGTCTCCGACGCGGGTCGGTACACCGCAGGGTGGAGTGATTTCACCTTTGTTGTCGAACATCTACCTGCATGTGCTGGACACGCTGTGGACACGCCACAGCGCTCCCTTGGGGACGCTGGTGCGGTACGCAGACGACTTCGTCGTGATCTGTCGCACGAAGTCCCAGTGCGAGCAGGCCGAGGCGCGGATCCGCGTGATCCTGGAACGTCTCGGCTTGGAGCTACACCCGGACAAGACGAGGCGAGTGAATCTCTACGACGGCAAGGAGGGATTCGACTTCCTCGGCTGCCACCTGCACAAGCGTCTGAGTGGTCGATTGTGGGAGAAGACGGGGCGTCGGCTCTACTTTCTCCACCGCTGGCCGTCGCAGCGCTCGATGCAGCGTATCCGGCAGCGCATCAAAGAACTGACTCCGAGGTCACGATGCCACGCGGATCTGCGCGATGTCATCGCGAGTCTCAACCCCGTGCTTCGAGGGTGGAGTCAGTACTTCCGCACGGGAAACGCCGCCAAGCAATTCGTTCAAGTCGACACCTACGTCTGGCGACGACTGCGCCGCTTGCGCCTTACGCGCAAAGGGCGGCACCTGAAGCTGGGCGAGGCGCGCCGCTGGACGAGTGAGTCCTTCTGGAACCTCGGGCTCTACAAGCTCATGGGCACGATCCGCTACCCGGAGGCTGCGTAATGCCGCGACCCGAGAGGCCATCCGTAAGCCGTGTGCGGGAAATCCGCAAGCACGGTTTGAAAGGGGGTCTTGACATCTACCCGAGCGGGCGACCGCTTGGAAACGTGTAAGGATCTACCAATGAAGACACTTGTGACAATCACCGCCTCCGGCCCCCAAGCCGACGAGGTTCTTGCAGCCTCTCCAGAGCTGGCCGAGAAGTTCTCTGCCGGCATCTTCCGTGCTGCAACTCTTGACGGAGCAGGCAAGGACTTCGCTGAGTGCCTGGAGGCTTTTCGTGAGCTCGCGTTCGAATGGGTCCTAGAGGTGCAATACAGTTCCAAGGAACTGAGCAACTTCGACTTTCTAGAAGTCAAGCCCAAGAAGTTGTTGAAACTTGGTGATTCCGAGGCGAACTTGAACGAGTACCTCATCGCTTCAAGTGCTCCCTTAGAGGTCTGGCCAAGCTCACCGATCAAGCTCCCAAGAGGTTTGATCCTCGGGCGTTCTCTGCCCAAGGGCGATTGCATCGAGTGTCTGGATTTTGCAGCCGAGTTCGTCGCTGGCGATGCAGCGACCGAAGTACTTCGCAGTCTGCCCCAGGACTTGGGACTTGAGCTGATACCTGTTTTCTGGTCCAAGGAGCGAGCCAGGGAAGAATCCGTCACACATCTCCACACTACACAGATCGCTCCCCAGGTCTGTCTGAGCGACGAAGTCTGGTCTGAGCAGCACCAGGGATTACACCGTTGGAGGCGCCTGGGATGCCTGGTTTACGAGAGCATTCGAGATCTACCTGAGATTTGTCGAACAGCTGAGCCGTGGGCCGGGTGGCATGAGCCTCAATGGATCGTGGATCAGCGCGTACGAGAAATAGTGGAGGGGAACAAGATCAAGGGCTGGCGCTATCTTCCCGTCCTGGAAGAGGGATCGCCTGCGTACCTGGCCCACCTTGAACAAGTCACGGCTGTGCGGCGAGCACTTGCTTGGAATCCCAAGGCAACAATGCGTTGACTTCCCCCACCCGCTGCGAAAATCTCATCCGGTTCCGTCTAATCCCACGTCAGCCCCTTGCCTCCGTCTTGGTGATGCAGGCACAATGTAGAGGCAGTCTTCAGTTATTGCTGCATATTTAATGATTGCTTCGTCGTAGCCATGCTGGCACGGCGATAGCTTGGCCTTGACGAGGGATGAAGATGAGATCGCCGAAGCGGCAGACGTCGGCTTGGTTTGTGCTGTGTGTATTAGTTGGACTTGCAGCTCTCGGTGCCTGGATGGAGAGCGTCTGGGCGGACGAGCCGCACCCGTTGCCTTCGAGCTGGTTCGGGAGGGTGACGCTGGACTCTGGGGACGCTCTGCCTCCTGGAACCGCCCTGTCGGCCTGGATCGGTGGCGAGCGTTTTGCCGACACGACAGTTGCACCGGACGCATCTTTCCGGCTAGACATTCCGGGGGACCGCCTGGACACCTCCGTCGTCGAGGGCGGACTCGCCGGGCAGGCGGTCGAGCTGCGCGTGGACGAGTTCGTCGTCTCGCAGTCGGCCCCCGCATCGGTGCTGTGGCAGGAGGGCAGTTACCTTCCGCTCGACGTCGTAGCGCCACCGGAGGTGCTGAGCGCCGTGCCGGATCTGATTGTGACCGTGGACGATGGCCGCACGGAAGTGCTCCCCGGTGAACTGCTGCAGTACCAGCTGACGCTACGCAACGACGGCACGCGCCGCGCGACGGGCACGCTGCTGACGGCGACGCTGCCCGACGGCATCACATTCTTGACCGCTTCGGACGACGGTGCGCTCGATCCGACGACCGGGACGCCTTCGGGAGCCGGTGGCACGGTGACCTGGCCGGCCCTCGAGCTGGCGGCGGGCGTTTCAGTGACACGCACCGTCGAGCTGCGGGTAGACACGGCTCCGTCTTCCGAACTCTCCGAACTCGTCTTCAGCGCCAGTGCCACGAGCACCGGTGGCCGGGATCTGGAGCCGGCGGACAACAGCGCGACCGACTTGACCACGCTGGCGCCGCTGGCCAACCTGACGATCGAAGCTGTGGTGCCGCCGACGGCGGATGCGCAGTCCTTGGCCGTGACAGGCAGCGCCCTCGTCACCCTCGCCAACTCCGGTGCCGCGACCGTGAGTGCAAGCGCGGCGTTCGAGGTGACGATCTTCGAAGACCTCGATGGCGATCGAGTGTTGTCGACCGTGGATACCGTGCTCGGTGCCGCGACCTTCCCGGCTGAGCTGGCTGCCGGAGCGAGCGCGGACCTGAGCGTGCCGCTGAGCGGTGCCGTCAGCTTCCTGGACGCGCCGCTGTGGGCCTGGGTCGACAGCGGCGAGACGGTTGCCGAGCTAGACGAGGGCGACAACCTCGCCCGCAGCGCGAAGGGCTGCCGGGTGGCGCCACCGGTGGGTGTGTTCGAACCGGTGGTCGAGTGGTCGTGGCCGCCGCTGGACGAGAACGGACAGCCGGCGGTCGAGGAGCCGCTGAGCAAGGAGAGCGTCGCGACGCCGATCGTGGTCCAGCTCACCGACGACAACGGCGACGGCCGCTTCGACGGCGCAGACACGCCGGACATCGTCTTCGTCACCGCCAACTTGGGCAACCTGCTCGATCCGCGCGTGCGCCTGCGTGCGATCAGCGGCGCGGACGGCAGCGCCCTGTGGACAGTCGTGCCGCCGGTGTCGCAGTTCGTGATCTTCTCGCTCTCCGGCCTGGCCGCGGGCGATCTGGACGGCGACGGGACAATCGAGATCATCGTCTCAGGCTTCTTCGACGGTCGCCCCAATCGCCTGGTGGCGTACGACAACGAGGGGCGCCAGCGCTGGATCAGCGACGGCTACTCGACGCACCCGGACGGCTCCACCCTGACCAACCGCGACAATCCGACCCTGGCGGACCTGGATGGTGACGGCCAGCCGGAGATTCTGGTCGGCGCCAACGTCTTCGATGGCCTCGGCCGGCTGCGCTGGAGCGGTAGCGGTGGGCAGGCGTACCAGAGTGCGTCCAACCGCGACGGCGTCGACTCGGGCGCCATTTCGATCGCGGCAGACCTCGATCTCGATGGTACGGCCGAGGTGGTCACGGGGACAACGGCCTATCGCGCGGACGGCAGCGTCTACTGGCAGCTCGATGAGACCTACGCCGACGGCTACCCAGCGGTGGCCAACTTCGACGGCGACGACTATCCCGAGATCGTGGTGGTGGCGCGGGGACAGCTGCGCCTGCACGAGCACGACGGTACCCTGATCTGGGGACCGGTCGACCTGCCGGGAGCCGGGGACGAGGCCGGTGGCGCGCCGACGATCGCTGACTTCGACGGCGACGGAGCGCCCGAGATCGGTGTCGCCGGCTCGACGCAGTACGCGGTGTTCGAGACCAATGGCAGCGTCAAGTGGCAGCGCTCGGTGCGCGACGGCAGCTCCAACATGACGGGCTCGACCGTCTTCGACCTCGACGGTGATGGCCGCTTCGAGGTGCTCTACCGCGACGAGGCGCACCTGCGCATCTTCCGTGGCAGCGACGGCACGGTGCTGTTCGAGGACGCCTTCAGCTCGATCACCCAGAACGAGCAGGTCGTGGTGGCGGACGTCGATGGCGACGGCGGCGCCGAAGTGCTGGTGACGAGTGACCTGGCGACGCAGCTCGACGGCCTGCCCGAACGCACCTACGGCCTGCGTGTCTACGGCGATGCGGCCGGCAACTGGCGACCGGCGCGCAAGGTGTGGAACCAGCACGCGTTCCACGCCGACAACGTGCGCGCCGATGGCTCGGTACCAGCGACGGCGCCGCACCCCTGGCTGACACACAACACCTTCCGCGCCAACCTGGCGCCCGAGGGCGTCGACCCGCTGGCGGCGGCGGACCTGTCCGCGTCGTACCTGCGCGTCGACCTCGATACCTGGCCATGGATTACAGTGACGGTGCGCGTCGGGAACGGCGGCGCGTCCGCCGCTCCGGCTGGCGTGCCGGTGCACGTCTACGACGGAGATCCGCACGCAGGTGGTGCGCTGCTCGGCAGCGTTGCGACCAGGCAGGTGCTGGCGTCGGGACGCTATGAGGACATCGCGCTGACTTTCGATGCCTCCGTTCTGAGTTTTGGTGCGCAGACCGTTATTGCCTCGGTTGACCCCGACGATGCGCTCACCGAGTGCAACGAGAGCAACAACGAGCATCGCCTGAGCTACACCACGACCGATGTCGGCCTGGCCGTGCGGCTGGTCGACGGCGTCGAGCGGGTGCATCCAGGCGATTCCCTGACCGTCACCGCGACCGTTGTGAATGCCGGGCCGGGGGCGCGGACCGGCGTGACGCTGCGCGTCGAACTCCCTGCCGGCACGAGCAGTCCGGACACGCTGGAGTGGCAGCTCGGTGACCTGGGTGCAGGTACGACCACCGACGTCACCCTCACCGTCGATGTCGACGCCGCACTACCAGCGGGCGTCACCGAGTTGACGATGACCGCCACCGTCACCGACGACGGTTCGGCTGGGCCGGACCCGACACCCGCCAATAACCAGGCGAGTGATACCAATGTCATCGCCAGCGCTCGTGCGGACGCCGGTGGCCCCTACAGCGGCACCGAGGGCACGCCCGTGCAACTCGACGGCTCGGCCTCCACCGACCGCGACGGTACCCTGGTGGCCTACGCCTGGGATCTCGACGGCGACGGCGTCTTCGATAATGCCTCGACCGTTACGCCGATCTGGACCTTCGCGGACGATGGCGTCTTCACCGTCGCGCTGCAGGTCATCGATGACAGCGGTGAAATCGACATCGCGAGCGCGCAGGTGACGATCACCAACGCCGCCCCCGAGCTCGATCCGCTCTTCCTGGCCGCTCCGGCCGAGGGTGAGGCCCTGCTGATCGAAGTCGCATATTCCGACGCCGGCAGCGCCGACAGCCACAGCGCGACGGTCGACTGGGGCGACGGAGTCGTCGAGTCGGCCACGGTCGATGCCGCAGCTTCCTTGGTACGCGCTTCGCACGCTTACGGCCAGGACGGCAGCTACACCGTGCGCTTGTGCCTGCGGGATGACGACGGCGGCGAAGCGTGCCGCTCACAGACCCTGGGCGTCGTCAACGCGGCGCCGGTGGTCAGCGCGTCGACCGAGGGTGCTGACCTGCGCCTGTGGACGGCCGAGAGCTGGGCTTACGACCGGCGCTCGCCGGATTGGCGAGTCGCGCCGTCGGGCACGCAGGTCGAGCAGCTGAACGACTCGCAGGCCACGGTTTTCCTGAGCCCCTACCTGGCGACCGGCCTGACGCTCGAATTCACGGTGCGACCGATCCCGTTCTGGGACTACGACTGGTTCGGCTTCGTGCTCGGCTACCGTCCGGGCGACGCCACCAACCCGGAGGCCGACTTCCTGCTCGTCGACTGGAAGCGTAGCGGCGCCCAGATCTCGGCCAACTCGGAATGCGGCAGCGCCTACGCCGAGGGCGGCCTGGCGGTGTCGCGCGTGCGCGGCGTGCCGCTGGTGTCTGAACTCGCGGCGCACGTCAACTGGCAGTGCAACGGCCTCTCGAACGGCGTCGAGGAACTCTCGCGTTCCTACGATGCCTGGGGTTTCAGTCCGTGGAACAACGGCTGGGAGTACCGCTTCCGCGTCGAGAGCCGTGCCGATCGGGTACAGATCTGGATGAACGGCAACCCCATCGCCGACCTGAGCGGCGACTACGCCTTCGGTAGTGGCCGCTTCGGCTTCTACACCCTGAACCTCGGCCTGGTGCAGTTCTACGACGTGCGGGTCGAGGGCTTGGCGGTGCTCGAAGGCTCGACCTTCCCGCTCGGCGCCGCCTTTGTCGATCCGGGTAGCGCGGACAGTCACAGCGCGACGGTTGACTGGGGTGACAGCAACACCACGGTCGCCGGTGTCGATAGCTGGGTTGCCAGCGGCCAGACCTTCGGTCGTATTCGAGCCAGCCACGCCTATGCGGACAACGGCGACTTCGTGGCCCAGGTATGTGTCGACGACGGCACCGATGTGGGCTGCGGTGACTTCCCGCTGAGGGTCATCAACGCCGAGCCCCAGCTCGAGGCCGGTCCCGACCGTCCCGCCTATGTCGGAGGCTTCCTCGAACTCGACGCCAGCTACTGGGACGCCGGCCCGGCGGATACGCACACGGCGACGGTCGACTGGGGCGACGGTACGATCGAGAGCGTCGCTGTGACGCCCACAGCCAGCGCCGAAGGCAGCGCCGGCCGCATCGTGGCGCAGCATGCCTACGACCTGGAGACCGACTACCCGGTGCGCGTCTGCGTCACCGACGATGACGGCGGCGAGGCGTGCGACAGCTTCCTGGTCTACTGGCGTGGTCCGCTGCTCGACTTCGGCCTCACCGGCGACGTGCAGCCGAGCAGCTTGCGCCCTGGCGAGAGCGTGCCGCTGACGCTGAGCCTGACCAACCACGGCACGCTCGAACCGACGAATGTCGAGCTGCGCGCCGTGGTGCCGCCACCGCTCGAGATCGTCACCATCGAGCCGGCGCCGTCGAGCCTCGATGCCGCGACCGGTGCGCTGACCTGGAACCTCGACCGCTTGGCCTACCGAGCGCAGTTCGACGTCACTGTCGAGGTACGAGCGCCCAACACCACTACCCCTGGCGACGGGGTACTCGTGCAGCTCGAGGTGTGGGACGACGGCAGCCAAGGCGTCGACACAACGCCGGACGATCACTCGGTCGAGCTGCCGGTCACGTTCATCGATCCGCAGGCGCCGCGCGTCAGCATCCTCCCAGGCAGTGTCGACGAGGGCTCGCTCTACACGCTGCAGGCGTCGCTCGATCAGCCCGGCCTGTCACCGCTCGACGACGGCCGGCTGCTCGCCTACTTGCCGCTCGATGGCGACGTCCAGGACGCCAGCGGCAACGAGAATCACGGCTCCATCTGGGGCACACCCACGCCGACCGAGGGCTATCGGGGCGGCGCTTATGAGTTCGGTGGTTTCTTCGACGGGGACTCAATCGAGATCCCGGTCGACATCAACGTCACCGCCCAGCCCAAGCTGACCATGGGCGCGTGGGTCAAGACCGTGCCGGGTTTCAGCTACGTCATCAACACCGTCATCTCGCACGACAGCGGCGGCTTCGACCGTACGCTGGTGGTCGACTATCGCAGCGGCGACTTCGGCTGGTCGATCTTCCAGGGCAACGAAGCCGTACTCGGTGTAGTCCCGATCCGCCACGGCGAATGGACCTTTGTCGCCGGTGTCTACGAGCAGATCGGTCCGATCCAGGATGGCCATGCGTTGCAGAGTGTGCGCCTGTACGTCGACGGGCAGGAGTTGGTCAGCCAGGGCTACGTCGGCCCCGGCTTCGACCGCACCTGGCTGGGCGTCAACCCGGAGTACTACGAGCCGTGGATCGGCAGCATCGACGAAGCCTTCATCATCGGCGAGGTGCTCGAGACCTGCGACCTCGATGAGCTGCGTATCAGCGGTCCGCAGCTACCCCCGCGCAGCTACGGTGCCGAGGTCAGCTGGGCCGGTGGTCCGTTCCTGCCGGCGACGCTGGGCACCCCACACTGCGGCATTGGCCCGATCGAAGCGACGCGCAGCTTCGGCGACGACGGCGTCTTTACCCACGAGGTCTGCGTCAACGAGGCCGCCTGGCAGGCCGCCGGTGGTGCACCCGCGTGCGACCGCGCCACGGTCACCGTGCGCAACGTCGCACCGACCGCCGTACTGACCACGGACTCCGACCTTGCGGCCGGCGGTCCGCTGGAGGTCGTCGGCATCTTCACCGACCCCGGTCTGTTCGACACCCACCGCGCCGAGATCGACTGGGGTGACGGTCCGCCCGAAGTCGTCGCGCTCGACCAGCAAGCCGGCGGCGGCACGGTACAGGCTTCGCATCCGTACAGCGAAGCCGGCACCTATCTGGTGCGCCTGTGCGTCTTCGACGACGACGGCGGCCGTGGCTGCGCCGAGTTGAGCGTCACCGTCGACGCCGTCTCCGCTGAGCCGGATGTGAGCCTCGGCGATGTGACCGTCGAGGAAGCCGCCGGCCTGGCGGGCGTACCCGTGCTGCTGTCCGAGGCGTCGAGCCAGCCGGTCACAGTCTACTTCGCGACCGTCGACGGCAGTGCCCTCGCCGGCCAGGACTACACGCCCACCGCCGGTAGTCTTACTGTTCCGAGCGGAGAGGCGCAGAGCGTGATCCCGGTGCCGGTCACCGCCGACGATGTGGACGAACTCGACGAGATGTTCCTGGTGCAGGTGACGAGCGTCGAAGGAGCTGTGCTCGTCAATGGTGAGGCGCAAGTCACGATCCTCGACGACGACCAAGCCCTGCTCTCGGCGGCTGATGTCGAGGTCGAGGAGGGCGATGCGGACGGCGGAGAAGCACGCTTCGAGGTCCGGCTGTCGAATCCGGCCGACCGCGACGTCACCGTGCGCTACAGCACTGCCGACGATACGGCTCTGGCGGGAGAGGACTACACCGCGACCGAGGGCGAGCTGACCTTCGCCCCGACCGTCACGACGCACAACGTCAACGTTCCCATTCTCGGCGATACCCTCTTCGAACCGGCCGAAGAGACCTTCCGCCTCGAACTGAGCGAGCCAACCGTCGCACAACTGGCCGATGCCGAAGCGCTGGCGACGATACTCGACGACGAGCTGTGCCCAGGACCGGAGTTGCTGCCGGCCCTCGGCACGCAGGCCTGGACCCAGACGGACGGTTTGTGGACGCACACCGTCGACGTCCGAGCCTACGGTGGCGGTACGTTCGGCAGCGGTGAGCTGCGTTTCGCTTTCGCGCTCACGCTGAGCCTGGCTGACGGCGAGACGGCCCGCGTCCAGGTCGAAGCCCTGGACGGCGGCGGCTTGGTGCTCGATGCCTTCGACAGCGGTGATGTCGTTGGTGCCGTCGAGGCTTTGACGCTCAGTGAGACCCTGGACGCCATCACGGGTGTCGAGTCCGTGCGCGTACGCGTCCAGGCCCAGCCGAAGCAGGATACTACTGACCAGGTAGCTGCCGTCTCGCTGACCAGCCTGCGCCAGCCAGTGATCTGGGCGACCAGCCAGTCGGTGGCCGAAGGCGACATCGGGGACACGGCGGAGCTGCTCTTCACCGTCCACCTCAGTTGTGCTCTCACTGAACCGGTAGCTTTGACCTACGAGACGGTCGACGTCACGGCCACGGCTGGTGAGGACTACCTGGCGGCGACCGGGAGTCTGGTCCTGGAGCCCGGTGCGACCAGCGTACAAGTACCCGTCAGCGTCCTGGGCGATGACATAGGCGAGGGACGCGAAACGCTGCAGCTGGGCTTGCAGCTCGTCGAGCCGGATCTCGTCTTGCTCCTCCAGGACGCGACCGAAGGGCAGATCCTCGACGACGACGCCTGTACCCGCTCACCGGGCTACTGGAAGACCCACCGTGAAGCCTGGCCCGTCGATCATCTCACCCTCGGTAGGGTCGAGTACGGCGACGTCGAGCTGATGGGCTTCTTGCAGTACGGCGGTCCCGACGCCGCCAGCAAGCTGGCGCACCACCTGGTCGCCACCAAGCTCAACCTGGCCAACGGCACCGATCCCTTCATCCTGCCCATTGTCGAGGCGGCGGATGCCTTCCTGGAAGACTTCCCGCCGAGCAGCAACCCGAAGGGAAGCGATCGCAAGCAAGCCAACGAGCTGAAGGATGAGCTAGACGCCTACAACAACTTGCACTGCAATATCTGAGCATCAGGCCGGCAAAGCCCTGGGGCTTGGCCTTGGGTCGCCGGTCTGACTTCTCCCGAGCTTACAGGTTGAGGTAACAAGGATAGCGGCTTCAATATCAGGTAACCTTGATCTTGGTTGACAACTCGCCTGCTCCCGCTGTAGTGGTACCAGCTCCACCGGGTTGACTGCCTGCCCATTCTTGCTGGTTCAGGCTGATCAGCCTTCCAGCAAACGGCCCGATCCGGTGTTGGAGCACCGAACCGGGCCTAGCCACTCAAAGGAGGAAAAGTCCCATGAGTGACCAGCCGGAGCATAGCAATCCCCTGTCACCGAGTCTCGAAGCGAAGCATTGGGAAGCCCACGCCGTCTTCCGCGAGACGTATTTGCACCTCTACCCGGAAGCGCACATCCGCGACGCCTTCCGTAGCGTGGGCGTCACGCTCTATGACAACGCCCTGCTCCATGAAGAGACCTACAAGGAGCGCGGCGAGGTGCCGGTCAAATCCGACCTACGCGCGGCGCTCCGAGATCTGCGTCAGCTTCAAGGCTACATCCACCACCTCGGTGCCGAGCCAGGAAGCATCGACGATCCCGAACTGGTGCAACTCCACCTGCAGGCGGTCGAGCTGTCCGAACGTCTGGGCGCTGAGGCTTCCCAGCTCGAAGAGATGTTAGGCACTACTCCGGCCCCGGAGAGCTGAGCGATGCCGGTCATGGACACCGGCACCGGCGTTGCACGAGTGGAACAGGAGCTTGAGCGCTGTTGCGCTCAGCTCCTCGACCGCTTCGGTCCCGAGGTGGCGCAGGTTCCACCACGCGTGCGGATCGAGGGAATCTCACGCGGTGCGCACGAGGACGACGAGCAGTCGCAACGTCTGCGGATACCCGCCCATGCACTAACGGGTTCGACCTCCCAGGTCGCAGCGGCTCTGCTTCACGCGATGGTGCACTGGGTCAACGGGCTGCGCGGTCTCCAGGATTGCTGTCATCGCGGGTACCACAATCATCGGTTCCGCGATCTTGCTCAGGACGTCGGCTTCGAGGTTGGCGCGCGGGTGCCGCGCTTCGGCTGGGTCGACCTTTGGCCCGGCGCAGAGCTGGCGGCGGTGCTGGATCAGATCCAACTCGACAAGGGCACGCTGGCTCCGCTGATTGCCGCGCTGCCGGCCGATCGGAAGAAGCCTCGACCGTGTCGCGCAAACCTTCCACAGCGTCAACCGGTTCGTCCAGCCTGGGCTGCCGAGTTGCCCTCGCTGCCGGACCTGCCACGTCTCCGTGTCGAGTTGGTACGCGAGTCGAATGCACCGCTGCAGACGTATCCCCAAGTCCGCGCTCACGGCGACGCCGCAGCGCTTCTGTGGCAAATCCTGCAGAGCTACGACCGCGAAGCTGTGGCCGTGCTCTTCCTCGACGGCGCGCGTCGCGTTATCGGTTGGGACGTCCCGTACATTGGCACGATGACCGCAACTCAGGCCGAGCCGCGTGGGATCCTCGCGCCCGCGCTACTCGCTAATGCACGCGCGATTGTCGTCGCCCACAACCACCCTTCGGGCAACCCGCGACCGAGCCGACAGGATGAGCGCTTTACGCACCGGCTGCGGGAGGCGGGTGCGGTGCTGGGAGTCCATCTCTACGCCTCGATCACGATCGCCGACGCCGGACAGTGGTGCCAGGTGCAGCCGGTGAGGTGAGGCGATGCCGAAAGCGCACTTGACCCACCGCGCGATCGATACCTTCGTTGCCGGGCGCTGGATGACCGACTACTGGGATGAGCAGCTGCCCGGCTTCGGGGTGCGGGTCTCGAAGAGTGGCCGCAAGACGTTCATCGTGCGCTACAAGGGTGCCAGCGGCAGCAAGCGTCGCCTCAATCTCGGCGTCTATCCCGTGATGAGTCTGGCCGAGGCCCGCGACGAGGCAAGAGAGAAGCTGGCCGCCATCGCCAAGGGTGAAGACCCACAGGTCGAGAAAGTTGCCGAGCGCGAGGCTGTCACCTTTGGAGAACTCGCCGAGGTCTACCTGGAGCGCCACGCGAAGATCAAGAAGCGGCGCTGGCAGGAAGACGAGCGCATTCTGCGCGTCGATCTCTTGCCGCAGTGGCAGCGCCGCAAGGCCAAGAGTCTGGGCCGTGCTGAGGTAACCGAGATCCTGGACGCCATCGTTGCCCGTGGCGCACCGATCATGGCTAACCGTGTCAAGGCGCTGATCTCGAAGATCTTCAACTTCGGGATCGGGCGCGGCCTCGTCGAGCACAATCCGTGCTTGCTGGTACCGATGCCGGCGCGGGAGCGTCCTCGCGAACGAGTGCTCAGCGAGGAGGAGATCTGCCGAGTGTGGTGCGCGCTCGATGACGAGCACCCGGTGATGGCCGCGACCTTCCGCATGCGGCTGCTGACCGCACAGCGCGGCGTCGAGGTGCTGAAGATGCGCTGGCGGTACATCGACGGGGCGTGGTGGACCATCCCCGCGCACGTTGCCAAGAACGGTCTCACCCACAGGGTGCCGCTTGCGCCGCAAGCGCTGGCGCTACTCGACAAGCTACGTCCCTTGACTGGGAAGGGACCGTGGGTGTTCGCCAGTCCGCGTAAGCCAGGACATCCCATCGTTGCCGTGCAGAAAGCCGCCGAGCGCATTGCCAAGAGAGCCGACGTCGAGTTTGTGCCGCACGACCTGCGGCGCACGGCTGCCAGCTGTATGACGTCGATGGGCATCTCAAGACTGGTCGTCTCGAAGCTCCTGAACCATATAGAGAGTGGTGTTACTGCCGTCTATGACCGGCACAGCTACGACTCCGAGAAGCAAGATGCCCTTGCACGCTGGAGTACACGTCTCGACGAGATTCTAAGTGCCTGATAAGTCGTGGGGCCCGAGAAATACGACGAAATCCCGAAGTTTCCGACGTGGAGTGGTTGACCATTCGCAGTTTTCGCGAATATAACCCACCACCACACAGCGCAATGGCATGCAGGTCCGACGCGACAGGCAGCCCGCTACACAGCTCACTACTCACACAAGGAGACCTCGACTATGAGCTTTGAATTCTACGAAGGCCACGCCACCCACAGCGCCACTGCCGCCGAGATCACCGTCCGCCGGGGCGGCGTCTTGGTCCTGACTGCTGCGACCGTCGAGATGCTGGGCAAGGGCACGACCCACGTCCAACTCGGCTTCGACTCCGCCAACCGCGCGATCGGTCTGAAGGCCGCTGCCAAGGATGCGCGAGGTGCCTACCGGTTGCGGGCGCAGAGCAACAGCGTCTCGCGCCTGGTCGACGGCAAGCGCCTGTTTGCGCACCACGGCTTGAGCGCCGAGAAGGCGCGGCGCTTCGACGCTGAAGACTTCGGCAACGGCGTCGTCGGCTTCCTGCTGCCCGAGGTGACCGAGGAGGAGGCAACCAAGCCGGCCAAGCCGGCGCCACGATCCAAGGCGCGAAGCGCCAAGAAGTGAAACAGCGACACGAGCGAGGGCGGCCCACGGGCCGCCCTCAGTGCTCCTGGCGAGCCTGCACACCCAGCACACGACAACCAACAAGGAGACCCCAGCATTGAGTACGAGACGCAACCGCTACGAGATGACCTACCAACGGATCGAAGACCTCCTCGGTCGCCCGCTGACCGAGCTGAAGCCCTGCGACACCTTTCGCCTCAAGGCCCGAGGCTTCATGGATCTCACCGTCGAGGTGCTATTGCCATGCGACGAGACCGGCGCCCCGGTGCTCTCGCTGTGGCCGAGTAGGCCAGGGGGTGTTACCACCCCCTGGCCCCTCTAAGAACCGTACGTGACAGTTTCCCGTCATACGGCTCAAGCATCTCAAAGGCCATCACATTGACCCGGTTGTTCGATTATTG
>CBDUPA010000044.1:0-17617 GCA_965368975.1 uncultured bacterium | reverse complement strand
TCAGGCCGCGGCGCGCCAGAGACCGGTCGCGGCGACCTCGCGGGCATAGGCAGCAAAGTCCTTCGGAGCACGGCCGAGGGCTCGCTGCACGCCATCGGTGACATGGGCATTGCGACCATCGAGAACGGTGGCGAAGAGATAGTCCATCAACCAGACCACCTCTTTGGGAGCACCCGCATCCCGGACGCCTGCGACGAAGGCGTCGTGAGGGATGGAGACCAGGCGGATGTCGCGCTGTGTGGCTTCCGAGAGTTCGACCGCGATATCGCCGAAGGTCATGAGTCGGGGACCGGTCACCTCGTAGACTTCCCCGGCATGCCCTTCTTCTGTGAGGGCAGCAATGGCCACCTCGGCGATGTCATCAGCGTCGACGAAGGGTTCCAGCGTATCCCCATTGGGTAGCGTGAGCTGGCCCGCGTTGACCATCTCGACGAAGGCGCCTTCGGAGAAGTTCTGGTAGAACCAGCCGGCACGGACGATGGTCCAGTCCACACCGCTACTCTGCACGATACGCTCGCAGGCCTGCGCCTCTGCCTCGCCGCGTCCCGAGAGTAGTACCAGGCGCTCGACGCCGTGGCGTACTGCCCGGTCGACGAAGGCCTGGATGGTGTCGGTCGCGCCCGGCACGGCAAGATCCGGCGCATAGCTGATGTACACCGCCTTGACGCCGTCGAGACACGCGTCCCAGCCGGCTTCGCGGTTCCAGTCGAAGGGCGGCAGGGCCGAGCGAGAGCCGCGACGCACGGGCACGTTCTTGGCTTCGAGACCGGCGGTGATCCGGCTCCCGGTCTTGCCAGTGGCACCGAGGACCAGGGTGAGTTTCGTCGAGTAAGGTGTCTTGCGAGTCGTAGCTTCCATGGCTCATCTCCTCTGCTTGCAGTTGGTCGGCAGTTGAGCTTGTCGGTCAAGTCATCAACCAAAGCAAGCCTAGGAGAGCAGCCATCTCAGGTCTTGGCGGACGGCGCCAAGTTCTTGTCCGGACGCGCCAATCAGCTGGGTCCCCTTCCGTTGGCTACGGAAGCTGCAGGCGGTACGAGCGGGGCGACTGGCCCTTCCAGCGCTTGAAGGCGCGGGTAAAGGAACTCTGCTCCGCGAAACCCGTCATGAAGGCGATCTCGGCGAGCGAATAGTCCGTGTGCCGGAGTAGGCGCTGTGCCAGGCGACGCCGCGCCTCATCGACCAGGCTCTGGTAGGAGAAGCCCTGGTCCGCCAGCCGGCGCTGCAGGGTCCGGCCGCTCATACCCAAGTGTCGGGCCACATCCGAGATGGCGGGCACCCCTTCGCTCAGCGAACGGCCAATCCGGTTCTGCACCACTTGCTCGAGCGAGGTGTCGTCGTCGAGCTTCGACACGTCGGCTTCGAGGAGGGTGTCGAAGAAGCGGACGATGCCTGGATCGCCGACCTTGTTCGGGATGCGGAGCGTCTCCTCCGCGACCCACAGAGCATCCCGGTCCGACGCGAAGTGGACCGCGCAGCCGAAGTGGGCTTCGTGGTCGGCCGTGGTGGCAGGCGCCGGATGTTGGAAGTGCACCGCCATCGGGCGGAACTGTCCGGACGACGCCTGCTGGCTGATGGCGGCAATGCTGGCGATGGTCGCTTCGTTGGATAGGCGCAGACCGAGCCGGCGCTCCCCATCTCGGTGCAGGTGGAGACACACGCCACCGTCCGTCGGCTCGACTTGGTAGGTCGCCACGCTGGTCAACACGCGCGCATAGCGCTCCGCACGCTCGTAGGAGCCTCGCAGGTCCGTGGCCGACTTCCAGGCGAGGCCGAACGCTCCATAGTCGTCGCAGCGCATGGCTGCACCGACCCGCAGGGGCAGCGTCCACCCCTTCGCGTCGGCCGCCGCGCAGCGCTCGAAGAAGCTGTAGTACTCGGCGTCACTCACCATGTGGGAGAGATCGATCGGACCGTCCGGATCGACTCCCACCGACCGCAGCAAAGCAGCCCGATCGGCGGCCGCGTCGACCTCGCCGATCACCTTCCAGACGAAGAGGGATGTGATCTGTCCCATGAAGTCTTGTCCCCCACCAGCCCATAGTCCTGGTACCCGAACAGCACTTCGTCCAGGCGATCCCGCAGCCGGTTGACCTTGTCCGCCAGGTCATGTTGTCCGGCCGGCAACTCGGCGAGGTCCAGCTCCGGCAGCCGGTCCGCATCGGCGAAGGGACGCAGTTCCAGCATCTCGACCGGAGCGAAGCCGGCGAGTTCGTAGCTGAGGCGTAGCGATGCCGGGTGGATGGGACGCTGGTGGGTGGGATCGAGCCAGAAGTTCCGGGCCGCGACGATGACGGACAGGGGATTCGGGGTTTCGAGAATCAGGCGGCCGCCGGGGGCGAGGGCTCTGTAGGCGAGCTGGACGAGGCGGTCGAGGGAGTCGGCGGGGAGGTGTTCGATGACGTGGAAGGAGACGACGGCGGCGAGGCTGCCTTTCTCCACTTGCGCCAGGTAGTCGAAAAGGTCGCCTTCATCGGCTCGTAGGCCGCGCTGGCGGCATCGCTCGACCATCTCGGCGCTGCTGTCGACGCCGCGCGCGTCGAGGCCATGACCGGCGAGGACGGCGAGGGCTTCGCCGCGACCACAGCCGAGATCGAGGACGGGCCCCTGGTCGCGCAAGGGCTCGAGGTACGGAAGGTAGCGCTCGATGCGCGCTTCGATGTCGTCGCGCGTACCGCGGTAGCGGTGTTCGAGTTCGAGGTAGGCGCGTTCGTCGAGAGCACGGCGTAGTCGATCTACCTGGCGCTCCGGACTGGCGCTGGTGGCAGCTGCGTTCGCGTCGGACGCGGCCGGTGCTTCCGGAGCTACGACCAGAGCGCTCTGCAGCGCAGTGACGAGTTCCTGCGCTTCGCGGCGGTAGCGGTCGAGACGCTGGTCAACGCGTGCGAAGAGGGCGTCGTTGTGGCGCACGACTTCGCCCAGACCTTCGTGCAGGAAGGCTTCGACGTGGCTCAACCGGTGCTCCATGCGTTCGAGCAATTCGAGACGCTCGACGAGGATCAGGTTGTAGACGCGCTGGCGCTCCCAGAGATCGTTCTGAGGCACCTTGACCAACGGCCGTAGCAGGCGCTTGACAGCAACCAGCAAGCGGCCGAGGAGGCCGCGGTGGCTGCGGACGGGGAACGGGACGTCCTCGCTCCACAGCCACCGCCAATGGCTCGGACGGCGGGTCGGCCCACTGCCTTCCAGGGGCGCGTCACCGGTGAAGGCACCGATGGGCGCCGCCTCTGCCCTGACCTCGTCAGGAGGGACGGCGCCTTCGGGTGTTTCTTCAGGAGAAACGCCGGCCGTGGGATCTTCGGCAGTTTGCGAATCAGCCACGGCCGTCGTCCGCCCGCGGTCTCTTACTCTTCCGCTTCCACGGTGATGGTGACGCGCGCCACCACTTCGCCGTGCAGATCGATGGCGACCGTGTGTTCGCCGAGCGCCTTGATCGACGCCTCTTCACCTTCGACGGTGATCTTGCGGCGGTCGACGGTGACGCCCTTGGCTTCGAGCATCTCAGCCACTTCGCTGGTAGTGACGGAACCGTAGAGGGTGCCGGACTCGCCGACCTTCTTGGTCACCTTCAGCTCGATAGCACTGATCTGATCCGCCAGCGCCTGGGCCGCAGCCACTTCCTGCGCGTGGCGGGCGTCGATCTTCTTGCGCTGTTGCTCGAAGTACTTGATGTTCCCGACCGTCGCCTCGAGAGCGAAGCCTTGCGGGATCAGATAGTTGCGGCCATACCCAGGCTTCACGTGCACGACGTCGCCGCGCTTGCCCAGGTGCCGGTCATCAGCCAGGAGGATCACTTCCATGACGTCTCCCCTCAGTCCGTGGTGAAGGGCAGCAGCGCCATGTGACGCGCCCGTTTGATCGCCTGCTGCAGCACACGCTGGTGCTTGGCACAGGTGCCGGAGATCCGCCGCGGCAGGATCTTGGCCCGCTCCGGGATGAACTGGCCCAACAGCTTGGTGTCTTTGTAATCGATGTACTCGATACGATCGGCGCAGAACTTACAGACCTTGCGCCGGCGGAAGAAGGTACGCTTTCCTCTGGCCATGATCAGTTCTCCTCTTCAGCAGTCTCGGCAGGCTCTTCCGCCGCCGGTTCTTCGAGGTCGACCTCACGATCGGTACGCACCGTCAGATAGCGCAGAACCTTGTCGTTCTGGTTCATGCGCATCTCGACGCTGGCGAGCGGAGTCTCGCCTTCGCACGTGACATAGAACAGGATGTAGCGACCTTCGGTCAGCTTCTGGATCGGGTAAGCGAGCTTGCGTCGCCCCCAATGCTCTTCCTTGACCACCTCGGCGCCGCCTTCGGTGATCATTTTCTTGTACTCGTCCGCCACCGCTAAGGCGTCGTCTTCCGACACGCGCGGATCGATGATGAACATCAGTTCGTAGATTCTTGTCAAGGCTTCGGACCTCCCTATGGCCTTGCAGTCCCGCAGCCTCCACCTGCCTTCGGGCCGTACCCGACGGAGGCGTTCGGCGATGAGCGGAACAGAGAGGTAGGTGGGATCGGGGTCTACCCAGCCGTGCAGACACAGCTGGCGGCAGGCCCCGGACGGAGTCGGAGAGTGTACGTCAAAGGCGCCCCCTTTGGCCAGCCCTGCGGCGCATCATCCGTGAGAGATGATGTCCGCAGGGTCAGCGTCCAGGAGCGCCGGTTGGACGACGAGTACGAGATCAGACCAGCAGCGGGGCCATCACCAGGGCGACCACCGACATCAGCTTGATCAGGATGTTGAGGCTGGGTCCGGCGGTGTCCTTGAAGGGATCGCCAACCGTGTCACCCACGACCGCGGCCTTGTGGGCGTCCGAGCCCTTGCCGCCGTGAGCACCGCCCTCGATGTACTTCTTGGCATTGTCCCAGGCACCACCAGCATTTGCCATGAAGATGGCCATGGAGACACCCGAAGTGGTGACACCGGCCAGCAGGCCACCGAGGGCTTCCTTGCTGATGAAGCCGATGACCACCGGCACGACGACAGCCATCAGGCCGGGCACGACCATCTCGCGAAGGGCAGCGGCAGTGGAGATGTCAACGCACTTGGCGTGATCCGCCTCAGCCTTGCCTTCCATCAGCCCCGGGATGTCGCGGAACTGACGACGTACTTCTTCGATCATACTGAAGGCCGCCTTGCCGACCGCCTTCATGGCCATCGACGAGAACAGGAACGGCATCATCGCACCCAGGAAGATGCCGCCCATGACCATCGGATCGGTGAGGTCGATGATGTCGATCTTGGCCTGGGTACGGAAGGCCGAGAAGAGCGCCAGCGCGGTGAGCGCGGCCGAGCCGATGGCGAAGCCCTTGCCGATGGCGGCGGTGGTGTTGCCAACGGCGTCGAGCTTGTCGGTGCGCGCGCGCACGTCAGCGCCCAGGCCGCTCATCTCGGTGATACCACCGGCGTTGTCGGCCACCGGACCGTAGGCGTCGACAGCCAGCTGGATCCCGGTCGTGCAGAGCATGCCAAAGGCGGCGATGGCGATGCCGTAGAGACCGGCCATCTCGTAGGCCACGATGGTAGCGGCCACCAGCACGATGACGGGCCAGGCGGTCGACTTCATGCCCAGTGCCAGGCCGGAGATGATGTTGGTGGCGGCACCGGTAACGCTGTCGTCGGCGATACCCTGCGCCGGGCCGCGGCTCTCGGAGGTGTAGTACTCGGTGATCAGACCGATGGCGACGCCGCCGGCCAGGCCAGCGATGGTGGCGAGGAAGACCTCGAGCGCGCCGAATTCGACGCTACCGATGGTGAACAGCGACTCGCCCATCATCGAGCGGGTGATGAAGAAGGTCGCGATCAGCATGCCGAAGGCCGCGCCGAACGTCCCACGGTGCAGCGCCGTCCCCGGGTTGCCCCCTTCCTGGGTGCGCACCAGCAGCGTGCCAGCGAGCGAGATCAGGATGCCGACACCCGCCAAGACCAGCGGCATCAGCACCAGCGTCAGTGCCGTAGCGGAACCGGCCACGGTAGCGGTGGCACCGAGCGCCAGGGCAGCGATGATGGCACCCACGTAGGACTCGAAGAGGTCGGCGCCCATACCGGCGACGTCGCCGACGTTGTCACCGACGTTGTCGGCGATCACGGCGGGGTTCCGCGGGTCGTCCTCCGGGATACCGGCTTCGACCTTGCCCACAAGGTCGGCACCGACGTCGGCAGCCTTGGTGTAGATACCGCCGCCAACACGCGCGAACAGCGCGATCGAGCTGGCACCGAAGGAGAAACCAGTGAGCACGGTGACCACCTGCGTCAGGTGCGCGGTGTCGTTCGAGGCACCGCCGAAGATGCCGTCGTAGAGCAGGTACAGGCCGGTGAGACCAACCACACCCAGGCCGACTACCGAGAAACCCATCACGGCGCCACCCGAGAAGGCGATGCCGAGCGCGTCGTTGAGGCTGGTGCGGGCGGCAGCGGCAGTGCGCACGTTGGCGCTGGTCGCCACGCGCATGCCGAAGAAGCCGGCCAGACCGGAGCACAGCGCACCGACGACGACCGACAGGGCGATCAGCGGCGAACTCTGCGGGTTACCGGCGTTGGCCCAGGCCAGCAGGCCCGCAACCACCACCACGAAAATCGCGAGAACGCGATACTCGCGGCCCAGGAAGGCCATCGCACCGTCCCGGATGTGACCGGCAATGGTCTGCATCTTCTCGTTCCCGGCGTCCTGCTTGGCGATCCAGTTGCTGCGCAGAAACGCGAACAGCAAGCTGACGATGCCGCAGCCCAGGACGATCAAAAGAATCGTCTGTGTATCCACTTGTCCTTACCTCCCTCGGCGAACTTCAAGTAGGTTTTTTCAAATCGGCGCGCCCCGCACGAGTCGCGGGGCAGCCAGGGTAGTCGGTTCTATCTCTAATCTCAGCCGTTGTGCTGGTTCATGGCACGTTCGGTACCCGCGTCGAACCAGGTCTCGCAAGCGTCGGCGGCGCGCTGGATCATCTCATCGAGGGTCTCGCGCTCCTCGTCGAGGAATGGGTCGAGCACGAACTCGGCCAGCCCCTCCGCGGGCACCGACTCAGCGGGCACCGGCTCGTGGTCGGACTCCTGCACCTGCGAACGAGGGCCGACCCCACAGCGGAGCCGTGCCACGTCCTGCGTGCGCAGGTTCTCGATCACGCTCTCCATGCCACGGTGCCCCGCTGGGCTGCCTTTCGGACGTAAGCGCAAGCGGCCCAAGGGCAAGTGCACTTCGTCGTACACCACCAGGACATCCGCCGGCTCGAAGTCGTGCCGCTCCCGCAGACAGCGCAGGGCGTAGCCACTCCGGTTCATGTATGTCTGCGGCTGCACGAGCAACAAACGAGACCGGTCGGCGCCGGGAACTTCGGCCAGCAGAGCGTTGCAGTCCTGACGGTCGAACGCGACGCCGTGACGGCGGGCGAGTTCGTCCAGCACCCGAAACCCGACATTGTGCCGAGTTTCGCGGTACTGCTCGCCCGGATTGCCCAGGCCGACGACAAGGCGCGGCGCGCCCGACGCTGCGGGGGAATCTCCGTGGGTCGGGTCGTGCGCCACGCCGGACTCGCCTCAGTCCTCGTCTTCGTCCTTGCCGCGGGCAATGACTTCCGGCTCGGCATCTTCGTCCTCGCCTTCGACTGCCTCGTCGTCGGCTGGCCCCTTCTTGTGCGACACCGAGATGATGACGCGATCCTCGACGGCACCGAACAACTCGACGCCATCAGGCAGGGTCAGGTCCTTGGACTCGATGTGGTCACCGACGTGCAGATTGGTGACGTCGACCTCCAGGTGGTCTGGGATGTCGCCGGGCAGGCACTCGATCTCGACCTCACGGGTGACGAAGTCGAGCATGCCGTCCTCGTTCTTCACACCGGTCGCCGTACCGACGACCTCGATCGGCACCGTCACGTTGACCTTCTCGGTCATGGTGACGCGCATGAAGTCCAGGTGGCGGATCTCACGCGTGATCGGGTCGATCTGCATGTCGCGGATCATGGCGTGGCGACTCTGGTCGCCGCCGGATCGTTGCAGCTGGAAGACGGTGTGGTCAGTGACACCACCGCGCATCAGCGCCAGCAGGGTCCGCCGATCTACCTGGATCGACACCGGATCGATGCTACCGCCATAGAGGACAGCCGGAATCCAGCCGTCCTTGCGCAGCCGCCGGGCCGCGTTCTTGCCGTGCTCGGTCCGCGTCTGGACCTCGATGTTCGCTTCACTCATGATCGTCTCTCCGTCCTGCGCCGAGTGCTCCGTCGCAGCCGGCGTGGTCTATTGCGTCGCTATTTCTGGCTCTTGCCAATGGAATCTCAACTTGGAATTCGTGTTGCCCGGCTCGCTCGTGCACGGTGCGCAACCACGGTTCACTCACACAAAGCTCGCTCACACAAAGAGGGAACTCACCGAGCTGTCCTCGTGGATGCGCCGGATCGCCTCTCCCAAGATACGCGCCACGGACAGGGTCCGCAGCTTGCTGCAGATCTTGGTCTTTTCTTGCATCGGGATGGTGTCCGTGACCAGCACCCCTTCGATGTCGCTCTTTTCCAGACGCTCCAGCGCCGGCCCGGACAGGACACCGTGGACGCCGAACGCCCACTGTCGCAGCGCACCCTTCGCGGCCAGCAGCTCACAGGTCTTGGTCAGGGTGCCGGCAGTGTCGATGATGTCGTCGAGCACCACCACGTTCTTGCCTTCGACATCGCCGATCAAGTGCAGCACCTGCGCCGTGTTGGGCGCCGTGCGCCGCTTGTCGACAATGGCGATGCCGCAGCCCAAACGCTTGGCGATGGCACGCACACGGTCGACGCCGCCGGCGTCCGGCGACACGATCACCAGGTCCGGCACGTCAAGTTCGCGGATGGCGTCGAGGATCACCGGCGCGGCGAACAGGTGGTCCACCGGGATGTCGAAGAAGCCCTGGATCTGCGGCGCATGCAAGTCCATCGTCAGCACTCGGCTGGCGCCCGCACGGGTGATCAGGTCGGCCACCAACTTGGCGGTGATCGGCACTCGCGGCCGGTCCTTCTTCTCTTGCCGGCCGTACCCGTAATACGGGATCACCGCCGTGATGCGCGACGCCGACGAGCGCTTGAAAGCGTCGAGCAGAATCAGCAGCTCCATCAGGTTCTCGTTCACCGGGTTGCAGGTCGACTGCACCACGAAGACGTCCGAGCCGCGCACATTGTCCTCGATCTGGCAGAAGGTCTCGCCGTCCGCGAAGTTGAAGGAGGTGAGATTGCCCGGACGCACGTTGAGGTAGGCGCAGATGTCTTTGACCAGCTGCGGATGAGCCCTGCCACCGAATACTTTGAGTTCACCGTACATGTGCTTGTCTGCCGTCGCCTTCCTGTGCCCAGCGCCACCGAGTCCGAGAGCGCCGGCACCGTCTCCGTGCCGCGCCCGGGCGCCCCGCGTTCGTCGATCGAGATGTCTATCTAGGTGGGTAGATGGTTGGGGCGGTAGGATTCGAACCTACGATCGCGAGATCCAAAGTCTCGTGCCTTACCACTTGGCCACGCCCCAGCATTTGTCCGATTTCAGCGATTCCCCTCAGCAGTTCCCTTCCGGGAGCCAGCAAGACCACGGCGTCGCGCGAGCAACTCGCATTCCACGCGCAGGCCGCCGTCTCACGGCATCGTCCAGAAGGAATCCTTGAGGTGCATTTCTTCCACTTCTTCCAGGGTTTGTTCCGCGTCTTCCACCGGTGCCGGCTGCTCCGGATCAACCGGCGAGATTCTCGGTTCCACCGGCGGCCGCTCGGGTTCACCGTGTAGAACTCGCCGGTACTCGTCCAGAATGCGCACCTCAATGCGTCTGCGCGTGTCGTTGTTCAGCGGGTGTGCGACATCCTTGAACTCGCCGTTCTTCTTCTTGCGACTGGGCATGCTGATGAACAGCCCATCCCGTCCTTGGATGACCTTGATGTCATTGACCATGAAGCACTGGTCAAGGACGATGGAGACAAAAGCCTTCAGCTTCTCCTCATCTACCAGAAAGACCTTGACCTCAGTGATTTCCATCGTCTGACCCTCCGCCACCCCACGGGTCGCCAAAGCTAGCAGGTACGAGCAGGCAGGTGCAAGGGCGCAAACGCGTACCCGGCTTCGCACGCGAAGCTCTCCTATCGTAGATGCAGCCCGCGGAGCTTGTCAATCGACTCTTCTAGCTCGCCGCCGTCAGCGGCCGCGTGGCGCGTCCTCGGGTAGCAACCCGCTCAGGGTATCGTCATCCAGCGCCCGCCGGTCAAAACCACAGACGATCTCTCGATAGTCGCCAGCGACCAGTGGCTCCAGAACTGTGCCGGGCTCCAACGGCTCGCGCAACGTCTCGCGCCAGCGTGCTTCGAGCTGGTGCTGTGGATCGCGCAGCGTCGCACCAGCGCCCTCCTGCTGCCAGCGGACGATGTCGTCCTGGCCGTCTTTGTCCTCGATCTCCAAACCATCCAACAGCTGCGGATCGAGCTGGGAGCTCCAGGTGCGCAGCTCGCCTTCGGTCCCGACACGCGCCGTCCACAGACGTCCGCCATCGTCGGCATAGCGCAGCTGCCGCTGTCCACCCTCGAGTTGCCACCACTGCACCGCCTGCGCATCCCCCGGTCGCTCCGGAAGCCGCCCGAGCAACACCGCCGGTAGACCGGCCACGGTCAGGCCACCGAGGAACGGCGGTGGCGCATCGTCCCCGCGACAAACCGTTTCGCGCCGGTGGTCCAACCACACGGTGCGCGATCCGGACACCTGCAAGGTCCACAGACGCCGCCCCAGCGGATCCACCGCCGTCAGCAGGAACTGGTCCGGCTCCGCCAGTCGCAGCGTCAGTCGCAAGCTGCCAGAGCGCTCACCGGACTCCAACTCCATGCGGAACAACCGCTGCGAGTACAGCTCGTCCGGCGGCACTTCCCACGGCGCCAACAAGGAAGGCGGTGGCGTCACTTCGATGGGGTCGCTTCCCATGGGATGACCATCGACGAGTTTGGTGAAGTCGAGATCTTGTGCCAGCACCGGTACCCAAGACAGGCCGACGAGCGAAAGAACCAGCGCCGCGATGCAGAATCTACGGACCGCATCGGCTGCCCCATCGTTCCGGCGGTGGACTGGGCTGGTGGTCAAGCTCGGATCGGGGGTCAAGCTGGGGTGCGGCAAAGTGTGCGTCGTGATGGTGGCCTCCGCGTCGAGGTAGAGACCCTAGCCTAACATTGCTAAGAGTTGGCGTGGCACTCCCGGCAAGCGTCAAGCACCCAAACGTCCCAGCCAGCGGCGAAGCTGGAAGAGCGTCAGTTATCCGGTGCCCGTCACCCGACGCAGAAGTGCCCTGGTGACACCAGCCTCGCGATCTATGCCCGCTCCCTCGAAGACAAGAAGGATCTCACTCGCCAAGCGCTGAACTTCCGCAGTGTGCCCCAGCTCGATGTGGATGTCAGCGAGTTCCAAGGCTATGAGAGCAGCGTCGTAGCCGCGCTCCAGTTGCAAGAAACCCCTGCGCGCCTGATCGTACCTGACCATCGCTTCAGAAGATCGCCCGAGGCTCCGCAAAGTTGCCGCTTCACTCCACACTGTGCGCAACTGATCTGCGGTGCTACCGTGTGTTCGAATGTCGTCCCGATAGCGGGCAAGCTGCTGAAGAGCTATGTCTGGTCTCCCACCGAGATTCAGGTAGGCAGCAAGATTGGCGGCCGCCAGTGCATACCAGCGAGGATAGGTCTCGGGATCCAGGAGGCCCAACACTCGCTCAGTCTTGGCAACGGCTTCTGTGTGGTCACCCGCTTCGCAGTCGAGGCTTGCCAGATTGAGTAACGCTCCTGCGTGCACAGCATTTCGACCACTCTTCTGCGCTAGCAGCAACGACTTGGACAACGCGCGTCGAGCCGCATCGAACTCGCGCCGATCCCGCAGCAGAGAGCCCTCGATCCAGCAGATCTCCGCCCAGATACCCGGCAGTTCATACCCGGCCTCAGGGACCAAACCAGCTAATTGAGCAAAGCACTCTCCGGCTGCCTCGAGATCACCGGGAACCCGATGTGAATTGGCCTCGTGCGCCCAAGTGAGGGCTTCGAGTTGCCACCGCTCATCGTCGAGATAGAGCGATCCAACGCGCTGAGCCAACGCCCTGGCAGCACGAGAAATGGCGAGACCGCGTTTCGGTTCCCGAGCCGTAATCTCCACACAAACCTCACACAGCCGCATGGCGAGCGTCCATGAACGCAGAGGGGCCAAGACATCCGCGTCCGCGTAGGCCTCAACGAGTTCTGGTTCCGCGAGAACCCTGGCCAACTGATCTTCAACAACCTCTATCTCCTTGGCGAGGCTCGTCAATCGCGGATGGCAAAAGCGCAGCTGCAGACGCTGCAATTCTGCGAGTGGCTCTGCGAACACTTCAGAGCGCTGCAGAACGTGCAGGTAGTCGGCCAACCGCTGGCCGTCCTCCGTCTCGAATTGCATCAATTCCGCCACAAGCCGCAGAGGAAGTGCTCGAACTCGAGAACCTGAGGAGCTAACTGTCGTCATTGTGTCCCTCCGGAAGAGTGTCTCGAACCAGCCCTGCGACATTTAATAGACCACCAAGTATATCGCGAGACCATCGCCCCCCAGTCTCCGTACATTGACTTGACGAATAAGCCTAATGCTCAATACACTCTGCTGAACTGCCCCAGATCCGAGGTGATCCATGCGCGAAAGTGATGTTGCCCAAGAACCGGAAAGACACTTCGGTCAAGCTGTCCGGGTCTTGCGAACCCAGCGTGGCCTGGCGATCGAACAGGTCGCCAGTGCGGCGGGGTTGACGCCCGACGAGCTACGCCAGCTGGAGCGAGGCCGAGGCCTGACCCGACGCTCGTCTCTGTGGCTCGACGACTTGACGTCGGCCCTGGGGGTGCCGCTACTCGCCCTGGCGCAGCAGATGCAGCGCAGCCACGAGGCCGCACGGCTGCGGCGGTTGGCGGCGGTGGTCGAGGGCACCGTAGCGCCGGCGTGCCTGGAAGAGTTGCAGCAAGCCGCGGGGCTGTGCCTGTGCCTGTTCGGCCTGCCCGAGGATCTGGCCGACCTGGCCCTGCGAGTACGCCAAGAGCATTGGACCCGGACCTGGAAGGCCGGCAACGACGCCTGACGAGTGCTGGAAGTGGGCGGATCGACTCAGGGAGCTTGATCGACCAGGCGGCTGCGTAGGACGCGTAGATCGCGAATGCCGACGCCCTCGGACACCGTGCCGGGGTGCGGTAGACCAAGACACAGAAGCGCGGCACGCAGGTGCTCGGCCTGGCCCGCGGCGACGCCCTGCTTCCAGGCGCGCAGGAACTGCGCGACGACTAGGTTGGCGTGCAGATCCAGGAAGTTAGCGCCGTAAGTGGCGAAGAGGCGATCGAGCGTCGACAGGCGTAGCGCCTTGCCGGCTTCGTACCCCCAGGCCGTCGCTGGCTCGACGCCGAGACGGTCCGCCACCTCGCCGATGTCCAAACGCCGCCGCTCGCGCATCAGCTGCAGTGCCAAGCCCAAGGCCTCGGAATCGCCGATCAGCGAGGAGGCGCCAGAACCACCTTCGGAAACTGCCGTGAGGCCGGCAAGGGCCGACCCGGTCGGCAGGTCTGCAGGGCGAGACAACTGGACGCTGAGGACCGTGTGAAGATCACACAGGTTGGCACCGATGGCATCAAGAAGCCGCCCCAAGGTGTCCGTCTGCATACCTCGGCGCCCACTCTCATAGGCGGCGAGAGTCGATGCCTCGACACCACAACGCCGCGTCAGTTCGCTGGGCGAGACACCCCGAACCTTGCGCAGCCGCTGCAGCGCGGCGCCGATTCGCTGCGGGAAGGGCTCCATTTATCAAGCATAGCCCAGCGTCACAGGGCGACCAAATACCCTCGAATCGCCCGGTTGCCGCCCTGACTCCCCCCGCCGGCTACTCGCCACCGACCTCGCGCAGCTTCTCGCGCACGGCGTCGACGTTCTCTTCGTCTTCCAGCTCCAGGGCGCGGCGGTAGGCGTCGCGAGCTTGTGCGTCCTGCCCCAAGGCACGGTACGTGTCGCCCAGGTGTTCGAAGATCACGGCATCGCCCGGCTGCAGCTGCGCGGCGCGCTCGAGCTGTTCGAGTGCCTCGGCGTAGCGGCCGAGCTGATAGTAGACCCAGCCCAACGAATCGACGAAAGCTCCGCTGTCTGGACGGCGAGCCACGGCACGCTGGATCAGGTCGAGCGCTTGCTCGAGCTTCTCACCGCGCTCGGCCCACATGTAGCCCAGGTAATTGAGAGCATCCTCGTGCTCGGGGTCGATCTCCAGCAGGGCCTGGAAAGCCGTAGCGGCGTCCTCGTACCGGTCGTCGGTCTCGTAGGCGGCGCCGAGCAGGAACAGGACCTCGGGAGACTGCGGCCAGGTCTTGCGCGCGGTCTCCAGTAGCTCGATCGCGTCGGCGTTGCGCTCCAGGCGTTGGTAGACCAACACCGCTGGCACGACGGCGCGCTGATCGCCGCCCTCGACGAGCCCGCGCAGCAGCGCGACACCCTCTTCGGAGCGTTCGAGGCGCAGCAGCAACTCGGCGCGCTTGGCGACATTGGCGGGTTGGTCGCGGGAACCGTTCTCGAGCAGGGTCAGAGCTTCTTCGCCGCGCTCTTGCTGCACGAGCGCCTCGGCGAGCAGCAACTCGGCGCCTAGACGCAAGTCCCCCACCTGTGCCGCGTCGGGCGACAGCTCGTTCAGCATGGGCTGCAACACGCGTTCGACGTCACTCCAGCGCTGGTGGTCGAGCAGGAGCTCTGCCAGCTGGAGGCGTACCGGGTAGGTGGTGGACGGCTGACCGCCTTCACTCAAGCGACCGATCAGCTCCTGTAGCACCACGACCGCGTCGTCGACCCGGCCTTGACGCTGCAGCACTTCGCTCAGCGTCACCGAGATCTCGATATCCTCTGGATCCTCCGCCAGCAGCCGCTGCAGCTGGTCGATGGCTTCTTCGTTACGACCCAGCGACGCCAGGATCACCGAGCGCAGCCGAGCGAGAGCAGAGTCGACCGGACCGGCAGCCTCTTCGCTGGCCTTCAGCACCACGTCTGTCGACGCCAGCGCGCCTTCGAGGTCACCGGCCAGGTAGCGTTGGAAGGCAAGGAAGCGCTGCACTTCGGGGCGCGACAAGACCTCGTCGCCGCCAGCCTCGAGCGTTTCGACCGCACCGCCAGCGTCACCGGCCTGGGCCTGCATCTCAGCCAGCTGTAGGCGTACGTCGGCAGCGTCCGGGTGTTCGGTCAGCGAGCGCGCCAGTTCTTCCTTCGCTTCCGCGGTCTGCCCGGAGCGCAGCAGAGCATCGACCAGCATGGCCTGCACGCGGCGGTTGCCGGGAATCTCGCTGACCACCTCGCGGTAGACGTCGGCGGCGGCTTCAGGACGACCGCGGTACATGTAGATCTGACCCAACGACAGGCGGCTCTGCGTGTCGCGCGACCAGCCTTCGCGAATCGTCTCGAGGGTGCTCTGTGCCTTGTCGAGGGCGTCCTCGCGGCTGGGGTCGAACTCCGCCAACGTCAGATAGGTGTCGCCGACGACGCGCAACACTTCCAGGTTCTCAGGTGCCAGTCGACGCGCCTCTTCGACCTGCTCGACGGCCTGACGCAAGTGCTGCTGCCGGTACAGAGGCGCGCGCGCCAGCTCCGCCAGGTGCACGAGGAATTCCGCGTACTCGGTACGCACGTAGGGATCGGCCGGCAGGTGCAGCACCGCCTCTTCGAACGCCTGCAGGGCCTCGCGATACGAGCCTTCATCCGCCAGCACCTTGGCCAGCGCGAAGATGTAGGCCCCTTTTTCGCGCGCCGTGTCCGGCTGCGCTGCCGCCGCAGTGTCTCGCGAGGTGGTGTCTCGCGAGGTGGTGTCTCGCGCGTCGGATTGTGCGCGCGCTTCGAGGCTCGGACACAGAATGGCTAGAGCTAGAAGCAGGGCTACCGAGGGAGGTATAGTCAACGCACGCCGCAGGGACCCGAGCGACAGCGAAACGCTGAACCTACACAGCGAAGCGCTGAACCCACAAAGTCTCGGCAGGTCCGAAGCGGGATGGCTCAGAACGGAACAGCTTGTTCCGGGTTGACGCGTTCCGGGTTGGATCATGAGTGGTCTTTGGACCTCCGGGGTGGCTGGTGGGTCGTCGAGTGGCGGGAGGCGCAGGACGCGCCGATGGGCGAGAAGCAGGATAGCAGGCCCTCTCCCGGGGCGTCCACCTTTACAAGCCATACGTGGCTGCCTATAATTCCCAACCATCTGTTCGTCATTTCAATGAATAGCCAGAATTAACTGCAACTAGTATCACCAGACCAGCATGATCAAAGCGGACCTCATCGACAGAGTCATCGAGACTTCCGACATCTCGAGAACTCAGGCAGCCCAAGCGGTGGAAACCATCATCGACTCCATGAAGCAGGCCCTGGCCCGTGGTGAGCGCATCGAGCTGCGCGGGTTCGGCGTGTTCCAGGTACGCGAGCGCAAGCGCGGCGTCGGCCGCAACCCGAAGACCGGTGTAGAGGCTCCCATCGCCCCCGGCCGTACGGTGCGCTTCAAGCCAGGAAAGGGCCTGCGGGAACTCTGAGGGCCTGCAGCAGCTCAGGCGTGCGCTCTAGAGGGCACGCAGCTCAGAAGTCGAGCACAAACGTCACCGGGCCGTCATTGACCAGCTCGACGTCCATGTGAGCGCCAAAGCGGCCGGTTTCGACGTCGTGTCCAGCCTCGCGCAGCCGGGCCACCAACGCGTCGAAGCGGCGCTCGGCCTCCTCGGGCTCGGCGGCACCGACGAACGAGGGTCGCAACCCCTTGGCCAAGGGCTGTCCAGCGAGCGTGAACTGCGACACCAGCAGGATGGCACCGCCCGCGGCCTCCAGATTGCGGTTCATACGTCCCGCCTCGTCCGGAAACAGGCGCAGCTTCGGCAATTTGTCGGCAGCAGCCCGCACCTGCGCCTCGCCGTCCCCCGTCTCCACCGCCGCCAGGACCATCAAGCCTCGCCCGATCTCGCCGACCACGGCGCCGTCGACATGCACCGCCGCACGACTCACCCGCTGAATCACCAACCGCATGTCACCTCCGTAACGGCCGGCCTCGGCCGGCTGGAGCAGAATCCCGTACCTGCATGGCGGACACTCGTCCCCTCCCGTACAGACACTATACCGGCTGCGCCGCGGCGCCCCTGTGATACCTTTTCCCTTCAAGACGCTAGACAGATAGGAGCTCAATAGCCATGGTGAATAAAGTCTTCCTCATCGGTAACCTGGGGCGTGACCCGGAGGTGCGCAACACCAACTCCGGACAGACCGTCGCCAGTTTTTCGGTCGCCACCAGCCGTAAATGGCGCGACCGCGACGGGAACCGCCAGGAACAGACCGAGTGGCACAACATCGTGTGCTGGGGACGTCAGGCCGAGATCGCCGGCCAGTACCTGACCAAGGGCAAGCAGGTGTTCATTGAAGGTCGCCTGCAGACCCGTTCTTGGGACGACCAGAATTCGGGTGAAAAGAAGTACCGCACCGAGGTCGTGTGCGACAACTTCCAGATGCTCGGTGGACGCGGCGATAGCGGAGGCGGCGGTGGATACGGCGGCGGCGGTGGATACGGCGGTGGTGGCGGTGGTGGTGGCGGCTACGGCGGTGGCGGTGGCAGCAACTACGGCGGCGGTGGCAGCGGTAGCGGCGGTAGCGGCGGTAGCGGCGGT
>CBDUPA010000043.1:0-19075 GCA_965368975.1 uncultured bacterium | reverse complement strand
TTCAGGATACGCCACCTTCATTTCTGGGCTCATACACAACTTCCGACCATAGCTCGGAAATAGTATCATGGAAGGTTTGACCGCACTTGACGCACCTGGTATGGCTTGGCTTTGTTACCCGAGCGCTGAAGATTGATCCGTTCGCGTACATCCGGATGGCGAAAGATGTGATGGCTCCCCTTCCAACAGCACATTAGGGCACGACCGGACTTGACAGCGCTCCATGCTCCATTTAGATTGAATGACGGGAGCGGTGAATCCAGATCAGCTGTGATCACGGCTGATCTTGCTGCCCCCCGACTTGAGACCGTCTCTCCTTTACGCCCATGATCCAAGAAGGCGCAAGCCTCGCGTGAGGGGGAGACTTTATTTATGCCTGCAAGATAATTCTTATGCCGGATAAATTAGCCTGGATGGTGGCTTCGTGAAGAAGAAGCTACACGGCCGGCACGGGCGCTTCCCGACCACCGACGACATCGTCAGCTTTTGCGCCGACATTAGGGACGACTGCCGCCTTGCGGGTACACGTCTGCTGAGAATCTATTACTACGACTGCCCGCCGTTCGAGGGGACAGCGAAACACCCAATCACTGGTGAAATCACCGACTTCTCTAAGACCCCGCAGGCATCTCAGAACACGGCACTGCTGGATTCGCTGGAGTTGCAACCCGACTTCGCGGTGCGGAGAGGGGTTCTGTTGCGGACGGGGTGGAAGCTCGGGAGTAGCACTCTGCGCCGCATGGCAAAGGGCGGGTCAACAAGCCTGGGGCCCAAGGACCTTGTCCCCGATATCAACCAAAAGGGCGTCGACATGCGCATTGGCTTAGACATTGCGACTATCGCAATTAAGCGGATCGTAGACGTTCTCGTGCTAGTCACTGGCGACTCGGACTTCGTGCCTGCCATGAAGCTGGCGCGCAAAGAAGGGCTACGTGTCTACCTGCAAGCGCTGGGGCACTCGGTACGCAGGGAGCTAAAGGCCCATGCCGATGTGGTCTTGTGACGGAGAGTATGTCTCGCGCCGATAGCCACGGCCTGCATGGCCCTCCTTTGCTCCTCCACCCTCGCCTCACTCCGCCCCCAACTCACCAACATGTCAGGACACGACCAAACTTCTACATGTCAGGACACGACCAAACTTCTACGCCCTGGACAATGACTAGCTGTAGTTCTTCAACTCCGGCCACACCACTCCAATCGGCTGCTTCGGCCCGCGCACCAGCCACAGCGGCTGCTCGTCTTCGTACGGCATGCAGTAGGCGCAATCGAAGAACTCGACCTGCTCGACGTGCTCGAACAGCTCACGTAGGCGCCTCGCGTCACGACTGAAGAGCAGCAACGGATCGGCCGTGCAGTCGCGCGGGCCCCAGAGGAAGTAGTTGTTGTGGCTGGAGATCGCGGGCGGTAGGGGTATCTTCCCAGCGTAGTACTCGACGGCACCAGCCTGCCCGTAGTTGTTGCCGAAGAAGCAGGCGCGCTCCTGATCTTGCGGACTGAGTTGCTGGTAGGCACGCGAGACGGTCCGCGCCATGGCCGGCCAGCCGTGCATGTCGGCGAAGTACTGCGACAGCGCACCGACTTCTTTGCGCTCGTCCGTTCCGGGCTCCTGACCCAGCATGCGCGCGTGGGCGATGGTCTGCTCGACAGACAGAAGAGGCTTGGCGGTGGGTGCCGCCATGGCGTTGCTCAGCACCAGCAGAACCGCAGCGACGCGCAGCCACGGGCGCCAGCCGGGAACATCAGCGCCCCGGCGAGTCCAACGCTCGACGATAACGGCACCGGCAGCGAACAGCAGTGGGTAGGCGGGGGCCAGGTAGTACGGCTTGGCGTTCTGCAGCAGCATCACCAGCAGGATCACCGGGTAGGTCCAGCCCAGGGCGCGCCACGGACGGGCCGCTTTGCTGACCAGTAACCAGCCGAGACCGGCGAGCCACAACCAGCAGGCGAGAGGACCAACGAAAAGCAGTTGCGTACCGAGGAAGTCGAGCGGCGCCAGGGCCACGTTCTTGGTCTCGGTGGCGTTGCGGATGAACTCGAGGGTCGGCCAGCCATTGGCCTGCTGCCACAGCACATGTGGTAGGAAGATCAGACCGGCCAGCGCGCCGCCGACGTAGAGGTACGGACTGCGCAGGTGCCGCCACTCGCGCGCCAGCAGCAAGCCCACGACCAGGCCAAAGCCGAGGAAGAGAAAGCTGAGCTTGTTGTGCAGGCCGAGACCGGCCACGACGCCGAAGAGCAGCCACGCCTTGGACGGACCTTGCTGCAAGAGGTCGGCCGCCAGCCAGAAGGCGGCGGTCCAGAGCAGGATGTCGACGCTGTTCATGGACAGGATGGTGAACAGCGACAGCAGGATGGGAGCAACCAGGACGGCGAGCGCGGTCAGCAGTTGGGCGAAGCGACCACCACCGAAGCGGCGAGCCAGGTCTCCGGCCAGCCAGACGGTACCGGCAGCGGCCAGCGACGGTAGGACCCGGAGCGCCACGACGGAATCACCGAACACCGCCGTGAACAGGCGTGTGAGCAGTGCAATCAGGGGCGGGTGGTCAACGTAGCCGAAGGCCAGGTGACGACCGCAAGCGAGGTAGTAGAACTCGTCGCGGAAGATGCCGAAGCCGCGGGCGGTGACGAGATAGAAGACCAGCGTGACCAGGGCGGCCGCCAGCAGCCACCCGCGATCGGACCTGGACGGCGCGGGTGCCACTGGGTCTACCGGCGCCATTTCTTCTGCCGCTCTGGTAGTTCAGCCAGCAGCTGCTGCGGTCGCTCATCGCCGGGTAGGTGCTTGGCCGCTTGCTGCAGCACCAGCTCGGCCTTGTCGAAGGTCCCGGTTTCCGCCAGCAGTACCCCCAGGTAGTACATGGCGAGACCGCACTTGGGATCGATGCGTAGCGTCTCCTGCAGCTCCTGGATGCACTTCTTGCCGTTCGCAGCGGGCGCGTAGAGGAAGCGGCAGTAGGTCGCCTCGGCGCGGTAGACACCGTTCTGCGGATCGCAGTCGACGGCGAAGTCGAGCAATTTGAGGGCTTCCAGGTAGTCGCGCTGCGCCATCAGCGCGCGGCCCTTCTTGTATTGCACCTCGGGATCGAGCAGCTCGGTCTTGATCTTGAAGGCGTCGCGCGCGGCGGTCTTGGGCTTGGCCGCCTCGGCGCGGCGCTCGCGACGACGGGCAATCAGGGAGTTGCGACGCTCGGTATCCGCCAGTTCGGCATAGGCACTAGCGGCGGCGAAAAAGAGATCCTCGGCTTTCTCGCGTACGGCTTTGAGCTGCGGCCCAGCAAAACCCCAGGGGGCGAAGCGGCGCGCGTATTTGACGTACGCCTCGCGAATGGTGTCGATACCAGCGCCCTCGTCCAGACTGAGCAGCTCGAAGGCATCCTGACGACGGTGGGCAAGGAAGGCCTTCATCACCGTGTTGCGCCGCTTCTCGACCTCCGCTTCGCTGAGCAGGGGGACGACACCGGCGGTCTCGTCCAGTTCATCCAGCACTACCAGCTCGGCCCTTTTCTGGGCTGCTTCGCGCATCTCCTTGGTCACCGCATCTTCCGGCAGCACGGTGCCGATGACGATCAGGGCGTAGACCAGACGTGTCAGCTCGTCGAAGGGCAGACCGCTGGCGCTGGCGAGCTGGTCGAGTCGGCTGGGCGTGGCCAGGGACTCGACGACCTTGGCTTGCAACGCGGTGAATCGAATGTCCTCGAGCCGGAAATGCGGTGCAGGGTGACGTACGAGCGGTCGCCCCACCAGCTCACCGACGCCGTTGTTGACCTCTTCCTGCGAGGCGAAGCGGCAGGCACCGGTGACCACGAGCTGCGGTACCTTGACCTTGAGCGGTGATTCGACCTCGGGCATGTCGAACAGCAGACGATAGTCGCCACTGCGCCAGGTGAAGCCGTCGAGCAGCTTCTTGGCCAGGTTCTGCTGCAGCAGGCGGTAGAGGTCGTAGGCCTGGATCAAGCCCTCCTGGACTAGCACCTCGCCCTGGGGCACACCCTGTGCCGCCGACTGGTTGAGGGTACGCTGGAAGGCATCCTCGTTCAGCATGCCCTTGGAGACCAGGAAGCGGCCGAAGGTCTCGTGCACCAGGTTGGAGCGGCAGTCGACGGGCACACCGCCCTCGAAAATGATCTGCTTGCTCAGCGGTTTGCGCTCGATCTCGAGCACGACGGTGCGCTCGTGCACCGCCAGCGCGTACAGGAGGACAGCGAAGGGGGTCTGCTCGAGTTGCCCCTCGCGTTGGCGGGACAGTGCTTCGATCTTGGCGGCGTTGAGGATCATGCGTTCAATCTCTAGCGGCTATTTTGCCACAGGGACCATGTCTGCCACAGGGACCGCGTCTGCCACAGGGACCGTGACAACGGCCGCGGCCTGTGCGGACTCTGGTACGACAGCACGTGCGGCCTCGTCGAGGATCTGCAGCCAGGCCTGTTCGACACCGGAAGCAGCCTCCCCTTCGACCGGCGGTGGTGTTTCAGCGGCCAGCAGCGCCAGCTCGTGGCTGACGCGCGACAGCAGCGCGGACGGCGTCGCAGTCAGTTGCACGACGCGGGCAACTTCCTGGCGTGCCGCCTCGACATGCTGCCGCAGCTGCTCGCCAGCGGAACCCTCGGATTGGCCCCCGGATGGGTCCGTCACCAAGCTCGCGTGGCGCTCGGTCCACAGCAGCAGCAGGCGGGCGGCGCAGCGCGGATCGCTGTACGGTGGTGCATTGGCGACGGCGGCTTGCAGATAGCCCCGCGCACGTGGCAGATCACCGGCGACGAGCGCGGCAACACCCCCGAAGACGGAGATAGGCAGAGCACGACCAGCCAACCGCGAAGCGTCTTCCCAGCGGCGGATGGCGTCCTGGTCGACGGCATCCGCTCGGCGGCGTAGCGTCTCGACCCACTCGGTGGTCATCGCCGCCGCGGCCTCGTTGTTGCGATTCATCGGCGGCTCGCGGAAGAGCGTCGACATTTTGTGCGCCAGCAGGAAGATCTCGAGCGGATGAGCCCCTAGCCGCGACGCGGTCTCGGACCATGGCGGCAGTGTCTCGACGGCGGCCACCTCGACGACACCAGCCGCCGCCGCGGCGTCCAGGAAGCAGCGCGCCAGCAGAGCTTGACCAGAAGGCGAAGGGTGAACGTGGTCGGCGAACTGCCCCCAACCCGTCGCACCCTGGGCGGCACGGGCAAAACTCGCCTCGCAGTCCGCCAGGGTCGCCGACTCTTCGGCTGCCAGGCGCCGCAGCATCTCGTTCTTGTCGCGCGCGCCGCGCCAGGGCATGGCGTCGAGGTCGCGGGCGAGACGGAAGGCTTCTGCCGCCGCGGGGTCCCCCCGGGCCTCCAGGTCACGAGCATGAGCGTAGTGACGGCTGGCGTCGAGGTCGCGAGCGCCATCTCCTGCAGCTTCCTGCCACGCGGCCAGCGGCGCCAGGTCGCGTTCGTTGCTGACCAGCGTTCCCAGCAGGACCGGCACGCCACGCCGCCGGGCGTGCCGCAGCACGGCGCGGAAGTTGTGCTCCAGATTGCGGCGCGCGGTGTCGTGCAGCGCGCCGCCCGGCTCGACGCGATCGATCGCGGCCATGACCTGGATCAGCTGTTCGCGATCGGCGGTTGGCGCCGCAGCCATCGCGGCCGTATCGGAGCTCGGACGCAGCAGCGCTTCGGCCAGCTGTACCATGGCCGATCGGCGCAGGCGGTAGGACAGCTCCATCGACCACGGACGGGTGCCCATGAACTGGTACGACGCGACGCCGCCGGCGCCGTAGAACTCGTTGTGCCCACCGTAGAGCAGGAGCAAGTCCGGGTCGAGTTGGTCGAGCGCCTGCTCGGCCAGCTTGCGCACCGGGAAGCTCGCCACCGCCGCGACTCCGAGGTTGATCACCTCGACGTGCCGATCGGGCAGCAGCTGCTGCAGCCAGGCTTCTAAGAAGCGCGCGGCGGTGAGGTTGCGCGGCATCGGAAAGCCCTCGACGCTGGAGGCACCAGCGAAGACGACCCGGAAGGTGCCGGTTGGCTTGGGCAGCAGCACCAGCTCGCGACCGTGGCCACCGGCCAGCCGATCGCCACCGGGGGTGTCGCGGGCGAAGAAGACGTCGGCGACGCGTGGGTGAATCTCGTACAGCCGAGTTTGCGCGGGAAGTTCCACGCCGGATTCTTCGAGCGTGAACGGTAGTGTTCGCAGCAGCGGTGCGCTACCGCCCAGCCCGGCCCAGCGCAGCGCTAACTCGGGGAGCAACGCCAGCATCAGGCCGAAGAGCAGCAACAAGCCACGCTGCTTCCAGTTCAAACGGCGCCGGGGCGTCTGGCTTGTCGAGGGGCTCGGGGGCGGGCTCGGGCTCATGGCACGAAGCGGTAGCCAACTCCACGCACGCTGTGGATGTGACGCGGTCGCCAGGAGTTTTCCTCGAAGGCTTTGCGCAGCGCCACAATGACGTTGTCGACCACCCGCGTGTTGGGGTGGTTGGGCAGCTCCCAGACTTCAGCCAGCAGCTCGCGGCGCGCGATCACCTGGTGCGGCCGCTGGACGAACATCTTCATCACCGCCATCTCTTTGTGCGACAGTTCGACGATGCCCTGGCGCGTCTTGGCCTGCCAGGTGCGGAAGTCGACCCAGTAGTCTCCAAACTCGTAGCGCCCGGGCTTGTCGTCACTCCCCCCAGCGTCACTCCCCCCAGCGTCACTGCCCCCAGCGTCACTGCCCCCTGCGTCACTGCCTCCTGCGTCATCGCCCTCGCTGCTGCTCGCACCTACGCCACTCTCACCGCCGTTGCTCTTGCGCGACCACGCCTGACGCCGCAACAGCCCCTCGATGCGCGCCAGTAGCTCGGCCAGATCGAAAGGCTTGACCACATAGTCGTCGGCTCCCACCTTGAGACCGTAGATGACGTCGTCCGGCTGGTTGCGGGCCGTAAGCATCAGCACCGGCGTGAAGTTGTTCTCCTGACGCAGTCGCTGGCAGACCTCGAAGCCGTCCATCTCGGGCAGGCGCACGTCGAGCAGAATGAGGTCGAAACGCTCGGCCAGCACGCGCTCCAGCGCTTCGCGGCCATCGTGCGCCAGCTCGACGTCGTAGTTCTTGCGCCCCAGGTTGAACAGCAACCCTTGCGCGATCGCCTCCTCGTCTTCGACGACCAAGATGCGGTGTCTGGCAGACTCTTCCAGTGTCACGAAGCCTCCTGGGCCAGGGCCAGCTCAGCAGTAGTGGCAGCAGCGATCTTGGGGCTGGCGCTACCGGCCGTCTCGCTACGGTCGGTCATTGGAAGTTCGACGACGAATCGGCTACCCGCCTTGCCGTCTTGCGAGAAGGCGCTGATGCTGCCGTTCATGTGCCGCACCAGGTCCGAGACGATGCTCAGACCGAGTCCGGTACCGCGTCGACGATCGCTGATCTCACGACCGATCTGGTAGAAGCGGTCGAAGATGCGGTGCAACTCCCCCTTGGGGATGCCGACGCCGTCATCCTCGATCGCAATGCGTACCCACCCTTCGCCGTCGCGAACCCGGCAGCGCACCTCACCACCGCGATCCGAGAAGCGCACCGCGTTGTCCAGCAGATTGTCGAGCACGCGGTGCAGGGCATCCGTCGTCGCCATCACGACTGCTGCTGTTTCACCTTCGACGCGCAGGTGAATGCCCTGTTTCTCGATGCGGGCCCGCACTTCGTCGAAGTAGCTGTCGAAGAAGGGTGCAAGGGCCACGGGCTGCAGTTCCATCCGCTCTTTGCGGGCCAGCAGGCGGCTACTCTCGAGCACGTTGTCGACCAGGCGCGACATGCGCTCGGTCTGTTGCAGGATGAAGCCGACACAGCGGTCGACCTCCGCCGGCTGCACGTCCGGCTGCTGCAGCGTCTGCGCATGCAGCTTGATGGCCGCCAGCGGGGACTTCATCTCGTGGGTGATGTTGGAGATGAACTCCTCCTGCTTGCGCGAGTAGCGCCGCTCGGCGAAGGTCTGGGCGAGCTGGTAGGTGAGACCGATCAAGAGCACGAAGAAGAGCCCGCAGCCGACCGCCATGACCACCCAGTGGACGTCGCGATTGGGTACACCGAGACGCGCCGCCAGCTCGTTGATGCGCGTGCCCAGACGCGTGATCGATACCACCCAGACCACCAGCAGGATGATGGTCACGAACAGGCTCGAAACGTAGCTCAGGATGATCGGGGTCGAACGTTTCTGTGGCATCTGACACATTGTGACATTTCCTGACCGCCTCTGACACTGTCTGACGGAGCTTTGACCCCTACCCGCGGCGATCTCGAAGATACTGACTGAGGTGTACTTTGAACCCCACACTGCAGGAACGAGAGGCTGATCGAGCATGTCCGAACGCTGGCAACGCGCCTTCACCGACCCCAAGAACCTCCCCTTCTTCGCCGTCCACCTGGCTGCACTGGCGGTGTTCTGGGTACCCTTCAGCTGGACCGCGGTGGCCCTGTGCTTGGGTTTCTACCTGCTGCGTATGTTCGCCATCACCGCGGGCTATCACCGCTACTTCTCGCACCGCACCTTCAAGACCAGCCGTGGCTTCCAGTTCGTGCTCGCCTGCCTGGGCACCATGGCGATGCAGCGCGGGCCCTTGTGGTGGTCGGCACACCATCGCCACCACCACGTGCACAGCGACGACGAAGAGGATATCCACTCGCCCGGCATGCGCGGTTTCTTCTGGGCCCACGTCGGCTGGATCCTGGCGCCCGACCACCAGCACACAGACGTCAAGCGTGTGCGCGACTTGGCCGAGTTCCCGGAGCTGCGATGGCTCGACCGCTACTACGCCGTTCCCGGTGCGCTGGCCGCGGTCGCACTGTTCCTGGCCGGAGGCTGGTCGTGGTTCATCTGGGGCTTCTGCATGAGCACGGTGCTGACCTGGCACGCCACCTTCTGCATCAACAGTCTGACGCACGTGATGGGTGTACGCCGCTACCGCACCGACGACGACAGCCGCAACAGCCTGATCCTGGCGCTCATCACCCTCGGTGAGGGCTGGCACAACAACCACCACTACTACAAGGCCTCGACGCGCCAAGGCTTCTTCTGGTGGGAGATCGACATCAGCTACTACGCCCTGCGCAGCTTGGCGGCATGCGGCATCGTCTGGGATCTGCGCGAGCCACCGCGCAAGCTGGTGCAACGCGACCGTATCGCACCGAAGGGCCTCTTGCGCCTGCTGGAGACCCGCCGAATCAGCTAGCCCCTACGGCACCGCGACGCCCAGGCGCACATCGTTCCACGCCGTGACGTAGACGGTCATGCGATCCTGCGTCATGGTGATGTTGCCGGGGATGGTCAATTCGAGGATCGGACGCAGCAGCGTCCGGTCCTCTTGTATGTGCGGGTACCAGCGCGGGTAGGCAACCAGGAAGTCCGGCCGGTGGCGCGCCAGGAAGCGGCGCATGCCGGCCTCTCCGGCCGGATCTCGCTCGGACACGGCGGCATGCAGATCGTGTTGCAACTCAGGGTGAATCAGGCCCCAGAGATCGACCACCCGGTTGGGTGCCAGGTACTTGACGGCACCTATGTCTGGCACCGCGACGACCGCCTCCGGCGGCAGGTGCTCGCGCAGCCACAGGCCCAGGCGTACGTTGCTGTCCTGCACGTTGGCGACGTTCTGCGCGTAGCGGCCGGCGCCCTGCACCAGGTTGCTGACGGTCGGCAGCAGCACCAGGGCCAGCAACACACCGCGCAGCGGCAGGTGCCAGCGCCCTACCTGCAAACTCCGCAGCCGATCGGCGACGGTCTCCAGCGCCAGCACGCCAAGCAGGATAACGAAGGGGAAGAGCGGGAAGAAGTAGCGACCGAAGTTGCCCACCAGCGGCGCGCCGCCGGCCGGTGACAGAAGCGAGTAGGCCAGCGGCAGGCACAAGGGCCACAGGACGGGGAGCAAGCCCACGTCTTGACCACCCTCCCGCGAGCCGAGACGCCGCAGCAGAATCAGGGCACCACCGCCGGCCAGCAGCGTAACGATCGGCTGCGGACGCAGGAAGATGCCGAGCACGGTGTAGAGATAGCCAGCGTCAAGGCTCCAGCCACGGCCGGCTAGCGTCTTGGCGCCGAACGTGGTCGGCAACGGCGAACCGCTCAGGTGCCAGAACCACAGACCGACCGGTAGCAGGATCAGCCCGGCCAGCGCGGCCCCTATCGCGACCTTGCGCCAGGGCGCAGCGCACAACGCCAGAGCTGGATCGTCGACCTCCGAAGACTCACGCCGCCAGACCAGCAAACGATCGACGACGGCCAACAGCAGCAGCAACAACCCTTCCGGCCGGGCCAGCGCCGCCAAAGCGAACAGCGGTAGCGCCCTTGGCGGCAAGTCGGGGTCGGCGCGTTCCCGCAGGTGACGATCGACCGCCAGCAGGCTGAGCAGCACAAAGAGCGGGATCTCCATCGCCGACAGTGCCGACCAGACCATCCACGGCGTCGCCAGGAACAGTCCGGCGGACAGCAGCGCTGCACCGGTGCCCATCCCCAGGCGACGCGCCAGGCGCAGCAAGGCCGCGATGCTCGCCAGGTAGAGGCCGACGCCCAGCAGCTTGGCGGCCACCAGCGCCAGCGTCACCGAGCCGGCGTCCGTGCCGGTGGAGCCCGGTAACCAGTAGAGTAGAGACAGCAGTGCCGTCCACAGCGGCGCGGTAGTACCGGTGACCGCCTCGCCCGGGTTGTAGGTCAGCCCGTCGCCGAGTCGCAGGTTGCGCGCGAACTGTAGATGGATCCAGCTATCATCGAGGGGCAGGCCGAGGCCCGCCGTGTCTGCCGTACCCTCGAGTAGCATCCACTCGACCGTCACATAGCCCCCGGTCACCAGCAGACCCGCGAGCCACAGCGCGATCAAAACCCCGGCCGGTCGGTACCGTCGCCAGCCCTGGCCTTTCTTCTCTTCCTGCTTTGGCATATTCTCCACCTTCCTGAGGCATTCTACCGATGTTCCCCGCCGCCACTTCGCCGACCCGTAGCCCGATCGAACGCTGGCATCGCCGCAGCGCTCGCATCGCCCTGTACGGCAGCTTGCTGCTGTCGGGCGTCTTCGCCGCTGTCGCGGTGCACCTGACCAACAACGTTTTCCTGCGCGGCACCATCGACCTGGAAGAATCCCAGGCCTGGTACGAGGTCGACTGGGAATCCATGCCCGAAGTACAGCTGTTCCAGGGCTACCTGCAGGTCGACACCAATGTCGTCGACGGCAACGAGCAAGAGGGCGCCGAGTACTTGGCGCGGCAATTCGAAGCGGCCAGCATCCCCTATCAGCTGGAGCGCCTGGGCGAGCGGCGGGCCAATCTGTGGGCGGTGCTCGAGGGCGAAGATCCGCGCGCCATCGTGCTGCACCACCACATCGACGTCGAGCCGATCTTCCGTCCCGACTCCTGGCGCCTGCCGCCGTTCTCGGGCACCGTCGAGCCACCCTGGATCTATGGCCGCGGTGCTTTCGACATGAAGAGCATCGCCATCGCCCAACTATGGGCGATGCTCGAACTCAAGCGCAGCGGCACGCCGTTGACACGCTCGGTGATCTACCTGGCCACCAGCAGCGAAGAACGCGGCAGCGACTTCGGCTCGCGCTGGGTGCTGCGCAACCACCCCGAGTTGGTCGAGCGCTTTGGCTTGGTGCTCACCGAAGGCGGCGTGGTGGAAGCGGTGAACACCGAGCAGGCCAAGTTCTGGGGCACTGAGATCGGTCAGAAGCGGTTCGTCGACCTGCAGGTCTGCAGCTCCGACCGCGAGCGGCTCGAAGAACTCCGCACCCTGATCAACACGACGCCACACGAAGTCACCAACCTGCGCCTGACCGACGAGGTCGCGGCGATGTGGCCGACCTACGCCACCACGCGCAACGCCACTTCGCTGCAAAACCTGCTGGCGGATCCGCAAGCCTTGCTGACCGATATCAATGCCTTCGAACAACTACCGGTCTACCTACAGGCGATGCTGCGCGACGAGAAGATCGCTTTCCCGGTCGAAGAACGCGAGGGCTACTTCCAGATGAACGTCAAGGTCCACCTGTTGCCCGGCGCGGATTTCGAGACCACCCGCCGCCGCGTGGTGCCCGACTGGATGCTGCACGGCTTCGACGTGGTGGTCGAAGACAATCACGCCGCGGCGCACGGCTCGCCCACCGACCACCCGGTCCTGGGCCTGATCGCCGACCTGGTGACCGAACGCCACCCGGGCGTCACGCCGGGCCCTTTCTTCCTGCCCTGGACCGCCACGGACTCCCGTTTCTACCGCGCCTACGACATCCCGAGCTACGGTTTCTCGCCGTTCTTCATCCTGACCCCCGATACCCTGACCGGCTCCAAGCCGAACGAACGGGTGGCACTGCCGGGCTTCGTCGACGGCGCCCACATCTATGCCGACCTGCTGCAACGGCTGATGGACCCCGAGCTGCAGCTGTGGTAGCGCAGCATCAACGACCGCGTCTCCCCCATCGTCTTGACGGCACCGCAGTGAATTGACAGTCTAGAGCCTGGACGCCTGCCAGCACCCACTCCTCGTCAATGCCAAGCTTCGACACTGGGTACCGCCGACACCGCAACAAGAAGTGTCAGCCCACTCGCCATCAGTGTCACGGATTGTCGGAAACCGGCCGAGCTGATCGCTCCAAGCCCCGAGGAATAGGGAGTTCTCGAACTGGCACGCTTCCTGCACTAATCACAAGTCCCGACAGTCCTACGACGGATCGACCCGCGTAGGCTCAAGACAGAGACCAGAGGAGGGTTTACCAAATGCTGACGAAGCTCCGTAACCGCAACAACAAGGGTTTCACCCTGATCGAGCTGCTCATCGTTGTCGCCATCATTGGCATCATCGCTGCGCTGCTCATCCCGAACTTCCTGGATGCCCTGCAGAAGGCCAAGCAAAAGCGCACCGTCGCTGACGAGCGCAACCTTGGCACCGCCGAGATGTCCTGGCTGACCGACCAGGTCGGCGCCGCCGCGGCGGGTGCCAGCGGCACCGGTGGCTCCTGGGCCACTTCCGACTACGGCACCGCCCGTGATTGCAGCGTCCTCACTGGCCTGCTGGTGAGCCAGTACATCCAGAAGGTCCCCTGCGTGGACGGCTGGAACAACAACTACGTCTTCTACCTGAAGACCGGTTCGCAGGTTCTCGACGAGCAGGTCATGGCCATCATCAGCGGCGGCCGCGACCGTTCCTCGACCAGCACCTACACCGCTGGCTCCTTCACCCCGACCGACTACGCTCAGGACATCGTCTGGGCTGATGGCTTCTTCGTTCGCTGGCCGCAGGGTCAGAACTAAGGGCTAAACCCTCCGGCGGTCCGCGGATCGCCGCGTGTAAAAATGAGCGCTGCTTCGGCAGCGCTCATTTTTTTTGCCGACTCCTTCGAGGTCGCCCAGACAGCCGGGCCACCTGCACCACGGATCAGGCTCTCCATCCACCAGACCGCCCTGGAAGCGCACCATGACCAGCCTTCGCCACCGCACCACCCGCCTCGTCTCGACCACGCTCTCTTCGACCCTGCTGTTCGGGCTCCTGCTGAGCGCCCCGGCACTCGTGGGGGCGGACGCCCAGGCCAGCGAGCCTGCACTCTCCGAAGCGGCAGCGTGGTTGCGCGACTACGTGCGCATCGACACCACCAACCCTCCCGGCAACGAGCACCAGGCCAGCGCCTTCCTGGCGCGGCTCCTGCGGCGGGAAGGTATCGAGCTCCAGCTACTGGTGACGCCCGAGGGACGAACCAATCTCTACGCCCGCCTGCGTGCTCGCCAGCCGACCGCCGGACCGCTGGTGCTGATGCACCACATGGATGTCGTGCCAGCGACAGCCGAAGACTGGCAGGTCGACCCGTTCGCTGGTGAGGTGCGCGACGGCGCCCTGTGGGGTCGCGGCACGGTGGACACCAAGGGCCTGGGCATCGCGCACCTGGCGGCCCTAGTCGACCTGCAGCGCAGCGGCGCCGAGCTGCAGCGAGACGTCGTGTTCCTGGCGGTCGCCGACGAAGAGAACGGCGGTGGACGCGGCACAGCCTGGCTACTCGACCACCACGGCGAGCTGTTCGAAGGCGTCGACGCGGTGTTCAACGAGGGCGGCAGCAATCGCACGGTGAGCGGTCAAGTACGCTGGTGGGGTATCGAGGTGGCTCAGAAGCGTCCATTGTGGTTGCGCGTCACGGCCACTGGCCGCACCGGCCACGCCTCCGGCTTCAATCCGCACAGCGCCAACCACCAGCTGATCGACGCGCTCTACGGTCTACGTCAGCGGCCGCTGCGCTTCCGCGTTTCACCACCGGTGCGCGCGTACTTCCACGCCCTGGCACCGCTGCAGAACCCCACCATGGCCGATCTCTACGCCCACATCGACGACCACGTCGGCGATGACGGCTTGACGGCACCGGTCGGCAGCCCCAACAGCTTCCTCGACACCATCCAGATCACCGTCCTTGCAGCAGGCGACCGCATCAACTCCATCCCATCCAGTGCCGAGGCCCGTATCGACATCCGGTTGCTGCCAGACACCGACGAGACCGCCTTTCTCGACGATGTGCGGAACCACCTGGGCGACAGCGTCGACATCGAGGTGCTGCTCGGTTCGCCGCCGATACCGGCTTCGCCGACCGACGGCGACGTCTACCGGCGAGTGGCTCAAGTACTCGGCGAGCGGGCTCCGGTGGTACCGGCCTTCATCTCGGGCTTCACCGACTCGCGCTACTTTCGATTGCGCGGCATCCCCGCTTATGGCGTCTGGCCGTTCGCTCTCGAACTGGCCGAGTTGCAGGGCATCCACGGCTTCGACGAACGCATCTCGCTGGATCGATTCGATGCCGGCGTCGAGCTGATGACGGAGTTGATCCGTGCCTGCGCGCTGGCTCCCTGAGACCATCAGGACGGCACGGACCCAGGGGTACCATGGCGCCTCGCATTGAAAAAACCGGAAGGCTCGCAGTTACAATCATTCATCATTGGAAATCTTTTCTTCCTCTTGCCAAGCCTGGACAGACGACACTCAATATGATAATTCCTATTTTTGCACTGGAGGCCGCCAAAAAGTGTCAAGGGTGAAGAGGAGGTGAAATGAAATTCACCTATCTACATAGGGTTCAAGGTGTTCCGTAGGGAGGCACAGATCTTGCTATAGAGGATCCTACCTGGAGCCAAGACACCTCACCTCCAGACATCCTCACAAGGAGATATCATGCTTAGGGAGATTCGTCTTCGTACCGCGCGCAGCCAGCGCAGCGGTTTCACCTTGATCGAACTGCTGATCGTGGTCGCGATCATCGGCATCATTGCCGCCATCCTGATCCCCAACATGCTCAACGCCTTGCAGAAAGCGAAGCAGAAGAAAACCGTCGCTGATCAGCGCTTGGTCGGAACCGCGATGATGGCCTGGCTCACCGACCAGAGCGGAGCTGCCGCAGCCGGCGCCAGTCAGACAATCGCCTTTACCAGCGACTACACCGCGATTGCCCTCGGTGACATCAGGTCCTTGCTGATTCCGGTCTATATCCAGGAGGTGCCTCAGCGCGATGGTTGGCAGAACGCCTACGACTATCGGATCAACGTCGGCAATCCTGGAGGCTCACGTGTGCTAGGCATTCGCAGCTTCGGTCGATACGGTACCGCGGACAGCGACAGCTACGTCCCGGGAGGCTTCGTACCGACTGACTACAATCAGGACATCGTCTGGACCGATGGTTTCTTCCTTCGTTGGCCCGAGGGCCTAGCCAACAATTGACCGCCTCGGGACGCCGCGGCCTGCAACTGGCCGGTGGCCTGGCGTTGCTGCTTGTCTTCTATGGCCCGTTGCTGGCTCCCGGGGGCGTCTTGGCCGTGCGCGACCTGCCCCGCTTCCATCTGCCGCTACGCACCAACCTGCAGCAGGCGATCGCGGAGCAAGGTCTGCCCCGCTGGGACGCGGCACTGCACGGCGGCCAGCCGATTCTGTCGAATCCCAACTACGCGGCGTTCTATCCCGCCACCTGGCTGACCCTGCCACTGCCGCCAGCACGGGCCCTGCACCTGACACTCCTGCTGCACGCCCTGCTCGGCATGGCAGGAGCCAGCGCGCTGGCGCGTCACCTGGGATGCCGACCGGTGTTGGCCGTGCTGGCGGTCGTCGCCTTCACCGGCGGCGGCGCCGTCGCGGCCTCGACCAACACCTTCACCCTCTTCTGTGGCCTCGCCTGGTGGCCCTGGATCACGCTCTGGGGGGATCGTACTTGGCGCGCCACGGACGCCACCACGGCTCGGCGCTGGACGGCGATAACGGCAGCCGGCCTGACGCTGCAATTGCTCGCCGGCGAGCCGGTCACGGTCTTTCTCAGCGGCCTGACGCTGGCTGCCCTGGCTGTCGATACTCTACGCACCCGCAGTCCCGACACGCCGGCCCTTTCAACCTCAGCCCTGAGGGCAACGCGCGCCGTGCTGGTCCGTCTCGTCAGCGTCGCCCTGCTGGCCGCGCTGCTGGCCGGCATCCAGCTTGTGCCGACGGCGCTACGGTTGACGGAGACCGCGCGCAGTGATCCCGCCTTCGTGGCCGAGGCGGGCACCTGGTCGATGGCACCTGCACGCCTGGCCGAGGTGTTCTGGCCGCATGTGCACGGAGACCCGAACCGTGCCGAGGCTGGCCTCTACTTCGGCAGTCACCTGCACGACGGTAACTTCCCCTACGTCATCTCGATCTATCCGGGTCTGCTGCTCGCGCTGCTCGGCCTGTGCGCACTGCTGCGCTGGAAGGTGCCAAGAGTCCTCGCCTGGCGCCTGACCGCCGGAATCGGCTTGCTGCTAGCACTGGGGCGACACCTGCCAGTCTTCCCCTGGCTGCAGCAACTACCACCACTCAACCTGGTGCGCTATCCGGAGAAGTTCATCCTGGTCACCGTGTTGGTACTCGGCCTCGCTGGCGTCCTGGGCCTGGAGCTTCTGCTGCGCGAGCGCGACGCCACGCACGCAGGCGCGTCACGCGCAAAGCACGGCCGGGCCCTGCTACCCCTGGGCTTCGCCGCGGTCGTCACCACCATCACCGCGACCATCGCCCTGCTGCTGTGGCTCTTCCCGGACTGGTCGCGGGCCTTGGTCTCTCGCGGTAGCCTGCTCACGCCGTCGGCCGACACCCTCGACTTCGCGGCCGCCTGGCTACAGTCGCAATGGCTGTGGGCGACACTGTGGGCCGCCGCCAGCCTCGGCTGGCTCGCCTGGCTGTGGTCCGGACGCGGCTCCGGACGCGGCTCGACCCGCGCGCTGGCGGTCAGTGCACTGCTGCTGGTCTGTCTCGACCTCGGTGTCCATGCTCGCGGCACGCAGCGCCTCTTGCCGCTCAGCCGACTCACCGAGCCACCGGCCGCGGCACGGCAGGCCTTCGCCGAAGGAGGGCGTCTGTTCAGCGACTTACCAACGCTCGCCCATCCCGACCTGTACGTGCGTCGATCCGACGGGCAGCAGAAGAGCCCAGCAGAGCTGGGGCGCATGTACCTGGCGATCGAGCGACTAGAACCCTATCTCGGCACCCTGTGGGGCCTCGACTATGTGTTCCACCCGGACTACGACCGCATGCTCACCCATTGGGGACAGCGCAACCTCGCGCAGCTGCGCGACGACTGGCAGCAGAACCAGCCGCGAGCTCTGCGTCTACTCGGTGCCTGGTCGGTCGGAACCTTGCTGCGCAATCGGCCGCTCGAGGAGCTGCTGCAGGCCCAAGCAACCGGCACGCCCGTGCCACCGGTCGAGCTGCGCCCCAGCCCCTTCCGCCTGCCGCGCGTTCGCCCGGTGCCCGAGGTCCGCTTCCACGACGACGCCGATGCAGCCCTGCAAGCCGCGCGCGCCGATGGCTACCGCTTTCCCTGGCTCGAGCACGTCGTGTGCTCCGCGTGTGCCACCGACCAGTACGCTTACACACCGCGCCCGCGGCTGCTCGCGGTAGCCGACCGCGGTCACCGCGTCGAGGTCGACTACCGTAGCGAGGGTCCCGACCCCGTCTTCCTGGTCTTTGCTCGTACGTTCGACGCTGGCTGGCGTGCACGCGTCGAGACCACGAGCATCGAGGTCCACGCCACGGCCAGCGGTCAGGTGGCCGTCGAAGCCCCTGCCGGCGAGCACCGATTGGTGCTGTCCTACCGACAGCCCGGACTCCTCGGAGGCGTAGGGCTCAGCCTCCTCGGTCTGGCGATCTGCGCCGGACTGCTACGCTCTCGGCCCAGGAACTGAGCACACTCAGCAAGCGGTAAGGAGGCGGAAACAGGTGGTACAGTGAACCGTCATGGCTCGTGCCCAACACCCTGAAGAACGTCCAGATCCGAAGGCGATCCCCGTCTCGATCGAGACGGACGAGCCACAGAGACGCCTGCCACGCGGCTACTACCTGGACAACTTCGAGCGCGTCCTGGAGTCCGTCGAGATCCGCTATGCGGACCTCCTGCGACCGCCGGAACAAGACTTTCTCGACCGCTTCCGCGCCGCCTCCCTGCACGCCCGCCGGCTCTACGTCCGGCTGACGTCGCGCAAGGGCCCTTTCCTGCGTCGAGACCGCCTGCGCTACGCCGAGATCCCTGACCTCGACGCCGCCCTCACCGAGCTGGAACACTACGGGTTGGTGCAACTCGGTCTCGCGCAGGAGAGCCTGCGAGACGCGCATCGCCAACCCAAGAAGCAGCCCACGGACAATGCCACGCTGGCAGAGGCTCTGGTGATGCTGCTGCGGGCGGAGATCAAGCAGCTACTCGCCGAGTTCGACCTCGACCCACCCGCCAAGGGAGAGCGCAAAGGAGCCCTGCTGGCGCGACTGCAGGGCGCTGTCGAACCAGCCGACTTGCAACTGGCGCTGGCGCGCAAGGTCCCTCTCGTGCGGCCAAGGGGCGAAGACGTTCTGCTGCTCCTGCGCCTGCTGTTCTTCGGCAACTTGAACCAGGACTGGAGCGAGTTCGTGATCCGCGACCTCGGCCTGCTGCGCTACGAGAACTACGAGGTGCGACGAGAAGAGCGCCTGTTCGACGACCGGCAGGCGATCGACGATCAGCTGGAACTGCGCCAGCTGCGCTACCGCGTGTACCAGCTCCTCGCCACCAGCGACACCGCCGACAAAGACACCGCCAACAAGGACACCGCCGACAGGGACACCGCCGACAGGGACACCGCCGACAGGGACACCGCC
>CBDUPA010000042.1:0-19712 GCA_965368975.1 uncultured bacterium | reverse complement strand
ATCTACCCGTCCGGTCACCTCGTGGCACGCTCTTCGCCACCTCACGGCACAGCTCCTGTGTGGCGCGCTGCTGCTTCAGCTGAGTCCTCCCGCGCTGGGCGTTCCGCTGCCAGCGCCGCAGGATGAACAGCAAGAGGGTGTCGCCGCGCAGCGCTTTCAGCGTTCCCCTCCGCGCCTTCCCAGCAGCGGCACAGCCGAGACGGTCGTAGTCACTCCGACGCCTGCCAAGGCAGGCGACCTGCCGTTGCAGACGGAGTTCAACCTGGTGTCGCTGCCCGTCGAGCCGACGTCGACGGATCCGACGGATGTGCTCGCGGGAGCGCCTGCCGGTACGAGCGCCTGGATCTGGGACGCCTGCGCCGCTGAAGCGGCCTGGAAGCAGTACACGCCGGGCGACCCTGCGAACGAGCTGACGTCGATCGACCATCGCTATGGCCTGTGGGTCAAAGCTCCGGCCGCTGGGGGTTGGACGTTGCCGACGGGCGAGCAACCGACCGTCACCGAGATCCCGGTGTGCCCCGGCTGGAACCTGATCGGCTATTCGCTGGCGCAGCCGCGCCCGGTGCCGGCGGCGCTGTCGTCGATTGCGGGAAAGTACCTGCGGGTGTTTGGCTATGACGCGTTCGACGAGAAGGATCCGTGGGAGGTCTACGACCCCAACGTTCCGGACTGGGCGAATGATCTGCGCGAGTTGCAGCCGGGGCGCGGCTACTGGGTGCTGGTGACCGAGGCGACGACGGTGCGCTTTGCGAGTCACGGACCGCCGCCGCAGGTGGCGTTGACGGCTCCTGTCGACCTCGACGAGATCACGGCGCCGGTCGAGGTCGCGGCGCAGATCGACAGCGACCTCTTGCAGAGCTGGCAGCTGAGTTTCCGTCCGGCGAGCCTGGACGATGGAGCAGAGTGGCTGCCGCTTGCCGAAGGGCAGACGCCGACCTCGGGCACGCTCGCGACCTTCGACCCGACGCTGCTGCCCAACGACCTCTACCAGCTGCGACTGACGGCCACCGACTTCGCGGAGCAGTCGAGCGAGCAGGTGGTCAGCGTGGCGGTCGACGGTGGGATGAAGATCGGCCACGTCCAACTGGCGTACTCTGACCTCCTGCTGCCACTCTCCGGCTTCGACCTCGAAGTCGTGCGCAGCTATGACAGCCGCGACAAGCAGGTGCGGGACTTCGGCGTCGGCTGGAGCCTCGAGGTGCGCAACGGCTCGGTGCGCCACAACCGGCTGCCCGGCCAGGGGTGGCGCATCGCGGCGAGCGATGGACCGCTGGGTTTGCCTTGCCAGGTGGTGCACGAGACGCTCTCCCATTTGACAGTCGTGCGTCTGTCGGACCGCGAGACATACCGCTTTCGGCTCGAGCTCGACCAGCCTCAGAGCCTCGCCGGTGGTTGTGCCGCTAGCGCTTCCTTTGCCTTTGTCGACGGTCCGCTGCCCGGTGCTCGACTCGAACTTCTCGGCAATGACCAGGTGCTGTGGGAGAACGGCGCCGACAGCGTCAAGGACCTCGACACGCTGGAGAACTTCCATCCCGAGCGGGTGCGCCTGCACACCCGCGACGGGCACGCCTTCGTGCTCGGCCTGGACACTGGCGTCGAAGAGGCTCGCGACCTGAACGGCAATACTCTGACCATCACTGCCGACGGCGTCGAGCACAGCAGCGGCATCTCGATCCGCTTCGAGCGCGATAGTGAGGGTCGCATCGTCCGCATCCTCGATCCCTCTGGCAACGCCAACGAATACGAGTACAGTCCGGAAGGCGACTTGGTCCGGCACCGAAGCCGCCTCGACGAGGCGACCGGCTACCGCTACGCCCCGGATCACTACCTGACCACCATCATCGACCCGCAGGGCCGCGAGATCGCGGCGCTCGGCTATACGCCGGAAGGGCGCCTGGAGCGCAGCTGTGATGCGCAGGGGAATTGTTCTGCTCTAGTCCACGACCTACCCGGTCGTCGCGAGGTCTTGACCGACGCGACCGACCGCACGACGCAGGTCCAATATGACGAACGCGGCAATGTCCTGGCCGTGGTCGACGGTCTGGGCAACACGACCCGCTTCACCTACAACGACTGGGATCAGCGCACCTCCATGGTCAATCCGCTGGGCCATGAGACGCGCTGGACCTATGACGCCCGAGGCAACTTGACGAGCCGCGTCGATCCCCACTTGCCGGATCAAGATGCCGCCGATTTCACGACCCGCTTCACCTTCGACGAGCGCGACCGGCCCCTGGCGGTGATTGCACCTGACGGCACCGAGCGTCACTTCGAGTACAGCGACGCCAACCAACAACTGGCGATGCGCGACGAGGCCGGGCGCCTGCTGCACGGCTGGGAGTATGACGCCCGGGGCAACGTGACGGCTGAACTCGACGGCTTCGGTGCCACCCGCTACTACGACCTGACCGCCGCTGGCGAGCCGCGCCGGATCGTCGATGCTGAGGGTACGGAGCTGCAAGCCAACTACGACGCTCAGGGCAACCTGAGCGAGCTGCGCTACCGGGATCGCGTCTCGCGGCACCAGTACGACGCCGAAGGTCGCGAAGTGCGCACCGACTATGAGGACGGCTCCTGGGCCACGCAGACCTATGGGCAGGACGGCTTCTGGCAGACTTCGACCACATCCCTGGTCGGCGAAGTCGGTCGCAGCGTCGACACCAATGGCCGCCTGGCCGGTTGGACGCAGGACGGCACCCCGACGCTCGCCTACACGCGCGACGCCACCGGTCGCACCACGGCGCAGACCGATCCCGTGGGCGATATGACGCGCTACACGCACGATGCTGCGGGGCGCGTCCATCGCGTCGAGTTTCCCGGCCACGGCGCGATCGAGTTCGACCTCGACGCCGCCGGCCAGGTGACCACCGCCACTGATGCCCTCGGCAACCGCGAGAGCTTCACCTACACGCCGTCCGGAGCCACGGCGACGCGGCGCAACGCGCGCGGCTTCACCTGGAGTTTCGACTACGGTCCGAGCTTCTTCGAGGAGGCGGATCCGCTGGGCCGCAGCCTGCGCACGGAGTACGGCGCTGAAGGCGTGATCGTCCGGCAGGTCCTGCGCGACGGAGGAGAGCGGACCTGGTCCTACCTCGACGGCGTGCCGCCTGGTGAGCGCCGCGACTATCCCACCTCGTTCACCGATGAGGGCGGCCATGTGCGTCAGTTTGGCTACGACGCCAGCGGGGCGTTGGTCTCGGGTCAGGATGCGGGCGGCCACACCTGGACCTACACCGACGAACCGACGGCGGATGGCTTGCAGGATCAGACCTCCGTGCAGGCACCGACGGGCGAGGTGCTGCGGAGCGAGGTCTACGACAGCCTCGGCCAGCGTCGCAGTCTCGACTTCGGGGACGGTGGTGTCTTCAGCTTCGACTACGAGGACGGGCCCGAGCCAACCCGCGTCCGACTACCATCCGGCGGAGAGATCGTCTATGCCTACGATCGTGGCCGCGTCAGCCAGCGCACCCTATCGACGTCAGGCGGCGCGTCAACTTCGGCGGCCTTCTCCTGGGATGCCGCGTCCCGCCTCACGCAAGCGTCGAATGCCATCGCCACGACCAGCTACACCTACGCGTCCGGTAGCCTGCTGCAGGGTTTGCAGCGCACCGACGGCAGCGCCGTGACATATGAACACGATGTGCTCGGCCGTGTCTCGGCAGTGACGGTCACGCCTCCCGGCGGCGGAGCCGGCGCGGTGACGCGCTACACCCGCGATGCTGTCGGCAACGTGACAGCGATCGACGATCCCCTGGGAGGGCGGACGACGTTCACGTATGACGCCGTCAACCGCCCGACCCAGCGCGAGCTGCCGAACGGTGTCGTGACCACGTGGCAGTATGACCTCCGCGATCACGTTACGGCTGTCGAGCACCGCGCCGCCGATGGCACGGTGCTCCAGTCGTTCGCCTACCAGCGCGGTCCTCAGGGCGAGCCGCTGCGCGTCGAGCGTGAAGACGGCAGCGTCGTCGAGTACGCCTACGACATCGCCTTCCGAGTCTCCAGCGAGCGGCACCTGTCGCCCGAGGGGACGGTGGTGCACGAGGTGAGCTACGCCTTCGATGCTGCCGGCAACCGGACTCAGCGCATCATCGATGGCGTCACGCAAAGCTCGACGTACCTGGAGGGCACCCGCCTGGCTAGTGTCACCGAGAACGGTACCGTCGTCGAGGCGTACAGCTGGGATGCCGATGGCCGTGTGAGCCAGGTAGAGCGGAATGGCGAGACCTGGGACTACGAACATGACGCGATCGATCGCCTCGTCAGTGCCACCTCGACCAGTGGCACGACGTTGACCCACCGCTACGACGCCGAGGGGCGGCGCGTCGGCACAGTCGAGGGTAGTGAGGAACGCAGCTTCGTCGTCGCACCGAGCCTCGGGACGGGACTCGACACCGTCCACTACGCGGCGAGCGATGCGGGCGAGTGGACCGCCTACGTCCACGCGGTCGGTGGTCCCCTGCTGCGCTACGGCGACAGCGGTGCCGTCTACTACCTGGAAGACGGGCAAGGCAGTGTCCGGGGTCTGCTGTCCGACGAGGGCTTGGAGAACGTCGACTACGACGCCTTCGGTGCTCCTCTTGGTGCAGCCGCTACGCCTGAAGCCGCTGGCGGCGACTTCGCTTTCCAGGCGGGTTGGTGGGAGCCGTCCAGTTCGCTCTACCACCTCGGCGCTCGCTGGTACGACCCGACAACCGGCCGCTTCCTGAGTCGCGATGCGGCGGAGCTGGACCCCTACGAGCCTCAAAGCGCGCACCCCTACATCTTTGCCTACAATAACCCGCAGGTCTTCGGTGATCCGACCGGGCTGTTCACCATCGTTGACATCAACATCAGCCTCAGCGTCCAGAATATCGTCGGCGCGGCGAAGACGTATGCTGCCAAGGAACTGCGGGATCGGGCGATCGAGAAGCTGGGAGAGGTGCTGACCAGCGTCCTGAAGGATTTCTTGTTCTCGTTCCTGGGCTTCGAACTCGATGCCTTCGGCTTTGCCCAGACCGTCGGTTCGAAGGCCGGGGCCATGTTCGAGGACTTCACGGCACACACACTGTGCTTCCTATTTCGCGACACGAATCCCGAGGTGATGTGGTTTGAGCCGGGTATCGAGCAGCGTTCAGGAAGGGTACTCACCGACGGATACACATGTGATGATCGCCCTCAGAATGTGGGAAGACAACGCGAGGTTCGCTACCCCGACTTCCTTGTGCGTGACCGACCACCTACACTAAGAAGTCGGAAGACCCTGATGACAGCAGAGATCAAGCTGGGCATCAATTCCTTCTACAATGCCTGGAAGAGAAAGCAACGGGGACAATGGAACGCGATTTGGCGTCATGCCAGTGGCTATGCGTTTCCGCCTCACCTTGTGTTCCTGGTTTCCTTCAAGGGTGGTAAGCGGTACCACTGGAACTGGCTGGAACGAGAAGTGCGAAGCAAGGGCGTCGCTGGCCTGATTCTATCGATCACGGGAAAGAGACCTTGAAATGCTAAATCGCGTTAGCCTGCAGCCCGAGCTGGAGTCCCTCATCGCTGCAGACGATGTCGATGCTCTGCGAGAGGCTGAAGCGGGTGGTTGGACGCCCGACAAGATCTTCGAGACGTTGCGTGACTACCAACTGCATCCCTTGGTTTTGGCCGCGGGCGAAGGCGCGGTGAGCTGCCTACGCTACCTGCTGACGCAACCAACCCAATATAAGCAGTTTCTGCCCTACGCCCTGGTGGAGGCAGTCCAAGAAGACCACATAGGAACCGCCCGCCTGCTCGTGGAGTTTGGTGTCGACTTGTGTGCTGAGCCTTATTCGGAAGAGAGCGACGAGGACGTGCCGATCAGCGCCGCGATGGTACGGTGCAACCCAGAGATGGTGCGCTTGCTATGTGAGGCGGGGGCGGTACAGGTAAGTGATGCTGGTTGGCTGAACGATGCCATTAGGGCAGGTTTGACATGTCGCCGAAAGGGGAAGATCGAGAGTCTGGCGCTCTTAGCATCGGAAGTCTTGAAGAGGTTGGAGGCTGAAGATTCGCTTTCGCTTGAGGTTCTGCAGTTGAAGCGACTCGCAACAGTCTTTCAGGAAGTTGTTAAGAAGAGCGAGAGCATAGGGCTAGATGCGCTGGCGAAGTCTCTCGGCGACTTCGTGGACGGAGAGTATGCTCTCAGAGAAGAGGCCCTTGACCTTGCAACCGCAGAAGATGGAGTTTCTGAACTCCGCAAGCTCCTACTTGGCTTAGACGAAGAGAAGCGGTTACAGATCGGTTCACTTGTACTGCCGTACCTCGCTCGGGCTGCCGACTTGCCTGCTGAGTCGCAGCTATGCCAAGAGATCATCTCCTGGGGTGTAGATGTCAATCAGAGCGACGACGGTGGAATACTGGCTCTTCACTACTTGGCGCAGATCGGGGATCTAGGACTCATCAAGATGCTCGTGTCCAACGGCGCACAGATCAACCTGGTCTCGACCTTGACTGGCAAAACAGAACTCGACGAGGCAGGTTACCAGTGGGAAGAGAACGAGACGACTCGCTATCTGCGCAGCATCGGCTGTAAGACGGGAGACGAAGTCCGTGCCGAGCAAGCGAAAGAGAAGGCGTAGCTTCACGAGCCCCATGCTGACCCGCATCAACTTGCACCCTCGGCTGGAATCCATCATCGCCGCAGATGATGTCGAAGCTCTGAAACAAGCTGAAGCAGACGGCTGGACGTCCGACAGTCTCTTCGAGACCCTGCGCGACTACCAACTGCATCCGCTGGTATTGGCTGCGAGCAAAGGCGCCGAGAACTGCCTGAAGTATCTGCTGACGCAGCCAACCCAATACCCACAGTTCCTGCCCTATGCTCTGGTGGATGCAATCCTGGAAGATCAGATTGACACCGCACGTCTGCTCGTGGAGTTTGGGGTAGACCTGTGCCCGGAACCCTACTCAGACGACAGCGACGAGGATCACCTATCAGCGCTGCGATGGCACGGTGTAACCCAGAAGTAGTGCGCCTGCTCTGTGTGGCAGGCGCGCTCCGGGTGAGTGATCCAGGCTGGCTGAACGATGCCATCAGGATGGGGTTGAGTTCTCGCCGGAAAGGGAAGGCTCGTTCTCTCGCAGTACTGGCACAGGCCATCCTAGAGCGGCTCGAAACAGAAGACACACTGTCACTGGATCTTGTACAGGTGAAGCGATTGCAGCAGGCTCTTAGGAAGACATCTGGAGATGTGACGGGCTCCGAGAGCCCCGAGTTACTGGCCACCAAGCTAGGCAGCTACTTGGATAGTGAACAGGCATTGAGGGAAGAGGCGATTGAACTCGCTACAGCTGAAGATGACATTTCCAAGCTTAGAGATTTTCTATTGACCCTCGATGAGGTCAAGCGGCGCGACTTAGCTGCTACGGTCTTGCCATATATCGCACCAGATATGATCTTGCCGGAAGTCTACTCTTTCTTCGTCGAGCTTCTTTCCTGGAAGCCAGATCTCAACAGATTATCCGACGGTGGGAAGCCTGCTCTTCACCCTGTGGCTCGTAATGGACACCTCGATATTCTCAAGGACATGATCGCAAACGGTGCCAGGATAAACCATCGTCGATGGCATGACCGGGAAAACAGAACTTGATTGGGCTGGCTATGAATGGGAAGAGAACGATGTGACGCGATACCTTCGCAGCATTGGCGCCAAGACGGGCGACGAGATCCGGGCACAACAGGCAGACTCCAAGACTTAGCAGTACAAGTTCTACCAGCCGTGCTACTGCCGCCGTTTGGCCTTGGGTCGGTCGATTCCGAACTTGGCTAGCGACTCCCGAGAGAGAGTCGACCAGCCTGACGAGAAAGTTCCGGAATCTGGGATGAGATGTTGTTTCTGCATTCGCCTGCGAATTGAAGGTGTCCGCGCGAGTTCAGTGAGCACCTCTCGTGAACAGTAGTCTTTCGTGGAGAGGAGCTTCAGGACTTCCTCGAACGTCGAGTAACTTGATTGCAGCAAGTCTCGGCGAGCTTCTCCAATCTCCCTCTTCGAACTCGATTCCCATCGAACGCCTGCTTCAAACAAGGCCTTGAGTACTTCCACCGGACGATACGCTTCGAAATGAAGCAAGGTGGTTCGCCCAATTTGGCGCAGGATAACTGTCGATGGCTCACGAGGTAGCTGCGATAGCGCCAGGATCTCGATGGTCTCCCCATTGCAGGCGGAACGATAGAGTTCTTCGTAGTCATCCAAGGCCGGGTCTGGGCCGAGACGCTTCAAGATGGCTGCATGTCCGGCACTGCAAGCGGCATAGATCGCGCTGGACCATTCGTCCGGATCCTCAATGTCGGCGTACCACTGGTCTAGTCCAGGTACGGGCGTGTGAGGATTAGCCCCTGCCCACAGGCAAAGAAGCACCCCCTTCTCCTTGCCATTCTGTGCCTGGTGAACGAGCGCCATATCTAGATCTATTTGGATCTTCGGATCTCTGATTCGATGGCGCTTCGCGAAGCCGAAGAGCGGCTTGTTGCTGGTGTGTTCACCGAGAGCCTCAGCAAGAGCATGCCCGGCGGTGAAGTCTACGCCTAGGTTCAGAAACCGTTCGAACAGTTCGCTGTCGTAGCTGTCACATAGGATGTGGACAGAGGCCCGATGTGGGTCCGCTCCCCATCTCAGCAGAAGGTCAACCATGTCCTTGCGGCGCAACCGGAGAGCCGAATCGAGCGGACACTGTTGCTCCGCTGCCAGATCGTAGCCGTTGGCGAGAAGCAGCAGGAGCAGAGCCTGATTGTGTCGAGAGAACGCGATCTCGAGCGCCGAATGAAAATTGCGGCGGCCACTGATACGAGTGCTGGGACAAAGCTGCACCGGTCCGTCGGCTTGGAGGTACCGCTCGACATCGTACAGGCGTCCTTCACGACACAACTGGTGAAGCGCGTTCAATTCGTCCGGGTTGCTTGTGAATCTTGCCGGTGGGCGCTGTGCCGCCGGATCTGGATCAGCTCTCGGATCCACAAAGGATCTGTGCATATCGCATCCTGGGTGCCTTGGGCTCTATTGATTCAGACGTGTGGTCTCACAAATGTACGACATACCGTGAAGTCAGGAGCGTATCTCAGTGCCGGTTGACTCGGTGCAGTTCGATTCAACTGCTCTAGGTTTGGGCTCCGACCTCGCTGTGAAAATCCCTTCCGCGTCCGTCTAATCCCACGTCAGCCCCTTGCCTCCTTCCCGGTGATGGAGGCAAAATGCAATCAGCAGCTTTCAGTTCTTGCTGCATATTTAATGATTGCTTCGTCGTAGCCATGCTGGCACGGCGATAGCTTGGCCTTGACGAGGGATGAAGATGAGATCGCCGAAGCGGCAGACGTCGGCTTGGTTTGTGCTGTGTGCATTCGTTGGACTTGCAGCTCTGGGAGGCTGGATCGAAAGTGTCTGGGCAGACGAGCCGCACCCGTTGCCGTCGAGCTGGTTCGGGACGGTGGCGCTGGAGTCCGGGGACGCTTTGCCACCGGGGACCGCGTTGTCAGCCTGGATCGGTGGCGAGCGGTTCGCCGAGACGACGGTGGCGGCGGACGCATCCTTCCGGCTGGACATTCCGGGCGACCGCCTGGACACGTCTGTTGTCGAGGGTGGCCTTGCCGGGCAGGCGGTCGAGCTGCGCGTGGACGAATTCGTCGTCTCGCAGTCGGCTCCCGCGTCGGTGCTGTGGCAAGAGGGCAGGTACCTGCCGCTCGACGTCGTGGCGCCGCCGGAAGTGCTGAGCGCCGCGCCGGACCTGGTGGTGACGGTGGACGATGGTCGCGCGGAAGCGCTGCCTGGCGATCTTCTGCAGTACCAGCTGACGCTGCGCAACGACGGCACGCGCCGCGCGACGGGCACGCTCTTGACGGCGACGCTGCCCGACGGCATCACGTTCCTGACCGCTTCGGACGACGGCGCGCTCGATCCGACGACCGGGACGGCTTCGGGAGCGGTGGGGACCGTGACGTGGCCCGCCTTCGAGCTGGCGGCGGGTACTGCGGTGACGCGCACCGTCGAAGTGCGCGTGGACACGGCACCGCCTTCCGACCTCGCCCAACTCCTCTTCAGCGCCAGTGCCACGAGCACCGGTGGCCGGGACCTGGAACCGGCCGACAACAGCGCGACCGACGTCACCACGCTGGCGCAGCTGGCTAACCTGACGGTCGAGGCGGTGGTGCCGCCGACGGCGGATGCGCAGTCCTTGACCGTGACGGGCAGCGGCCTCGTCACCGTCGCCAACACCGGTGCCGCAACTGTGAGCGCAAGCACGGCGTTCGAGGTGACGGTTTTCGAAGACCTCGACGGCGATCGGGCGCTGTCGGCTGCGGATACCGTGCTCGGTGCCGCGACCTTCCCTGCTGAGCTGGCCGCTGGCGCGACCTCAGATCTGAGCGTGCCGCTGAGTGGAACGCTCAGCTTCCTCGACGCGCCGCTGTGGGCCTGGGTCGACAGCCGTGACACCGTCGCCGAGCTGGACGAGGACGACAACCTCGCCCGCAGCGCGACGGGCTGCCGTGTGGCGCCGCCGGTGGGGGTGTTCGAGCCGGTGGTCGAGTGGTCGTGGCCACCGCTGGACGACAATGGGCAACCTGCCATCGAGGAACCGCTGAGCAAGGAAAGCGTGGCGACGCCGATCGTGGTCCAGCTCACTGACGACAACGGTGATGGACGCTTCGACGGCGAGGACACGCCGGACATCGTCTTCGTCACCGCCAACCTGGGCAACCTACTCGATCCGCGCGTGCGCCTGCGTGCGATCAGCGGCGCGGACGGTAGCGCCTTGTGGACGGTCGTGCCGCCGGTGTCACAATTCGTGATCTTCTCGCTCTCCGGGCTAGCGGCAGGCGACCTGGACGGCGACGGGACGACCGAGATCATCGTCTCGGGCTTCTTCGATGGTCGCCCGAACCGCCTGGTGGCCTACGACAATCAGGGTCGTCGACGCTGGATCAGCGAAGGCTACTCGACGCACCCAGACGGCACGACGCTGACCAACCGCGACAACCCGACGCTGGCGGACCTGGATGGTGACGGCCAGCCGGAAATCCTGGTCGGCGCCCACGTCTTCGACGGCCTGGGCCGGCTTCGCTGGAGCGGTAGCGGTGGCCAGGCGTACCAGAGTGCGTCTAATCGCGACGGCGTCGACTCGGGCGCCATCTCGATCGCCGCAGATCTCGATCTCGACGGTACGGCCGAGGTGGTCACGGGGACGACGGCTTACCGTGCTGATGGCAGCGTCTACTGGCAGCTCGATGAAACCCACGCCGACGGGTACCCAGCGGTGGCCAACTTCGACGGCGACGACTACCCCGAGATCGTCGTGGTGGCGCGGGGACAGCTGCGCCTGCACGAGCACGACGGCACGCTGATCTGGGGGCCGGTGGACTTGCCGGGAGCTGGCGACGAAGCCGGTGGCGCTCCGACGATCGCCGACTTCGACGGCGACGGGGCACCTGAGATCGGTGTCGCCGGCTCGACCCAGTACGCGGTCTTCGAGGGCGACGGCAGCGTCAAGTGGCAGCGCTCGGTACGTGACGGCAGCTCCAACATGACCGGCTCGACCGTCTTCGACCTGGATGGTGACGGCCGCTTCGAGGTGCTCTACCGCGACGAGGCGCACCTGCGCATCTTCCGCGGTAGCGACGGCACGGTGCTGTTCGAGGATGCCTTCAGCTCGATCACCCAGAACGAGCAGGTCGTGGTGGCGGACGTCGACGGCGATGGCGGTGCCGAGGTGCTGGTGACCAGCGACCTGGCGACGCAGCTCGACGGCCTGCCCGAGCGTTCCTATGGCCTGCGTGTCTACGGCGATGCCACCGGCAACTGGCGACCGGCGCGCAAGGTGTGGAACCAGCACGCCTTCCACGCCGACAACGTACGCGACGACGGCTCGGTGCCAGCGACTGCGCCGCACCCCTGGCTGACCCACAATACCTTCCGCGCCAACGTGGCGCCTGTGGGCGTCGATCCGCTGGCGGCGGCGGATCTGTCGGCGTCGTACCTGCGCGTCGACTTCGATGCCTGGCCGCAGATTGCGGTGACGGTGCGCGTGGGCAACGGTGGGACCTCCGCCGCGCCTGCCGGAGTGCCGGTGCACGCTTATGACGGCGACCCGGCGACCGGTGGCGCTCTGCTGGGTGTCGCGGCAACCAGCCAGGCGCTGGTGCCGGGACGCTTCGAGGACGTCGCGCTGACTTTCGATGCTACAAGCCTCGGCGCTGGAGGTGAGATCTGGGGTGCCCGCGAGGTCGTCGTGCAGGTCGACCCGGAAGACGCCTTGCGCGAGTGTAACGAGAGTAACAACGAGCATCGCTTCGCCTACGACACCACTGACGTCGGCCTGGCCGTGCAGTTGGTCGACGGCGTCGAGCGCATGCATCCGGGCGATTCCCTGACCGTCACCGCGACCGTCGTCAACGCTGGACCGGGGGCGCGCACAGGCGTGACGCTACGCGTCGACATCCCTGCCGGCACGAGCAGTCTGGACACGCTGGAGTGGCAGCTCGGTGACCTGGGCGCAGGTACGAGCAGCGACATCACTTTCATCGTCGATGTCGACGCCGGACTACCAGCGGGCGTCACCGAGCTGACGATGATTGCCACGGTCACCGACGACGGTTCGGCCGGTCCGGACCCGACGCCCGCCAACAACCAGGCGAGTGACACCAATGTCATCGCCAGCGCTCGCGCGGACGCCGGTGGCCCCTACAGCGGCACCGAGGGTGCGCCCGTGCAACTCGACGGCTCGGCCTCCACCGACCGCGACGGTACGCTGGTGGCTTATGCCTGGGATCTCGACGGTGACGGCATCTTCGACGATGCCTCGATCGTGGCGCCGACCTGGATCTTCGCGGACAATGGTGTCTTCACGGTCGCGCTGCAGGTGATCGACGACAGTGGAGAAGTCGACATCGCTAGCACGCAAGTGACGGTCGCCAACGCCGCCCCCGTGCTCGATCCGCTCGTCCTGTCCGCTCCGGCCGAAGGCGAGGCACTGCACCTCGACGTGGCGTACAGCGACGCCGGCAGCGACGACAGCCACAGCGCGACGGTCGACTGGGGCGACGGAGTCGTCGAACCGGCCACGGTCGATGCCGCGGCTTCCGTGGTGCGCGCCTCGCACGCCTACGGCCAGGACGGCAGCTACACCGTACGTCTGTGCCTGCGGGACGACGACGGCGGAGAATCTTGTCGCTCGCAGACTCTCGGTGTCGTCAATGCGGCGCCGGTCGTCAGCGCGTCGACCGAGGGCGCGGACCTGCGGCTGTGGACGGCAGAGAGCTGGGCCTACGACCAGCGCTCGCCGGACTGGCAGGTGGCGCCGTCAGGCACGCAGGTCGAGCAGCTGAACGACTCGCAGGCCACGGTCTTCCTGAGCCCCTACCTGGCGACCGGCCTGACGCTCGAGTTCACCGTGCGACCGATCCCCTTCTGGGACTACGATTGGTTCGGCTTCGTGCTCGGCTACCGTCCGGGCGACGCTGCCAACCCGGAAGCCGACTTCCTGCTCGTCGACTGGAAGCGAAGCGGTGCCCAGATCTCGGCGAATCCGGAGTGCGGCAGTGGTTATGCGGAGGGTGGCCTGGCCGTCTCGCGTGTCCGGGGCGTACCGCTCATCTCCGAGCTGGCGGCGCACGTCGACTTGCAGTGCAACGGGCTGTCGAATGGCGTCACCGAGATCTCGCGCAGCCACGACGCCTGGGGCTACAGCCCGTGGAACAACGGCTGGGAGTACCGCTTCCGCGTCGAGAGCCGCGCCGATCGCGTGCAGATCTGGATGAACGGCAACCCCATCGCCGACCTGAGCGGGGACTACGCCTTCGGCAGCGGTCGCTTCGGTTTCTACACGCTCAACCTCGGCCTGGTGCAGTTCTACGATGTGCGCGTCGAGGGACTGGCGGTGCTCGAAGGCTCCACCTTCCCGCTCGGCGCCGCCTTCGTCGATCCCGGCAGCGCGGACAGCCACAGCGCGACGGTCGACTGGGGCGACGGCAACACCACGGCCGCGGGTCTCGATAGCTGGGTCGCCAACGGCCAGACCTTCGGTCGCATCCACGCCAGCTACTCCTATCCGGACGACGGCGAGTTCGTGGCCCAGGTGTGCGTCGACGATGGCACCGACACCGGCTGTGGTGACTTCCCGCTCACCGTGATCAACGCCGAGCCGCAGATCGACGCCGGTCCCGACCGTCCCGCCTATGTCGGCGGCTTCCTCGAACTCGACGCCAGCTACTGGGACGCCGGTCCGGCGGACACGCACACAGCGACGGTCGATTGGGGCGACGGCACGATCGAGAGCGTTGCCGTGACGCCCACAGCCAGCGCCGAAGGCAGCGCCGGCCGCATCGTCGCGCAGCACGCCTACGACCTGGAGACCGACTACCCGGTGCGCGTCTGCGTCACGGACGACGACGGCGGCGAAGCGTGCGACAGCTTTCTGGTCTACTGGCGCGGTCCGCTGCTCGACTTCGGCCTCTCCGGCGACGTGCAGCCGAGCAGCTTGCGCCCCGGCGAGAGCGTGCCGCTGACGCTGAGCCTGACCAACCACGGCACGCTCGAACCGACGAATGTCGAGCTGCTCGCCGTGGTGCCGCCACCGCTCGAAATCGGCGCCATCGAACCGGCGCCGTCGAGCTTTGATGCCACGACTGGCACGCTGGTCTGGAGCCTCGACCACCTGGCCTACCGCGCGCAGCTCGACATCACCGTCGAGGTGCGAGCACCCAATACCACTACTCCGGGCGACGGCGTGCTCGTGCAGCTCGAAGTGTGGGACGACGGCAGCCAGGGCGTCGACACCACGCCGGACGATCACGTCGTCGAACTGCCGGTCGAGTTCATCGATCCGCAAGCGCCGCGCGTCAGCATCCAGCCGGGCAGTGTCGACGAGGGCTCGCCCTACGCGCTGCAGGCGTCGCTCGATCAGCCCGGCCTGTCACCGCTCGACAACGGCCGCTTGCTCGCCTACCTACCGCTCGACGGCGACGTCCAGGATGCCAGCGGCAACGAGAACCACGGCTCCATCTGGGGCACGCCGACGCCGACCGAGGGCTATCGAGGCGGAGCCTACGAGTTCGGTGGCTTCTACGACGGCGACTCGATCGAGATCCCGGTCGACATCAACGTCACCGCTCAGCCCAAGCTGACCATGGGTGCGTGGGTCAAGACCGTGCCGGGCTTCAGCTACGTTATCAACACCGTCATCTCGCACGACAGTGGCGGCTTCGACCGTACGCTGGTCGTCGACTATCGCAGCGGCGACTTCGGCTGGTCGATCTTCCAGGGCAGTGAATCCGTACTCGGCGTGGTGCCGATCCGTCACGGCGAGTGGACCTTCGTCGCCGCCGTCTACGAGCAGATCGGGCCGATCCAGGACGGCGTTGCGCTGCAGAGCGTACGCCTGTACGTCGACGGACAGGAGCTGGTTGGCCAGGGCTATGTCGGTCCCGGCTTCGACCGTACCTGGCTGGGTGTTAACCCGGAGTACTACGAGCCGTGGATCGGCTCCATCGACGAAGCCTTCATCATCGGCGAGGTGCTCGAAGCCTGCGACCTCGAAGCCCTGCGCATCAGCGGCCCGCAGCTGCCGCCGCGCAGCTACGGCGCCGAGGTCAGCTGGGCCGGGGAGCCGTTCCAGCCGGCGACACTGGGCACTCCGCATTGCGGCATCGGCCCGATCGAAGCGACGCACCGCTTCGGCGACGACGGCGTCTTCGAGCATGAAGTGTGCGTCCAGGAAGCCGCTTGGCAAGCCGCCGGTGGTGCCCCGGCATGCGACCGTGCCACGGTCACCGTGCGCAACGTCGCGCCGACCGTCGTGCTGACCACGGACTACGACCTCACGGTCGGCGGTCCGCTGGAGGTCGTTGGCACCTTCACCGACCCGGGGCTGCTCGACACCCACCGCGCCGAGATCGACTGGGGCGACGGTGCGCCCGAAGTCGTCGCGCTCGACCAGCAAGCCGGCGGCGGCACGGTACAGGCTTCGCATCCCTACAGCGAAGCCGGCACCTACCTGGTGCGCCTGTGCGTCTTCGACGACGACGGCGGTCGCGGCTGCGCCGAGCTGAGCGTCACCGTCGATGCTGTCTCCGCCGAGCCGGATGTCAGCCTCGGCGATTTGGCTATCAGGGAAGCCGCCGGTTTGGCGGGCGTGCCCGTGCTGCTATCCGAAACGTCGAGCCAGCCGGTCACGGTCCACTTCGCCACCGTCGACGGCAGTGCCCTCGCCGGCCAGGACTACACGCCCACCGCCGGCAGTCTCACCGTCCCGAGCGGGCAGGCGCAGAGCGTGATCCCGGTGCCGGTCACTGCCGACGATGTCGATGAACTCGACGAGGTGTTCCTGGTGCAGGTCACGAGCGTCGACGGCGGTGTGCTCGTCGATGGTGAGGCGCAAGTCACCATCCTCGACGACGATCAAGCCTTGCTCTCGGCGGCAGACGTCGAAGTCGAGGAAGGCGATACAAATAGCGAAGCACGCTTCGAGGTACGGCTGTCCAACCCCGCCGATCGCGACGTCACCGTGCGCTACAGCACGGCCGACGACACCGCGCTCGCGGGCGAGGACTACACGACAACCGAGGGCGAGCTGACCTTCGCGCCGACCGTCACGACGCAGAACGTCAACGTCCCGATCCTGGGCGATTCCCTCTTCGAACCGGCCGAGGAGACCTTCCGCCTCGAATTGAGCGAGCCGACCGTCGCACAGCTGGCTGATGCCGAAGCGCTGGCGACGATCCTCGACGACGAGCTGTGCCCAGGACCGGAGCTGCTGCCGGCCCTCGGCACGCAAGCCTGGACGCAGACGGACCGCGTCTGGACGCACACCGTCGACGTCCGTGCCTACGGCGGCGGCACGCTCGGCAGTAGCGAGCTGCGCATCGCTTTCGCGCTCACGCTGAGCCTGGCCGATGGTGAGACGGCTCGCGTCCAGGTGGAAGCCCTGGACGGCGGCGGCCTGCTGCTCGACGCCTTCGACAGCGGCGATGTGATCGGCCCTGTCGAGGCTTTGACGCTCAGTGAGACCCTGGACGCCATCACGGGTGTCGAGTCCGTGCGTGTACGTGTGTGGGCTGTTCCTGACCAGGTTGCTGTCCTCTCGCTGACCAGCCTGCGCCAGCCGGTGATCTGGGCGACCAGCGAGCCGGTGGTCGAAGGCGACATCGGCGACACGGCGGAGCTGCTCTTCACCGTCCAGCTCAGTTGCGCACTGACTGAGCCTGTCGTCCTGGCCTACGAGACGGTGGACATCACGGCCACGGCTGGTGAGGACTACCTGGCGGCGACCGGGAGTCTGGTCCTGGAGCCCGGCACGACAAGCACACAGGTGCCCGTCAGCGTCCTGGGCGATGACCTCGACGAGGGGCGCGAGACGCTGCAGCTGGGCATGCAGCTCGTCGAACCCGATCTCGTCCTGTTGCTCCAGCTGGTTATCGAGGGACAGATCCTCGATGACGACGCCTGTACCCGCTCACCGGGCTACTGGAAGACCCACCGCGAAGACTGGCCCGTTGATCGTCTCACCCTCGGTGGTGTCGAGTACGGCGATGTCGAGCTGATGGGCTTCTTGCAGTACGGCGGCCCCGACGCCGCCAGCAAGCTGGCACACCACCTGGTCGCCACCAAGCTCAACCTGGCCAACGGCACTGATCCCTTCATCCTGCCTATCGTCGAGGCGGCAGATGCCTTCCTGCAGGACTTCCCGCCGGGCAGTAATCCGAAGGGGGCCGACCGCAAGCGAGGCAACGAGCTGAAGGACCAGCTCGATGCCTACAACAACTTGCACTGCGACATCTGAGGCTGGACGTCTGAGTCCGAGCGAACGCCTGCACCATGAGGGGTGCTAGCCAAGTTCCTTGGCATATAGGATGCAGTGTGATTGATATGGCTTTCTGCATCTGGTTCAGGGTTTCTGGTTGACAGGTCGTCCCTTCCCGCTGTAGTGGTACCAGCCTATCGGGGTGAAGGCCTGTCCAGGCTGTGCCAGCGCAGGCAAGTCACCCTCCAAGCAAGCGGCCCGATCCGGTGTTAGAGCACCGAACCGGGCCTAGCCACTCAAAGGAGATGACCCCATGAGTGACCAGCCGCAGCATACCAATCCGGCAACGCCGAACTCTCTGCAACCGAGCCATTGGGAGGCGCATGCCGTTTTCCGGGAGACGTACTTGCACCTCTACCCGGAAGCACACATCCGTGACGCCTTCCGCAGCGTCGGCGTGACGCTCTACGACAATGCCCTGCTCCACGAGGAGACCTATAAGGAGCGTGGCGAGGTGCCGGTCAAGTCGGACCTACGGGCCGCGCTCCGAGATTTGCGCCAGCTTCAAGGCTATATCCATCACGTCGGCGCCGAGCCGGGTAGCGTGGACGATCCCGAGCAGGTGAAACTGCACCTCGTCGCCGTCGAACTGTCCGAGCAGTTGGGTGGTCACGCAGCCCGACTCGAAGACATTCTGGGGACGTCTCCGGACCCGGAGAGCTGAGCGATGCCGGTCATGGACACCGGCACCGACGTCGCACGAGCGGAACAGGAGCTTGAGCGTTGCTGCGCTCAGCTCCTCGACCGCTTCGGACCCGAGTTGGCGCAGGTTCCACTACGCGTACAGATTGAGGGCATCTCACCTGGTGCGCGGCATGAGGACGAAGAACCAACGCCACCGGTCCGCGTGCCCGCCCATGCACTGACGGGCTCGACCTCCGAGGTCGCGGCATCTCTGCTGCACGCGATGGTGCATTGGGTCAACGGTCTACGCGGTATCAAGGACTGCTGCCATCGTGGCTATCACAGCCGGAAGTTCCGCGACCTCGCACAGGAGGTCGGTTTCGAGGTGGGGGAGCGGGTGCACCGTTTCGGCTGGACCGATCTGCGGCCCGGCGCAGACCTGAAAGCTGAGCTGCAGAAGATCGGCCTCGACGAGAGTGCTTTGGCTCCGCTCTTTACTGTTCTGTCCGGCGATCAAAGAAAGCCTCGGCCTTGCCGCGCCAACCTCCTCAAGAGCCAGCCGACGAGTCCATACTGGCGCGCCAAGGAACCGTTGCTGCCGAAGGTGCCACGATTTCGCGTCGAGTTGGTGCGGGAGGCGAGCGCATCTCTGCACGCCTATCCCCGAGTCTGCGCTGGTGGTGACGCGGCGGCGCTGCTGTGGCAGGTGCTGCAGGGCTACGACCGCGAAGCCCTGGCCGTACTCTTCCTGGACGGGAACCGCAGGGTCATCGGCTGGGACGTGCCTTACATCGGGATCCTGACCGGAGCGCAAGCCGAGCCGCGCGGCATCTTGGCGCCGGCTTTGCTGGCTAATGCACGCTCGGTCGTGGTCGGGCACAACCACCCGTCCGGCAATCCGAGACCAAGCCGGCAGGATGAGCGCTTCACGCATCGGCTCCAAGAGGCCGGGAGGGTGTTGGGCGTCGAGCTGTACGCCTCGATCACCGTCGCGGGCGCTGGCCAGTGGTGCCAGGTGCAGCCGGTGCGGTGAGGTCAGACGATGCCGAAAGCTCACCTGACCCACCGCACCATCGAGACCTTCACCGCCGGCCGCTGGATGACCGATTACTGGGATCTCCAGCTGCCCGGCTTCGGGGTGCGCGTCTCGAAGAGCGGTCGCAAGACGTTCATCGTGCGCTACAAGGGCGCCAGCGGCAGCAAGCGCCGCTTGAACCTCGGCGTCTACCCGGTGATGAGTCTGGCGGATGCGCGCGATCAGGCGCGCGAAAAGCTGGCCGCGATCGCTCGTGGTG
>CBDUPA010000041.1:0-21027 GCA_965368975.1 uncultured bacterium | reverse complement strand
ACACCTACCCTTGGTGGCGACTGACCTACGCCGACGGCATGGCCGTCCGGCAAGCTCTGATCGCGCGCTACCAACCCGCGACCGTCAACAAGATCTTGTCGACGCTGCGCGGTGTGCTCAAGCAATCGTGGGCGCTGGGTCTGATCGACGCCGACAGCTACCAACGCGCCGCGTCGGTGCCGAACGTGCGAGCCTCCAAGCTGCCCGCCGGGCGCGCCCTGGAGATGCCGGAGATCGTGCAGTTGTTTACGGCCTGCATCAGCGACGCCAGCCCCAAAGGCTCACGCGATGCCGCCATGCTCACGGTCCTCTACGGCTGCGGCCTGCGCCGGGGTGAGGTCGCCCGGCTCGACGTCACCGACATCGACCTGGAGTACGGCGCCATCCTGGTCCATGGCAAGGGCAACAAGGAGCGCGCGGTCTACTTGACGGATGCCGGGTGTCAGTACCTTGCAGCCTGGCTCAACGTCCGCGGCGACGAGCCCGGCCCGCTCTTTTGCCCGATCCGTCAGACCGGGGAAGTCCGCCACACCCGCCTGCGCGGAAGCTGCATTGCCTACATCCTGCGCCGCCGTCAGCAGCAAGCCGGTGTAGACCACTTCTCCGCCCACGATCTTCGACGTTCAAACGTTACGCACCTGCTGAGCGCAGGCGTCGATGTCTTCACCGTCCAGCAGCTCGCCGGTCACGCCAATGCCGATACTACCCGGCGTTACGACCGCCGAGGAGAGCAAGCCAAGCGCCAAGCCGTCCAGAGTCTGGACATTCCCTGCCTGGCTGCCTGATCTGGCAGCTTCCCTCCAGCGCTTCAGAGGGTGGGCAGGTAGCCCGCCTGCACCCCTGCCGTTTCTGAGTCTTTCAAGGCTCCTCCAGCCTCTCCAAGACAGAATTCTGCACGTTCCTGGTGCACCATCAGGGCTCGCTTGCCAGCTGTAGCCACCGTACCAGGTACCACCAGCTCGTTCACCTCAAGGGTAACCAATCTACGGGGGGTGGCACGCCTCTCTACCTCGATGCTGCATATAATGAAATCTGGTACGAGCTGGAGTACCTATTTTACCTCTCAGCCCTATAAGGCCGAAAGAACCGAAGCGAGGCGGTATTTCGAGGCGATTTTGGCCACTGCTTCGATTGCGATCCTTCCTCGCTGATCTGCTCAAGGAAGCCATCGCGATGGTCGTCAGTCGATCTCGCCATGTGCAAGTAAAGTGGGGGCAGCATCTTGCCGATAAATGAGCTATGTGTATATAAAGAAATGCAGGAGAAATGTCCTCTCATGTTCTCCTCAATCGAGGCGGATTGACGAATTTTCAGGTGCCACGTTAAACGAGGGCCGGAATCGAAGCACTTGGCCGTCGGCGACGGCGATCTTCGCCGGCTTTCCACCCCCGTACACCCCGGTACCTCGGCCACGGCGGCAGGGTGGCACCCCTGTACCTCGGTGATCTACCTCCAGCGAGCGGGCAAAACTCCGGGTCTGGAGCCCGTTTGCCGGGCCTGGAAGGCTACGCCTCTGCCGTACCTCTGCGCAGGATGGGAGTGTGCGAGGGTAGGCTGGTTACCTGGTCCCGGAAACGACGAAATGGAATGCCCATACGAGTTCGTGGCAAGCGGGGAGAGCGTGACGGGGTTCGGCGATTTGTCGCCCGATCTCGGGGACATCTTCCGCCTTCCCGGCACAGCGAACTGGAAGTAGCCCTCGCCCTGGCCCCCAACTACCTCGCCGCCACCCACCTCACCACCGGCGACCGTGCCGCCGCTGAGGCGGCCTACGCGCAGCTACGGAAGTTGGCCCCCCGCAGCCAAGAGGCGGCGAGCGCGGCCGAGCTCCTGGCGGCGCCTTGAAGCTGGGAGGCCTTGATCTATGGTTGAAGCGTGCCTACCGAACCGAGTGAGCCCGGTAGGCACGCCTTGCAGGAGGCTTTCGGCTCTACTCTTCAGGAGGAGGTCCGCCAGGACCAACGGGATCAGCATTGTTGTCTGGTTCGAGTATTCCTAGGAACACGAGGATGGCTTCGAGGTACGACATGGTCTTCTCCTTAATACATCGAGCGGACACTGTCCCAACAGCGTGTGAAGATGCGCCGCTCAATAAACTCGGAGTCTAGCATCGCGTCGGCTGGAAGAGAGCGCTCTGACCCGAGGTCATGCAGCTGGCCCAATAATCTTTATCATCGTGGGCATCCTATTTATTGCGGTTGGTTTGATTGCCCCTTTCTAGACAATCTTGGCACTCCTGGTTAGAGGCGTCGAGATTTCTGGCCTGGTTGCCTGAGCTGACTGCGGGGCTGAGGCTATGTTCTTTCTTGAGAACTGTGCGGGATGAAGATGGATGGGGATCGGTATGGGGTGTTTCCCTCGGACATCATCTACTAGACGGAATTCCTGCCGATACGAACTCGTGCCGACCGGCGTGAGTGTGACGTGTAGGCGGGATTTGTCGCCATAGATCGGGGACATCTTCCGTGGACCCGGCACAGCGAACTGGAACCGGCCGAGGCAAGAGCCAGATATAGTAAGCTGTGCGCTGACACTGCTGCTGAACTCCCTTGGTTCAGTCTTCTGTGCCCCTTCAACCCGAGCAGTGTCAGCCACTTAGCTCATTCAAGGCATTCTAGGACAAGTCCAGATATACCTTAGATCGCTGGCGAGTGTTGCTTTTATGCAACTGGTGTACTCCTTCGCTACTTTGGCAAGTCTCAGTTGCTAGCCTTTTGCAAGTCTTTCGAAGAAAGAGCGCTCTTGTTCTGCAAGCTTACTTAGATTGTCTAGAGTATTACGCATGAATGCTTCACGGTTCTCGTATACTGTAGCCAAGCTCTGTCTAGCTTGCTTAAGCCTCGGGTTATCTTCCGGCACCTTGCTGTTTACCATTGAGGCGATGACAGATTGAAGACTAGAAGCACCGGCTTCGAAGCGTTGGAGGGTCTCGATTTTAGATGCCTCCAGCTGCCTGCGATAGCACGCATAGAGTTGAGCTACATCGCCTCCTAGCTCTACCTTCGCCGTGGTAACGAAACCGAGCTTCAACTCCTCTCCTCTACGTTTGGCATCCTCGGAGAGAGCGTCGCCTGCTTTCTTCGCTTCCTCTGACTCGACTCGGATGTTCTTCACTGTGACTTGAGGCAAGTGTAGCGAGAATCCCTGGGTTTTCATCGTGAACTCTGGGACACTCAGCTCCATTTCGGTTTGATCGATACGAAACTCGGGAATACTGAGGACTATGCGCTGCTTCTCCATGAAAGACTCTGGAATGTCAAGGTATGTCTTCTTCATACGAGTCTTGCATTCTGGCACTTTCGTTTTGATTAGACCAAAGTCCTTCATCACCATCTTGCAGACAACTTCAGGGATATCCGGCCCTCTTACAGTCTTCATTCGTACTGAAGGTGTATGAAAGACTATTTCTTGCTGCTTCATGGTTACTTGAGGTAAGTCAAGCACCCATTTCTGGTCCACAAACTCGATTTCCGGAAGATCAAGGCTGAAATTGACTTTCTTCCATGAAACGTCAATGTCGAGACCGATCCACATGTCGGGTCCAGAAGTATCTATATCTGGGTCGATCTTGGCAGCATCTTCTCGAATTTCTTGCTCCAGCTCTTGCGACTCCCTTGTGAGCTCCTTAGTTAATTCCCGCAGATTCTCCTCAAGGATAGTCTTCTGCTCATTGCAGTTCATAGGTTTTCTCCTTTCTGAATCGATGTTGTGTTGCAATTGCTGCCCGGTAGTTGGGGCATTTTCTTCTGCTGTTGCAGAATTTCAACTGCAAATTGAGTCGATCTTTAGATATGAGGGGGTAGATTAATTGGGCGCGGAATTTCCAGAGAGTACTAACTCCTGTCTTTCTGATCATGAATTATGCAGTTCTGTTGTACTCACGTCACAGCCTCACACTCCGAGATGTCGAGCATTTGAGCGCTAAGAAGAGGCATCATTGCTTCCCAAGAGACCAACCGGTAGTGTTGCAGAAAGCTCGGTAACGAGTATGCTCGCCGGAGACAAAGGAAAGTTCGGACATCTCAGGGACATCTGATACTCGGACGAGGTCTTCGCCTCAACTTCTCGCAGTCTCAGCCTCTTGGTCACGATGATCTGAAGGTTCGCTTGTCGGATTGCTGACGGCCTGCTCTGGACCGTGTCGCCAGACCCCTATCTGATACCAATTGGTGCTCAGGGCACTGGAGACAGCCGTTCGCTGCTTCTCTACATCCTCGGCAATCCGCTTGAGGACCTCGGCTTCTCGCTCACTTAAAGTGTTGGCTGCTCGCTGCAACGCTCTTGCGACTCCAACCGGAATCTGATCGAGTAGGTTGGAGTTCTCGGTAAAGAAGTCCCGCCTCGCGATGGCACCTTGTTTCCAGGATTCCAGTCTGAACGCGCCTGACCTGAAGCAATCCTCAAGATAGCTAAGGAGAAGACGGCTATCGTTTAGCGCAACCAACGTCTCTTCTATTGATCTGCGGACGTCTTCGGCAACCTCAGTTAGTCCACGCTTGGCAAGGGACTTCTCTATCTCCAGGAACAGTCGAATCCATAATCTATTCTTCACTCTGAAGGAGTTTGAGATTTTGGCTTCCTGATTTACTAACGCCCTGAAGGCCTCCGTCCAACTTCGGATATTCCTTGTGGGTACAGCAGTGCCTTCTGTTAAGAGGGTAACTGGGACTAGCGCAGCAACTCTGAGTACTCTGCGCGCAGAGTCTGCTGGGTTCCCTGTTGCTATGCTGCTACTCTCGTAGAGGTCAACCAGGTGATCTGGAGAGACTACTTCGTCCTTTGGGAGAAAGTTTGGAAGCATTCCGGTATAGCGTTCAAACTCCTGTAGGATTTGATGCACTCCAAGATTCCTCATTTCGATTTCATCCTCCCAGGCGGCAAGCGCTGTAGTGAGGTCGCTGCCAGTAATCTGTTGAGCCTTGTATAGTCTCAATCGACGAGGTCTTCTTTCGACTACTTGGAAGTTTCCAGCTTCTCCGCTTCCGCCACAGAGAAAACTCCTCACAGCCGGCCGAGCTGTCTCTGGAACGCATTTAAGGCCAAAGTCTACGTCAGCCTCGAACTTCACCAGGGTTAGGCCATCTGCGATGTCTGCCTGAACGTCGCCTACTTGAGTGCAAGAAGCCTCGAGCAATTCTTGCCACTTGTTGCCGACCTCAAGGTAGAAGGGCTCAGCTCTGTACTCACCGAATTGGTCAAGATACCCCAAGCGCTTGGTTTCTGGCCGAGTCTCAGAGACTTGCGAAGTATTGCAGAACACAGAGCTAGGCAGCTCGGTTCTTCTTACCCGAGTGTTTTCTGTTGGTAAGGGGGCACTTTCGCTATATGGGACAACTACAAGATTCGAGGAGAAATCGACAGGCAAAGCAAATGTCCAGAGATACAGAGTCGAGAGGAAGACTGCAAAGCACCCTAGATATATAGCCAGTGTGACGGACTTCCTGCCAATCAAACCCGCAAGCCGGTGATGCACTTCCAACTCAGGGTACTCAAAGAAGGAGAAGAGGCCCGGAGCGCTAACAAAGGCTCGGCGGATTGCAGCAAAGCCGACATAGCCAGAGGCAGAATAGAGGAGACCTTGGACAAGTTTCGGTGAGAACATGCCAGAACTGGCGCCGCTATTGATTAGATCATTCCAAAAGGTCACATAGATATAGGTCAGTGTCAAGATTGTTAGAGCAGTAGCTAAGCGCCTAGGTGAACTGCTCCTGGAGAGCGACTCCAGAACCAGTTCACCAGCACGCCAAGCTAGCTGTAGAGTGAGAGGAATCTCCTTTCCGTGATCAAATTCCAATACCAGATTTAGTGTCCAAGTAGGAGAATTTCGGAACTCTTCACTGGAGCAAGATATGGGGATGAGTAGGTCGAGAGGATCAAGGCCGGAAGCTGCTTCAGCTGCGATCGTGACAGGCCAACGAATCCCTTTGGGCGGTCCGTCTTCACCAGGCTGAAGCTCAGCTCCTCTTTCAAGAAGGATAACTCTCCCAGCTGTCAGCTGTGAGCCATTAGATACAAAGCGAACGCCTGAGATTCTCGTCATGTGTCGGAATTCCTGCTTCCCAACGATGAAGTCGATTGGCAGCCTTACAAGGCAAGTTTCAGGGTTTGTGGCGTGTACGGTGACGTGCGATGAGGCAGGGATTCGTATATCCATGATGTTCCTTATGCATTGTAATTGGGAGTGCTTGTGTGTGCTCTAACGTCAGAGGGCGTGCCGTTTCTTGGGAGCTGCCGGTACCGAACTCGATCGGTTTGCTTGTAGTAGTCCTGGCTTGGGCCTTTACCCTCGTAAGGTCGCCCAGTGTTCTTAAGGCAAATCGGTAATGCGCAGTGGGGCCTTGGTTCAGTGACGGTATGTGCAAGAGAGACTCTCTACCGAAGAACCGAAACGACGTTGAGCTAGCCTTCCTCCTTTTGGGGTGGATGTGTAAGGCTGGTTTATGGCAGTATGCCGCCTCGTGTCATAGTTGCCTGTGGTTGCTACTCCTTCGACTTTGAGCAGGTAGAAGTTCGCGAGTTCTTGTAATGAGATGGACAAGAGCTCTGAGTTACGCCTTGAAGATGGTTTATGAGGGAGCGAATGGAACAATGATGGAGTACATGTCAAACAATCGTCAGGCGTTTGGGCTTGGCTTCGCTTCTTTCTGAAGTACCAGATTGAACTCTACCCGGTCAGAACTTCGAGTTCGATCTCGCCCCACTCGATGATGTCTTGAATCTCAGCCCAACGCGTACCGATGGATTCGAGCTTCTTTCGTAGATAACGCAGAATCCGGTTACGCCTACTGTAGAGGGATCGCTGAGGTTTACTGAAGGTTCGCGCCAGTGTTGCGATGGTGACTCCGTGACCATAGTGCAACCGTAGAAGCAATCGATCTTCGTGCGATAGGTCGCGCAACACGGACTCAAGATGCCTGCTAAGCTCGGCCCGCCGCTGGTTGTATCGAAGCGGTTTCCGATTCACTTCCCTGGCGACTAGGACGTGTGCTTCGATATCCTCGAAGCGTGGTCGTAGCTGCCGTTGGGGCAATTCAAGGGCTAATTCACACAAACTTTCCCTGGAGGCAGTGATTCCGTAATTACTCCGCAGCATCTCGATCGCCTCGTCCAGGCTGTGACCATCCCGGTTACAGAGGCAATCCAGGAGCACTGCCGCCCCACCTATGTGCCGCGCCTGGCCTGAAAGGCGCCACCTTCCCCAATAGCGGATGCGGTAGTCACGGGCTAGATTCAATACTACGGTAGTGAGATAGGTGGAGAATTGACTGCCACCGCGAAACTTGCGCAGGATCGAGTAGTTGTTCTCGACGAGACGTAGCTTGATCCATCCATCGGCGTCCTCGCGTTCGGAGGGTAGGATGCCGTGGCGCCGGGCCGCGAATGTGGTCAACTGGTCCAGCAGAGCGATGTGTTGCAATAGTAGCTGCTCGGCCTGCTGGCGGCTGAGCCGAGGCAAGGCAGCTACGTTGTCTTGTTGAATGGTCTGAGTCTTGGCACGGTGGGAAACTGACAGCATCGTGGACCTCCGATCCTTGCCCGAGCTTGAGCGGTTCGTTGTGTCCAGAACGCTAGTTGGCGGCTGGTTTCGGAATCCTTTGGATAGCTTTGGAAGTTCTTCAGATCGCCGCCATGTAGACTTGACGCGCTTGAGGCAGGAGTCGGATTGAAGCTAGCTGAAGAATGGAGACTGGTGAGGGACTAGTGGCTGAGGGAGCTTTGCCGCGCAATCTGAGTGTGTTTCAGATCGGGGACTGGGAGATCGATCGCCCCCGCGGTCTTGTGCGTTGCGGGAGGCAACAGCATCGCCTGGAGCCGCGCGTCATGGAGGTCCTTGTACTGCTGGCCCGCCACGCAGGTGAGGTGGTACACAAGGAAGACTTCTTCGCAGTAGTGTGGGCGGACATAGCGGTTGAAGACGGGGCACTGCCGCAGTGTATCCACGCCATCCGCAAGGCGCTGGGGGACGATGCCCGGCAGCCACGTTTCGTCGAAACGGTGCCGCGGCGAGGGTACCGGTTGCTTGCCGAAGTGAACCAGATACAGGCAGAGACCGAATCGGAAGGGGTACTATCAACATGGCAGCGCTGGATGCTAGTAAGCCTCGTTCTGGTGGTCGTGGTTGCTGCGACCTTGTTCTGGTTCGCCGAGCCGCTGCATCGGCCGTTGCGGGTTATGGTTTTGCCGTTCAAGGCTGAGCAATGTCCGGAAGACACGGAGAGCCGCATTCCCGGTTTCACTGAGCAGGTGAGGCGGGTCTTGGAATCGCCCGCAGGACTTGAGATGATTTCGGGAACAACGTCAGCCACGATATCTTCACTCGAAGAGCTCTCGACTGAGACCTTGCACAAGCTGGAGGTAGATTTTGTCGTCCAAGGATGGCTCTCTTGCCGTGCCTCCGCGGCCGGTCAGGTTTCATCGAAACTAGTTGTTGAGCTGGTGCGTCCAGATAGAGTGCGGCTTCGGTCCGACACGTACGAGTTCGAGGATCTTGGTGTTGAAACCCAGATCGCCGAGCAGGTGACTCACAGTCTCGATGTCGAACTGCCTCGACCGGCCAGGCACACAGACAATGAGCACGCTTGGCAGGCCTTCCAGCGTGGGCTCGCTGAGGTCGCCCATCTGGTCTACGATGAAGCCCGGATGCTAGCCGCAGTCAGCGAGTTCGAACAAGCGATACGTCTCGATCCAGACTACGTGCAGGCTTGGGCGGAATTGGTCCAGGTCCATACCTCGATCTATCTAAATTCCGATACGTCACCGGTTCGCGCCCAACTCGCCTACAAGACGCTGAAGCAGGCGTTGGATCGAGGCTTCGCTAATGTGCCCGAGATGCGACTGGCCAAGGCGTACTATCTGTATCGCATTGCTCAGGACTACCCGCAGGCCCTGGCAGAGTTCACGCTCGCCGGTCGCAATGCCACTATCGACGGCAGGGTGTTCGAGGGCCAAGGCTATACCTACCGACGGCTAGGCGACCTGGACAAGGCACTGGAATTTCTCCACCAGGCACGGCGGCTGGACCCCCGCAACCACCGCCTGCTGGCCATGATTGCCGAGACCTATCGAGCTCAGCGTCGATTCGCCGCTGCGGACTTCTGGTTCATAGAGACGCTTGCGCTGAAGCCCGAGCTCGCCCACGTGCGAGGGGAAGCGGCCCTCAATCGACTAGCTGCGGATGACTCCGTTCAAGTAGCTCGGCAGCTCCTGGAGTCGGTCAGTCCTGAAACTGCGAACGACTTGAAGTTCTATCGCATGCTCTTCGATCTATATGAGAGTGCAACGCCGGGTGCTCCTTCCGGCAGATCTAATCAGCTACTTCTGGCCTATTTCGGCCCGCATCCTCAGGAAATCTTTCCAGTTGGTCCTGTGGATAGCGCCGAAGCCTTCGAACGGTTGCGCTTGTCCTGGCGCAAAGTCCTCCTGCACGAACTCGCAGGGCAGCCTGAAGTTGCCCGAGCCCAAGCGAAACATAATTTGGAGGCGCTGGGCAGTGAACTTTCGGGGAGCACCGAGCACCTCCTAGCGCCAGCCTATCGTGCTATCGCGCTGGCCCAGTTGGGCCAGTGCGAACGAGCTCGAGAAACTGCGGACCGAGGCTGGAGACTCGCAGCCGAAGACAAGTTCAGTGGTCCTCGAGTTCGGGAGGCGAGAGCAGTCGTCTCGACCTTGTGCGGTGACGCGAAGGCAGCGGTCGAGGAGTTGGCCGAGCTGCTTGAGACGGAGTACCAATTCTCTCTCTGCCGGCGCTTCCTGGAGCTCGATCCCGTCTGGCGACCTCTGTATATGAGTGCGGATTTCTCTCGACTCCTGCCGTAATTCTCGGCGAGCATACATCTCATCCCACAGTGTGAAGAACCTGGCCGGCTTGTCGATCAGGCACGGCCGGATACCAAGCATTGTTTCAACAAGGAGTCTGGGATGAGTCGCAAGTTTCGTTACAACGATTTGCTGATTTCCGTGGAGCGGGAGGGTGAAGGGCGCTCCGGTGAAGGCTGCAGATTCTGCACGCGAGTCACGGCCTGCCGGCCGTTGACGGCGCTGCGGGCCGGCCGTGCCGCATCCGACGGGTGCAGCCCATGTACCTTGGTAACAGGGTGTCCGACCACGACCACGATGCAGCACCAGGGTATGTACGCACACGGAGACTGCGGTCCGTGCACTTTGGTGACCGGGTGTCCGACCACGACCGCGATCCCACAGCAGGGCAGGTACGCCTACGAGGATTGCGGTACGTGCACTTTGGTGACGGCTTGTACCACAACGACCTATGATCCGAACTCAGGCACGGTCGCTGCTGCGGATCTGGACGCCTACAAGGCAGATCTCGAGCGCCACTTGGCGGACGTGGAGGCGCTCACCGCCGGTCCCAGCAGCGATGAGCTCGCTGAACTGGAGCAGAACCTCGAGTCGGCCCTGGAAGAGGTACGCCAGCAGCGGTCGGAGCTACAAGGTTCGAGTTCGAAGACCCGGAAGTCGTAAGCGCCCATGAGCCGTTTCGTATTTCGCACCAGCTCGGCCTACGAGCTGGTGGTCTTCGATCATCTTCTACCGCACGAGCGGAGTCTGTTGCACGAGCTGGAGCGGGATGCGGAGCTATTTGGTGTCCTGCGGCCACGTACAGCAGCGGGTACGTTGAAAGCCGTGGCGCAGGACACGGCCCTCTTGTGGTTCACGTTGCAGGAGCCCGGGCCCCTGCCCGCCTTCGCACGCGCCGAGTCGGAGGGTGAAGTGCCGCCGCTTATCGGACAACTCGTCCTTGATGGGGTGCTCGAAGTCCGCCGAGATGGGGCCTTCGTCTCAGGCCCTGCTGCGGTTGCCTTGCTAGGGGGCTCGGGTAAGAGCGCGATCTCAAGTGAAGCTGACGCCGAAGGTAGTCTGGTCCGGTTGTCGCGTCAGGCCTTGCTCTATGGTCAGGGCCTGGATCTGGACGATCCCCAGCGCCTTTCGGCACGGCTCTATTGCTACAATCGTCTGCCGCTCACACCTCGATGGCGACGGCGCTTCCGAGATCATCGTGCCGTCACCGCCGCTCTCGGGGTTGCCGCGGAGCAGCCCCTGTGCCGCCGCCTAGCCCGCGACTATCTAGTGCCGTCCGGCCAGCGTGGCGATGGCTGGCTGAGCTGGCACCGGCGAGACGCCGAGGCCAGCGTCTCCGCCCACCAGGCAACCTTCAAGCTCTATGTCAGTCCCCGGCCGGAGGCCCTCGCGACCGCCTTCGAAGCAGTGTGCGAGGTGCGGCCTCAGCGTTTCAAGGTCGGCGCCGATGCTGCCGGCCTACTGCGGCCGGACAAGTTCGTTGTGTACTTCCGCGACTTCGAGAGCTTGACCCGGGAGGCACGGCAATTGGTGCGGCTTCTCGAAGGGGTTCCTGCCCACGGTGTTCCCTTCACTGCGCCGGTGTGTGCTGACGGCTTACTTTCCTGGGGAGTCGATCCCCCGGAGGATGAGCGTCTGCTGTCCTGGCGACAGCGCGAGAGTTGGCGTCTGTGGCTCACCAACCGCTTGGCGGCGGCGCTGTTCCAGGCGCGCGCTGGCGAAGCAGAAACTAAAACCGCTGTCGAGGCTACGGCGCAGCTACCGCCTTGGCGATTTGCCCTGGAGCGCATGCGCTCCCAAGGAGTGGATACCGATCGCTGGGTGCCCAGTGCCCGCTTGTGGTCCGACGTATCCCGCATGGAGGTACCATGGACATCGCAACCCGTTTGATTCTGCCCTCCGAAGTCCGCTTGACGCCCGTTGCTCAGCTCTCCGGCGCGCTGAGAGACAGGATCGACTGTGAGGAGAGCGACTTTGCCGTTTCCAGCCCCAACGCTCGCATCTCGTCGACGGTTGTCGATACGGATACCGCCGGCTTGCTCGACCGCTTTCGCCGCCCCTGTACCCTGACCGAAGCGGTCATTCTCTACAGCTTGCCGCGCAAGCTCGACCCGCAGCAGGTGTTGACCGGTGTCTGGCCCGTGGTTACGAAGTTCTACCAGATCGGCCTGCTACGCGACCAGGACGCTGAGGCACCGCGGGAGCTGGGCTTGCATCCCGGCGACGATGTCGACGGCTGCACTGTGCTGGCGCCTCTGCGAGTCATGGAGGACTCCGAGTTGCATCAAGTGCGCCGCCCGGACGGACACATCTCCGTGCTCAAGTTCCTGCGACAGCAGGCCCAGACTGTGGTGGGTTCCACGGAGCGGGAAGCGGAGGTTTTGGAACGTCTCGCGGGTAGGTTTGTACCGGCTGTACTCGGTCGTGGCGAGGTTGAAGGCACTCCGTATCTAGAGTTGGAGTGGTGTCCGGGCATTGACCCCGTTAGTGCGGGGTCGGAGTGGCGCGCTCGGTGGGATGGTGCCTCAAAGTTGGAGCTGCTAGCTCTCTGCCTTGCGGTGGCCGAGGCGTATGCACAGCTGCACGCACAAGGTGTGTTACACCGGGATGTGCATCCGGGCAACGTGCTGGTGGCCGCAGATGGTAGCGTCCGGCTGGTGGACTTCGGTCTCGCTGTTCAGCTTGACAGGGGCGAGCCGGAAACAGGGAATGCGGGCGTCCCTTTCTACTTCGAGCCGGAACGCGCCCAGGGTTTGCTGGCGGGAATCTCGAGCCCTGGAAGTACCGCTGGCGAACAGTTCTCCGTCGCGGCCATGCTCTACCGGATAGTGACCGAATGCTACTATCTGGACTTTGAGATCGAGTGGGAGCGATTACTGCACCAGATCCTGAAAGAGCAGCCGTTACCCTTTGCAGCACGGGGCCTACCGCCGTGGCCAGAGCTGGAAGCTGTTCTGCATCGTGCTCTGGCGAAAGATCCCGAAGATCGATTCGCTTCCATGGGCGAGCTGGTGGCGGCGTTGCGCGAAATCACGGTGCCCCAGGTTTCTGATGCTTCCGCACCTTCAGGCGCTGTAAGTTCGGGAGGAGGCATATCCTCGAGACTGACCGCCGATCTGCTAGCCCAGGCGGCAGGCGACGGTGCCTGGCTGCGCGAGGGTTTACCATCGCCTAGGGCGTCTGTTTGCTACGGTGCAGCCGGGGTTGCCTACGCGCTCTATCGCATCGCGTGTCAACGTGATGATCCCGAACTCCTGGAGTTGGCTGATATCTGGGGCTGTCGCGCGCGGAGCGAACTACGGACCGGGGACACGGCGCTGTACGAAGAGAAGATGGAATTGACGCGTGAGTTGGTGGGTGAGGTCAGTCCCTACCACTGCGCCAGCGGCGTCTTCATGGTGCAGGCGCAGATCGCCCATGCACGGAGCGACGAACTGAGCCGAGATGAGGCGATCCAGGCCTTTGTGCTGGCCACGAGCGCGTCGTGCGAAGCCCTCGATCTGACCCTCGGCGCGGCGGGGCCCTTGCTCGGTTGCGCTCGTTTGCTCGACCTGGTGCCCGCAGGCTCCGACCCGCATCAGCAACTGAGCCGGCACGGCGAGGGACTGCTGACCGCGTTGTGGAAGAGGCTGGAAGCGCAGCCGCCGACAGTGTTGACGTCTCCGGATTCTCCTGGCATCGCTCATGGTTGGGCAGGGCAGCTCTACGCCGTACTACAGTGGTGCCGAGCTTCCGACACGGCACCACCGCAAGGACTACGGGCACGCCTGGAACAGCTGCGAACCCTGGCACGACCGTGGGGACAGGGCCTACGGTGGCCTTGTCGGATGCCGGGCCGCAGCTTGGGTAGCGCGGCGACCGAAGAACCCTCGATGGCCGGTTGGTGCCACGGCAGCGGCGGTTTCGTCTTTCTTTGGAGCTTAGCTGCCCGCGTACTCGGAGAGCCGCGCTACGATGATTTCGTCGAAGGTGCCGCCCTAGACACCTGGCACCATCCGGAGACCGTGGCAAACTTGTGCTGCGGTCTGGCCGGTCGGGCCTATGCGTTGATACATCTCTACCGCCGTAGCGGAACGACGCTGTGGCTGAGACGAGCCGAGGATCTGGCGTGCCGCTCGGCGACAGCCGTCTTCGATCCGGAGCGGCCCTACAGCCTGTTCAAGGGCGCCTTGATCTTGCCGGTACTGGCGGCGGATCTTGAGCATCCGGCCGGCTCGGTCTTTCCGTGCTTTGAAGAGGAAGATTGGAGTTGAGAGCAAGGCCGGCATCGAGTCTCGCGATGCCGGCCCAACGGAACTACTGATCTTTCTGTGGTGGGAGCATCGCTAGGATCTCTTCGATGGCGCGTTCCAGCTGATTGTCACAATCTTCCGTATCTCTCGCGAGTCTCGCGAAGTCAGCCTCTTCAGCCGGATTGGGCTCTACCGGTTGACCTTCGATCAGCCATTCACCCGTGTGGGAGAGTACGATCTGATCCGGCACACTGACAGCTCCACTGTCGATCAGCGTTGGCGTGCCGCTCACCCCGAGCAGGCCACCCAGCGTCGGAGATCCGACCAGCTTGCGCTCAGCCGCGACTACGACGCTCGAAGTCTTGTTGGCACTCGCCGGAGGAGTCGATTCTTGGAACAGGTGAGCTAACAGCTCGCCATTAGAACCCGTCCAACCGTTGACCAACATGACTTGCTTCGGAGGCAGGCTGAGGGGGGGGATGCTGCTGGATTCACCTGCTCGCAACTGGAGTTGGACGAACTGCCGGCGACTGAGGATCTCGATCAGAGGATCGGGATAGTTCCCTCCCTGGTTGAAGCGGTTGTCGAGAATCAGTCCTTCACGGTGGGCTTGCGGTCGCAACTGACGCAGGAACTCTAGCTGGCCGTTGGAGCCGGTATCGGAAAGATGGATATACGACACTCGTCCGCTTGTTTCTGTGTCTACCCGAGAACGTCTCTTCTCGATCCAGGCCAGTTGTCGCAGGCGCATCTCCTGCCGGAGGTTCAGCGTCTTGACCCTGACCGTTCGGGCTTGTCCTACGGAACCGTCAGGACTGACCCGTAGCAGAACGGTCCTGCCGTCCTGGCCTTGGAGGACTTGCCAAGGGTTCTCAGACTCGGAGAGAGTGATGTCGTTGATGGCCAGTAGGAACTCGCCTGCTCGCACGCCAGCGCGGCCGAGAGGCGAGCGCACTTCGCAGTGCGCCTCGCCGCCGTCCAGGATACGCCGGATGCCCACACCACGCTTCCCGTCTGGTTTGATTTCGGCTGCGAAGTCGGCACCGAGCATCCCAACTGTCTGCTTCTCGGTGACCTCGAAGTCGCCATGACGCCTGCTGAAATGAGATAGCCCGATGTGGCCAAGTAGGTCCGCGATTAGATAGTCGAGGTCCCATCGGCTGGCGACGCGGTTGAGATGCTGGACGTATTCGCCGCGCAGCTTTGGCCAGCCGATTCGGTCTGGCAGGTTCTGGTCCGGGAAGTAGTCGCGCACCAGACGCCACGCTTCGTGAAGCATCTGACGCCATTCCTTCGGCGGGTCCACATCCTTGATCAGCCTGTCGGTTCCCAGTTTCCAGGACTCGGCCGGCAACTTTAGACTGACAGAGAGTTGCAGGATGGAGAAGCCGTCTTTCTGGTCGCGCACGAGCAGCCGCAACGGTACTCTACTGGTCCCGGCCGTGGCGGCATGCGGTTGGAGGACAAAGTCCGTGGCGCCTTCGTAGATGGAGTGTTGCTGGTTGATCCAGACCAATCTACGGTCCTCCTGCTGCTGGTAGTGCTGATAGCACATTAGGTCGTTGAACCTGTCGGTGGCGCCTTGGTTGGCCTTGCGCAGGTAGAAGACCTGCCCATGGTGGCCTTGCAGCCGCTCATACCTTCCAGCCGGGACATCGAGCAACTGCAGCATGTACTCGGGGCTACTGTTGGCAGACCTTGGTGTTTCATCACCATCCGCCTCTGTCCGTGTGCCGAGATCCCAGCACTCGCACGTGGTTGGCGTAACCATAGTCTGCATCGAGGTGGGGTCTTCTTCGTTCGGGTAGGCCTGCGGATACGCGCTCGGAGGGAGCAGCGGCAGAGCGGCGATCTGTGTCGAGTTGGCGACGACCCACTCACTCTCGGAGTCGAGGTCGCTTCGGACCACGGGAAAGCTGCGTTGGGTGAGGAAGTAGAGAAAACGCCCACCGCGATCGAAGGTGGGCTGGAAGTCGTTGTAGCTGCCGGAGGTCAACTGGATCTGTCGGCGGTTCTTGGTATCGAACAGGAATATGGCCGAGTGTTGCGGATTGACCTTGCGTGCGTAGGCGAGCCAGCGGCCGCTGGCAGACCAGGAGATTGTGAACCGTTCGAGATGCCAGTGGTACATCCAGTAGATGTCAGCGTCTACCAGCACCAAGGTGCTCGTCTCGATATCCCAGTAGTACAACTTCTGTTGGGAGTCGATGAAGGCCAGCCTCTGGCTACGCGGACACCAAAAGGGTCGGTACCGGAAGCCTTCCTCGAACAAATGGCCAATCTTCTGAGGCTTTCCGCCTTGAGTACCTTGCAGATAGAGTTGATACTCTGGCTCTGTGTCCTGGCTGGTCTCAATGTCGTCACTGCCTTGGTCGGGCTCAGTGTCACGGTCACTCCAAAAAGCGATCCACTGGCCGTCCGGTGACCAGGCTGGGTAGCGATGAGCGCAGTTCAAGCGCGTCAGATTACGCTGGATGCCGTGCTTTCGTGGAACTGTGAAGATGTCGCCCCGTGCTTCGAAGACAGCGCGACGGCCGCTGGGGGAGAGGTCAAAGTTGCGGATGGCATCACCCACGGAAACACTGCGCGGCCTACGCATCGACCGGTCGCTAAGCAGATAGACTTCGATCTCGGTCTGGCTCTCTCTCTCGAGGTTGAACAGATAGAGGGTGCCGTCATGCTCGAAAATGATCTCAACCTCCGCTATGTCGGGATGGCGGACATCGAATTTCTCGAAATGGGTCAGTCGAGTCCCGGAAGCCCCTACCTGCGCCTTGCGCTTCCACAGACTGTAGTAAGGGGGGGCTTCATGCTGCTGCTTACATGAATTTTCCTTCTTGGGCTCTTCCTGCTCGTGCTCTTCCTGCTCGTGCTCTTCCTGCTGGTCTGAGAGGTAGTAGATCGCTTTCCCGTCCGGATGCCAGATCGGGCAAGCCTCGTTGCCTTGCTGACCGGTGAGGCGCACGAACGGTTGGTCTTTCTCGTCAGCTTGGCGGAGCCAGATGTCCGGAGACTTGCCTCCTCGATATCCGGGCCAGCGTGACGTACCCAGGAAGTCCCGAGTGGTAGGTTGGAAGGCGATCGTCTCGCCGTCTGGATGGACCGATGCGAACTCGGCGAATGGGATCGGTAAGGGTTCGGGCACTCCGCCCGCTACGGGTACTTTGTAGAGGCGGCGGAAGCCGCGTAGCTCCGTGTCGAGGGTGGAGGCGAAGAGTAGGTGCTCGCCGTCTGGATACCAGTCGAGCATGCGGTCGCGGTGCGGATGGTGGGTGAGGCGACGCGGTGAGGCGCTGCCGTCGACTGGCATAACGTAGAGGTCGACATTGCCGTCATAGTTGGCGCTGAACACGATCTGTCCGCCGTCGGGGGAGAAGCGGGGAAACCGTTCCTCACCCTTGGCCGAGGTCAGGCGCCAGGCCCGAAGTTGAATCTTTTCATTTCTCTTCTCAGCTTTCTGTCGATCCGCTAGCCAGATATCACCGGCGTGGACAAAGGCGATGTGGGTCGCGGATAGCGCTGGGTAGCGCAGCATGGCTTGCGTCGGTTTCATGTCGTGTCTCCGGCAACGGATCTATCCGCTGGTTCTCTTGGCCGTTAGGGTCGTGATCAGGTTCAGTGCGCCGCCGAATCCACGTAGGGTGGTGTCGAAGCCTGCTCCCCACAGAAAGGCAGTGAGGTAGTTCGAGAAGGTGCCGAAAGTTCTCGCCTGGAGGTACAGCACTTCCAGGCCGACCAAGATGGCGATCGTGGACGAGAAGAGAACCAGCAGTATTTCCCTGCGAGTCACCTTATTGTCTACTTCCGGGGGCAGCTGTCTTGGAGCCTCTTCCTGAGCCGAAATCTCTCGGCTTCCGGGAAGCTCTTGGTCGATTTGATCCAATTCTCGATCCACGGAAAGGGCATTCAATGCGATCTCGTTACGATGTTCTGCTTGTTGCAGTCGTAGCCGGATATCAGGAGCCTCTCTTGAGAGGCTTTGCTGCCGGTACGCTGTAATGCGTTGGCGATTCGCCTCCCGGGGCAGTGTTTGAGCTCTGTATCGGACAAAGGCTGTCAGCAGAACCCCGGCAAGAATGCAGCAAAGGGGGAACCATGGATGGTCCTTGACTAGCAAGGAGACCGTCCTGTTCACCAGGGGTTCGCCATTCTGAGGGTCCAGGACGAGATCGAACTGGATGCTCCCGGACTTTGAGAAGTCAGCTAGTTGCAACTGTAAGAGTACTTCTTGTCCGGCAGGGATCTCGAACGTGCCCTGGGGGGGGCTGATGCCATTACTATCGAGGACTTCCAGGGGGGGCCTGTATTCCATGGGCTGGAGTGCCGGCTCATCCTGGGGTAGGACGAGGTAAGGACCGTAGGCGCTCACTCTAAGGTCTCGTAGCGATGTCACTGAGCGCACAGGGATCTTGAACTTTCCGGAGAAGGAACTCCAGGGCGAGACTCGACTGCCGCGCCAGGTTAGGTTCTGCGGCAGTGTGAGGGAGCTTGGCTTTTGTCTTGCTGTGCCGGCTGCCGCTGTGTTAATTGCTGCTGAGCTGGTGGGTTCTTGCGAGAGTGCGACCGAACTGGCAAGGAGCAGGCCGAGGAGCGTAGAGATCGTCGCGCTGTAGGAGCGAGAATGGCGAGGAGGACGCATGGTCATTGCCTTTCTAGGTTCGGGAATGTTTTGGATTTCTGTCCGGGTGTTGCACGGTTGTCGGGCTCAATTAAAGATCTTCAGGGCTTTGCCCACGAACACACCGACCTCAAGATCGTTGTCGTCCTCGCTCCAGCCGAAACGTATGCCACCATTGACTTCATTTTCGCTGCCGCGAAGCAGGTAAATGGGGAGGTCCAGGATCAAGTTGTCAGCATTGAAGTCGTAGGTTGCCTGCACCGAAAGTCCGTACTTCTTCTGCCAGAACAAGGTGCGCCAGCTGACCGAGAGCAAGTGCTGTTCACGCTCGTCAGGAGCGCCCAGTGGGCCCGTCTCACACTCGATAGGCGTGTCACCGCTGGGCGGCGGACACACTGTTACTTGGTCAGTGCCCTTGAAGGCATGCCGATATTCGGCACCGACGGTGATCAAGGAAGCTGTCCGGGGTGGAATAAAGGCGTAGAAGACCTTGCCTGACCAAGGGACTTCATCCTGACGCGCTTCGCTCAGGTCCGAGGCGTTCAGGTACTTGAAACTCTCGTGTCCGACGCTGACTTCGGCTCCCCAGAACTGCTTAGCTTTCTCAATGTCCCAGAACAGTGCCTTAAAATCGTTGAGCCGCCGCGGCAGATACTCGGCGATGTTTCCAAGATCACATCCCATATCCTTCACTTGCTCTTCCGATAGTCCAAGCTGGCGAGCCATGTCTTTCATCTCCTTGCAGATGCGTTCCAACTCCGGGTCGCAATAGGGATTTTTCAGAGTGATCAAGAACTGCGTGAAATTCAGCGTCGCTTTGAATGCGTTGGCAAAGCCATCCAGATTGGCGAGTTCGGTCTCGGCCTTTTTCTTGTCGAGTGGAGCCGAAGCGATCAGGCTCCAACTGCTATAAGAAGAGAACAATCTTCCCTGGCTACCGGACGAGTGGCCAAGAATGGTTCGCAATGATGCCCGGCTCGCGTCCTGGGTCGCCGTGATCTCGATCTCATTCTGCAGGCTGGAGAGCGGTTGATCGATCGTACTACTGCCAACGCTCTCTATGGTCTCTTCGCGCATTCCGCGCAGCTGGTCTTCTGCGCCCAGTGCGGAAGGTATGGTTAGTAATAAGATGCAGAGCAGTAAGGCAGTGAATGTAAAGTTTCGTCCTCTCATGGTTGATCCCTTTTGTATTGGGTTTGGTCTGTCGGGCGACTCAGGGAATGAACCGCTTTCTACCGGCGCCTTCCAGATGGCCCGGCGGGATTTTGCTTTCTTTCACTTCTACGACACTGCGCTGGCCTACCTTGCCGATGATGCCCAACTTGCTACCGGAGTTGCCCTCGAACCACCAGATGAGCACCGCTTCGCGGCCTGCTTGCAAGGAAATACTGCCTTTACCGTTGGTAAGGTCAACGTCGTGGTTGCCGACGGCGATCCAGTAGGCCTTGACATCGGTTCCAGGTTTGACGGCGAAATCGACTCTGACTGTGCTCATGACAGGTTCCTTCCTCAATGTTGTTGCTCAGGATCTGTGCTTACAAAAGGTGAGATGGACAGATCACAGACGTTACGAGCCCTGGTGAGACTTCGGCCTATGACTTTCTCTAGCGTGCAGCGGCTAGACCGGATTGGGGGCAAGTCTTGTATTCAGTAGTCTCAGGCGGCGATCCGTTGTTGAAGAAGGTCGACAAACTTCACGCCTCGCACGCATCTGCCAGCAGTTTGTAACCTTGCAGCCGTTGATCTGCACCCCGAAAGCTGGGCCACGGAAGCCTCCGGTGTGAGGTGCTCGCAGTGCCGCGTTTTAGCTTGCGATCAATGGCGCAACTGGCCTATCCCAGGCGGGACCTGTTCGGGGCAGTTGGGTCCAAACGCGGGTCCTCAGGGACATTAACTTGACGTATCCTCCTAACAGCTCCTGCAACACTTCAAGTCAAGCCATTTCAGTACTTAGTGGTGATATGTGCATCCCCTTGCAGGCCGCAAAAATCCCATGTAATACCTTGCTCAGCTGATTCGTAATCAGCAGGTCACCGGTTCAAACCCGGTCGTCGGCTCCAGTCCAACCTCTTTGTTCCCAACACTTAGACTATTGTAGCTGCTCAGCACTTGAGTGGCAAGCCGTGGTGCGGGCCTCCATCGGGGCCTGCTGGCATGCAATTTGGTGCAACAGCCACGCTGAATGCTGCCCATCGGTGCGCTCCTACAACTGCCATAGGCCATGTTGGATGCCGCCGTGGATGTAGATGGCAAAGGTGCCATGACCGGGTATCTCCAGCGGAGGATGGGCAACCTCACCGCCAGCTTCTACCGCTGCGGTGAGAGCCGCTTCGATGTTGTCCACCAGTAGGTATGGCCTCA
>CBDUPA010000040.1:0-28517 GCA_965368975.1 uncultured bacterium | reverse complement strand
GGGCCCCGCCCCTACATCAGAGGGGAAAGACAACCCACCCGGGGCACCTCGCGTACCTCCTCTACACCTCTGGCTCCACCGGCCGGCCCAAGGGCGTGCTGATCCCGCAGTCCAACGTCCTGCGCCTGCTCGACGCCACCGACCCCTGGTTCCACTTCGGGCCCGACGACACCTGGACCCTCTTCCACTCCTACGCCTTCGACTTCAGCGTGTGGGAACTCTGGGGTGCCCTGGCCTACGGCGGACGCCTGGTCATCGTGCCCTACCTGGTGAGCCGCGAACCGGCACGCTTCCACCGTCTCTTGGCTGAACAACGCGTCACCGTGCTCAACCAGACGCCGTCCGCCTTCCGGCCGCTGATCGAGGCGGACGCCGGGGTGGCTGCCGAGGGGGCCCCGCGCCTGCCGCTGCGACGGGTGATCTTCGGCGGTGAGGCGCTGGAGCCGGCGGCGCTGCGGCCGTGGGTCGAGCGCTACGGCGACGAGCAGCCGCAGCTGGTCAACATGTACGGCATCACCGAGACCACCGTGCACGTCACGCACCGGCGTCTGCACCGTCGCGACGTGGAAGGCAAAGCACCGGCTAGCCTGATAGGCCCCGCTAGCCTGATAGGACGGGCGATCCCGGACTTGCGCCTCTACGTGCTCGACCGCCACGCGCAGCCGGTGCCCATCGGGGTCGTCGGTGAGCTGTACGTGGGTTCCGAGCCCGGACACGACGCCGGCCTGGCACGCGGCTACCATGGGCGTCCGGCCCTGACGGCACAGCGCTTCGTGCCGGATCCGTTCGCCGACCGTACCCCCGCCCCGGGCGGCCCCCGCCTATACCGTTCCGGAGACCTCGTGCGCCACCGCGGCGACGGTGACCTCGAATACCTCGGCCGTGCCGACCATCAGGTCAAGGTACGTGGTTTCCGCATCGAGCTGGGCGAGATCGAAGCGGCCCTCGCGGCGCTCGAGAGCGTGCGCGAGGCGGCGGTCCTGGTGCAGGAACTCGGTGGCGACTCTCGGCTCGTCGCGTTCGTGGTCGGCGACAGTTTCGACCCAACCGAACTGCGCCAAGGCCTGCTCGAACACCTTCCCGACCACATGGTGCCGGCGCTCTTCGTGCCGCTCGACCGCCTGCCGCTGACCCCCAACGGCAAGCTAGACCGCAAGGCCCTGCTGGAGCTGCAGGTGGACGCGGCGCAGGACGACCACGCGCACCGTGCCTACGAGGCACCGGTCACCGCCACCGAGCTGCGGCTGGCGCGGATCTGGCAGAGCCAGCTACAAGTAGAGCACGTCGGTCGTCGTGACGACTTCTTCGCCCTCGGCGGCCACTCGCTGCTGGCCACCCGCGTGCTCGGCCGCGTGCGTCGCGACCTGGGCGTCGAGCTGCCGCTGCGCGAACTCTTCCACCGCTCCGAACTGAGCGACCTGGCCGCCGCCATCGATCGTCTGCGTTCCGAGATGGTGCTACCGCTGGCGTCCCGGCCAACCCCGCGTCCGGCCGAGCAGCTGCGAGTCCCCCTACCGCTGGCCCTACCGCAGCAACGCCTGTGGTTCCTCGACCGCTTCCAACCCGCCAGTGCCGCCTACAATGTCGCCGTTACCTGGCGCCTGCGGCCGGTCGAGGAAGCCATCTCGACGCCGCTCCACAGTAGCCACCATCGGGCCGCCCTCGGCGCTGCCCTGCAGGCCCTGCTCGACCGCCACGAGGCGCTGCGCACGCGCTTTGTGACCCTCGACGACCAGCCCCGTCAGCAGATCCTGCCGCACCGTCGCTTGCCTTTCACCGCCGTCGACCTCGACGCCCTCGGCGACCAGGACCGCGAGAGCGAAATGCGGCGCCTGGCGAGCCGCGAACTCGATCGTCCCTTCGACCTCGAACGCGACGTGCTGGTACGCGCGCTGGTGCTCGACGCCACGACCAGCACAGGCCTGGTGCTGACTCTGCACCACATCGTCACCGACGGCTGGTCCGTCGGCCTGCTGCTCCAGGAGCTGGCCCAGCTCTACCCGCTGGCGCTGGCGCAGGTCACGGCGCAACAGTCACCGGCCAGCCAGCACCTGGCACAAGAGCTACCGCCACCGTCGCTGCAGTACGGCGACTTCGCCCTCTGGCAGCAGCAATGGCAGGCCGACGGGCGCCTGCAACAACAACTCGACGGCTGGCGCCAGCAGCTCGACGGCGTGCGCCCACTCGACCTGCCCACGGACCGCCCGAGGCCAGCAGTACAGCGCTTCCGCGGTCGCCGGATCGAGTTCGCCTGGCCGGCAGCGCGTGTCGACGCGCTCGACGCCGAGGCCCGGCGCCGTGGCGGTACGCTGTTCCTCGGTGTCCTGGCCGGCTTCCAGCTGCTGTTGCAGCGCCTCAGCCACCAGGACGACATCACCGTCGGCACGCCAGTGGCGGGACGTCAGTACACCGAACTCGAACGCATGGTCGGCTGCCTGATCAACACACTGCCGCTGCGCAGCCAGCTACCGGCGGCGGGCCGCGACGCCTTCGGGCCGGTGCTCGAGAGCATCATCACCACCGCCCTCGACGCCTTTGACCGCCAGGACGTGCCCTTCGAGATGCTGGTCCAGGAGCTGGCGCCCGAGCGGGACACCAGCCGCTCGCCGCTGGTGCAGGTGGTGCTAGCGCTGCAGAACGCGGCGGCCGACGAACTGCGCTTGCCGGGCTGGACGGCCGAGGGACTGGACGTCGAGACGACATCCGTGCGCTTCGACTTCGAGCTGCACTTGCTGCCACTTGACGAAGGCGGCCTACACGGTGCGGTGCACTTCGACGCCGACCTCTACGACAGCACGACCCTGGCGCGCTGGATGCAGGGTCTAGGCGCCCTGCTCGACGCTGCCCTCGCCGCTCCCGAAACGCCATTGGATCAGCTCGACCTTCTGCCCACCGCCGAGCGCCAGCAACTCCTGGTCGAGTTGACCGACACGCGCTGTGCCTGGGCCGCCGCTCCCTGGCAGCAACCCGCGGCCGCCGTGCACCTGGACGTCGCGCACCAGGCGGCCACGCGACCGCACGCCATCGCCGTCTTCGCCGAGCGCCGAGACGAGCGCGGCGACGTTCACCTCAGCTTCGGCGCCCTCGACCAGCGGGCCGCATGTCTGGCCACGCGCCTGGCAGCACAGGGCGTGCGCCCGGACACGCCGGTCGCGGTCTGCCTGACGCCGTCCGCGGACATGATCGTGGCGCAGTACGCGGTGCTCAAGGCCGGGGCCGCCTTCGCGCCCCAGGATCCTGGCGACCGCAGCGAGCGCCTTCCGTTCATGATTCGCGACCTGGCGGCACCGGTCGTCCTCACCGAGCGGGAGCTGGCGCCCCGCTTCCTCGATGCCGTGGCGTCGCAGGCCGAGGAAGGACTGACGCTAACGCCCGTCTGCCTCGACGATCCGCAGCTGCGCGCCCAGCTCGCCGCCGCCACGGACGGCACTGCGGCGGCAGGCCCTCGTGACCTGCCGGTGCGTCTCGAAAGCTTGGCCTACGTCCTCTATACCTCGGGCTCGACCGGCATGCCCAAGGGGGCTATGCTCAGCCACCGCGCGCTCGCCAACTTCAGCCGCTGGCACCAGACGACGCGGGGCATCCGCACCACCGACCGCGTCGTGAAGGGTGCGGGACCAGCCTTCGACGCTTCCGTATGGGACACCTGGCCCAACCTGGCCGCCGGCGCAACGCTGCTCATCCCGCGCGAGATGACACGGCTGTCGCCACCCGACCTGGTGACCTGGATGGACCACAGTCGCGCCAGCATCGTCTTCGTCGCGACTCCCCTGGCCGAAGCAGTGGTGCGCTTGCCCTTCCCGCCCGGCACCTCGGTGCACACCGTGATGACCGGCGGTGATCGCCTGTTGCAGCGGCCACCGGCGGACGCACCGTATCGCTTCTTCAACGTCTACGGCCCCACTGAGGCGACTGTCGTGGCCACCGACAGCCTGGTGTCGCCCTCCCCCACCTTCACCGAGGCCCTCGCCGCCGCCCCGGGGAGCAAGGCAGTACCCGGTGTCGGCCGACCGCTGCCCAACATGCAGATCTACCTGCTCGACCGTCACCAGCAGCCGGCACCTTTCGGCGCCCACGGCGAGATCTACATCGGAGGTGCCGGTATCGCTCGCGGCTACTTCCGGCGACCTGGCCTGAGCGCCCAGGCTTTCGTGCCCAATGTCCTTGCGGTCTCCGAGGCCGAGGCCGGCAGCCGGCTGTACAAGACCGGCGACCTGGCGCGCTGGCGCGGCGACGGCACGCTCGACTTCATCGGCCGCATCGACTTCCAGGTCAAGATTCGCGGCGTGCGCATCGAGCTGGGCGAGATCGAAGCCGCCCTGCTGGCACAGCCGTCGATCCGCAAGGCGGTGGTGCTGGTACAGCAGACCGGCGACGATCCGCAGCGCGACCGCCGCCTGGTCGCCTTCTTCACCCTGCAGAACGCCACTAGCGATCACGAAACCTATGACAGTGCTCCCCTGCGCGACGCGCTGCGCGACCGCTTGCCCGAGCACATGGTGCCGGCGCTGCTGCTGGCCCGCGCCGAGCTACCGCTGACCGCCAACGGCAAGATCGACCGCCGCGCCCTGCTCGCCTCGGCGCCGACCGAGATCGAGCCGCGCGGTGGTACCTTGCCGCCGAGCACGCCGACCGAGATCCAGCTGGCGGCGCTGTGGCAGCGACTGCTCGAAGTCACCGACGTGCACGCCGACGACGACTTCTTCCAGCTCGGCGGCCATTCACTGCTCGCCACCCAGGTCGTCTCACATCTGCGCCGTGACTTCCAGGTCGAGCTACCCCTGCGCACGCTCTTCGAGGCGCCGACGCTGCGCCAGCTGGCGCGCCGTGTCGACGACCAATTGGGCATCCACTCAGGCACCTCCACCGCTGGCGACGTGCTCGCGGGCGCGGCCATCGTGTCCGTCCCCGACATCGCCCCCGCCCTGGTGCGGCCGCCGATCGTCGCCGCGGCGCTGACCGACGCAGGGCGCCCCGAACGGCCACCGCTGTCCTTCGCACAGCAACGCCTGTGGTTCCTGTGCCGCATGCAGCCGGACAACCCGTTCTACAACATCCCGGTGCTCTGGACGCTGGTCGGCGACCTCGACCCGGCGCGCCTGCGCACCTGCCTCGACGCGCTGGTGCGGCGCCACGAGTCGCTACGCACCTGCTTCCCGGCCGCCCACGGGCGCCCCTATCAGCACGTCCTACCCGCGAGCACCAGCGGTTGGGCGCTGACACACATCGACTTCGGCGCTCTGCAGCCCGACGACCGACGGAGCGAGAGTCACCGCTGGGCGGCACGCGCCTCGACGCGACCCTTCGACCTGGAGCGCGGCCCACTGGCGCGCGGCCTGCTGCTGCGCCACGACAGCGAGCGCGCCGAGCTACAGCTGACCCTGCACCACATCGTCACCGACGGCTGGTCGATGGGCGTGCTGCTGCGCGAGCTACGCGAGCTGTACGCAACTCCAACCGACAACTCACCGGGCGAGCCCGTAGCCGCGACGCCAACACCGCTGCCGCTGCTACCGCCACTGCCGCTGCAATATGTCGACTTCGCCATCTGGCAGCGTGGCTGGCTGCAAGGCGAGGTCCTGGAAGCGCAACTCGCCTACTGGCGCCAGCAGCTGGCCGGCGCGCCCAACCTCGACCTGCCAGCCGACCGACCGCGCCCCAAGCTGCAAGCCTTCCGTGGCGCCGAACTGCCGCTGACCCTGGACGCCGACCTCACCTCCGCCCTGCAGCGACTCACCGCCCGTCACGGCGCCACCCTCTTCATGACACTCACCGCCGGCTTCCAGCTGCTGATGGCACGCTACAGCGGCCAGCTCGACGTGGTCACCGGCTCGGCGATCGCCAACCGTAACCACGCCGAGATCGAACCGCTGATCGGCATGTTCGTCAACACGCTGGCGCTGCGCGGCCGCCTGCACGCGGCGCTCAGCTTCGATGACTTCGTGCACCAGATGCGCGACACGGCGCTCAGCGCCTTCGCGCATCAGGATCTGCCGTTCGAAACGCTGGTCGAACACCTGCACCCGCAGCGCGACCTCAGTCGCAACGCCATCTTCCAGGCCTCCTTCACGCTGCAGAACGCACCGATTCCGGCGCTCGCCCTAGGCGAACTGGAACTGATCCCGCGCGCTCAGGAGCTAGAGACCACTCACTTCGATCTCGAACTGCACCTGTTCGAAACCCCCATCAGCGAAGAACACGGCGCCGCAAAGGTCCTCGACGGTAGCCTGGTCTACGACCGCGACCTCTTCGACCGTACTACGCTGCGGCGCCTGGCGCGCCACTTCGAGCACCTGCTACGCGCGCTGACCGCCGACCCGGCGGCACCGGCCCTCACGCATCCGCTGCTGACCGCCGCCGAGCAGCACCAGCTGAGCCGCGAGTTCAACGACATTGCTTACACGCCAACCGTGAGCGAAGTACCGCCGGCGCGGGAGTCACAGCCGCTGCACCAACGCATCGCCGAGCTGGCCGCGGCGGCACCGGACCGCCTGGCCCTGGCCGAGCCGGCACACCGCGCCTACCTGAGCTACGGGGAGCTGGTGCGGCGAGCCCGGCACCTGGCGGCACAGTTGCAAGCCGCGGGCGTCGAAGCCGAGACGCCGGTGCCAGTGTGCCTGGAACCGAGCCGTGAATGGATCATCGCGCAGCTGGCGGCGCTGTTTGCCGGCGGCGCCTTCGTGCCGCTCGATCCGGCCGACAGCAGCGAGCGTCGGCGCGACCTGGTGCGCCGCCTGGACGCCCCTGTTCTCCTCACCGATACCCAACACCTGGCCAACGTCGCCGATCTGGCGCCGAGGGTGCTGGTCGTCGCGGATGCCGTCGCCAAAGCCGTCTCCGCAGAGTTCACCATCGACCTCGACCGGGCACTGGCCAAGGAGCCGACGAGCGCCGAGCGGCTCGCCTATGTGATCTTCACTTCGGGCTCCACCGGTCGCCCCAAGGGCGTGATGATCCGCCACCGCAACCTGGCGCAGTTCTGTCGCTGGCACCACGACATCTACGGCACCGCGCCTCGCCATCGCGCCAGTTGCGTCGCGGCCCCCGCCTTCGACGCCGCCATCGGCGACGTCTGGCCGCCGCTGACCGCCGGTGCCAGCCTGTGGTTGCCACCGCGCGCGGCGCGTCAGGTGCCGGGTGCTCTCGCCGCCTGGGCGCAGCGTTGCCGCATCACCTTGCTGCACCTGCCGACCCCGCTGGCCGAAGCCCTGCTGCGACTGCCTCAGTTCGGCAATCCGGAGACCGCCGGCACCGCGCTCGAACATGTCCTGTGCGGCGGCGACCGCCTGCTGCAACGGCCACCGTCGAGCGCCAGCTTCCGCTTCCACAACGGCTACGGTCCGTCAGAATGCACCGTGTGCGTGATGCGCGGCGTGGTCGAGCCGGCCGGGTCGACGCCCGAGAGACCTGCGGAAAGCACAGCCAGCGCGCCAACCCTCGGACGACCGGTGCCGGGCTCAACCCTCGCCCTGCTCGACCGAGGCGGCCACGCGGTCCCGCTGGGCGCCCACGGTGAAGTCCACATCGCCGGCCACGCCGTCGGCCGTGGCTACTACCACAACCCCCGGCGTACCGCTGAAGTCTTCGTCCCCAACCCGTACGGCAGCACCGGTAGCCGCCACTATCGCACCGGCGACCTGGCGCGCTGGCGCACCGACGGCCGGCTCGAATTCCTCGGCCGCACCGATTTCCAGGTCAAGGTACGCGGCTTCAGGATCGAGCTCGGCGAGATCGAGGCGGCGCTGCTGGCGCTGCCACAGGTGCGCGAGGCGGTGGTATTAGCCCGTCGAGGCGCTGGAACCCCCGGCAGCGAGGGAACCGACGCCCTGGGCACAGGCGGCGAGATGACCGGCCTGGTCGCCTTCGTCGTCGCAGCCGCCGATGCAGCGGCCGATACCGACACCGAGCAGCTGACCGTCTCGGCCCTGCGCGCCGACCTCGGCAAGCGCCTACCCGACTACATGGTGCCCGCCACCTACGTGCTGCTCGAGGCGCTGCCACTGACCGTCAACGGCAAGCTCGACCGCGCCGATCTGGCGCGCCGGCCGCTGAGCGAAGATGGCCGCGCCGCCGTCGGTGGCACCTACGTCGCCGCCGAGAGCGCCCTGCAACAGCGGCTTGTGGCAGTGTGGAAGCAGGTGCTCGGCGTCGACAAGCTGGGCATCCACGACAACTTCTTCGATCTCGGCGGTACCTCGATGCTGATGGCCGAGCTGCAGAGCCGCATGGAAGAAGAGCTGGAGCTACCGGTCAGCATCGTCAAGCTGTTCGAGCACCCATCGGTGGCCGCTCTCGCCGAACACCTGCAGCCGGGCGAGACGGCGGCGCCCAAGGTCGACGCCGGAGCACTACGCTCGCAGGCCGACCGGCGCAAAGAAGCGCTGGCCCGTCAGCGCGCCCGCCAACGACCGCGTCGGCGGTAGTCAGGTCGCGACCCGCTCGCCAGGATCCTGGTCAGGCCACCAGGCCGGCTTCGTCGAGCAACGCGGACAGGCGTCCGCTCTCGTGCGCGCACAGCCGTCCCGCCACCACAGTCGCCACCTCTTTGAGCAAGACACGCAAGTCACGCGGGCGTCCCTGCTGACGATAGACATCAGCGAGATCCATCGCCACGCGCCCGCCCTCGATACGCTTGCCTAGGTCGTCGAGGTTGCGCCGCGCATCGCGCAGCAGCTCCTCGGCACGCTCGAGGTCGCCCTCGGCGGCACAGACCCGGCCCTCCAGCCAACGCCGGCGGATGGCCAACAAGCCGTCTGGGACCTCTGCCTGCAACGACTGCAAGCGGTCCAAGTAGCTGCGCGCCTTGCGTTCTTCGCCAGTGTCCACCAGCACCCCCGTGAGCAACTGCAACCAGGCCAGCTGCAACCGCGGTTCGATCCGCGCGTCGAAGCGACGACCGGCCTGCTGCAGCAACCAGAAGGCCGCATTGGCATCACCAGAAATGCGCATCATCTCGGCCTTGCACATCATGCCGCGCACGGCCATGCGCTCCTCGCCCAGGCGCTGGTAGAGCGCGATCACGCGCTCCATCAACTGAATGCCCTTGTCGACCTGAGTGCGCTCGAAACTCACCATCGCCTTGAACGTCAGGATGCGCGCGGTGACCAGCGTGTCGCCAGTGCCGCGGCGCAAGCGCAACTGGGCGCGGAACATCGCCTGGTGGGCGTCGGCCTGGTGCTCGAGCAAGCGGTAGGTGTTGGCCAGATGTGCCCAGGCGAGTGCCTTGAGGTCCTGCACCATGCCGGCACTATAGGTCTCACTGGAAAGAAACTCCGCCACCTCGACCGCGACATGGGCGTCCTCGTGCGCCTCCCGCGGTTGATCCAGCCAGCGACGCTCGCAGCGGTTCAGCAGCAGGTCGCACAACTTCCACAGGTGGAAGCGCGCGCTGTTGCGCACGATCCACTGACGGCGATCCAGCGGGTGACGGTCGAGCTCGGCTAGCAGATCCTCGGCGTTGCTCTGCTCCTTGGCCAGCCCCTGTAGCTTGCGTTGCAACAAATCTCGCACCCGGCTGACCGCATCGCCGTAACTGCGGGCACGCTCGCCATCGTCTTCGAGCCGCAGCGCGTTGAGCCGGCTCGGAGAGTGGCGGCTCCCAGCATGATGGCTCGAAGTATCGTGCCTGGCAGTGTCGTTTCTGGCAGTGTCGTTTCTGGCAGTGTCGTGACTGGCAGTATCGTGACTGGCAGAGTGCCCCTGGTCGGCAGAGTGGTCGCCAGTTGCCTGCCCCCCCGAACTCTTCTGGTTGTCGTCCATATCTTCGTGACCCCCGGAGTCCCCCCGGGAGCTTTCGCTCGATCGACGTTACGCGTTCAGAGAACTGATATCAGAGTTGGAATTTGCTCATCATCTGAGCACCTTCAGAGTACACGTGCTCACCGAGGGGTAAACTGAGACAATAGCGGCAAAGAAAATGAGAAGAAATTTGCATAGCATTGCTACTCGTAGCCACCAGAAAGTGGCGCAACGACGAAGATCTGACGATCTTGGAGACGTGGCGGGTGGCGGGCAGCGGGTGGTGAGCAGCGACCGCGGCACAGACCGGGTGCAGACGCTAGGAAAATTCTTGCAGGCGAGCGTAGAGCGTTTCCGGCATCAAGAATTCGAGCGTGATGCCCGGGCCGAGCTGTAGCTGATCCGTATCGCTCAGCGGCTGGCGGGCGGCCCCGTCGAGACGGCGGCCATTGAGAAAGGTACCGTTGGTGGAGCCGTGGTCGGTGAACGACCAGCCCTCGTCACCGTGCGTGAAGTAGCCGTGGACCTTGGAGACCGAGTCGACGGTGAGCACGATGTCATTGTTGCCGGCACGGCCCAACGACACGAAGTGGGGGAAGGGATTGCCCGGACGCTTGACCAGGAAGGCCAGGCGGTCGACGTAGCGCAGAACTCGCAGCCCCTTGTGGGCAATGGTCAAGAGCTGCGGACGCGAGTCAGTAGGCGAGCCGTCGTCGACCCCTTGCAGCTCGCTGGCACCCAGGCCGACAACTAGCAACGCGGGCGACGGATAGGTCTCACTGAAAGCCTTCAGACTACGTCCACGACAAGCCTTCCGGAGCTCAGTGATGTGCTGAAAGCCTTCTTCATCGGCTCCCGGGATAATTACTGCTTCGGGATTCATGAACGGAGATTATAATACCCCGCCGCCTAGCACCAACATCCGCGAGGACCAAGATCTTGATCTGCAGCAAACTCACCCCCTTCGGCACCAACATCTTCAGTGAAATCAATACTCTGGCGGCCGAGAGACCCGGCACCCTCAACCTGTCCCAGGGTGCCCCGGATTTCGAAGGTCCCAGCGAACTGCTCGAGGCCGCCATCGCGGAGCTGCGCCGCGGTCCCAACCAGTACGTGCGATCGATGGGGCACCCCAAGCTGGTGACCGCCATCGCCGAGATGGTCTCGCACTTCTACGGCCTGGAAGCCGACCCGATGAGCGAGGTCGCGATCACCTCCGGCGCCACCGAAGGCCTGGCGGCATCGCTGCTGGGCTTGCTCGAGACGGGCGACGAGGTCATCCTGCTGGAACCCTTCTACGACAGTTATCCGCCCATCTTGCGCCTGGCCGGTGCCGAGGCGCGCTACCTGCCGCTCGAGTTCCCGCACTTCGAGCTCGACCTCGACCGTCTCGAGCGCCTGATCACACCCCGCACTCGGCTGCTGCTGCTCAACACGCCGCACAACCCCACCGGCAAGGTGTTCACCCGTGCCGAGCTGGAGGGTCTCGCCGAGCTGTGCCAGCGTCACGACCTGCTGGTGCTGGCCGACGAGGTCTACGAGCACCTGACCTTCGACGGCACCGAGCACATTCCCATCGCCACCCTGCCCGGCATGTGGGAACGCACGTTGACGCTGTCCAGCGCCGGCAAGACCTTCTCCTTCACCGGCTGGAAGATCGGCTGGGCGGTCGGCCCGGCCAAGCTGGTCGCGGCCGCGCAGTCGGCGCACCAGTTCCTCACCTTCTGCAACTCCGGCGCCTTCCAACAGGCCATCGCCCTGGGCCTGCAGATGCTACGTGAGACCAACTATCTGCAGGACTTCCGCGCCGAGTACGACGAGCGGCGGCGCGTGCTGGTCGACGGTCTGCAGACCGCCGGCTTCGAGGTCACGGCCCCCGCCGGCACGTACTTCGTCTGCGCCGGTTTCCAGAACCTGTGGCACGGCGGCGACGACCGCGCGTTCGCCAAACACCTGATCGAAGCCCACGGCATCGCCGCCATCCCGACCAGCGCCTTTCATCACCAGAAAACAAGCCATCACCAGAAAACTAGCCACCACGATCCAGGCAGCAGCGACATCAAACCCTTGCGCTTCGCCTTCTGCAAGCGCGTCGAGACCTTGCACGCCGCCGCCGAGCGCTTCGCCGCGATCGGTGCCCAGGCGGGAGCCCAGCCGTCGAGAGCAAGAGCATGAGTCGAATCCAGGTCGCCGGTCTGCAACTCGACATCGCCTGGGAAGACCCGGACGAGAACTTCCGTCGCGCCACCCAGCTGGCCGAACGCGCTGCCGCCGCCGGTAGCCAATTGCTCGTGCTGCCAGAAATGTTCAACACCGGCTTCTCCATGGACGCCCAGCGCGTCGCCCCGCACGCCGAAGCCACCCGCGATTTCCTCGGCGCCCTGTCGCAGCGCCTCGGCGTCTGGCTGATGGCCGGCTACGCCGACACCCCGGCGCCCGGCAGCGAGCGACCGCGCAATGCCTGCTCCTTCTACGCCCCCGACGGCACCGAGGCCACCAGGTACCACAAGATCCACCCCTTCTCCCTCGCCGGCGAGCACGAACACTACGCCGGCGGCACGACGCTCCCCAGCTGCGACATCGACGGCGTCCGCGTCATCGCCCTGGTGTGCTACGACCTGCGCTTCCCCGAACCCTTCCGCGCCGCCGCCGAACGCACCGATCTCTTCGTCGTCGTCGCCAACTGGCCCGACGCCCGCGTCGGTGCCTGGTCCAGCCTCCTGGTCGCACGCGCGATCGAGAATCAGGCCTTCGTCCTCGGCGTCAATCGCTATGGTGAAGACCCCAACGGCAATTCATACCGTGGCTGTTCGGCCTTGCTCGATCCCCTCGGTGAGCAGCTGGCAGGCGTCGCGGGACAGGAGGGGATGCTGAGTGGAATCGTCGATGCGGGGCGGGTGGCGGACGTGCGGGGACGGTTGGGGTTCTTGAAGGATCGGCGGCCGGCGGTGTACGCGGGCCTGTGAGCTCAGGACGGCAGTGAGTGCTTGCCCGGAAGCTACGGAAAGTAGCGGTAGAACTCTCGCCGATCCAGAACGCGAACCAGCTCGACAATGCCACCCGCCAGTTGGAGCCCAACTCGGTAACTCCCGACGCGGATTCGGTATCGATGGGAGTGCCCGCGGAGTGCCTTCACACCAGGCACAACGTTCAGAGCTTGAGCGGCAGGCAGAGTCTCAAAGACCAGACTGAAGATCTTGGGGTATGAAGGATGCTTCTTGAGTTTCTTGAGATCACGCAGGAACGACTGCCGGTATCGGACTTCCACTGCTGAATTCCGAGCCTCTACTCGTCCTCGAGAAACGCGAGAGCTTCCTCCCGATTCAGCAGCGGAGTCTCTTCCCCCTCGTCCATGGCCCTGCCCAGGCAGTAGTCTTCGAGAGCTTCGCTCAGCTCCTCCACGGAAGCGTCTTGCTGCGGTAGCACGCGACGCCAGAGATCAATGGGGACGACGACGGCTTGAGGCTTGCCATCTTGGTCGGTCAGATATTGCACCTGAGTCATGGTAGTTACCTTTCGATCTCAAGCAGCCTAGCACACAGTGATGGGGACTCTGCTCTCCGAGACCCTACTCGTACCGCAACGCCGACGCCGGGTCCAGCCTCGCCGCCCGACGCGCGGGCAACAGGCACGCCAGCAGATTGCCCGCCAGTGCAAAACGGCGATCGCGGCGACGACCTAGAGTTCCAGAACTAGCCGCATACCCTCATCCAAGCTCACCAGATCTGCTGTTTGCAGCTTGCCCACCCGGCCGAGAAAGTCAGCGCGGAGGATCTTCTGCAGGTCGTAGACATTTGCCACAGAGGTCTTCGGCAACCCTGTACTCGAGCGCGCCAGACGCACGTTGCCCGGCAGACCTTCGAGATGCAAGCGACTCGTCAAGGGAACTACGAGAAGAGAACGTACTCCGGGTTGACGGACCGAATCTGTCTGCACCACCACAACCGGGCGGCGCTTGTCCGTGCGAGCCCACCAGACCTCCCCACGACTGGGTAGGTCTCGCTCACCAATCATCGTTGCCGTACTCTTCGGCCATTCGCTTGCGCTGATACTCGCGCCAGCCCTCCTCGTCCTCGGCCACGTCCCAGCCGTGACGATCGATGTATTCCTTGGTTTGTTGGCGTACGAGTTCGGAGCGCAGCAGTTGCGCGAGCAGCCCCGATCTCGACGTCTGGCGTCGGCGCGCTTCTTCGTCAGCAAAGCTGACGAGGTTGTCGGGTAGAGACACTCCAATCTTCATGGCTCCATGGTAGCACCATAGTCATACCCGAGTCATTCCAGAGTATTCCACAGGGCGCTACTCGTACCGCAACGCCGACGCCGGATCCAGCCGCGCCGCCCGCCGCGCCGGTAGTAGACACGCCAGCAAGTTGACCGCCAGCGCAAACGCGACGATCGCAGCGACGTCCCCCACCCGCACCTGGAAGCGCACGGCGTCGATGAAATAGATCGCCGCAACCTCGGCGTCGAAGCGGATCAGCTCGAAGGTGTTGAACACCCAGGTGATCAGCAAGCCTGCAGCGAGACCTAGAGCAATACCGAGGCCACCGAGCAGCGAACCGTAGATCAGGAAGACGCGGCGCAGGCGCTGTGGGGACAACCCCAGAGCACTCAGGACGCCGAGATCGCGCATGCGCTCGCGCACGGCGACGAGGAGGGTCGAGGCGACGTTGAAGGTGGAGACGAAGACGATCAGGCCGAGAACCAGGAAGAGCCACAACTTCTGCAGTTCGAGCGCCTGGAATAAGCCGCGGTTGAGGTCGAGCCAGTTGCTGACCAGGTAGTTGGGGCCGAGGATCGCCTCGACCTGCTCGGCGATGTCGTTGGCGTCGTCGAGATCGACCGGTGCGATCTCGTACATGGTGCTGCCGAGTTGGTTGCCGATCAGGTCGCCCGCCAGGTCGAGGTCGAGCAAGAGCCAGCTGTTGTCGAACTCGGCGAAGCCCGTGCTGAAGGTGTCGGTGTAGCGCAGGCTGCGGTAACGGAAGCGCGGACGGCCGTTGTCGAAGCCGACCGCGACGAGACGCAGGGGGTCGCCCGGTTCGACACCCAGGCGGTGCGCCAGCTCGGCGCCCAGCACGGCGCCGTAGATGCCGTCGGCGTCGGGCTGCAGGTGCTCGGCGCGCGCGGCGAAGGGGTTGCTGGCATCCGGTCCCGCGCCCGACGACAAACCTGGACGAACTCCGCGCAGGGTCACGTCGACGCCGGCGTCCGGGTCGAAGGCGCCACGCGCACCGGTCGCGGCTCCGCGTGACAGAGATCCCTGGCCCAGCACCACGGGGCTGACGCGGGCGACACCGGGCAGGGCCTCGACACGAGCCAGGCGCGCGGCGCTCTGGGAAGCCGCATCATCGGCTAGCTGATGGACCTCGTTCAGAGGTACCTGGCCGATCGGAATCGCCAGCACCGCGGCATTGCCGCTCGCCAGCTTGCGCCGCAGATCGTCGGTGTAGCCCGTCATCAGCGCCATCGCAACCAGCATGGCGGCAACGCCCAAGCCCGTCGAGGCGAGGGCCGCGCGGGCGGTACCACCGAGCCAGCGCTGGCGACGCAGGCCGGCACGAGCGGGCGCCTCCTCCGACCCTGCACCCGTTTTGGACGCAGAGCCGGCAATCGGTCGACCGCGCAGAAAGCGCCACGCCAGCACCCAGGTCAGCGGTCCGTCGAGAGGAATACTGGCGTGCGGCGATCCGTGGCGGGACGCCACCGAAGGGCTCAGCCCGCGACCACCGCGGCTTGCGGTAGGCGACGACCGACGACCGGTGCCAGCTGCTGCAGCTCGGCCATCAGGTCGGCGAACTCACCCGGCAGTAGGGCTTGCTTGCCGTCCGACAGAGCGTCCGCGGGCGCGTTGTGCACCTCGACCATCAGCCCATCGGCACCCGCCGCCACCGACGCCCGCGCCAACGGCCGTACCTTGCGGCTGACGCCACTGGCATGGCTCGGATCAGCGATGATCGGCAGGTGGCTGATGCGCTGCGCCGCGACCACCGCCGCCAGGTCGAGCGTGTTGCGCGCGTGATTCGAGAAGGTGCGGATGCCGCGTTCGCACAGCACGACTTTCTCGTTGCCCTGGTCCAGGATGTACTCGGCGGCGAGCAGGAACTCTTCCAGCGTCGCGCTCAGGCCGCGCTTGAGCAGCACGGGACGGCCACAGCGACCGGCACGCTTGAGCAGGCTGAAATTCTGCATGTTGCGGGCACCGATCTGCACCATGTCGGCGTACTCGGCGACCACGTCGAGGGTCTCGGTATCCAGCGCCTCGGTGACCACCGGTAGACCGGTCTCCTCGCGCACGCGTGCCAAGATCTCGAGGCCCGGGACGCCCAAGCCTTGGAAGGAGTAGGGACTGGTACGCGGCTTGTAGGCACCGCCGCGCAGCATGTGGGCACCGGCGGCGCGGATGTCGCGGGCGACGCTGAGCATTTGCTCGTAGCTCTCGACCGAGCACGGACCGGCGATGATCAGCAAATCGTCGCTGCCGATGGTGACGTCGCCGATCTCGATATGCGTGTTGTCGGGCTTGAACTCGCGCGACACCAGCTTGTACGGGTGACTGACACGAATCACCTCGAAGACGCCGGGTAGGTTCTGGAAATGCACCGTCTCGACCGCACCGAGGTTGCCGGTCATACCGATCGCCGTCCGTTGCGCCCCGGAGATCGGGTGCGGCTTGAGTCCCAGGGACTCGATCTTGCGGTTGACGCCATCAATGTCTTTGGCGGTGGCGTCCATCTTCATTACGACCAGCATCTTCGGCTCCTCGTTGTGCTAGGGCTCAGGTGCTGCAGCTCCGGTGCTACAGCTCCCGGTACACCGGCGAACGCCGGTTCCGAGCTTAGTATCATACCAAAGCAGCGACCTGCCGCCGTGGTAGGCTTTCTTCTGTTGCGGAGTTGCCGCCGAGCCTGGCGGCAACGCGCCATTTACCCGGTCGACCGCGGCCCCTCACCGAGGCCGCAAAGGAGATCGCCTCATGCGAACCCTGCGAATCTGCCTGTTCTGCCTGCTCACCGCCGGCCTGACGCTGCCCGCCGCGGCCGACTACCTCGTGGTGCTCAAGAACGGCAACCGCATCGAGGCGCGCGAGAAGTACGAGGTCCGCGGTGACACGGCCATCGTCACGCTGCTCAATGGCACCCGCGTGTCGTACCAGCTGGACCAGATCGATGCCGCCGCGACCGAAGAAGTCAACAGCTCTGGCTTTGGCAGCGCGGTGCAGATCGACACCTTCGAGGAACCCGAGCCGCCGACGCCCGAAGAGGTCGACGGTCCGAAGGCCACGCTCTCCGACCTGATCAACCAGCGTTCCGCCGGACTGCGCCGGTTGCCAGGCAGCCGCCGTGAAGCGCGTCCCGAGCTCGAGACCAGCGACGTGCCGCGCACCGAGGCTGGCTTCACAGACCTGCTCAGCCTGCCGCGCCAGCCCTACGGTGAGCTGGAAATCGCCGGCGAATTGCAGAAGACCTACCGGACGTATCAGGTCGATTCGGTGAGTATTTTTCATGGTACCGGTGGCGACCGCCCCCTGATCGAGGTGTCGACGAACTCGGAAGCCTCGGTGTTCCGCGCCGTCACGGTCAGCGCCAAGGCGCTGCTGGACGCTCGTGAGCAGTACGGGAACCGCCTGGGCGGTATCGACCTGCTGCTGATCACGACGGAGAATCAGCGGGCCGGGCAGTTCCGGCTAGACTCCGAAATGGCCGACGAGTTGATGTCGCGGCAGATCGAGCCCGCCGAGTTCTTCCTGAAGTACGTACAGTTCTGAGCCGCGGTTTCATTCCCGAGCCGCTCCGCCGACTGTGCTCCCCGAGCGGCTCTGCCCACTATTTTCCCCGAGCGGCTCCGCCGACTGTGCTCCCTGAGCGGCTCCGCCGCTACAGCTAGATCTCCATCACCGCCGCGACGCGCGGGTCTAGCTCTTCGGCTGGCTTGTGTCGTGTCGTCCACCAGGTGACGGCAAAGAGAACGGTGAACGACGCAGCCAGGGACACCGCGGTCGGTAGCACGCCAGGCGCCCACGCCGGCCTTGGCAGCTGCGGGAAGTAGCTCTGGCGCGCCAGGAACTCCAGGGCGACGTTGAGCACCAGCCCGACGCCGATCGACCACGAGGCGGCCGTCGCGGTCACGCGCTTCCAGTTCAAGCCCACCGCCAGCGCCGGACCGAGCGCCGCGCCGAAGGTGCCGAAGCCGAAGGTGCCGAGCAGGGCGATCAGGTCGTCATAGGCCAGCGCCACGCCCGCCGCCGCCACGGCCACCACCAGCGTCGCGACGCGGGCCCAGGCCAGCTCACGCCGCAGCGGTCGTCCAAGGGCGCGCGGCAGATCGCGCACGAGCGCGGCCGCCGCCAGATTGACGAACGAGTCGGCGGTCGACATGATCGCCGCCAGCACGCCCGCGAACACCAGGCCAGCCAACCACTCGGGAGCGAAGCCGAGCAGGAACGCCGGCGCCGCGTCGTCGGCATTGACCAGCGGCTCCATGCGTCCCTGCACCACCAGCGTCGGCACCGCCAGGCCGATCCCCAGCCAGATCAGCACGCACATCGCCTGCGACCCGCCGAGGATCCAGGGCATCCACTTCAGCTTGCGCGGATCGTCGAGCATGTAGAACTTGTGCAGCATGTGCGGCTGCCCGAGCGTGCCGAGGCCGAAGACGAAGTAAAAGCCGAGCGCGGTGAAGATTGGTACCCCGGCCAGCGGGTCGAGGAAACCGGCACCGAACGGTTCGGAACCTGCCATGTCCGCACCGGAGAGCGCCGCACCGATCGACGGCAGTCCACCAGCCTGCGACACCGCGACGCCGAACACCAGCACCGCCGCGGACACCATCAGCAACCCTTGCACCAGGTCCGTGTAGACCCCCGCCAGCATGCCGCCGCCGACGGCGTAGAGCAGTACGATCAGCAAGCCGATCGCCGTCGCCGCCGGCAGGCTCGACGTCCCGAACAGGGCTCGGGTGTCGAACAGCGCCTCGATCAGTCGTCCAAGTGCCAGCAGCTGTGCGCCCAGATACGCCAACGTCCCCACCAGCACCGCCAGCGCCGCCAGCGCCGCCGCGCGCCGGCTGCGGTAGCGGTGGTAGACGGCGTCCGGCACGGTGTAGACCTCGTGCACTTCGGCCAGCAGTCGCAGCCGCTTGCCCACCACCCAGCACAGCATGCCGGCGGTGAAGCCGAGCGGCACGTTGATGAACGCCGCGGCGATGCCCAGGCGGTAGGTCAGCCCCGGTCCGCCGAGGAAGACAAAGCCCGAGAACGCCGCCGACATCGCCGCCATGCCGGTCACCAGCACACCGACGTCCTGGCCGGCGATGAAGAAGTCCTTGCTGGTCCGTGTGCGGCGTACCGCCCAGAAACCGACGCCCAGCACCAGCGCCAGGTAGCCGAGGGCGACGCTCAGGAAGAGCGGCCGATCGAAGAGAGGAGCGTCGAACAGCTGCACCTCAGCGCTCCTGCTCTGGCGTCAAGGTCCGCAAACGCCGCAGATCGTCTTCGGTCAAGGTGAAGCCGTCGAAGGCCGCGGCGTAGGCCCAGCAGGTCAGCAGTAGCGGTCCCAATCCCAGGCCGAGCAGCATCACCACCATCGCCGCCGGCAACCCCGCCACCGTCACGTCGGGGCGACCGGAAAGCCAGACCATCGCCAGCATCGACAGCTGCAATAGCACGGCCAGTGTCCACAGCGGCATGCGCAGCGGTCCCAGCTCGCCATCGCGCGCGGCCCCCAGCACACACATCGCCACCGGCAGTAGCAGCACCAAGACCGCACTCAGCAGCTGCGCCCACGCGAGGGGAAACCACGCTCCAAGGTGCGATCCCGGCAGGAGGAAACAGAGCAAAATCAGCGGTGGAGCCACCGCCAGCAGTACGAGAGACCAGCGTCGCATCATAGCCGCCGAGTCTAACCCGGGACTCCACGCGCAGGCAGGTGGCGGCTCGAGCCACCGCAACGCAGTGCAGAAGGCGAGCCAGGTCATTTGGTACACTCCGCCGGATCCGACCAAAACTCCCTTGTTGTTGCACATAGTGAATCTAGCTTCCGAGGAGAAAAGAATGGCGAGAATCGCACTGCTGCTGGACTTCGAACCTGGACACATCTTGCCTACCTTCCACCTGGCCCGCAGCCTGCAGGCCCACGGCCACGAGGTGCGCTACTGCGGTATCCCCGATGTCGGCCCCCACGTGGAGAAACACGGCTTCGAGTTCGAGCCCCTGCTCGCCGACTTCTACCCGCGAGGCTCGTGGCGGCAGATGCGCGAACACACCATCCGTCGCATGGAACTCAATCGCATGCGCGAGCCCGACGCCGAAGGCACCGCGTTCCTGAACCACCTGCTCGAAGGTGGCCTCGACTCGGCCGTGCAACGCATCCAACCGGATCTGGTGCTGAGCAGCTACTTCTTCTCGCTCGAGACCTTGATCCTCTACTTCAGCTACGACGACCTGCCCATCGCCATCTTGACGCCCTTCCTGCGCAGCGCGGAACAAGGCCCCGAGAAGACCGCCTTCTTCCACCTGATGCACATGGGCCCCGTAGCCTACAAGATCGCCCAACTGGCGCTGCGCAAGCACCCACACTTCAAGCAACTACAGGAGATCTGCGAACCGCTCACCCACCTGCCCGAACTGATCGCCTGCCCGCGTGAGCTCGAACTGCCCGACGCGGGCATGAGCAGCAATGTGCGCTACATCGAACCGTGCGTGCGTCTGCACGGCGAGAACACCGCCGAAGAGCCCGATTTCGATTGGAGCTCGCTCCCCAGCGACAAGCGGCTGATCTACGCCTCCCTGGGCAGCCAGACCGACCTCTACCGGAACACTGCAAAGCGCGTCTACAGCCAGTTCTTCGACATGATGCGCGCCCACCAGCACGAGCCGTGGCACTTCGTCGTCTCCGTCGCCAAACACTTCGACCTCGGCGACTTCGGCAGCGTGCCCGCCAACGCCACCGTCTGCCACTGGGCGCCGCAGCTGCGCCTGCTCGAACGTGCCGACGCCATGCTCACCCACTGCGGTCTCGGCTCGGTCAAGGAGTGCATCCTCCACGGCGTGCCCATGATCGGCACCCCGCTCGAACGCGACCAACCGGGCAACGCCAAGCGCATCGAGCACCACCGCCTGGGCCTCGCCTACGACCCCGAGACGGTGACCGCGGAAGAGTTGGGCCAGGGCCTGCGCCAGGTCCTGACCGACACGAGCTTCCACGACGGCCTGGCCTCCATGGCCGACGTCTTCCGCCAGCGTCAGGAGGCGCAGGTCGGCGCGCGTGTGATCGGCACCTTGCTGGCCGACCAGCAGGTCCAGACCGCCTGAGTCGACCAGCTCGGGGCCAGAGCTAGGCTGGACGCCACGGGCTGGATGCCACGGATCAGGGCCGCGGCATCCCGTGCAGATCCGAATCCTCGATCTGCACGACGCCAGGCCGGTTTTCCAAGGCGTCGACAAAGTTGCTTTCGAAGCGCGACCCCACCACCCGCACCGGCTCCCGCACCGCGTTGTAGGAGCAGAACATCGCTTCGCTCGAACTGTTGCCCTCGAACGAACCGTACTCCACCAACACTCCGGAGCTGCGCTCGACCGCGAAGATGCAGTAGCCATGAGTGGTGGTGAAACGGCTGTCCGTGAAGACGACGTCGCGCGAACCATCGACCACCACCAACCCTTGCGTGCACTCCCGTATGACGCTCTCCCGCATCTCGAAGTCGATCACGTCGTTGAGATAGAGCCCGTGCGTGCCGGAGCCGAAGAGGTCGACCTCGTCGAGAAGAATCTGCGACGACGTGTCGAACGCCAGCACCGTCGCCAGGCAGACCTCCCCGGGTCCGGTCAGGTGCCCGGCCACTAAGTTCGACAACTCGATCCTCCGGCTGTCCGTGAAGGTCAGCACCCGTGCCGCGTGGTCCCGTGTCACCAAACGTGGCGGATCGTCTGGATCGGCTGCGGTGAGCGTCAGACCCGTGTACCCTCGCAAGACGAGACTGGTCGCGTCCGGCGTCACTTCTTCCCAACTGAGATACCGGACCGCGTGGGTGGCACGCTCAGCGTCGAGGAAGTAGTCGCCCGGTTCGAGACGGATCGTGGTCGGATAGTCGAACGCGGCATCGAGGGCGGCCAGCAGTTCCGCACTCGTCGAGACGGTGACGACATCCATGTCGGTCGTCGAGGTCGCGGGCGTGGTGGGAGCCCGTGTCGGCCCGGCGGGAATGGGTGTCGTCGAGCAAGCGGTGAGCGGTAGGAGGACGCAGAGAGCCAGGAGGTTTCGCATAGGGAGACGCTATCACTCCCAGGCAGGGCTCTGACCCAGTCGCCTCACGCGACGCCCTGAACACGCGGCTCCATGGATTTCAGGGTCTTGAATACGGCATTGATCACATTCTCTCTTCCCGCGAACAATTCGTCCGGCCCGTCGGCGTGCAAATTACTGAACGGCGGTTCGTAGAGCGCTGAGGCATCCATGATCCCTCGGGCCGTAAGCTGGTCGATCACCATTTCGACAAACCGTATCTGCTGGGGCGTGAGGCTGCGGTCGTTCAGGAACTGCGAGAAGGCCGCCTGGGCGGCCGTGCGGTCCAACCCGACCAAGCTTCTTACAAAATGGGCTAGCGAAGGAGCCTCGCGCCGAGCCAGCAGACCGGACAGCAGCGTCTCGCCATCCTCCTCGCCGATCTCAACGAGCGTTGTCTCCAGCCCCTTCAGATCCTGCGCCGTCAGCGGCTGATGGGTCCGCAGACGGTGAATCACGATGTGGTCTCGGTGATGACGTAGGTACTCGTTGACCTTCTTCTCATACTGCGCGCCGGTCATCTTCGGGATGTGGACGGCCTGCTCTTCCCGCACGCCCAGCACTTCATCCTTGAAGTCGGTGTAGACGATCTTTCGTTTCTTCTTGTCGAGAAACGGAATCAGCCCCCGCAGCCGCAGTCGCAGTTCCTCCAGCCCGGTCAGCGAGATGCCTTCCCAGAAGGCGCTTTCCTGCACGGCGGCGAGGTATTCGAGCTGCGCCGCGACCACCGGAATCGTCCCCTTCTCCTCCAGCAGCATGGCCATCTCGACCACCCGCTGGCGATGCCTTTCGAAGCCCGCCTCGTCGCCCTCGACCAGGGCCAATTGCATCCGCAGGGCAGTCAGGTCGAACAGCCGTGACTCGATGTCGTCGGTGGCGATCTCGGACGGCAGGCCCGCCACCTCGCGTTGCAGAGTTTCCCGGTCGTTCTCGCTCAGTTGCTCCCAGGCAGCCCGATCCTGAAAACGCTCCACGGTCTCCAGGTGCATGCGCACGATGAAGTTCTCGCGGTTCATCGCCGCCACCTCGCCATGCAGGGCGCCGGCCAGCGAGCTGCGCAACGCCGCGTCCGGGTCGAGTTCGGGATTCGTTTGCACCTGCCCCAGCAGAGCGACGCGAGCGCGGAACAACCGCGTGCCCAGTGGGACGCTGTCGCCAGCGTCGATGCCCTCGGGCTTCTCTTTGAAGAAATCGAAGTTGAAGCAGAAGTCGAAAACCCGGAAGTCCTGCTTGTCGTCCTCCGGTCCGAACAGACCGGGGCACAGCCGCGTGCCGCGCCCGATCATCTGCCAGAACTTGATCTTCGAGTACACCGGCTTGAAGAAGACCAGGTTCACCACCTCCGGAATGTCGATGCCGGTGTCCAGCATGTCCACCGAGATGGCGATATGCGGGGCCTTGTCCTTCTGCGAGAAATCATCGATCAGGCTCTGCGGATACTTTGCCTGGTTGTCGATGACCCGCGCGAAGTGCCCGGCGTGGTGCGGGTAGTGGTGGTTGAACCGCTCGCCAATGAACTTTGCGTGTTCATGGTTGCGGGCGAAGATGATCGTCTTGGCCAGCCGGTCGCCGCCCTCCACCTTGTGACCATGTTCCATCAGGTGCTGCAGCACCTTGTCCACGGTGTCTCGGTTGAACAACCAGCTGTTGATCGCGGCCGCGTTCACCCGGTCGGGCAGCATTCCGGGTTCCACGTCATCGCCCCAGTCGAGACTCTCCCACTGCTCCTTCTCCTCGTCCGTGAGCCTGTCGTAGTCGATGCCCTCACGCGGGAACCGCAGGTCCACCTGCTGCACGCGGGGCGGAACCAGGAATCCATCGGCCACCGCCTGTTGTAGCTCGTAGGCGTCCGTCGGCACGCCCGGCTCCAGGTCGAACAGGTCGTAGGTGTTCTTGTCCACCTCCTCGCGCGGCGTGGCGGTCAGGCCGACCAGCAAGGAATCGAAGTAGCGGAAGATCGCGCCGTACTTCTGGTACACCGAGCGGTGCGCCTCGTCGATGATCACCAGATCGAAGTGCCCGACGCCGAACCGCGCCTCGTCCCCACTACCTGAACGGGTCTCGTCGATCATCCCCATCATCGTGGGATAGGTGCAGACGTAGACGCGGCCCTCGGCCCCCTTCTCGGTGCCGAGGTTGACCGGGCTGGACTCCGGCAGATGCGCCTTGAAGGCATTGCACGCCTGACTCACCAGGGCCACCCGGTCGGCCAGGAACAGCGCCCGCTTCACCCAGCCGGCCCGCTGCAGCACGTCCACCAGCGCAATCGCCGTGCGCGTCTTGCCCGTGCCGGTGGCCATCACCAGCAGCGCCTTGCGGCGTGCGCTGGTGAACTGCTCCGAAATGCTACCGATGGCCCGCTTTTGGTAGTAGCGGCCGGCGATAGCGTCCTTCACCTCGCCCACATCGAGCGCCCGCCGCTGCGTCCGGCGGCGGATCAGGCGGGCCAGCTCGTCCTTCTTGTAGAACCCCGCCACCCGGCGCGGCGGGTAGGCGGTGTCGTCCCACATCCAGGTCGTGTAGCCGTTGGTGGTGAAGAGGATCGGCCGCTGGCCGTGCATCTGCTCCAGGCAATCGGCGTAGAGCTCGGCCTGCTGCTCGCCCACCCGCGGGTCCACGGTGGTCTTCTTCGCCTCGACCACCGCCAGCGGCTTGCCGTCGTCGCCCCACAGCACATAGTCGGCGTAGCCGATGCCTTCGGCGTCGGGCATCCCGGTGACTCGGTATTCGCGCTCGCGGCCCTGGTTCAGCGGCCAGCCGGCGCGGCGCAGTTCCACGTCGATCAAGTAGTGGCGGGTCTCGGCCTCGGAGTAGTCGTGCGGGTCCGGCTGTTGCTCGGCGGCGGCGCGGACCGCGGCCAGTTGCTCGCGCAGGGCCTGCAGTTCGGCATCCAGTTCGTCCCGCTCCCGCTGCTGCTCGAGCGCCGCCTCGTTCTGCGCGGCCAGCTCCTTTTCCAGGGCCTCCAGTTCCTTGCGAGGGACGACCTCGCCAGCGGCCGGCGCCTTCGGCACACGCTCATCGCGCCAAGCCGCGCCCTGGCGGGAAGCGTCCGGTTTGTAGGTCCGGGTCAGCCAATAGCAGACGTGGTGCAGTTCCTTGACCACCTGCAGCGCGTCGTACTGGCGGATCGGACGCCCGTTGTGGACCGCCTGGTTGCCCACCTTCTGAATCACCCGCGCCTTCTGGAACACCACCTCCGGCAGCAGGTTCTGGAAGCCGGGATCATGCAGCAGCGCCCCGAGGCTCCCGTCGTAGGGCATCCGCAGCCCGGCATCGTGCCGGTAGAGCCAGTGGACGATCGCCTCCAGCGTGAAGCGAGCGTGGAAGCAGGCAGCGCGCGGATCGCCCATGATGTGGCCTTCCGCCTTGGTGGCGGAGTCCGCAATGGCGCGGAAGTCGGAGGGCAGGAAGGCGAAGTTGCTCATGGTTGTCTCCTGCGAGCCGAGCGCACGCGGTACAGACGTTCGGTAAATCCGCCTTGGTCCTCGAAGCGCTGCGCCAGCTGCGCCAGCTGACGGTCCAGCAGAAAGCCCGCCACGGTGGCCAGCGTCAGGATGGCGTTGGCTGAGAGTTCTGGAAAGAAAGTGGAGGAAGTGGACGGAGTCGACGCAGTCTGTTGGTCTTCTCCACTGGGCCCACTTCGTCCTCTGGGTCCACTGGGTCCTCTGGGTCCACCGTCCACTTCACAGCGCTGCCGGGCTTTTCGCGCCACCCAGGCGGCGACCTCGTCGGCGGTCTGCAGCCGGGCGTCGACCAGTTCCTGACGCAGTGGGTGGTCTCGGTCCCAGGCGGGCAGTCGGCGGTGGCGCAGGAAATCCTCGTAGTCGAGCTTCAATTCCTCCAGGCTGGCGCGCGCAACCTGCGTCAGCTTCAGCTCGAACTTGCTCGAGGTGGCGGCCGCTTCCGAGCCTTCGGCAATGTTCTGCACGCCCGAACGGGCGGCCTGGACCATCTGGTCATGCGTGCGGCTGCGGCGGTCGATATAGCGGTCGCAGAAGCGTACGGTCAGATCGTAGACTAGCTGAGCCACCTGGAAGCTCTTCAACTTCCGGTATCCGCCGTGCGGCCCCAGGATCTGCTCCCCCGGCGTGCCGGGCCGCGGGTCTCTCCCACGACGCCCACTACGTCCACCATATCCACTCTGTCCACTCATAGCTCCCCCTTGAAAGCGCGGTCCTGGAGCGAAGCGAACAGGGCGTCCAGTTCGGTGAGGTGGGAACGCATCCGGGCTTTCTGCCGCTCGACCGATTCGACGATGGCGGCGAAGCGGCGTTGGAGGTCTAGGGGTGGGGTAGGGACTGAGATCTGTTTCAGGAGCCCAGCGTTGAGTATTCCCATAGTCCCGCCGTGGGACATACTTTCAAGCTTTCGTTGAGTTGACTCGTTCTGTATCAACGTCGCCAGGTAGAGCGAAGTGACTAGCTCTTTACGTGGAGTAATCTTCAGAAGACGAGGGTTGATGATTCCGGGTTCAATGCCGTCTGGAACGATAAGAACCTTGCCATACGAACCCACGAGACTCACGAGAATGTCGCCTGCCTTTACAGCACAGTTTTCCAGCTTCTTGAACTTCTGATCATCGATGTAGTAGTCGCCAATGTCGAACCGGCCCGCGATGACCTGCTCTTGCCCGTAGATCCGGTAGCCAGCCGCAACGTAGTCTTCCTTCTTTAGCGCTGACCCGAACGGCCCGGCCTTGATCCCATATTTCCCTTCGACTGCTGCAGTGACAGGCACAACCTCCCACCCCATCGGATTCGTAACGGGGTCGCCGAACATGTCCAGGAAGGTCGATTGAAGGAGGGTGTCGAGCTGGGCGAGGGCCTCGCAGCGTTTGGCCCGCAAGGCGTCCGCCGCATCCAGAATCCCCGCAATCCGCTTCTGCTCGGCCAGGGGCGGGACGGATATGGGAATCTCTTGGAGCTTCGCCTTTGTCAAATGGGCAATACTGGTTGTGCTGGTAAGGCGAGCGAAGAGATTTCGATCAGCCGCCCACCGCATGAACCAAAGCACGAACCGCGGCTCAATGTTGAGCTTCGGTCGCAAACGGTGAATTGCCTTTTGATAGTAACAGTCTTCTACTTCGCCATCCCAAATGGCAGTCCGACCGACCTCACCACCCTCGCAAACGAGGAGGTCGCCGCGCTGCAACTTAAACTTGGCACGGTCAGCTTCAGTAAATCGCATCATGCCAAGATTGGCCGTATCGCACTTCCCCCACTGAACGTCTCGGTTCGCAAGATACGGTCGGAGTTCCCCGACGTTCTTTTTCTTATCGAGCATCTTCCCGAGTTGGATGTCGAAAGCATCGCGGAACGCTATGGATCGCCAACTCATCCCAGCATCCCCTCCAACTCCCTCCGCCCCTCGGCAATCTCCGCCTCCAGCTTTGCCAGCCGCTGCAAAATCTCCCGCGGCGGATCATGCTCGACCGGCTCGTATTCCACTTCCTTGTAGCGGTTGATCGAGAGGTCGTAATCGTTGCCGGCGATCTCCGCCTTGGGCACCAGGAAACTGCGGTCCGTGCGTTGGCGCTCCGTCTCGGCCTGGCCCCCGGCTCGAAAGTCTTGCCAGCGGGCGAGGATGTCGGGCAGGTCGCTCTTGTCCGGCTGCGGCGTGCGCTTGTCGTCCAACGAAAATCCGTCGGCCTGCATGTCGTAGAACCAAACGTGGTCCGTGCCGCCGGCCCCGCTCTTTCCCAACGGTTTCGTCTTGGTGAACAGCAGGATGGCCGTCGAGACACCGGCGTAGGGCTTGAACACGCCCGAGGGCATCGAGATCACGGCGTCAAGTTTCTGGTTCTCGACCAGGATCTTGCGCAGCGCCTTGTGGGCCTTCGACGAACCGAACAGCACGCCGTCGGGCACGATCACCGCCGCCCGCCCGCCGGTCTGCAGCAGCCGCAGGAACAGGGCCAGGAACAGCAGCTCGGTCTTCTTCGTCTTGACGATCTGCTGCAGATCTTTGGCGGTGGACTCGTAGTCCAGACTGCCGGCAAAGGGCGGATTGGCCAGGACCAGCGAGAACCGCTCGGCGTCGTCCTGATCGGACTGGGCCAGCGAATCGCGGTAGCGGATGTCGGGGTTCTCCACGCCGTGGAGCAGCATGTTCATGCTGCCGATGCGGAGCATGGTGCTGTCGAAGTCGTAGCCGTGAAAGGTGCCGGAGTTGAACTTGCGCCGGCTTTTTGCGGTCTTGTAGATGGTGTCGCCATGATGCTCGCGGAGGTATTCCGAGGCGGCGATCAGAAAGCCGGCACTGCCGCAGGCCGGGTCGCAGATCACGTCCTTGGGCGTCGGGGCGGTCATGTCCACCATCAGCCGGATGATGTGCCGCGGCGTGCGAAACTGGCCGTTCTGCCCGGCGCTGGCGATCTTGCCAAGCATGTACTCGTAGAGGTCGCCCTTGGTGTCGGTGTCGGCCATGTCGATGCCATCGAGGTCGTCGACCACGCTGGACAGCACGCGGGGCGTGGGCATCATGAAGATGGCGTCCCGC
>CBDUPA010000039.1:0-28777 GCA_965368975.1 uncultured bacterium | reverse complement strand
CGCTGTAGCTGAGGTGCTGGCGTCCATGGACGAGGGCGATGCGCTCTCCGTTGCCATGGGAGAGCTGTGCGGCAACGCGGGCGGGGATCGAGTCGTGGGAGGACTCGCGGTATGCGGTCGCGGGGTGTGCCTTGGCGACCGGGTTCCATTCGCGCAGCAGCTGGTGACGCTCGGCGGCGTCGAGGAGCTGCAGGTGGCGCAGTGGCTGCTCCGGGGTGCGACGCAGCTCGTCCAGCAGACGCAGGAAGCGGCGCTCGAAGCGGTGGATGGTGGTGTCGTCGAACAGGTCGGCGTCGTAGAGCAGGGTGGCGTAGTGGCTGCCGTCGCCGCGCTTCCACAGGTGTAGTTCGAGGTCGAAGCGCACGGCCGCGGTCTCGGTCTGCGCCAGGCTGACCCGTGCGTCGCCCAGGGGCGGCGGCTCGGGGTCGTCATGGACGCCGAGGATGACCTGGAAGATCGGGTTGCGACTCAGATCGCGGTGCGGGTGCAGGTGCTCGACCAGTAGCTCGAAGGGAAGATCCTGGTGACTCAAGGCTTCGACGGCGACGTCGCGGGCGTGGTCGAGCAGGTCGCCGAAGGTCGCCGTGGTGAGCGCGAGGCGCAGCGCCAGGGTGTTGACGAAGCAACCGATCAGACCTTCGATCTCGGTGCGGTTGCGGCTGCTTACCGGCGTGCCGAGCACGACATCTTCCTGGCTGCTCTGGCGGCCGAGGAGCAGCGCGTAGAGGGCGAAGAAGGTGACGAAGCCGGTGGCGCCTTGGCTTCGGGCGGCGGCGAGCACGGGATCGAGATCCTGGCGCGGCAATTCGAAGGCATGGCAGCGGCCTTCGAAACGCTGCAGCGGCGGCCGGGGTCGGTCGAGTGGCAGCTCGAGCATGCGGGTGCCCGCGAGCTGGTGACGCCAGTACTCGAGCTGGTGGTCGAGGGCGTTGCCGCTCAGCCAGTGGCGCTGCCAGGTGGCGTAGTCGGCGTACTGGACGGGTAGCTCTGGCAGGACGGGCAGCTCGCCCAGATCTGGGCTCGCCGGCTCGGCGTACAGCGTGCGCAGCTCGTGGGCCAGGATGTCGAGCGACCAGCCGTCGCAGGCAATGTGGTGCAGGGTCAGCAGCAAGGAGCCCTTGGGTCGACCCTCATCATCTTCTGGGCGGCGTACCAGGATGGCGCGCACCAGCGGTGCCTGATCGAGCCACATCGACTGGTGCTGCTCGACGTCGCCCAGCCGGTCCGCCTGTGCTTGGGCCACTGCCGGGTCCAGGCCCTGCAGGTCGACGACCGCGAGCGGTACGTTGACGTTCGGCGTGAGACGCAGCAAGGGTTCGTCGCCGGGCTCGAAGCAGGCGCGCAGGATCTCGTGGCGCTGCACGATGCCGGCGAGGGCGTTGTGCAGACGCCGTGGGTCCAGCGGGCCGTCGACGTGCCAGGGCAGTGAGATGTTGTAGGCCGGATTGCCGGGGTGCAAGCGGTCCATGAACCACAGCCGTTCCTGGATGAAGGAGACGGGCAGGTAGTCGCTGTCCGTTTCCGGCCGCGGTCGGATCGGTGGCAGGCTGTGGCTGAGATCGCTGCCGCCGGCACTCGTGTCGCCCTCCGGTCCGGTTTCCCCCTGCTCGGCGCGGAGCGCCTCGATCGCCGTTGCCAGCCCGGCGACGGTGGGGTTGAGGAAGAGCACGCGTAGCGGTAGCTCGACGCTCAGCGCATCGCGCACGCGCGACATCAGCTGCGTGGCCAGCAGCGAGTGACCGCCGAGGTCGAAGAAGCTGTCTTCGATACCCACCGCCGCGACGCCCAGCAGCTCGGTCCACAGCTGGGCGAGCGTGGTTTCGAGCGGCGTGCGCGGGGCCACCAGGTCGCCGGCGTCGAGCGGTCGGTCGGGGTCGGCGTCGGGCAGCGCCTTGCGGTCGAGCTTGCCGTTGGGGGTCAGTGGCAGCTTGTCGAGCACCACGTAGGCGGCGGGCAGCATGGCGGCGGTCAGACGGTCGGCCAGAGCGCGCCGCACGGCCGGGATCAGCTGTGCCGTCACCTGACCGCGCAGCGGATCGTTGGCGAACTGGTGCCACGGTACCTGCGCGTTGGGGGTGTCGGGACCGAGCGGGGTGTCGAGGCGCAGGGTGGGGGCGGTGAACAGGTCGGCGACATTCAGACTCGCGTCAGTTCCCGGGGCGCCACTGGTCTGCCGCCGCAAGAAGAGAGCACTGAAGCTGCCCTCGCGGCCGTGACGGCTCCAGTCGAGGTAGATGTCGTAGGGCAGTTCGTCCTGCCACTGCCACAGCTCTTGCGGGTCGACCGCGATACGTTCGTGTGGCGCCGCCAAGTGCTGGCGCAACTCACCGACGGTGTGGACTTCGTCTTCCTGCAGCAGTTGCAGCAGCTCGTTCTCGCGCGCCAGGCGGGCGTTGGGGATACCGCGGACGACCAGCGCCGGCATCGGCGAGGCTGGCTCGGGTGTCGACGCTGTTCCCGCTGGGAGCGCGAGGCGCCGGTGCAGTTCGGCGAGGCTGAGGCCGTCACGCTGCCAGTCGAGGTGTTGCCAGTCGAGGCTAGAACTCGTGGTCGACGCTGGGGCCGCCCGCTGGCGACGTAACAGGACGTCGTAGCGGAAGCGCGTCAGCTCGTTGTGCCAGCTGCCGTGCTTGGGTAGCACGCGCAGCTCGTCGAAGTCCGGGTGGCGGCACTGGAAGGCGGCGAAGAGGGCTGGGTCGAGCACCAGCTCTTCCTCGTGCAGCCGCTGGCGGCGCATGCGTTCGCGCAGCTGGCGTACCGGCAACTGGTCTTCGGCCTTGTACAGCTGCACCGAGGCGCAGAAGGAGTCGAGCATGGGCAGGCTGCGCAGGTCGCCGAGGAAGAAGAAGCCTTGCTCGCCGAGCAGCGGCGCCGCGCCCTCCATCACCTGTACCAGGTAGTCGGCGCCCGGGAAGTACTGGATCACCGAGTTGATGATCACCGCATCGAAGCCCGCACCTGCGTCAGAGGAGGCAGGAGAGCGCAGCTCAGCGGGCAGGTCGCCGATGCGGTCAGCGGTGCTCTGGTGCAGCGTCACGCCTTCGATGCCGCGGTGCGCGACTTTGGCACCCACGGTGCGCAGCACGGTGGTCGAGAAGTCGACGCCGACGTAGCACTCGCTTTCCGGCGCCAAGCGCAGCAGGATCAGGCCGCTGCCGCAGCCGATCTCGAGGATGCGCGGCGGCCGGCCGAGTTCGCGCAGGAAGCCGCGCAGTCGGTCGACGGTGGCGTCGGCCCACTCGACCATTTCGGCGTGCGGGATGGCCTCGCTGGTGTAGGAGCTGTTCCAGCCCGAGAAGTCGTACTCGCGGTCCAGGTCTTCGGCGCTGGGTTCCTGGTAGGTCTCTTCGTAGATCGTCTGCCAGTGGTCGACGTAGCGCTCGCGGTGCTCTCCGCCGTCGGCTTCTGGCTCCGCTGCGACCTCGTCTTGCACCTGCGCCGCGCCAGTCTGGTAGGCAGCGGGCACCAGGTAGGCGACGAGCTGGTCGTCGCCGGCCACGGGGCGCACCAGCACCACTGCTTCGCTGACGCCCTGCTGGTCGCGCAGCGCCGCCTCGATCTCACCCAGCTCGATGCGGAAGCCGCGAATCTTGACCTGCTGGTCGGCGCGGCCCTGGTATTCCACGTCGCCGTCGGCGCGGAAGCGCACCAGGTCGCCGGATCGATACATTCTTGCTGAAGAACCCTCACCCCCATCCTTGGTTGCAGAACCTGCACCGACAAATGGGTCGGGCAGGTACCGCTGTGCAGTCAACGACGGTCGTCCGTGATACCCGCGGGCCAGGCCCCCGTCCGTACCGCTACTACCGACGTACAGCTCGCCGAACACTCCTGTGGGTACCGGTCGTAGCTGGCGGTCGAGCACGTACAGGCGCAGGTCGGGAATCGCTGGACCGACCAGGCTCGGTGCGTCGGCGCGGACGATATCCGCGCGCCGCATGCGCCGGTGCGTGGAGTGCACGGTGGTCTCGGTGATGCCGTACATGTTGACCAGGTGCGGTCTCTCGTCACCCCGCCGTTCGATCCACGAGCGCAGCGACGCCGGATCCAGCGCCTCACCACCGAAGATCACCTTGCGCAGCGCCAGTGACGGCGTACCGGCGTCCGCGTCGGCTTCGATCAGTGGCCGGAAGGCGGACGGCGTCTGGTTGAGCACGGTCACGCGCTGCTGCTCGAGCAGCCGGTGGAGGCGTGCCGGCTCGCGGCTGACCAGGTACGGCACCACCACCAATCGGCCACCGTAGGCGAGGGCGCCCCAGAACTCCCAGACGCTGAAGTCGAAGGCGTAGGAGAAGAAGAGCGTCCACACGTCGCGCGGTCCGAAGCCGAACCAGGCGTCGGTCTGGTCGAGCAAGCGGACGATGTTGTGGCGCGTGATCAGCACGCCCTTGGGACGGCCGGTGGAGCCGGAGGTGTAGAGCAGGTAGGCGAGGTTGGGGGCACAGGCCCGCATTGCCGACCTTGATCCACTCTGATCTAGGGGCACCCCACCGTGGGGTGCCGCCCCTACACCGGAGGCCGAAACTCGGAGGTGTCCGCCCTCCAACTTGACCAACACCTCCGCGCCGCCATCTTCCAGGCTGAACTGACGCCGCTCCTCGGGGTAGGCCGGGTCGAGCGGCAGATAGGCGGCTCCGGTCTGCAAGGTGCCGACGATGGCGGTCGCCAGCTCGAGGCTCCGCGGCAAGCACAGGCCGATGATGCGCTCGGGACCGGCGCCGTGGCCGCGCAGCTCGGCGGCCAGCTCGCTGGCACGACGGTGCAACTCGCCGTAGCTCAGGTGCTGCTGACCATAGACCACGGCGACGCGGTGTGGCGTGGCGGCGGCGTGGTCGGCGAAGCGGGCCTCGGGAGTGGTGGGCAGCGCGCGGCCGGCGTCGGTTCGAGCCGGCGGATTCCACTCGTGCAGCAGCTGGTGACGCTGCGCGGCCGGCAGCAGGGGCATTTCGGCGGTGGCGGCGTCGGGACGCTCGGCGGCGGTCGACAGCAGGCACAAGAAGTGGTCGATCCAGCGCCGCACGGTGGTGGCGTCGAACAGGTCGCGGTCGAACAGCATCAGGCCGTGCAGGCGCTCGCCGTGGTGCCAGAACTCGAGTTCCAGGTCCGAGCGCGTGGCTTGCAGCTCGAAGGCGGTTTCGTCGAAGTGGACGCCGCCGGCGTCGCCGCTGAGCGCGGCCTCGGTCTGCAGCGTCAGCACGACCTGGAACAGCGGGTTGCGGTTCAGGTTGCGGTCCGGCTGCAGCTCCTGCACCAGCTGTTCGAAGGGCAGGTCCTGGTGGTCGTAGGCACCGACGGTGGTCTCGCGCACCTGCGCCAGCAGTTCGCGCCCCGTCTGCGCGGGGGGCAGGTCGAGCCGCAGCGCCAGGCTGTTGGCGAAGAAGCCGATCAAGCTTTCGATCTCGGCGCGGTTGCGATTGGCGATGGTAGTGCCGAGGATCAGGTCGCGCTGGTGGCTGAGCCGGCTGAGCAGGCTGCCGAAGGCGCTGAGCAGGACCATGAACAGGGTGCCGCCAGCATCGTGGGCTTGGTCGAGCAGGCGATGGACCAGTGGTGTCGGCACGTGGAACGGCAGCTGGCCACCGCGGTAGCTCTGTACCGACGGGCGCGGGCGATCGAGCGGCAACTCCAGCTGCGACGGGTCGCTCAGGCGTTCGCGCCACCAGGCCAGCTGCACGTCGCGCACGGTTGAGCCCTCGGTGCCCGAGGGCGAGGCCAGCAGGCGTCGTTGCCAGGCGGCGAAGTCGGCATATTGGACGGGCAGGGGCTCCAGCGTGCCGCCGCCGTAGAGGGTGAGCAACTCGCGCAAGAGCACGCCGACCGACCAGCCGTCGGCGATGATGTGGTGCAGGCTGAGCAGCAGCACGTGTCGCTGCTGGCTGTTCGGGTCTCCTGGTGCAGCTCCCAGGTCGATCAGGCGTACTCGAATCAAGGGACCCCGCGCCAGGTCGAAGACGATCATCGCCTCGCGCGCGGCCAGGCGTTCGGCCTCGTGTTGCCGTGCCGTCGCGGGCAAGCGCCGCAGGTCGAGGTGCGCGAAGGGCAGGCATACCTGCTGGGAGATGCGCTGGACCGGACCGTCGCGGCGCTCGGGGAAGCAGGTACGCAGGCTCTCGTGCCGTTCGATGATCGCGGCGAAGGCGTCGTGGAGGCGTCGTGGCTCGAGGTCACCGTGCAACTGCCAGGCGGTGGGCATGACGTAGAATGGGTTGTCTGGCGTCAGGCGTTCGAGGAACCACAGACGTTGCTGGGCGAACGAGGGTTCGAGCTCTTCGGCGTCTCGTTCGCCGCTGGCCGTCGCGGCCACCGGGCGCGGTTCCAGCGGCAGGTCTGCAGCCGGAGCCGAGGACGTCCCTTGTCGCAGCTGTTTGACGCGCGCCGCCAGGGCTTCCAGGCCGGGGTGCTGGAAGAGTTCGTGCACCGGCAACTCGACGTCCAGCCGCTGGCGCAGTTGCGACACGACGCGCGTGGCCAGCAGCGAGTGTCCGCCGAGGCGGAAGAAGTCGTCGTCCAGGCCCACGCTCTCAACGCCCAGGAGCTCGCTCCACACGGCGGCCAGCTCTTGCTGCAACTGGCTGACCGGGGGGCGGTACTCGGCACCGCCGGCTGCGGTGACCGTCAGCTCACGGGTCATCAGGGCCTTGCGGTCGACCTTGCCGGCCGGCGTCAGCGGCAGCGCGTCGAGGTCGACGAAGTGCGACGGAACCATGTAGTCCGGCAGCGTCTGCCGCAGGTGGTCGCGCAGGGCGTCTGGGTCGAGTACCCCCATCACGTAGGCCACCAGCCGCACGTCCCCTGCCGCCGTCTCGCCCGCACCGAAGTCCCGCGCCACGACCACCGCGGCGGTGACGTCCGGGTGGCTTTCCAGCGTCGCCTCGATCTCGCCCAGCTCGATGCGGAAGCCGCGCACCTTGACCTGGTGGTCGAGTCGGCCGAGGTGCTCGATCTCGCCGTTGGCGCGGCGGCGCGCCAGGTCGCCGGTGCGGTAGAGGCGGGCACCGTGCGCGTCGTGACCGTCGGGATCAGGGACGAAGGCGGTGGCGGTGAGGGCGGGCCGCCGGTGGTACCCGCGCGCCAGGCCGGCGCCGGTGATGCACAGCTCGGCGGGTGTACCGATCACGGCCTCGGGTCCCGGGAAGGCCGTCAGGCGTTCGCGCAGGCGTAGCACTTCGCCAGCCAGGGCTCGACCGATGGTAATGCGCAGCGGGTCTTTCTGACCTGGTTCCGCTGGGGCATAGGCTTTGACGCTCGACCATACCGTCGTCTCGGTGGGGCCGTAGAGGTTCCACAAGCCGCCCGCTGGCAGGCGCAGCAGCCGTTCGGCGAGGTCCACCGGTAGGGGTTCGCCGCCGCACAGGATGTCCAGGCCGGTCGGCACGGGCCTGATTTCCGGGTCGCTTCCCCAGCCACCATCGAGCAACAACCGCCAGGTAGCCGGCGTTGCCTGCATGCGTGCGGCTCCGGCCGTGGCCAGGCGATCGGCCAGACGTCGCGCGTCTCCGGCCGTGGCACTCGACGCCAGCTCGACGCGGCCGCCGCTGAGCAGCGGGCCGAAGATCTCCAGCACCGAAATATCGAACGACACCGTGGTCACCGCCACCAAGGCCTCGAGCGGCTGCGGTCGCAGCTCGGCCGCCATGGCGTCGAGGAAGGCGACGGCGCCGGCCTGCCGCACAGCCACGCCCTTGGGCAGGCCGGTGGAGCCGGAGGTGTAGATCAGGTAAGCCAGGTCGTCGCCGCTGACGTCCAGGTCGAAGGCCGGTCCGTCGGGTCGGGTGGCGTCGAGGTCCGAACTCCTCGTGCGGCTGATGTCCGGGCGGCTGCCGAGATCGACGACCTGGATGCCGGCCGGCAGCTCGTCGTGCAGGACACGGGCGTCTTCGGGTGTTTGCACGGGTGCCTGACCTGCGAGCGTCTGAACTGCGCCTGTCTGAACTGCGCCTGTCTGAACTGCGCCTGTCTGAACTATGAGCCAGCGAGCGCCGCTGTCTTCGAGCAGGTAGCTACGGCGGGCCGGCGGCAACGACGGGTCGACCGGCAGATACGCGGCGCCGGTAGCCAGCACGGCGAGGAGGGCCGCCGGCAGCTCGACGCTGCGATCCAGGCGTACCGCGACGACGTCCCCGCGTCCGACCTGCTGGCGTCGCAGGCGTCGTGCCAGCCGTGCCGCCCGCTGGCGCAGGCCGGCGTAGGTCAGCGCGTGGCCGTCTTCGTCGACCACCGCGATGGCGTCGGGGAAGCGGCGGGCGGCGTCCAGGAAGCGCGGGATGAGCGCCTCTTCGCTGGGTGGGGCACCCCACTGTGACTGCCCTGTCTGCCCTGTGTGCGCGGGGACTTCCAGCAGTTGCCGCCGCTGCGCCTCGCTGAGCAGATCGTGTGCACCCACCGGCCGTTCCGGTGCCGCGACGAGTGCCTGCAGCAAGGTCTCCAACGTGCTCGCCAGGCGCTCGATGGTGCTGCGGTCGAAGAGGTCGCGGTCGAACAGCAGGCTACCGTCGTAGCCCCCGTCGTAGCCGCCGTCATGCTCACCCTCGGACCCAGCGTTGCCCGAGATTGCCGCCGCGGGACGTAGATGGATTTCGAGGTCCAGGTGGGTGACCGGCAATTCGACGTGCAGCGGTTCCAGCGTCGCCGTGCCCAGCCGGGGCAATGGCTCCGGGCTCTGCAGGGCGAAGAGCACCTGGAAGATCGGGTTGCGGCTGAGGTCGCGGGTCGGCTGCAGGGTGTCGACCAGCTTCTCGAATGGCACCTCCTGGTGCGCGAAGGCTTCGAGGGTTGTGTGGCGGACGTCGTTCAGCAAGGCGGGGAAGCCCTGGGCCGGGTCGAGCTGGGACCGCAGGGCGACGGTGTTGACGAACATGCCGAGCAGCGGCTCCAACTCACGGTGCGAGCGGCCGGCGACCGGCGTGCCGAGGACCACGTCGCGCTGGCCGGCGAGACGGCCGAGGAGCAACTGCAGCGCGGCGGTGAAGGTCTGGAAAGGGGTCGCACTGGTGCCACGGCCGAGTTTGCTCAGTGCCGAGGTGAGCGGCGCGGGCAGGTGGAAGCGCACCTCGGCGCCTCGGAACGTCTGCATCGCCGGCCGTGGCCGATCGAGCGGCAGTTCCAGCGGCGGTGCGCCAGCGAGCCGCGGACGCCACCAGTCGATCTCGCTGGCCAGCGTCACGTCGTCGAGGTGCTGGCGTTGCCACAATGCGTAGTCGCCGTACTGGACGGGCAGAGGAGCGAGTCGTGCCGTCAGGTCCTGTTCCGAGCACAGGGCTTCCAGCTCTCCCAACAACACCTGCTGCGACCAGCCGTCGAAGACGATGTGGTGCGTCGACAGCAGGAACGCGTGTGTTTGTTCGTTCGGAGTGTTGGAGACTCGCAGCAGGCGAGCGCGCAGCAGCCTGTCGCTCGCCAGGTCGAACGGCCGCCGCGCTTCGAGGGCGGCCAAGCGCTGGACTTCCGTCTCGCGGTCGCTCGCGTCGAGAGCTTGCAGATCGACCACCGGCAGGGCCACGCGCCACGGTGCGTCGACCACCTGCCGCGGTGCTCCATCGACCTCGGGGAAGCGGCTGCGCAGCACCTCGTGGCGCGCCACGATGGTGCTCAGGGCGTGTTCTAGCTGCCGGATCGGGCCGTGTAGGCGGTAGCTGAAAGGGACGTTGTAGAAAGGGTTGTCCGGCAGCATGCGCACCAGGAACCACACGCGCTCCTGGGCGAAGCTGAGCGGCAGGTCGACGCCCGCTGCCTGCAACTCCGTGGCGCGGCGCTCGATCGGGGCCGCGCCGGCTTGCTGTGCGTCGGCCACTTGCTCGGCTAGCTGCGCGATGGTCGGGTTCTCGAACACTGTGCGCACGCCCAACTCGACGCCGAGCTCCTGGCGCACGCGCGCGGTCACCTGGGTGGCGAGCAGCGAGTGACCGCCGAGCTCGAAGAAGTCGTCCTCGACACCGAACGAGCCCGTGCCGGAGTCGGCGTGGAGGTCTAGCACCTCGCGCCAGATCTCCAGCAGCTTGGCCTCGACGGCGTTGCGCGGTGCCACTACCCTGCCGCCGCGCGCCTCGGCGCCCTCGCGCTGCAGCGGCAGGCCTTGCAGTACGCGCCGGTCGACCTTGCCGTTGGCGTTCAGCGGCAGGTGGCCGAGAATGACGATGGCGGCCGGTACCATGGTCTCGGGCAGCTGCCGGCGCAGGCCACTACGAAGATCACCCGCGTTCAGGTTCCGTGTGTGACTCGCCACGACATAAGCGGCCAGGTGCGGCGACGTCCAGCCCTGCTCGGGCCTCGGCGCGCGCAGCAACACTACTGCCTCGCGCACTTCCGGCTGTGCCAGCAGAGCCGCTTCGATCTCGCCCAGCTCGATGCGCACGCCACGCAGCTTGATCTGGAAGTCGGCGCGGCCGAGAAATTCGAGCTGCGCGTCCGGCCGGTAGCGCACCAGGTCACCGGTCTTGTAGAGCCGTTCGCCCCCTCTCCCGGCGCAGGGGAACGGCCCCGCGAACGGATCCGGCCGGAAAGCCTCGGCGGTGCGTGCTGGCCGCCGGTGGTAGCCGCGCGCCACGCCGTCGCCGCCCAGGTAGATCTCGCCGGGCGCGCCCAGCGGTACCGGCCGTTGCTGGCGGTCGAGCAGGTAGAGATGCAGGTTGGCCAGCGGTCCGCCGATCGGCGGTGTTGGGTGCGGCACGCGCGCGGCGGCGCTCCAGCGGTCCATGCGCGTGCCGGTGGCCAGGATGGTGCATTCGGTTGGGCCGTAGACGTGGTCGAGACGGAACGGCGGGTCGGCCGGCCAGTGGTGCAGCTTCTCGCCGCCCATGGCCAGGCGGCGCAGCGAGCGTGGTGGTTTCTGGGCCAGCAAGGCCTTGGCCAGCGGCGTCGCCAGGAACAGCACACTCACCGAGCGCGCGTGCAGCCAGGTCGCCAGCGCGGCGGGTGTCAGGCGGGTTTCTTCCGCCGGCACGGCCACCGGCACGCCGGCTGTCAGGTGGCTCCAGGCGTCCCACACCGAGGCGTCGAAGGCCGAGCCCGAGACACGCGCGGCGCGGTCGCGATCGGGGTCGAGGCGCCACTCGTGCTGGTACCAGCGGCTGAAGTGCAGCAGATTGTGGTGGCTGACGCGCACGCCTTTCGGCCGGCCGGTGGAGCCGGAAGTGAACAGGACGTAGGCGGTCTGCTGGGGGTGGCTCGTGGGTAGCTGTGTCTGCGTCTCGGTATCCAGGTCGAGAGATACGTTCTCGAGGATCAGGTGCCGCGCCGGCAGCTGATCGCCCAGGCGCGCGACCAAGGCTTCCTCGGTGAGCAAGAGGCTGTTCGTCGAGGCCTGGGCGCTACCCATGAGGTCGTCGACCAGCTGCAGTGGCCGCTCGGAGCGGTCCGCCGGGTCGAGCGGTGCGAAGGCGGCTCCGGCTTCGAGCACGGCCAGTTGCGCGATCAGCGCTTCCTGCGACGGCACCAGCCACACGGCGACGACCGAGTCCGGCCGCACGCCGGCACGCACCAGGTGGTGGCCGAGACGCCGGGCGCGGCGGCCGAGCTCGGCGAAGCTCAGGTGGCATGGCGGCTGGCCGGCTTGGTGTTCGTCGAGGATCGCGACGGCGTCGGGACGCGCATCGATGACGGCGCGCATCTGCGCGTGGACGCTGGGCCGAGGTGGCAGGATGCCGGCGGGAGCTTGACGCCACTGCTCGATGCTCCAGGCCGTGTCGTTCCACTCGCGCAGCAGCTGCTGGCGTTCCTCGCGCGCCAGCACGGGCAGCGCGCCGCAGGCCGCGTGCGGGTCGGCGACGATGCCGTCGAGTAGCACGCGCAGGCTGCGCCACAGGCGGCGCATGGAGGTGGCGTCGTAGAGCGCGGCGTCGTAGGCCAGGAAGCCTTCGAGGTGTTCCTGCCGTGGATCGCGGCTCGGCTGCAGGTGCAGTTCGAGGTCGAAGCGCACACCGAATTCGTCGAGCGCGACCGGCTCGATCGATTCGCCGTCGACTTCGAGCACGGCCGGCGGTGCGTTCTGCAGCGCGAAGACGACCTGCACCAGCGGGTTGCGGCTCAAGTCGCGCTCGCCCTGCAGGCGCTGGACCAGCAGATCAAAGGGTACGTCCTGCAGGCGGAAGGCGTCGAGCACGCGCTGGCGTTGACGTTCGAGCAGGTCCACGAAGGGCAAGCCGGGCAGTTCGCCGGCGGCCACCGGCTGGCGCAGCACGAGGGTGTTGACGAAGAAGCCGATCAGCCCTTCGAGCGCGCGCTGGCCGCGGCCGGCGATCGGCGTGCCGAGGGCGAAATCAGCCTGACCGGTGAGGCGCGCCAGCAGCAGCTGGAAGGCGGCGGTCAGCGTCATGAAGAGGGTGGCACCTGCTTGGCCCGTACTTGCTTTGGCCCCACCAGCATGCGAGAGGCGTTGCAGGCCGGCGACGGTGTCGGCCGGCAAGCGGACGGGCAGGTGCGCGCCGTCCAGCCGCTGCACGCTCGGCCGTGGCCGGTCGAGGGGGAGTTCCAACGGCGGCACGCCGTCGAGCTGGCGGCACAGGTCTTCGAGCACGGTTTCGAGCTTCGCGGTGTCTTGCGTGTTGGCCAGCCAGCGTTGCTGCGTCTCGGCGTAGTCGGCATACTGCACGTCGAGAGCGTCGAGCGGGGTGCCATTCGATGTGAGCAGCGCCGACAGCTCACGCGCCAGCACGCTCATCGACCAGTCGTCGGTGATGATGTGGTGCATCACCAGTAGCAGCAGGGAGGAGCTTGCGGTGTGACCGCGCAGCAGGTAGGCGTGCAGCAACGGACCCTCGACCAGGTCGAAGCGCTGGTGTACCGCATGGTCGATGAACGGTCGGCGGGTATCAAGGTCGACGACGGTCAGCGACGCCTGGGCACTCTCAGCAGCCGCGATGCGCTGGAAGGGCTTGCCGTCGACCTCGTCGAAGGTGGTGCGCAGCGTCTCGTGCCGGCGGACGAGGGCGGTCAGCGCGCGTCGCAGGGTCGCTTCGTCGACGGTACGATCCTCGAGTTCCCACGCCGCGGCAACGTTGTAGACCGCCGGGTTGGCCAGCAAGCGGTCGAGGAACCACAGGCGCTGCTGGGCATAGGAGAGCGGCGCGGTGATCGGCTCCATGTGGCCATCGGCGTCGATCTCGCTCAAGCGTGTGAACGCACGCACCGGCGGCAGCTCGGCGCGCGCACCGCCCGCCTCGTCTTCACCGGCCGCGCGCCGCTCCAGCAAGGCCGCCAGTTCGGCGACGCTGGAAGCCTGGAAGAGGTCGCCATGACCGATGTCGAGACCGCCTTCCCGTTGCCCGGTCTCCCGCAGACGGGCGACCAGCTGGGTGGCGAGCAGCGAGTGGCCGCCGAGCTCGAAGAAGTTGGCGTCGCGGGCCACGGCCGGCAGCTGCAGCGCCGTGGCGAAGGCGGCGGCCAGCTGCGTTTCGAGCGGGCCGCGCGGCTGCTGCTCGGCACTGATCGTGTCCGCTGGTGTCGCGGGCAGTTCGTGCGCCTGCAGCGCCTTGCGATCGATCTTGCCGCTCGGCGTCAACGGCAGCTCTTCGATTGGCACGAAGAGTGCCGGCACCATGTAGTCGGGCAGGCTGGTCGCCAGGTGGTCGCGCAGTGCTCCCGTGCCGGGCAGAGTGCCGGCCGCCGGCACGACGTACGCCACCAGGCGCAGGTCGTCGACGCCGAACGAGCGCGCCAGCACCACCGCCGTGCGCACCGACGGATGGCGCGCCAGGGTGACCTCGATCTCTCCCGGCTCGACGCGGAAACCCCGGATCTTGATCTGGTGGTCGAGGCGGCCCAGGTATTCGACGACGCCGTCGGCTGAGGTTCTGGCGCCCGCTTTCGTGGATCGTCGCCGTGCCAGATCACCCGTGCGGTAGAGCCGCGCCCCCGCGGGCGTGCCGTCGCGGCCAGCCTCGGGGTCGGGCACGAAGACGCTCGCCGTCAACGCCGGCCGACCCTGGTAGCCCCGCGCCAGACCGTCGCCGCCGATGCACAACTCGCCTTCGCCACCCCCATCGCCACTCTCAGCCTCCTGGGCCGCGCTCAGGACGCGGCCTGCCTCGTCGAGCAGCCGCAGGCGCGTCCGTTTCACCGCATGGCCGATCGGGCTGACGTCGGCCGGGTCGAGCACGCGCCAGCCGCTGGCCCACACCGTTGTTTCGGTCGGACCGTAGAGATTCCACAGCTCGGCGCCGCGGGGCTCTTCACCACGCGGTAGAAGCGCTTCGGCCAGGTCTTGCGGCAGGGCCTCGCCGGTCGAGATCAGGCGCAGGTGCGGGCCGCCCCGCCAGCCCGCCGCCAGTAGCAGGCGCCAGGTTGCCGGCGTCGCCTGGATGATCGTCGCCTGCTGCTCGGCCATCAGGCGCTGCAGCTTCACGCCGTCCGCCGCGATGCTGCGCGCCACCAGCTCGGTGCGCGCACCCAGGGTCAACGGCAGCAGCAGCTCGGGTAGCGCGATGTCGAACGAGATCGTGGTGATCGCCGGCATCACGTCGCCGGCCTCGAAGGTCAAGCGTTCGGCGACATCGTCGAACAGGTTGGCGACGCCTTTGTGCGGGATCTGCACGCCCTTGGGTACGCCGGTCGAGCCGGAGGTGTAGAGCACGTAGGCGAGCTGTTCCGGGTGTGGTTCGTGATGTGGCCCGTCCTGTGGCTCGTCCTGTGGCCCGTGCTCGGCCGAGCTTGCTTGCAGCTCAGCCAGGCTCTGCGCATTGAGCACCAGGCGCGCGCCGGAGGTCTCCAGCATCAGCGTGCGCCGTTCGGCTGGCAAGCCGGGATCGAGCGGTAGGTATGCGGCACCGGCCCGCAGCACGCCGAGGATCGCTTCCAGCAGCTGGGGCCGTCGTTCCAGGCAGATGCCGACGATCGTCTCGTCAGCCCTGGTATCGGTCTCGGAACTGGCTCCGAGGCCGTCTGCGCGGAGCTGCCGTGCCAGCACACCGCTACGCCGTTCCAACTCGCCGTAGCTGAGGTAGAGATCTTTGCCACGGCCATCCTGATGGTGGACCGCGACCGTGTCCGGAGTTCGCCCGGCCTGCGTCACGAAACGACGCACGATGCTCACGAACATGCCGTTCGCAACCGGTTTCTCCCCGCCTTTGTTCCCACTCCCATCGCCCGCTCGCCGCACCGCTGGCGCGACGGTCAGAGGCATATCAACCGAAGACATGACAAGGCTCCCTTAGGCTGCTCCGAAACATCGAAAGCAAAAAGAAAGTATGCCCCCCTCAGAGCCCGTAGGCATCCCGAAGGCTAGAAATCGTAGCATACGCGATCCGCGCGATGGGTTGCGTTGACGCCTTGCTGCAACTGGTTGCGTCGAGGGCTTCGAATCGGCGGCTCGTACCGGTCACCCCCGGCGCTGGCGCCGCCGCAGCAACGCTTCCTTGCGCTTGTCCGCCTGCGACCGCTCCGAGCTGACGTCCATCTTGGCAGGCTCTGGGGCCCCGCCGAGGAACTCGCTCAGGCTGTGCAGCGTCGCGTGGGCGAACAGCTTGACGACCGGAATGTCGCGGTCGAGTTCGTCGCGCAGGCGGCTTTGCACTTCCATCATCAGCAGCGACGAGCCGCCGAGGTCGAAGAAGTTGTCGTGGATGCCGACGCGATCGAGGCCCAGGATGTCTTGCCAGATCTCGGCCAGGCGACGCTGCAGCTGGCCTTCGGGGGCGACGTAGGCCTTGGCCAGTTCGGGGCGTTCACCCTCTGGCGCGGGCAGGGCCTTGCGGTCGATTTTGTCGTTGGCGGTCATCGGGAATTGTTCGAGGATGACGAAGGCGGCGGGCACCATGTAGTCGGGCAGCTTGCGGTTGAGCGCGACGCGCAGCACGGTGACGTTGGGAGTCGGGCCGGGACGCGGCACGATGTAGGCGACCAGCCGTACCTCGCTCTGCGGTCCACCGTCTTGACGTGCCAGCACTACCGCCTTGCGCACGAAGGGCAGGGCGTTCAGCGCCGCCTCGACCTCACCGAGCTCGATCCGCAGGCCGCGCACCTTGACCTGGAAGTCGATGCGACCGAGGAAATCGAGCGTGCCGTCGGCGCGCAGGCGGGTGAGATCGCCGGTGCGGTACATGCGCTCGCCGGGGCTGTCGGGGAAGGGGTCGGGACGGAAGACGTCGGCCGTGCGTTGCGGCATTCCGAGGTAGCCGCGCGACAGACCGGCACCGGCGATCCAGGCTTCGCCGTGGACACCCGCTCCGACCGGCCGTTGGTGGACGTCCAGCACGTAGAGACGCGCGTTGTCGAGCGGCCGGCCGAGCGTGGGATTGCCGTTGCCGCGCGCCTCCATGAAGGTGGGGACGGACGGTACACGCGCGGTGGTGACGATCACCGTGCATTCGGTGGGGCCGTAGACGTTGACGAAGTCGAAGCGGGCTTGCGGCCGGGGTCGCTGCAGCAGACGGTCGCCGCCGGTGGTCAGGAAGCGGGCGGCGAAGGGGCGCGGCACGGGCAGGCGCAGCACGGCCTCGGCCATCGGCGTGGGGAGGAAGATGTAGGTGAGACGGCGGCTGGCCAGCCAGTCGAGCAGGTCCTGCGGCGACTTGCGCAGGGAGTCGGCCGGATACCAGAGGCTGGCGCCGCCGGCCAGGTTGGGCCAGGTGTCCCACATGGCGGCGTCGAAGGCCGGGCCGGCGACCTTGGAGGCGCGATCCGTGGGCACGATGGAGAAGTCCCGCACGTGCCAGCGCGCGAAGTTGGCCAGGTTGGCGTGGCTGAGCAGGCTGCCCTTGGGGCGGCCGGTGGAGCCGGAGGTGAAGATGACGTAGGCCAGGTTGTGCGCGTGCAGCGGCGGCGGTAGCTGCACGTCGGCGGGTGGGTCGGGCAGCGCGCCGAGCCAGGCGTCGTCGAGCTCCAGGCGCTCGGTCGGCAGGTGCGCGAAGCGGTCGCTGTGCTCGGCCTCGGTGAGCAGCACGGGGGCGTCGATGTCCTCGGCCATGAAGGCGGGGCGTTCGCTGCTGTCGGCGGGATCGAGTGGCGCGTAGCCAGCGCCGGCCAGCATGACGGCGAACTGTGCGATCAGCTGCCGCGGTGAGGGCGTCAGGCAGGTGGCGACCGGCATGTCAACGGTGACGCCGCGACGCTGCAGTTCGAAAGCCAGGCGGCGGCAGCGGCGCAGCAACTCGCCCCAGGTGACGTGGACGCGGCCGCGCGTGGCGACCAGCGCGTCCGGACGTTGCTTGGCATGACGCACGATTTGCCAGGGTACCAGGGGGGCGACTTCGGTCGCCGGTGGCTCGACGGCGGCATCGTTCCACTCGCGCAGCAGCTGGTGTCGCTCGGCGATGCCCAGCGAATCGAGCGTCTGCCACGGCGTTCCGGGCCTCGCCACCACGGTTTCGAGCAGATGCTGGAAGCCCTTGAGCAGGCGCAGGACGGTGGTGGCGTCGAGCAGATTGTCGGCGTAGTAGAGGTCGAGGTGCAGGGCCTCGGGCCGGCGCACCATCTGGATCTCCATTTCGGCGCGCGACACGGTCACCGGGAAGTAGAAGCGCTCGAGCTTGACGCGCCCCAGTCGCTCCGGCTCGGCGACGGTGTTCTGCATGGCAAACAGCACCTGGAACAGCGGGTTGCGACTCAGGTCCCGGTCGACGCGCACGATTTCCACCAGGCGCTCGAAGGGCAGCTCCTGCTGCGCGTACGCTTCCATCGCCACTTCCTGGACCGCGGTCAGCAGGTCGCTGAAGCCATCGCCGGTGACATCGTCCAGGCGCAGGCGGAAAACCAGGGTGTTGATGAAGCAGCCGAGTATCTGCTCCAACTCGGGTCGCAGCCGCCCGGCGACGGGGGTGCCGAAGATCAGGTCGCGCTGACCGGTGGTGCGGTAGAGGAGTAGGAAGAAGACGGCGCTGAGGACGATGAACGGCGTGGCACCGCGCTGACGGCCCAACGTCTCGGCGGCGGTGACCAGCGATACTGGCAGCCGGTGCTGCAGGAAGGCACCCTCGAAGCTCTGCACCGGTGGTCGCGGGCGGTCGAGCGGCAACTCCAGCGTCGGTGCCTGGGCCAGGCGTTGGCGCATCGGCGCGATCAGCGCCTCGGAGAGCTGCGGATCGTCGAGCCGTCGGCGCTGCCAGAGGGTGAAGTCGGCGTATTGCAGCGGCGGTGCCGGCAGCTGGTCGGCCACCGCCGCGATGCGTTCCGGGGTCGGTGGCTTGTCCTTGTGCCGGCGCAGCGCGGCGTCGTAGAGCTGCGACAGCTCGGCGAGCACCAAGCTCAGTGACCAACCATCGGTGACGATGTGGTGTTGATCGATCAGCAGCCAGCTGCGTGCGCGACCTCGCAGGCCGCTCAGGCCGCTCTTCGCCGCGGAGGAGCGACCGCCACGCAGCAGGCGCACGCGCAGCATCGGTCCCCGTTCCAGATCGAAGGACAAGGACGATTCGCGGGTCGCCAGGTGACTGGCCTCGTCGAGCTGCGTTGGTTCCGGCAGGTGATCGAGATCGACGACGCTGAATGCCGGCGGTATCTGCGCCAGCGGCAGGATGAGCTGGTGCGCCTGGCCATTGCGGTCGGCGAAGCGCGTGCGCAGGATCTCGTGGCGCTGCACCAGGGCGTAGAGCGCCAGGTGCAAGGCCCCGATGTGTGGCCGATCGCGCAGCTGGTAGGCGAAGGGGACGTTGTAACTCGACCGGCCGGGCATCATGCGCTGCATGAACCATAGGCGCTGCTGGGCGAACGACACGCGGACCTCGTCCAGGCTGGCATCGCGGCGGGGCACGCTGTCGAGGTCGCGCAGTGCCGGTCTGGATGTGGCCGCTCCGGACGGGGCCGGTGTGGAGGTGTCCGGTGTGGGGTGGGGCGGTGGGGTGTTTCGCTGGTCGGTCTCGGTTGGGCGTTGCTGCTGGGCTGCCCGTTTCCGCTCTGCCTTGCGCTCGGTGAGCCTTCGTTGGGCCAGCTTGCGCTTGTCGGCCTTGCCACGCAGGCTGTCGACATCGAGCGTCTCGGTCGGGGCGCAGGTATCGCCGCCCTGTAAGACGTCGGTGAGACGGGCGAGCGTTGGCTGGGCGAATAGCTGCACCACCGGGATCTCGCGCTCCACCAACTCCTCGACACGGCTCTGCACCTGCACCATGAGCAGCGAGGTGCCACCCAATTCGAAGAAGTTGTCGTGAATGCCGACGCGGTCGACGCCGAGCACTTGGCGCCAGATCGCCGCCAGGCGCCGTTGCAGCTGGCCACGTGGCGCGACGTAGTCACGATCGAGGTCGGGCCGGCGCACGTCGGGCGCGGGTAGCGTGCGTGTGTCGACCTTGGCGTTGGCGGTCAGCGGCAGGTGCGGTAGCAGCACGAAGAAGGCGGGGATCAGGTAGTCGGGTAGCTGCTCGGCGAGCGCCGCGCGCAGGCTCGATACGGTGGGCTGCTCCTGATTCTCGTCCTTCGGCTGCACGGCCGCCACCACGTAGGCAACCAGGCGCGTCTCCGGTGGCAGGCCGGGCGGCGTCAGGTCGTCGCGAGCGATGACGACGGCTTCGGCGACCTCGGGCATCGAGGTGAGCGCAAGTTCGATCTCTCCCGGCTCGACCCGGAACCCGCGCACCTTCAGCTGGCCGTCAGTGCGACCGAGGAAGTCGAAGCGCCCGTCGGGCAGGCGACGTGCCAGGTCGCCGGTGCGGTAGAGGCGGCCGCCTGTTTGGCCCGTGACTGCCGGGGCAGGTCGGAAGGCCTCGGCGGTGCGTCGCGGATCCCCCCAATAGCCCCCACCGACGCCCCCATCGTGTCCTGTGTCTCCTGGTTTCGTGGGGCCGGCGATGTGGATCTGGCCGGTGACGCCGAAGGCGACCTCCCGGCCGCGACGGTCGAGCAGGAACAGGCGCGCACCGGGCACCGGCAGGCCCAAAGAGGGGGCGCCGCCGCGCTGCGCTTCCAGCTCGGTCGGCTCCGGTGGTACCGGCGCGCGACTGGAGCAGACGGTGCACTCGGACGGGCCATAGCCGTTGGAGAAGACGAAGCGCGCGGCGTGCGGTGGCCGCTGGCGCAGGCGATCTCCGCCGCACAGCATGTGGCGCACCGCCAGCGTCGGCGGCAGTGATTCCCGCAGGCAAGCCTCGGCGGTGGGCGTCGGCAGATGCCAGAGGGTCAGGCGGCAGCGGTCGGCCCAGCGCACCAGCTCGGACGGTGACCGGCGCGCCGCGGCCGGCGGGAACCAGACGCTGGCGCCAGCGGCCAGCGCTGGCCAGATGTCGCCGATCGAGGCGTCGAAGGCGGGTGGGGACAAAGCGCTGGCGCGGTCGTCGGGGAGCGTGCCGTAGACGCGGCGGTGCCAGCGGCAGTAGAAGGCGAGGTTCTGCTGCCGGATCACGACGCCCTTGGGCTCGCCGGTGGAGCCGGAGGTGAAGACCAGGTAAGCGGGTTGCAGCGGGTGCACTACTTCGCGCGCCACGGGTGTGTGGGGCGTTGGCCCGGAGTGTGCGTGCGCCTCGTTCCACACCAGGGGCCGGCAGGGCCGTGCCTGCAGGTCGTCGAGGCTGGCGGCGTCGGTGAGCACCAGCGGCAGATCGCTCTCGGCGCTCGCCCGCCCGCCGGCGGCGCCCGCCAGCACGGCCCCGGCGCCCGCCAGCACGGCAAGCATGGCGCTGCGCCGGACGCTGGTGTCGTCCGGGTCGAGGGGCACGAAGGCGCCGCCAGCCCGTAGTACCGCCAGCTCGACCAGCACCAGGTCCGGCCCGGGTGGCAAGCACACCGCGACGGGCACGTTGGCACCGACGCCGCGCGCTCGCAGCGCCGTGGCCAGGCGGTCGGCACGGTGGGTGAGTTCACGGTAGCTGACGAAGGTTGGCAGAGAAACCGTATCGGTCGCCGCCTGCGTCAGGGCGAGGCGCTCGGGCCAGCGCTCGGCCAGCTTGTGGATGCGCTCGGGTACCAAGTCGGCGTCTGCGTCGCCCGTGAACGCTGTGGCGTCTGGGCTGACCGGGGCCGCCGCGGGCAAGGGCACGTCGTTGCCCTCGTACAGCAGCTGGTGGCGCTGCGCCGGGTCGAGGGGGGCGAGGGTCGACCACGGCCGCTCGGGGTCGGCGATCGCCTGCCGTAGCAGCTGCCGGAAGTGCCCCATCCAGCGCGCGACGGTGGAGACGTCGAGCAGGTCGAGGTCGAAGTAGATCTCGAGCGCCAGCCGGTCGGACTCGCGGCGTAGCTGGACCTCCATGTCCATGCGCGAGGTGGCTTCTTCGAAGTGCTCTTCTTGCAGCTCGACATTGGCCAGCCGTTCTTGCCGGTCGGGGGTGTTTTGCAATGCCATCACCACCTGGAACAGCGGATTGCGCGACAGGTCGCGCTGCAGCTGGAGCGCACCGATCAGCGCCTCGAACGGCAGTTCCTGGTGGGCGTAGGCTTCGAACGCCACCTGTCGTATCTGGTGCAGCAGGTCGCCCAGACTTTGCGCGTCGTCGTCCAGCCGCAGACGCAGCACCAGGTTGTTGACGAAGAAGCCGATCAGCCCTTCCAGCTCGGGGCGCGTGCGGTTGGCCACTGGCGTGCCGAAGACCAGGTCGCGCTGGCCGCTGAGGCGGTGTAGCAAGACGCCGAAGACGGCGGCGAAGACCATGAAGGGCGTCACGCCGCGCCGCCGCGCCAGCGTTTCGAGCGCGGTCATGAGTGAGCCGCTCCAGGCACCGTACCAGCCACCGCCGAGGAAGCGCTGCACGGGCTGCCGTGGCCGGTCGAGGGGCAGTTCCAGGGTCGGCGCATCGGCGAGTTGGTGCCGCCAGTAGTCGGTCTGGTTCTGCAGCCGCTCGCCGCTCAACCACTGTCGCTGCCAGAGGGCGAAATCGGCGTACTGGATCGGCAGGGGGCTTAGGGTGCCGGCAGTTTCGAGCTGGCGCACCAGGCGGCGCGGCGTCAGCTCGGGCGCCGCGAGTGCCGCCTGGTAGAAGGCCGAGACCTCGTCGAGCAGGATGGAGATCGACCAGCCGTCAGTGACGATGTGGTGGTGGTTGAACACCACCCAGGCACGACGCGGCGATGCGTGCAGCACCAGGGCGCGGAGCAGTGGACCGCGGTAGACGTCGAACAGTCCCTGCGCCTCGCCCAGCATCAGGCGCCGTGCCAGTCGGCGGCGGCGCTGGGCGGGTAGACGGCTGAGGTCGACACGCCTCAGCGGCACGTCCGGACGCGCGTGGATCTGCTGCCGAGGCTCGCCTTGGTGTTCCGGGAATACAGTGCGCAGCCCCTCGTGGCGCCAGGCTACCGCCAGTAAGGCTCGACGCAGCGCCTCGGCGTCCAGGCGGCCGAGTGTGCGGTAGGCGAAGGGCACGTTGTAGGTCGGCTTGTGCGGCTGCATCTTGTGGACGAACCACAGACGCTGCTGGGCGAAAGAGAGCTGTAGCGGCTCGCCGGGCTGGTCGCTGGTTTGGCACGCTGGCGGACGGCGGGGAATTGCGTCGAGGGTCGAGGACGTGGGTGTCGGGGTGGGCGCTGTCTTGGGTCCACTCTCGACGGGTCTGGCCTCAACGAGTCTGGCCTCAACGGGTCTGGCCTCAACGGGTTTGGCCTCGAAAGGTCTGGCGTCGAGGGGCGCCGCCGGTGCTTCTGGCGCGGCCGACGCTATGGGGGTCTCTGCCGCCGGCTCCGCGGGAGCTTGCGCCGGTGTTGCCTCTGGCTCGTCTAGGGGCGTCTCAGCAGTGTGGGGACCTGTCGTAGGTGACTCGACGACGTACCCGGTCCGGGCGAGCACCTGTAGCTGTCGCGCGGCGAGCTGATTGAACGCTTGCAACTGGGCGTGCAGCAGTCGACGCCGAACGGCATCCTCCGCTGTGCCGCCTTCACTGGACGACCCTGCACTGAACGACATATGCCTCCTCCCCTCGGGATCTTATGGTAGACCGAAGCGCTGGTGGTCTGTAGGGGGCACAGCCACGGAATCCGGGTTCGAGGCCGAGGCTGCCGGTTGGAACGCAAGTTAGTCGTTCATGGACACGGTAGACTGGTGCCAAAGGAGAGACCTGCAGCATGCCTGTTCCCTGGAGCCTACGTCGTTGCGGGCTGCGCGCCTGGGTCGCCCTCGTGCGGCGCGGCGCGGGGCACGCTACGACCTCGCAGCAGGACGGCCAGTCCGGCGATCAGCAGCAGGCTGAGCGCGGTCAGGAAGGCGCTGCCCTCGGCACCGTAGGTGTCACCAGTGAGCCACCAAGGACCGGTGAGCTGGAGGTCGAAGACCGGTAGAATTTCGAGGCCACTGACCGGCAGGCTGACGAAGGTGCCGAGGAAGAAATTCCAGGCACCGTGCACCAGTGCTGGCGCCCACAGACTGCCGGTGAGCTGCCACAACTGGGCGAAGACGATGCCGATCAGGAAGGTGTTGATCATGCCGAAGGGATTGGCGCCCGGATTGCTCATGTGCACCACCATGAAGAGCAACGACGATACGAGCGTTGCAGGCAAGAAGCCCCAGCTGCGCTGCACCGTCGACTGGATGTAGCCGCGGAAGGCCCACTCCTCGGCACTGCCCTGGATCAGGAACAGCACAAAAAGGGCGAGCAACACCAGCACGCTCCCAGCGATGCCGGGCAGAGGTGCCGGGCCGCTGGTGAAGGTGGCCGAAAGACCGCCGAACTCAATGCCGCCCGTCGCCGCCAAGGCCAGCCACAAGCCCAGCAGGCCAGCGGTGCCGAACAGCCACAAGGGAATGCGGCGCAGGGCCAGGCGTAGGCTTGGCTTGCCCCGGGTGCCCGGGGTCTGGCTGTCCGCAGTCTGGCCGTCCGCAGTCTGGCCGTCCGCAGTCTGGCCGTTCGCAGTCTGGCCGTTCGCAGTCTGGCCGTCAGTAGGTCGAGCTAGCGGCCAGCGGCAGCCGACGTCGGCCAGGGTGCCACGGTCGACGTAGCGCACCATCAGCCAGGTGAAGGCGACGACCAGTGGCACCGATACCAGCACTCCGGTCAGGGTCACCAGCGCCAGCACCGCGTCCCCCCAGGCCTCGCCCAGCGGCAGGCGCGTGAACGCGTAGGGGTCTGTCGTGTCCAGACTGTCCACGCCCCCGAAGGCGATGGCGGCGAGGACGAAGGTGAAGAGCGAAGCGACGCCGGAGATGAGCAGGTAGCCGAGGAAGAAGGTCAGCGTCCGAACGACGGTGTACCAGCGAGGGGACGCCGGCAAGGACTCCTCGGCGGAGTACCTGTCGATCGAAGTCTCTTCGATGGCGGTGTCTTCGATGGCGGTGTCTTCGATGGCGGTGTCTTCGATGGGGAGCGAGGGGTCCAAAGTCATACTTCCTCCAGGTTGCTGGAAGGATACCTGGTGCCGCCTGCCGGCCCAAGCCAGGTGTCCTGAGACGGGTGTGTGCTAATCTTTGCTCTCATGTCCATTCGGACATTCCTTTGCGTTCTTGATTTGGCTCTCGTCAGCTTGTCGTGCAGGTTTCCGTTCAGCACCCTGAGGAGATCGTCATGCCTCTGAGAAGTATCGTCATGCCTCTGAGAAGACCGTCATGATCGTGCAGACTGGTTCCCGTCAGCAAGTCGACCTTGACGCCACCGGCGTCTTTGATTCGCAAGCCGTTACCGCTCAAGGAATCCGTCTGTGCCGCCAGGGGGACTGGGAGCGTGGCTTGATGTACCTGCAGCGCGTCCTCGAGCTGCACCCGAACAAGCGTCAGCTGCCGGGGCAATTCTTCGCCTATCTCGGCTACGGCATGATGCGGTATCAGCGCAAGGTGAAGGAAGGCCTGCAATTGTGCCGCTATGGCGCCAAGGTGCAGTTCTATGATCCGGAGATCCAGTACAACCTGGCACGCTCCGAGCTGCTCGCCGAACACCGCAAGGAAGCGATCAAGGCGGTGCAGGTCGGGCTGCGCCTGGATCACAGTCACAAGGGCCTCAACGAGCTACGCGAGTCGCTCGGTGTACGCATGCCGCCGGTGCTCTCCTTCCTGCCACGCGAAAACCTGCTCAACCGCCTGCTGGGTCGCGTGCGCAACGGCTGGACGCAGCGCCGCGTCACCTCGTGAATACGCTTTTCTGATAGGCCTCCCTCAGCTAGCTTCCGGGCCCCTCGGACCCAGCTGTCACGGCGGGACAGTGCTGTCGTCCCCGCTCGTTTGCGGGAACGGCTGTTGCTCCGCTGTCACATCGACGTCGCACGAGCGAAGCACGCCGATCCTATTATCGGCCCGATCCCGGGGTCACGGGAAGACTCGGGTCGACCCTGGGTACCATCCCTGGAATCAGTGAAGGCAGATGAGAGATCTGGCGGCGGTGCAGCCGGGAAGTGGGTCTGGATTCCCCCTCCGAGTTAGAGCCGCGGCCGATCCTGAGCTTTCCTCCTGCACGCAGCACCGTCATTCTGAGTCAATCGCTGACTGGGGTATGAAAATGCAACGACACGTCGACCAAGACTACGAAGACATCCGCCAGCTACTGCTCCAGATGGGAGGCCATGTCGAACAGATGGTGGCGGACGCCACGCGCGCGCTCACCGAGCGTGATTCCGACCTTGCATTTGCCGTCATGGAGGCCGACCGTCAGGCCGACCACATGGAGAAGCAAATCGACGAGGCCTGCCAGAGCGTCATGGCGCGCCAGCAACCGGCCGCCGTCGACCTGCGCTTCCTGGTGGCGGTGATGAAGATCGGCAACGACCTGGAGCGCATTGGTGACTCGGCGGCCAACATCGCCCGCGCCGCCCGCGAGCTGAACCAGGAACCTCCGCTGGAGCTACACGTCGACGTGCCGCACCTGTCGCGCGCGGCGCAGCTGATGGTGCACGATTCCCTCGACGCCCTGGTGCAGCGCGATCCGCGGCTGGCACTGGCGGTGTGGGAGCGTGACGACAACATCGACACGCTCTACCGTCAGATCTTCCGCGAACTGGTGCAGCTGATGGCTGAGCAGCCCAAGACGGTGAGCCGCGCGTTGCACGTGCTGCTGATCAGCCGCAACCTGGAGCGCATCGCCGACCACGCGACCAACATCGCGGAGGACGTCATCTACTACGTCGAGGGGAAGGACATCCGGCACTCGGCGACCAACTATGGGTCCAAGGAACACTAGGTTCTCAGGAGTTTCCCGCGTTCTCAGGAGTTACCTGACATGGCCGAGATCGTCACCGCTGCTACCACTACCAATGCCACACCGCCCTCGATGCCGATCCTGTCCGAGGAGGATGTGCAACGCGCCACCCGTCCCGAAGTCGAAAACCCGATCCTACAAGTTCAGGATCTGAGCCTCTGGTACGGCGAAAAGCGAGCGCTCAACAGCATCTCCCTGGAGATTCCCGAGCGTCAGATCACCGCCTTCATTGGCCCCTCCGGTTGCGGTAAGTCGACCCTGCTGCGCTGCATCAACCGTCTCAACGATCTGGTCGACATCGCGCGCACCGAGGGCGATGTCCTGTTCGATGGCGAGAGCGTCTACGATCCGACTGTCGACATCAACCTGCTGCGCAAGCGCATCGGCATGGTGTTCCAGAAGTCGAACCCGTTCCCGAAGTCGATCTACGAGAACGTCGTCTACGGCTGCCGCATCCAGGGCATCAGCAAGAAGAGCGAGCTGGACGACATCGTCGAGAAGAGCCTGCGCGGTGCCGCCCTGTGGACCGAAGTCAAAGACCGCCTGCAAGACAGCGCCCTCGGCCTCTCCGGCGGTCAGCAGCAACGCCTGTGCATCGCCCGCGCCATCGCCGTCGAACCGGAAGTCATCCTGTTCGACGAACCCTGCTCCGCGCTCGACCCGATCGCCACGGCGAAGATCGAGGAATTGATGCTGGAACTCAAGGACCAGTACACCCAGGTGATCGTCACCCACAACATGCAGCAGGCGTCTCGTGTGTCCGACTACACCGCCTTCCTCTACCTTGGCGATCTGATCGAGTACGGCCCCACCGACAAGCTGTTCATCAACCCAATCCGCACAGAGACGGAAGACTACATCACTGGTCGTTTCGGCTGAGTGTTCTTCGTTGCGCTGCAGGGTCGCGAGCGCGAGCAGGGTCCGCCTTGGCCGCGGCAGGTAGCGGAAGGCCGCAAAGCTCAGGTCGGCGCGCTGGGTGGTGTTGTCGACCTCGTCCTGGAAGGCCACGAGGGCGTCGAGGTTGAGCTTTCGCAGGTACTTCACCGTGCGGTAGCTGATCTCGGCGCCGAGCGAGAACTCGGTACGGTCGTCGGCCTGGGTGTAGCCGATGCCGAGATCGAGATAGCCGTCGAATTTCTCTCAGAAGTCCTCCTCGATCGGTGTCATCCAGATCGCGGACTGCAGCTCCAGGGTCCATATCTCTTGCGCCCCACGCACCGTCAACATCCCCGGTTCAGGTGCTCGAAGCATAGCGTAGCGTGTCGCGCCGCTGTTACATGCCTGTCACCGGCTCTTCATGTTTTCCTATCAAGATCCGCGTGATCATCGTGGACAGAGGCTGCGGAGGTCAAGACCCCCGACACCGAACCCTAATACATAGGAAGGAAGAGCATTATGAGCAGACGTTTCATGGCGGCCGTTTTCGGCTGCATCGTTCTGGTGAGCCTTGCCTCTCCCGCGGCCGCTGGCGTCGTGGTCTACGAAGAGGATGGCAAGAAGATCGAGATCGGCGGCCGCATCCAGCTGCAGTATGCCAGCACCGACGCCGTCGGTGACCAGACCCGGGACCAGGTCTTCTTTCGCCGCCTGCGGCCCTACATCGCGGGCACGGTGACCGAGAACTGGTGGGGCAAGATCCAGTTCGACTTCGGCAAGTCGGTGGACAGCGACGAGATCGCGGTCAAGGACGCCTTCATGCAGTACCTGGGCTGGGACAACATGAAGTTCACTATCGGTAACTCCAAGACTCCTTTCTCCCGAGAGTTTCTGGCCTCGTCGAAGCGCCAGCAGACGGTGGAGCGCGGCTTCGTCGGCGACCACAACTTCGGTACGCCGGACCGCCAGCTGGGCTTCAAGCTTGAGGGCAACAACGACAACAAGCACGTGACCTGGGCGCTGGCGCTGGGCGCTCAGCACCACGACCCTGACGCCCGGCGCATCGACTTCGACACCCCGGTCAACAACAAGAGCGACTGGAACGAAGGCGTGGTCGTCGCCGGCCGCGTCGACTTTCATCCCTGGGGCCACGTCAAGTTCGACCAGGGTGACTTCCACTCGGACGAGGTGAAGTTCAACTTCAGTCTGGCGGCCTTCACCTGGACCAACGACGACGACAACAACACCTACACCAACGCCCTGGGGCTGAGCACCAGCTCGAGCAAGGCGGACCTCGACAGCGCCGAAGGCTTCGAGATCAGCGCCGGCCTGCGTGGCCGTGGCCTGTCGATCGACGCCGAGTACCAGCTGATCAGCGCCGACACCTTGGACTCGAGCTTCACCGGCGGCGTCTACCGGGACGGCACCACCGACCTGGACAAGTTCCAGATCGAGGGCGGCTACATGTTGCCTGGCAACCGCTTCGAACTCGTCGCGGCCTGGGAGATGCTCGACGCCGACAACTACCAGGACACCTGGGAAGCCACCGAGTTGGGCGTCAACTACTTCTGGAACAAGCACAAGACCAAGGTGCAGTTCACCTACCGCATGGGCGAGAACCTGCTCGGCGTCAGCGGTGACGACACCGACACCCTCTTCGTCCAGTTCCAGTACGTCTTCTGAGGCGGCGTCGCCTCGGTTCCCCGCTGGCGGTACCGATCCCGTGGCAACTGTGCAGGGCGCGAGCTAGACTTCGAGTCTATGCCGCGTCCTGTTGAGGTTTCTGCTCTGCTTCTGCGGTGGAGCGGGTGCAGGCACAAACTCCCAAGGTGCCAGGACTTCTGGATTGCACCGGGGTACGAAAATGCAACGACACGTCAACCAAGACTACATCACGGGTCGCTTGGGCTGAGCCCGCGGCCAGGCGCCCCTCTCGGTTCGAA
>CBDUPA010000038.1:0-29745 GCA_965368975.1 uncultured bacterium | reverse complement strand
GCGAAACAAACGAGCGAAATGACCAGGATGCAGCGCTTTCTGATGACCGCTAACAAGGTTTGACGGTGACCTCGCAAACCCTGTGGGATCAGCATGCCGCCCTGGCCAAGCACCTCGAGCCGACCTGGAAGGCGCTGTGCACCGAAGCGCTCGCCTCGCCGGTGCTCCACGTAGATGAAACCGGCTGGAAGCAGATGGCTACCAAGTACCAGCGCTCTGCCAAGTGGACATTGTTTGGCCTGACCTCACCGACCGTGGCGGCCTACCACCTGGCCCGGTCCAAGTCGGCGGCCACCGCGCGCAAGATCTTGCGAGGCTTCCAGGGTACGCTGGTCGTCGACGGCTATGTCGTCTATCCGATCGTGGCCGACCTTGAGAAAACCATGTGCATCGCTCACTGTTGGGCTCACGCGGACCGCAAATTCAAGGACGCCAAGGGTCCCCCGGCAGCGATCAAGGAGATTCGAACCCTCATCCACGACCTCTATGAGGTCGAGAAGGAGGTCGATGGGGCTTTCCCCGGCGACAAGGACGCCTGCGCCCTGCGTCTGGAGCTACGCCAGGAGCGATCCGAACCCATCATCGAAGCGATCAAAGAGTGGGCCTTTGCCCAAGGTGGCTTGCGACGCAGCCCGTTCGGTAAGGCCGTGCTCTACATGCTCAAGCACTGGAAGGGGCTGACCGTCTTTCTCAAGAATCCACAGGTCCCGCTCGACAACAACGCAGCCGAGCGCGTCTTGCGGGGGCCGGTCGTCGGACGCAAGAACTTCTATGGCAACCGATCCAAGCACGGAGCCAAGGTCACCGCCATCCTCTACAGCATCATCGAGACCGCCAAGCTCAAGGGCACCTCGCCAGCTGACTTCCTGAAGACTGCAGCCAAAGTCGCCATTGACAGGCCGGGCGCTGTCCTGCTGCCCAACTGACCCGAGCGACTTACTACGCTGGGCGAAGCGCGTCCAGACGTGGCACGGCGAGGATGTACCTCCGACGGGGTACCCTAGCCGGTACTCCGCGACGCCGGTCGGGCACGGGGTACCACCCCTCGTACCCACCCGCTCCACCCTCGCCGTACCCGCCTCCACCCGGGGTACCAGCCCTTCCTACCTCATTACATGAAGTCTTGCACATATTTGTACCACGAGACAGCTACTGCGAAAGATTTGTATTGCTGGATTGCGACCGAGGCGCCGCGCTATCGGCATTTCTGGACATCCTGATCATCCCGAAGTTCGGCCCCGAACTGACAGGGGCGACACCAGGTTCACGGTCTGGCTAAACTTGCCTGTAACAGTATCTTACCCGAGTTCGGGATCCCCCGCCCCGGCTCCGACTGCGCGAGATATGTGCCGTCACTCAGGCTCTTGGCAGCAGCCTCGTTTGCCAAGGTGCCTCGTCATTTTCCGTTTCGATTTGATGATTAAGCCGTAGGTAAAGCAAGGGTACCCCTGGGGTGTCACCCCGTACACCCCTGTAGCGTCGAGGGTGCCGCACCACAGTACCCCGGTAGATACCGCCGACCGCGATCGGACTTCCTCGCCAGGCTTGGTTACCTATTCCAGCAACTCGCGAAATGGAATGCCGATACGAACTCGTACCGACCGGGGAGATCGTGACGGGGCGACGCCATTTGTCGCCCTCGATCGGAGACATCTTCCGTGGATCGGGCACAGCGAACTTGTCTTGGCACCCACTTGATATGAAATCGCAGCGACATGAAGCGTCTTTGGACAGTTCTGGACGGTTCAGACAACCGTCCAGAACCGGGGATGACCTGATATTCGGAGCGCTCACTTCCCACGACCCGCCAAGTCGGTGGTTGGCACATCAATTGCTGAAGCGAAGGATCATAGAGGCTGGTTCTTGGAGGGAGCTGAGTGGTCTTGTCCTTGCCAGCCGACAGAGGCCTGACTAGAGGAGGAACCTGATGAGACCTGTACATTTTCGATTGGTTGCGACTGCGATCTCTACGCTGTAATTGCTGTGGTGCGAGCACCCAGGCAATCCAAGAGATCCCGCGGCTTCCAGCGGACAGACACTGGTCGGATCAACACTCTCCGGATCGACACTTTCTGGGCGAGTTTGCTCGCCCTGTTCTGGCTCAGCCAGCAGTGTCAACGTCGACGGAGTCGAGCAGCGCACCGAGTCTTCTCTTCTTGCTTGCCGGCGTCCTCGAGGTGGAAACGGTGGTGTAGGAGAAGAGGTTCCTCGGGAGCGATGCGATTGCGGACCAGGAGCGATCGAACGAACCGCTGATCGCTGGAAGACTAGCTCAGTTCTGGCAGGCCTTAGAGCAGGCCCAACTCACCCATGCGCAATCGGAGTCCCCGGGGAGACACCTCGAGTGCGAGTGCCATGGCTCGGGGATCACCGGGGAACTGCTGCACAGTGGCCTCGATCTCGCTGACGTCGAGTTCCGAGGCTTTGCGAACCCGCGGACACTGGTCCATTCGTTTGTACAGGGCCGTTTTCGATACACCGAGACGCCGTGCTGCACGGCTGACGATGAAGTTCTCACTGCGCAGAGCGGTCAACAGTTCGTCGTCGCTCACCTCTTCAGCTCGACGCAAGGACGTCTCTACTGCGATTGAGGCCTCTGTTCTGGGCGAATCCACGCTAGTCGTGGCAGCAGGAGTCAGCAGGCGCTCGACACCCTTGGGAATCTGTATTCTGTCCGAGCCACGGCTCGCGACCACCAGTTGACGCACCACGTTCTTGAGCTGCCGCACATTGCCGGGCCAGGGAAGGAGAGCCAGCTGACTGAGTAACTCGGCATCGATCCAGGGCTTCTGCCCAGAAGCTGGCACCAGACGCTCAGCGTCGCCTATACGGCGAAGTTCCTGGCCCAAGAAGCGAAAGAACAGTCGCCCAAAATCCTCTCGGCGGTCGCGTAGCGGTGGCAAGAAGAGTTCATAGCCGGCGAGGCGATGCAAGAGCGGAAGGCGAAAGGTGCCACTGTCGACGGCCGTTTCCAGTTCGACGTCGGTAGCCGAGATGACGCGTACGTTCACGTCTTCGACCGCGCTACTGCCCACGCGCTGGACCTGTCCGGTTTCTAACGCTCGCAAGAGCAGGACCTGGACCTCGGGCGAGGCTTCGCCGATTTCGTCCAGAAACAGAGTGCCGCCCGAGGCCTGTTGAAAGTAGCCAGGGCGTGTGCGGCCCGCCCCCGTATAGGCCCCCTTGACGGCGCCGAACAACTCGGCCGCCGCAAGTTCGCGTGGCAAGGCGCCCATGTTCAAGGCCAGGAAGGGACTGTCTCGGCGCGGTCCTGAGTCGTGAATTGCGCGTGCGGCCAGTTCTTTGCCAGTACCGCTTTCTCCGCGCAGTAGCACCTGGAAGTCGAGATCCGCGATGCGCTGGATCTCGCGACGTAGCTGCAAGATCGAGGCACTCTCACCGACGATCTCGGGGGCGCAGGATAGGGGAGGTTCGAGCACCGTATTCTGTAGCACCAAGGCGATCTGGCCGGCCAAGAGCAGCACGACGCCCTGCGCCAGCATCTCGGTAGGCAAGTCTCGCCGACTCGCCAGCGGTTCGCCATTCACGAACAGAGTCATCGAGCTTTCACTCGCGTCGATACGCACTCCGTTCTGCTGCAATGGACTCAACAGCAACGGTCGGCGACTCAGGTGAGGGTCCTCTAGCGGTCGTGCTGAGCCACTGGTGGGCCCGGAGAAGAACGGAGCCGTGCGACACAGTTTGACGTTCTTTCCACCGAGCAAATCGGTCAGGACGTACTTCTCGCCCACTCGAGCAGGATCTGGGTGGCTGAGAACGGTCAGTGCCGAAGCTGTGGGTGCCGGTGTGCCTGGGTTCCTGGAAGGGGCTGGCCGGGTGACGGTGTCTTTCATGCCCATCGACAAAGTTTAGCAGTATACATAGCCAGCACTTCCAAAAAATGTCGCTGATGTGACGTCTCGCCCGAGACTCGTCTTGCATCGTCCGTCGGACGGTTTGAGACGGTTCAGGTGCGGAATGACGGACGATGGTGCTGCTCTTGCGATGGGAAAAGTCCTTGAAGAGATGCCTCATCGACGTTGGCATGTTGCTTGCCTAAGGACTCTGCTGTTCTTATTTTATGTAATTTGTTTGGGGAAATGCATTATCAATATGTGCATCTTTGCATAAAATTGGCTCTGGAGGTCTACATGGGACGCCTTGCTCTGGGTGTGGTGGATGGATTGTGTCTTCGATTTCTGGTGGCGGGATTTATTCTGTTGGGAGCCGCCGCCGCTGTGACTGTCCAGGCGGACGAGGGGCTGTCGAGCGAAGACTGGTCTCTCGAAGGTGTGACCCTGCATTGGATGGACGATGTCGTCCCTGGGGAGACGGCCCGTCTCTTGGTCGGCTGGCGGGGGCAGCCAGGCACACAGCTCGATCTCTGGGCGGACTTCGACGGAGATGGTGCGTTTGGGGGACCCGAGGAGGTCCTCTCCGGATTCTCTCTGGGCAATGTGGTTGAGGACGACACCGGTCGCAGCCGCTTAGATCGACGCTCACTGCACGTCCTGGAGATTCCGGTGCCGGATACGGCACTCGCGGATGGAGTGATGCGATTGCGCTTCCGGCTGCGCGGCGATGACGGGCAACAGCGGTCGGGTGAGCGAGAGGTACGCGAGGCTAGGGACCCTTGTGAAATTGTGCCGGTCATCGCGATTGCCGGTGAGGGAGATGCTCTTCAGGCTTTCGCAGCTGTTCCGGCGCCTGCTCGAAGCTTGGAAACCCAGACGGCAGCTGAACTCCTCAGCTGGACGGAGGGTGCCTGGAGCCCGTTCGAGACGAGCCCGGCAGGCTCCGTCCTGGCCCTTGCGATCCAGCAGGACGAGGCTTCAACCCGGCTCTATGTGGGTGGTACGTTCGCGACGGTTGGGCAGCTCGAGGCCAAGGGTGTTGTCATGTGGGACGGTGTGGACTGGAGCCCGCTGGGCAGCGGAATCGACGGCGTCGTTTCGGCACTGGCAATCTTCGACGACGGTCGGGGAGCTACTCTATACGCCGCAGGTTCTTTCCACACCCCAACAAGAGCTAGGAACATCGCCAGGTGGGACGGTACCGACTGGCAACACGTGGGCATGGGCACCGACGGCTGGGTACACGCACTGGCGGTATTCGACGATGGGACTGGCCCTGCTCTCTACGCGGGTGGTCGCTTCTCTCGTGCTGGTGATGCCTCGGTGGAGAATCTCGCGAAGTGGGACGGTACGTCTTGGACCAGCCTGGCGCAAGGTGTCGATGGTCGCGTGTGGAGTTCAGCCGTTCATGATGATGGCAGCGGCTCGGCACTGTACGTCGGCGGTGACCTGAGTCGTGCAGGCGCCGTCGAGGTGCAGGGGTTGGCGAGATGGAACGGTGCGTGGTGGCAGGGCACGGAGTTCCCGGATGTGAGCCGAGTTGAGAACTTGGTTGTGGTGGAGCACCAGGGGCGCCAGACCTTGTATGCCGTTGGAGCTGTCCTGTCGGCAGCTTCGGAGCGTGTCGATCCGCCTTGGCTTGTGGCTCGTTGGAGCGGTGAAGTCTGGGCCCCACCAGGTTGGCAAGGTGAAGCAGAGACTCGTTCGAGGTCTACCAGTGGTGTCTTGCGCGGGGCTGCGAACCTTCTGGAATCGCTCAGTCAAAGGGTTGGTGAGAAATGTCCGACCCTTGAGGTATTCGTTAGTAAGATGAGTCCAACCACTACTGCGACTGCCGGAGGTTCGCTGGATTACGGGATCTCGGTCACGAATGAGTCGTTGGACCAGGCACTCGTGACGGTAACCGACTCGTTTCCTGGCGGTTTGACGTGCAACTGGACGAGTGCTGGCACGAACTCATCGGGCTATAGCAACGGCAGCGGCTCTCTACTTGAAGACGACCTCACCTTGGGCGGTGCAGGCACAGTGACCTATGACGTCAACTGTTCTGTTCCCCTCGTGGCGCCAGGCTCGATCACCAACACTGCCTTGGTAACTTCTGGCCAAGACTTGGTGTCCTCCGACTCTGCGAGTCACACGATCGCGCCCCTTGGAGAAGCGGACATCTCCGTAACGAAGGCGGGACGGGAGACCCAAGTCAATCCTGGTCAACCGATTACCTACGACGTCACTGTTATCAATAACGGGCCCGACGCCGCATCGTCGGTGGCGGTAGGTGATCGGTTTCCTGCCGAACTCGAAGAGTGCTCTTGGGTAGCTGATCCTGGTGCTGGCGTTCTAGGTGCAACCTCCGGTTCGGGCCTAAGACTGCTTCAGAAGCTGGAGATGGCGGCCGGGAGCCAAGTGGACTACGAGATCTCGTGCACGGTGGTCCTGTCTGCCACCGGAGATGTGACAAACACAGCCGCCGTGGACGCACTCGACGGTTTGGATCTGGACGCTAGCAACAACACCGCGACGGACATCACGCCGATCTCACCACCCTCCAACATCTCGGTGACCAAGAGCAATGGCGTGGATACTGTGGTAGCTGGAGAAACGGTGGTCTACACCATCGGGCTCTCCAACAGTGGTTCTGGAAACGCCCCCTCCGTCTCAGTGGTAGACAATCTGCCGGCTGTCTTGCAAGGGTGCGGCTGGACCAGTAGTGGTTCGGGAGGTGCAGCGGGCTACACTGACGGTTCAGGTGCCACTCTCTCTCAGACGGTGTCGATGCCCGCGACTAGCACCGTGACTTATGAGGTCACGTGCACGCTCGCCTCGAGTGCCACGGGTAGCTTGGTCACCACGGTAACCGTGACCGCGGCCAGCGACCCAGACAGCCCGAAGGCTGCCACCGATACGGATTCGATCTCACAGCAGCCGGACGTTGCGGTGACCAAGAGTAGTGGCGGCGACGGTGTGGTGGCGAGTCAACCGGTCACGTACACCGTGCAGGTCACCAACAACGGCCCGAGTGATGCTGCCTCTGTGGCCTTGGCAGATTCCTTCTCAACCAAGTTGACGGGCTGTTCCTGGGGGGCTCCGACTCTGAGTGGAGGCGCGACGGGCGGCACTTCCGGGTCCGGAACTGCGCTAGACGAGAGCCTGGTGATGCCGGCTGGTAGCTCGGCTCAGTACCAGATCTCTTGTACGGTGGAGCCAAGTGCTACGGGCACCTTGATCAATACTGCGATTGCGACGGTGCAGGGTGATCCCAATGCAGGCGACAATTCCGCTACCGATTCGGATGAAATCTCGCGCGGCTCAGATGTCTGGGTGACCAACGATAGTTCGGTCAGTGAGGTGGCGGCGGGTGAGAACCTGACGTACACCGTTGTGGCCGGCAACGACGGTCCCCTCGATGCCGCGTCGGTGACGCTTGGCGTATCCGTGCCCTCCGAACTCAGCTGCAGTTGGTCGAGCACGACGACCAACGGTGCATCTGGCAACGGAACGATCCTACCCGCGCCGCTGAGCCTACCGGTGGGAAGTACCGCGACCTATACCGGCACATGCTCAGTGGCATCGAGCGCATTCGGAAGCCTGACCACGACCGCGACGGTTTCCACGGCCGAGGATCCGGGCCCCAGGGCGAACTCGGATGCCGCGACGGTGAACGTGACCCGGAGTGCCGATCTCAGCGTGACGAAGGGCAACGGTGTTCCACAAGTGGTCGCTGGTGAGGTCGTTGCGTACACCATTCAAGTGACCAACGATGGCCCTAGTGATGCGCCTACCGTCACTGTCTCGGACAACTTCCCAGCAGTCTTGCAGGATTGCTCCTGGACGAGTAACGGTTCAGGTGGAGCGTCTGGCTACGGTGCTGGCTCCGGCGCGAGTCTCTCTGAAACATTGGCGATGCCCGCCGGCACCACGGTGAGCTACGAGGTCGAGTGCACGCTGGCCTCGAATGCCACCGGCACGTTGACCAATACCGTGACGGTGACCTCGGTCAGTGATCCGGCAAGCCCAAAGACCGCAACGGACTCGGACCCGATTGTGCAGGAAGCGGATGTCCAAGTGACCAAGACGAGCGGCGGTGATGGTGTCGTGGCGAGTCAGCCGGTCACATACACTGTGCAGGTCACCAATAACGGACCGAGCGATGCCTCGGCTGTGAACTTGACAGACACCTTCTCGTCGGAGCTGACGGGCTGTAGTTGGGGTGCTCCTGTTCAGAGTGGCGGTGCCACGGGTGGTACCTTGGGTTCTGGCGCTGCACTCAATCAGGTTCTAGTTATGCCGGTCGGTAGCTCGGCTAGGTACCAGATCGCGTGCACGGTGAACCCGAGTGCTACGGGCACCTTGACCAACACAGCATCCATCAGTGCACTAGGCGGTTCCTGGACGGACAGTGACACCGATACCGATTCGATCTCACAGCGCCCTGACATCGTGGTGACCAAGACCAACGGTGGTGATGGCGTGGTGGCCGGTCAGCCCGTCACGTACAGCATCCAGGTTCGCAATCTCGGCCCGAGCGATGCCTCATCGTTAGAGGTAACCGACAATTTTCCGTCCGATCTAGAGAACTGTAGCTGGACGTGTTCGGGTCTGCCCTTGGCCTCCGGCTGTACTGGCGGCACTGGCTCGTCCCTCTCCGCAGACTTGGCAATGCCGGTGGGGAGTATGGCCACATACCTGGTGACCTGTAATGTCAAGTCGACGGCCCGGGGAACGCTGAGCAACTCTGTGACTGCAACAGCGCAGGGTGACCCCGATACGGGCAACAACTCCGCTACGGATTCAGACGCCACCTCTTGGGGCTCGGATGTCTGGGTCACCAACAGCAGTTCGACCAGTACAGTCGCAGCGGGTGAAAGCCTGATCTACACCGTCGTCGTCGGCAACGATGGGCCGGTTGACGCTGCGTCGGTGACGCTGAACCTATCCCTACCCTCCGAGCTCAGCTGCGGCTGGGAGAGAGGCGGCAATGCCGCGACTCTGCCAGCGATGCTGAGCCTATCGGTGGGGAGCACCGCGACCTACACCGGCACCTGCTCGGTGGCGGCAAGTGCTTTCGGAAACCTGACCACCACAGCCACGGTTTCCACGGCCGAGGATCCTGGCCCCAAGGCAAACTCGGATGCCGCGACGGTGAACGTGACCCGGAGCGCCAACCTCACCGTGACGAAGGATGACGGCGTGACGCAGGTGACCGCGGGCGACGAGCTGACCTACACCATCGAGGTGGTCAACACCGGTCCGAGTGACGCCCCCGTAGTCAACGTGGAAGACTCGTTCCCGGCAGTCTTGCAGGGTTGTGGCTGGACGGGTAGTGGCACAGGTGGTGCGGCGAACTACACATCGAACGCTGGCCCTGCTTCGAGCCTGTCTGACTTGAGCGTATCGATGCCTGCGGGCAGCAAGGTGACCTACGAGGTCACGTGCACACTAGACTCGAGCGCAACAGGGGCCCTGACCAACACTGCCACGGTGACGTCGGACAGTGATCCAGCCAGTCCCAAGACGGCCCAGGATTCCGATTCGATCGTGCAAGATGCACAGGTCAGTGTGACCAAGTCGAGCGGTGGCAATGGTGTATTGGCCAGTCAGCCACTGACCTATACCGTGACCGTAGCGAACCCGGGACCGAGCGATGCAACTTCCGTATCCTTGACGGACACCTTTGCGTCAGCGTTGACAGGTTGTGGCTGGGCAGTTCCTGCCCAAAGTGGGGGAGCGACAGGTGGTAGTGCGGGAACGAACGCCTCAGCCTTGAATCAGACGCTATCGATGCCAGCCGGAAGCTCGGTGCAGTACCAGATCACCTGCACGGTCGATCCCAGTGCGACGGGTACGTTAACCAATACGGCATCGATCAGTGCGCTGGGTGGGAGTGTCACAGACAGTGCCACCGACACCGACGCGATCTCGCAATACACGGACATCCAAGTGACCAAGACGATTGGCGTCGACGTCCCGGTAGCGGGCAAGCCCGTCAGCTATGTCGTCGAGGTGCGTAACCTCGGGCCCAGCGATGCTGCTTCGGTTTCGTTGATAGACAATCTGCCCTCAGATCAGCTGAAGAACTGCACCTGGAGCAGGACCGATTTCGCGAACGCCACTGGTAGCAACGAGTCAGGCAGCGGCTTTACCTTCTCCGAGACGCTGTCCCTGGCTGTGGGTGGTTTCGTCGAGTATGAGTTCACCTGCACGGTGTTGGCAGATGCTACGGGATTCCTGGAGAACACGGCCTCGGCCACGTTTACTGTAGATCCAGATACCTCCAACAACTCGGCTGAAGTCAGCGATGAGATCGGGCAGGATGCGGACATCAGCGTGACCAAGACGAATCATCGCGACGGCGTGGTGGCTAGCGAGTCAGTGACGTACGAGATCGTGGTCAGCAACGCCGGACCCAGTGATGCGACTTCGGTGATCTTGACCGATACTCTGTCGCCGCAGCTGGAGAACTGCACGTGGAGTGGTGAGGGGTCGGCTGGTACCTCGATCAACGAGGACATCCCAGCCGTCGAGACTGGAGGGGTTTCTGTGAACGCAGAGCTAGTCATGCCTGTGGACAGCACGGTGACCTACACCATTGACTGCACCGTCAAGGCCGGCGCGCGCGGTCAAGTGACGAATACGGTCAACGTGACATCGCTGGGGGACCCGGATACGGACTTCAACGAGGCTTCCGATACCGACGACATCTTATGGGGTTCGGATGTCTCAGTGCAGCTCAGCAGCACGGCCGGGGCCGTGATCGCCGGTGAGAGCGTGACCTACACGTTCGTCGTCGGCAACGACGGTCCGCTCGATGCTGATTCCGTACAGCTGGACGTCGAGCTACCCGCGGACCTCAGCAGCTGTACCTGGGAGACTGTCCCCGGCGACGGGAGCCCCGGCACGGCTACGACCCTGCCGACGCCCTTCTCCTTGGCGGTGGGAAGTACCGCGACCTACACCGGAAGCTGTTTGGTGGCTTCCGGCGCTCCGGGTAGCCTGACCACCAAGGCGATGGTCACGACAGGCGAAGATAGCGATACGTCCAACAACTCGGACTCCGAGACGGTGACGGTAACCCGCGAGTTCGATGTCGGCGTGACAGTTTTCAATGGTGTCGACTCGGTCATCGCCGGAACCTCCTCTTCGTACACGGTCGAGGTCACCAACAATGGCCCAAGTGATGCAGACACGGTGACGCTGACCATGAGCGCTTCCTCGGACCTCACCTGCTCCTGGAGCAATCCGTCCACCTTCAGTGTCTCGGCGGGCAGTACTGTGAGCTACACCGGAACGTGTGTGCTGTCCTCGAGTGCGACTGGAGAGGTCACGGTAGGAGCTGTCCTGATGGCGGCAGGTGACAGCTCTTCGAGCAACAACAGCGATTCCGATACCGATACTGTGGCCTACGAGGCGGATATCGAAGTTCGAAAGAGCAATGAGCGGGGCCAGTTGACTGCCGGCGAGGTGTTCACCTATGGCATCACCGTGGAGAACCACGGGCCTAGTGATGCGCCCGAGGTTGCGCTCGAAGATGAAGTGCCGCCCGAACTCTCGTGCACTTGGACGAGCGTGCCGAGTGGCGGTGCTACCGGCAACGGATTTGTGCTGCCAGCCACGCTGACCATGCCAGCGGGCAGTTCCGTGTTCTACATCGGTGCCTGTACTCTGGCCTCAGATGCTACGGGTACGGTTACTAATACAGCGACGGTCACGTCCTCGATACCTGATCCAGACCCTAGCAACAACAGCTCGACCGATACCGACGACATCACTCAAGGTGCGGACGTCTCGGTCGTGAAGACCAGTGGCGCCACGTTCGTGACGGCGGGTGACGACGTCGGCTACACGATCACAGTTACCAACAAAGGGCCCAGTGACGTCGCAGAGGTTCGTGTTCAGGACGACTTTCCTAGCGTGGTCGGGAATTGTTCATGGACCGTCATGGTCAGTGGCGGAGCCACGGGAGCCAGCAACGGTAGTGGCCAGCAGCTGCTCCAGGCCCTGGACATGCCAGCTGGTAGCTCCGCCACCTATAGCGTTGGGTGCACGTTGGCCTCCTGGGCGACGGGGAATTTGAGCAACACGGCTTCGATCAGCTTGGGTGGGGATCTCGACCCCACCAACGACAGCTCTACCCACGACGACATGATCGTCCAGAGTTCTGACCTCGGCGTCTCCCTCACCACCGATCCCTCGACGGCAATCGCTGGCGATCCGCTGGTCTATACCTTGAGAGCCACCAACCACGGTGCCAGTGATGACCCATCAGTTACGCTGGCAGCGTCTCTGGCGTCCGAGCTGACGGGGTGCAGCTGGACGAACACGGCGACGGATGATCCGGCTGGCAGTGGCGCCGCGTTGTCGGTCACCCTGGCGGTGCCAGCATCGACGTCCGTGACGTACGAGGCCGAGTGTTCCGTGCCAGCCGGTGCGACCGGTAGCTTGATTAGCGACGCCACCGTGACGGCGTCCAACCCTGACAGCGTAGTTACCAACAACACGAGTCAACTGACCACGCCGATCGAGCAGCAGTCGGACTTGGTCGTAAGCGTGGACACCGTGGAAGCCGAGGTGGTCGCGGGTGAGACGGTGACCTACCGGATCAACGTGAACAACGACGGGCCCAGTGACGCCGCTTCGGTCACGCTCTTGCACACACTGCCGACCGACCTGACGGGTTGCACGGTCAACGGTGCCCCCTACGATGGCCCCACGGGGCAAGAGGTCGTACTGGCGGCGGATCTACAGCTGCCCGTATCGAGTTCAGTGACCTACAACGTGGCCTGCACGCTGGCCGCCGACGCTATCGGTGAGTTGGTCTACCTTGCGAAGGCGCAGATCGAGGGCGACGGCGCGAGCGATCCTGACGAGAGCAATAACACCGTTACCAAGAAAGACACGATTGTTGCGCGCGCGGACGTGTCGGTGACCAAGAGCAACGGTCAGCCAACCGTGACGGCGGGAAGGTCGGTCAGCTACGACATTGAGGTGACCAATGATGGCCCTAGCAATGCCTCGGTGCTGCTGGAAGATCCCTTGCCGTCTGAACTCGAGACTTGTTCCTGGAGTCAGGTACTCACGGGCGGTGCGACGGTGGATGCCAACAGCCCGCCCGCCAACTTGACGATGCCGGCGAATAGTACGGTGACCTACACCGTCTCCTGCACACTCGCATCCAACGCTACGGGCACGCTCGTCAATACCGCCACGATCACGCTGAGCAATGATCTGGACGACCAGGACAACAAGGCGACTGACTCGGATCCGATCGAGCAGCTCTCCGAACTCGTCGTCACCAAGGGGCGTAACGGAGGAGACCCGCTGGCGGGCAATCAGGTCGTCTACAACATCAAGGTGAAGAACGATGGTCCGAGCGATGCCCCGTCGGTCGAACTCACTGACGATCTGCCGTCAGAGCTGAACTCGTGCAACTGGAACTTTTCTCTGCAGGGATCGGCGACCACCAGCGGAGCTGCGTTGCCGGCGACGCTGTCGCTACCGGCGGGGGACTCAGTGACCTATACAGGTACTTGCCAGCTGGCCGCCAATGCCTCGGGAACCCTGCGTAACGTTGCGATGGTGACGGTCACGTCAGGCGAGAACCCAGTCGACAATACCGCTGAAGACACTGCGACGATCGAGCAGCGGTCCGACGTCAGTGTTTCCAAGATGGGACCGGCCTCCGTCGCGGCCGGCGAAGACGTGACCTATAGCGTCAAGTTGAAGAACGACGGGCCGAGTGACGCCAACTCGGTAAGGCTGACGGATACTTTCCCAGGGGACCTGAACGGGTGTCGCTGGGAGCCCACGGAGATCCTGGGCGGAGTGACGACCCCGGTCGTGGGGGCCGGCTCCAGTCTGGATGTCACGCTGTCGATGCCCGCAAACAGTTCCGTGACCTACGACATCACCTGCACAGTCTCGGCCGCCGCCATGGGAACGCTCGACAACACGGCTACGGTCAGCGCCACCGGTGATTCGACTCCGGACAACAATACGGCGACCCACCGTCTCACGATCCAGGAGAGCGCGGATCTGAGCGTCAGCAAGACGCTCAGCCCGGACAGCGTGGTGGTCGCTGGCAAGAAGGTGAGCTACACCATCGTCGCGACCAATAACGGTCCGAGCGATACGCAGGCCGTCCTCAGCGACCAGTTGCCGAATGACCTCAGTGGTTGCACCTGGAGCAGCAGCGCTGTCGGCGGCGCCACTGGCAACGACTCCAGCCTACCGGCCACGCTGAGCATGCCGGCAGGTAGCTCGGTGACCTACGACGGTACGTGCGACCTGGCCCCGAGTGCCAGGGGGCAGCTCATCAATACCGCGAAGCTCACTGGCACGGACGACGATCCAAACCTGGGTGACGAGACGTCGACGACCGATCACTCGATCGCAGTGCAGCCGGATGTGGCGGTCGTGGTGAACCAGCGCTCGTCGTCGATCGCGGGCGCTGCCATCAGCTACGAGGTGACCGCGACGAATCACGGCCCCGGTGACGCCGATGCCGTGACCTTGACAGCCACCTTGCCCTCGCCTCTGATCGGGTGCATCTGGTCGAGCTCGACGGAACCGGTGGTGAGTTCTCCGCTCGACGTCACGCTGGCGCTGTCGGTGGGCAGTTCCGTGACCTACACCGCAGAGTGCAGCTTGCCGTCGAGCGCCACGGGCATCTACACGGTGTCGGCTAATGTCAACACTAGCGGCGACCCGAATGGCAGCAACGACTTCTCCCAGCTGGACAGCCAGATCCAGGTGGTGCCCAACGTCTCGGTGACCAAGGGCAACGGCCTCGACGAAGTCGTGGCCGGCAGCGACATCACCTACACGATCGAGATCATCAACAATGGCCCCAGCGACGCGGCTGCGGTCACCGTGGCCGACACGTTGCCCACCCAACTCAGCGACTGCGCCTGGACCAGTCTTGCTGAGGGTAGTGCCAGCGGTAACGATCCCGGTCCTATCGAAGTCTCCGAGCTGGACGCTACTCTGCTCATGCCGTTGGGTAGCAAGGTCACCTATTGGGTCACGTGTACGGTACAGGCCAATGCCATGGGCAACCTGGTGAACAACGTGACGGTCACTGCAGCTGGATCTCCCGATCCGATCGTTGCTCAGCACCAAGATGACGATCCGATCGTGGAAGGTTCCGACCTGGTCGTCTCCCTCAGCCACTCACCCGCCGACAGCCACGCACCCGCCGAGGTGATAGCCGGCGAGACGGTGACCCATACGCTCGTCGTGACCAATGGCGGCCCGAGCGACGCTTCCAGCGTGACGCTGACCAGCGACCTGCCGCCAGACGGGGAGGAGTGCACATGGTCGATCGTGGCGCCTGACAGTGTGGGCGAAGAGCGCGACACGACCAGCTCTACGTTGGCTACCCAACTTTCCTTGCCGGCCGGCACGGAGATTACCTTTTCCGGTCTTTGCAACGTCGAGTCCGGCACCACCGGCAGCTTCGAGTACTTTGCTCGAGCCGAGGTGGACCGTGACCCGCAGCCGGGCAACAACGAGGACACGAACTCCTTCACCGTAGTGCGCCAGTCCGACCTGGCCATCGAGCTGAGCAACGGAGTGACCGAGGTGAAGGCCGGCGAGGACGTCACCTACACGCTCGACGTGCGCAACCTGGGGCCGAGCGACACCACCGGTGCGTCGCTGACCTACGACTTCCCGAACCAGCTCACGGGTTGCGATTGGGAGAGCGACGTGTTGGTGGACACCGTGACGGGCAACACCACGACGAGCGGAACCAGTCTCAATGAAGTCCTGGATCTGGCGGCTGATAGCCACGTGACCTATCGCATCACCTGCCGGATCGATCCGGAGGCGGCTCCCGGCAGCTTGGGCAACGTAGCGCGTATCAATGCCACCAACACCGACCCCGATTCCAGCAACAACAGGGCGGAAGATACAGACACGCTCCTGCGCCGGGCCGATCTGGGTGTCGATCTTGAGCTCACCGATCCCACCGGAGAAGTGGTTGCCGGAGGCGAGGTGAGCTACGAGTTGAAGGTGGTCAACGAGGGCCCCAGTGATGCCTTCGACGTGACGTTGATCGACCAGGCCGCCGCGCAAGAGAAGACTTGCTCCTGGCAACTCGTCAGTCAAGACGGGGTCTCGGCGCTACAACCAGATTCCACGGCGCTGCGAGCGACCTTCGCGATCCAGGAGGGCGGAGAACTCCACTACCGTGTCAACTGCACGCTGGATGCCGCCGCGACGGGTACCGTGGTCCACCAGGCGACAGTCGAGGTCGATCCCGAAGACATCGACCCGGACCTGACCGACAACACCGACACGGTCGAGAGTGCGTTGAAGGTCGCACCGGACATCGAAGTGACGTTGACCAACGGGGTCGACGAAATCGTGGCCGGCAAGAGCGTGAGCTACACGCTCACCGTTACCAATCACGGTCCCAGTGATGCACTGGGCATCGAGCTGAGCGATCAGCGTCCGTCCCAGCTCGACTGTGACTGGCAAAGCGACCCGGTCGCAGGTGTGACGGGTAATGCTGCGGGCTCTGGCCTCAGTCTCGTTGCCAATCTGGACATGCTCGCCAACACGAGTGTCATTTACGAACTCGACTGCGAGCTCTCCTCGACCGCGAACGGCATCTTGGTGTACGCCGCAGAGGCAAAGTTCGACGGGGATCCGGCTCCCGGGAACAACTACTCTGAGGATAAGGATCAGGTCATTCGTGAGTCCGATCTGGAAGTCACCTTGGACGATGGCAATGACTACACAGTTGCCGGCACGCAGGTGGTCTATGCACTCACCGTGGAGAACCGCGGCCCCAGCGATGTCGCTTCGGCACTGCTGACCACCACACTGGCGCCGGAATTGACGTCGTGCACCTGGGGGGCGCCGTCCGGCTCCGACTTCACCGTCGAGCAGGACGAAGGCGGCCGCGACCTCCGGGTCTATGTCTCCATGCTCGCGGATGGCGTCGTTCGCTACGCAATCACCTGCTCTTTGGCGGATGGTGCGGAGGGAACTGTGGTCAGTTCGGCCTTGATCGACGGTCAACACGATCTCAATCCTGACAACAACGAGGACTCCGACGTCAACGCGATCGTCAAGCCCGCCGACATCGTGGTCCAGATCACCAGTGGTGTCGACACCGTGGCTGCTGGCGGCAGCATGATCTACCATCTGCTGGTGAGCAATGCGAGCGTTTGGGATGCACAGCAGGTGCGCTTGCATGCCAACTTCACGGGGTCCGAGCCCGCGTGCCGCTGGGAAGCGACAGCTACCGGTGAGGCCACGGGATTCCAGCCGGTCGGCATGGGCCTCGAGCTGCAGGAGGAAGTCAGTCTCCCGGCAAATAGTTCCTTGTGGTACCTGTTCAGCTGCAAGGTGCCCGATGTCGATCAAGGTTCCCTGGTCTTCACTGCAGAGGCAGATTCACCGACCGATCTCGAACCTGGCAACAACTCCGCGACGCATCAGGCTTCGATCGTGCGACCGACCGATGTCGAGACCGTCATCCTGACGCATTTCCAGCGCATGCGCAGCCAGCAGGCAGCTTCGGCGGCGGATCTCGAAGCTCTGCAGGCAAAGCTGAGCGACTTCGCTGGGCACGGCAGCGTCAACGGTGTGATCTTCGATCTCGGCTACTCCGAAGATCTGGCCGCACTGTACGAACGTTGGGATGCGGGAAGTCCTGATCCGGAAGAAGAGGCCGCCCGAGCCAACGAGGTGCTGTTCGGCTGTGAACCTGCTGTCTGCGGCGGAAAGATATCCGGCATCCAGATACTCTTGGACTCTGTACTCAGTCTCTATGACCTCGATGGAAACTTCGGCTTCGGTGCTCAAGCGGCACGCGCCAACGGCTACCTGATGCTGGTCGGCGACGACCGTATCGTGCCCTTGGCCCGCATCGGCGATAGGACCCTGAACCCGTCGGAACAGGACTACGTTTCGCCTGGAGGACTCTCCGCACTTGGACTGACCGCCACCCGCACCACGGTCGGCCGGGCTCTGGCAGATAACCGCTACCTCTCCGACGATCCATTGGTGGCACGCGGCGGTGTGAAGGTTCGTCGAGACGACCTGGACAGGAAGCGGAACTTCCTACCTCTCCTGATTACGGGGCGTCTGCTCGAGGAGCCCGCGCAGATTGTCGACAGCCTGAACCGCTTCCTGGAACTCGATGGCAAGCTCGATCTCACCCAGCGTGACCGGCGTGTACTGGTCACCGGCTACGATTTCCTCCAGGACTCCAGTCGACGCATTCGCAACATCTGGCGGCAGGCCTTGGCGCCCACGCAGGATCCCGCGTCGCTCGAGCCGGTCTATGGCCAGCTCATCGGGTCCACGTGGGGCTACCAGACGGTCGGCGAGCGGTCCAACATCCTGCTGCAGCACATGAGTGGGTTCGGGCAAGGTGCCTACGGCATCATCAGCCTCAACGGGCATGCCACGCACTATCAAGAGGGTGTCCCCGGCGATGATTTCGACGATATCCAGGGTCTGAACACCGCTGCTATCGACGCCGGATTGGATCTATACGGCAGTGTCCTGTACGCCGTTGGTTGTCATGGAGGACTGCCGGTACCAGACCGCGGCGCCACGACTCTGGACCGTCCGTGGGATCTGGCCCAGACCTATCTCGATCGAGGCGCCCTGGTCTACATCGCCAACTCCGGTTTCGGCTGGGGGCTGAAGAACTCCGTTGGCTACAGTGAACGCTTGGTGGAAATCTTCACCGAAGAACTCACCAGCGCCAGCGAGTTGACGGTCGGTCAGGCGGTGCATAGCGCCAAGTACCGGTACTTCGACGAGGATGCCGAAGAGTTCGATGCCTATGACGTCAAGACCTCGTTGCAGTGGACGCTCTACGGCTTCCCGATGACCACGATCATCACCGGCATTGCCGATAGCGCTACCGAAGCAGCCATCGCCAAGAACTTGATCGGCGTGACTGCTGCCGAGGAGGAGCCCGTCGAGACGACGGAGCCGAATCTGCTGGTGGCGGCTACGCAGTTCTCGATCAAGGGCGATCTCGCCTACGCCAAGTACACCGCGTCCGGCGAGCAGATCCCCTTGTTGACGGTTTGCCCGCCACCCGCCGACGGTGAGCCCGCGGGTTGCTACTACACCCTCAATGGCGGAGCCACCTCGGCGGCAGATCTGCCCGTCGAACCGGTTCTGCGCTGGGATACCCGGGTGTCCAACACGAGCCAGCACGGAGTGCTGTGGAAGGGAGGCAAGTACACTGAAGAGTCCAACTGGACACCGGTGTTTGCCCGTCTGGTCTCCAACGGAGGAGAACTCGATCCGGGCTCCCTGCCGCGCAAGATCATGATCCGCCCCCGTGGTGGTTCCCGTCCCGGATCGCTCTTCGGGCAGGACGACTGCCGCGCCACGGATACCGCCATCAACCAGCTCAGCTTGATCCCCGCCGAGCTACACGACGAGGGTAACGGGCTGCTCACGCACCGTCTGTACCGCGACGTCTCCATCGAGACCTTCTACTTCCGAGGTGCAGAAGCTGACGACAACTGTGATCGCGAAGGGCCACTGTTCGAAGATGCCGACTCCTACCACGAGGTCCACGACTCGACTGTACGCTGGTCCGTGCCCGTGACGGACGAAGATTCGGAAGTATGGCGCGTGGTTGTGGTCTACGATGATGAGGCCAACCAGGAGTGGAAAGCAATCGATCTGACGTTCAGCGAGGAATCGGGGCGTTGGGAAGGCTACTTGCCTCTCAGTCCAACCGATGGTTGGGACACGCTGACCTACTTCTTGCAAGCTGTGGACAAGAAAGGCAACGTTTCCTTCTTCGAGTTCCAAGATGCTGGCAAGGCGGCTGGTCCGAGCGGAATCGATCTAGGGCTACCGAATCCGGTGGAGTTGGACATGCCGAGTGTGAGCCCTCTGCTGTCAGACGATTTCGAGGGACGTGATCTCTCGAAGTGGACTGCGGTCCACCCGTAGCCCGATTTGGAGGGGACAGGGCGGCGCGGCGTCAAGCCCGAGGCGTCGTGCCGCCCTATTGTTCCGAGGATCGGTTGAATTGCCGTGGGCTTGCCTATCCCGGCTATTTGTAAGGAGATGGAGATGGAACGTTTCACCTTGGCTATTCGATTTACATTCTGCATTCTGTTGGCTACGTTGGTGGGAGCGGCAGCGAGTGCACAGACGATCGATGGGTTGTCGACTACCTGGGTGGGAGAACTGGTGCCTGGGGAGATGGGCAAACTGGCGGTGAGTTGGGATGGGGAGCCGGGGGTGGAACTGGATGTCTGGGTGGATTTCGACGGAGATGGGGCGTTTGGGCAGGGTGAGTTGCTGGTGGTTGGACGGCTGTTGGAGCGGGGGATCGAGGCGTTGGATGTCCAGGTGCCGGGCTGGGTCGAGCCGGGGGCGGGGGCGCAGATGAAGCTGCGGCTTCGCGGGGTGGGGGAGCGTGTGGTGAGCTTGCCCGGATCAGTGGACACAGTTCCTAAGTCGTAACCATTCTTTCCTTCATCAATATACCTACAGGAGCAGTGCCTGTGGGAACTGTGGGAAACGCGCAGCGTTTTCCAAGTGACGGCGGGAATCGCGCAGCGATTTCCGAGGGCACGGCAGTTTCCATAGGCTTCTTCGCCGATGCCTCGAATTCCGCTGGACTCTGGTAGCCCAGCGCCGAGTGGATCCGCTGGCGGTTGTAGAAGCCCTCAATGTAGGCATAGAGATCCGAGCGAGCCTCCTGGCGAGTCTGCCACGAGCTTCGGTGGACCAACTCGGTCTTGAGCGTCCCGAAGAAACTCTCAGCCACGGCATTATCCCAACAATCGCCGCTGCGACTCATGCTGCAGATCATGCGAGCCTTACTCAGAGCTTTCTGGTAGCGGTGGCTCGCATACTGGCTGCCCCGGTCTGTGTGGTGCAGCAGGCCGGGCTCGACGTGGCGACGCCCCAGAGCCATCTCCAGAGCACCCAGGGCCAGGTCAGCCTTGAGATCCTGACCCATCGACCAGCCCACGACACGACGCGAGTACACGTCGAGCAAGACCGCCAGGTAGAGCCAGCCCTCAGCGGTCTGAATGTAGGTGATGTCGCCGACCCAAGTTCGATTGGGTTCGTCAGCCTGAAAGGCCCGTGACAGCACATTAGGAGCAACGGGCTGGTCGTGCCTCGAGTCTGTTGTCTGGCGGTAGCGCCGCTTCGGACGACCGACCAGTCCATCTTCACGCATCAATCGTGCAACACGGTGTCGACCAGCCAGCAGGCCTTGTCGCTTCAGCGACTCGTGCACCCGCGGGCTGCCGTAGGTCCCGTCACTGGCACGGTGGGCTTGACGCACCTGATCCAGCAGTCGACGTGCTGCCTGCTCTCGGCCGCTCTGTCCACGAGAGAGCCAAGCGTAGTAGCCACTACGAGAGACACCGAGAAGACGGCACATCTGGGTCACCGGATATTGGGCCTTCTTCGACTCGATCACTCTGGCAAGCTCGAGCTGTCGCGGGCGAAGAAGGCCGTGGCTTCTTTTAAGAAGTCACGCTCCATGCGCAGGCGCCGATTCTCGCGCCGTAGCTTGCGCAGCTCCTCGCGCTCATCACTCGTCAGCTCACCTGCGGAGCCTTCACCTGCATCGACCTTGGCCTGCTGCACCCAGCGCCGAAGCGCTGTCTCAGTCAGATCTAAGTCCTGAGCTACACGGTAGACGCTGCGACCACTACTCTGGACCAATCTCACCGCTTCAGCCTTCTCTTCCGTTGTAAACGTACGGCGTTTCCTCTTCGGCATCGACACCTCCATGGCGCATTCTCGCGCCTTTCATAGGTGTCCGCCAAACCCGGGCAAGGTCACAACGAGACCTCTGGTCGCTGGGAAGGCGAACTCGGGATCGTACCGGGCGCTGGGCTGGCCTACTATCTGCAAGCCGTTGACAATCGCGGCAATGTCGCCTGGGCGGAGTACACGCCACTGGTTGGCGAAGATGCGTCGGGCGCTGGGCTGGACTTGCGTTTGCCAGAAGCTCTGGAAACGAACGCGCCGGCTAGCAATAGCCTGCTCGCGGACGACTACGAAAGCAATAGTCTTTCCAAGTGGTCTGGCGTCTATCCCGAACCGATGTGAGGGAAACGCGGGCGGCGCGTCGTCAACGCCCGAGGCGGCGCGCCGCCTGCTCTTCGAACAAGATCCAGCCGCGCGACGCCGCTTCGGCGCGCAGCTTTTCGAGCCGGGCTTGGCCTGCAGCTTCGTCGCCCAGTTCTAGCTCGAACTCGCCCAGTGCCAGCCGGGCGCGGTGGGCGTCGAGGGCGTAGCCGTCGGCTTCCGAGCGGAGAGCCAAGTCGAGCAGTTGGTTACGCAACTCTGGCAGTTGAGCGTCCTGCTCACGGGCGCGAACCTGTGCGTCCAGGAGAGTAGCTTGAAAACGAGGGCTGCGCTTCTGGCTGCTGGAAGCCTGAAGCTGAATCTGGCCGTTGAGTTCCCGGGCGCTTTCGATGTCCGGCAGTCTTCGGTTGAGCAGTGCCAAAGTACGGACGATCTGGGCGAGAGTGACAGAATCGTTTTCCCCAGCATTCAAGAAGCGCTGCTCGGCCTCCTTGGCAAGTGCTTCCGCTTCACCGGGGTTGTGCTTCTCTAAGGCGAGTCTAGCTTGTTGTACCTGAGTATGGGCTAGGTGGATTTCGTTTTCGGTTTGCAGTTCCGATGCCTCAAGGAGAAAATTCCCCGTTGCCCGTTGATCGGCTTGCAGGAAAGAAACTTCTGCCAGGAGTCGAAGGTTGTAGGCTCTTGCCTCCGTGGTTTTGTCGAAGTCTAAGGCACTGCGGAAGTTTTGCTGTGCGTCCTTGAGCTCTCCTTGCAACAGCAGTACTTCACCAATATTCGTCAAGGTAATTGATAGGCTGTCGACCTCACCGAGTTCACGAAACAAAGTCTCTGCTTTCTTATAGCCGTACAGAGCTCGTTGGAGGTTACCAGACTCATGGTAGCTTGTCGCCAAATTCGACTCTGAAGCTGCAAGTTCAAAATTGATTTCGTTATGCTCTCGAAACGTCTGAACGGATTGCTCTAGTAAGTTTTGTGCCTGAATCAACTCACCCAGGTCGATCAGAGTATTGGCTTGGTTGACACTCACAATTGCCACGTACAAGGGATTGTTTCGCTCCTCGAAGAACCTGCGATAGACAGCAAAGCGCTGCTGTGCTTCCTGTGGGCGACCCGCGCTGTTGAGAACAATGGCGTACTGAATGGCACAGTTGAGCATGCCGCGCTGGTTGCCCATCTGGCGATAGAGCTGTTCAGCTCGATCGAGATCTGCTAGTGCTTGGTCTAGTTCGCTTATTCGTTCAAGAGCTTTTGCTTTGGCGAACAGAGCATCAGCTTCGAGCCACGGAGCCTGGGTCCTTCTGCCGACTACCAAAGCCTGGGAAGCTAGGACTTTGGCCGACTCAAATTTCTTCTCGTCATATCGAACTGCAGACTCAGAAACATCGATATGACCAAGGAGCACTGAACTACCTTCACCATGTGAAGGAACTTTCTCTCTCAGCTTCTGTAGCAACTCTAGTGCGGTTGCCGACTCGAAGTCATGTGCCAAGGCCGTAGCGCGCCGCAAGCCGAAGTTGAACTCGTCTTGATGCAGAGCATGGAGCTGCCGAAAGCTCTCTGCCGCGTTGATCCAGTTCTTCAAGACTGCATGAGACTCGGATTTGAACTGAAGGCGGGCGGTAGAACCGACTAGCTCGAGGTTCTCCAGAGTTCTGTTAGCTGCGGTGGCTGCCGTTTCTTGGTAGCCAGAGTCCCAAAGAATCAGAGCGTGAGCGTTGTGCAACGCGGGATCTTCCGGAGCTACCACGAGCGCATCCTCGATGCGCTCGCGTGCCTCGATCAGGTCACCGGCTCTCCAGGCTCGCAAACCTTCGGTGTACAAACGCAGCGCTTCTGCATTGGCTGGCAAGAGCCCCGCCCAGGTATCCATCGCCTCATCCGGGACGTCCTCGACGCCGATCCATTCTTCGAGCTCCAGGCTCACTCGCTTCGAGAATGGCTGAAGTACCGACACCAGTCCATCGAAGTCCTGAGAGTACTCCTCGCCGCGCCGCAGATCTCGGACCGTTAGTTCTACCTTGAAGGCACCGTCGTCTTCCTCCAACACCCCCGTGACGGCAAAATCGGCGATGCCAAGATGCAGGTTCTTCCGCAAGTCCGCGAGGCTGGTGCGGTTGGGTTCCAGGGAGCCAGCTGCGCGGCGCAACTGCGCGGCGTGGTCGCCGGGCAAGGCACGCAGCTGGGGGTGCGCGCGCAGGCGGTGGGTCAAGACTTCTGACAGGGCGGTGCCGATCCAGGCGTCGGTGGTGTCCTCATCTGCGGACTCGAAGGCGATACCCAGGACGGCGACAGTGTAGGTGGGCGGGGGTTGCAGCCACCAGAATACAGCCGCGGTAATCGTGGCCAGCAGCACCAGGGCCACAGCCGCGGCGATCCAGCGACGGTGACGGGGCGCAGGAACGGCCTCGCCGTCGGTGGCGTCAGCGTCGGGGGCTGTCGGAGCCTGACTGGCAGGGGCCGGCTTCGAATTCCCGGATGCGTTGGCTCCGTACTCCAGGGTGGGGCCTAAGTCTTCGGTAACTGACGGCCGCCTGGGTGGTAGAGCGGAGAGGCTGGCCGGTGAGGCATTGGTCCATCGATCTAACGTCGCTACGACCTCGACGGCGCTCGACGGGCGTCGATCCGGATTCTTCTCCAAGAGCTGGTCGATAAGCTGCGAGAGGCTTTCCGGCACGTTGAAGGCGAACTCTCGAACCTGAGGGGGCCGGTGACTGATCACGCGGGCCAGGGTTTCTTGGGGAGTGTCGCCACGGAAGGGAGAGTTGCCGGTGAGCAGTTCGTAGGCCAGGGCACCGAGGGAGAAGAGATCGGAGCGACCATCGACCGGCCGGCCCGTGGCCTGTTCGGGCGACATGGTGTGGAGGGTACCGAGGATGGTGCCTGGAGCCGAGATCGATTCGTCGTGCCCTGCTACTCGCTTGGCGATGCCGAAGTCCAAGATCTTGGCTTGCCCCGTTGGTGTCACGATCACATTGGCGGGCTTGAGATCGCGATGCACGATGCTCTCCGCATGGGCAGCCGTGAGGCCGGAGGCGATCTGTCGCAGTAAGGGGATCACTTGCTCGGGCAGCATCGGTCCACCACGCTTGAGGAGTTGGGACAGTGTCTTGCCTTCTACCAGCTCCATGACGATGCAGTGGTGATCGTGCCACTTCTGGATGTGGTGAATGCGCACGATCGTCGGATGATCCAGCCGAGCGATAGCTTTGGCCTCGCGCCGGAATCGCTCCTGCATCTGCGGGCTCGCTGTCTGTTCGGCGAGGATCAGCTTGATGGCGACAGCTCGCTCGAGCTCAGTGTCCCAGGCGCGGTACACTTCCCCCATACCGCCAGCACCGAGCCTCTCTTCTAGCTTGTAGGGACCAACGGATTCGATACTCGGAGAGTCAGGCCTAGTCATCGGAGATCGGGGAACCTCAACCAACCGGCAGTTGCCGGGGAAAGCAGGAGGGGGGAGAGACGCAGTCTACCTCATCAGCGAGGTTGCCACAGGCCAGAGACTAAGATTCTTTCGGGCCCCAGGCGGGACAAGTGGGTCCAAACACGGGGCCTCCAGGACGTTAATTTCACGCTGCCTCCTGACAGCCCTTGAAGCACTCCTAGTCAAGTCATTTCAGTACTTAGCGGCAAAATATGCGCTCTCTTGTGAGCCACTGCAACTCCCTGTAATTCCAAGCTCAGCTGATTCGTAATCAGGTGGTTAGTAGTTATTGAGCAATCTCTGTGCATGGCGCAACCTCTTGATCCATAATGACTTAGTTTTTTACAGTTGTTCAGTGCTTGAGTGAGATCCTGCTGAGCGGGACTCCATCGGGGCCTGCTGGCATGAAGTCTCATGCAAGGGCGTGACGGTCCGGTCTGGTAAGCAGCCGTGGACGCCCTCATGCGCTGCGCTGTTCGCGACGGTCTTCGTGGCACAAAACTCGCCGTGGTCGCGGCGATCTTCGCGGAGCGCTGACCGCTCCAATTCGCCAGCTCCTCTTGACAGGTTCATCTTCGGTTCTAGGGATCCGTACATTCGTCCTTAGATCGGTGCCCGCTGGCACGAAATTCCTGGAATCGGTCCGTCTACTCTGGTGATGTTGACACTACACCGATTCCGCTCCCGCCCGGCTACCTCGATTGCCTCGCTGCGTGGCACAGGTAGCTCCCTGCTGCTCCTTGCGCTGCTGCCTTGCGGGCTCTTTGCCCAGGGAGGTGCGCCGCTGCCGGAGATCACCTTGACGTCGACGACGGTCGAGGTGTCCGGAGTGACTCCTGGCTCGGAAGTCCTGCTGCAGGAGGTGGCTCACCTCCCGCAAGGCGACTACTCCGTGCGCCATCAAGAGCTCCACGTGCTTCACGACGACGACCGCGACGGTCAGGTCGAGTTGGTGCTGGAGGACGGGTTACCTTGGCGTTCGATCTGGGTCGCGATCGATCGCCAGGGCGATGTAGCGGTGACTTCGCCCGACGGCTACCCCTTGCGATGGCTAGAGCTTGCTCCCCTCGAGAGCGAAGGGGCGAGCATGGACATTCCTCGAGGCCGCGTTCACGTTCTGGTGTCGCGAGGAGTCGAAGGTGCATGGGGTGCACGCGTGGTTGATGGGGGCGATCTGGACGAGGATGGTCCGGCCAACGGCACGGTGCGGGTAGATCTGGCTGGCGTCCCGGTTCGGCCGGAGCTACCAGAACCTGCTGTGGCGGCATTGGATCGCCTCAAGCCGGGCGATGTCGTGGTCGTGGTCGACCCGATGACGATGTCCGTGGCCGTAGAGCGCGTCCGGTCCCCAGCCAGTGCTCCGTAACCATCGCCTTACCGGACACCGACGATGCCTCGTCGAGCCAGCGTTCCCTGGCTTGGCTCGACGATGGAAGCTGCCCCTACCGCTCATCTCCATTCTCGGAGCCTCCGCCATGCCCCAGCTGTCTCGATCTCTGCCTTGCCTGCTCGTCGGCTTCTGCCTGCTCGTCTCCTCATCCCTCTCCGCCACCGAATCTGCCGTTCGCGCCCGCGGCTACCAGCCATCGAAGGTCTATGACCTGGGTGAGCTCGACAGCGTCAATCGCTTCAACGGCAACCTGACGCTTGCTTTGCCCATCGGCGGCAGCTATCCGGTGGGTGGCGGTTTCAGCTACAGCCTGTCGCTGGTCTACAACTCGACCGTCTGGGACTTCGACGTCCAGACGGGCTGCGACCCGGATTGCCCCATCGCCAGCCCCGGCGCCGGCTTCAATGCTGGTCTGGGCTGGCAGCTGACGCTGGGCGAGCTACGTCCGCCTTACTCGGCCGCCAACAGCACAGCGAACTGGGTCTACCTGGCCGCCGACGGTAGCGAGCACAGCTTCTTTCCCAACCTGCACGGCAATGACAACCAGAGCCAGGCGTCGGGCGTCTCGTACACGCGCAATAGCTCGTATCTACGCCTGGTCGAGGTGTCGGCGAGCGTGCGCGAGGTGCACCACCCGGACGGCAGTGTCCACCGGTTCACCCCTGCCGGAGATAGCTGGCGCCTGACATCGATCCGCGACGCCTTCGGTAACACCCTGAGCGTTAGCTACGGCACCACGACCAACGGTGCCAGCAAGTGGACGCTCAGCGATGGTCACCGCCAGCACTTCATTCACTTCGAGCCCTCCTCATCCTACTACGACGAGGTGATCGACAAGGTCGAGCTGGAGGTCTTCGCGCAGCCTGGCTCAGGAGCTAGCGGGAGGAGCTGGGCGACGTACGACTTCTCGTACGCAAACAACCGGGTGATCAAGCCCTGCCCGCACGAAGACCAAGACCTCGACGTCACCGTGCCGCTGCTGATCTCGGTCACGCGTCCCGATGGGACGGTCTACTTGCCCGGCGACTATGCCTACATTCATCAGGGATTTGGCACAGGCCTGTGCAACGATCCGCGTGTCGGCAAACTCGGCTCGCTGACCCTACCGACCGGTGGCCGTATCGAGTGGGACTACGCCTATTGGGAGCTGGCCACCGACCCGGAAGCGCTGACCTTCACGCAAGGTAACTGGGGTGTCCGGGCTCGACGCGTCTACGGTCTGGGAAGCGGCCAACTCGACGGTGACTGGACCTTCACCCCGCAGCTCGATATGCCCCCGTCGCCGAGCCCGCCGGGCTGCGGCCAACAGCGCTCGCGCGAGCTGACGGTCACCGTCGTTGATCCGCTGGGCCACCAGACGGAGCACTTCTTCTCGGTCTTCTCGGGTGGCATCAACCCGACACCGGCCTTCGACGCCGACGAGTTCGGGCTGCCGCTGAGTCGCTACGAAGCCGACGATACCGGCACGCGCTTCCTATCGACCCGCACCACCGACGCGGACGGAACCGTGCTGCGCTCGACCTACGTGCGTTACGAGGGTGGCACAGCCAAGGCATGCCCAGGCGATTTTCCCAAGTGCTCGTACGCCAACGCGCGCGTCGCCTCGACGCGCAGCGTCTTCCACGATGACGGACCGGATACCTCGACGCCGCGCCATGCCGACGTCACCTTCAGCGACTTCGACGGCCTCGGCCACTACCGCACCGCCACCACCGGTGGCAACTTCGACGCGGGCAACGTGCGCACGACGACGACCCGCTTCAACCCCAACGCTGGCACCTACAGCGCCGCGGCACCGGGTGGTTTCACCCCGCCCGTCAAGACCGCACCGTGGCTGCTCGGCCTGTTCGATCGGCGCACGGTGAGCGAGAGCGGCGCATCGATCCGAGAAGAGTACTGCCATGACGCCGACACCGGTTTCCTGCAGCGTCACCGACGCCTACGCTCCGGCCTGACGCGCTCGTCTTCCGACCTGGTGACCGTCTACAGCGCCGACGCCGACGGCAACCTGGCCGGCGAAGAAAGCCACGGCGGCGACAGCGAGGACAACCTCCCCACGGGTGACGGCTGGTGCACGGCCGACTTGGGTGCGGCTGAGTTCGAGCTGAGTTACGAGAACGCCGCTTGCGGCGTGCGCACGAAGGCCGTTTTCGTCGATACCGCCGGCAATGACCTGCCGTTCCTGGTCGAGCACCAGGACGTCGACTGTGCCAGCGGCCTGATCAAGCGTGTCTACGACACTTCCGGCCTGTGGGTCGACCTCGAGTACGACCGCGCCCACCGGCGCACCTTCGAGAAACCGGGCGGCCCTGCTGGGGTGCCCGTCGACGGTTGGATCAAGTACACGTGGGCGATCAACCCCATGGAAGTCACGATCACCCAGTACGCGGGTTCCAACACGACCTCCGCTCTGTTCGCGACCGGTCTGCGCTTCGACGGCTTCGGGCGTGTCGAGCGTGAGCGTCGCTACATGCCTGCCGGCCTCTCTCATTCCCCGCAGTGGTCGACGCGGTTCACGACCTACAACGCCCTGGGAAATCGCACCTCCGTCTCGACCTGGAACCGCCAGTTCCAGCTGACGCAGTTCCGCGACTACGACCCCTTCGGCCGTCCGCAGACCCTGCGCAATCCCGACGGCAGCGAGACCAAGCTCGACTACGACGGCGTCGGCAAGGTAGTGCGCCTGACCGACATCGCCACCGGCCGCGATGCGCAGGGCAATCTGCTGACCACCCGAGCCCGCCGCGTCGAAGTCTACGATCGTCAAGGCCGCCTATGGCAAGCCCGCGAGCAGAGCGTCGCCTCGACGCCTGAGTTGGAGTCGACTCAGTACAGCTATGATCCCGCCGGCAGACTGACCAAGGTCATCCAGGGCGTGCAGACGCGTCGCTTCCTCTACGATGGTGCCGGCCTGCTGACCTCCGAGCGCCACCCTGAACTCGGCTCGGCTGGTGGTGGGCTGGTCGTCTATCCGTCCTACAACAGTCGCGGTCAACTCTTGCGCCGCCGCGATGGCGAGACCGGCCCGAACA
>CBDUPA010000037.1:0-30161 GCA_965368975.1 uncultured bacterium | reverse complement strand
TCCGATCTTGCGTAGCTGCAAAGACTTCCACCGACTCTGTGAGCGCCCTATTGGTCCCAAGGAGCATCTGAATCGTTGCACTCGCGATAGGTATTTCATGGGATTTCATCAGCAGAGCGTACTCCTTCGACAGCACTGTAGATCTGCCTAGGACTCAGAAAATATCCTTGCGACGTGCATTTCGCACGAGGTACTGTTCCTAATAAGGAGCGCTTGCAGGAAACGCCCAACTATCGACGATAGAGCAACGAAAAGAATGCACATGGATTCGGTTCTCAGCTCTCGCACCGTACGACGAAGGTGAGCCGCAACCATCTCACCCGCGATCGTCTCGACTTCATTCTTCCTTCCTCTCCATCTACTCACCCCTCTTTCCAAGGAAACGCACCGATGTCCACTCCTCAGAAGACTCCACCGGACCAACTCGAACTCCGCTACGTCCCCTTGAGCCAAGCTCGGCGCTGGGACGCCAACCCCAAGCGTCACGACCTGGATCGCCTCGAAGTCTCGATACAAACCCATGGTTTCGGTGACCCGCCGAAGTTCGACGCCACCCTCGGTGCCCTGGTCTACGGCAACGGCCGCACCGAGGCCTTGGAGCGGATGCGCCAGGCGGGTGGCACACCCCCGCGCGGCATCCTGGCCCTAGAGGATGGCTCCTGGGCGGTGCCGATCATCTTCGGCGTCGATGCCGAGAGCCATGCGGCGGCGGTAGCCTTCGCCATCGATCACAACAACCTCACGCTTCTCGGCGGCGACCTGGGCTTTACCGATGTGCTGCAAATCTGGGACGAGTCCGGGTTGCAACAGGTGCTCGCGGACGTGCCCGATGCCGGCGACCTGCTGGCCAGCTTCGACCGCGACGATGTTGACATGCTGCTGGCTGGTCCTGCGTTCGAGCCGGTGGGCGAAGACGAGCAAAACCGCCTGGATCAGAAGAAGCTCGCGACCTGTCCGCACTGCGGCCACGAGTTCCGGCCGTGAGGTGAGCGAGATGACCTCGCTCCACCTCGACTACTGCTCTCACAAGGCGGCGACCCACGCCGTACTGCGCTGGCACTACAGCCGCAAGATGCCCGCCGGCAAGCTGGTGCGCATCGGTGTCTGGGAGGAAGGCCGCTTCGTCGGCGCGATCCTCTACGGCAGCGGCGCTAATCGCAACCTATCGAGTCCCTTCGGCCTCGAACCCACCGGTGCCTGCGAACTGGTGCGCGTCGCCCTGGCACCAGGGCGCGAGCACCCCACCTCGAAGTGCGTGGCGCAGAGCTTGAAGATGCTGCGCCGGCAGTCGCCGGGCTTGGAGGTGATCGTCTCCTACGCCGACACGCGCCAGGGGCATCTCGGCATCATCTACCAGGCCACCAACTGGATCTACCTCGGCACTTCGGTCCAGCCCTGCTTCAAGGTGCTGGGCAAGATCGAGCACCTGCGCTCCCTGTACGACCGCTACGGGCCGGGCAGCCAGAAGCTCGACTGGGTGCGCCGACACGTTGACCCGACCGCCAAGCGCATCTACATGCCCGCCAAGCACCGCTACGTCTTTGCCTTCACCAAGGCTCTGCGCCGACAGCTCGTGGCCAAGGCGCAGCCCTATCCCAAACGCATCGAGGACGATGCACTCTCAGAAGGATGAATCCATGACTCCATACTCACCTCACCCTCAACCATCTCCCGCAGAACGGCCGAGCCAGCATCCAGTCGTGGTCGGCGTCGATGTGGGCAAGAAACACGACCCGACCGCGATCGTCGTTGCTGAACTGCAAGAGCGCAGCGATGGCTTCCACTTCGTCGTGCGCTTCCTGGAACGCCTGCCGCTGGGCACTGCCTACCCCGACGTGGCTCAGCGCTTGCGTACGCTGTGTCGCAACGTCACCGCGCGCACGGGCGCCGAGCCGATCCTGTACCTCGACGCGACCGGTGTCGGGCAGGGTGTCCTGGATTTGCTCGAAGCTCAGCCTCTCGCCGCCGAACTGTGGGCGGTCACCTTCGTGTCCGGCATGCAGCGCACCGTCCGCCGCCGAGAGCGCACGCTGAGCTTGGGAAAGACCCGGCTCGTCTGCAGCCTCCAAGTCGTGCTGCAAAGCGGACGGCTCCACCTGCCCAGGGGCAGTGAGACCGACGTCTTGGTCGAGGAGCTGTTGCACTACGAGATCCGCATCGACGAGGACGGCCGGGAGCGCTTCGGCGCCTTCGGCCAGGACCGTCACGACGACCTGGCCACGGCCTTGGGGCTGGCCGTCCAGCACATCCAGCCGCGACGCAGGAGGCTCGACGATGTGGCCTGACGACGACTTCCCCAGGTCACAGCACCCCGTCGCAGAGGACAAGCCGCTGTACAGCAATGTAGCCCTGGGAGTGACCCTCGGGCAGCATCGCAACCCTCCTGCACTGGCGATCGTCGAGGCCGATTGGCGTCGACGCGAGACCGATGCGTCGGAGTGGTGCCAACACTTCACCGTCCGTCACCTCAAGCAGTTCGAGGCCAAGACCACGTACCCGGCCATCGCCGAGTACCTGCGCGAGATCTCCGAGAGGTTGGTCGAGCGCGATCCCCGCTGGTCCCTGCAAACCTTCGTCGACACGACCGGACTGGGTGAGCCTGTCTTCACGCTTCTGCGCGAGAAAGTACCCAAGTTGGGCCTGCTGCAAGTCACTTTCAACCATGGTGACCAGCGTCTCGAGGTTGATGACGAGATCCGGCTCGGCAAGGCGTACCTGGTCACGCGTCTGCAGACTCTGCTGCAAACCGACCGACTCCACCTCGGACGCCATCCCCAGAGCGATCGGCTTGTCAAGGAACTACTCGACTATCAGCTCGAAACGAGCGACAACGGCAACGACACCTATGGCGCCTTCCAGGTCGGAACCCGCGATCAGCTGGTGACCAGCCTCGGCCTGGCCGTCAACACGACCCAACGTTGCGAAGCCCCGGAGCCACCGCCACCGCCCGAGACGTGGTTGCAACGGCGTCAACGCCGAGCGCGCGCGCGGGAGCACTACTACTGGCGCACCAGGGGCCACTTGTAATTGTCCAGCGCCAGGCGAGACGGATCGAGAATCGAAATGCGTGACTTACATTCCTTCGACTCACTTCCCAACTCAGGAGATTCTCCATGGCTAGAAAGTGCACTATCTGTGAACACCCCCGCGTGCGCCAGATCGATATGGCGTTGCTCGGGAGTGATGGTTACCGCACGGTAGCGCGTCACTTCGCGGTGTCACCGTCGGCTGTTTGGCGGCACCGGCGCTACCACATACCCGAGCTGATCGCGGAAGGGCTCAAGCTCTTACCCGCAGTGTCTGATGGGACGGCACCACCGCAAGCCAGTGCCGACTCGATGGCGGCGCAGCAGCAGGCAGGATCACATCCACTGACCGCGCGACAGCAGTACGCGATCGAGACAGTGCAACAGATCAAGGCCATCAACTCGGCAAGCCTGGAAGTGCTGCGGGAAGCACGCGAGAAGAAGCAATATGCGGTTGTCCTGCGTGCCGTCGACCGCGTGGCGCGCCAGATTGAACTCGATGTACGCGTGCACGGAAAGCTCGAGGAGTTGCCGGAGGGATTCTCCGTAACGAGCCTGCCCGAGTGGACCCAGTTGCGTGCAACCATCCTGCGAGCACTCAAGCCCTTCCCTGAGGCTCGCCAGGCGGTCGTAGAGGCTCTCAGGGGGGCGGGGGCATGAAGGCCAAGAAGAAACAGCAGGTAGAGTTGACGCTGCAGCAAAGCCTGGAGCTTGCGCTGGATCCGGTCGAGTTCTCGCGGCGGGCTGGGCTCGATCCGGATCCCTGGCAGGCCCAATTGCTGCGCTCGTCCTCGTCACGCGTTCTGCTCAACTGTTCGCGTCAGACCGGCAAGAGCACCACTGCGGCCACGTTGGCGGTCCATACGGCTCTGTTCGAGCCCGGTTCGCTCGTGCTGCTGCTCTCGCCCTCGCTACGCCAGTCGCAGGAGCTGTTCAAGAAGGCGCTGGCCTGCTACCACGCGACCGGCGACCTGGTCCCGGTCGAGACCGAGTCCGCCCTGCGGCTCGAACTCGTCAACAAGAGTCGCATCGTCTCGCTGCCCGGCAAGGAAGGCACGATTCGCGGCTTCTCGGGTGTCGAGCTGCTGATCATCGACGAGGCCGCACGGGTGGCCTCGGACCTCTACTTCTCGGTACGGCCGATGCTGGCAGTTTCAGGAGGTCGCCTGTTTGCCCTCTCGACGCCGTACGGCAGCCGAGGGTGGTGGCACGGAGCCTGGCACTCCGAGGAAGCCTGGGAGCGCTACGAGGTTCCGGCAGAGTCTTGCTCGCGCATCAGTCCGGACTTTCTCGCCGAGGAGCGGCGTGTCCACGGCGACTGGTTGTACGACCAGGAGTATGGCTGCCAGTTCGTGGAGAGCGAAGACCAAGCCTTCGGCCAGGCCGAAGTGAGCCGAGCCCAACGCGAAGACATCGAATACTGGTTCTGAGTAGGAGGTATCCAATGTCAACCGGAGTCTTTCTCGGCCTGAGCCTGGGCCAGAACCGCAAGCCCCCCGCTTTGGCCGTCGTCGAGGTCGAGATGCGTCGACGCGACGACAACAGCGGATACTGGGACCAGCACTTCACGGTCCGTCACCTGCAACAGTTCGAAGCCAAGAGCACGTATCCGGCCATCGGCAAACGCTTGCGCGAGATCTCGGATGGACTCGTCGAGCGCAATTCGAACTGGCGCCAGAACACCCACGTCGATACGACCGGCTTGGGCAATCCTGTCTTCGAGCTACTCAAGGAGTACGCGACCCAGCCGTACTACTGGCAAGTCACCTTCAATCACGGAGACCAGCTCGTCGAGGGCGACCGAGAGTTGCGAGTGGGCAAAGCATACCTGGTCACGCGCTTACAGATGCTGCTGCAAACCAACCGGCTCCATCTCGGGCGTCACCCCCAAAGTGAGCGCCTGGTCCAAGAGCTACTGGACTACCAGCTCGACACGATCGACAACGCCAACGATATCTACGGCGCGTTCCAGGTCGGTACGCAGGACCAGCTGGTGACCTGCCTCGGCCTGGCTGTCATTCAGGATGCGTGCATGGAGATCCCGATGCCACCCGAGAAGCCTCGCAAGCAATGGCCACCACGCCGAGAACCTGTGCGCCTGCGGGACCTCTACGCCCGTCGTCTCTCGTACTGGGATTAGTCGACTTCTGACGCCCCAAGGCACCGGTCTCCCAGGTCACTGGGCACCGGTGCCCTTCTTCTGCCTGCCTGCCTCCTGTCTCTGCTCGCTCTCCTCTCTCCGTAGCTGCGAACCAAGCCCGAACATCCCCCCGAAGCAAAGTCCCAAAGAATCGGTCGCTGTCCCGTTGACAACCGATCGTGGAACCACGTATTGGTATCCATAGACGGTACGACACGACGACGTAAAGACGAGGAGAGCGAGACTTACGCGATCGCCACCACGCCTTTCCAGCTTCATAGTCATTCACCAGGAGAAAGGGCAACGTATGAAGACCTCGATCATCGCCAACCCGGCCCGCCTGTACATGGCGAGCCTATCCAAGGGCAGCCAAGGCATGCGCCGCTGCCTCGACAAGATCGTCGATATCCTCGATCCCAGCCACACCATCGACACCTACCCCTGGTGGCGGCTGACGTACGCAGACGGAATGACGGTGCGGCAAGCTCTGATCGCGCGCTACCAACCTGCGACTGTCAATAAGATTCTGTCGACGCTGCGCGGTGTGCTCAAGCAATCGTGGGCGCTGGGCCTGATCGACGCCGACACGTACCAACGCGCTGCTGCGGTGCCGAACGTGCGCGCCTCCAAACTGCCCGCCGGCCGAGCCCTGGAGATGCCCGAGATCGTGAAGCTGTTCAGCTCCTGCACCAGCGACGAAAGTCCCAAGGGCGCGCGCGATGCCGCCATGCTCACCGTGCTCTACGGCTGCGGCTTGCGCCGAGGAGAGGTCGCCCGGCTCAACGTCGCTGACGTCGACCTGGAGGAGGGGGCGATCCTCGTACACGGCAAGGGCAACAAAGAGCGCACGGTCTACTTGAGCGATGCCGGCTGCCAGTACCTGGCCGCCTGGCTCAACGTCCGCGGTGACGAGCCCGGTCCGCTCTTCTGCCCGATCCGCCAGACTGGTGAGATCCGCCACACTCGCCTGCGCGGCAGTTGCATCGCCTACATCCTGCGCAAACGTCAGCAGCAAGCCGGCGTAGACCACTTCTCGGCTCACGACTTGAGACGATCGACCGTTACCCACATGCTCGATGCTGGTGTCGATGTCTTCACCGTCCAGCAACTCGCCGGCCATGCCAACGCCAACACGACTCTTCGCTACGATCGCAGAGGCGAGGCAGCCAAGCGCCAGGCTTTGAAAAGCCTCGACATCCCCTCCCTGGCTGCCTGATCTGGCAGCCTCTCTCCATTGCTTCAGGGGTGGCCGGGTACCCCACCCGTGCACACCCGCTGTTTCTCTGTCTCCAGGTGCTCTCCAGCCTCTCCCAAGCCCCAAAAAGCACGCATGTGACCGGCACCATCAGGTTGGGACCGTCGCCGCGACCAGTGTACCTGGTGCCACCCCTCGGTTACCTCGACCTTGGCCAAACTACGGGGGGTACCACCCCGGTCTACCACGTTACTGTAACTAATGAATTCTGGTACGAACTGGGGTACCCGAATCCACCCCTCGGCTCTGCAGGCTCTCAGAACCGAAGCAGGGGGCTATTTCGAGGCATTTCTTGGCCTTCTGCCTCGATTGCAGCTTCTCCTTGTCGATCTTACTCGCGGAGCCATCAGCAGACCTCTTCGTCGATCCCAGTATGTGTAAGTGAAGGCCCGACAGGGGGTTATTGCTATAATGTTTATTCGAATGAAATGAGCTTTTAATTTTGAGGAGCCTTACGCTCACGGGAATCGAGGCAAGATGGCCAGTTTTTGGGTGCCACGCTAAACGAGAGCCGGAATCGAAGCATTGGGCCGATCGCGACGAGGAATTTTGACAGCTCTCCACCCTGGTACACCCCGGTACCTCGACATAGCCGGCAGGGTGCCACCCCGGTACATGGCTGCCCACCCATCGCCAAGCGACCAAAACTCCCAGCTGAAGCCCTCTTGCTCTCGACCGGAGGGCTGGCTCTGTCGAACCTCTCTTGCACGGTGGGGTGTGCCACGGTGGGCTGGTTATCTGATCCCGGAATCCGCGAAATGGAATGCCGATACGAACTCGTGGTGACGATGAAGATCGTGCCGGGGAAGAGGCATTTATCGCCCTGGATCGGAGACATTTCGCCGAAGCCCGGCACAGCGAACTGGAACCCGCCTACAAGCTAGAAGTGACTGACGACTGCAGTCTCGGCAACCCTGAACCCTGAACATATGGCCAAGGACTGTGTAGAATAGTCGTCGTGAGAGTACGTTGCTCCAAGATCTATGCCGCGATTCTGGCTCTAGCCCTAGTGCCGGGGGCTGCAGAAATCGCTGAGAGCGCCGTACATCTCGTGACCCAAGGACACCTTGCGCATTCGGCTCCCGATGGTGACCACCACGAGCCCGTCGGCCCTGAGCATGGCTGTACACAGATCTTCCATCTCTGTGGCTGCCACGCAAGCCTATCCTTTCTCAGTCCACAGATCACGCCTACCGAAACTCTTCGCGCTTCCTACACTGTGGAAGCGCCCAAGCCCATCCCTCCACCAACGGGCTTCTGGTCTTCGATCGATCATCCTCCTCGAGTCTGACAGCGAGCCTCGCGGTAGCTAGGACCAGTGCGTCTTCGCGCACCGGTTGTTCCGCCTCCGCCGGCTCAATCTTCTGCGGTCGTGGCGGGCCGATACCGGCTCGCTCATCGCTTGCTAGCGACTCAGCTCTGCAAGCCCAAGGATTTAAACCCGAGCCATCCACAGATCGGCTCGAACACGCTGTCATGACCAGAGCGAGGAATTGTGATGTTTCGAAACGAGAATCGCCGGCTAAGCCGGTGTCAACTTCTGCAAGGCGGAATTCTGGCGGGCAGCCTGCTGCTTTCTGTCACGGTGATGGCGCAGGTCGTCCCCGAATGGACGCTGTCTGAGGCGCTGGATACTGCCTTCGAGAACAGTCCGGTGTTACGCGGCAGACAAGCAGAGCGACAGGAGGTCACCAGCCGCTTGGTCGATGCCAAGACCTACCCCCATAATCCTGAGATCTCGCTGGAGCTTGCCGACCGGAGTAGTCCTCGCGAGTCGGCGATCGACCGCGGCTTGAGCATCTCGCAAGAGTTCGAGCTAGCTAGCCAGCGACGTAAGCGTATTGCGGTCGCTGATCAGGAGCTAGCTGCCGCGGAAGCAGTCCTGGTTCATCACCGACGGCTGTTGGCCTACAAGGTTGAATCTGCCTTTGCAGAGGCCGTAATGGCGCGAGAACTGTTGGGTGTGGCAACGACCGATGCCGAACTAGCCCAGGAGATTCTGGCGTTCTCGCAGCGGCGCTTGGAACGTGGTGCGGCGACCCAAATCGAGGTCAATCTGGCCCAGGCGAGTGCAGGGCGGGCAGAGAGATCCCTCCGTAAGGCTCGGGCAGACTACGCGTCCGCGCGGAGCCGGCTGGCTGAGATCGCGGGGGCGAACCCGCAGACCCCACCCAAGCTGGTAGGAGATCTGCATGTCCCCGAAGCGGAGCCTCTCGCGCTCGAAGACTTGCTGGCCTTGGCTTCCGAGCGTCGCGGCGACCTCCGCGCTGCCGGTCAGCGGGAGCAAGCCGCCGAGGCGGCAATTCGCCTCGCGATTGCCGAGGGCAAGCCGAATCTCGTCGTTGGAAGCTTCTTTCAGCGAGAGGAGGCATCGGACAATATCGTTGGCGCCGCAATCAGTATCTCGGTGCCTCTGTTCAACCGCAACCAAGGCCGTATTGCGGAAAGCCGTGCATTGCGCGAGCGGTTGCGTCACGAGCAGGATGCGTTACACCTGGCCATCGAGCAAGAAGTGGTCACTGCGTTCAACAACCTGCTCGCGGCCCGCGCAGCGGCCGAGCATCTACGGGACCAGGTGCTCGAAACTCTGGACGAGAACGTCGAGCTGCTGCAGCGCTCGTTCGAGGCTGGCCGTATCGGCGCGACGGACGTCGTAACGCTTCGTCGCGAGTTCGTCGCCAGCCGCCGCGAATACATCGAAGCGCTGGCCGACGCTTGGCTGGCACGAATCGCGCTCGACTTGGCGGTCGGCCGTCTCTCATCGCCTCGACAATCTCTCGGGGAGGAACCGTCATGAACCGCCTGGCACATCGTAGTCTCATCGCCCTGACGCTCGTCCTCACCATGCTCATGGGCGCTTGCTCCAAGAGCGAGCTCGATACCGAGAACGGCGATACCGAGCCGGCCAGTGCATCCCTGGAGAATCGAGAGCACGGTGCGTACAACCACGAAGAGCACACCGATGCCGATGAACACGATAATGATGAAGAAGGCATCGTCGAGCTGACGCCAGAAGCGGCTTCGAGGGCCGAGATCCGCACGGCGCCGGTCGAGCAGAGGATTCTCGCAGCAGAGCTGTCGACCACCGGTCAGGTCGATTTCGACCAAACTCGGCTGGCGCACGTCAGCCCGAGGATCTCGGGGCGAGTGCATCAGGTCCACGCGGTGCTTGGCCAGCAGGTTGGCGCTGGGCAGGCATTGGCCGAGATCGATTCCGTCGAGCTGGGACAATCGAAGGCGGCCTTCCTTCAAGCCAAGGCGAGAGAGGAGCTGGCGCGCAAGAGCTTCGACCGGGCAGAGAGCTTGCTCGCGGAGCGCATCGCCTCCGAGCAAGAGGTGATCGAAGCGGAAGCGAGTCTCCGGGAAGCCACAGCCTCGCTTCAGACTGCGGAGGAGACCCTCCGCCTCTACGGCCTGAGTCAGTCGCAGGTCGATGGCTTGACCTACGAAGACCGAAGAGCCGCACTCTATCCCCTGAGGGCACCCTTCGCCGGGACGGTGGTCGAGTGGCATGTCACCCTCGGCGAACTGGTAACACCGGAGCGAAACCTCTTCACCCTGGCCGATCTCAGCCGGGTGTGGATCTGGATCGACGTCTATCAACGGGATCTCGGCGGTGTGCACCTCGAAGACGAGGCCCGCGCGCGGGTCGATGCCTTCCCCGGTGAGGTCTTCGCCGGCACAGTTTCGTACCTGAGCGCACAGGTCGACAGCGACACGCGCACGGTGCGCGCACGGATCGACGTGGCCAATCCCGATGGCAAGCTCCGTCCTGGCATGTTCGTCGAGGTCGAATTGCTCGATCCTCATCCGCTTGAAGGTGGCCTCGCCCAGAGCCCAAGCCTGGTGGTGGCCGAAAGCGCTGTGGTGCGCGATGGCGAGGAGTACCTGGTCTTCGTTCCCGCCGGTGAGCTTCGCTTCGAGCGACGTGACGTCCAGATCGGGCAGAGATCGGATGGTTCCGTAGCGGTCCTGAGCGGGCTCGAGTTCGGTGAGTCGGTAGTGGTCGAAGGTGCATTCCTGCTGAAATCCGCAGCCTCCAAGGACTCCTTGGGCGGCGGCCATGAGCACTGAGGAGGCGAGATCATGATCAACAAACTCATCGACTTCTCCCTCGACAATCGCTTCCTGGTGATCGTGCTGTGGCTCCTGATCGCGGCTTTGGGCGTCAACGCACTGACCAAGCTGCCCATCGATGCGGTGCCGGATGTCACCAACGTCCAGGTGCAGGTGCTCACCAACAGCCCTGGCCTGGCGCCGGAAGAAGTCGAGCGATTCATCTCCTTCCCGGTCGAGACCGCCATGAGTGGCTTGCCGAAGATTGAAGAGATTCGCTCGGTTTCGAAGTTCGGCCTGTCGGTCGTATCCGTGGTCTTCAAGGAGGGGACCGACATCTATTGGGCTCGCCAACTGGTCGGGGAGCGGCTGACAGCCGCCCGCGAGCAGATCCCCGAAGGCTACGGCGAGCCCGAGATGGGACCGATCTCCACCGGTCTCGGAGAGATCTATCAATTCGAGGTGCGAGGCGAGCCCATGTGTGCGGCGGGCGCTCTCGACACGGAAGACTGCTACACGCCCATGGAGCTGCGCACGATCCTCGACTGGTTCGTCAACTACCAGCTCCGCTCCGTTCCCGGCATCGTCGAGGTGAACTCGTTCGGCGGTGAGCTCCAGACCTACCAGGTGACCCTCGACCCGGAGCGCCTGGTTTCCTTCGGGCTGGCGGTTGGGGATGTCTTCACGGCCATCGAGGCCAACAACCGCAACGTCGGCGGTGGGTATATCGCCCGCGGAGGCGAGCAGTACCTGATCCGTGGCGAAGGATTGGTGGAGACACTGGAAGATCTGGAATCTGTGGTGCTGGCCCATGACGAGCGCGGCACGCCGGTCTACGTGCGCGATGTCGGCCGCGCCGAGCTGGCGCCAATGATCCGCCAAGGCGCCGTGACCCGCGACGGCCGAGGCGAGGCGGTGGTCGGCATCGTCATGATGCTGATCGGCGAGAACTCTCGGGTCGTGGTCGATCAAGTGAAGGAGAAGATCGCCCAGATCGAGAGAACCTTGCCGGCCGGCGTCACGATCGACACTTTCTATGACCGCACGGACCTGGTCCGTCGCACGATCTGGACCGTGGCTAAGAACCTTACCGAGGGCGGGCTGCTGGTGATTGTGGTGCTCCTGCTGCTGCTCGGCAACCTGCGAGGCGGACTGATCGTCTCGTCGGCCATACCGCTGTCGATGCTTGCGGCCTTCATCGCCATGCGCCAGGCGGGCATTTCCGGCAACCTGATGAGCCTCGGCGCTATCGACTTCGGTCTGATCGTCGATGGCTCGGTGGTGATGATCGAGAATATCGTCCGGGTGCTCCACGAGCGGCGCAAAGACGATCAGGTGTCGCACCTCGAGAAAGTCCGGCAGGCCGCCCATCAGGTGGCCCGGCCGGTGGTCTTCGCCGTCGGCATTATCATGATCGTCTACCTGCCAATCCTCGCGCTGCGCGGGATTGAAGGCAAGATGTTTCGGCCGATGGCCATGACCGTGGTCTTCGCATTGGCGGCGTCGCTGGTCTGCGCGTTGACCTTGATGCCGGTCCTGGCGAGCCTCTTCTTGAAGCGGGTCTCGGAGAAAGAGCCTATTCTCTTCCGCCTCGCCAAGAAGCTCTACGTTCCGGTCTTGGGCCGTTCGATGCGACACAAGGGGATCACCGTCGGCGTGGCCGTTGCCTTGTTCCTCGCCAGCCTCGGGATCGTGCCGTTTCTCGGCGCCGAGTTCATCCCTCGCCTGGACGAAGGGGCGATCGCCATGCAGATCTGGCGCCTGCCGTCGATCTCGCTCGAACAATCGAACGAGATCTCGACGGTCGCCGAGCAGGTGTTGAAGGAGCAGTTTCCCGAGGTCGAAACGGTGATATCGCGGACCGGCCGGGCAGAGATCGCCACCGACCCCATGGGGGTCGAGATCAGCGATACTTACCTTATGCTGGCGCCGCGTCACACTTGGCGTTACGACAGCAAGGAGGCGCTGATCGCCGCAATCGACGAGGCCATGCAGGAGAATGTAACCGGCGCCATCTTCAGCTATTCTCAGCCGATTGAGCTGCGCGTCTCGGAGCTGATCTCGGGGGTCCGTTCGGACATTGCCGTTCACATTTACGGCGACGACCTGGCCATGTTGAAGGAGAAAGCCGACGAGGTCGCGCGGGTGCTCCAGGAGCTTCCCGGAGCGGCCGATGTCAAGGCGGAGCAAACGGTCGGTCTACCGATGCTGCGCGTCCGCGTCGACCGGAAGGCCATCGCGCGCTACGGCATCAACGCCGCGGACGTGCTCGACGTGATCGAAACCATCGGCGGCAAGGAGCTCGGCGTGGTCCTCGAAGGACAAAAGCGGTTCACGCTCCAGGCCCGCTTCGGCGGCGATGTCCTGACCGATCTCGACCGCCTGGGTGAGCTGCGAGTCTTGGCACCCGCCGAAGACGGAGCGGCCCCCCGCCTGATTCCCCTGGCACAGCTTGCCGAGATTCGCGTCGAAGACGGTCCGGCGCAGATCAGCCGCGACCGCATCAGCCGACGGATCAACGTCGAAGCCAACGTGCGCGGGCGGGACCTCGCTTCGTTCGTGGCCGACGCGCAAGAGGCCGTGGACCGCGAGGTCGAGGTGCCGCCGGGTTGGACGGTGGAATGGGGCGGCCAGTTCGAAAACCTCGAAGAGGCTTCGGCCCGTCTCGTGCTGCTCGTCCCCATGGCGCTGCTCTTGATCTTCGTGCTGCTGTACTCGACTTTCGGCTCGGCACGTCTGGCGACGCTGATCTTCTTCAACGTCCCCTTGGCGATCACCGGCGGGTTGGTCGCGCTCCTGCTGCGTGGCTATCCGTTCTCGATCTCGGCCGGTGTGGGCTTCATCGCCCTCTTCGGCATCGCGGTCTTGAACGGTGTGGTGCTCGTTTCCTACATCGTCGAGAAGCGCCAACAAGGCCTCGGCGCGGACGAGGCGGCCTATGCCGGTGCCTTGACCCGGCTGCGGCCTGTGCTCATGACCGCGATGGTGGCATCCTTCGGCTTCATCCCTATGGCCCTCGCCAGCAGCGCGGGTGCCGAGGTCCAGCGGCCGTTGGCCACCGTGGTCATCGGCGGTCTGGTGACCTCGACTCTTCTGACCTTGCTCGTGCTGCCGGCGATCTATGGCTGGTTCGCCGAGCGAGCCTCGGAGGCTCAGCGGTGACCGTGCAGCACTCGTTTCGAATCGATGGCATGGACTGCGCCGAAGAGGTAGCGATCCTGAAACAAGCGCTCAACCCTCTCGTCGAGGATGAAGAGCGTCTTTCGTTCGATGTCCTTCGAGGCAAGCTGACGGTCCGAACCAATGGAGTCGCCCCGATGGCGATCCAGGAGGCGGTTGCTGGTACGGGCATGCGGGCAGAGGTCTGGGAGGAAGGCGGCTCGGGAGACGACATTCGGCGCCGACGCCGGCCTCAGGGCCTGTTGACTGCGGCGAGCGGTCTTCTCACCGCCGCGGGGACCCACAAGATGTTGAAGATATTGCTACCCACCACGTTGCCAACCGCGATATCGCGTTCCCCTCGGATACTCGCCATGATAGAGGTCGCCAGCTCGGGCAGGGATGTGCCGGCGGCGATAACTGTCAAGCCGATGATCAGTTCGCTGGCACCGAAGCTGCGACCCAGGGATACAGCGCCATCTGCGAGCCAGCGCGATCCCAAGACCAGGAGTACCAGACCGAGAGAAATGGATGCGAGGGATCGCAAGGGGTGGCGCTGTGGTTTCTGTGACGGAACTTGAATGTCTTCCTGAGAGTTGTCTTCTCGGCGACCCTCCCTGATCTGGAAGATCGTGTAAAGAAGGCCCGAGAAGACCAGAAACCCTCCTTCGAGGCGACCGATCCTGCCGTCCCACCCCAGGATCAGGGTCAGCAGCGAAACTCCTATCATCAACGGGACTTCCAAGCGAACGAGCTTCTTCGACACAATCAAGGGTGTCATCGCGGCCGATGCGCCGAGGATGAGAAGGACGTTGAAGATGTTGCTTCCGACAACGTTTCCCATGGCGATGTCAGCGTTGCCAGACAGTGCTGCCCTGATACTGACAACAAGCTCGGGAGCACTGGTGCCAAGGCACGCTCGTCAAGCCGATGACGAGCGGAGGAATTCCAAACCTTGCAGCAACTCTTGACGCGCCGCCGACCAGGAGCTCGGCTCCAACAAACCAGCAAGCCGAGTCCGCCAAGCAATAGTAGTGAAGCCATAATGTTCCTTGGAGGGGCTCAACTCGGTCGCTGAGCCCATGTTCGCTAGGTACGGGTTGCAGGCTGGAGCAGGACTCGATCACTCGGTAGGCTTCCACATGGTCAGCCCATCCGAAGACTCTGCACTACTTGCCTTCAAGTGTACTGGTTCAGCGGAAACATGACTCCAGGGTTGAAGTAGCTACGCACTCTGAGCAGCCATCTCCAGATGCTGCTGCCTGCGACTCCTTCTGGCTCCGTATCTTGGAGTGAGAGGGAGTCATGTTTCAACTGAGGCAGAACACAAGGTCCTTTGTAGGTACGGAAGAAGTGCTCGATCTCGCGCAGGTGGTGCGGCGGCAACTGGTCGAGAGATTCGATGCCATGGAAAGTGGGATCACCAACGGGAACGCTCAGGATTTTCTCGTCCAGACCATGCTCGTCTTCCATGCGTAGTACCCCAACGGGGCGAGCCTCGATCAAACATCCTGTGAAAGTCGGTTCTGAAGTCGCAACGAGGGCGTCTAAGCAATCTCCATCATTGCCGAGAGTCGAGGGTATGAAGCCGTACGCAGTTGGGTCGTGGACTGCAGAGTACAGAACCCGATCCAGCTTGAACATGCCGAGTGCCGGGTCATACTCGTACTTGTGCGCGAGTTTCGCGGGATCTCAACAACGACATGTATCCTTGTTCGGAGGATTCGGGCCGACTGGTAGCTGTGTCAGGTTCATGAGCCTAGCCTCTCTTCATCTTCCACGCCCGAGCCTGCTGCAAAGCGCAGGTACAGCACCGGCACCACAATCAGGTTCAGAAAGGTCGAGCTCAGTAGGCCGCCCAGGATGACCTGCGCCATGGGGCTCTGGATCTCATTGCCCGGTGCACCTGCTGCCAGCAGCAAGGGGATCAGTGCGAAACCGGCGGTCAAAGCGGTCATAAGGATCGGGGCCATTCTCTCGGCCGAGCCCTGATGGACCGCTTGGGTCAACGACAGGCCGGTAGCGCGTAAGCGCTGGTAGCTGTTGACCAACAACACACCGTTACGCGTGGCAATACCGAAGAGAGTCACGAAGCCGACCAACGTCGCAACGGAAAAGACCCCGGTTCCGAGGGCAACCCCAGCGATACCGCCGATCAATGCCAGCGGCAGGTTGACGAGGACGATCATCGTCTCTCGGTGGCTACCGAACTCCAGGTAGAGCAATGCATAGATTCCGACCAGGATCAGGATCACCAACAGCGACAGTGTTCTGACGCTACGGGCTGCCTCCTCGAACTGTCCACTGAAGGAAACCAGGTATCCCGAGGGTAGCGAGACTGCTTCGGCTACTGCCGCCTGAGCGCGTTCAACGACGCCGGCCAAGTCGGCACCGGTGACGTTGGCAGTGATCATGGCAAGCCTCTGGACGTTCTCGCGGCGGATCATGGATGGGCCCAGATCGCTGCGTACCTGAGCCAGGGAAGAGAGGCGAACCAAGTCGCCATCTGGACTCAGTACGGGCAGATCCGCTAGCTTCTCGGGGCTCGATCGCAGTTCGGGTGGTAGGCGCAGGACGACTTGCGAGTTGACGCCATCCTCGACGATCTCACCAACGATCAGTCCCTGAAAGGACGTTTCCAGGGCATCCGCAAGCTGTGCCGATCGCACGTTGTAGCGTCCCATGGCGGTGCGATCGAAGTCGATCACCAAGCGCGGCACAGCCGCTTGCTCCTGGTTGGACAGATCGACGATGCCGGGGACTTCCCCGAGGACCTGCTCGATCCGAGCACTCAGGGCGCGCAGAACTGTCAGATCAGGGCCGAAGACCTTGACCGCGAGATTGGTCTTGGAGCCTGAGATCATGTGGTCGATTCGATGGCTGATCGGCTGACCAAAGGAGACCGTCGCCCCTGGGATCGCGGCGACCGCTCGGCGCATTTCAGCTACCAAGTCGTCCTTGCTGCGCCCTTCTAGCGGCGTCAGAACGACTTCCATCTCCGAAGCGTTGACACCCTGGACGTGCTCGTCCTTCTCGGCTCTGCCGGTACGCCGGCTGGTCGAGACGACTTCCGGGAACGCGAGCAAGGCTTGCTCGACCTGGCTGCCGAGCCGGTCGCTCTCAGCGAGCGGAGTTCCGGGCGGACTCACGACCGAGACGGTCAGCGACCCTTCGTTGAACGGGGGTAGGAAGCTGCGACCAAGACTGGGCAAGAGTGCACCTGCAGCGAGCAAGAGTACCATCGTGCAGGCGAGGACCGAGCGTCGATGTCGCAGGCACCAGCCCAGTGTGGGCTCGTAGGCACTGTGCAAGCTCCGCAGGAGCCAGGGCTCGCGGGCTTCGAGTACCTTGGCGCGTCCTAGCAGGCTTGCAGCCAGCACAGGCGTGACCGTCAAGGCCACCAGCAGCGAAGCCGCCAAGGCTGCCACGAAGGCGAATCCGAGAGGCCGCAGCAGGCGCCCTTCGAGTCCGGGGAGAAAGAAAATGGGCAGGAAGACCAGAATGATGATCAAGGTGGCGAAGAGGATCGGACTCACCACCTCGCTGGTGGCCACTGCAACGACTTCGGTAGTCGGTCTGCGCTGCTCTTCGGGCAGGGTCCGCTCGCTCTTGAGACGCCGGAACACATTCTCGACCGCAATGATGGCATCGTCGACCAAGAGTCCAATGGCGATCGTCAGGCCGCCCAGCGTCATCGTGTCGATGCTGAGGCCGAAGGCGGAGATCACTAGCATTCCTGTCACGAGTGAGAGAGGAATAGCGAGTGCTGAGATCAAGGTTGTGCGCAGGCTGCCCAGGAACAGGATGAGTACGACGACCACCAAGAAGGCGCCGTCGCGCAGAGCTTCTCTGACGTTGCCGATCGCGACCTCGATGAAGTCGGCTTGTCGGAAATTCTCGGTCTCGAGGGTCACGCCCTCCGGCAGTACGGCCTGAAGGTCGTCGAGGGTTTGATCGATCTGCTCGGTCAGCGCGAGCGTGTTGGCTCCGGGTTCTTTCTGAACAGACAGAATGATGGCCGACTGATCCCGGTAGGACGCTGTTCCTCGGGCAGGCTCGGCCCCCCAGGCGACATCGGCCAAGTCACCGACTCTCAGCGGGACGCCATCGGTGACGCGCACCACGGAAGCGGCTACATCGGCTGGGGTCTGGGCACGGCCCAGGCCGCGCACCAGGTATTCCTGGCCGCCGTATACATGGAACCCGGCTGCCGGACTGGCGCTCGCCTGAGCCACGGCCGAAGCCAACTCGGCCATGGACACTTGGTGCTGAAACAAAGCCGAAGGTCGCAGGGTCACCTGAAGCTGCGGCGTCTCGCCTCCGATCGCGACGACCTGAGAGATTCCGGAGATCGACAGCAGATTGCGACGCACGACCGTTTCGGCGAGCAGGCGCAGCTCGCGTGCCGAGACAGTCTCCGAAGTCATGGCGATGAACGTGATCTCTCCCATGATCGACGACATCGGTCCGAGTTCCGGACGCTCGGCCGAAGCGGGCAGAGAAACGCGTTGCAGGCGTTCGGCAACCATCTGGCGGGCTCGATAGATATCTGTGCCCCAGTGAAACTCCGTCCACAGTACCGAGATGCCGTCCGCGGATACCGAGCGCAGCCTCCGCACGCCCGGAGAGCCGTTGACAGCCGACTCCACGGGGAAGGTCACGAGGCGTTCTACCTCTTCCGGCGCCATGCCGGGTGCTTCGGTGATCACCGTAACCGTTGGCGTCGAGAGGTCAGGAAAGATGTCCACCGGCAGGCTGGAGATCCAGAGTGCCCCCAAGGCTGTAAGCAGAGCGGCGCCTCCGAGCACGAGCCAGCGATGGCGTAGCGAGAAGCGGATCAGTCGTTCCAATTGCCCCATACAACTCTCCCTGTCAATGCACGTGCCCGTGAGCCTCGCCACCCGCCATCAAGGACGCGCGCCGAATGGCGACTCCTCCGCGGCTGACCAAGCGTTGTCCCGAAACGAGTCCCTCGACGAGGAGTTGTGTTCCCTGTCGCTCCAGCACCTCGACGGGTTGGCGTACGAAGGTCTCGCCAGCGAGTTGGAGGTACACCACCGGAACACCTCCGTCATCGACCAGTGCCGATGCCGGGACTACGATGCCCTCGTTGACTTGCTGCAAGAGGATCTGCCCGTCGGCCATTGTGCCGAGCGGCAGTTCCGTGACTCTCGGCGCCTGCAACAACACGGCAACGGTGCCGGTTCGCTGCGAGAGTTCGGGAGCGATCGAGACGAGTTCGACATCATTCAAGCGGATCGATTCGTACTCCGGACCGCTGAGGACTACCCCTCTAACAGCTCCTTGGCGCAGTCGCTGGGCAGCTGCTGGTGCCAGAGCCACATCCAACCACACGCTGTCAGTCCGGACCAACCGGGCCAGCACGGTGCCGGCGGCGACCGTGGTTCCCGGCGACGCGGTGACGTCAGCGACCTCGCCCGTGAACGGAGCCCTCAAGGTGAGGCTGTCCGAGCCACCACCCTGACGAGCTGAACGGGCCGCTTCGAGATCCTTCAGCGCTGCCGCGTGATGAGCCGTAGTGGTTTCTACACGAGCTGTGGCCTCGTCCAACTCGCGTCGGCTGATCGCTTCCAGCTCCCAAAGTCGATTCAGTCGTTCGAGATGGTTGCGAGCGACCTCTAGCTCGGTCGCAGCAATGGCCACTTCCGCCTCCAGGCTCGCCAGGCTGCGCCCGGAACTTACGTGTGGCGTCAAGCGGAACAGGGCGGCACCCTTGCGAGCTTGCATGCCGACAAACGGCCAGCTGTCCGGGCTGCCACCGGGTGGTCGCAGGACACCATCCACAGGTGCGGTAACCGAGGCGTCTCCGCCAGCCGGAGCCTGCAAGCGTACCGGTCCTGAAACGCTGGCAGCCAGCTGTCCTCGGCGTACCCAAGTGGTCGCGAACTCGCTACGCCATTGCTCTTCTTTCAGGAACGATTGCGGCTCGCCGCCGTCTGAAGCTCCTCGCGGGGCGGGCAACCTCAACGGGCCGCCTGGCTCGGAGACGCTACCAATTCGCACCGTACCTCCGCGAATCACCTCGCTGCCCGCGCTCGTCTGGACTCGAAAGGCCAGGTCTGCCTCCTGCGTAGCCTGACCGCGAATCTCGATCGTGAAGATGCCGGGGCGGACCGGAGCGCTGCTGCGGAACACTTGCTCGCCACCAGAATCCGTGATCACGATCTCGACCTGTCCGGCCTCGACGGGTGTGAAGCCATCGAGCGCTGTGACGTGAGTGTGGGCACGGGCAAGCTCCCCGGCCACCAAGGGATCGATCTCCGCGAAGATCTCGTACTGGTTACCCCACGCTGTCACGGCCCAAGAAGACCCCGCCGGCCGTGCATCCGGAGAGGAGGTGCTCGGGCCTGGGCCTGGGCCGCAGCCGGCAACCGTCATGAAGCAGACACCCATAACGAGGATGCGCTGCAGGGGAGTCCAGAGCCGGGAGGGATCAATGTTGGTGATCAGAGTCGTCATGCCCCTCTCCATCTTCGTGGGTTTGCTCACCATCGCCGTGCGAGTGCTCACCGTCTCCGTGCGAATGGGTCTCTTCACCGTGTGCGTGGACTGCTTCCTGCTGGGAAACATCCTGCTCGTCGAGAGTGTCCTCGCTGACATCCGTGGGATAGGCGGGTTCGAACTCGACCGCCTCTGTTGCTGAGGCCGCCGGCTCCTGCGCATCGTCGGCCGGCTCCTGCGGCGCCTGCGATTGGCAAGCTGCGAACAGAAAGAAAACGGCCAGCATTGGTAGGCATAGGTGGAATCGTTTCGTCATGGGTCTACTCCTGATGGTTAGTTTGAGAAGGGTACGTCTGAGACTGAAGCCCCGAGGCGAACGAGTTCTCGCTCCGCAGCGAGAAGAGCGGAATGCAACTCCAGCAAGCTCAGTTCGGACTCCGTAACCGCACGCGCTGTGTCGAGATAGTCCGTCAGCGTAGCTTCTCCGAGTTGAAAGGCTGCTTCAGCCCCTGCAAGCAACCGGGCGTTCTCAGCGGCGTTTGCTTCCGCTTCCGAATAGGCGCTTGAAAGCCGGTGCCATGCGGCCTCTGCGGCACCGAAGTGAGCGTGGACTTGCCGCTGTAGGGTCGCCAACCGAGCTTGCGCAGCGTCTACGTGAGCTGTCGCACTAGCTCTCTCACCCTGCTTGCGCGACCACAACGGCACCGACCAAGAGATCGAGAACAGAGGTCCTTCGGGTGAAAACGTCTCCATCTGTTGTCGTTGCCAGCCAACTTGAATCTCGGGTGATCCCAGGACGACCCCCGCTGCTTCCCGTTCGAAGCTCGCCGCTTCCAAGTCAGCTCTCGCGGACAGAATCAGCGGGTGCTCGCCGATGCGGTCGTGAACTGCCGTCGCATCCGGTAGCACCGGCGTTGCCCCTGCCGGGAGGTCGGCCCAGACCTCGGCACGGCCCCGGGCCGCTGCTCGAAGAGCGTCCGCTTGGGCTACCTGAACCCGCAGAGTCGACACCATCAGCTCTAGCCGCCTCACTTGGAGACCAGACGTCTCACCACCTTCGAAGCGGTGCGTCTCCCGCTGCAGAAGCGCCTCGCCTGCCGCTACTCGCTGGCTGAGCAACCTCCAGCGTTCGAAGGCCACAGCCCACTCAGCGTAGGCTTCTCGCATGGATAGCCGGACCAAGTGAAGTTGATGAGTCCGCTGGTGTTCGGCAGCGGTGGCCGAGCTACGTGCAGCTGCGATCTGCGAGGTGCGATCCAGCTCGGGAAGCTGCCAAGCTACAGTCCAGCTCGACTGTCCGGAAGGGCCTTCCGGATCTTCGTGCTCGAAGCCGAACTCGGGATTGGGAAGAAGTCGGGCCGAGAGCAACCGTGCCCGAGCCAGTTCGACAGCCTCGGCTGTCTCTCTGATTGCTGGGTGGTCCGGCTGCAACGCAGCTAGAAACTCTGCCTCAGTGAACGCCGATGCGGGTCTGCCTGGCGCAGAGCCAAGGGCCGCAACCGACAGCAGGCCGACGAAGACAATTCGAAACATTGCTGATTCCTCTCCAGGTTGATGTTTTTCAGCCCCACTCGAAGAGAGGGCTTGACCAACACGCAACCGTGGATCAGATCAGCAAACTACAGTGAGCCGTGAAGAGAGGAATCGAGAGTGGCGGGCGTTCGGGGAAGGGAGCGGGAGTCGCGATGCTCGGACGAGCTGAGAACTCGACGGCGCGAAGCTGAGCCGGTGAACCAGCCAACTGGAGCAGGCACAAGCCTTCTGCCTGTTCCTCGATATTCGTCGCATGTTCATGAGACGCCGCTTCAGTGGCGTGAGCGTGGGCGTCTGAACCGACAGCAGCATCATGCGTCTCGGCTTCGGCCAGCTCTCCCGCATGGTGAGAATCGAGCACCAAGTGCAGGCCAACGCCGGCAGCACACATTGAAGGTGTCAGCAGCAGGCAAGCCAACAAGGCGCAGAGAGCTTGAACCAGGATCCTCACCTGAGGGAGTCTAGCGAAAGGGCAGGTCTTGGGTCAAGGCAACGTCACATGCATGCTGAGGGCTCCCTGACGGGACGCGCCGCTGCCGGCTCATCCTGCTGAAGAAGGCCGATACGAACTCGTAGCGACCGGCTACTGCACCATTTCTCGCTTTGCCAGCAGTCCAGTGGCGAAAGCCTGCACGGTTGCTGTACCTAGAGATAGCCGATGCTAGCTTGCTATTGCGGCGTCACTTAACCGACGTCGAAGTCTCAAGGAGAACCTTATGCTCGATGTCTCAGAAGCCACCCAGCGAGTCGATGATGCAGTTCTAGCTCCTGCTCTTGTTGCTCAGCCTGAGCACAATGGCAGCGAGTGCCTGCAACTCGAGCACGCTTCGCAGAAGACGCCCACTTTCCGGGAACGCGTACATACCCTAGACGGATCGAGACTTGTATTCGTGCCTGGCGGCAAGTACCGAATGGGGGCCGACCACTTGGATGTTGAAGAAATGCCGGAACATGCAGTCCAGCTTAGCCCGTTCTGGATCGGCAAATTCCCCGTTACCAACGTCCAATATGCGAAGTTTCTATCTCACAATCCCGGCCAACCTACCCCTAAGTTCTGGCACGATGAGCGATTCAATCACCCTGCCCAGCCCGTGGTGGGAGTGACCTGGAATGAAGCACGGGACTACTGTATCTGGGCGGACCTTGAGCTACCGAGTGAGGCTCGCTGGGAGGCGGCGGCACGTGGACCGGAAGGGCGCTCGTACCCCTGGGGCGAGCAGGAACCAACACCGGACCTCGCTAATAGCAGTTCTGCTGATTTCAGCCTGCGTCGAGGGAAAACTTCCACCGTGGGAGCTTACCCAGATGGAGCTGGTCCATTTGGAACGCTGGACCAGGCGGGCAATGTGGAAGAGTGGTGCTTGGACGCTTGGGATGAGCAAATCTATCGAAAGCGCGATGCGCCGTCGACAGATCCAGTCTCGCACAGCGGCGAGAATGTGGATCGAGTGCTGCGGGGTGGGTGCTGGGCCTTCAAACCCGAGTTTCTTCACTGCGCAAGCAGGGACTGGCTTGGACCTGACAATCGTTGTCCTTACATTGGGTTTCGTGTGGCACTCAGTTGCTGAGCACAACCTCCCCTCCGATAGCTGAGCCTGGTTTGCGCCTCCAGCCTCACACGTTGGAGGTAGGCCACGACCCTCGCTGAGCTTCCAGCCAACTCCGCTGAATGGCACCTGCTCAAGGTTGCCTTCGAGCATCTACCGGTGCGAGGTGACTAGAGTACCTCTCGAAGCAACATCAACTTTTTCGTAAATCTCGGTGCTTACTAGACCATTCCAGGCAGATGAGTTGCTCTGGGGCTAATCCACTCAGTGATTCATGCCTCCATGATCCATATCGTGGCCAGCGTGGTCGCCTTCAGCTTCCGTGAAGTTCAGTTCGGTCTCAGCAGGTAGCTTATCGATAGCGGTCACCTGCATGGCGGGAACCTTGTCCCAGTCCAATGTAATGGTCATCGTGATCTTGTCGCCGACAGTCAGGCCTTCGATCAAGGATTCGTCAGCGGGGAAAAACGGCATGTTCATGGTGGTGTCCATGTTCAGCGAGTTGCCGTCCTGATCTACCATGCCCATGATCGGCTCGTGGCGCACCATGAACTGGCTCCCGGAATCGTCCGACTCCGGTATCTGCGTCACTTCACCTCGTGCAGTGTGCTCTGCTAGTTCCGCCGCAGCCTCGGCAACGGGCTCAGCTTCCGCTACTTTTTCTGCCGGAGGTTGGCCGCAGGCAGTGAGTAGGAAGACGGACAGAAAAACTGCTTCAGGCACGAAGAGGTTGCGATCTAAGCTCATTTTCGGGCTCCAATGGGTCTTGGGTAGTGACTGAATCCTCAGTCCGAACGCTGGAAGGAGGATAGGGCTTTCGAAGCTAACCGGTTATGGGGGTGGTCGTCAACGCTGCTGGACCGTGCGCTCCAGAGGTACACTTCGCGGCGACATAAACGGAAGTTCCGGAGTCCAGAACCTCCTCGATCCTCGTTAGAATCTAGTGCTCAATTGCCCGCCGTCCCAGTTTCACGCCACGTAAGCGGAGCGAGTTGACGATCACCGAGACGGAACTGAAGCTCATCGCTGCCGCGGCGATCATGGGACTCAGCAGGATCCCGAAGAGGGGATACAGCACGCCCGCAGCCACCGGTACGCCGAGCGAGTTGTAGACGAAAGCGAAGAACAAGTTCTGCTTGATGTTGGCCATGGTTGCCCGACTGAGCCGGCGTGCGCGCACGATTCCGCGCAGGTCTCCCTTGACCAGGGTGACACCGGCGCTTTCCATGGCCACGTCCGTGCCAGTGCCCATAGCGATGCCGACGTTCGCTCTCGCCAGGGCCGGAGCATCGTTGATGCCGTCGCCTGCCATGGCCACGACGTGCCCTTGGGCTTGCAGCGTGGCGACGGCTTCGGCCTTCTGTTCCGGCAGCACCTCGGCCACCACCTCGTCGATGCCCAGGTGGCGAGCCACGGCCTGTGCAGTAGTACGGTTGTCGCCGGTCAGCATGGTGATTCGCAGGCCTTCCGCGTGCAGGGCTCGGATCGCTTCGGGCGTGCTGTCCTTGACCGGATCCGCAACGCCCAAGAGGCCGGCGGCGGTATCCCCGAGCACGACGAACATGACCGTCTGCCCCTCGGCGCGCAGCGCCTCGGCACGGTCCGGTAGCTCGCCGAGCCCGATGCCGAGATCCTGCAACAGCGTGCGGTTGCCTACCGCGACGCGCGTCTCGTCGACCATACCGTGCACGCCCTTGCCGGTGACCGATTCGAAGCTCGACGCTTCCGGTATGCCGATGCCGCGGGCTTGGGCGCCGCGCACAATGGCCTCGGCCAGCGGGTGCTCGCTGCCTCGCTCCAGCCCTGCGGCCAGCCGTAGCAGCCTATCCTCACTGACGCCCGGTGTTGCATCTACGGTCACCAAGCTCGGCCGACCTTCGGTGAGAGTACCGGTCTTGTCGACCACCAGCGTATCGACCCGGCGCAGTTGCTCGATCGCTTCCGCATTGCGGAACAGGACACCAACGCCGGCACCCTTACCGGTGGCGACCATGATCGACATCGGGGTCGCCAGCCCGAGTGCACAGGGACAGGCAATGATCAGGACGGCGACCGCGTTGACCAGCGCGTAGGCCATGCGCGGGCTGGGTCCGAGCAAGCTCCACGCCACGAAGGTGCCGATGGCCACGGCGATGACGATGGGCACGAACCAGGCCGCGACCCGGTCGGCCAGCTTCTGGATCGGCGCCCGGCTGCGTTGGGCTTCAGCGACCATGGTGACGATGCGCGACAGTAGGGTCTCGGACCCGACGCGTTCAGCGCGCATCACTAGCATGCCGGTGCCGTTGACTGTGGCGCCTACCACGGTGTCACCGGCGGTCTTGGCGACCGGCATCGGTTCACCGGTGACCATCGACTCGTCGACCCGACTCGATCCCTCGAGCACCGTGCCGTCGACAGGGATCTTCTCGCCTGGCCGCACACGCAGCTTGTCGCCCACGTGCACGGCCTCCAGTGGCACGTCCTCCTCTTGACCATCGGGCCGTAGCCGGCGAGCGGTCTTGGCGGCGAGGCCGAGTAGGGCACGCAGGGCGGCGCCAGTCTGGCTGCGCGCGCGCAGCTCCAGGACTTGGCCGAGGAGGATCAAGGCGACGATCACGACCGCCGCTTCGAAGTAGACACCGACGGTACCATCGTGGCCACGGAAAGAGTCGGGGAAGATCTGCGGCACCAAGGTCGCCACCAGACTGTACCCGTAGGCGACGCTGACGCCGAGCCCGATCAGAGTGAACATGTTGAGGCTGCGGTTGCGCACCGAGGCGACGGCGCGCTGGTAGAAGGGCCAGGCGGACCACAGACAGACTGGCGTCGCCAGGAGCAGTTCGATCCACACCCGAACCCGTGGCGCCAGCCAGCGCGAGATCGGCTCACCGGGCAGCATGTCGCCCATCGCGAGGACGAGCACCGGCAGCGCCAGTGCGGCGGAGAAGATGAAGCGTCGACGCATGTCTTCGAGTTCGGGATTGGCTTCTTCTTCGACACTGACGGTGCGCGCTTCGAGTGCCATTCCGCAAATCGGGCAGCTGCCGGGCTCGTTGCGAACGACTTCCGGGTGCATTGGGCAGGTGTACTCGGTTTTGGTTGCGAGAGTAGGCGTTTCGGGTTCGAGTGCCATGCCGCACTTCGGGCAACTTCCTGGTCCCAGCTGCCGCACCTCGGGATCCATCGGGCACACGTACATGCCGTGCGGGCTGCTCGGGGCACTTGGACCCGGCGCCCGATCCTCTGGCTCCAGGTAGTGCCGCGGATCGGCTTCGAACTTGGCCTTGCAGCCCGCGCAGCAGAAGACGTACCGCGTCCCGTCTACAACGCTCTCGAAGCGAGCCTTGGCGGCGTCGACCTGCATTCCACAGACTGGATCTAACCTCGTCGTTGATTCTGTCGGCATCATGGGCCTCCTTCGGCTGGCTCTCCGTCGAGCGCTGCCAGAATCGGACATGCCTCGGTGGTATCGCCGTGCTCGCAGGCAGTGACGAGACCAGAGAGAACCTCTCGCATTCGAGTCAAATCCGCGAGTCGTCGGTCGATATCGTCGACTTTGGCTTGGGCTCGGCCTCGGACAGACTCTCGGTTCTCGGTTGGGTGACTACGTAACCGCAGCAGCTCGGCGACCTCGTCCAGCGTGAAGCCCAACTCTTTTGCCCGGCGAATGAAGCGCAGGCGGTGGATCGTGTCTTCGGGATACTGCCGGTAACCCGAAGCCCGCCGAGGCGGCTCTGCGATCAGGCCACGGCGCTCGTAGTACCGCAAGGTTTCGACGCCGAGGTTGGCTTGCCGGGCGAGTTGTCCGATGGTCAGTCCGGGCGAGTGTGCATCTTCCATGAACCGAGTCTAAACCCCGTACCTAACTACGGAGTCAAGGGGTGTCGAATCCGTTGAGCCCACATGTCCGGCTAGAGCCGAGTCAGGGGGTAGCGGAGGTGTGAAAGATGCTCTTTGGGTGTCCTACCAGAGGAGCGGCGGCTCAATCTCTGGCGTGTCAGTCTGTGTCAATTGGGGTGACTGAGAGTTCTACGATGGTGACTTGTCCCGTGCCATCGAGTAGCAGGCCGCACCCTCCGTCGGCTGGACGGCCGATGTGACCATGGGTGATCGTGGCGCCATCGATATAGCCCTTCAGATGGGTCCCGGCCGAATTGACCGCGAACGCGAGTCGAGAGGGAAGTGCCACTTCGAGTCGTCGATCGAGGACGGTTCTGCGATCCCCCTTCACGGCGACGAGTTCCGCGACACCCTCGTTCGAGATCACGAACTCTCCACGCCCCTTGTCGTTGACGTGGTGGACCAGGGCCACTGAACCATTGAACTCCACGAGTTCCAGAATAGCTTCGACTTGCACATCTCCAAACTCACCTGGTAGCAGCACCAAACCCGTGCCATCCACGGTCACCGTCAGACCCGACTCACCGTCGGCAGCCGAGGTCCACTGAAAGGGCGCGGGTTGTTCACTCGAGGATTCGATCCGGATTCCCTCTGCCGGTCCGTTCCAGATCGACGGTCGCCAGACAAGGCGTCCGGACGGCTCACTAACGATCTGATTCGGAATCTCTTCGGAGTCTGTGGCCACTGGAGCTGCAGAGGGCGGGCTGACAGCTGCAGTTGCACTTGCGGTCGGAGTCACGGCCACGCCGTGGGTGTAGACCAAGGCACCTCCCAGATCCGCAGCCTTGGCCATCAGGACCATGGTTCCAAGACCCGCCACGAAGAGAATCGCCAAGGGCAGCTTCTTCTCGGAGAGTTTCGGACTGAACTCGACCCACAGTCTCAGGACGGCCAGCGCGAGGACAGCGTACAGCGCCCAATGAGCCCAATCGCTGTGGCGGCCTATGTGAGGCTGGACCGTGGCCGGCACCAGCCCTAGCGAGTCAGCGGCTTGGCGCCCAGCCCATACGGATAGTGCCGCCCCTACAGCTGCCAAGCCGAGCAGGGTTGCGGCGGCGTGGCGCAGCCACTTCTGCTCGAATCGCACCAATCCAGCTGCATCCAGAAGCAACGCTGTGGGTAGCAGGGCGATCGGGAAGTGCACCAGGAGCGGGTGCAGGTTGGGCAGCGCTGTCATGTGCAGGATTGATTCGAGCATGCGTGTCTCCTTCCGATCTCGGAAAGTTGAGCTGGGAGTGCCGGGACTGGATCAGGGGCAAGGTACTGCTTGCCCCCTGCGGCGTCAAGTTGGCTCCGGGGAACCGGAGTGTCGATACTGACGGTTCTCTCCTCCCTGCTGCTACCATCGCGGCTCCAGAACCACGATCGTCCAAGGAGGCTTCTCAATGTCGTTCCCTACGTTCTCTTCGGTCTCACGTCTCCAATCTCTCGGGGTGACGTGTGCGCTCAGCTGGCTGTGTCTGCTGGTCGCTTGTTCTCCCAGTCAGCCCCAGGGCACGAACGACTCCTCGCCAGAGTCAGCGGCAGTACTGAACTTCGTGGACCCACCGGCCGGAGGCGGCGCGATGGCACCGAACCTATCGGCCAGTCGAGCTGGCCTGGTGCTGACCTGGCTGGAGCCTGGTTCCCAGGGATACTCTCTACGGTTCTCGGAGTTCTCTGCACGGACCTGGAGTGAACCGCGGCAGATCGCGACCGGAGGTACTTTCCTCGCCAACTGGGCGGACGTGCCGCAGGCGGCGGAGGCCAGCAGCGGAGCCCGGTTGGCACACTGGCTCGAGATGCTCGGAGATCACGGCCATGCCTACGGGGCCAAGCTCGCGCGGTCGCTTGACGGTGGGGATACCTGGCAGGAACTAGGGCTGCTCCACGACGATGCATCCCCGACCGAGCATGGCTTTGTCTCCTACGTGCCGCTGTCGGATGACGCTATCCAGGCCTTCTGGCTCGATGGACGCGCCATGCCGAGTGGTGGTGGCATGCAACTACGCACCGCGGTCGTAGAAGAAGAGCCGAGTGCGAGCATCGTCCTCGATGATCGCGTCTGCGAGTGTTGTGCCACCGACAGCGCGATGACGGTCGAGGGACCCGTGGTCGTGTACCGTGACCGGAGTGCCACCGAACAGCGCGACATCTCAATCGTTCGCGCAACTGCTGACGGCTGGACCCAGCCGGCCGTCGTCCACCAGGATGACTGGGAACTAGTTGCCTGTCCGATCAACGGTCCAGCCGTTGCTGCCCACGGGCAGCGCGTGGTCGTCGTCTGGTTCACTGCGTCCCGGAATCGACCGCGCGTTCAACTGGCGATCTCGAGCAACGCTGGCGCGGCATTTGGTCCTCCGATTCTGCTGGACGAAGCTCGGCCGTCGGGGCGTGTGGACGTCGTGCTGGGAGCCTCGGGAGAAGCGGTAGCGACCTGGATAGCGTCAACAGACGAAGGCCCGCAGCTGCGGTGGCGCCACATCGGATCGGATGGAACGCCCGGTCCTCTGCAGGTCGTGACTGACAGTCGCCCGAAGCTCTCGGGTGGGTTCCCGCGGCTTGGGCTTACCGGAGAGCAGGTACTGTTGACCTGGGCCGAGGCGGGTGAACCGTCCAGGCTCCGAGCTGCGATCCTCGACCTTCCAACACCAACCTAACGAGGGCGCAAACAGGAACTGCGAGAGTGAATCGTCGAACATGAATCAAGCTTCATGACTCTATGCATTCATTAAGCAGATATATTCTATTCCGGGGAATAGAGGCCGGACTAGGAACGTAAATTTGCCACTGCACTTTCTAGGCAGAATCGGGACTCAAGCGGGTCTGTGGGTCCATATTTGGGTCTTTCAGGACGTTAATTTGAGAAAATCCTTTGATATCAGTCGTAATACCCTAAATTGAATCATTTCAGCAGTTAGCGGCGAGATGCTTACTTCCTTGAAAGCCACCAAAAACCTATCTAACACCCAGCTCAACTGATTCGTAATCAGGTGGTTAGTAGTTATTAAGCGATCTCTGTGTATGGTGCAACCTCTTAATTCATAATGACTTAGTTTTTTACAGCTGTTCAGTGCTTGAGTGAGATCCTGCTGAGCGGGACTCCATCGGGGCCTGCTGGC
>CBDUPA010000036.1:0-30366 GCA_965368975.1 uncultured bacterium | reverse complement strand
CCAGTGCCGGGCAAGCCAGTGCCGGGCAAGCCAGTGCCGGGCAAGCCAGTGCCGGACAACTCGGTGGCCCCGGACCTCTGGGGCTTGGCAAGTTCGGGAGCCAGGCGCGGCAAGTCGGGCGCCGAGGCGGGCAGCGTGAACTCCGGCAGGGCAATCACGGCGCGACTGGCGGCATCGCGCAGCAGGAAGCTCAGGCGCTCGGGCGGCAGGCCCGGGTCGAGCGGCTGGTAGGCGGCGCCGGCACGCGTGACGGCGAGCCAGGCGATCAGCAGCTCCGGCACGCGCGGCAGGACGACGCCGACGATGTCGCCACGGCGCACACCTGCCGCCACCAGTGCCGCCGCCAGGCGAGCGCTACGCCTCTCCAGCTCGCCGTAACTCAGGCAGCGGCGGCCGAAGGCGGCGGCCAGGGCGTCGGGAGCGCGGCGGGCGGCGGCCAGAGCTCGGCCAGGGAGGGTGTCGGCGGGATCGGTGGTGGCGGCCGGTGCCTGCAGCCACTCGACCAGCAGTTGCTGACGCTCGCCCGCGTCGAGCATCGGCAACTCGGCCAGCGGCCGCGACGGCTCGACGGCGGCGGCGCTGAGCAGGACTTCGAGGCGGCCGAGCAGGCGCTGGATGGTGGTGGCGTCGAACAGCGAGCTGCGGTAGACGCACTCCAGGTGCACGTCGTCGCCGTGGCTATCGGAGCTGGGGGCCTCGCTGGCGTAGAGCTCGAGGTCGAACTTGGCCGCCACCGCCTGCACCGGCGCCAGTCCCAACTCGACACCCGGCAGCGCCAGGTCGGCTTGCTGTCCGCGCGGCACGTTCTGCAGCACGAAGAGCACCTGGAACAACGGCGTACGGCTGCGATCGCGCACCGGCCGCAGCTCTTCGACCAGGCGCTCGAAGGGTACATCCTGGTGATCGTAGGCGCCGGTGACGGTGTCCTGGGCGCGGCCCTGCAGGGTTTCGAAGCTGGGGCCCGTGCTGGCACCTGTTCTGGCCTCAGCATCGTCCGCGCGCAGGTCGCCACGCAGCACCAAGGTGTTGACGAAGAAGCCGACGGCATTCTCCAGCTGGCGACGGCGGCGGCCGGCGATCGAGCTGCCGATGGGCACGTCGGAACTGCCGGCAAGTCGACCGAACAGGGCTTGGACCGCCGCCAAGAGAGTGACGAAGAGGGTGCAGCCAGCCTCGCGTGAGCGCTCGCTCAGCTGGCGTCCGAGCGCCGGGGGTAGGGCTCGGTGGTGGTGGTCGGCGGCCTCGTCGAACACGGGCGGTCTGGGGCGGTCGGTGGGCAGGTCGAGGGTAGCGAGATCGTCGAGCCGACTCCGCCACCAGTCGATCTGATGATCGAGCACCGTGGCTCCCCCTGCCATGTTGCCGTCTCCGCTGTCGTCCGCGGCGGCATCGAGCCAGCCACGCTGCCAGGCAGCGAAATCGGCGTACTGCACTTCGACCGGCGGCAAGGAAGAAGTACCCCCGTAGAGGCTCGACAGCTCGCGCAACAGCACGCCGACCGACCAGCCGTCACCCGCGATGTGATGCAGGGTGAGCAGCAGCAGGTGGCGCTGCTCGCTAGCCGCCGAGATGACTACCGCGGGATCCGTCGAGATAGCGGTCGCGGTGGGCGTCAGACGCAGCAGCAGGGTGCGTAGCGGCCCCTGGCGGTCGAGCTCGAACGGACGGAAGGCTTCACGCTGTTGTAGCTGCGCCGCCAGCGCCGGCCGCGCCGACGACGGCAGACCCCCGAGGTCGATCAGCGGCAAGGGCTGTGGCGCGGCGGCGTCCACCAGCTGCAGCACCTGCCGGCCGCGCGCCTGGTAGCGCGTGCGCAGCACCTCGTGGCGACGCACCAGCGCACTGAGCGCCCGGCCCAGGCGCGGCACGTCGAGGTCACCGTCCAGGCGGTGATGCATGGGCATGTTGTAGGCCACGAGGTCCGGGTTCATGTGCTCCAAGAACCACAGGCGCTGCTGCGCATAGGAGGCCGGGAACTCGTACGGTGGCGCGCCCTCGCGCGGCTGCGCCACCAAGGGTGGTGCCCCGGTCGCGGCACCCTGCAGACGCTCGGCCAGGCCAGCGACGGTCGGCGCGGCGAAGAGATCGGCCAACGTCACCTGGACGCCGAAGGCTTCCTCGACATCGCCCAGCACCTGCATGGCCAGCACCGAGTGGCCGCCGAGGGCGAAGAAGTCGTCGTCGACGCCGACGTCGTCCAGCTCCAAGCGCCGCGCCCACAAGGCCGCCAACCGCACCTCGGTCTCGTCACGCGGCGCCGTGCGCACGGCTTCCCCTGCCTGCACCTCGACACGGTAGCGCTCGTCGTTCGCCAGCGCCCGACGGTCGGCCTTGGTGCCGGCGGTACGCGGCAGCGCGTCGAGGACGACGAGGTGCTGCGGTCGCATGTAGTCGGGCAGGCGGGAGCCGAGGTGGGAGGAGAGATCCAAGGTCACTTCCCGATCCACCCCCACCGCCTCCACGTACGCCACCAGCTGGCTGCCTCGCAGCACCACCGCCGCGTCGACCACCACCGGATGCTCGCGCAGGGCGTTCTCGATCTCCCCCGCCTCGACGCGGAAACCGCGCACCTTCAGCTGGTGATCTGCACGACCGTCGAAGTGCAAGCGGCCAGCGGCGTCGAGATGGCCAAGATCGCCGGTGTCGTAGAGGCGGGCGCCAGCGGGGACGTGCCCGAGTCGACCGGCCAGCGGATGCGGCAGGAAGCTCTCGGCGGTGCGGCCCGGTCGGCGCAGGTAGCCGCGCGCCAGGCCTGCGCCCCCAACGAAGATCCGGCCGCGAGCGCCCAGCGGCACTGGACGCAGCGCGGCGTCGAGCAGCAGGATCTCGACGGCGGGCAGCGGTCGACCGAGGTCGGGCGCCTTGAAGCCTTGCACGCTCACCCGCCCCGAGCTGGCGAGCACCGTCGTCTCCGTCGGGCCATAGTTGTTGAGCACGGTGAACGGCAGCGACGCGGACGGCCGGCGCCCCAAGCGGTCCCCGCCGGTGAGCAGCCGGCGCAAGGACGTCTCGGGCCACTCCAGCTCCAGCAGTGGCGCGGCCAGCGCGGTCGGCAGGTGGGCGACCTCGATCCGGTGTTGGCACAGCCAGCCGCGCAGCCGTGGCGGCGACGACAGTTCCTCGGCCGCCGGCAGATGCAGCTCGGCACCGGCGGTGAGCGCTGGCCACAGGTCGAGCACCGAGGCGTCGAAGGCGGGCGAAGCGATGCGTGGCACGCGGGTGCCAGCGGTCAAGCCATGGCTCCGCCGGTACCAGGCCGTGAGGTTGGCGAGGCCGCCATGCGTCAGCTCAACGCCCTTGGGCACGCCCGTAGAACCCGAGGTGTAGATGACGTAGGCGCGCGCCAGCGGCGGGATCTGGAGGTCCTCAAGCAGCACCTCGGCCAGCACCTCTTCGAGGCTTTCCATGGACAGGACCAGCAGATCCAGATCGGCAAAGTTCTCGGCCGCGAAGCGATCCGGCCGGTCGGTCAGCACCACGCGTGCCCCGGCGTCGCGCAGCACGAAGGCCAGGCGTTCGTCGGGAGCGGCGGGGTCGAGCGGCAGGTAGGCGGCGCCGGCCAGCAGCACGCCGGTCAGGGTCACCGCCTCGGACGCCGAGCGCGGCAGGTCGACCGCCACCACCTCATCGATGCTGGTGGTCGCAGCAGCAGAACTCGAGCGTCGCACCAGCGTTGTGGCCAGGGCCCGGGCGCTGGACGCCAACTCGCCATAACTCAGCACCTTCCCCGTCACACCCTCACCCGTCACCACCGCGACTGCCTGCGGCTGCTCCGCAGCGCGGCGCAGCACCTGCAGGGGCACACTGTCGAACTGCTCCCCTTCGGTCGAAGCACCCGCCGGCCCCTGCCACTCGCACAGCAGTTGCTGACGCTGGCCGGCGGTCAGCAGGTCGAGGTGCACCAGCGGCACGTGCGGCGCGGCCGTGGCGGCATCGAGCAGGGCTTCGAGCTGCCGCAGCAAGCGCTCGACGCTGGTGGCGTCGAACAGGGCGGCGGCGAAGAGGGCGGTGATCTCGAGCACGTCGTGTCTCGCGCCTGCTTCCCCCAAGGTGGCTTCCGTGAAACCGACCTCGAGGTCGAACTTGCACTCTTGCAACTCCGGCGACACGGACTCCAGGCGCAGGTCGGGCAGCTCAAGACCTTGCCTTGGGCTGCCCTGCTGAGGATTGGCGGCCATCGGCAAGCTCTGCAGCGACAGGAAGACCTGGAACAGTGGTGCGCGGCTGCGATCGCGACTCGGCTGTAACTCTTCGACCAGGCGCTCGAAGGGAATGTCCTGGTGATCCTGCGCACCCACCAGCACCCGCGCCAGGTGCGCTTCCAACTCGGCGAAGCTCGGTCCGTCCTTGGACGCTCTCGCGGTGACATCAGCGGGCAGGTGGCCGCGCAAGACCAAGGTGTTGACGAAGAAACCGATCAGTCCCTCGACGCGCGGGTGACGACGGCCGGCAACCGGGGTCCCGACGCTGACGTCGAGTCCGGGCAAGCTCTGTCCAGCCAAGCGCGCGAGCAGCACCTGGTAGCCGGTGAGCAGGCTGACGAAGAGCGTGTGCCCGGCGTCGCGGGCGCGCTGGCGCAGACGCGCGGTCAGCTCGGCACCGAGGCGCCCGACGCGCTGGCCAGCGCGCGGATCGAACACCGGCGGACGCGGGCGATCGAGCGGCAAGTCGAGGGTCTCGGCCCCGTGCAGCTGCTCGCGCCACCAGGCCAGCTGAGCGTCGAGCAGCGTACCGCCGGCTGCTCCTTCTTCCACAGGCGCTTGCACCTGTTCTTCGAGCCGCTGCCGCTGCCAGGCCGCGTAGTCGGCGTACTGCACTGGTAGCTCGGGCAGCTCGAGTGCCTCGCCGTGGACGGCGGCACGGTAGGCGGCGCTGATCTCCTGCACCAGGATGCCCATCGACCAGCCGTCGCCCGCGATGTGGTGCAGCACCAACAGGAAGATGTGATCGCTCGTCTTTGTCCGCCCTGGCGCGGAGTCCCGCGAAGAGGTCTCGAGGCGCAGCAACAAGGAGCGCAGCAGCGGACCGCGTTCGAGGTCGAAGGGGCGCCGAGCTTCCCGCGAACCCAGGCGCCGCGCCTCGGCCTCGCGATCCACCAGGGTGAGCGCGTGAAGGTCGATGCACGGCAAAGTCGCCCACGGTTGACGCACGGCTGCCGCTGGCCACACCCGCTGCACCGCTTCGCCGGCCACCTGTGCCAGCGTCGTGCGCAGCATCTCGTGACGCTCGAGCACCGTGCCGAGCGCGGATCCCAGGGCCGCCGGCCGTAGGCGACCGTGCAAACGCAGCGCCGAGGGCATGTTGTAGGCCGCCTGCCCGGGTTCGAGGCGGTCGAGGAACCACAGGCGTTGCTGCCCGAACGACATGGGGAACTCCCATGGCGGACGACCATCGCGCGGCAGCGCCACCAGCGCGGCGGTCCGCCGTGCTCTGGCGGCCTGCACCTCAGCAGGCGAGCCCACAAGGCCCGAGCCCTCAACCCCCTGCAAACGCAAGAAGGCGGCGACCCCGGCGACCGTCGGCGCGGCGAACAGCTCGGCCAGCGGCAGGCCAGTGCCGAAGTCCTCCTGCACGGCGGCCGCCAGCTGCATGGCGAGCAGCGAGTGACCACCGAGCTGGAAGAAATCATCCTCGACGCCCAGGTGCTCGACGCCCAGCACGCGCCGCCAGTGCGCCGCGACCCGAGCCTCCAGCGCGTCGCGCGGCGGCACTCGGCTGCTCGTACCAGCAGCATCCTCCGACGCGCCGACCGCGTGGGCCTCAGGAGCGTAGACCGCGTCTTCGCGCAGTGCCCGGCGGTCGACCTTGTCGTGGGTGTTCTTGGGCAAGTCGTCGAGGACGACGAACGCGGAGGGAACCATGTAGGCGGGCAGGTGAGCGGCGAGATGGGCGCGCAAAGAAGCCGAAAGCGGCTGCGGCCTCCCCTCCCCGACCACGTACGCCACCAGGCGATCCCCCGCGGGACCATCGCGCCGCACAACGACGGTGGCGGCGGCCACGCCCTCGGCTTCCAGCAACCGCGCCTCGATCTCGCCCAGCTCGATGCGATAGCCGCGCAGCTTGATCTGGTTGTCGATGCGCCCCAGGAACTCGACCCGGCCATCGGCCAGCATGCGTGCCAGGTCGCCGCTACGATAGAGGCGCACGCCCGTGGCCAGGCCAACTCGACCGGCGAAGGGGTGGGGCACGAAGGCAGCGGCGGTGCGCGACGGCTGGCGCACGTAGCCACGGTTGAGGCCCTGGCCGCCCAGGCGCAGCTCACCCGGCACGCCTACCGGTGCGATGGCGCCGCCGCGCTCGAACACCAGAACCTGTGAATTGCTCAGCGGGCGCCCGATCGGGATGTAGGGCTGCGAGGCACGCAGGGTGCGCGCACCCAGGGGCTCGCGGGTCACCAACAGCGTGCTCTCGGTGGGCCCATAGCCGTTGACGATCCAGCCCGGTGGGCGCCCCCAGGTGCCAGTGGATGTGGGCGTAGACGCGGATCCGGAGGTGTCCATAGAATAAAAACCGAGCAGCGGGTCGCGCTCGGCCGCCTCACCGCCGAACAGTACCTGGTCGAGACAGCCCAGAGCACCGGGAGTCTGGCGACCGATCTGGTGCACGGCGGTGGTCGGCAAGCAGGCTGTATTGGCACCCAGACGGCGCAGTTCGGTGCCCAGTTCCACGGGTTCGAGCAACAGGCCGCGGTCCATCGACAGCAAGCAGCCGCCGTGGGTCGTCGGCCCCCAGAACTCGGCGATCGTAGGGTCGAAGCTCAGGTTGTTGAGCAACGGCACGCGGACAGCAGCCGAAAAGCGTAGGTAGTCCTGCCCAGAAACGGTGCGTAGCGCCGCGCGCTGCACCATGCCGACGCCCTTCGGGCGACCGGTGGAACCAGAGGTGTAGAGCAGGCAGAGCAACTGCTCGGCATCGACCGCCGGTCGCGCTAGCTGGGCTCGCTGGGCGACATCCGGTGTCGCTGGCTGCGCCGTCTCGGTCTCCAGCACTGCCTGCAGGTCCAGCACCTGGCCACTGAACGGCGGCACGCCGCCAAACAGGCCGCGCCGCGTCAGCAACACCTCGGCTCGGCTGTGCTCCAGCATGTAGGCCAGGCGATCGGCCGGATAGACCGGATCGAGCGTCAGGTAGGCACCGCCGGCACGCAGCACGCCGAGCATTGCCACCAGCAGCTCCGGGCCAGCGTCCAGGTAGATACCCACGGCCTGCTCGCGCCGAACGCCCAGCGCCACCAGGTGGCGCGCCAGGAGTGCCGACCGGCGGTCCAGTTCACCGTAGCTGAGCAGGCGACTGACAACTGACTGGTTGGCAGTCGAACTGGGCTGCTGGCTGGGTTTCTGGCCGCGCGGTCGCTGGATCGAGGACTCCTCGCCGTGCCCCTCGTCGCGATACAGGGCCGGGTGAAAGCTGCTGGTGTGGAAGACGATGGCGTCCGGCCGCTCGGCGGCGGTCGCGGCGACCAGCTCGGGCACGGTACGGCCGGCAAGGAACGGCTGCTCGGTGTCGTTCCACTCGGCGAGCAACTGGTGGCGCTGGGCGGCGCCGAGCAGCGGCAGGCGATGGATCGGCGTCGAGGGAGCCTCCACGGCCGCGTCGAGCAAGCTCTCGAAGGCGCTCAGCAGACGGCCGATGGTGGTGGCGTCGAACAGGGCGCTGCTGAAGCCCGCGTCGAGACGCAGGATCGGCTGGCCGGCGGCGTCCTCGGCTTCGAACAGCTGCACTTCCAGGTCCAGGCGCTGAGTGCCGGCGTCGATGCCCTCGGAACGCAGGTGCAGCCCCGGCAGCTCGAAGCCGCGCCCGAGGTCCAGTTCCTGCAGCGCGAAGAGCACCTGGAACAGCGGTGCCCGGCTGCGGTCGCGCGCCGGTTGCAGCTGCTCGACCAGGCGCTCGAAGGGCAGATCCTGATGCTCGTAGGCGTCGAGGACCGTCTGCTGAGCGCGACGGCGTAAGGCATCGAAGGCAGGACCATCCAGCAGGCGGCCTTTCTCTTGGCGGTCCGCCGTGGCCTCTTGGCGGTCCACCGTGGCCTCTTGGCCGTCCGCCGTGGCCTCTTGGCGGTCCGCCGTGACTGAAAGATCACCGCGCAATACCAGCGTGTTGACGAACAAGCCGATCAGCGGCTCCAGGTGACGGTGACGACGGCCGGTGACCGGCGTGCCGACGGTGACGTCCGCCTGCCCGGCCCAGCGGCCGAGTAGCACCTGGAAGGCGGTCAACAAGGTCACATAGAGCGTGCAGCCGGCCTGCTGCGACGACCGCCGCAGGCGCGCCACCAGGGCGGCCGGGAATTCGTGACGCCAGCGGCCGGCGGCCCGGTGGTCGAAGATCGCTGGTCGCGGTCGGTCGAGCGGCAGGTCGAGAGGCGCCAGCGCGTGCAACTGGGTGCACCAGTAGTCGACCTGCAGGTCGAGCACGCTGCGGCCCTCGGCGTCGGTGCTGTCGAGCCAGTCGCGCTGCCAGGTCGAGTAGTCGGCGTACTGAACGGGCAACTCGTCGAGGGTCGCGCTCGGTTCGTACAGGGCTGCCACCTCGCGCGTCAGCAAGCCCAGTGACCAGCCATCAGCAGCGATGTGGTGGACGGTGAAGATCAGCGCATGCTCGCCCTTCGCCACTGAGTCACCGGAGGTCAGACGCACAAGCAGCGCGCGCAGCACCGGACCGGCTTCGAGGTCGAACGGTCGACGAGCTTCGACCGCCGCCAGCCGCGTCCGCTCGGCCTCGCGGGCGAGCGTCGGCAAGCGCTGCAGGTCGATCAGCGGCAGCGCGACCCTGCCGAGCCGGGACGCCGCCGGGTGCACCCACTGGCACGGCACTGTTTCGTCGTGTGCAGCGACACTGTAGGTGGTGCGCAGAATTTCGTGGCGGGCGACCAGAGCCCGCAGCGTCGCCGCCAGGCGGGCCGGCTGCACGTCGCCACCGAGGCGCAGCTGCAGTGGAATGTGGTAAACGGCGCTGCCGGGGTCGAGACGATCGATGAACCACAGGCGCTGCTGCGCGAAGGACATTGGAAAGCGCCACGGTCCGGTGCCGCGCGGCACGGCGTCGAGCGGCGGTAGCGCCATTCGGCTCGCCGTGCCTCCGGCCGCCGCCTCGGCCTGCAACGCGCGCACGCGCTCGGCGAAGCCGGCCACGGTCGGTGCCGTGAACAGCTCGGCCAGCGGAACCTGGAAGCCCACCAGTGCCTCGACCTCGACCATCACCCGCGTCGCCAGGATGGAATGACCACCGAGTTCGAAGAAGTCCTCGTCCACGCCCACCGACGCCACGCCGAGCAGCCGTGCCCACAGCGCCGCCAGCTGCGCTTCGAGTTCGTCGCGCGGGGCGGCGGCCTGGGAGGCAGCCTCGGAAGATGTCTCGGCAACACGCGCGGAAGCCGACACGGTGGACGGCGCCGCGATCAGGACATCCGGCGCCAGCGATGGGTCACCGGCCAGGCGACGGCGGTCGATCTTGCCGTTGATCGTCAGCGGTAGCGCGTCGAGGGCAACGAAGGTCGCGGGCAGCATGTAGTCGGGCAGGCGGTCGGCGAGGTAAGGACGGAGATGCGCGGAAACCGGATGCGGCTGCGCCGCAGGGCGGCCACATGGGGCCGCCCCTACCCAGAGTTCGGATTCGGATCCGGGTAGGGGCACCCCCGTGTGGGTGCCCTGGGCGGGGAACCGGGGGTCCGCTTCCGCCCCCACCACGTACGCCACCAGCCGCCGGTCCCCTTCCACCTCGCGCACCACCACCGCCGCCTCGACGACCTCGGAATGCTCGTTCAGGCGCGCTTCGATCTCACCCAATTCGATGCGGAAACCGCGCAGCTTGACCTGGCGATCGAGCCGGCCCAGGTAGTCCAGACGTCCATCGGCCAGGCGCCGCGCCAGGTCGCCGGTGCGGTAGAGACGGGCACCGGGCTCGACGTCTCCCCTGCCGGCCCCCGCGTGCGGCACGAAGACAGCAGCGGTCAAAGCCGGGCGCCGCAGGTAGCCCCATGCCAGGCCGGCGCCGCCCAGGCACAGCTCCCCGGGCACGCCAACCGGCGCCCAACCGCGCAAAGCCTTGCCGAAGCCACCGCCGGTCTCGATCACCAACGCTTCAGTATCGGCAATCGGCCGGCCGATCGGCACAGAAACAGCCGCCTCCGATGGCACGGCAATGGTGTCGACAACAGCGAAGGTGGTGCACTCCGTAGGGCCGTAGCCATTGAGCAGACGCGCGGGAGGCGCGCCCGAGGTGAGCACCCGCCGTGCCGCCTGCGGATCGACCGCTTCGCCGCCCGCCAGCAGGTCGCCCAGGCCGGCGAAGGCGCGCGCGTCGAGGCCGGCTTCCTGGGCGAAGAGAGCGGCGGTCAGGAAGGTGGTGTCAACTCCGCGCGAGCGCAGCCAGGGCCCCAGGCGCAAGCCGTCCCGTGTCGCCGTGACCCCAGTCCCCAGCGTCACCGAGCGCGGCACCCCGACGACACAGCCGCCGTGCACCAGGGCGCCCCAGATCTCGTAGGTGGCGGCGTCGAAGGCGGTGTTGGCGAGTTGGCCGGTACGCACGGCCCGGTGACCCCTCGCGTCACCGCGCAGTTGCCCGTCGCCAACCTGCAAGTCGACATACCGCACGTCGCGCACCAGGCGCAGCACGGCGCGTTGCGGCACGGCGACGCCCTTGGGAGTGCCGGTGGAGCCAGAGGTGTAGATGACGTAGGCCAGATCGTCGCCGGTGAGGGGCGCCGCGGACTCGGATGCGGCTTCGCCGCAGGGCAGGCACATGGGCCTACCCTGGGCGGGGGGATCGACCAGGTGGCAACCATTCTCCACCGCAACCCCCGCCAGTGCCTGGCGCCCGGCCGCATCCACCAGCACCACCGGCGCACCGGTGTCCTGCAACAGGAAGGCCAGCCGTTCGGCCGGGTAGGCACGATCCAGCGGCAGGTAGGCGCCGCCGGCTTCGAGGATTCCCAGCATGGCGACCAGCCAGTCACACGACGGTGCCAGGCACAGACCCACCAGGGTGCCTCGACGCACGCCGTACGCCGATAGCTCGGCCGCCAAACGCCCGGCGCGCCGGCACAGTTCGGCGTAGCTCAGGTGGTGGTGATCATAGGCGGCAGCGATCGCGTGCGGTTGCCGCTCGGCCACCTGTGCCACCGCTGCCGGCAACGAGACGGAGAGATCGGCACGGCTGCGCGAGTCGTTGACCTCGCGCAGCAACTGGTGCGCCTCGGCGCGGCCGAGCAGCTGCAGCTCGGTCAACGGCGTCGACGGAGCAGCCGCCGCGGCGCGCAGCAGCTCACCGAGCTGACGCAGCAGGCGCGCGGCGGTCGTGGAGTCGAACAAGGCGCAGGCGTAGACCACGCTGAGTTCCAGCCCGTGCGGGCCTTCCGACGCGTACAATTCGAGCTCGAACTTGACGCGACCTGTGGCTACCGCATCGCCGTCTCTGCCGTCATCGGCGAAGGTCGAAAGCTCCAGCCCGGGCAGCCGGTCGGCCAGGTCTCCGGCGCCCCGCGTACCGCTGAGCGCCGCCGGCTGCAAGTCGAAGAGCACCTGGAAGAGCGGCGGCCGGCTGCGGTCGCGGCGCCCTTGCAGTTCCTCCACCAGGCGTTCGAACGGCACGTCCTGGTGATCGTAGGCGTCGAGCACGCGGCGGCGCAGCTGCGTCAGGAGATCCTGGAAGGTCATCGAGACCATCTCCCCCCGCACCACCAGCGTATTGACAAAGAAGCCGATCAGGTTCTCGACCTCCTTGTGCCGCCGTCCGGCCACCGGCACACCGACACTGACGTCCGTCTGCCGTGCCCAGCGCGCCAGCAGCGCCTGGACGCCGGTCAACAGGGTGACAAAGAGCGTCGTGCCGTGGCTGCGCGCCAGCGTGCGCAGCGCCGCGGCATCGGCCTCGCTCAGGCGGTGCCGGCAGCTGGCACCGGTGTCGTCGAAGACAGCGGGGCGTGGACGGTCGAGCGGTAGGTCGAGCGGTGGCGCGCCTGCGAGACGGTGACGCCAGTGGTCGAGTTGCAGGTCCAGGACCGTGCGGCCATCCGCTCCGGCGCTCGTCGCCAGCCAGTCGCGCTGCCAGCTGGCGTGGTCGGCCACCTGCACCGGCAGTTCCGGCAGGTGGGGTTGACGTCGCTCGGCGATGGCGGCGTAGAGGTGCACCAGCTCGCGCAGCAGCACGCCCAGCGACCAGCCGTCGCCGGCAATGTGGTGCAGGGTGAGCAGCAGGGCATACTCGTGCCGATCTCCTGCTGCTGACGCCTCCTCCGCTGGCACGTGCACGAGCAACGCGCGCAGCGGTGGCTCGTGGGCCAGGTCGAAGGGCCGCCGTGCCTCGCGCTGGAGCAGGGTTCCCGTCAGCCGGCCCTGGGCCACCGCGCGCGGCACGCGCCGCAGGTCGACCACCGGCAGCGGTACCGACAGCGGTCGACTCGACGGCGCCGCCACCAGCTGCCGCGGCGGCACGTCGGCGTCACCGGGCACGTCAGCGTAGCTGTAGGTCGTGCGCAGCACCTCGTGGCGCTCGACCAAGGCGGCGAGGGCGGCGGCCAGCACGGCCGGCAGCAGTCCACCGCGCAGGTGCAGCGGCAGTGGCATGTTGTAGGCCACCAGGCCGGGCTGTAGACGGTGCAGGAACCACAGTCGCTGTTGGGCGAAGGAGAGCGGGAAGCGCCATGGCCCCGAGCCGGCGCGGGCCAGCGCTTCGAGCGGCGGCGGCGCCGGGAGTGCGTCGCCCTCCCCGGCAGCCTTGCCAGCAGCACCACCACGCTGACGCAGGATGCGCGCCTGGCCAGCGACGGTGGGGGCGTCGAACAGCTCGGCCAGGCTCAGCCGGCGGCCGAGCGCGGCGTCGATCTCGGCCAGCAGGCGGGTGCCGAGTAGCGAGTGGCCGCCGAGGCGGAAGAAGTCGTCGTCGACCCCGACCGTCTCGACCTCCAGCAGCTTGCCCCACAGCGCCGCCAGTTGCGCTTCCAGCTCGTCGCGCGGTGCCTCGCTCGTTCCACCGCCAGCCGCGTCTCCGCCGGTCGCACGGGCCTGCGCCGCTGGAGCGAAAGTGGGGTCCGAGGCTAGACGCTTGCGGTCGAGCTTGCCGTTCGGGGTCAGCGGCAGGGCGTCGACCGGGACGACGGCGGACGGGATCATGTAGTCCGGGAGGTGGGCGGCGAGATCGTCCGCCCGGACCAATCCGGATCCAGATGCGGCTTCGCCGCAGGGCACCCCCGTGTGGGTGCCCTGGGCGAGGGGCGGGGATTCCGCTTCTTGCCCCTCCCCCACCACGTACGCCACCAACCGCCGATCCCCCGCCATTTCGCGCACCACCACGGCCGCCTCGGCGATGCCGTCGAGGGCCACCAGGCGGGCTTCGATCTCGCCCAACTCGATGCGGTAGCCGCGGATCTTGACCTGGTGGTCGCGGCGGCCCAAGCAGTCGAGGGTGCCGTCGGGCAGCCAGCGGGCCAGGTCGCCGGTGCGGTAGATGCGGGCACCGCCTTCGACGCTCAGGCCGGCGAGCGGGTGCGGCACGAAGGCGGTGGCGGTGAGCGCTGGTCGGCCACGGTAGCCCCAGGCCAGGGCACGGCCGCCCAGGTACAGCTCGCCGACCGCCGCCAGCGGCAAGACCTGCCCAGCCGGGTCCAGCACCGCTGCGTCGGTACCGCTGGGCGGCCGACCGATCGGCACGCTGGCGGCGTCGGCGGCGACCTGGCGGATGGTGTGGAAGGTGGCGAAAACGGAGGCTTCGGTGGGGCCATAGCCGTTGAGCAGCCAGGCCGGCGGTGCACCCGAGGCGAGCACGCGCCGGGCCGCTTCCGGGTCGACCGCCTCGCCGCCGGCGGCGAGGGTGCGCAGGCCGGCGAAGGCACGCGGGCGACGCGGCCCGGCCTGGGCGAAGACGGCGGCGGGCAGGAAGGTGACGTGCGGTCGACGCTCGGCCAGGTGACGCTCCAGGCGCGGCGGATCGGCCAGCACGTGACGCGGCAGGCCGACGACGCAGCCACCGTGCACCAGGGCACCCCAGATCTCGTACACCGAGACGTCGAAGGCAGGATTGACCGCCTGGCTGACACGTAGCTGGGTGCTCGGTACGCTGTCTGAGGCACTGAGGAAATCGAGGGCGCTGAGGAAATCGAGGGCGCTGAGGAAGCCGGCGCGGGGATCGTCGAACATCCGCAGCGGCCCACGGTGCGGCACGTCGACGCCCTTGGGTTTGCCAGTGGAGCCGGAGGTGTAGAGGACGTAGGCCAAGTCGATGCCGCCAGCGTCCTGGTGGATGTCCTCCCCTGCAGCCAGTTCCGAAGCCACCTGCTCGACCGTCAATTCCACGACGGCTCCGGCGTCGGCACGCTGGAAGGCCAGGCGCTCGGCGGGCAGGGCCGGATCGAGCGGCAGGTAGGCGGCGCCACGACGCAGAATGCCCAGGTAGGCAACGATCAGCTCAACACACGGCGTGAAAGGCACCGCAACGACCGAGCCGCGATCGACGCCAGCCGTCGCCAGCCAGGCGGCCAGGGCTCGGCTGCGCTGGTCCAGCAGGCGGTAGCTGAGATGATGGCGGCCATAGTGGACGGCAATAGCGTCCGGACGCCTTGCGACCCAGGCCAGGGCGCGCCCGTGCAGGGTCGAGGAGGGCGCCTCTCCAGACCGCTCAGCTTGCGTCTCGAGGGGCGCATCGGCGGACGGCAACGCCCATTCGAAGCACAGCTGCTGGCGCTCACCGGCGGTCAGCAGCGGCAGGCGCGAGAGCGGGGTCGACGGCTCGACGGCGGCGGCGTGCAGCAGCACCTTCAAGTGCCGGCACAGGCGCTCGGCGGTGGTGGCGTCGAAGAGATCGGCGCGGTATTCGAGACCACCGCGCAGGGCCCCTGCTCTGGTCGTCCCCGTATTGGTACCCTCAGAGGGCGCCCGACCCAGCTCGAGCGTCAGGTCGAATTTGGCTTCCAGGTCGCTGCCTTGCAAGCGCTCGACATCGAGGCCGGGCAGGGCCGGCACGGCATCACCGGCCGCACTGCCCGCTCCCGCCCCCTCGAAGAAGCTGAACATCACCTGGAACAGCGGCGATTGACCTCGGCGACGCTCGGGCGCCAGCTCGGCGACCAGGCGGTCGAAGGGTACGTCGGCGTGTTCCTGGGCGTCGAGCACGACGCCGTGCAGGCGCGCCACCAACGTCTCGAACGACGGATCGCCACGCAGGTCGCCGCGCAGCACCAGGGTGTTGACGAAGAAGCCGATCAAGCCTTCGAGGCGCGGCCAGTCGCGACCCGCCACCGGCATGCCGACGGCCAGGTCGGCGCTCTCCTTCGGACCGCTGCCGCTGGTGCGCTGCAGCAGCGCCTGGAAACCGGCCAGCAGGACGGTGAAAAGGGTACAGCCGGCGCGCCGGGCGAGAGCTTCGAGCGCGGCGGTGGTGGCCTCGGTGAAGGCCAGGCGACGGCGGCCGCCAGCATAGGTCGGCCGTGCTGGCGGCGGCTTGGCAACACTCAGTTCCAGGCGCGGCGGTAGGCCGGCCAGGCGCTGGCGCCACCACTCGATCTGCGAAGCCAGGCCGTCCGGCCCGGCTTCCACTCTGGACCGCTGCCACAGACTGTAGTCGGCATACTGCAGTGGCAGCGGCGGCAGCTGATGTCCCAAGTAGGCGGCGCCCAGTTCGCGCTGGAAGACCGCCAGCGACCAACCGTCGCTGATCACGTGGTGCAAGACCACCACCAGGGCGTGCTCGCGCGGACCCAGCACCAGCAGCAGGGCGCGCGCCAGCGGTGCCCGCGCGAGGTCGAACGGACGCAGCAGCGCGGCGTCCAGGCAGCGGCGTGCCTCGACCTCGCGCGCCGCCGGAGGCAAGCCGCTGAGGTCGCGGCGCAGCAGCTCCAGGGCCTGCGGCGAACCGGTCGGCTCGATCACCTGCCAGGGCACGCCGGTCCGCTCCTCGAAACGCGTGCGCAGGCTCTCGTGACGCGCGCCGACGGTGCGCACGGCGCGCGCCAGGGCGGTCACGTCGAGCGGACCGCGCAGGCGCAGGGCGAGCGGGATGTGGTACGCCGATCCCGGCTGCAGCTGCTCGAGCAGCCACAGCCGTTCCTGCGCGAAGCTGGCCGGCGCGGCGTTTCCACGCCCGGCCACCGCCCGCGGACCACCGCCGCCGTCCGCGGTCACCGCCCTTTCTGGCTGGGTCGCCGACTGCTGCTGCTTGCGCAGCATCAGTTCGAGCAAGCGGCGCTTGTCGGGCGGCAAGCCCTTCAGTCGAGCATCAGCAAGGCGCGGATCGGTGGAGGGAGTGTCAGCCATCGTTGGCGGGTGCGGGCTCGAGGATCAGCGTGTGGACCGCGTCCCCGGGCAGGAAGGGCGATGTCTGCCCCGCCGCCCAGGCTTCGTGGTGGTCGCCCCAATGCGGCGACATCGGATGACCACTCTGGCCCCCGGGCATGGTGAAGATGCCTTCCTCTTCGTGGCCGGGAGACACCACCATGCGCAGGCTCGGGCCGAGGCCCGGACGCAGCACCAGCGGCATGTCGTCGTCGCCCAGCACGCTGGGTGCCGGCAGGCTGAGTACCAGCATGGCCGGCGGGAAGCCGCTGACCAGCACGTGCGGAATGCGCCACATCGGGCCCTCGCCCCAGGTCAGCTCAGCTACCGGCACTTCGCCCAGACCCAGCTGCTCGTAGAAGCCGAACATGCCCTCGACGCCGCTCAGCAGCCAGGCGTCCCAGGACGGCTGATCCGGTGGCAACAGGTACGCCGGTCGCTGCTCGATCAGCTGCCACAGCGGCCCTTCGTACTGCCCCATCCACAGCCAGTACTCGAACTGCTCGTCGACCTCCACGGTGGCGGCGAGCAGGTGCCCGGCGAGCGCACGCACGGCGAAGGCGCGGAAGCCCCGCACCAGGCGGTAGGAGGCCGAACCGGGCTCTACGCGACCGCTCCACTCGTCGCTCACGACGCGCCGCAGCTCTTGCCAGCGCGGCTTGTCGGCCACCGCCTCGTCGGTCAGCAGGTCGAGCAGCAGGGTGCGCCAGCGCTCCATCAACAGCGGCCGGTTGTCGAGCTGCAGCGCGTGCTGATCGTCGACGCTGGCCGTCGTGTGGGCGTAGAGGACATCGCGGATCTGGCCGGCGCGGGCGCCCAGGCGATAGCCGCCGTCGCCGAGCAGGGCCAACGCCTCGCCACTGACGGTGCGGTTGTTGGCCGACCACAGACGGCCGTCTTCGGGATCCCGGATCACCGGCACGCGCTCGGGTGGTAGCAGGCCGAGCCAGCCACGGCTGCCGTCGCTCCAACTGCTGGGCAGCCGGCCGTCGAATCCTTCAACGCGTTCGGGCAGCCGGCCGATGATGGTCCAGGCGGTGTGGCCGTCGCGATCGACGACGTGGAAGTTCTGCGCCGGCAGGCCGCTTTCGTGCGCCACCACCAGGGCTTGCTCGACCGTCGTCGCGGTCTCCATCCCCATCAGGTCGAGGTCGAGCGCCCCCGGCTCGTGCACCACCCAGCGCTGCGCCAGCAGGCGACCGGCGTGGTCTTCGCCGACCACCGGTCCCCAGCGGGTCCAGCGCACGTCGACCTCCACCGGCTCGCCGTCGGCCGGCTCGACCACCTCGGTGTGATAGCTGAAGGCTTCGGGACCGTCCGGCGTCAAGTACTGTTCCTCGCCGCCGTCCGCGGACGGCAGAAGGTCCAGCTGCACCAGGTCCGAAGCATCGATCAGCGCGCTGGTGAAACCCCAAGCGACATGACCGTTGCTGCCGATCACCACCAGCGGCAGGCCGGGCAGCGTGGCCCCGCTGACGCGATGCTCGCCGCCATCGGCCGCCGGCCACACCAGGCTGGCGCGGTACCAGAAGTTGGGCAGGTCGATCGGCAGGTGGACGTCGTTGGCGAGCAGCGCGCCATCGATCGTGGTCAGCGCGTCGGACAGCGTCCAGGCATTGCTGCCGCCGACGGGAGCTTGGGCCTGCACCAGGCCCGCCATCGAGCGAGCGAACGAGGGCCCGCTGGCCAGGTGGTTTCCACGGGTGAAGCGGGCAACCTTCTCCAGCTCCGGCTCTTCCGGAGCGGCACCCGGCGCGTACGGTGGGATCGGCCCCGGCTGCAGCGCCGCATCCGCCGGCGAATCCGCCAGTGGCGCCTGTGTATCCGCCATCATCGGCGCGTCCCAGGAGGTGCCCCAGGGCGCCAGGTAGTCGAACCAGGCCGGCTCGAGCGTGTCGGCCATCAGGCCGAGGGCTTGCTCGTAGTCGCGGGTGAAGCCCTGCAGCGCCAGGAACATGGTCATGGCGCTGATCAGGCTGTCCTCGGCCTTCCACGGCTGTGGTTCGACGCCCAGGATCATGTACTCGAACGGCGGTTCGTCGAGGGCTTCGAGCCCCGCGTTGACGCCGCGCGTGTAGGCGTCGAGCAGTTGGCGTTGCTCCTCTGGCAATGCGGCCAGCGTGCGCTGCGCCAGGTCACGGAAGCGGTGAACGCGTTGCTCACGATCCCAGCCGAGATTACGCTCACCGGTCAGCATGCTCACTTCCCCGGCGCTGCGCCGGCGCAGAGCCAGGTCCATCTGGAAAAAGCGCTCCTGGGCATGCAGGTAGCCCAGGGCACGCGCCGCGTCGAGACGGCTGGCGGCACGGATCACCGGCACGCCGAGCGCGTCGCGTTCGACGCTCACCGGTGCCGTCAGGCCGGGTAGGTCGGCGCTGCCGTCGAGCTGCGCCAGGCTGCCCGCGAGCTTGCTACGGCCCCACAACCAGGCACCGATCAGTACGACGACCAGCACCAGGCCGGCGATCAGGACGAAATGGAAGATCCGGCGCAGGCAGCCTTTTCTCGGCTTCGCCGCATTGGCCTTATTCGGCTTTGCGGTGTCGTTCTTGGAGTCGTTCTTGGGAATGGCACTCATCAGTAGACCTCAATCCTGACGCAAGGCGTTGACGGGATCGACGCGCGTGGCGCGCAACGCCGGCAGCAGGCAGGCGATCAGCGATAGCAGCAGCAAACCGCCGAGCACGGCGCCGAAGGTCCACGGGTCGCGCACGGTGATGCCGTAGAGCTGACTGGACAGCAAGCGCGCAGTGGCGAAGGCGCCGACCAGGCCGAGCAACAGGCCGATGCCCACCGTGCGCAGCCCTTGCAGCAGCACCAGGCTAAGGATGTCGCCGCCCTGGGCACCAATCGCCATGCGCATGCCCAGTTCGCCGTAGCGGCTGACCACGCTGTAGGACAGCAGGCCGTAGATGCCGATGATGGCGAGCAGCACGGCACAGGCCGAGTAGACACCGAACAGCGAGGCGTAGAAGCGCGAGTCGGCATAGGCGTCGGCCAGCTCCTGCTCCATGTTCGACACCCAGTGCACCGGCGAGGTGGGTGCCAGGCGACCGACCTCCTTGCGCAGCGACAGGTCAATGCTACGCGGGTCGACGTTCGTGGCGACGCCGAAAGAGAGGACGAACATCGGCATCTGGTAGCGCGACAGGTAGATGTCGTAGGGGTTGGCGCGCTCGGTGCGCGGACCGGCCCACTTGACGTCCTCGACCACGCCGACGACGGTGAACGGCGGCGACAGGTCACCGGTGCGCGGGTTCATGACGAAGCGCATCTCTTGCGACAGCATGTCGACGGCGTCGCCACCGGTGAGGCGACGCGCCAGCGAACGGCTGAGCACCGCTACCCGCGTCGAGCCCGCGGCGTCGCTGTCGCGCACGCTGCGCCCGAACAACACGCCGATATCGAGGGTGTCGAAGAAGTATGGATCGATGCTGTGGCGGGTGACGCCGCGCAGCGGTTCCTCGGCATCCGGCAGTTGGACGTCGGCCGGGAAGTCTTCGAACGGCGGCAGCATGCCGGCCACCGTGGTCACCGCCTCGACGTCCGAGCGCGCCTCCAGGGTGCGCCGTGCCTCGTCGGCGAAGGTATTCCAATCCGGCGGCGCCGGCATGTCGACGCGGTTGAGCGTCACGCTCATGCGCTGGAAGTTGTCGGTGCGGTAGCCGACGTCGACGTTCGCCAGCTGCTGGTAGGAGCGCAGCATCAGGCCGGCGGACACCAGCAGCATGAAGGTCAGGGCCACTTCGCCGATCACCAGCCAGCGACCGAAGCGCGCCTGCCGGCGGCCGGTCATCGAACCGCGGCCGGTCTCACGTACCTGCTGCGCCGGTGCCACGCGCGAGCCGACCCAAGCCGGTAGCACGCCGAACAGCACGCCGGTGCCGGCGGTCAGCAGCACCGCCAGCACGACCAGGCGCAGGTCAAGCGAGACGTCGACGTACTCCGGCACCTCGAAGTTGGCCACCCGCAGATAGCCGCGAATGCCCCAATGCGCCAGCAACAGGCCGATGGCACCACCGGTAACCGCCAGCATCAGACTCTCGGTGAGCAGCTGACGCAGAATGCGGCCCGAGCGAGCACCCAGAATGCGGCGCAGCGACAGCTCGCTCTCGCGGCGCGCCAGGCGTGCCAGCAGCAGGTTGGCGATGTTGGTGCAGGCGATCAGCAGCAGCAGCGCCGAGGCGGCGAGCAGCAGGTAGAGACCCTGGCGGATCTCGCTGCGCCAGTTCTCGGCGAACGGCTCGAGCCACAGCTGGAACTTGCCGTCGCCGCGCTCCGGGTAGGCCTCGTTGAGTGACACTCCCAGCTGCGCCACCTCCTCGGCCGCCGCCTCGAAAGACACTCCGGCCTTCAGGCGACCGAGCAGCCAGGCGTACTCCTGCGTGCGATCGCTCAGGAAGGCGCGCGGCTCGAACTGCTCCACCGGCAGCCAGAAGTCAGCAACGTCGTCTTCGATCGAACCGGTGAAACCGGCCGGCAGCACGCCGACGATGGTGAACGGCACTTCCGGCGCGTCGGGTGGCGCCCACACGGAGCGCGCCAGCAGCGTCTCACCCTGCACGTTCGGATCGGCGCCGAAGTCTTCGCGCCACAGGCGGTCGCTGATCAGCATCACGGGGGCGGCGTCGGCCTGGTACTCGTCGGCCGAGAACAGCCGACCGACCGCCGGCTTCATACCGAGCAGGTCGAAGTACCCGGTCGTCACCGCCTCGCCGCGCAGGCGCTGGGTGCCATCCTCGGTGCGCGCCCCAAAGCGCGCGCGCAGGGCTGCTTCGAGTGCCTCGAAGGACTGCGACTGCTGCTTGACATCCTGGTAGTCCAGGTAGGAGATGTCCCAGCGCGGTGTTTCCGGATCGGTGGTCGACCACACGCGCACCAGCCGGTCGGCCCCCGGATAGGGACCAGCACCGAGTAGGAAACCGTTGATCAGCGTGAGCACCGACACCGTGGCACCGATGCCGATGGCGATACAAGCCACGGCGGCTAGGGTCAAGCGTGGTGTCTTCAGCAGGCTTCGCACGGCGAAGCGGATATCCTGCGACAGGTTCTCCATGATCTTCTCCTCAGGTGTTTTCCTCGGATGGCAGGTCGGACAATTCGGACTCCAGCTCTCGGATGCGCGCCTCGACCTCTTCGGGCGACAGGCCATCCAGCTCAGCGAGCAGGGCATTCATGGGATCTTCTTCGGTAGCGACCGTGGGCAGCGCGGGGTCCGCCGCCATGCTGGGCGCCAGATTGGCCGCTAGATGGGTCGCTAGATTGGCGAGCGTCGGTGCTTGGAACAGCTGCCGCAAGGTCAGCTCGACGCCCCATTCGTCGCGCACGCGACCGAGCAACTGCACGGCGAGCAGGGAGTGGCCACCGAGGGCAAAGAAATCGGCGTCGCGGCCGACCGCTTCCAGTCCCAGCAACTCCTGCCACAGCTCGGCCAGGCGTTGTTCCAGCTCTCCCTCGGGCGGCGCCGAGGCGGCGGAGGCGGCGCCCGCGCTGAGGTCGTCTTGCTGCGGGGGCGGCAACGCCGGCCGGTCGATCTTGCCCGAGGCAGTGCGCGGTAAGGACTCCAATATGACATAGATCCCCGGCACCATGTAGGCCGGCAGCTGGTCGAGCAGCGTGGCACGCAGCGCGGCGGCGTCGAGCTGGCACTCACCCTGCCCGGAGGCCGCTTCCAGGTAGGCGACCAGGCGCGCGGCATCCTGCTCGCGCTGCAAGAGCACGGCGGCGTCCTGCACGCCGTCCTGGCTGCGTAGCAGGGCTTCGATCTCCCCCGGTTCGACGCGATAGCCACGCAGCTTGAGCTGGTGATCGCTGCGGCCGAGGAACTCCAGCCGGCCGTCGGCGCGGCGGCGGGCACGGTCGCCGGTGCGGTAGAGGCGGGCGCCCGCTTGGGGAAGAGTGGTGGCAACGGAAGCGGACTCGGAAGGGAACGGGTGCGGAACGAAACGCTCGGCGGTCTGGGCGGGGCGAGCGAGGTAACCGCGGGCCAGGGAGTTGCCGCCGAGAGCCAGCTCGCCGACGGCTCCCGGCAGCACGGGCTGGTCGTGGCGATCGAGCAGGTGCACTTCGACGCCGGGCAGGGGATAGCCCAGGTCCGGCACCACCACTCTCATCGACTGCGCACCATCTACCGACTGCACGCCCGACGTGGCGAGCACCGTGTTCTCCGTCGGGCCGTAGTTGTTGAGCAGGCGGAACGGCAGGCCGGCGGGCGGCCGCGCGGGTAGGCGATCGCCGCCGGTGAGCAGGGTGTGCAGCGGCGCCTCGGCGGGCCACGGCAAGCTCAGCAGCGGCACCGCCAGCGCGGTCGGCAGGTGGGCGACAGCGATGCCCTCGGCGCACAGCCAGTCGCGCAGCTTCTCGGGGTCGGGAGCAACGTCGTCGGGCACCACGCGCAGCTCGGCCCCGGCACTCAGCGCCGGCCACAGGTCGAGCACCGAGGCGTCGAAGGCGGGCGAGGCGACGCGCGGCACGCGCACGCCAGGGCCGAGACCCTGACCGGGGCCGTGCTCGCGATACCAGGCGCACAGGCCGAGCAGACCTCGGTGCACCACCTCGACGCCCTTGGGTTCGCCGGTGGAACCGGAGGTATAGATGACGTAGGCGCGTTGCTCGGGGTGCGGCGCGGGCGCGCGGACAAGCTCTGAGACCAACTCGTCCTCGACCTCGACCCGGTCCCCAGCCCCGACCTCACACCCGACCTCGACCTGCGACGGATCGAGCCACTCGACCACCGGCGCTCCTCGAGCTTCCAGCGCCCGCAGTTCTGGCCACGCCGACGCCGGTGCCAGGCCCACGCGCACGCCGGCCTGGCGCAGCTGGAAGGCGCGGCGGGCGGGCGGCGCGGCGGGGTCGAGCGGTAGGTAGGCGGCGCCGCAAGCGAGCACAGCAGTGAGGGCGGCGGCTTCCACTGGCGAGCGGCCGAGCACGACCGCGACCGGGGCCCGCTGCCCAGACTCCGCGCCGGCACTCCTCCCGACGTCCAGCATGCGCAAGCGGCGCGCCAGCGCGGCGGCGTGGGCTGCCAGGCGGCGGTAGCTCCAGGTCTCACCGTCGGCCCCAGTGTCGGCACCAGTGAGGGCCCCAGTGACCGCCGGCGCGTCCGGTCGCGCGACCGCCTGGGCGGCGATCTGCGCCACCAGGCTGGCCGCGGCGGTACCTCGGCTCGGTGCGCCCACCGACACCTCCAGCAGCTGCTGGCACTCGGCGGCGGTGAGCAGCGGCAGACGTGCCAGCGGTGCCTCCGGGTCGGCCACCACGGCGCGCAGCAGCGTCTCGAGCTGGCCGAGCAAGCGTCGGATCGTGGTCACGTCGAACAGCGCCCGGCGGTAGCGCACCGAGCCGGCGAGCACCAGCTTGCCCGCCGCGTCTTCGCGCTCCTCCAGGTTGAGGCTCAGGTCGAACGGCGAGCTGGACTCCACCTGCGGCAGCCGCCGCAGCACCACGCCCGGAATGCGCACGCTGCCGGCGGGCACGTTCTGCAGCACCAGGAAGACCTGGAACAGCGGGGAGACGTCGAGCTGACGGCTCGGCTGCAACGCCTCGACCAGGCGCTCGAAGGGCACCGCCTGGTGGCTGAAGGCGTCGAGGGCGGTGCTGCGGGCGCGCGCTAGTAGGTCTAGAAAGGAGGGCGTCGACACCTCCCGCGGCGCCAGGCGGCAGCGCAGCACCAGGGTGTTGACGAAGAAACCGACCAGTTCCTCCAGCTCGCGCCGCTCGCGGCCTGCCACCGGCGAACCGATGGCGAAGTCGGCCTGACCGCTCCAGCGTCCGAGCAGCCCACTCCAGGCGCTGAGCAGCGCCATGAAGAGGGTAGAACCGTGGTCGCGCGCCAGCTGCCGCAGGCTGTCGCTCAGCTCCGCGTCGAAGGCGACATCCAGACGCTGGCCAGCGCTATCGGCCACGGATGGTCGTGGTCGATCCAGGGGCAGGTCGAGCACCGGCGGCAAGTCCGCCAGCTGCTGCCGCCACCAGTCGATCTCGACCTCCAGCCCGCCGCGCTCCTCCACCAAGCGCCGTTGCCAGGCGGCGTAGTCGGGATACTGAATCTCCAGTTCGGGCAGCGTCGCGCCGCCATACAACGTGCTGACCTCGCGCAGCAGGATGGTGCCGGACCAGGCATCCGAGACGATGTGGTGCAGGTTGAGCAGCAGGTCGTGCTCGGCGGCGCCCAGCCGCAGCACGGTGACCCGGATCAGCGGCCCGCCGGCCAGGTCGAAGGGACGGGACGCGTCGGCGGCACGCAGGGCGGCAGCGGTGGCCGTCCGCGCCTCGACGTCGAGCGCGCGCAGGTCGACCAGGCGCAAGGGCAGGCGCAGGCGATGCGCGATGCGCTGCTGTGGCCGGTCGCCCTCGGGGCCGGCGACGGTGTGGAAGGTGGCGCGCAGCACGGCGTGGCGGCGCACGATCTCGTCCAGGGTGGCGAGCAGGGCGGCCAGCCTCACCTCGCCCTCGACGCGCAGCGCCATCGGCGTGTTGTAGGCGGCGCTGCCGGGGTCCAGGCGGTCGAGGAACCACATGCGCTGCTGGGCGTAGGACAGCGGTGGTTCCGCGCCGTCTACAGCGCCGTCGACAGCCCAGGTTCGCGGCTCGATCGGCGGCAAGCGGTCGTCGCTACCGGCCGCTTGCTGCAGGAAGGTCAAGACCTCCGGCTTGCGAGCCACCAGTTGCTCGCGCAGCGCGGGGGTCAGCGCTCCCTTGGGCGCCGAGAAGCGCAGCTGTTCGCCCTCGGCGCGCAGCTGCACGCCGGCACGGCGCAAGCGGCCGAGAAACTGGACGGTCGACAGCGCTGCCAGGTCGTCCGCGAGAGTCTCACCAGCCGCACCGGCGGGGGCAACAAGGCTGTCATCACTACCGCTGGCCTCGATCGCCTGCAGCGTGCGCCGGATGCCCCCCAGCAGGTAGGGCACGACACGCGGCGCATCGTCTTGGGTGCCGGGCAGGTGCCAGCTGTCGATCAGCAGCAGGCGCAGCGCGTAGAGCGCGCGCAGCAGCAGGAAGGCGTCGAGGTGGCGAGCCTGGGCGGGCGGCAGCGGGCGTTGACGCTGGTAGCCGTCGAGCAGCGCGCGGCGCAGGGCCGGGAAGTCGGGCCTGTCGGCCAGCGCCAGCAGGGCGCCGCCCAGGTCGTAGAGGTAGTAGCCGAAGCCGCAGTGCTCGAAATCGATCGCCGCCAGCTCTCCAGTCTCAGCCTTCCGCTCGCTCCGGACAATATGCCCGCTCCGGACAATCTGTCCGCTCCGGACAATCAAATTATCCGGCTCGAAGTCGGTGTGGATCAGCCCCCAGACGGCCGCGCCGCTGGTCTTCTGTCCCTCCAGGTCGGCGACCGCCGCGCGCACCTCGGACGCCGCCCGCGCCAGCAACGCTTGGGCCGAAGGCGGCAGCAAGTCGACCGCCCCGGCCGCCAGCACGGTGACGGGCACGACGTTGCCCTCGGCGGCCCCCGGACCGAGCAGGCGCTCCAGCGTCCACTTGGGACGCACGAAGCCGGGCGGCGGCGTGAAGCCCTCGGCCACCCGGTGCAGGCGCGCCAGTAGCTCACCGGTCTGCTCGGCGGTCTGCTCGGCGGTCTGCTCGACCGTGGCGACGGTCTCCAGGGCGGCGCCTGCAGTCAGAGGCCGACCGGGCAGCCAGTGCGTCAAGGTGCAGCAGCGCTCGTCCTCGACGTAGACCCAAGCTTCAGCCGCCATTGCGTCGACATCGGGGCGCACCGGTCTCTGGACGGGTTCTTGTACCGGCAGCCCGGCTCGCCGGCAGGCATCGAGCCAGCGCAGCTCGGAAGCCACGACCTCGGGCGGATAGCGGCCGGGCGCTCCCAGACGCAGCAGGTAGTCGCGGTCCCCGTCCGCACGCGCCACGCGCACGCGGTAGGTGGTGTTGGCTTTGTGTTCGAGCAGGGTCAGCTCGGGCGCTGCCGGGCCGCCCTCCAAGCCAAAAGCTCTCAGGGCACGGCGGGCCAGCTCTTCCAACTGCCGCAGCTGCAGGTCACGGTCGCTCATCGCGCCTCCTCGGACGGTTGGCGGCCAGATCGGCGGGCATAGAGATTGAAGATGTCCGAACCCTCGTAGAGGTCGTCCTGCTCGGCGTGCACGTCGTAGCCCTGAGTGCGCAGGAAGTCGAGGGTCCGTTCGACCATGCCTCGACGGTCCGGATCGTCGTCCTCCGGCGGGTGGTCGTGCACCTCGGCCACCAGCTGGCGGATCGCCGACCAATGACGATCTTCGATGCCCTGCAGGATCTGCCACTCACTTTTCTGGACGTCGATCTTGAGCAGGTCGACGGTATCCAGGCCGTGCTCGTCGAGCACCGTCGAGACGGTGGTCAGCGGGCAGTCGAAGTGCACCTCGCGCAGGCGTGCTTCCAGGTAGTCGTCCAGGTGCTCCATCAGCTCACTGACACCCTCGACGCCGTGGCGCGCCTCGTTGACCAGCACGGCCTCCAGGTTGCGGCGTTCTTCTTCGTGGTCGGGGTGGAAGGACGACATGCCCGAGCTCTGCGGGTAGAAGGTCAGGCGCGCCGTGCCGGGGCGATCCGAGACACCCATGTTGAAGCACTGCACGCGCCCCTGGTAGCGGGCCACGTTCTGGCGCAGCAGGCGGAACAACGGCGGTGCCGGCTCGAAGGCGAAACCGCGCACCGGTCCCCAGTGCTCCTGGGCAAAGACCGAGAAGGTGCCGACGTTGCCGCCGACATCGAGCACCACGCCGCCCGGTTCGACGTGGATGCCATGGCTGGCGTAGACGTGCTTGACGAAGATGTCGTCGTAGAAGTGGCGGAACTCCATGCGGCTCTGGCACATCATGCGCAGGCCGTCCGGTAGCTCGACGATGTCGCCGTTCTTGCGTCCGCCCAGGGCGTGTTGCAGCTTCGAACTCATAGCACTCCTTCTTCCATGTCGTCCTCTTCGGCGAAGCTCTCCTGCGGCGCCCCTTCCTGCGGCGCCCCTGCCTGCCGGCCCTCGCGCGCCCACAGCGCCACCTCGACCGCCTCGGCCATGGCGCCCAGGGTCGGGCTCTCGAACAGCACCACCAGCGGCAACTCTACGTCGAAGCGCTGGCGCAGCAGCGAGATCAGGCGCGTGCCGAGCAGGCTGTGGCCGCCGAGGTGGAAGAAGTCGTCGCCCAGGCCGACGCGGTCGACGCCCAGCAGCTGCTGCCACAGCTCGGCCAGCGCCGTCTCGGTCTCGCTGGCCGGTGGCACGTAATCGGCGCCGCTACCCAGGCGAGCACCGGCGTCCGGGGCTGGCAGGGCGCGGCGGTCGACCTTGCCGTTGGCGGTCAGCGGCAGGCTGTCCAGGGCGACGAAGACCGACGGTAGCATGTAGTCCGGCAGGCGCCGGCGCAGGGCGTCGCGCAGGGCGCCGGTGCTCGGCAGGGCGTCGATGGAGGACACCAGGTAGGCGACCAGGCGTGCTTCGCCAGCGGCACCGGAGGAGAGGTCCACGCTCACCGCCGCCTGCGCCACTTCGGGCAACTCGGCTAGCGCCGTCTCGATCTCGCCCAGCTCGATGCGGAAACCCCGCACCTTGACCTGCTGATCGACGCGGCCGAGGAATTCCAGCTCACCCATCGGCCGCCAGCGCGCGAGGTCGCCGACCCGGTAGAGGCGACCACCACCGGCACCGTGCGTGCTCGATGGGTTCGAGACACCGTCCGGTACGAAGGCCTCGGCGGTCAGCGCCGGGCGACCGTGGTAGCCACGCGCCAGCGCTTGCCCGCCCAAGAAAACTTCGCCCGCCACCCCCAGCGGCACCGGCTGCTGACGACGATCGAGCAGGTGCAGGCGGGTACCGGCCAGCGGACCGCCGACGCGCACCGGGCTCTCCCCCACCGTCACGCGCCGGGCCGCGGTCCAGACGGTCGCCTCGGTGGGACCGTAGAGGTTCCACAGTGCCCGTCCGCGGGGCAGCAGCGCCGCCGCCAGGTCGGCTGGCAGTGCCTCACCGCCGCACAGCAGGGTCATGCGAGCCGCGTCCGTCCACTCCCCCGCCTCCAACAACAAGCGCCAGCCGGCCGGCGTCGCCTGCATCGCGGTCGCGCCGCGCGTGCGCAGATGCCGCGCCAGGCGGCTCCCGTCGGCGGCGGTGGCGCGATCGGCGAGCAGCAGCCGGCCGCCGGTGGCCAGGAGCAGGAAGATTTCGAGCACGTGGATGTCGAAGGCGACCGTGGTCACCGCCAGTAGCGCGTCGTCCTCGCACAGCTGCAAGCGTTGCTGGATCGCCGCCAGGAAATGCCCCGCCGCACCGTGCGGCACACCGACGCCCTTGGGCTTGCCGGTCGAGCCGGAGGTGTAGATCAGGTAGGCCAAGCGCTCAGCGTCCGGTGCCGGCTCCACTTCCTGCTGGGCTTCTAGCTGGGCCTCGGGCGGCTGGGCCTCGGGTAACTGGGCCTCGGGCAGCTGGGCCTCGGACAGTAGATCCTCGATCCACAGCACCCGCTCGCCCAATCCGTCCACCTCCGCCGCCAGTTCTTCGACCCACGCAGCGTCCGTGCGCCGGCTGAGCACGTCGACGGCGCTCGCTTCCGGAGCTGCATCCTCCAGTACGAAGGCGACGCGCGCCGCGGGATAGGCCGGGTCGAGCGGCAGGTACGGCCGCCCCGACGCCAGCACCCCGAGCAGCGCCACCACCAGCTCCGGACCCCGGTCGAGATACAGCGCCACCGGCGCCTCCTCGCGACTCGTTCCAGCCTCGCCACGCGACGTCCCTCGGAGTGCCGCCGCCAGCCTCAGCGCACGCGCCACGAGCTCGCGGTAACTCAGGTGTACCCGTCCCGCCACCACCGCCGTCCCCTCCGGCCGCCGCTGTGCCGTCGCGCACACGGCCGCCAGTAGGCTTGGAATCGGGGCCAGGGGTGCCGGGGCTTCCCCCCACTCCACGATCACCTGCTGCCGCTCCCCAGCCGTCAGTAGCGGCAGAGCCGCCAGCGATGTCTCGGGCGCCACCGCCACGCCGGCCAGCAACGTCCGGTAAGCCGCGCTCAGACGCAGGACGGTGGTGCGGTCGAAGAGATCCTGGCTGTAGTCGAGCGAGCCACGCAGACCACCGCCCTCGACCGGCCAGATGCTGCAGAAGAGGTCGTAGGGCGCGCCGGCGTTGTGCACTTCCTCGAAGGTCAGCGTCAGGTCGTCCAGCTCGATGCGCGCGGTGCCGTAGTCCGGCAGGTAGTTGAACAGCACCTGGAAGATCGGATGGCGGCTCAGGTCGCGCCGAGGTCGCAGGGCCTCGACCAGGAACTCGAAGGGCAGATCTTGGTGCGCGAAGACATCCAGCGTCGCGTCACGGGTGGCTTCGAGCTGCGCCGTGAACGAGCGTCGCGGCGGCAGCTCGGCGCCCAAGGCCAGCATGTTGGCGAAGAAGCCGATCAAGCCCTCGATCTCCTGGCGCGTGCGCGCCGCCACGGGCGTCCCGACCACCAGGTGCTGCTGCCCGCTGAGCCGTGCCAGCAGCACCTGGAAGGCGGCGAGCAGGGTCATGAAGGGGGTCGTGCCGTGCTCGCTGCCGAGCCGGCGCAGTGCTTCGGCGGTGGCGGCCGGCACGTCGAAGGAGATGCGCGCACCACGGAAGCTCTGGCGCGGCGGACGCGCATGGTCGGCGGGCAGCTCCAGCACTTCGGGCAGACCCTCGAGACGCGAGCGCCAGAAGTCGACCTGGGCGCGCAGCACGTCGCCCTGCATCCAGCGCCGCTGCCAGACGGCGAAGTCAGCGTACTGCACGGGCAGCTCCGGCAGTGGCGACGCTCGACATGCACAGAAGGCGTCGTAGAGCTGGGCGATCTCGCGGATGAACACTTCGCGCGCCCACATGTCGTAGGTGACGTGGTGCGTGGTCAGGTCGAGCAGCTGGTGGTCGGCGGCAAAGCGCACCAGGAAGACGCGCAGCAGGGCACCCCAGCGCGGCGACGCGGCGGCCAGGTCGAAGGGCAGCCGCGCGGCGCGCGCGATCAGCTGCCGGCCGAGCGCCACGGCGTCGGCGTCGCGCAGGCGGCCAACGTCGATCGTCGGGATCGGGAAGCGCCAGCCGGCCGGCGGCGTTGGCGCGATGATCTGCACGGGAACTTCCTGTACCGCCAGCTCGCCGTGCCGCGGCGCACCCGCGGCCTGCGCG
>CBDUPA010000035.1:0-32032 GCA_965368975.1 uncultured bacterium | reverse complement strand
TTCCCGACGTGGTCTTGTTCGGTGACGGCTTCGAGTCCGGCAGTACCAGCGCCTCGCCCTTCGCTTGCTCGAAGGCCGGCGACAGCTGCTGCAACTCCCGCTCGTCCGGCAGCCGTGCGCCACCGGCGTCGACCAGTTCGAGCAAACCGTCACCTTCCAGGTCGACCTTGCTCAGCGCCAGCACCCGCGCCGCCCCGTCGACCGCCAGGCGTGCCGGCGACACTGTCTCCAGAGGCCCGCCCGTGAAATGTAACGTCACCCGGAAGCTGTCGCCCGCCGTTGCCGGCTGGATCGCGTCGACCTCGAGCACCTCGTCGACCAGCCGGTAATCCGCGATTCGCGCATTCTTCACGTCCACCAACTCGAACCCCTGCTCGAGGAGCGGTGCCAGCGGTATGCGCAGCTGCTCCAGTTGCCCCTGGCTCACCTGCGCCTCGATCCACGCGGTCAGCTCCGTGCGCGTCCGCAGCACGCGCATCGAATGGGTGCTCAGCACCTCGAAGCGCAGCGGTAGGCCGTCGCGCACGGGCGTTACCGGCGCGCCCAGCAGGCTCAACGCCAGCGTGGTGCCGGGACCACCGGTGAAACTCCAGGCATCCTGCCCCGCCAGCGGCACCACGATGCCATCGCCGCCGGCGCCCGCCGGTCCGTCGACCACGACCTCGGTCACGCCCAGACTCGGCGCGCCGGAATCCGTCCGTGCCACCCGCAGGACGCCATCGATTACCGCCGCCGCCGGCAGCTGGACCTCCAGCGTCCAGGTTCCACGCGTCGCCTCGAGGTCTTCTTCGACCGGCACCGCCGACTCCACCGTCACGCGATGGCGTCCGGCACCGCGCAAGCGCAGCTCCGGCCAGCCGCCATCGTCCGGTGTCTTCAACAAGCCGTCCAGCCCTCCAAAGTCCACCCGCGTGATCGTCGCCTCGTCCGGCAACTCCAGCGTCCGCCAGTCGTCGCCGTAGAGCACCAGCGTCCAGTGTTGCACCACCCGGGCGCTGGTCTTCCCCACCTCGACCTCCAGCTCCGCGCGTTCGAAGGCCAGCGGCACCGGCGGCTCGGGTTCGGGTTCCGGTTCCGGGTTGGCTTGCTGGTAGAGAGCCTGGTAGTCCGCCAGCGGCAAGCGCACCTCTTGGGCGGCGACTGCGGTGGCCAGTAGCAAGCTCGAGGCGAAGACAAGCAAGTGTCGTGTCATGACCGTCCTCCTTCTGTATGGGCTTGGACACGGTAACCGCCGTCTGAGAAACCGGAATTCCGCGGCGCCCTCGAACCTTGAGACGGCCGAGGCGACACCAGCCCCTCCTCGCCCGTAGAATTCCAGCAAGGAGGTAAGCCATGAAACCCATCTTTCCGCGTTCGCTACCAGCCCTCGCGGCCCTCTTGATCGCAACCCTCGCCGTCGGCGTGCTACTCGCCCAAGACCGCTTCCGGGATCCCGAGCAGCGGTCGGTGTACGTCACCAACTTGGAGAACCCGCACCCGGTCCGAGGTCGTGTCGGCATCAACGGCACCGTCCACCACAGCAAGTTCGAGCGCTTCCCCGACCTCACCATCTCTCCCGCTCAACGTCACGAGACAACCCAGTTCACCGAGATCGGCACGCTCGACACGGACGGCTTCACCGGCATGACGCTGAGCGTCCACGCCCAGATCAAAGACAACGTCTTCACCGACGGCGAGATCGGCGTCGTATTGCTGCCCGAAGAGGACTCGATCGTCCGCTCCTTCCAGTTCGACGGCGAGATCCACCTATCCCTGGAAGCCAAGGCACCCGCGGCAATGAGCGAAGGCTCTTACGCCAGCGGCAGCGAAACCAACCTGCGGATTGGGTTTCCGCAGTACCGCGTGCTGCTCTACAACACCACGGGGCGGGCGGCGGCGGTCAATGTGTGGGCGTACCTGACGAATTGAGGTCGGACAATCGCAAAGAGCAGAACCTCACACGCACATCTACGCCTCAGAATATCTTATATTAATAATTTTTCACTGCTTTCTCTGCATAGTATGCTTTCGATCACTTTATTCCACCCGAAGTCTTTTGAGGAAGAATTATGCCTGAGAAAGATTCCGAGGCGATGTTCGAGACAATCTCTACAACTGAGACGCTCAGCTCCAACGAACGCCGAGAACTACTACCACCTCCTCCGGCGCACTGTGTCGGCCGCGATGATCAGCTAGAAGATCTCGTCGGTGCTCTGCTGCTAAAGAATCCTGAGCCTCTTGCGATCCTCGGCGATCTCGGTGTCGGCAAGAGTCACCTCACTTTGTCCGCGCTCTACGACGAGCGCGTCGTCCAACGCTACGACAAGCGTCTCTTCTTCGTCCGGTGCGACGTCGCCACCACCGCCGAGGCTTTGCTGAGCGAGTTGGCCCGCACACTGGGAATCGAAGGCAACGCGCTGTTGCCAGCGATCCTGGACCACCTTCAGGCAGTCCCGGCTGTCGTCGCCCTGGACAACGCCGAGACCCTACTTGAACAGGACGACGAGCAAGAACAGATCGAACAGGTCGTTGCCCGGCTGGCCAAGTGCCCCGGCGTCGCCTTGATCGCCTCTCTGCGTGGCCGCAGAACCATCCCCGGCCTTGCCTGGCGCAAGCCTTCGATCCTCCTCTCGCGCCTGGAACCACCGAGCAGCCGCGAACTGTTCCTGCGCATCGCTGGCCCCGATCTCGCAGAAGACAACCAGCTACAGACCATTCTCGGCGTCTGCGACGGCCTGCCCCTCGCCATCGAGTTGTTGGCCCGCCGTGCCGAAGGCTCCCCGGACCTCGGCGGTCTTTGGCAGGAATGGAAGACCAAGCGCACCGAAGTCCTCAAACGCGGCGATGGCAAAGGCAAACGCAAGAGCCTGGATGTCAGCTTCGAGCTGTCCTTGGGCAGTGCTCGCATGACAGCGGAAGCCAAGAAGCTTCTCAGCCTCCTAAGCCAACTTCCCGACGGCCTCGCTGTCGTCGACCTGCAACAAGTCATGCCGGAGAACGGCCTGGCAGCGCGTGACGTCCTGCTCAAGCTCGGGCTCGCTTTTGCCGAGCCGGAGATCAAGCGCGTCCGCATGCTCGCCCCCATCCGAGAGTCCGCCCTACGCCGTTGCCAACCCGAAGGTGCTCAACTCACCCGCCTGGATGCGCACTATTTGAAACTGGTACAACGGCTTGTACCTAACATCGGCCGCTTCGGCGGTCGCGAAGCCATGGCTCGCCTGGCATTGGAGGTTAGCAACATCGAGCGCTGTCTCGCTCGAAGGCTGAAGGAAGGGCAAGATGTCGCCTTCGAAATCAGCTTGCAGTGGGGAGAGTTCCTACGCTTCTCTCACCTTGGAACTCTACGCCCTCTTGAACAAGCCCTGAAAATCGCCAAGAAACAAAAGGACATTCATCTGCAGGGTCGCCTCAACGAGCAACTCGGCAAGATCGCCCAGTTGCGTCCTGAATACACGAACCCCGAGAACTACTTCCGGCGAGGATTGATTGCCTTCAGTAAAAGCGCCGATATTCGCGGCCAGGCAACCTGCCTGCAAGGACTCGGGCAGTGCCTCCTCTTGGAATCCAGACACACTACCTCCCAGAACCACTACGAGAAGGCGCTGACATATTTCATTAGATTGCAAAATACCAAGGGGCAGGCAGACTGCTTGAAGGGTCTGGGAGATCTACTGATTGCAAAGTCCGACCAGGATCGAGCCGAGCAGTGTTACGAACGGGCGATCCAGCTTTACAACGAAGACAAGAATCTCCTGGAACAAGCCAACTGCTTCCACCGCCTGGGAGACATCCAACAACGCAAGTCTCAATTCGCCAAGGCCCGGGAGTTCTACGAAACCTCGAAGAATCTCTTCGAGCAGATCGGCCCTATCCCCGGCAACGGCCGGTGCCTGCTCAGCCTTGGAGACCTGCTGCTCACCACCGCCGATCCGCAGGGAGCCCGGGAGCACTACAAGCAGGCCAGTGTCCTCTTCGAACAATTCGGCACGCTGGACGGCAAAGCGGAGTGCTTGCTCAGGCTCGGCCACCTTCATCGACACGCGGCCGAGTCAGAGCCAGCAATCCAGTGCTATCAGCAGGCGCGAATGCTCTTCCAACAACTCGACCAGAGCCTTGGACAAGCCAACTGCCTGCTCGGCCTCGGCATCACGGCGCTCGATACTGACAACTTGGAAGACACCATTTACCACCTCGGGGACGCCCGCAGACTCTTCGGAAAGGTCGGCGACCTCACCGGCCAGGCGCGTTGCTTACAGCAGCTTGGCGATGTCTTCATGCGCCAAAACGACCAGGAGAACGCCAGAAAGAGTTTCCAGCAAGGATTAAAAGCCTATACTGACATCGGATCGATCATCGGTCAGGCCCACTGCCTGATCCGGCTCGGCGAAGTTCGCAAAGCCCAAGGCAGAATCTCACGAGCTCAAGAGCACTTCCACAGGGCTCTGAGTCTCTACTTCAGCTTGGACGACCGCGAATCCATGGCCAAGACTTACCCGCACCTAGCCCGTATCGCCGAAAGCGATGCGGAGCGCCGGATGTTCCTTCGGGCTGCTCGTAGCATTTGGGAGGAACTTGGCAAACCGGAAAAGATCAAAGCCCTTACTGATGAGTTCGAGGCAGCAGATATTTTCGCCTGACAGTAGGAAGGGGTCATCATGCGCCGACTCACCATCCGTCTTCCCGACTCTCTACACAAGAGCTTGCAAGCTCAGGCGCACGATGAAGGCATTTCACTGAACCAGTTCATCGTGTACCAGCTGACACGTTCCAGCACCGGCTTCGGACATCGCCGAGCAACAGCGGACTTTTTCTGACTTCTTGAACCGGCATCCGCCGGAGGAGTCGGAAGCGGCTTTGCAGCGGATGCTGGCGGCGCGGGCTCCGGCGACTTCCTGACCCGGTCAGAGGTCAGGCCAGAGTTCTGATCTGACCTCTGACCAAGGAACGACATCGTCTGGGTTCGCTTCGTAGTCACGATTACGATCGTCGATCAACTCCAGCTCTTCTGCCAGAGACTCACTAGTCAGTTCGCGATCTGTGTCCGACGCCATCTTCAGGTGGGGTTCATGCCGCGTAGCGGATGATTTCCAATTCAGCGCGGGCATCCAGGTTGGCGAACATCTGCTCGACGCGTTCCATGATGGGATCCGCCAGCAAGTACTCGTGGCAGTTGGAGCAATCCACAACCGGAAGTTGCTTGACGATGACGATGGCGGTGTTGCTGACCTTGAAGGGTAGGTCCGTTGTGATCTCGGTCATGGTGCTGCCGCAAACGTGGCACTTCATCTCAAGTTCTCCGGGTTCTGAGGTCACCTCTTGAGCCTATCAGCTGGGGTCCAGAGCACGGAATGCCTCCGGGACAGGCCACAATCCTTCTAACCGGGAACTAGCCAGATTCTTGAGGACGGCATGCCGGATTTTCTGGACGACCTGCGGTGTGTGATTCGGGACGGCGAGGCGGTGCTGGTGGTGGGCGCGGGGGTGAGTATTGGAGCGGCCAACGGGGCGCAGGTCGCTTCGAGGAAGGGGTTGCTGCAGAGTGGCCTGAACTACTGCGGCGAGCGATTCAAGAAACAGCATCTTTACGAGGAACTTCTCGAAGGTGGTGAGATCGAGGACTACATTGCTGCAGCTCAAGCGCTACGCCGGAAACTGAAAGCAGAGCGCTACTGGGGCAAGTGGCTGGAAGAAACGGTTGGCACCTTGGTCGGTATTGATGACCCTGGCCGAGCTGCCGTACTGTTAAGATGATCTATTGAAGCCTATTGCGGGAGCGCCGTACACACAAGGAGATTTTTCGACATGGGTACAACCGAAGCCGAGTTCATCGACAAGATTTCTCTACTTTCTGAACGAATCCCTGAACTTCTCGACCATCTAGAAACCGAAGAAGCTACCAAGAACGCTCTGATCTTGCCCTTCATCTCGGCACTTGGCTACGACGTCTTCGATCCCAAAGAGGTGACCCCGGAGTACACCGCAGACGTCGGCGTGAAGAAGGGCGAGAAGGTCGACTATGCCATCGCCCGTAACGGCGAAATCATTTTCTTGGTCGAGTGCAAGCGTATCGGCGCCAATCTCGACAAGGCCGCGACCCATCAGCTCTTCCGCTACTTCTCGGTGACCAAAGCCCGCATCGCAATCTTGGCGAATGGAATCGAGTACCGCTTCTTCTCGGACCTCGACGAGCCCAACAAGATGGATTTGATGCCGTTCCTGACCTTGAACCTCACGGAACGCCGAGAAGGCTTGCTGCGCGAAATCAACAAGCTCAGCAAGGGCACCTTCGATCTCGAACACGTCCTGAACTCGGCTAACGCACTCAAGCTCCTGGGACAGATCCGTAGCCTGCTGCGCCAGCAAACGACGGACCCGAGCGAAGAGCTACTGCGCTTCTTCCATGCCTCCACCTGCGGTGGCCGCTTCACCTCCCAAGCCCGAGAAGAGTTCACCGCTACCTTCCAACGCGCTTTCCGGCAGTTTCTCGCAGAGGAAACCAGCGACCGGCTCCGTGCGGCTCTCAATACGGGAGAACCTCCCGCTCAGGCCACCGGCGACGACACCTCGGTGACGGAGGAAGCCAGCCCTGAGTTGGAAGCCAGCGAGGAAGAAGACCGCATCGTCACGACTCAGGAAGAGATCGAGGGCTACCACATCGTCAAGGCGATCCTCAGCCGCGACACCGACCCACGCCGTATCCACTACCGTGACAACCTCTCTTACATGGCGATCCTGCTCGACGACAACAACCGTAAGACAATTTGCCGTCTCTGGTTCAATCGCCGGCAAAAGTACCTTGGGCTGTTCGACGATGACAAGAAGGAGACTCGCGTTCCCATCGACGACTTGACCGAGATCTACAAGTACGACACGCACTTGAAGGTCACGGTGCTGAAGTTCGATGAAGCACCCGAAGAGGCAACGGAGAAGAGCTAGAATTTCCGTAGCCAGAGGTCGTGACGAAGGAAACAGGGCTTCCTAGCCCTCCGCCACCTCCAACCCCAACACCCCCTCCTCCGGCACCTCGTCGTGACGCCCCACGACTTTGAGCCACTGCAACTTCAGATCCTCCAGGATCACGTAGCAGACCGGCACCAACACCAGCGAGATGGCGGTGGCGAACATGACGCCGAAGGCTAGCGAGACGGCCATCGGGATCAGGAACTGCGCTTGCAGGCTCTTCTCGAGCAAGAGCGGCAGCAGCCCCATGAAGGTGGTCAGCGACGTCAAGAGAATCGGTCGGAAGCGCTTGGCGCCGGCTTCGCGCACGGCTTGCAACAAGGGTGTACCGGTACGGAAGGAGCGGTTGATGAAGTCGACCATGACGAGGCTGTCGTTCACTACGACGCCGGTCAGGGCGACGATGCCGAACATGGAGAGCATGCTCAGGTCCAGACCCAGCAAGGCATGGCCACCGATAGCTCCCACCAAGCCAAACGGAATCGCCGTCATGACGATGAGTGGCTGCAGGTAGGAGCGGAAGGGGATGGCGAGGAGAGCGTAGATCATCAGCAGGGCGAAAACGAAGCCCATTTTCAGATCTTCGGCGGTATCGCGCTGCTGTTGCTGTTCGCCTTCGAAGGAGTAGCGCAGGCCCGGATAATCCGCCAGCAGCGCGGGAAGGACGCGATCGCGCAGGTCGGCGATGACTTCGTTGGCATTGGTTGCGGCGTCGACGTCGGCGGTGACGTTGATGGTGCGGTTACGGTCGGTGCGCTGGATGGTGGCATAGCCGCGGCCCATGGCGTAGGTGGCGGCGGTGCTGAAGGGGATCTCGCGGCCGTCGGGGGTGCGCACACGCATGGTTTCGAGATCACCGATCGAGCGGCGCTCGTCCGGCGGGTAGCGCACCATCACCTTGACCTCTTCGCGACCGCGCTGCACGCGCTGGACTTCGGCGCCGTAGAAGGCAGAACGGACCTGGCGCGCGACGCCGACGAGTTGGATACCCATGGCTTCAGCCTCGTCGGTCACCTGTAGCTGGATTTCCTGCTTCCCAGGATCGAACGAATCGGCGATGTCGAGGACGCCTGGATATTCACGCAGACGCTCTTTGAGATCTTCCGAGGCACGGCGCAGGACGTCGAGACTGGAGCCGGCGAGTTGCACGTTGACGGCTTCTCCGGTGGAGAACAACGACGACGAGTAGACGAGTTCGGTGGCGTCGGGAATGGTGCCGACCATCTGACGCCAGCGTTCGGCGATCTCGGGAGACGTGATGGTGCGCGTCTCGGCGGGTGCCAGCTCGATGGCGACTTCACCGAGGTGGGCCTGGGTTCCGGCTTGACTGCTACCACCGCCGCCGGGGCGATTCTGGCCACTCCGGAACGGCTGCCCACCGACGGAAGCGAGAACATGACGGAAAGCACCGCCGTGGCCCTCGGCTTCGAGCTGCCGTTGCAGCAACAGGGCCTGGTCTTGCATGCGCTGGACCGCCTGCTGGGTGGTCGCGGCGGGAGTGCCGATGGGCATCGAGACGTAGGCGGCAACGCTGTCGGCTTCGATCTTGGGGAAGAAGGTGAACTTGATCCAACCACCGACGGCCAAGCTGAGGGTGAGCAGCAGCAACGCAACGGCACCGGCAAGGCTAGCGTAGCGCCAGCGCATGGCGAACTCAACGCTCGGCTTGTAGCTGTGCTCGACCAACCACTTGAGGCCGTCCGAGATGCGATCCTGGAACCTCTGCCACGCATTGGGCTGCCAATCGCTCGCGGCACTCGATTTCTTCTTTGGCTTGTGCGCGAGATGGGACGGCAGGATGAACAGGGACTCGACGAGCGAGAAGATGAGAGTGAGGATGACCACCATCGGAATCACGCGCATGATCTTGCCGGTGTTGGTGTCGACCTGCAGCAAGGGCGCGAAGGCGGCGATGGTGGTGAGGATCGAGAAGGTGACGGGGACGGCGACTTCGCGGGCACCGTCGATGGCGGCACGCAGGCCCGGTTTGCCGTCTTCGAGATGACGATAGATGTTCTCGCCGACGACGATGGCGTCATCGACCACGATGCCGAGCACGACGATGAAGGCGAACAGCGAGATGACGTTGATCGAGATGTCGAGGCTGGGCATCAACCACAGGGCCCCGGCGAAGGAGATCAGGATGCCGAGCGACACCCACAGTGCCAGGCGCAGGCGCAGCAGCAGGGCGAGCGTCAGCACGACCAGCAACAGACCTTGCCAGCCGTTGCGCAGCAGCAGGTCGATACGACCACGCAGGACGTCGGTGTCATCTTGCCAGGTGGTCAGCTGGACGCCTTCGGGCAGGGCGGCACGCTCGCGCTCGACGTAGCTCTTGACCGCGGCGGCGATGTCGAGCGCACTCTGCTCACCGACGCGGAAGACTTGCACCAGGGCGGTCGGCTTGCCATCGAAGAAGGAGGTCTCGTCGGTCTCGGCAAAGCCATCGTTGACGGTGGCAACGTCGCCGAGGAGGAGGCGGGTGCCGTCGGGACGGGTGAGCAAGACCATCTGCTCGAACTCGTGTCCATGCTCGGCTTGATTGGCGGTGCGCAGCAGGATCTCGCCGTCGCGATTGCGGATGGTGCCACCTGGGAGGTCGAGCGACGAGGCGCGCACGGCGGCGACGACCTGCTCGAAGGTCAGGCCATAGCGGCGAAGGTCCTGCTCGGAGACTTCGATCGAGATCTCGTAGGGACGCACGGCGGCCAGCTCGACTTGCGAGATCGCCGGCAAGGACGACAGGTCGTCACGCACTCGCTCGCCAATGCGCCGCAAGGCACGTTCTCCGACATCGCCGTAGATGGCGACGGTGATCACCTGCTTGCGGATCAGCACTTCCTGGATGATCGGCTCTTCAGTCTCGTCGGGGAAGGTATCGATGGCATCGACGCGCGACTTGATGTCGTCGAGCAGCTCGCGCACGTCGGTGCCGCGCTCCAGCTCGACGGTGACGACACCCATGCCTTCGGCGGCCACGGAGGTCAGCTTCTTGATGCCTTCGAGATCCTGGATACGCTCTTCGATGCGCGCGCAGACCGCGTCCTCGACCTCAGCGGGCGCGGCTCCCAGGTAGGGCACCTGGATCGTGATGAGGTCGGAGGAGAATTCAGGGAAGACCTCTTGACGCAGGGTGTTGGCGAGTGCGTTGAGGCCACTGACCAAGACCAGCAGCATCATCAGGTTGGCGGCCACCGGATTGCGTGCAAACCAACCGACCAGGGAGTTGAGTGGATTGCGTGCTGCTGCGGTCTCGTCTGGTGCGTCGAGGGGCTTCTGGGCCGGCTGATCGGGAGTCGTCTCGCTCATCGGGCGGGCTCCTCGAGGATCGGCTCTTGCAGGGAGGGTTGGTCCGGATGGGTCGGCGGCGATGGCGGTGTGTCCTCGGCGACGCGCACGCGCATACCTTCGAGGGGCATCTCCAGCGGGGAGATGCAGACTTTGTCGCCCGCTTGCAGACCGGTGGTGAGAATCACCTGGTCGCCCTGGAAGCGCAGCACTTCGACGTCGCGGAAGCGCAGACGTGGATCGTCGGCGTCGCGGTCGTCGAGCACGAGGACGCGGCTCGACGCTCGACCACTCGCCGTGCCGCCAGCGGTGCCACTTGCCGCGTCGCTGCCGCGAAGGGCCACGCGCGGCAGCACGAAGACATCCTCAACAACGCGGCCGGTGATGCGCGCGTCGACGAACTGGCCGACTTGCAACGGTTGCGCGTGGGCGTCGCGCCGGCCGTAAGGATCATCAATGCGGGCAATCAGACCGAGCATGCGGCTGGACGGGTCGATCTCTCCCTCGGTGCGCACGATACGGGCCTCCCAGGAGCGAAGCTCTCCCGCCACGGACAGGCTCAACTCGACCACGGGTCCGGTATCACCGCGGCCGGGCGCACTACCGGCCCGTGGCAGCTCGAGGAAGCCGAGCTGATCGCCGGGTACCGGCAAGGTGACTTCGGCGTAGTCGACGGCGAAGACCTGGGCTACCGGCGTGCCGGGCGCGACGAACTGACCAACGTCGGCGAGCTTTTCGCGCACCAGACCAGCGTAGGGAGCACGCAGCTCGGTGCGTTCGAGGTCGAGTTCGGCCTTCTGCAGCGCGGCCTTGGCAGCGTCGAGGCCGGCGCGGGCCTCGGCCAGCTGCGGTTCGCGCGCCACTAGCGGCGGCGGCTCGGCACCGCGCCCGAGGTCGTGCCATTCGGCGATCGCGACTTGTGCTTCGGCCTGTTCCTGCGCCAAACGCACCTCGGCCTGCGACACCTGGGCGCGCGCCGCGGCAACGGCCGTGCGATAATCGCGCGGATCGATTCGCACCAGCACCTGCCCGCGGTTGAAGAAGCCGCCATTGACGAAGGAGGGGGCAACCCCGAGGATGCGACCACCGACTTCGGCGACCAGCGCGGAGGCGGTGCGCGGCTCGACGGTACCCTGCGCGCGCACGTCGAGGCTGACGGTACGCAGCGCCATCTCTTGCACACGCACCAGGGTGCGCGGTACCGGTGCCTCGACGGTCTCGACCTCGGGCCGGGAACCGATGATCAGGAAAGCCCCGAAGATTCCGAAGCCCAGGAGAGCAAAGGGGAGAAGGATCTTGACGAACTTGTTCATGACGAGGGCACCTCCTGGCGGCTGCCGTTGGCGAGGTCGGGCGAGATGGCGGTCGGAGGTTCGGAAGACGTGGACGCAGCTGCGGAAGAGGTGGATACGGCCGGCACCGGGAAGCCACCACCAAGGGCGAGGATGAGGTCGACGCGCGTGTTCAGGCGGCGGCCGTGAACGTCGATGCGCTGACTCTGCGCGGTGAGCGCTTGGCGCTGACTTTCCAGCACGTCGAGATAGCTGGCCAGACCGCCGGCGTAGCGATCCTCGGCCAGTTCCTGAGCAGCGAGGCTCTGCGTCACGGCTTCGTCGAGGGCGCGCAGCTGGCGATCGAGCAGGGTCTCGGCTGCCAGATTGGTCTCGACCTCGGCGAGGGCACCGAGCACAGCCTGGGCGTAGCGCGCCAGAGCTTCGTCCTCGGCGGCCAGGTTCTGGTCGACAGCGGCACGCAGGCGGCCGCCCAGAAACACCGGCTGCAGCAGATTGCCAACCAGGCTCCAGACCGAGAAGTTACCGTCGAGCAGATCGCTGACGCTGTCGCTGGTGGTACCGCCGGAGGCGGTGAGCGACAGGCTCGGGTAGAGCGCTCGGCGTGCCACCTCGACCCGCGCGCCCGCGGCGGCGAGACGCTGCTCGGCGGCGCGCAGGTCCGGTCGACGCACGAGCAGTTCGGACGGCAGCCCGGCAGGCACCGGACGCAGCCCTTCACCGTCTGCCAGAGGGCCAGCGTCCGCCAGAGGACCAGCGTCTGCCAGAGGCCTAGAGGATGGCGGCACCGCACGCAGCGCACCGGTCCCCTCGGTCGTGACCTGGTCCAGCCGCGCACGTAGCTCCGCGGAGGGATAGCGGCCAAGCAACACTTCGAGCTGGCGCAGGGCGGCGTCGAGTTGCTGCTGGCGCGCCTCCAGCGCGGCTTCGGCATTGGCCTGTTGACTGAGGGACAGGCGCACGTCCAGTGCCGGTCGGACGCCGAGTTCGTAGCGCCGCTGTACCTGCCGGCTGGTGCGCTTCCGACTGTCGAGCGTCTGCTCGGCCAGCGCCACCTGCTGCCGCGCGGTGAGAGCCTGGAACCAGGCTTTGGCAGTCTGCGCCGCCAGCGACAGGCGAGCCGCGGTGAGCTCCGCCTGGGTCGCGTTCAGTTCGGCTACTGCGGCGCGCTGCCCTGCTCGCAGGCGGCCCCACAGGTCGACCTCCCAGCTGACGTTGAGCGAAGCACCGACGTTGGTCGAGGTGCTGCTGAGCACGCCGCCACCGGGCAGCGGCAGGCCGACAAATACGTTGCGCGAGCGGCTGGCGTTGGCGCCAGCGCTCACCTGCGGCAGGCGCTCGGCGCCGCTGATACGTACCCCGGCCGCCGCCTGCTCGACGCGCGCGGCGGCGGCCTGCAGGTCATGGTTCTGGGCCAGGGCCTCGTCGATCAGGGCGTCGAGTTGAGGATCACCGAAGTCGCGCCACCAGGTCTGCGAGAGCTCAGACGTGGCCTGGGAAACCTGCGCCCCGGCCGTCCACGCTTCCGGCACCCGCGGCAAAGCTGTGGCTAGGTCTGGAGGGTCGTGCACGGCACAGCCAGCCGCGGCGAGGATGAGAACCGTGAGGCCCAGCAGGGCCGCGTACCGCTCCAAGAGGCCAGTCCGCTCCAAGAGGCCAGTCCTCGGAACGCTCGATTGTCGCAGGATCATCAGGTCTCCTCCGTGGACTCGACCGCGGGCGCACTGAAACCGCCGGCGGCAAAAGCCACCAGCCGCTCGGTCATGCGCCGCGCGTCGCCGGGGTCGACCCGGCCACCGGAGTGTTCATGGATCATCGGTGCATTGAGCGCCAGCTGCACCATGGCACCGATGACGAAGTGGAAGCGCAGAAAGATCTCCTCGTCGCCCAGCGTCGGACATGCCCGGCGCAGCGCCGCGGTGAAACGGTCGACGACACCGCGAAACTGCTCGCGCAGCAAATTGCGCATCTCGGGCCCGGGCTCGGAATAGAGCCGCCCCATCAAGCGCTTGAAGTCGCTCGTCTGCGCCCCGCCCATGGCCATCACCGGCCAGATCATGGCGTGCAGAATCGCCTCGACGGACGGAGCCTGCCGCTCCTGCTCCAGGGCGTCCAGCAGGCGCAGACGCTCATGATTCACCGGCTCCAAGCGGCGCGCGAAGACAGCGCGCACCAGAGCGTCCTTGGACCCGAAGTGGTAGTGCACCGCGGCCAGGTTGGCGTCCGCCTTCTTGGTGATGGCGCGCAGCGAAGCGCCGCTGATGCCCTGTTCGGCGAACAGGACCTCGGCGGCATCGAGCAAGGTGTCACGGGTGCTAGAGCTTGGGTCTGTCATGCGCGATGCGTCCCATCGATTCAAACAGTCGTTTCAAACCAACGTTCGAATGATAGCGATTCGCGCCTGGCTGTCAAGACCAGCAACGTCCCGAAACCACGTAGCAGGGTAGCGGGGCTTACTCCGGCAGCAACGCTTCGATGCGATCCGCGAAATCCGGATAGGCGGCACCCAGAGCCGCGCGGTCACCGAGCTCGAAGTCTGCGAAGTCGAAACCTGGCGCCAAAGTGGCGCCCACGAGCGCGTAGCCGTGACGACCACCAGGCAGCAGCCGTGTGCCCTGCCAGACGCCGTGCGGCACCACCGCCTGCAGCTGGTGACCCCGTGGCAGGTCGGTGCCGAGGGTCACCAGGCGACCGCTACCGTCAGGATAGAGAAGCAGCTGTTCCAGGGGGTCGCCCAAGTAAAAATGCCACACTTCGTCGGACTGCAGCCGGTGCAGGGCCGAGACGGTGTCCGACGTCAACATATAGTAGATGGCGGTACCGACGCTACGCGGCCCTTCATAACGCCCGGCCAGCGCGGGACCGTCGAGTTGCTCAGCGCAGCGCCAGGTCTCGCGGAAGAAACCGCCTTCCGCTTCATGAGGCTGCAACCCCAACAACTCGATGATCCGCTCGGCCCCCAGGGTAGAATGTGGCATGGGCTGCATGCTAACATCGTCCATGTATGGTAATATGACATAAAGATGCCGCCGACACTCACTCGCCTGGGGAACCTGCACCATGATCTTGCCGTTGATTCTGTTCGTCGTCTTCACCGTGCTGGCCACTGGTGGGGCTTTCTGGATCGGCATAGAACTTCGAAGCCGACGCTTCGCCGTGGTCGCTGCGTTGAGCACCTTCCTGGTCATGAGTGCCCTCTTCGCCGCCCTGTGGTTCTGGGTGTGGCCCATGCTCACCTCCGGAACCCATTGAGCGGAACCCACTGAGATCGAACTTCGACCCTGAAATACTCTCGACGGTCCACCGGTGACGAACCATCGAATCAAGGAGACATCAAATCATGAAGCTAACCTTCCGACTCGCCCTGGTGGCCCTCGCCCTGCTGCTCGCCACCACCCCTGCTTTCGCACAGCGCGCCGCGCGCGAAGGTATCGACCCCTACTCCGGCACGGCCGACAGTAGTGCCCGCACCGAAACGGGGCGCCTGCAGCCGTCCAGCATCCAGCGTGTGGACAAGGCCCAGTTCAGCGTCCAATACGACGACGGCGAGGCAGACAACGGCTACGGTGCCAACTCCAACTTCTACGACGCCGTCATGCGCTTCGACCTGGGCACCGCTCCGGTGAGCGTCGACGAGATCACGCTCTGCTTCTCGCGTCTGGACAACGGTGATCCCGATCTCGAGTTCGACATCACCTTCTGGACCGCGGACGGCACGGGTGGCACCCCCGGGACGCTGATCGACTTGGTGCGTGCGAGCGCCACTGGCGTGACGACCGACCTTGCGGGCACCTACTACACCTATGACCTGACCGCCCTCGGGATTACCCTACCCAACCAGACCGTCTACATCGGCGCCGGCTGGGAACCCGTGGACAACCCGGACTTCTTCCTCTGCTCGGACTACGACCGCTCCACCGTGCAACCGGGCTACGACCAGCTGGACCTCGACGGTGCCTGGGAAGACATCACCAACTTCGACCCGGACTACACCGCTCTGATGGTGCGTGGCGTGTTCAACGACAGCGCTACGACCGGCCCCTGCGTGCCGGACGGCCAAACACTGTGCCTGAACAACGATCGCTTCCAGGTGCAAGTCGATTGGGAACGTGTCAACGGCACCACCGGCCAGGGTCAAGCGGTCGAGCTGACCTCGGACACCGGCTACTTCTGGTTCTTCAACGACGCCAACGTCGAAATGGTGGTCAAGGTGCTGAGCAACTGCGGCGGCGCCACCAACCGCTTCTGGGTCTTCGCTGGCGGCCTGACCAACGTCGAAGTCGAGATGGTCGTGACCGACACCCAGACCGGCCAGGTCCGCAGCTACACCAATCCGCTGAACACCGCGTTCCAGCCGATTCAGGACACCGCCGCCTTCTCCACGTGTCCTTGACCCGTCGCTGACGGAACAAGTCCGTACTTCGGCCGCTGGGCTTCAAGCTCGGCGGCCGTTTTCGTTTCTGCGCGCGCATGCTTTATAGTTGCCTGCCACCGCCGGACCATTGACTCAACGCCCCTCGGCGGCCCACCATCTGAAGTGAACCCAGATCCCGAGAGAGAGTGAAAGATGACTGACGCCAGCGTCCAGGACAGCTATCAGCCCAATGAGATTGCACAGCGCTGGCAGCAGCGCTGGGAAGCCGACGGGCTCTATCACGCCAACGTCGACAGCACGCAGAAACCTCACTATGCGCTGACCATGCTGCCGTACCCGTCCGGCGACCTGCACATCGGCCACTGGTACGCGATGGTGCCGTCCGACGCACGCGCCCGCTTCCAACGCATGCGCGGCTACAACGTCATGTTTCCGATCGGCTTCGATGCCTTCGGCCTGCCGGCGGAGAACGCGGCGATCCGTAACAATATTCACCCCAAAGAGTGGACCTACGCCAACATCGACCGCATGCGCGGTCAGCTGCGGCGCATGGGCAACAGCTTCGACTGGCGGCGCGAGGCGGTCAGTGCCGACCCTGAATACTACCGCTGGACGCAGTGGTTCTTCCTCCAGTTCTTCAAGAATGACCTGGCGTACCGTCGCGAAGCACCGGTCGACTGGTGCCCGAACTGCAACACGACCCTGGCGCGCGAGCAGGTGGTGGGCGACGATCGCCTGTGCGAGCGCTGCGACACGCCGGTCGAGAGGCGCAACCTGAATCAGTGGTTTTTCCGCACCACGAACTACGCCGACGAATTGCTCGATTTCTCCAAGATCGACTGGCCAGAGCGCGTCCACACGCTGCAGAAGAACTGGATCGGCCGCTCCGAGGGTGCCCACGTCACCTTCCACACCGAGCACGGCGACGAGCTGACGGTCTTCACGACCCGTCCCGACACGCTGTGGGGTGTCACCTTCATGGTGCTGGCACCCGAGCATCCGCTGGTCGCCAAGCTCACCACCGACGACCAGCGCGCCGAAGTGGAAGCCTACGTCGAGCAGGCCGGCCGTCAGACCGACGTCCAGCGGGAGTCCACCGACCGTGCCAAGACCGGCGTCTTCACCGGCGGCTACGGCATCAACCCGGTCAACGGCGAGCGCATCCCGATTTGGGTCGCCGACTACGTGCTGATGACCTACGGCTCCGGCGCCATCATGGCCGTGCCCGCACACGACCAGCGCGACTTCGAGTTCGCCCGCGGCTTCAACCTACCGATCCGGGTCGTCATCGCGCCCGCGGGTGAGGAAACACCGGACCCCGACACGCTCACCGAATCGCTGGTGGCCAAGGGCACCATGCGCAACTCGGGACCGCTGACCGGCACCGACTCCGACGCCGACATGGCCAAGGTACTCGCCTACCTGGACACCGAGGGTATCGCCGAGCGCGCGGTCAACTACCGCCTGCGCGACTGGTTGATCTCGCGCCAGCGCTATTGGGGCTGCCCGATCCCGATCATCCGTTGCGCCAAGTGCGGCGAGGTGCCGGTGCCCGAAGACCAGCTGCCGGTCGAGCTACCCGAAGATATCGACTGGCGGCCCACCGGTGAGAGTCCGCTGCACTTCCACCCCACCTGGAAGCATGTCGCGTGCCCCGAGTGCGGCAGCGAAGCCGAGCGTGAAACCGACACCATGGACACCTTTGTCTGCTCGTCGTGGTACCACCTGCGCTACCTGTCGCCGCACTACCACGAGGGCCCGTTCGACCCCGCCGAGTTCGACTACTGGATGCCGGTGCCGACCTACACCGGGGGCGTCGAGCACGCCACCATGCATCTGATCTACACCCGCTTCTTCCACAAGGCCTGTCGCGACCTCGGCATCACCCGTGGTGACGAGCCGATGATCCAGCTGCGCAACCAGGGCATCATCTTGGGTGAAGACTCGGAGAAGATGTCGAAGAGCCGCGGCAACGTCGTGGCTCCGGACATCCTGGTCGATACCTACGGCGCCGACACCGTGCGCGCGTACCTGATGTTCTTTGCGCGCTGGGAACAAGGTGCTCCATGGTCGAGCCAGAACATCGAAGGCGCCGCCCGCTGGCTGCGGCGCGTGTGGAATCTGTTCACCGAGGACGAAGGGGCGTGCACTGCGAGCGATGAAGTCCTGCGCGGCCTGCGCCGCAAGGTGCACCAGACCCTGGAGCGACTGACGCGCGAGTTCGAAGAGTTCTCCTTCAACACGACCATCTCGGGTTTGATGGAACTGCTCAACGAGATGTACAAGGCGCGTGAAACCGGCGCCACCGGCAGCGACGCCTGGGCCGAGGCCAAGAAGATTTACCTGCACTTGCTGGCACCAGTAGCGCCACATCTGGCGGAGGAACTCTGGCACCAGGCCGGTGGTGACTACTCGATCCACAAGCAGCCCTGGCCCGAGGTCGACGCCGAGGCGGCCAAGGATGACGAGGTCACCCTGGTCGTCCAGGTCAACGGCAAGCTGCGCGATCGGCTGGTCGTGCCCGCCGACATCGACGAAGCGGATGCCAAGGCACAGGCACTGGCCCGGGAAGCGGTGCAACGCTTCACCGAGGGCAAGGAGCCACGCAAGGTGATCTACGTGCCGAAGAGGCTCGTGAACGTGGTGGTCTGATTCTCGACCGGCGCTGACGCATCTGCCTTTAGCGGTATACTCGCACCGCCCTTCACTGCCATGACGACCGACGACCGTTCACCCTCAGTCTCGACTTCCGGAGTGCGCGCAGCACCGGCGTTGACCGTCGCGCTGCTGCTGCTTGCGTCCGGACTGTGCGCGCTGGTCTACCAGATCGCCTGGTTGCGCTTGCTGCGCCTCACTTTCGGTGCCTCGACCGCCGCCTCCGCCGTGGTGCTGGCGATCTTCATGGGCGGCCTCGGCCTCGGTGGCCTGCTGCTCGGGCGCCGAGCCGAGCAGAGCGCCAATCCGCTCAACCTCTACGGCTGGCTGGAAACCTGGATCGCGCTCAGCGCCGGACTCAGTCCGTGGTTGATCGCCACCGTGCGTGCGGGCTACATCACCCTCGGTGGCACCGCGGTGCTCGGCGAAGTCGCGGGGACCTTGCTGCGCCTGCTGGGGGCAGCGCTGGTTCTGGGCGTGCCGACGTTCCTGATGGGTGGCACCCTGCCGGCGGCGGTGCGCTCGGTCACCCTGCTGCAGGACAGCGGCCGACGAGCTGTCGGCCTGCTCTACGGCGTCAACACCCTCGGCGCCGTGGTCGGCGCCACCTTGACCACCTTTGTCTTACTCGAGTTCCTGGGCACCCAGAAGACCCTGTGGATCGCCGCCTTGCTCAACTTGCTGCTAGCGATGCTGGCGCGCATCTTGGCGCGCCGCCTGGAGACCCGTGACGGCGCCACGATGGCGCCGACCACGCCGGCGCCCGCACCACCGAGCATCCGAACCGAAGCCGTGGCACCGCTGTGGCTGGTGCTCAGTGCCGCCGCCGGCGTCGGCTTCGTGTTCCTTGCCATGGAGCTGGTCTGGTACCGCATGCTCAGCCCGATCCTGGGCGGCTCGACGTACACCTTCGGCGTCATCCTCGCCGTCGCTCTTCTCGGCATCGGCATCGGCGGCTGGCTCTACTCCCTCGGCGGCAGCGACCGGCGGCCCAATCTCGCCGCTTTCGCCTTCACCTGCAGCCTGGAAGCCGCATTTCTCGCACTGCCACTGGCTCTCGGCGACCGCTTGGCCCTGTTCGCCCTGGCCCTGCAGGAGCTGAGCGTCACCGGCTTCGGCGGACTCGCCGCCGGCTGGACTCTGGTGACCGCCATTGTCGTGCTGCCGGCGGCACTGGTTGCCGGCTATCAATTCCCCTTGCTGGTCGCCTTGCTCGGCAGCGGGCGGCGGCAAGTAGCACAGCAGGTCGGTCTGGCCTACGCTTGGAACACCTGCGGCGCCATCCTGGGCTCGCTCCTCGGCGGCTTCTTTCTCGTCCCGATCTTGACCGCTCCCGGCCTCTGGCGCTTCAACGTGGTGCTCCTGCTGCTCCTCGCCGGACTCAGCCTGCTCTTCTTGCGTCGCACCGAGAGCTGGCGCAGCGACACCGGGAATTGGGCCCTACCCGCGTTCACCGGCGGCCTCGCGCTCCTCCTCCTCCTGCCGACGGGCCCGACCGCCATCTGGCGCCACGGTGGTATCGGCGCCGGCCGCATGGAACTCGACTACCAAGGTCCCAACCCTCTGCGCGATCAGATGCAGAGCAAGCGGCGCAGTATCATCTGGGAAAGCGACGGCCAGGAAAGTAGCATCGCCTTGGTCAAGAGCGAGGGGTACGCCTTCACGGTCAATGGCAAGGGCGATGGCAGCGCGCGCGGGGACGCCCCGACTGTCGTCATGAGCGGCCTGATCGGCGCCGCGCTACACACGGACCCCAAGAACATCCTGGTCATCGGTCTGGGTACCGGCGCCACCGCCGGGTGGTTAGCGCAAGTCCCCCAAGCCGAGCGCGTCGATGTCGTCGAACTGGAGCCGGCAGTGCTGCGCGTGGCCGAAGCTTGCGCTCCGGTCAACCACGACATCCTGCAGCACCCCAAGGTCGAGATGATCCTGGGCGACGGCCGCGAGTATCTACTGACTACCGACCAGCGCTACGACGTCATCTTCTCGCAGCCGTCAAACCCATATCGAGCGGGCATTTCCAGCCTGTTCACGCGCGAGTTCTACCAAGCCGTACATGCTCGATTGAAACCGGGTGGTGTGTTGGTGCAATGGCTGCAGGGATACGAGGTCGACGCCCAGGTCGTGCGTACCGCTTTCGCCACTCTGGCATCGACGTTCCCGAGCGTCGAAACCTGGCAAACCGGCCGCCTGGATCTGGCACTCCTGGCTAGTGGAGCTCCCCTGCGCCCGGACCCTGAGGTGCTCAACCAGCGCCTCGCCGCCGAGCCCTACCGCAGCGCGATGAGTCACGTCTGGGGCGTCCATGGGGTGCCCGGGTTCTACTCCGCCTACGTCGGTTCACCAGGCCTGGCACGAGCCCTGGCGGCGCAAGCCGGTGACGCTCTCAACACTGACGACCATCCGCTCATCGAGTTTGGCTTCATCCGCAACCTTGGCCGCTATGGGCTGTTTTCGATCCAGGACTTGCACGAACTCAGTATCCGTCTCGGCACCGCGACGCCGCCGGTCGACATCGACCCGGCTCTGCTCTCCGAGCTGCGCAACGCGCGCTACGCCGCCTTCGACACGCCGATCCCGCCCCCCCTGCTCGCCCCGCACGACCCCGCCCAAGCTCACCGCTTCACTGCTCGCATGGCCTGGTCTCGCGGCGACCTGAGCGCGGCCGGTCAAGCCTGGCTCGCCCAGACCATCGACCCAGGGCTGCGCATCGACCTGACCCTCACCGCCGAGTCCCTGGCCGAACTGGGGCACGAGCGTACCGTGGAGCTCGCGGAACATCTGCGGCTGGTCCAGCCGATCGAAGCCGATGCCGCCCTCGCCCGCTGGCATCTGCGGCAAGATCGACCCAGCGAAGCCGCCCGCTACCTGATCCGAGCCTTCGAGGCTTACCGCAGCAACCCTTGGCCGAGCTACCGCCTGATGGCTCGCGCCCTCGAACTCGCCACCGAGATCGCGCGCCTGGCTCCGGACGAAGGCAGGAAGCTCTACGACATCCTCGCCGAGCCCTTCACCATCCAGATGCTCGACGATCCGCGACTCAGCACCCGCCTCGAAGTGGCCTTCGCCGTCGACTTCGAGGGCCTGTGCCTCGACGCCTTCCTGGCCGCCGAACCGTATCCGTCCTGGGGAGAGCGCTACCTCACCCTACGCCACCGCTGCTACGCGCTCCACGACCACCCACTCACCGAGCAGGCGGCGGTCGACCTGGTCACCTTCTACGAGGACGCTCCACCCCGCCTGTGGGTCCCGGGCGGTGGTGGCGGCCCGGACGCGCCGGAAGACGATTCTGCTCCCAGTCTGCCAATGTCCAGATCGTCGAACGCGGCGCCGGACAACGGCAACTGAGGCCTCGCAGCTGGGATCTGGCGGCTGGGATCTAGTGGCTGGGATCCAGTGGCTGGGACCCCGTCGCCATCGACGGCAAGGCTCCTGCAGCTAGCTGCGCTCGGCCAACCGTCGCTCCAGCGTCTCGCGCATCAGCTGCAGATGCGTCCGTAGCCGGTAGAACTCGTCCATGTACGACAGCGGCACGACGATGTCGAGCACCTCTTTCTGCACCCGCTCGACCTCGTCGATCTCCGCCTGTAGCTCCTCGACACTCGCATCCTCGTTCTTCAGCACCTCGTCGACCATTTTGACGTCCTCGTACCACTTGTAGATCCGCGAACGGATACGCCAGCGGTAGAGCGGTGGGGCGACACGGAAGAGCGGAATCAGCAAGGTCAGCAAGGGCAGCAGCAGGATCTTCAGGCGGTCGACTTCGGCGGCCCAGCGGTAGGGCAAGACCCGGTGCAGGAGAGGTGGCCCGTGGACGAGATGGAGGCGGGCTTTGGAATCGAGAGGCAGATCCGCGTAGAGGTGGGTTGGAAATGCCGTGCTCTGCGCATAGATGTCGCCGCCACCATGGACCACGCCGAGGATGCGTAGCAGCAGGGGGATGAGTTCCGGGTGCACATCCGGTCGCGCGCCGAGGCTGGCGGCGACGGCCAGCAGGGAGACATCTTCGGACGGTAGATTCTCGGCCAGACTGAGGATGCCCTCGCCGACCACGACACGGGACAGGAAACGGTGTTCCTTGCGATAGGCGAGATGGCGACGGAAGGACAGGAGAGCCAAGCGTTCGCTGCGCGCCAGGTCGAGCAGGTAGGCGGCATCGGGCGAGGTGACGAAGAAGGCAGCGTCGATCCGGCCCTCCAACAGGGCCTGGGTCGAGTCGACAGCCGCCAACTCGACAACCGAGCTACCGTCCTCGCCAGGGTGAATGCCGTTGGCATCCAGCAGCTGCAGAGCCAGCGCACGCGTTCCACTACCTTCGGCTCCAACACCGATGCGGAGCCCCCGCAGATCGGCCAGCTGTTCGACTTCCAGATCTTTGCGATAGAAGACCCACACCGGCTCGAAGAAAAGGCTGGCCAGGGATTTCAGCTCAGCCCGGTCTTGCGGCGACGCCGTCCCCCCCTGGACCAAGCCGAGGTCGGCCTTGCCCTCACGCAGCAGACGCAGATTCTCCACCGAGCCGGCGGTGTGCAGAATCTCCAGCTCGAAGCCTTCCTTGGCCAGCTCCTCCTTGTAGCGCTCGGCAGTCGCGGCGTAGGCGCCGCCCGGCTGGCCGGCAGCGATCACCAACGTCGACGGCGGTGGTGGTTCGAGCGACGCCCAGGCGAGCAGGAAGCCCAGCAGCACCATCAGGACGATCGGTCCCCAAATCTTCATGGCCTCCATCTTGCCGGGAGGATCTTTCGGGCGGCGGCCGGACATCTCACTCATGTTGGGGCTTCCTCTCGTGCCAGCTAGGTCGCCTACCGTGGTAGGCGCGGTAGCGAGACGACACGCACGTCCAGGATATTGGGCATGGCGCGCAGTGCCTCTAGCAGTTCCCGCGACGGTTCTCGGTCGATGCGCAGCACCGATACCGCCTCGCTCTTGTCGGGTTCACGGGCCAGGTGGATGTCTCCAATGTTGACGCCGGCGTCCCCGATACATCGGCCGAAGTCGCCGATGACGCCAGGGACGTCACGGTTGCGCAACACCAGCAGCACGCCTTCGGGCCGGAACTCGAGGGCGAAGCCACGGAATTTGACGACTCGGGCATCGTGGTCATGGAACACCGTGCCCGCCAGAATGACAGAACCTCCAGCCCCCTCCACCGTCACCTGCATCAGGTTGGCATACGGCGGCGACGGTTGGTGATGAAACGTATTCGAGAAGCCGACGCCACGGCCGGCGGCGCTGCGCTCAGCGTTGACGTAGTTGACGGTGTCGCCAGCGATCGGCGTCAAGACCCCCTTGAGCACCGCGATCGCAGCGGGATTGCGCACCTCCGGTTCGACTCCCCAGTAGTCGACCTGCACGCGCTGCAAAGAGCCTTCCAGCAGACAGCCGGCCAGGACCCCCAAGCGCTCGCCGAGGTGCAGGAACGGCTGTCCCTTGGCGCCTGCGGAGCGGAACGGCAGGTTGACGGCGGTGATGTTGAGCGACCCATCCAGAGCGGCGAGCACCATGGCGGCGGTGTCGGTGGCGATGCGCTCTTGCGCTTCCCGTGTCTGCGCGCCGATGTGCGGCGTCGCGACCACCTTCGGGTGCTGCATGAGTTCGAAACTGGCTGGCGGCTCCTGCTCGTACACGTCGAGCGCGGCGCCGGCAAGCTTGTCCTGCTGCAGTGCTTCGAGCAGGGCGGCCTCGTCGACCACCCCGCCCCGACCGCAGTTGACCAACATAGCCGAGGGCTTCAGGAGCGCTAGGCGCTCGGCGTTGAGCAGGCCTCGCGTCTGCTCGGTCAGCGGCGTGTGCAGGGTGATGAAGTCAGCGCGGCGCAGCAGATCCTCGAGAGTCGACGGCTCGGCCTCTTCGCGCCGGGCCACCGCTTCGTCGAGGAAAGGATCGTACGCCAGCACCTTCATGTCGAAGCCACGAGCCCGCGCCGCCACCCGCTGGCCGATGCGGCCGAAGCCGATCACGCCGAGGGTCTTGGTCTGCAGTTCGACACCGACGAAGCTCTTGCGGTCCCAGGTGCCGGTCTTCATCGAAGCATCCGCCTGCGGCACCCGGCGCGCCATCGAGAGCAGCAGAGCGAACGTGTGCTCGGTGGCCGAGAGCACGTTGGCAGTCGGCGCGTTGACCACCAGGATGCCACGCTCGGTGGCCGCGGCGACGTCGACGTTGTCGACCCCGATGCCGGCCCGGCCGACCACCTTCAGGCGCTTGCCGGCCGCCAGCAGTTCGGCGGTTACCGTGGTGCCACTGCGCACGATGAGTGCATCGAAGTCAGGCAGCAACTCGGACAAGCGCGGGCGCTCTTCCGGTGTCAGCTGATGGACTCGGGCCTTCTCTTCAAGCTGAGAAATACCAATCGGATTCAAAGGGTCCGCTACTAAGATTCGATACATTCCGGGCTCCTCCAACTAGGGTTCGGGTTCCTCCAAACAGGCGACCCGTCGAGGTCCGGACCCTCATCTCATTCGATTCTCCCTACTAGCACCGTATCCAGGGCGCCGAGCAGAGCCTCCAGGTCACGGGGCTGTACGTCCCCCATGTGCCCTATACGAAAGGTATCAGCTTTCCACGGCCCATAGCCGCCAGCGACGGTGAAACCGTACTCCGCCAGGCGTCGGCGAAGCTCGGCGGAGCCCATCGACGGCGGGCAGCGCAGACAGCTGACCGTCGGCGACGCCGTCCCCGGCGCCGACGCGTACGCCACCCCGCGCTCGCTCGCCCACCCCTGCGTCCGTGCCTGCAGGTCGAGGTGCCGCTGCCAGCGCGCCTCCAGGCCCTCTTTGGCAATGCGCCTTGCCTGGTACTCCAGCGCGTAGACCTGGGGCACTGCCGGCGTCGTAATGGTGCCGCCTCCTCGGTGCTTGTCGCGGTAACGCAACAGGTCTGTGTAGAAGCCACGGTGCGGCACCCGTGCCGCCTGCTCGGCGGTCCGCTCGGAGATGCTGAGCAGCGTCAAACCCGGCGGCAGAGCGAGCGCCTTCTGCACACCCGCGAGCGCCAGGTCGACACCCCAGGCATCCATCTCGAAGCGTGCACCACCGAGCGACGATACCGTGTCGACGAGCACCAGGGCGTCGCTGTGCGCGCACACCTCTCGGGCGATCTCGGCCAGCGGGTTGAGCACGCCTGTCGAGGTCTCGCTGTGCACCACCGTGACGGCGGCGTAGCGTCGCCGCGCCAGGGCCTCGCGCACCTTCTCCGGCGGCACGATCTCGCCCATCGGTACCTCCAGAACGTCGTGCTGCAACCCCCAGGCGGCGCTCACCTTCGACCAGCGCTCAGAAAAGGCTCCGTTGACCAGGTGCAGCACGGCGTCGTCGGGACCGATCGTCGAGACGAGCGCGATCTCCATGCCGAGCGTCGCACTGCCGGTGACCAGGTAGACGTCATTCTGGGTTCGGAAGATCGGTGGCAAACGCTCCGTCAGTGCCGCGTAGAGCTTGAGGAAGGGCGGCGAGCGGTGCGGCTGCACCTCCCAGGTGAGACACTGCCGGACTTCTTCGAGGACGTAGGCAGGGCCGGGGACGAAGTAGGTGATGGGTTCCTGGGTCATCCGGGTCAGTCCCAAGGATGAGGCCGCCGCAGCGCAGCAACCAGCTCGGTTGTCGAGTACGTGCGCTCCTGCCCCGAGGCCAGCGCAACCCGCCACCGCCGCTCAGCCTCCCCCGCCAGCTCTGCACAGGGCTCGCTCGGAGACAGCAGACGCCCGACGACCGGCACCGGCTCCCTGGCGCCTCCGACCGCGGCGGCCAGATCGCCCGCGACGAGCACGGCCGCACAGCCCCGGAAGTGCTCGCGCAGCAGGTCCTGCACCACGGGAGCACCGCGCCGTGGTTTGACGGTCGTCGTGCCCGTGGCGCTGCAATGGACGGCCCGCAGAACGCCCGCACCAGCGGCGTCTTGCAAGTCCTCAGGCAGCGGTTCCGGGAGCGTCGAAGCTGCATCCAGGCGCAACCAGCCGAGACGCAAGCCGGCGTCGAGGGCAGCAGAGATCAAGGGTTCGAAGGCGCTAGCTGGCGCCTCGACGTGCAGGAGATGCGTTCTCTTCATGCTTCGGGATTCACTTCGCTCGGTGGGAGAAAGCTAAGGGTACAGCAACGCCGGCTGGCGCTGTTCGCGGAACGCATCTTCGTCGAGCTGCCAGGACTCGATCCAGGCGTGCAGGTCGCCATCTCCTTCGAGGGCTCGACGGCAAGTGGCGCCGCCGGTGAGCAGGTCGATGGCGGGGATGTCGGTGACAAACTCGTAGGGAGCCTGACGCCAGGCGAAGCGGTCAGGGTCGGCGGCGACCAGGGCGGCCAGCACTTCGATGCCGACGCGGTAGGCGGGCACAGCGTCGGCGTCGGTCAACACCCACTCGACGCCGGCACAGATCGCCCCCCCGTGCTTCTGGAACTGCGGCCGGAAGTAGCTGGGCACGAAGCGGCAACCCTCGATGCCGGCGTCCCGAAGTCGACGCTGCAGGTCGTCGGCCAGAGCCGGCGCCTCGAGGTGCGGAGCGCCGATCAAGTGAAAAGGACGCGTGGTGCCTCGACCCTCGGAAATCTCGGTGGCCTCGATCAGACAACCACCCGGATATAGAACCGACGTCGCGAAGGTCGGCATATTGGGCGACGGCGCGATCCACGGCAAGCCGGTGGCCGGCCAGAGCATGGAACGTTGCCAGCCATCCAGTTGCCAGACGGTGACGGCGTCGAGCCAGCCGGCGGGCTCGGCCTCCAGGCGCAGCAGCTCACCGAGCGTCAAGCCGTGCCGTACGGGGTGCGCAAAGGCACCGACGAAGCTGTCGAACCCCTCTCCGCGCAACGCCCCCTCGACAACGTCGCCTCCCAGGGGATTGGGCCGGTCGAGCAGCCACACCTCACAACCCACCGAAGCGGCGGCAGCGCCGGCCCACACCGCGGTGGCGGCGTAGGTGTAATAGCGACTGCCAACGTCCTGCAAGTCGATCAGCAGCAGGTCGACATCTTCGAACACCGCGGAATCGGGGCGCAGCGTATCCTCGCCGTCGCCGTAGAGCGAGACGATCGGCAAGCCGGTCCACGGATCGCGCGTCTCCCGCGCCGGGATCATGTCTTGCTCGACGGCATAGTAGCCGTGCTCTGGGCCGAGGAGGAAGGCCGGAGATCGGCCCGCTCGCTGCAGCGCCAGGTGAATCGGCTGGAGCTCAGAGGTCACCGAAGCGGCATGCGCGAGCAACGCGAAACGCCTGCCAGCGAGCCGCTCCGGCTCCGCCAGCAGGCGCTGCAGACCCGTTTGGACGCGGGCAGTCGTCGTCAAGGTGTCTCACTCTCCGAAGGTGCCGGAACGGACTCGCCCGGCGACGCGGCAGGAGGCACCGGCGGTGGCGGGACGGGGCCAGTCGAAGGGCCAGCTTCATGCCCAGGCGAGGGCCCAGTTGCCGGAATGGGCTCGACCGGAGCGGGCACACCAGAAACGGGCACGGCCGGCTGGCTACGACTGAGAACCACTCCGCCCAGACCCACCATCCAGGCAGCGAACTGAGCGCAGAAGCCGAAGAGACCCAGGAGTACGGTGAAGATGACCACCGGCCAGCCGGCAAGGCCCATGACTTCAGCGGCCAGCGACCAGCCCTGAATCAGCAACACACCGGCCAGGGCGAGCAGGTAGAAGCTACCGGGATGCCAGTCGAAGCGCGTCTCCAGGTACCGGCCGAGCTGGTACGCCACCGCGGCATAGCCGACGACGGCGAAGACGATATACGCCAAGACGCCGAGCACCAACACTGGCCAGCCGATGATCGACACCAACAAGACCAGGCTGACGAAGCCGAACAGGCCGGTCGCCAGAATCCCCAGGAAACCGGCACGCCAGGGTTCTTCGGCGATCGCCAGGCGAATCCGCTCGACGCGCGGCCGCACCAGCGCAAGCACCAGGCACACCAAGACGCCGAGCAACACCATGTGGCCGATGGCATCGGCGATGTCGTTGTCGTAGCCGTGGCGGTCGAAGCCCCACCAGGGCCCCCAAGGGGCGATGTCGATGTTGAAGTCGTCCCAATCACCGATCCGGAGCAGGTCGCTACCGATATTGACCCCGCTCACTTCGCCGTAGTGCTGAGCACCGTCCTCACGTTCGACGTTGCCGCCGAGGGTGATGATGTCGCCGTAGACCACGGCTGTCTCCGCCAGGTAGACCGGACCGCCGAAGGTCGAGATGTCGCCATCCACCTGGCCACTGACGCGCACCGGACCGCCGAAGGATGCGACATCCCCCCGAACCCGCCCCCGCACCACGACCGGACCACCGAAGGACACCGCCTCTTGCGCCGCCTCGTCCGCTTCGATGGTCAGAGACGAGCCGAAGCTGAGACGGGTGTCACTCTCGATCCGGATCTCTACACGCTCCGGCTCCGGCACCTCGGGAATCTCCAGCTCGGGGATTGCCGACGGCTCGGGCTCTGCCGGATTCTCCGGAGACAGGGGTTCAGCACCCGTCACCGGCGCGTCCAGAACCGGCGCGTCCGGCTCCGGCGCGTCCGCCAAAGGCAGCGGGGACTCGACGGCCCTGGACGGCGGTGGCGGCGTGCCTTGCGCGACCAACTCGGGCGCCTCGAAGCCCAACAGCCGCAGGCGAGCCCTGGGAGGCAAGTCGGCCAGGCGCAGCAGTGCTTCGGCGTCGTCCCGCAGCCAGGCCCGTAGCGCGTCCGGGGGTACCAGCGCGTCGTTGACGCGAATCTCGTTACCCTTGATGCGCACGGAACGCACGCCCGGTGGCGGGTCCAGGGGAATCAGCGCCAGCCCTTCAGTGCCTTGGAGCGGCAGAATTTCGTAGCGCTCGCGCAAGCTCTCCGCCAGAGCCTGTGAGGCATCCTGAGCCTGGGCGGTCGGCGCCAGACCGATCGCCAGTGATATGGACAAGCCCACCCACAGAACCGTCAGGCTCAGCCCGAGGAGCTGGGACACGGCTCTTCGGGGCGCAGCTCTTCGGGACACAGCCGGCAAGAACCTCGCGGCCGGGGGTAGACCCACGACTCGCAGCAGGTCAACGCGCTTCAGGGTCGACAGGGACATCGGCTCACGCTCCTCTCAGGAAAGGCCCTTTGGACAGGTTCGATCGAGAGGAGACACGCGCCGCGATCTGGCCACCGACCAGGGACCAGGTCCCCAGACCGAGCAGAGCGCAGGTCGTCAGCATCATCAGCCCCGGAACACTGGCGAAGGCGCGCAGCAGGGTGCCCAGAAGACCAGCAACCCAGGCCCAGAAGGCCAGTGCCGCACGTGCCCAGTCGGCAGCCAGCGCGACCAGCCCGTGCGCCGCGGTACCGATGCTGTGCACACCGAGTCCGGCGTCGCCCCACCAGGCGCTGAGCAGAGGCGGCAACACCAGCAAGAAAAGCCCCGCTGCCACCAGGAACGCCGGGCCAACCCAGCGCTCCAATCGACGCAGCCACACACGCTCGGCATCCGGCTGCGCAGCCACCCGTGCCATCACGGCATGGGTGAAGCTCGCGGGCACGGCTGGTTCTGGCAGTCGACGAAAGACACGGCGTAGCGTCGCCTCCGTCACCAGGACCTCGGCCATTCTTGCTTCGGACGCGGTTTCGGTCGAGACGTCGACTTCGGAACGCGCGAACTCCTCCCCCTCTTCGCGGCACAGCCACGCCGCGACCGCCGCTGCCAGATCTGGCTCAGCGGAACTCGCGGCCTCGGCGGCTCGACGTTGCGGGGATGAAGGGTCTATGCGGCTCACGGGTGCGTCTCCTCTCAACCGGCCCTACGAGGTGGGCTCGACGCGTGTTTCACGCCTTGAGGCGCGTATTGTCTCATGCTTTCCAGCGACTCAAGGCTGGGCCAGTGTCGCGGCGGAAATGCCACGCCGCTGCAGCCCCGCGACGAGTTGCTTGCGCGCCCGGTGCAGTTGGACCTTCACCGTCCCCATCGGCTGCCCGGTGACCTCGGCGATCTCCTGGTACGCCAAATCCTGCCCGAACCGCAGCAGCACGATCTCGCGATAGTGCGGTGCCAGCTCCGCGACCGCCGCTTCCAGCGCGGAGGCCAGGTCCGCTCGCTCCAACGTCTCATCCGGCGACGCGGCCGAGGTGTCCTGCAGCTCAGCGCGGTAGGACGGGTCCAGATCATCACTCTCCAGCGAGACCACCTGTGGCGCCTTCTTGCGCAGGAAATCCAACGTGGTGTTGTGGGCGACCTTGAACAGCCAGCTCGAGAACTTGCGCCGCGTGTCATAGGTGTGCAGCTTGCGGTAGACCTTCAGGAAGGCGTCTTGCGCCAGTTCCTCGGCGCGCGACGGATCGCGCACCATACGCAAAACGAGTGTGTACACCGGTCGCTGGTAGCGTTGCACAAGCTCACGGAACGCCTCCTGCATTCCGGCCAGGGCACGCTCGACCAGCTCCACGTCGGAGATCGCGGCGGCGATGGCGTCCTCCCTCGGACTCTGATGGGGTATCGTTGGAGCAGGGCCTTGCGGCCCGTCGTCGTTCGTCAAGCCGCGTTCCCATGTGGTCGACCGCCTCCAGGAACCCGGCATGCCGATAGATACGTAAGAATCCTCAGGAGGATATACCATGCCCAGCCGCCGTTCTCTCTGCGCTCTAGCACTCGGCCTGCTTACTCTGCTGTGGCTGGCATTTCCAGCCCCCAGCCACGCAGCCAAGCTGGCTGGCGTCGAGCTACCGGACGACGTTACCGTCGGTGGCGGCACCCTGGTACTCAACGGCACTGGCCTGCGCTCGAAGATGATCTTCAAGGTCTACGTCGCAGGCCTGTACCTGCCGGCCCAGCAGAACGATGCCGCCGCCATCCTGGCGGCCGACGAGCCGCGCCAGGTGATCATGCAATTCGTGCGCAGCGTCGACGCCGAGAAGATCTGCGGCGGCTGGCAGGACGGGTTGAAGGCCAACACACCCGGTGCCTCAGCTGACCTGAAGAGCAAGTTCGAGGCTCTCTGCACCCTGATGCAGGACGCCAAGGACGGTAGCCAGTACGTCTACACCTATGTTCCAGGGACTGGTACCGAGGTCCAGTTCGAGGGTAAGGCACTCGGCACGATCGAAGGCAAGGACTTCGCCGACGCCCTGTGGGGCTGCTGGATCGGCCCGACCCCACCCAGCGCCGACTTCAAAGCCGGCCTGCTCGGCAACTAATTCGTTCGTGCGGGCAAAAAAAGGAGGAGTGCCCTTCGCACTCCTCGGAGGGATGGAGAAGGTGACGCCTTCTCACGTCCAACCATACCATCGCATCTGGAAATGTCAATGTCTTTACACTCAGAAATAAGCTCCTCCTCTACTCCAACAAGCCCGCCTGGTAGCCCACCTGCTGAACTTCTGTCGAAAGCAAGATCTCTGGCACTGCGAGCGGTCCGATCCGCCAGCCACCTCGCCGCCGGAATCCAGCCTTCCTCGGAGCCGGCATTGGCCAAAGAAGACCGGTCCCCGGTCACGGCGTTAGCCAAAGAAGACCGGTCCCCGGTCGCCGCGTTAGCCAAAGAAGACCGGTCCCCGGTC
>CBDUPA010000034.1:0-33958 GCA_965368975.1 uncultured bacterium | reverse complement strand
TTGAAGCTCATCGGAGAGCCGTTGAGCAGCGTGTTGTCGCCGTCGAAGTCACCGTTGGAGTCGACGTTCAGGCCGTAGACGTAGATCGGCGTACCGTGCGGGATCGACCCCGCCGGCACAGACCAATCGAAGCCATGGTCCTGGTCTGGGAAGGGTAGACCCGGGCGAGTCAGGTCCGCCCAGATCGTCGCCACCACCGTGCCACCGCCACCCGCCGGACCGTCACGGTAGATGTGGGCCTGCGTGCGACCGGTGTAGTCCGCGTCACGTACCCAACCAGCGACGTGATCGCAGTCCGCTACGTCCAGCGTGCCATCTGGCAGGTGATTGTTGACCGTCACCGTACTGGCATAGCCCGTGTTCACGGTGCTGAAGCCACTCGAACCATCGCCGTTCCTGGCCTTGAGCCAGTAGTAGTAGAGCGGCCCGGATTGCACGTCCATGTCGTCGTAGAGCGTCGTCGATGCGTCCGATTCGATCATCGTCGCGGTGGAACTGTTGTTGACGCTGTTGCGGTAGACCTCGTAGGCGGAGGCGCCCGAGGATGCGTTCCAGGTCACCCGTACACGGTCGGTGTAGGCACCGTCGCTGGCCGAGACCCCAGCGGGAATCGGCGGAGGATTGCCGGTACCGCCGGAGTCTTCGCAGGTGATGGTCTTGGGCGACAGCAGCAGTTGCGGCCACGCTCCGGTCGGCTGACCCTGGGTATCGATATCGCGAGCGTGGGCGTAGACGGTCTCCGGGAAGCCGGTCTTCAGCGCTGCCGGCGTCGACAGCGAGAAGCACTGGTTGGGATCCCCGGGTAGCCCGGTGCACGAGCCGTTGGCCAGGTCCTGTCCGACCAGCGTACCGCTGCCGCGCGGCCCACCCTTGTAGAACTCGACCAACACCGAATTAGTGTGGTTGATGTCGCTGGCAAAGCCGTAGAGGATCGAGCAGTCGGCAACGTTCAGCGCACCGGCAGCCAGGGTCGGATCCGACTCGACCACGGTGAAGTCGTACTGAGCGATCTCGCGTGGCTTGCCGCAGACGTCGACGGCAACCACCCGTAGGGTGTGCGCCCCCAGGCTGACCTGCGGTGCGGTGAACAGGAACAGCGGACCATTGCCAAAGACGGTCACCTTGTTGCCGTCCAGGTAGAAGTCCACGTGGTTCATGCCGGTGTCGTCGACGACCTCGGCTTCCAGGGTCAGAGAACCACCCAGGCCCTGCGGCGCCGCTTCACCTGCAGCCGGGAAGACCCGGACGATGGTGGGCGGCTGGGTGTCATTGTCGCAGGCAACGGTGCCGGTGACCGTAACACTGACCGGGTCAGAGAAGGTCGTGACCCCGGGTATGTTCTCGGCCAGTGCTTGCAGAGTACGCGTTCCCGAACCGCTCGGGACCCACTGGATCTCGTACACATTGCCCGCCGAAGTCGCCGTGCCGATCGGCACGCCATCCTCGTAGAAAATCACATGGCGGATGCCGTTGGCGTCGCCAGCGACGGCTTGTACCAGAATCGCTCCCGTGGACGGATTCGGCTGCACCGTGTCACCGTCCGCTGGGACCAGGATGCGCACGTTGGGCCGCGTCGAGTCGCAGCTCAGGCGCGCGATGTCCACCACGTTGCCGGGACCGCTGATCGGGTTGCCGGTCGGCTCCACGGTACACTGCGGGTAGTCGTTCTTGTTCTCGATCGTCAGCACGTAGGAGTCGGACTCCGGCACCGGGATCAAGAACTGGAACTGGCCATTCTGAGTCACGGTTACCGTGGCGGAGATCTGTGTCGGATGATCTCCTTCCAGGTTGGCCACCACGGTGATCGCGTCACCTGGCTGTAGGTCTTGCGCACTGCCAACCAGCGTGTAGAACTGGCCGCAGCCGGTCGGGTCGGTGCAGCCGCAGTCGAAGACTCCCGTGAAGTGGGTGTCGAGAAGGCCGTTGTACTCCGGGATCTCCGGCCGGTCACCTGGGCGCGGGTTGGCCAGGGTGCAGCGGTACGGGGTGTTGCCGGGCAGTACCTGCACCGGGTCGGTCCACAACTCGTAGATCGCCGACTTGGGGCAACGGATCAGGTCGAAGTCCAGCGAGTTACTGAGGCTGACCGTCTCCACGGTCTGGATGTCGAGCCCAGCCGTGGTTCGACACCTGGACCGTACATTGACCGCTGTACCAACCGGTAGGTTCGTCACCTCGTAGCCGATGTAGTACGTCTCCTCGCAGAACTCGCCGAAGGTGTCGCAGTAGCAGGCTCTTGTGTCGATCACCGCCTGCGCCAGGTCTTCGATCAGATCGTCCGCGACCAGACCGCAACCCAGGGAGCCGATGATGCCGACTCCACAGATCGCCCAGCAGGCCGTGTTGGAGGAACCGCAACCCAGGCAACCCCAGTAGGTAGCCAGCGCCGAGGCGACGCAGACCGAGGCAGCTACCGGTTGATCGTCGAAGATCGACTGCACGGCACCGCAGAAATTGGAGACGCAAACGTTGTCGGGATCCTCGCAGTCGATTACCGGCGCGTCTATGGCAGGGTTGTAGACCCCGTCCAGTTCGCCCTTGATCGCCAGGTTATAGGTACTGTAGGTACCGTAGCGTCCGTCGTTGAACTCGAACGAGAAGTTGAAGGTGTAGGTGCCGTTGACGTCACCGGGATCGCCGTTGAGGTCGATCTTGCCCCCGGCGTGCAGCTGGCCACCATCCTTGTCGATTCGCCAGGCGCTGCTGTTCTCCGAACTCGCAGGTACCGGCGACTCCCAGGTCCACTCCAGCGGTCCCCCCTGCGACTGCAGGGTGCGGAAGCTCTTGACGTAGTAGAAGTCCGATGTCGGGTTCGTGATGCGGATGACCGGCAGCAACGGGAGCTGCTCGTGCGTGCCGAGATCCACTTGGTTGTCGACCGTCACGAAACCGATCACCTCCACGACCAGCGGAATCGGTGGTCGTGTCGTCACCTCCAGCGTGAAGGTGTACGGGGTGTTGGCACCATTGCCATTGATCGTCACGTTGGTGGCGAAGGTGTCATTGACACCGGTGCCGTCAGCGTTGAAGCGCAGCGTGAAGTTGGAAGTCTGTGCGCCATCCGGCGGGACGGTCGTTGGTGACGGTGACGACTGGACGCTGAAGCGCCCGTCGCCGGACAGCTGCAACGCCGGGTTGACGCTCAGCTCTTCGTCCCCGATGTTGAAGATCTTGAACACCAGATCGTGGGTACCCTCGTTGGCCAGGTTGAGGCGGTGGGTACCACGCACGCTGTTGCCGTTCTGGTCCTCGACACTGACGATGGGACCACAGTTGCCTCCGCCACCGCAGGCAGTCAAGGTGCCCTGGATGTCGAAGGAGAAGAGCTCGTCGAACTCCGGTGTAAAGTCACCATCGGTGACGCGGAAGTTGACGTGAATCGTGAAATCGCCGGGCACCGCGCTACTCAGTACCTGGAGCTGGCCGCCGAACACCGACGGGAACCCTGCCGGGACCACCGCCGAGACTGGCGTCGGGTTGTAGCTCAAACCACTGGCGGCTGGGCCGGAGATGCTGGCCGACATGGCCTCGACGTGCATGTCGTCCGGATTGTCGTTGCGCACCTCGAAATCGATGTTGGTCGAGGCGTCTACGGGATCGATCGTGAAGATACCGAAATGCCCTACCGAGATACCGGAGGACAGCAAACGAACACTGACGTTGTCGAGTGACAGGTCCGGCCCCTGGATCTCGAAGGTACCCGAGATGTTGAGTGTGTCGACCACCGAGGTGCCCGATGGACTGACGCCGATGTTGGCCGAGTACTCACCACTCTCGGCGGACACGGTGGCGTTGATCAGGACCCGGAAGACATAGCTCTCACCCGGCTGCAGCACGATGGTCGGACCGCCGAACACCTCCAGGTCGGTATTGACGCCGAAGGGTCGCTGGACCACGGTGACATTGATGCCGCTCTCCGGAATCTCCAGGCACTGGGCGCCGTCGTTGTTGGTGATGCGACCGCGGTAGGCGAGCTGCCGCGGCAACTGCTCCTCGGGAATCACCTCGTTGAACGGTCCCGGATAGTCCTCGAACACGAAGCTCCAGCTGTCCGTGCCGTTGCAGCTGGCCTTCTGCGCCAGGCCAACGATCTCGAACTCGAAGGACTCTCCGAGGCTGTGATCAAAGGCGATCACCGCCCGGAAGGCCACTTGCTCGCCGGCCTTGAGCTCCTTGATCTCCGGCTTCACCGCTAGCGTGCCGCCGATATCCAGACCCTGCTCAGCCGGCACCTCGGCGCCGGTCTGCAGGCTGCCACTGCCGCTGCTCAGCTGGCCGAAGTAGACCGCCACCGGCCCTTCCTCGCTGACCACACGCAGGTTGTAGAGCTCGCCCTTGAAGTTGTCGGGCGCGGCGACGCGGAAGGTGAAGGGCCGGGGTGCCTCGCCCTCGTGCAGAACGCCCCAGTCGAATTTCCCGCCGTCCGCGAGCACTTGCGCGCGTGGTTGCAGGAACTCGACGCCGTAGTCGCTGCACGTCACGTCGATCTGCTTGGCCGCGGTCTCACCAAACCAGCGCACCCACTCGTGGACCATGCGCCAATCGGTGGTGTAGGTGCCCGCTGCATCGGGTGCCTTGATGTCGAACTCGAAGGTGTGCGCGCCGCCCGGTCCAATCTCGAGACCGGCGGGAAGGTCGACCCGATGCGTCACCTTGAAGGGATCCTTGTTGCCCGGGTCCCCCAAGCGCATCTTCAGATCCTTGCGCCAGCGGCTGGTACCGGTGTTCTCCATGGTCACGCTGATCCGCTGCGTGCTGCCGCACTCCATCAGGTCGGGGAAGGTATGCGATACCACGCGCGCATCGTCGCTCTCGTTGAGCTGGCAGCGCACGAGTAGCTGCTTGGTGGCGATCTCACCGAACCACTCGCTGGCGCCTCGCACCAGCTGCCACTCGCTGGTCTGCGCGACCTGGACGTCCGGCGGCATGCTGAGCGGTACCTCGACGGTCACGGTTTCGCCCGGGAACACGCTGTGCGGCAACGGCACGCGCGGATCGGCGTCGGTGCGGTAGGGATCCGAGCCGCCGGTGGCGGCCAGGAAGGTGTCGGCGCCCCATAGGGCCTTGCCCGTATTCTGCAGGGTCACGAAGATCGACGTTTCGGTGCCGCATTCCTCCTTGACCCAGGTGCCGTAGTTGTTGGGCGGATCGACGACGACCACCGCCGCGTCCGGCACCTCACCACCGACACACAACACGTTCACCGTGCTGAGCGCGGTTTCCCCGAACCAGCGCAGCCGCTTGTGCAACATCTTCCAGTCCGTGCTGTAGCTGCCAGCCACCGCCGGCGCGGTCAGTGGCAGCTGGAAGGTGTAGCTCTGCCCAGGTGACACGGCGGTCCCGGCGGGCAGCGACCACTCCGTCTTGCTCGACATCGGATCTTGATTGCCGGGCGAGCGCAGCACATACAGGTGCTCCGGACGCCACGTCGACGTACCGGTGTTCTGGAAGGTGATCGAGACGTCCTGGGTGGTGCCGCACTCCATGAAGGCTGGAATCGTATGGCTCACCACCTCAGCGGCATCGGTCTCGGAGATCTGGCAGGCAACCTTGGTCGTCTCCGACGCGATGCCGCCGAACTGGCTTGTCCCCCCCTGGGTCATCTGCCATTGCGAAGTGTGGTTGCCGGGCGCCGAAGGCACGACGAAGTCGAGCTCGAAGGTGTAGCTCTGCCCGGGCGCGACATCGACGTCGGCCGGCAGCTGCGCACCTTGCGCCGTGCCTTCAGCCTCGAACGCCGTATTGTTCACGCCCATGAGACCGTAGGCCGCCTTGCCACTCCAGGTGGACTTACCGGTGTTCTGTACCGTCACCGAAACGACCTGCTTGGAGCCACACTCCATCAGGGTCGGCAAGGTGTGGCTGACCACGGTAGCGTCATTGCCGGGATCGGTTTCCTTCTGAGCAGTGGCCGTCAAGGGCAGCAAGAGCAGCCCCAGAATCAGCAAGCACCTCATCGTGGCCGATCGTAGATTGGTGAGTAGAGGACAGGTCGTCAGGTCTCGAAGACATCTCATGGTAGAGCTCCCTGCATGTTTCATCCATGACCGGAGGCGGTCGACTTCTGGCAGGGTTGGCGCAGGGTGCGGGAAAACGGGATCACGGTAGCCGCGCCACTCGCTCCACGTAGTTACTCGCGCGCTGAGTTGCGCAACGACAGGCCGAACAAAAAAAGGGCGCGGCCCGTTGGGTACTGGGCCAGCGCCACGAAAGGAGAGATCGCGGCGGTCGTGCATGCCACCGCTGTCTCTACGGGTCTGTGAACGTACGCAAGTCTGTGAAACGTACGTCTGCCCAGGTTGGCGCAAACGCCGAAAAAAACGGCTCAACCGAAGACGACTTTAGCTGGAAGCGGCCGTGGGATCGGGCTCCAGCTCGCGCCGCAACCAGGCCCGGGCCATGGCCAAGTCCCGCTTGACGGTCGCGGTGCCGACCTCGACCACGGCCGCGATCTCCTCGATGGTCAGACCCGCGAAGTACCGCAGCTCGATGATGCGGGCCTGGCGAGAGTCGATCTCCGCCAGGCCCGACAACGCTTCATCCAGGGCCAGGTAGTCGACCCCTCGCTGCAGTTCGAAAGCCGAGGACTCATCCAGGGTCACTTGCTGGGCACCTGCCCCTCGCTTCTGCGCTTTCTGCTTGCGCGAGTGATCGACCAGAATCCGGCGCATGGTGCGCGCCGCGAAGCTCAGGAAATGGACGCGATCCTGCCACGTCGCCTTGCGTCGGTCGACCAGGCGCATGTAGACCTCGTTGACCAACGCTGTCGGCTGCAGCGTGTGGTCCGCGCGTTCGTTACCCAGGAAGCCGCGGGCAATGCGGTGCAGCTCCCGAGAGACGAGAGGTATCAAGAGGTCGAGTGACTCCCGGTTTCCGCCACGGCTCCACTGCTGCAGCAGCGCTGTGATGTCGTGCCCTTGCGAGCGTTCTCCCATGGTCACCATGCTATTCGAAACCGCTAGCGCCAAGCGAAGAAGTCGTGAATGACCAGCTCTCCTCCACCGCCCAGGGGGGCCGACAAGACACCGAGATAGGTCTCCTCGACCCGCACTGAGGCATTGGCCAGCCCCGACACGCCTCCGGTCAGGGCGCCTTCGACCCACAACCGCAGACCGCCGTTGGGCGTCTGAGCGTCCGACTGCGCCCACCATTGAACGGCAACGTCGTGACTCGACCGCCCCTCGGGCAGGGGCTCCCACGGCGTTTCGACCATCATCGAGCCATTCCAAGCGCGGGCACGAACCTCGAGGCCTCGAAACAGACTGCTGCGAACCTGCACATCGAACGGCACCAGGCCGCGACCCGGGTCGTCGGCTCGGAACAGGGTCCAGGCGCCTCCCGCTTCACTTCGCACACCCTCGAAGCCAACGAAGAACCTGGCCCGGTAGTGACGCTCCGCACTGGGCGAGGCATCGCGCAGCGCCGCGGACTGAGCGCTGTAGACGTTGTCGGTGCCGTTGGCGAACAGCGGCTGATAGACCGGCTGACGGGGACTGGTCCAGACCTCCGGTTGCTCCAAGGCGAGCGTACCGCTCGCTCCCACGGTCGGAGCCAGCAAGCCAAAGTGCCAGTTCCAGGCGCGACCCAGCAAACCGAAGTTGTCGATTCCGATGACTGCGGTCTCCAGCACACCGTCGCGCACCAGGAGCAGACCACCATCGCTCGCTCCTTCAGTGCTCGCGAACCACCACTCCAGCTCGAGATCCTGACGGACCTGAGCTGTCTGCACTGGCTTCGACATTACGACGGTGCCGTCACTGTGGTACGCGCGTACGAACAACTCCAGTCCCTCCCGCAGGACCAGCTCGAAGACGGTTTCTCCCTGGGACGTAATCGCAGCCACCACGGGAGTCTCCATCCCCGGTAAGAGCTCGAAGGAGCCAGGCGACCGATGAGTCCCCGGATCCAGTGAGATCGATGTGTTGCCGCCGCCCGGCCCGGTCTGGGCCTTGGGACCGACCAGCGTCGTCGGCACATCGGCACCAAGCGTCATTTCGAACAGGCATGTGGAACTCTTGGCAACGGGCCTCTGCACCACCTGCGCATCACCCAGCAAGAACCAATCCGGGTGCAGCACACAGCCCTCCAAGGCGCCTAGGGCCTGTGGCTCTTCTCGCAGACCAGCGATCAGGAAGACGGTCTCGTACTGCTTGGAAGTACTGGACTCGCGAAGGTGAAAGCTGTCAAAGCCCACCTCCCAGAACTCCTCATCCGGCATGTAGACCAGACCGCCCCCGCTTTGCTTCAACTGACCTCTCCGAGGATCGGTCCAGGTCAAGGGGTAGGCGGCAGCTTCGACTCCAGCCTCCAGCTTCTCCTGATTCAGCGAGATGAGTATCAGCGGCTGCGCCCAGGGCACGACTTGGACCGTCTGAGCCATCGTCATGGGAGTCAGTAGCAGAATGAGACACATCCCAATCAGCCATGGTCCGAGGCCCGAGGTACGAGGGGGCGATTCGAAGAACAGGGTACTGCGCATGATTCAGGCTCTCCTTTCGAGATGAAGTGAGCCCCGAGAAAGCCATCTCCCCCAGGGACTGGATGTCAATGGCAACTACCTTGTTTGATTCTACGAGTTCAAGGCGCTGCGTTGAGGTTGGCGCAAGACGCATGAAAACCGGATCACGGTAGCGGAAGAAAGAGCCGCCAGCTGCGGGGCGCAGCGCAGAGGTCTAGCCGGCGGAGTCCGGTATCGGCTCGAGTGCGCGTCGCAACCAAGCACGGCCCATCGCTAGATCGCGCTTCACCGTTGCGGTACCGATTTCGATCACAGTCGCAAGCTCCTCGATGGTGAGACCCGCAAAGTAGTGCAACTCGACGATCCTGGCTTGACGAGCATCGAGCTGCGCCAGGGACGTCAAGGCCTCGTCCAGAGCCAGGTAGTCGATTTCGCGCTGCCAGGTGACGACGGCCCCTTCCGGCAGAGCCACCTGCTGTGCTCCTGCCCCGCGCTTGAGCGCCTTGTGCTTGCGCGAGTGGTCGACCAGCACGCGCCTCATCGTACGGGCGGCAAAGCTCAGAAAGTGAACCCGATCCTGCCAAGTCGCCCTGCGCCGGTCCACGAGGCGTAGGTACACCTCGTTGACCAGCGCTGTGGGCTGCAGCGTGTGATCGGGTCGCTCGTGGCGGAAGAACCCCAGGGCCATCCGTTGCAACTCCTGCGAAACCAGTGGCATGAGGAGATCGAGTGCCCGCCGGTCACCGTCACGGCTCCATAGCTGCAGGAGCCCGGTAACGTCCTCGTCGCGTGGAAGATCAGTCAACATGGACGTACTCATCCATAGGGCTAGCGCCAGGCGCACAGATCGTCGAAGAGCAGCTCACCCTGCCAACCCTTGGGTATCAGCACAGCGCCGATCCAAGCCTCCTCGACCCGGAGGGTTGTGCTCGTGAGCTGCCCCAACTCCACGAGCTCGGCCCCTCCCACCTCGAGGCGCAGACCGCCATCAGCTGCCGCAGCCTGTGTCTCCGCCCACCACTGCACGGACACCTCGAGGGTAGCCACGGCCGGCGGAGCGCTAGCCCAGGGCGAGACGACCTCGCCAGCTCCGTGACGTGTCCGAGTGCGCACTTGGTAGGCCCCCAGGTTCTGGTTGAATCGCAACTGGACACTGAACACGGGCTTCTCCCTGGATTGTCCTAGAGCCGCGAAGATCGTCATGACGCCCGTACCCGGCGCCATTTGATCCACACCGAGCGAGAAGCGGGCACGGAAGTGACGTTCGGCCACCGGTGAATCGTCGACCAGTGCAACCTGCCGCGCATTGGAAACACCGAGCAGGAACTGAGGGTTTTGCGTGGAATTCTTGGTCGAAACCATGATCTTGTCCGGGTTGATCAGATCGCTCCAGCGACTCAGCGAGAAACCCGCCGCGCTGTCGGCAAAGATGGGTTCGAACATCGGTTGCCGTGGACTGACCCAAACCTCGGGATCGAGCAAGGCCAAGACTCCTTGGCCTCCGTTGGTCGGCCCCAGCAGCCCAAATTCCCAGGACCATGGCAACCCCAGCAGGCCGAAGTTGTCGACACCGGTCACGGCTGTCTCGAAGACACCGTTGCGCGACAGCATCACACCGCCGTCACGGGCTCCCGATGCGCTGGCGAACCACCAGTCCATCTCGAGGTGTTGAGCTTCATCACTGAGCGCCAGAGGCGACGAAGTGACAGCCGATCCATCAGCCCGGTAGGCTCGGGCAAGTAGCTGTGAGCCGGTCAGCACCAACTCGAAGACCACCCTGCCATCCTGCGTCACGCCAGCCACAATAGGCACCTCCATCCCGTCGGGTAGACCGAAGGGGAGTTCGGTACCACCACCGATTCCAGGATCCAGAGAGATGGACGTGTTGCCACCACCCGGTCCGGTCAGGGCTTGCGGGCGCGTGCGAACCCCGATACCCGTGCCGCCGGCTTGGACTCTCAGAAAACAGTCGTTGGTCACGCTCGAGGACTGCAGCTGAAGCTCGCTGAGATCCCCTGTCCAGGTCCAGTCTCCGCCCAAGACACAACCCTGGAAGGCATCCCCGGCCAGAGGCTCTTCGCGCAAGTTGGCGATCAGGAAGACATCCCTGGGCGCCTTGCCACCCACGGACACCTGGAATGTGTCGAAACCAATCTGCCAGAAGCGGGAAGACGGCGCGTAGACCAGATCCGTGCCGTCGAGTTGCAACGAGCCGTGCGAACTGGCGACCGAGACTGTCTGGGCCAGTGGCATCAAATGATCGAGTCCCAACTCAGCCGCCGTGATCGTCACCTCGGTCTGCCCCCACCCGACCACCTTGGTGATCTGTGCTGAGGCAGTGGACGTCATTGAAGCCAGGAAGAGACCCGCGAGGGTCCGTACAATCAAACGGAGGTGAGGAGAAGAACTTCGTAGAGTAGCGCTGCACATGCTATCGGTGCTCCTTTCGAGACCTGACGGAACCCGGACACCGCTCGCGGAGTGCCCTGCTGGGTTCCTCATCACATCGACCTTGGAACGCGAACTCAGCCACAGTTCCCAGCTGTGCGATAGGGTTGGCGCAAGACGCGTACCGATCGGATCACAGGATGGCAAGAGAATGCCCAAGTTAGACGCCGAACAGTGGCAGGAGGCCCGCCACCTCTTCCACCAAGCTCTGGAACTCGAGCCGGAAGCCCAAGCCGCGTTCCTTGCATCCAGCCAGGCGGATCAGGCTGTCCTCGAGGAGGTGCGCGAACTCCTCGAACAACACGCCGACCCCAGTACTTTCCTGGACGGTCCCGTGCTGAGCCTCTCGGCAACCGAGTCGGCCACGGATTCCAGAATCGGTCCTTACGAGGTGCGCGAGGTGCTCGGACGCGGCGGCATGGGTACCGTGTATCGCGCGGAACGGGTCGACGGTGCTTACAGCACCCAGGTCGCGATCAAGATCCTACACCCGGAGCTGACGCGACCCGAAGTCGAACAGCGCTTCCGCCGTGAGCGCCAGATCCTGGCGGACCTCGAGCATCCGTCGATCGCGCGTCTGCTGGACGGCGGGCTCAGCGATGACCGCCAGCAGTACCTGGTACTCGAGTACGTCGAGGGCGAACCGATCGACCGCTACTGTGACCAACGCCGCCTATCGCTACGGCAGCGCCTGGAACTCTTTCGCCAAGTGTGCAGCGTCGTCCACTTCGCGCATCAGAACCTGGTCGTCCACCGCGACCTGAAGCCAGCGAACATTCTGGTCACGGCCGATGGCCAGCTCAAGCTGCTGGACTTCGGCATCGCCAAGCTGCTGGGCTCACTCGACAGCGACTACAAGGAGATGCTCACGGGTACCGCGATGGCGCCAATGACCCCCGAATTCGCCAGCCCAGAACAGATGCAAGGACAGGCGATCACAACCGCCTGCGACATCTACGCACTCGGTACCCTGCTCTATCTTCTGCTCGCCGGCCGACGCCCCTTTCAGCTCTCGGAGACCTCGCCTCACGCCTTCATCCAGGCTGTCTGCTTCGAGACTCCCGAGGTTCCTTCACGCGCCTTGAGGCGAGCACGCGAGAGTTCACACTCCGCAGAGTGGGCTCGCGGCGTCGCCGCACAGCGGGGCCTCGACGTGCTCCAGCTGGAGCGCTACCTGCGCAAGGACCTGGACGACATCGTCGCCAAGGCACTGCGCAAGGATCCGCGCGACCGCTACCTCTCGGCCCAGGAGCTTTCCGCCGACGTTCATCGCTATCTGCTGGGTCGCCCGGTCAACGCCCGTCACCAGACCTTTTGGTACCGCTCCGGCAAGTTCGTCCGACGACATCGTTGGCCGGTGGCGCTGGCAGTCGCGGCGTTTCTTGCCTTCTCCGCCTTCACTATCGCCTTGCTGGTCCAGCGTGCGACGATCCTGCAGGAGCAAGAGCACGGCGAAGAAGTCACCCACTTTCTCGAGGGCCTGTTCGAAACTTCGGACCCGGACCGCACCTTTGGCGAGCGCGTGACCGCTCGCGAGCTGCTCGACCGCGGTGCTCTGGACATCCGCAGCCGGCTGGGAGATCAACCCCGGCTGCAAGCCCGGCTACTCGCGACCATGGGCCGCGTCTACCTGCGACTGGGCCTGCTCGCCGAAGCCGAGCCACTGATCCGAGAAGCGCTGGTGGTACGCCGCCAGTTGCATGGGGCTTCGCATCCCGAGATCGCGCAGAGTCTGCTGGATCTTGGAGACCACGCAATTCTGGACGGCGAGTATGCCAAGGCTCTCGAGAACTTCCGCGCTGCCTGGGTCATGCTGCGCAACACCGGCAAGATCGACACTGAGACAGGCGTGCGTGCCCTCTCGCGCCTGGCCCGAGCCCATCACCGGCTGGGCAAGTTCGCGATGGCCGAAGAGTACTGGTACCAGAGCCTGCAACTGGCCGGCGAGGTGCTCGGTGAACGCCACCATCTGATTGCCGGAGGCTATGCCGAGCTAGGTGGCCTGCTGCGTGCCCAGGGCAAGCACGACGAAGCCTCGGATGCCTACGCACAAAGCCTGGATCTCTATCGAAACCTCTTCGGTGACCGGCATCCCAAGGTCGCCGTCGTGCTCAACGACCTGGGCTTGCTCCATGATGAGCAAGGGAACCTGGAGCAGGCAAGGGAGGTATTCACCGAGGCCCTGGACATTCAAGCCGACGTCTATGAGACCGAACACCCGGATCTGGCCACCGTACGCCACAATTTGGCTGCCCTCGCCTACGCCCAAGGCGCTTCTCAGGAGGCCGAGGAACTCGCCCGACAAGCCCTGAACAACCGGCGAGAGCTATTCGGCGAGCAGCACCCCAACGTCGCCGACTCGCTGAACCTCCTGGCCATGGTGCGCCACCAGCAAGGTGAACTCGAAGACGCCGAAGACCTGGCCAGACAAGCGCTGGAAATGTGGAGCGATCTCTTGGGCGACGACTACGTGCGCGTCGCCGCCGCCCGCAACACGCTGGCACAGGCACTACAGGCCCAAGACGATCTAGAAGGTGCCGAAGCCCAGTTCACCGAGGCCCTCCGTGTCTATCGCGCCTCCTTCGGCGAGCAGCACCTCCAGGTAGCCACCGTGCTCAGCAATCTGGCTTTCGTCCATCGGCAGAGCGGCGACTTGGAAGCAGCTCAAGAGGGTTACGAGCAGGCACTGGTCATCCTGCGGGACTTACTAGGCCCCAACAACACCCGTGTCGCGACGGTCAGCCACAACCTGGCCGTCACCCTGAATTTCCTGGGCGACGCTGCCGGTGCAGAGTCCAATTTCCGCCAAGCTCTGGAGGCTTTCACGCAAACGTTACCCGAGGATCACGCAAACCTGGGCGTCGTGCGCAAGAACCTGGCACACGCCTTGTTGGAGCAGGGCAAGGCCGCCGAAGCGCAAGATCAACTCGAGCAAGCGCTAGCTACCTTCGCCCGCAACCAGATTCCACCGAATTCTTCGCACGTGGTGGCATCGATGGGACTGCTGGGCGAAGCGCTGATCCAGCGAGGGGAGTTCGCGCGGGCCGAGAAGGTGCTGTTGGACGCGCTCGAGAACGCGCGTCAGGGGCGGGGGAAAGACGATCAGGCGGTCGTCAAGGCGCGGGAGCGGTTGGCGAAGCTGGAAGCGGCGCGGGCCAGTAGTTGAGGCGGCCTCTGGTAAACTCGCGCTGGAGGAACCTGATGAGCAAACTAGTCCTAGAAGTCCCAGAAGAGCAGATTCAATCTGCTGTACGCTTCGCAAAGCAACACGAAACCACGGTAGATGAGCTTGTCGCGCGGTACCTGCAACAGCTGGGACCTGCCGAAGTCGCTGACCTCCACCCCGCCGTACAACGCCTGACCGGCATCCTACCCTCGGATCTCGAACCGAAGGAAGCGTATCTACAAGCCGTGCTGGAGAAGCACAGTTGAAGGTGATGCTCGACTTGAACGTCGTTCTCGACGTTCTACTCAAACGCGAACTGCACTTCCGAGATTCTGCCCTGATTCTGGATCTGGTTGCGCAGGGAAAGCTCACCGGCTACCTCCCGACTCACGGCATCACCACCATCTACTACCTGACGAAACGATACGACTCGGTCTTGCCACCCGAGACAGCGCTGCGCTGGCTGCTCGAACTGTTCACGATTGCTCCTGCCGGGGCGCCTGTCTTCGAGCGCGCATTGGACTTGGGATTTGACGACTTCGAAGATGCTGTTGTCTCAGTTTCAGCTGAGGAAGCCGGCTGCCAGGCTGTCATTAGCCGGAACAGTGCAGACTTCGGAAAGAGTCCTGTGGCTGCGTTGTCACCTTCGGAATTCCTCGCCGGCAACCTTTAGTCTACTGAAGCCAGTCTAGCGAGCAGCCTTACCGCACCTTTCCCGGCTCGGGGACCAGGTCTGGACCAGGACTTCCAGGATTCGCCCCGCTTCCGCTACCTCCTCGACTAGCACCCTGGGCGAACCGGCTAGCCTGTTCTGGCGTCATCAAGCCCAGGACCTCTTGTTCCAAGGCCGTGGCCTCAGACGGGATCTCCCGTTGGCTCTGCACAAGTACCTCCCAAGCGCTCAGTTGTCCTCGTGACTCCTGAGCTTGCACGCTGTCTGCAGGGACGAGTACAGCTAGAAGGCCGAGCGGAACGACGAAGAGCGTCAAGATCTTTGGCATTCTTTGCCTTTCTCTGGATTGATCGGCGGAGTCTTCCTTCACCTAGGAAACGCACGAACTAAGCAGACCTTGGGCCATCCATAGTTAATGGGTGAGTTCCCGCCATCTGGCCCGCTCCACCCCCTGCTAAACTTCCCCATCAATGACCTCCAAATCCACCCCCTTCGTCGGCCGCCAGCAGGAACTCGCCGCTTTCCACCACCTCCTCACCGACGACACCGGCTGCGCCGTGGTCATCGTCGGCCAGCAGGGCATGGGCAAGACCACCCTGGCCAATGAACTCGTCTTCCGCGCCGAAGCCCACTTCAACCAGTGCTTCTGCCTACGCTACAGCATCATCCAGCAAGACACCGCCGACGCCATCATGGAGCGGATGCTGGAAGAAGCCTTCGCCGGTGCCGAGGTGGAAGGCTCGTTCTCCACCTCCCCGAAGCGCCAGAGCCAGTGGGCGGCGCTGCTGAAGGTATTGCCCAAGGGGAAAGAAATACTCGGCCTGTTCCAGGCCCTCAAGCAGCAACCCGGCCGCCCGGTGCGCGAGCGGCTGCTGGCGGCGCTGCAGCAGGTGTCCGCGAAGCTGAAGGCGAATCAGCGCTTGCTGTTCGTGATCGATCCGGACGAGTACATGCAGCCCGGCAGCGCCGGGGCCTGGGCGGCGCTGGTGCACGACTTGCCGGAGCGGATTCTGCTGATCTTCCCGCAGCGTCCCGGCGATGAGCTGGCGCAGCATGGGAAATTCATGAAGCTGGAGAACGTGGTGCGGCTGCCGGCAGACGAGCTGGAGCACCTGGAAGCCGGGGCGGTGGAGGTGCTGGTGGATCGCACGGAGGGATTGCCCTTCGCGAGGGAGGAGACCCTCGCGGCGGTGGGCCGGTACAAGGGCCACCCCTACGCGGTTGCGGCTGCGCTGGATCTACTGGTGAAGAAGCAGAGCACCCCTGCGGATCTGCCTTCGGATCCGGCGGGGGTTGCGGCGGAGCAGTGGAAGCGCGTGTGCCAGCAGCAGTCGGAAGGCTGGGTCCGTGCCTTCAAGGCGTACACCGTTCTCGAGGTCGCGGTGCCGGCGGAGGTCGCCTGCGCAGTGGCTGAGATAACACCGGAGGCTTTGCAGTTACTGCGGGCAGATGCCTTCGTCGGCAACCTACTGGGAGTCGAGCCGAGCGGAGCGCGCATCTACCATTCCCTGCTGTCGGATCACATCGGAAGCGAGTTGAGCGCAGCGGAACAGAAGGCGTACCACGAACGCGCGCGGGACGCTTGGCGGCAGCGGCTGGAAAACTCCGAACCCAAAGATATCCTCGCTGCGCAGCGGCTTCCAGAGCACGTGCTGGTAGTGGATGGGCCGGCGGCCTTTGCGAAGGTGGTAGCAGGGCGCAGCGCTCCCGCACTGCTACAACTCGGCTTCCTAGAAGAAAATCTGGCCCTGCTCCAGCGTGCCCGTGGCTGGGCAGAGGCAGGCTCCAAAGTCGAACTAGTGGTGGTCAATCTAATAGGTTCAACCTGCTTCACTCGTGGAGATCTGTCTCAAGCCGAAAAGCAATACCAAGAGATGCTAGAGTTCGCTGGGGAAGGGAAGCTAGAGGCTCAAGCCACCGCCTTCGGCAACCTGGGTCTGATCTACTGGACCCGGGGCGATCTGGGTTTGGCCGAACAAGTGCACCAAAAGGCCCTGAAGGTCAACCAGCAGCTCGGGAACCTCAAGGGCGTAGCGAGCCAGTACGGCCACCTGGGTTTGATCCACGGGACTCGCGGTGATCTTGAGGAGGCCGAGCAGCTATGCCAGCAGGCCCTCCAGATCCACGAACAGCTTAAGAACCGTGAGGGCATCGCGATCCAGTACACCAACCTGGGTGTGATTCACCGAATTCGTGGTGATCTAGATCTGGCCGAGCAGATGCACCTGCAGGCCCTGGAGATTCATAAGCAGGTCGGAGGCTGTCGAGATATGGCGAGCAGCTACGGTAGCTTGGGGTTAAACTGCCTTGCTCGTGGTGACTTGGATGCAGCCGAGCAGATGCTGCAGCAAGCCCTGGAGCTTCACAAACAACTCGGCCGTCGCCAAGACATGGCAACAGACTACTCTGGCCTGGGCCTGACCTATCGACGGCGCGGCAATCTGATGTTGGCCGAGCAGATGCACCGGCAGGCTTTGCAAATCAATCAGCAACTCGGGAGCCTCCACGGCATGGCAACAGATTGCGCCAACCTTGGTTCGGTCTCAAAGTATCGCGGCGATCTGGATGCCGCCCGCAAATTTTGGGAGCGGGCACTGGAACTCTTCGAACAGCTCGGTAGCCACCCAAACGTCGAGCAAGCCAAAGCTAGCTTGGCCTCCCTCGACTCCTAATGAGATACAAATTCTAGGGCCTGAACACACTCGACTCTTTCGACCATCGCAAGAGAGACAAGGAAGACTCATACCATTCACCCAGGCAGCCGGAAGATCCTCCGACGCGCCTCAGAAGCAGACAAGACCTCCATCTCCCCAGAATCCACAGCCGCAGCCCGCTGACGCACTTCCCGAATCCAAACTTCTCGAACCTCGACCTCCACCTCAGACTCGACACTCCCAAGAACTTCCCGCTTCTCCCTCACCGCTCCACCCTCTGACGCGCCCGTTGACGTGCTTTACCCAGCGCACTGACGACACCGGCGTCCTTCTCCTCTGACTTTCCGCTCCCCCGCTCGTCCACCGCCACCTCCGGCACTTCTTCACCCTTGCTCTGACTCTCCGGCGCCGCTTCAGCTTTCACGCTCTCGACTCGACGTTGCCGCTTCGGCCTTGGACGCCTCTTGGGTGCCGGCTTCTCCGCCTCTACACGCGCTCGCCGTTCACCTCGACGCCAGCGCCATGCTGGAAGCCTGCGCACGGCTGCCGTCACCAGGCCGGTCCGTCGCTCCAGAACTTCAAGTAACAGCAACACGATCGCCAGCAGAACCGGCCACGGACCGGCTTCGATCCACTTGGGCTGACGCGGGAACTCGTTCCAGATCTCTTTCAGATCGACGCGCTGACGACCGCCGGTGGCGCGAGCCAGGCGTTCCAGGGCGGCCAGGCCGCTGCCGGCGGGAGCTGGACGGTGTTCGGGGCTGTAGGGCAGGCGGACGGCGGGGAGGGTGCGTTGGCCGGCGCCGGGGAGATCCAACGTGGTCAGGACGACGTCGTCGCCGTGCAGGGGGACCTGGACTTCCAGCTGATCGGGGGTGACCCACTTGGGGGTCAAGACGCGGGTCTCGGGTGCCGCTCCGGGACGGCCGCGTAGGACGGTGAGCTGGGGTAGTTCGCGGAAGGGATCGCCGCGACGGTCGGGGTCTAGGTGCAGTTCGACGCGTAGCAAGCCACGGTCCAGGCGCTGGCGCACGAGGAGCGGTAGGTCGCCGCTCTCACCGGCGGTCCAGCGGGCCAGGCTGGTGAGGAAGTCACCGGCTTCGGTCCAGGTAGCCCAGTCGCCAGTGTGGGGGCCGTCGACCTGCGTCGTTAGAGCCAGCGCGCGACCGAGGCCGACCTGCCAGGAAGCGACCATCGGGGCTTCGTAGTCGTCCTGACTGACGGCGGCGAGGCTGGCTTCGGGGCGTAGGTAGGTGAGGTTGTAGCCGCCAACGCTGGGAACATCCGGCAGCTGCGCGCGGCCGGTGAGGCCGCTGAGGGCGGCGGTGGCGCGGACGGCGGTGGTCTCTTCGACGAAGGAGGAGCGGGCAACGATGAAGGTGTCTTGCGCGAACAGGCGCGGCAGGTCGTAGGGGCTCTCGGTGATGTAGGCACGACCGCCGCCGCGGCGTGCGATGTCTTCGAGCAACGGGGCATCGGCGTCTTGCGGTGTACCCAGGCCGATGACGCTGGCGGTGATGCCGGACTCGCGGCAGCGATCTAGCAGCGCCTTGTAGTTGCCCGGTTCCTCGGCGTCGGCGGCGTCAGCGAAGAGGACGATGTGACGGGCGCCTGCCTGCGAGGTGGCGAGTTGGTCGACGGCGGCGAGGAGGGCTTCGTAGACGAAGATACCGCCACCCATGGACTCAATCTGGAGGATGGCACCGCGCGCGGCGCGCAAGACCTCGACGTCGTCGAGCGGCGCGATGACGTGGGGCTGACTGTCGACCGCGATGACCGCCATCTGGTCCATGGGGGTGAGCAGATCCAGCACCTGGACGGTGGCGAGATTGGCCAGGTCCATCTTGGTGCGACCATCTGGGACGAGCGCCGCCATGCTGCCCGAGCGGTCGAGCGCGACGGCGACGGCGAGGCTCAGCCGGCGGTGTTCCTGCCGCAGTTCCATCGATACCGGCAGCACCGCCTCCAGTGGCGAGCGGTAGTAGCCGCCGGGGCCGTAGGCGTTCGGGCCGCCGGTGGTCATCAGCCCGCCGGCACCGTCGCGCACCCAGACGGCCAGGGTCTCCATGCCGCCGGTCCCCAGGAAGTGCGCCGGCACGTCTTCGAGCACCACGGCCGAGTAGCGCGACAGCTCGGCGAGGCTCCAGTCGAGCCGCGTCGGCGATCGCCGTTCGACGTGGAGGCCACCGGCGCGCAGCAGCTCGGCGAAGGCGGTCTTGTCGCTGGCCACCAGCACGGGGCGTGGACCGCGCACGGACAGCAGCAGGCGGGCGATATCGTTCTCGGGCCGGGGATCGGGACGCCGATCCGGACGGGCGTCAGGAGCGGCAGCGTCCGTGGCTGTGGCGTCGGCATCCGGCGCGGGTCGCACGCTCAGCTGGTAGCCGTAGGTGCCGGGCGCGCCGGCCAGATCGCGGAAGGTGAGGCGGCTGCGGCCGGCGGGAACGGCGCGGCGGCCGGCGGCGAGGACCTGGTCGCCGCGGCGTAGCTCGACGTCGATCTCTTGCGACACCGGCGAGCGCACCCAGGCGGTGATCAGGTAGCCCTCGCCGGGGCTGACCTCACGCGGCAGCTCGACATCCTCGACCGCCAGGTCACCGGCACCCGAGCGTTCGAGCAGGCGAAAGTCGATCGGAATGCCGCGCAACGTCGCCCGGCCAGCCGCGGCAGCAGGGTCGACGCCGGTCCACAGACCGTCGGAGAGCACGAGCACGCGGCCGGGCGTCTCCGGCGGCAGCAGGGCGATGGCGGCGTCGAGCGCCTGGCCGAGTTCGGAAGCGTCGCTCCCGACATCGTGCACAAAACTACCGAAGCGCCCCCTCTGTGGCGTCTGTTCGACCGCGGCTCGCTCGCCAAAGGCGACGACACCCAGGCGGTCCTGCTCTCGATCCGGGGCACTCTCCGGACGGGCCGTCTGTAAGAGGTTGAGAACCTCGACGGCGCTGGCCGGGGCGTCCTCCGGCAGCGAGGCACTGCGGTCGACGACCACGATCAGGTTGCCCGTCCGGCTCGGCAGGCGCAGCGCGGGCCGGCACAACGCCAGCACCAGGACGGCGAGCAGCAGCGCGCGCAGGATGGCCAGCGTGCGACCGGGCGGACGCCAACGCCACCAGGCCCAAGCCAGCGGCACGACGAGCAGCAACCAGACGGGCTCGAGCACACCGACCGGCCAACCACTGAGCCAGTTACCGACGAAGTCAGCGAACCAGGCGCCCCAGCCGTCCCTTGCCCCGCTCATACGCGTACCCTCTCGCCACCGCGACGATCTGCGTGCGCCCGCGACGGACGCGGCAGCAGGAACAGCACCGCGTGCACCAGCAGCAGAACGAGCGCCGTCAGCAGCAGCAACCAGGCATAGGAGCGGTAGCGCCAGTCACCGCTGTCCGCCCCAGCGCCCCAGGCTCGATCGGCGCTGGTGGACCAGCTGCCCCAACGGCCGGTGGCGGCCTGGCGCAAGTCCGACTCCTCGGCGGCCAGGGCGTTGACGGCGAAGCGGGTCTGCAGGCTCCCGGCCTGGACCTGATGGACGCCGGGGCGGTCTGCGGGCAGACGTAGCACCCGTCCGCTGGGTACTGGCACATCACGTACCCGGCCGTCGGGCGAGACGACCCGGACGGCGCCGTCGAGCCACAGGGGCAGACGTAGACGGGCGGCGTCGCCGAGACGCACGTTTGCACGCTCCAGCCCGTCCGCCTCACCGGCACGCCAGGCCAGCAGGTTCCACACCAGCACCGGCCAGTCGGGCGCGCGGTCGAGGTTGGACAGGTCGGCTCGCAAACGCAGGGTCAGCTCATGACCGCCGCTCGCGGTCTCGAAGTCCGAGAACAGGGGCACGTCTCCGGCGCTGATCAGGGCACGTCCAGGCAGGACGCCGTCGCCCTCTGCCCGGCTGGCGGCTCGGCCGGCGCCCCAGATGACGCCGCCGAGGGCGAGCCCGTCGGTGAGGGGATGACCGCGGTCGAGCACGAAGGGCCCCAGGTAGGACACGGCATCGGCATCGCGCCGCAGACGCAGGGTCCAGACGTCGCCCGAGTTGGTTTCTGCGGCGACATCTGCAGCCGTGGCCGAGGTGTCGCGGTCCGTGATGCGCAGCCGCGGCTCGGCCGTGCGCTCGCCGCTTGCGTCCTGCCCCTCCAGGGGCGTGTTCAAGAGGGCGCGGCCGGAGGCGTTCAGTGCACGCTCGAAGAGCTGGCGCGAGCGATCGTCGGCGATGTCCAGCTGGACGCGCACACCACGGAAGGGCTCAGGCAGCAGGTCGGCCCGGCTGTCGGGCTGCAGCGCGTCGAGGGTGTCGTCGGAGTCCGCGGCGGCGTGCAGGTGTAAACGTACCGGCAGCCCGGACGGCACCGGCAGCCGCAGCAGCCGCGGCACGCCCGCTTCCAGCTGGGCTTCGAGCTGGCGGCGCGGACGTCCTTCGGCATCGACATCGAGCACGGCGTCAACGATCTGTGCCGAAGCCGTCGCGGTGGCGAAGTAGGTCATCTCGACCAGGCAAGAGTCCTCGGCACTGTTCCCGGGAGAGGCTGCTGTCGAGTTCGAGTGCGAGCGCACGGCCTGCGTCAAGGCCAGGTTGGCGGACGAACGGCCGAAGGACCACCAGCGCTGCTGCGACGGGGGCTCGGCGGGGGCGTGGTCTGTGAGCACCAGAACGTGGCCCTGACGCCCCGCCAGGTCGTTGACCAGATCGTGCGCGAGAGCTACGGCCGAAGCCAGGTGGGTCGTCGCGGAACCAGCCTGCCAGCGCTCGTCTAGATAGCGGCGCACAGCCTCGACGTCGAGACTACCGTCGGGGTGTTCGAGCTGCCCCGGCGGTGCGTCGGACGATCCGGTTCCCGGAAGGGGGCCCCTCAGCGGAAGCGTACCCAACGATTGAGGTACTTCACCGGCCAGCACGAGGTACACCGGCTGGTAGCCGCCGGTGGCCAGCAGATCGACCACGGCGGCGATGGCACGCTGCCTCGGCGAGGTGGCGGCGAGGGTGCCCGGAGCCGCGACCTCGCCTGGCACGCGATCGCCGGACTCTCCCGCGCGCATCGAGAAGGAATCGTCCAGCACGACGGCGAGCGGGATCTCGGCCTCGCCGGTGCGCAGCAGCGGGGCCGCGGCGGCGACGGCGAGCAGCGCCAGGATCAGCAGCTCCAACCACAGCGAAGGCGGCATGCGCAGGCGATCGACGCGCCGGCCGCCCTCGCGCTGATCGGGCTGGTCACGCCACAGCAGCAGGCTGGACACCAGCTGCCGGCGGTAGCGTCGACGCAGCAGGTAGATGCCGACCAGGATCGGCAACGCGGCGAGGCCGGCCAATCCCCACGGGAACGCCAATCCCCACGGAAAGGCCAATCCCCACGGAAACGCCAGCACGCCATAGATACCCAGGTTCATGACGGTGACAGCACCTCCGCCGCGATCAAGGGCTGCAACGCCCAGACGCCCGTGCGCCCACCGACCGACGGTTCCAGTCCGAGCATCTGCTCGGCCGTCAAGCTGACGAAGGAAGCGCCGGCATCCCGGCAAGCGCGGCGCCAGCGCTCCTGGTGCGCGGCCAGGGCGCGGCGGTAGCGGGACAGGGCTTCGGCGTCGAGGAAGAGCTCCCGCTGCTCGCCAGTCTCGGCGTCCTCGAGCTGCAGATTACCTTCCAGCCGCGGCTCGACCTCGGCGCGACTCAACACCTGCACCACGATCACCGCCGCGGCGTCGAAACGCAGCAAGGCCTGCAGCGCCGCCGCCGGCTCCTCGGGCCACAACAAGTCACTGACCAGCAGGCGCAGGCCGCGCGGACGCCAGGCCGGCGGTGTAGCGGCGAGGCCGTGGCCAGGGCTCGTCTCGTCGAAGCTCAGCCCGCCACGCCCAGCGTCGTCGGCGCCGACGTGCCAGCCGGCCACCGGGCCGTTACCGCCGGGCACGCGCGTGCAGCGCTGCCCCGCCTGCCAGACGGTACGCGTGAAGCCACTGACCGCCGCGGCACCGGCAAACAGCGCCGTCAGCCCGGCCGCCGCGCGCAGCTTCGTTTCCTCCGTCGCCATCGAGCGTGAAGCGTCGAGCATCAGGTCCAGGTGCGGCGTCACTTCCTCGCGGTAGAGCTTGACGGTCAGGCGGTCGCTACGTGCGAAGGCGTTCCAGTCGATGTGGCGCAGATCGTCGCCGGGCTGGTAGTCCCGGTGCTCCTGGAATTCCAGCGAGCTGCCGGCACGCCGACCGAGGTGCTCCCCCAGCCGGCCGCCGGCACGCGCCGGTGGAATGGCCAGCCGGTAGCCGCGCGCTAGCCGCTCTCCCTCGCGCAGCGCCGCTGGCACGGCGCCAGAGACCGCCGCCAAGCCCGCGTCCGCCGCCACCTCAACCGTCTCCAGCGTCGTCGGGCAGCGACACGGGACCCGGCGCGAGAGCGGACTTCGGCGGCCGGAAAGCCTTGAATTGCTGCAACAGCCACGACACGTGCAGAAGAACCATCAGCAACGCCCCGACACCGGCGATCACCAGCGCCTCGAGCAGCAGACTTTCGGCGAAGATGCCGAACGGCGAGAGCAGCAAGGCCCACTCGATGTTGCCGCCGGGATTGATCAGTAGCGCCACGATCAGCGGCAACACCATACTCGCCGAGACCAGGACCAGCACGATCAACCAGGTCTGCTTGCGCGAGATGCGGCGCAGCAGAAATCGACGTTGCAGGGCCAGGGCCAGCAGCACGTAGGCCAGGGAGTAGGCCAGGAACCCGGCCGTGCGCGCCGTCGCTTCGGCGAGCTCCTGCACGGCACCCGCACCGCCGAGCTGCAAGACCGACGCCAGGGTACCGGCGGCGATCGTGGCACCACCGAGCAGCACCCCCCAGACCAGGCCTCCAGCCGCACCGCTGGCGAGAACGAACTCGAAGCGCCGCCGCCAGGCGGAACGCTGCTGGTCCGGGTCCGGAAGACTGCTGAGCACGCGCCGACTCGGCAGATCGGGCGCACACACCGCCACGACCAGCGCCAGCGCCACGAAGACAGCGGCGCAGGCCTGCCACACCATCAAGATCTCTTCCTCACCGAGCAGGAGAACCATGCTGACTGCCAGCGCCAACGACAGCCCCCAGGCGAACGTGAAGTAGCGGCGAACCGGTCGCGCGCGGTTGGCCGTCACCGGCGTGATCAGCGCTACCGAGAGCACAAAGAGAGCGCTGCCTGCCAGCGCCACGATCAACGACCAGGCAGTGGCCCAGCCCAAGACGCTCCAATCGTCAGCCCGGCTACCCAGACCGGAAGCGAGCAGTACCCCGAGGCCGGCCTGCAGGAAGGTGTAGGCGGTGAACAGGTCGATCAGGCCGACGATGCCGACCAGCACCCGCAGCACCGGGTGGCGCACCAGACAGCCGACGAAAATCGCTGCCAGCAGAGCCAGTGCCACGCCGGCAAAGCTGGAAACGACGATGATCAGGATGGACAGTATGTCGATGCCGCGCAGAAAATAGGTGAGCACCAAGAACGGCATACAGGCGCTGAACAGCAGCAACGCCAGGACCAAGCCAGCGAAGAACTTGCCGCGAATGATGCTGGCGGGAGACAGGGTGGTGATGAACATGAGGTCCAGGTTCTGGTCCGTCCGCTCGCGGAACAGTCGCACCACCACCGAAATGGGCAGGAAGAAGAAGGCGATGAAGAGCAGGATGCCCTGCAGCGTCAGAAAACTCTCCTGGCCGCTCGCCTGGCCGTTCTGGCCGGCCCCGGCAAGCAGGAACATGCCCACCACCAGCACCTGCAACAGCAGGAAGAAGAGCAGCATGCTGGACAGGAACCGGCCCTGGACCGCCTGCCGCAGCTCCTTGACCACGATCGGGTTGACGCGATCATCGAGCTTATCCAACCAGGCCTCGAAGCGGCTGGCGAGCGTGGTACCGCTCTGTGCCGGCCCAGGTGTGCCCCTCGGTGACGATACGGCGGTCGTGCTCATTGCACCTCCCCGCGGGTCAAGCTCATGAAGATCTCCTCCAGGTCGGCGCGCCGCTGGTGGAACTCGATCACCCGGTGTCCCTCGGCCACCAGGCGACCCAGCAGATCGACGCAGTCGTCTTCACTGCCGGTCACGTGGGCGACGACCTTGCCGCCACTCTCGGCTCCCTGCTGCCCACCTCCGTCGAGACGCGCGGTCTCGATGCCCGGCGCCGCGAGTAGCTTGTGGAGCAGCTGCTCGGCATCGTCGAGCACGCGGATGTGCACTTCGCGATGCGGCAGACCTGCCTGCGTCAATCCCTGGATCGATCCAGCCCGCACGATGGTGCCGCGCTCCAGGATCACCGCGCCGTGACAGATCTCGGACAGTTCGCTGAGGATGTGCGAGCTGATCAGGATCGAACGTCCCTGCTCGGCCAGCACGCGCAGCAACTCGCGCAGCTCGACGCGGGCGCGCGGATCGAGGCCGGCGGCCGGCTCGTCCATGACCAGAATGCGCGGCTCGTGCACCAGCGCCCGCGCCAAGCTGACGCGCTGCTTCATACCCTTGGACAGGTCCGCGACCATCTTCTCGCGCAGCCCCAGCAGATTGGTGAACTCCTCGATCTCCTGCACCGTCTGCTGTCGGTGCGCACCGTGCAGGCCGTAGGCGCGGGCGAAGAAATCGAGGAAATCGTGGACCGTGATGCCGCGTGGACTGGGCAGGCTGTCCGGCACATAGCCGACGTGCTGGCGTGCCAGCTCCGGCTGCTCGATGATCGAAATGTCGTCCAGAAAGACATCCCCTCCGGTCGGCTCGTCGAGGGTCGCCAGGATGCGCATGGTGGTGGTCTTGCCGGCACCGTTGGGACCGACAAAGCCATAGATCTCACCCGGCTCCAGGGTGAAACTCACCTGGTCGACCGCCTTGAGAGGACCGAAGTGTCGGCTCAATTCGATGACGGAGAGTCTCATTGCACGTTCTCCGACTGGCCTGTCGAGCATCGTCCAGTCATGGGACACCTCCTTGCTGGAAGCGTCCGTACACCGTCGACGTGCGGGTCTCGCGCGCATCGACCAGACCGGACTCCAGGAACGGCCATCCTTGCAACAGAGCCACGTAGCTCCCGGGCACCAAGACGCTCTCGGCATCCGAGCGGGCCCAATCGTCAATGTGGGTCCAGTCGTCGTTGAACAGGTCGCGCGGCGTACTGCGGGCGCGGTGCGTGGGGTCCGGCGGCCGCGCCTGTACCAGCTGCGCCGGCGCCCCCGCGGGGATCGATCCGACCGCCACATGCAGCGCCCCCGCTTCGTCCATCAACCAGAGTTCCCGGATCTCGGCGCCGAGGCCGTTGACCACTTCCAGCACGCTACCGGTGACGCGCAACTCCAGACGCTCGCGCCGACGCTCGACCTTGCGCACCACGAAGTGCGCCGGCAGCCGCGCCAGGATCCAGCCGCGCTCCAGGTGTTGGTCCTGCGACCAGTCCAGGGTACGGCCCAGTGAAGTGCTCTCCTCTTCCGGTAGCAGCAGCGTCGAGGTCGAGAAATGCAGTCCGTCACCGGGCACCAGCGGTGCATAGAAGGCCAGGCGGCCCAGACTCAGCGCCACGTGCCGATCCTGGTCGAGCAGCGTGATGCCCTCGGCCCGCTCGTAGCGGGTCACACCTTCGGCCAGCATGGCGTAGGTCAGCACCACCAACGAGGTCACGGCCGAGATGACCGGCACCGTCCACAGTACCCACATGCGTCGCTTGCGCTTGCGCAGCCAAGACAGATTCAGTGGTCCAACGACGATGGCGAACAAGAGCAACACCAAGAAGAGCCCACGCACCGGCACCGACAACGCCTCGCCGAGCACGGGAAAGCGGCGCTCGGCCATCTGAGAACCATACGCCTGCTTGGACCAGGCGCCGAACGTGTGCTCCCAGGCCTGCTGCACGCGTGTCGACTCGGCCGCCGACAGGACCACGCCGCTGTCCGTCGAGGTCTCCAGCAGCTCACCGAAGCCGACGGTCGAGCACGTCATCCCCGGCACGCCCGGGCACGCCCGAGGCGCCACGGGTAGAGTCTGGCGAAAACTACTCCCCTCGCCGGCTCCCAGCACCAGGACGACCCCCCCGGCCGACAGGTACTGGCCCAAGGCCGCCCGTGCCCCCGAGCGCAATGCCCCCAGCTCGTGCTCACTCAGCACGACGCCGGAAAAGCCCGCGTAAGCCAACCAGTCTTCGGACCAGTTGTCCGGTGCCAGCGGACTGGTCACCAGGTCGAACTCCTGCCCGGGTCCGAGCTTCAAGGCCGCATCCAGATCGCCAGCCGCGATCGAACGACTGGCCAGCACCATCCTGGCGCCGAGACCATAGGCCGGGAAGGTACTCAGCAGCTCCTTCTGACGGGTTCCGTCGATCACCACGCCGGTACCGTTGCCGTAGCTGCTCAACGGTGGTTGCAGCAGCGAGACCTCGACGGTGGCACCGGGGGCCAGCTCGACCTCGCGCGACACCTGGGCCAGCGCCGTCTGGGCCACCGCCACGTCCGGTAGCAACAGCTCGACACGGTGCGCCGTCGCCGCCGAGTGGTTGCGCAAGCGATAGCGCGCCTCACTGTAGCCGTAGCGCGACGACTCTGGCGTCGCGTCGAGGACGGTCGCCTCGACGTCACCGTAGCGAAACTGCGGATTGCGCGCCAGGCTGGGCGGCCCGACAGACGTCAGCAGCAACAGCCCGGCGAGCACTCCGAGGCTTTGGGCCCTCAACTCGCCGGCCCCGCGGCCGCGAGCTCCACCTCCGGCGGCAAGTTCAGCCCCGCCTCGTCGATCGAGGCCAGCAGAGCCTCGACCACGGTGAAGGTGTCGACACCGTCGAAGCGCGCCGGATAGGACAGGATCAGGCGGTGATTCAGCACCGACGCCGCCACCGCCTTGACGTCCTCGAAGCCCACCGTCGGCCGGTCACTGAGCAGTGCCTCGGCTCGCGCCGCTTCGGCGATCGCGATAGCGGCACGCGGCGAGGCCCCGTGCTGCACGTACTGCTTCACCTCCACCGGTGCCTCGGCGGCGCCCGGATGGCTGGCGCTGACCAGCCGCGCGATGTAGCGCGCGACCGGTCGCGCCAGGTAGACCCGATCAACGACGTCGAACAGCTGCCGCAACTCATCACCGCTCAGGTGCCAGTCGGGCAGGGGCGGCGTACCGTGCCGTCGGCTGGTGATGATCGACTCCAGCACGCTGGCATCGGCCGGCCCCAGCACCAACTTGTAGAGAAAGCGGTCGAGCTGCGCCTCGGGCAGCGGATACGTGCCCTCCAGCTCGATCGGGTTTTGCGACGCCAGGACGAAGAACGGAGCCGGCAATTCGCGAGTAGTGCCGAGCAGCGTCACGCAGCGTTCCTGCATCGCTTCCAGCAGCGCCGATTGCGTCTTCGGCGAGGCGCGGTTGATCTCGTCGGCCAGCATCAAGTGGGTGAAGATGGGACCCGGGCGAAACACCATGTCGCGACTGCCGTCGTCGCCGGCTTGCAGGATATGGCTACCGAGAATGTCGCCCGGCATCAGGTCGGGTGTGAACTGGACGCGCTTGAACTCGAGCTGCAACAGCTGCCCCAGCGCCTTGACCAGCGCCGTCTTGCCAACCCCGGGCATACCCTCGAGCAGAATGTGTCCCCGGCTCAAGATGCCGGTCAGCACGCGTCGGTGGAAGTCCTCGCGCCCGAGCAGGATGCGATCCAGCTCGGCCAGCAGACGCCGCGCCTGCGCCACCGCCGGCGCTAACTCCTCCGGCTGCAATAGCTGGGTCTGCTGCGGCTGATTCTGCCGCGGCTGGGTCTGCCGCGATTGGGTCTGCCGCGATTGGGTCTGCCGCGATTGGGTCTGCCGCGATTGGGCCTCCTGCGATTCGGCCTCCTGCGTCTCGCTCATTCCGTCTCCTTCCCTCATTGCCAGTCTAGCCCTCAGTACCTGTCTAGGAACCTGGACTCCGTGCGACCGGTCCTGGTTCCGAAGCGGCTCAGGCCCGCCTCGAGTCCGATGAAGATCTACGGCACATCGATCTACGGCACATCCGGCACCGATGGGGGCGCGGTACCCCGACTCCGGCCGTGTTCGAAATACCGTTTCACCGCCGCTCGATGACGCGGTAACACCTCGCCAGTGACCGCCGAACCACCCCCCTCGCCAGCCGCCAGCACACCGCCGGCCGAAGCCGTCGCGGCCGTACCGGCATTGCTGCTGGGCGCCGCCAGCGTCACGTCGATCACCTGGCTACGCGCCGCGTTCAGCGCGCCGGGCGGCAGCGCGATCGCCTGGAAGCGTTCGTCCCCTTCGGCCGTTGCCTCCGTCCAGCTCATCTGCGCATCGCCACGGCCGCGTGACACCCCTCCCTGGCCCGGCCGGCTGTTGCCAGGGCTCGAGCTATCCCCGTGATTCGGGCAACTGCCGCCCTCACCGAGCGGACAGTTGCCACCCTCACACTGACGCCGCGCCTGCTGCTCGCGCAGCTCCTGCTCCAGGAAGTCGGAGAGCTGCTGATCCTGCGACGCCGTGCCGTCCATGGCCTGCAGCTGCTGCAGCGTCTCGGCGTCGATCATGCCTGCTTCGTTGAGCCGCTGCAGCGCCTGCTGCATCGCCTGGCGGTCGCTCGACAACGCCTGCGCCAGCTGGCGCAGCTGTTCGGCCGACAGCTCGCCCTGCTGCAACGCCGACGCCAGTTCTTCGGGCAGCGTCGGACGCGGCGTACGGTTGTCCTGGCCGGCCCCGAGCAGGTTCGACAGGTCCGCCATCGCCTCCCCCATCGCCTGCGCGTCCAGACTGCCGGCCTCCATGCCCTCCGCCAACGCCTGCGCCAGCGCCTCCGCCGACGCCAGCTTCTCGCCCTCCGCCAGCGCCGCCTCTGCAGCCTCGTCCGCCGCCTGCTGCGTCATGTCGTCGAGGTGGTCGAGCGCCTCCCAAGTGGTGCCGGGATCCTCGCCGTCGGCCTGCTGCTGCAACTGTTCCAGCTCTTCGCGCAGCGCCTCGGCCCGCTCCGGCTCCAGCACCTCTTCCTCTTCCAACGCCTCGATCCGTTCGCTCAGCTCGTCCACCTGGCGATCCACCTGCAGCGCGCCGCGCGTGCTGCCGACGCTGGTCACCGGCACCCACAAGCACACGGCGAGAAAGATCACCGCCCCAACCAGTTGCCCCCACTGCCGCGCCGCGCCGCGCCAGCGCAGTCGCGGCGCTTGCACATCACCGAGTCGCGGCTGCCAAGCTCCCAGCGAGGTCTCCGCCCCCGCCAGCAACAAACCTCCGGCGTCATTGTAGTCGTCGAGCAGCGCCCGCAGCGCCGAAGCGTCCGGTCGTCGTGCTCGAGCCTCGCGCCAGGCCCAAGCCAGCGCCACCACCAAGCCTACGCCACCCCAGAGCAGCCAGATGACCGGAATCTCGAAGCCAGCACGCAAGATCAGGCTGAGCGTCGCCCAGGCCAGCAACCACAGCATCGAATACCGCAGCGCCGGCCCCGCCGCCAGCCGCCAAGTCAGAGCACGCTGCAAGTGGCGAACGAGTACTTCTTTGCGATCCGCCGACTGTTCCATGCTCTCTCCTCTCGCCCAAGACGTTCTCGAGTTCTCCAGGCCATCGCACGCTGCTCTTAGTACGCACTAGCCGCGGTGGAGGTTTGCAGGCGATCATACCCCCTAGCTCTACGTACCGCCCTCTTCAAGAGACTCCCTCACAAGCAGAATCGTCCCATCACGTACGTTCTTCTGGCCCCCAAACCCAACCACCTCTTGCCTTCACCACGGCGGTCCAGACGGAAGCAGCTGCCAGCGTGGCTGCGCCGGCAGCTGCTCAACTTCTGCCACAGACCTGCTAGCGGCACCTGGGGACCTCCCCGATGCACATGCCAGTGTTGTAGTGGATGTCCGGCGCCGCCGTCAGCACGACGTCGCTCTCGGCTTGGAACAACAGGATGATGTCGGAGCCACCGAACGTGAAGTAGCCGAACTCCTCGCCCTTGTTCATGTAGGCGCCCTCGACCGCAATCATGTTGACGGACGAGACTTGCGCCATGCCGATCGGCAGCACCGCCACCAGTCCGATTGGAGAATCGAAGACGATCAGGCCACGCTGCTGCGTGAACTGGTAGCCCGTGCCGTCGGTGGCATACAGCTGGTCGCCCTGGATTTGCACATCAAGGTAGACCTCGCCCAGGATCTCCCGCGACTCCAACACCGTTCCGCGTACTGGAGCATGGAAGCGATGATAGTCATAGGGGTTCAAGAAGCTGTGCATGAACAGCCCATCCTTGAACGCGTCGCGATATGCGCTCCCCTCCAGTAGCTCCATCACGTTGTAGGTGTGGGTGTGCTTGACGACGATCTCGGAGTGCTCGTCGATCGGGAACCTCTCGACGAAGGTCGAGTCCGCTGGCGATACGACGATGCTGTCGTCGAAGCAGCCCGCTACCGGTCGCAGACCGGGATTGACCTCACGGGCGAAGAACTGGTTGAAGGTGCACCAGCCGCTCGGGTTGCTCGGTACCCACCAAGCCGTGGGATTGACCGCTGGGTCGGGAAGTGACCAACCCGTCGGCTTATGATCCAGCTTGCGCATGTACTGCTTAATGTTGTACCTCGGGTCGCTGGCGAGATAGAACAAGGATTCCTCGGTGATCGACTTCGGCGTGTCGCAGAACTCCCCCCACTCCCTTGCAACGCCAACCATCCAGTCCTTGAAATCCTCGTGCTCTTGCAGCTTGCGTCCTGTCGGTTGGTCCAACAGCCAGTAGAACTTGCAGAGTTCATAGTAGGCATCGCGGTCGAAGTCAAAGTCTTCGGCCACGTTGCGGGGCTGCAAGTGCGTGCCCGGGATCCAGGCGACAAAGCCGTTCAGGTACGCGTTGTAGTCCTTCCGCGTAACCGGGAACTTCTCGGCTCCCGGAACGTCCGCCGCGACTGCCAATCGCTTGGCCTCGGCGAGGGAAGCCAGTAGATCGTCCTCCCAACCCTCGTGCTCTTTGAGCAACCTGTCGAGATTCTTGACCGCCTCGGACTTCTCGCCCGTCTTGAGTATCAGTGTGCCTGTCTCAACGCCCATGTCATCCTCCATTTCTGCGTTGAGTTCCCGGCGGAAGCTGAACGAAGTGGAATGGGGTCCGACAAGCAAACACGACGGCCAGGGGAACACCCACTGACCTTCTTCAACTCTACCCGAGAAGGCGTGAAGGACGAAGCTCTCTGGCCGCGAATCTGCCCCGACGACTGCGCCAAGTGAACGCCGTAGCCGATACGACAAACCGCCACCGACCTACCCGCGGCGGCGGCCCTAGACCCTGGGAGAGCCATCGTCAAGCCGACTACTGCACCACGACGGTCACCGTCGCGGTATCCGTCCCGCCCGCACCATCGCTCACTGTATAGGTGAAGGCGTCGGCGCCGGTGAAGCCAGCGTTGGGGGTGTAGGTAACGGTGTCATCGCCGTTCAGAACTACAGAACCGTTGCCGCCCTGCGTGACAGCCGTCACATCCATCGCGCGGTTGTCGTTGGCCAGCACGGCGACGTTGACCGCGGTATTGATCGTAGTCGAAGCGCTGTCGTCGAAGGCGACCGGATCGCCCACAGCCGTCTCAGTGGCGTAGTAGTTCTGCTCCACCTCGGCGGCCGTCAGCGCGCGGCTGTAGATCGCCACCAGGTGCAGCTCACCGAGCCACGCACGGTTGTTGGTCGACTCGTTGACCAGGTTCAACGGATAGTTACGCCAGCGGTTGAACGTCCCGCCGATGCTGTCGGTCGCGACCTCGACGCCATCGATGTAAATCCGCACCGTTCCACCACTGTCACGGGTGTAGACCACGTGCTGCAAGTCGACGATGCCAACAGTTCCAGTCCCAGAAGTGGATGTGTGTCCACTGCCGTTGGTCGAGGTCGTCTGCACGGCGAAGTTGAACTCACCACCTTCCTGGTTGAGGCTGACGTCCACCTTGCTCGGCTTGTCCGAGATGCTGACGATCCGCGCCGGTCCGAACTGGCTGGTGCTATCCGCCAGAACCCAAGCCTCGACGGTGACCTCGTCACTCGCCTGGCAAGCCGTGATGACCTTGGTCGGCGCGCTGCCGGAGGTGATGAGGGTGGCGCTGTCGACGGACAATCCACCGGTTAGCCAGGTCACGTTGGCGGTGTTCTGGATGGTCAGATCCACCGGTGTGCCAACGCCGGAGATGTCATTGACGGTGCTACCGGTGCCTTCGTCGAAGTCGTAGAGCACCTGCAGATCCGGACTGACGCGCGGCGGTGCGTCGACGGAGACGGTGACATTACCTATGTTGGAACCACCCGCGCCGTCGCTGACGGTGTAAGTGAAGGTATCCGTCCCCTTGAAGCCGTTGTTCGGATCGTAGGTCACGGTGCCGTCGCCGTTGTTGGTAACGCTACCGTTGGTGCCTTGAGTCACCGCGTTGATGGTCAGAGACGGACCGTCGACGTCGGTGTCGTTGAGGAGGACTGCGATGGTGACGGTCTTGTTGACCTGCGTCGTCGTAGCGTCCGCGTTCGCCGTCGGTGCGTCGTTGACGGCCGTGATCGTCACGTTGACCGTGCCAATGGCGGTGCCACCGTTGCCGTCGTCGATGGTGTAGGTGAACGAGTCCGAACCGTTGTAGTCCGCGGTCGGTGTGTACGTCACCG
>CBDUPA010000033.1:0-40221 GCA_965368975.1 uncultured bacterium | reverse complement strand
GCGGTAGCGGCGGTAGCGGCGGTAGCGGCGGTGACTTCGGCGATGCTGGCGACACCGGGCCGACCGACGACGACATTCCCTTCTGAGTCGCCCGGGGCCCGGCCGGTAGGTCCGAGAGCGTGTCGGCGGCGCCGTGGGCGAGGCTGACATGCTAAACTGAAGTGTTTCCAGAGCCTCCCCCGGCTGAGCTCTAAAATCGATGCAACTGTCCGCCCCTTCTGACGACCGTCCTCCGGCACGGACAACGACGCTTGGCCCGGAAGGCCATGTTTCGGATCCGGCACCGGAGTTGGAACGCTATGCACTGATCGGCCGGTATCTGGTCCTCGACCGTATCGGCATCGGTGGCATGAGCGTCGTCTATGCGGCCTACGATCCGGAGCTGGAACGCAAGGTTGCCATCAAGCTGCTGCGTAGCAAGCGGACGCGGCGGCGGCGGGCACAGCGGCGGCTGGTGCGCGAGGCCCAGGCGCTGGCCCGGCTCACCCACCCCAACGTCATCACGGTCTACGATGTCGGCACCTTCGAGAGGCGCGTGTTCCTGGCCATGGAACTCGTGGAGGGACACACGCTGGCGCAGTGGCGCCAGCAGGAGCGCCCGAGCTGGCGCCACTTGTTGGACGTCTTCCGGGAAGCTGGACGCGGACTGGCGGCGGCACACGCGGTCGGCCTGGTGCACCGCGACTTCAAGCCGAGCAACGTGATGGTTGGGCGCGACGGCAGAGTGCGGGTGCTCGACTTCGGACTGGCGCGACCATTCGAGGAGACCACCACCGGCGTTTCGACGGAAAGCGTCAGCTCCGATAGTGCCTCCTATAGCGGCACCTCCTACACGGCCGACGGCTCGCCGCAGCACGCCACCGCCAAGGCCAGAGCCGATCCCAGTGCCCTGCCGTACACCGCCGGCGAACGGCCTGAGAACTCCCACGCCCAGCGTCGCTGCACTGTGCCCCCCTTGCTCAAGCCCGACGACCTGACCGAGACAGACTTGGCGCTCGGCACTCCGGCGTACATGGCTCCAGAGCAATACTCAGGCAATTACGAAACCGACGCGCGCAGCGACCAGTTCAGCTTCTGCGTCGCACTCTACGAGGCGCTCTACGACCAGCTACCGTTCGACGGCGAAGACGCCCAGACCATCTTCGAGCAAGCGCGCCAGGGTCGCATTCGCCCAGCGCCCCCCGGCAAGCGCGTGCCTGCCTGGCTGCGCCGCTTGGTGCTACGCGGTCTGGCCTTCCACCCGGACCACCGCTGGGCATCAATGGACCTGCTGCTGACCGCCCTGGCGCGCAACCGCATCGATCCGCGTTACAACTGGCGCCCGGCCGTCGCCGGTGGCGCCCTGGTCTTGACGCTCTTCGGTGGCCTCAGCCTCAATCTGGCCGGTGACAGTCCGTGTAGCAAGCCTGAACGCTACTGGCAAGACATCTGGGACGGCGAGCGCCAGCGTCAGCTGCAACAGGGTTTCCTGACCACCGAGACGGACTACGCGGAGGATGTGTGGACCGAGACCCTGCACATGCTCGACGCCTACATCGACGACTGGAGCCGTAGTCGCGTCGAAACCTGCCAGGCGACGCGGCGCGGCGAGCAAAGCGAAGATCTGCTCGACCAGCGCATGCTGTGCCTCGATCGTCGACGCCGGGAAGCCGGGGCGCTGCTCGAGCTACTGGCCAAGCCGGACCGTGCCGTCGTACGGCAAGCGGTCGAGATGACCGGCGGCCTGACCCCAGTCAGCAGTTGCACCGCGGCCAGCGTCCTGGCTGGCCCACAGCCACCACCCGACGTGCTCGTACCCGATGTCGCCAGCCTCGAAGGCCGTCTCGCCGAGGTACGCAGCCTGCGCCTGGCGGGCCGTGCCCGCGAAGCCCTGGCGGTGGCCGAGAACCTGGTACCTGATGCCTTCCGCCTCGGTCACCAGCCGCTGATGGCCGAGGCCTACTGGTACCTGGGCGAGATGCAGCGGCGCCAGGATCAGCCGGTGCTGGCACGCGCCAATCTCACCGAAGCCCTCTACTTCGCCGACCTCAGCCACCATGAGACGTTGCGCGTCCAGGCGCGCCTGAGCCTGGCGCGCCTGGCTGCCGACCGGAATCGCCCGCTCGAGGGCTGGCAGGAGCTGCGCCTTGCCGAAGCCGTGCTGCAGCGCCTCGGCCAGCCACCAGAACTGGAGCTGGAACGCCTGCACACCGCCGTCCGGCTACACCTGGCCGACCACCACCCGCAAGCCGCCATGGCCTTCGCCACCCAAGCCGTCGATGCCAGTGAGAGGCTGTATGGACCGGTTCACCCCGTGGTGGCCGAAGCCCTGGCTGAACTCGCGGATACGCAGGACAACTCCGGCAATCTCGACGCGAAACTCGCGACCCTCGACCGACTGCTCACCGTGCGCCGAGACCTCTATGGCGACGACCACCCGCTGGTGCAAGAAACCGAGCAGCGCCTGCAGCGGTCGTCCCCCTCCGGAGTTTCCTCTGCTGCAACTCCTGGAACCACATCGTGACAACCCGAACTCCCAGTGTTTTCGAACGCCGCTTCCGTCTCCGCCTGCAGGACCCGTCGAGCGGCAGCAGCGCCGCTTGCTTCCAGCTGCAGCTGGGAGAAAACCACATCGGTAGCATGAGCTCCAACCAGGTAGTCCTCACCGAGAGCGGGGTCTCGCGCCAGCACGCCTTGCTCGACGTCGGCACGCTCTCCTGCACCCTGCGCGACCTGGCGAGCAAGAACGGCACCTTCGTCAACGGCCGCCGCATCCGCTCGGCGGTCGTACGCCCGGGTGATGACATCGAATTCGGTCAGATCAAGGTACGCCTGGAAGAGATCGATCCCGAAGACGGCGAGATCGGCTTGCAGCTGAGCGACATCGCCCACCGCGACTCCAGCCTGCCGCGCCACGAGACCACGCAGGTAATCCGCAAACACCCGGAAGGCTCGATCGTCTCGCGGCTGTCCTTCCTCGAGAACTTTACCGAGCGCCTGTGCCTGCTGCCACGCGCCGACCTCTCCGGCGCCTTGCGCCTGCTGGTCAGCGAGCTGCGCGTGCCGGGCGCCGCCATCGTCGAGCTGCTGGAGAACGGCGAGGCCGTGATGATGGCCAGTGGCGGCAGCATCCCCGACCACAGCCTCGACACGGGCATGACCGCCTTCCGCGCTGGCGTCCAGCACGCGCGCCAGCAGACCTCTCCCGGCGTCATCTGTACCAGCTTCCGCACCGGCGAAGACCCGCCCGTCCTCGGCAGCCTGCTGGTCGCCGAGGGCGCCGAACCGATGGGCTTGCTGGTCGCCGGTGAGGTCGAGTCGCAAGAAGAGGTCGAGGCGCTGCTGCGCACGCTGGTGCGCCTGCTCGACCGCTTCCGGCCCCGGCCGGTGAGCTTGTCGGAAGAGGAACCCACCGACGAGGACGACATCGGCCTCGTCTTCCCCACCGGCTACGTGCGCGGCCACAGCGCCGCCATGGTGTCGCTGTACGACCAGATGCGGCCCCTGATCCAGGGCGACTTGCCCGTGCTGATCATCGGCGACACCGGCGTCGGCAAGGAGTACGTCGCGCGCATCCTCCACGCCTCGTCGGCGCGCGCTCGCGGCCCCTTCATCGCCATCAACTGCGCCGCCATCCCCACCGACCTGCTCGAATCCGAACTCTTCGGCGTCGCTCGTGGCGCTGCCACCGGGGTCAAGGAACGCTCCGGCCGCTTCCAACAAGCCGAGGGGGGCACCCTCTTCCTCGACGAGATCGGCGACATGATGCCCGAGCTGCAAGGCAAGCTGCTGCGCGCGCTGCAGGAAGGCGAAGTGCAAGTCGTCGGCGGTCGTCTCGAACCGGTCGACGTGCGCGTCGTCTCGGCCACCAACGCCAACCTCTTCGACCGCATGGACGGCGGCGAATTCCGCGCCGACCTCTACTACCGGCTGGCCGGCTACGTGCTCAACGTACCCGCGCTGCAAGAGCGGCGCGAAGACATCCCCGCCCTGGTCGAGAACTTCCTACGCCGCTTCGCACGCGAAGTCGGCAAGCACCTACGCGGCGTCACCGTCAAGGCTCTACGCTCGCTTCTCGACTACCCCTGGCCCGGCAACGTGCGCGAGCTCGAACACGAGATCCGCCGCCTCGCTTACCTGTGCCGGGACGGACAGCCCATCGACTCCTCCATGCTGTCGCGCAACATCCTCAAGCACAGCGCCGAAGCCGCCGCCATCGAGAACGAGTCAGGCGTCCTCTTGACCGGCTACGGCAACCTGGACCTGGCATCGATGGAGAAGAAGATGATCAACGAGGCCCTGGGACGCGTCGACGGCGTGCTGGTGCAGGCGGCCAAGTTGCTCGGTATCTCGCGGGACGCCCTACGGCGCCGCATCCAACGTCACGGCATCGACGTCACAGACGCGTAGCGGACCTCGCGAGACGCACGCATGCCCCGCCGCTGGAACCCCGTCGATGGCTCGCCCCCCGGCGCACCAGCACCGCCGAAGAAGCCCGCGCCCGCCCAACCAGACACGGCTAGCAAGCCAGACACCAACCGCAAGCCAGACACCACGACCGTCGAACCTCGGCCGTCACGGCTGCCGACCGAGAAGGTCGCACCACCGCCACGCCCGGCCTCGGCGATCCGTGACTCGCGGCCCGCGACGACCGGTGACCCGCTGACGCTCGGCTCGCAGCTCGACCGCTACCTGCTGCGCCAGAAGCTGGGCCAGGGCGGCATGGGCGTCGTCTACCGCGCCTACGACCCCAAACTTGACCGCAACGTCGCGCTGAAAGTCCTCCATCCGCAGCGCCTGCAACCGCGCGGCCGCGATCGCGCAAAGAATGCCCGACGTGCCGAACAGGCCCGGCAACGGCTGCTGCGCGAAGCCTGGGCGCTGGCCCGCCTGACCCACCCCAACGTCGTCACCGTCTACGACATCGGCAGCCATGGCGACCAGGTCTTCCTGGCCATGGAACTGATCGAAGGCGAGACCCTCTCCACCTGGAGCCGGCGCCAGCGGGCCAGCGGCCACAGCCCCCCCTGGCGCCAGGTCCTGCAGCTCTTGCGGCAAGCCGGCGAAGGTCTCGCTGCCGCGCACGAGTCGGGCCTCGTACACCGCGACTTCAAGCCCAGCAACGTCTTGATCGACGGCGCCGGCCGTGTCCGCGTCCTCGACTTCGGCCTCGCCCGCACCGCAGCCCCGAGAGCCGAGACGGTCACCGACCTGCTCGACGCCGATGGCAACCCGCATCCCGACGCCCAGCCTCGAGCAGCCAGCAGCGCCCCCGGCAGCAAAGGAAGATCCCGCGCAAGCAGAGATGCCGACCGGTCGGGTACAGCCAGTTCCGTGAGCCCCGACGACACCCTCACCCAACCCGGCGCCCTCATCGGCACCCCCGCCTACATGGCCCCCGAGCAACTGCACGGCCAGAGCACCGACGCACGCGGTGACCAATACTCCTTCTGCGTCTCGCTCTACCAATTGCTCTACGGCGAGTTGCCACCCGACCCGGCGAGTCTCGCTGCAGCCAGATCCGACGCCAAAGACCCCGAACCTCACCGTCCCGGCACCCGTCTCGAAGACTGGCAGTGGCCCTGGCACCGGCCACCTCTGTGGCTGTTCCGCGCTCTCCTGCGCGGTCTCGACCCCGACCCCGCGCACCGCTACCCCGATATGCGCAGTCTGCTCGCCGCGCTGCATCCCCGTCGTCACGACCTACGCCGCCTCGCCCAGGCCGCCGCCGTCGCCTTACTGCTCTCTACCGGCATCTGGCTGCTCCTCGACGAACGCGCCCCCATCGACGTCAACACCACGCGCAGCGAACAGCACTTCGGACAAGCCCGTGAGTACCTACAAGCCGGCAACGACAACCTCGCCCTCACCAGCCTCGGCCTCGCCCTGCACCACGCCGGCCTGGCCGGCAACGTCGAATTGCAGGCCCGCAGTCTCTTGCTGCAAGCGCAACTGCAAAGCCAGACCCTGTCCATGAACGCCGAAGCTCACGACGACGCCCTCGCCAGCCTGCACAAAGCCCGCGACGTCGCGCGGAGAACCACCGAGTCCCAAAGCCTGCAACTCGACCGCTTCTTCGTCGCCTCCCAGGTCCACTACCTGGCCGGCAATTTCGACGTCGCCGAAGAGATCGCACGGCGCGCCCTGCGCTTGAGTGAGATCTGGAACGGCCACGAACACCCCAGCACCGCCCGTCAACTCAGCGCCCTCGCCCTCATCGAGCGCGACCTCGACCCGCAGCAAGCCCGCGAGGCCTTCCGCGAAGCCCTGAAGATCCGCGAAGCCACCCTCGGTCCAGACCACCCACAAACCTTGAGAAGCCGCATCAACCTGGCGCACGTGCTGCTGGAATTGGGCCAGCGCGGCGAAGCGAAAGTCTTGCTCGAGCGCGCCTTGCCCCAACTCGAAGGTAGCAGTCTCACCAAGAGACCGAGTCAAGAACTCAACGCCGTCCACGCCCTGCTGGCAGACCTCCTGACCCGCGAAGGCAACGCCAAGAGCGCCTTCCAGCTACGACGCCTAGAACTCGCCGGCCGCATCCGCCTGTCCGGTGAAGACAGCTACGACGCCAGCCGAGGGCGCAACAACATGGGTGGTACCTTGCTCGCCCTGGGCCGCCCGGCAGACGCCTTGCCGCTGCTGCAGCAAGCATTAGCGACGCAGGAAGCGGAGCGAGGAGACAGCGATATCTCGCTGCTCTACGTCCTGATCAATCTGTCGCGGGCTCAGCATCAGGCGGGGGATGCCGCTGGCGCGGAGAGGACGTCGGAGAGGGCGTTGGAGATCCTACGGGCTACGGGGTTGCCGCCGGGGCACTCGCTGTATCAGCAGTTGCTAACGTCGGGGCCGGAGCCGGCGGAAGCGGATGTCGAGGCGATGTGGGAGAGCTTGTTGCCGGGGACATAGCGACGAACGGCACAAATCGTTACCTCTCCGGCACCCCCTCGTAAACATAAGCATTCTCGCTGAGTTCCGCGAAGATCTGCTCGATTTGCGCCACGATGAACGGCTCCTCGAAGTAGCTGCCACCTCGATTCTTTCCTGAGAACCCCCAGCGCACCATGGCTACCGGCTTCCTGATGGTGGACTTCCGATGGCGACCACTGAAGAGTTGCTCTACCGTGTTGCACGTCTGGTCGACCAGTCGATCGCTCAGGTACCTCAGGAAGGGACTGTCGAGGTCTGACAAACACTCGCCGATCCGTGAACTCCGGAGCACCCACTGCAAAGTCTTTCGATTCTGCAAGATCAGGTAGCTCAGACTGGTCACGGCAGCGGCCAAGAGCAGGGCGAAGGCAGCCGTTGCTCCCTTCAAACCCGGCACCAGATGGATCACCGCAGCGGCGATAAGGCCCAAGAAGAGATTGATACCCCCGACCTTCCAGGCCTTGTCCATGAACTTGTCGACAGGCATACATGCCTCCTCGTTAGTGGAACCATTCTAGAGTAAAAGGGAACCTTGGCGCTCAGACACCCAAAACGGATCCATGGTAGAAATGATCTGAACATCTGTACTCTGGACTTTTCAGTCCAATCACGCTTCCTACGGAAGCCCATCAACGGCTCTGCGTGAGCCGGAGGAGGATTCATGAAGTACACATTGAAGATCTGTGAAATGCTCTGCCTTGGAACCCTGCTGTTGCTCGGTTCCGCGCCGCTGAGTGCCCAATCCACTCAGTGTGAGGAGACGTCGGCCAGCCGCACGCAGAAGCTCGAGAGCAACGCCTACTTCGAGGTTCTGAGTGCCAACGAGGTGCAGTTTCGTGACGGCGTCGACTTCGAGCTCGTGCAAAACGCCGACGGCGTCAGCACCCTCCGGTACGGCTTCGATCTCGACGATGAGACTTCGCGCTTTGTCGCGGCAGCCATTGAGTGCCGTTGCTCGTCACCGATGACTTGCCCCGAGAACAACTGCCAAGAAACGATCGTCGGTGGCAACGCGAAGTGCCGGGGCGGCTGCTACAAGGAAGACGGCACCGCTTGCGTGAGCTGCCAGTGGCTTGTTGCCTTGCCGGCGCCACCTCACGAGCAGGTACCCGACGACAGGTGAGCAACACGGAGCGCTCCGAGTCCGAGCTGTTGGACGACTCGACTCGGAGTGCCGCTCTCGTCTTGTGAGCGCAACTACCGTTCACTTATAGCGTAACTCCTGCACCGGCGGCACCCGCGGCAGCGAGGATCAAGCTCGCGCAAGGACGCCGTGAGGGCGAGGGAATCACCGACGGTGCGGAACTGGAGTTGTAAGGTTGGATTGTAGAACGGGCCGAGCGGCGGGCACATGTTGGAGTACCTGCTATACTAATGCCGTATTCGTTTCCGTTCACCATCTTCTGATGCTTTGAGCTTCGACTATGCATGGGTATCCCCTTCGCTGGAACCTTCGCAAAGTTCTGGCCGTAACCTTCACGATCACTCTCACCGTCGGTCTGTGCAGCTGTAGCACCGAGCCGTCGTCGACACCCGTGCCGCCGACAGCCACGGTGAAGATCGCGATGAGCGGAATGTTCGAGTCGCAACGGGGATTGGCACGGCGACAGGCAGTCGAGATGGCACTCGACGAAGCCGGTCATCAGGCCGGTGACGTGCGTGTCGAGCTCTTGCCGCTCGACACCAGCCCGACACCTTTCGACCCGGCAGGGGCTCCATCCCTGGTGGCGGAACAGCGAGCGGCCCGCCAGGCGCTGGCAGATCCAACAGTGGTGGCCTACCTCGGTTCGCCCTTCACCTCGATGACCCAGGCTGTGCTGCCCCAGCTCAACCGCGGTGGCCTGGCGCAATTGTCCACCGAAGCCAGCTGGCCGGGGCTGACCCAGCCCGGCTTCGGAGCTGGAGAACCGGCGATCTACTACCCCTCGGGCCGCCGGCACTTCTTCCGCTTGACGCCCACCGACAACCTGGTGGGCGCAGCGGCGGCGCGATGGGCGGACGACCTTGGGCTGCGCCGTGTCTTCGTGGTCGACAACGGTAGCTCCTACGGCCGCGGCTTGGCCGGAGCTTTCGAGCTGACCGCGCGCGACCTCGGCATGCAAGTGCTCGGTCGCATCACCTTCGACTACCAGCCTGCGCGCATCGGTGGGGAACTCGGACCGCACTCGCACGGCAGGCCACCGAGGCTACCGGCACCTCTCGCTCCGCAAGGCGGTATCCAGGCCGATGTCCAGAGCGACGCCCGCAGCGCCGCCGCCAAGGCAGTGGCGGCAGAGCCTGACCTGATCTTCTTCGGCGGCACTGACGCGGAGGGGGGTCGACTCTTTACCTCGACCATACGTGCCCAGACCGCCGGCATGCCGATCTTCGGAGCCCGCAGCCTGCTGCCCCTCGACGAAGCCGAGCTGCCAGAGTACGGCAGCCACATCTACATCACCGCCCCTGGCTTGCCCGGCGGTCCACACGGCATCGACGTCTACGACTTCGCACAGCGCTATCAGAACCGCTTCGGCAGCCCACCGCTGCCCGGCGTTCTACAGAACTACGAGGCGGCCCGCGTCCTGCTGCACGTCATCGCCCAGGCCAAGACCCCAGACCGCGCAGGAGTTCTCGACGCACTCGACAATCTGCGCGACTTCGAAGGCTTGCTCGGCCGCTGGCGTTTCGACGCCAACGGGGACACGACGTTCCGCACCATGGACTGCTACGAGTTGCGCGACGGACGCCGGGTGTGGGTACGGCGAATCGAACCTTGACGAGCGCGCTCTGCTCAGCCCCCTACTGCCCCGAGGCATCGCGGGATGCCCGGTACGGCACCAGGCGACCATCGCGATAGATCGGCACCAGGTCGTAGACGTCCTTCTGGGCACAGAAAACGACATCCGCGCTATAGCCCAGGTCGACCAGATTCTGCCCCGTTCCCGAGGCCATGAAGTCGGCCACGTAGTCGTCACTGTAGTTCGGGGCGACGGCCCCGCGCGGCGGCCCCTGATCGAGGTAGTGCGCGATCTCGGTCGCACCGATCGCATCCTCCGCAGCCTCGCGGTTGTGCCGGCCCGCGGTCACCAGGGTGATCTGGGTCGACGCCTCCCGCGCCAGCTCGAGGGCGACCCGGGCGACGGCACGGGCATTGAGCAAACAGCCGACCAGCACGGCACTGGCGCCACGCGCCGCACAGTTCAGGCATTCGGTACCGTTGGTCGTCGACAGATACAAGGTGCCAGCCGAATATCCATGGTCGCGAATTTCGATCGGCGAGTTGCCGTGCGTGAATCCGGGTAGCTTACGTCCACCACGCTCACCGGCCGAGATGCGCTCAGCTCCCAGACCGTCCTCCATCGAAGCGCAGGGCACGACCGCTTCGAGGCCAGAGGACAAGGCCGTGACGATGGTCGAGCTGGCGCGCAGACAGTCGACGACGATCACGACGTCGCCACGCCGAGCTCCCGCGATGGCACCGGCCACACCCAACTCGATCCGTACATCCGCTTCGCGCAATTGAAAGTCCTTCGCCGTATCTGCCCGCAAGCCGCGGCGCAGGGTCTCGACCGAGACGGCGTCTTCCGGTGCAATGTTGCCCAAGTGCACTCCCGGCCCGAAGCGCCGGATCAGCCACAATTGCTGATTCTTCTTGGGAGCCTCGAACAACACTTGGTCGACGTCGACCTCACGTACCAGCTCGTCGACAAACGTCTCTTTGACCTCACCGCGAGCGTCGAAGATGCCCAGCGAACCACTTTCCCGAGCCTCCAAGATCACCTTCCACGACCCGGCCTCGAGTTCCCGGCGAATGTGCTCGACACGCTCGGCGACGCGCATCCGCTGGTCTTCTTCCGATGTCTTCTTGCCCACCTCGGAAAGCGTCACGAAGCCGGCATCGACGGCGCGCCGGATCAAGTCCAGCTTGGCATCGAGCGGCATCTCGACGGTGCCATCCGAGATCTCCACCGCTGAGAAACCGAGCGCCGCCAGATCTCTCAGGCACGGTCCGACCGCATCCTTGCCGTAGGCCAACTCCATCAACGTACCGCCCGGACAGACGTGAACGCTGGCGTCGCGAATGCGCTGGAGCTTCTCGCGCAGCAGCGCCTCGTCGTAGGTCACCGAGGTGCCCCAGCCCAGCTTGATCACGGCAATGTAGCGGCTCGCCACTTGCAGCAGGTCATCCAGCGCCGAGAGGCCCAGTCCCTTGTCGAGCACCATCGTCTTGCCGCCATGTCCCGCGCCGCCGGTGCCGGCAGGCGCACGAGTACCACCTGACTCCAGAAAGTCGAACATCTCCACTCCTCTTGAACAGCATCCTCTTGGAGAGGATCCTCTTGGATACAGAACTCGCCTCGCCCCCCAACCGGGACCGAAGGCATGTAGGACCTAGCTCATTGTACGCATCCGAAGGATCGGTGTTGCGGCCTCGATGGCTAGTCGCGGAAGCCCTCCAAGAACGCCAAGAAGGTCTCGACATCCGCGACGTTGCTCACCAGCCCCAGGGACACACGCACGGCACCGCTACCCTTGTCGGTGATGCAGTGGTGGAAGTCGTCGTAAGTCATGCGGTCGTCGTTACCGGTGAAGCAGCCGAGAATCTCTTGACGTGACAAGCCGAGTGCCAGTTCACCAGCGCCTGGATTGCAGAAGCAACCGGTGCGGATGGAGATGCCGTGCTCGGCGGCTCGACGCTCGACGACCTCGTGGTCGATCAGCCGGCCCTGTGGATCGTGCAGATTGAGCGCGAAGGTGGCGCCGCGACCGTCCATCGTTCCAGGCCCGTAGAGCGCGACCAGCGGTCGACCACTGGCGTGGCGCAGGTCGAGCAACCGTTGCAGCAGCCACCCCCCGAGACAGCGCACGCGCTCGTGGATAGGCTCGATGCCAATCTGCTCCAAGTACCGCAGACCGACCTCGACAGCCGGAATGTTGGCATAGTCGAGCGTCCCATCCTCGAACGCCTCGGCCCCCGGCGCCAGATAGAAGCGATCCGCTTGCACGGACGCCACCGTGATCGTGCCACCGGCGAACCAGGGGCGGTGCAATTTGGTCAACGCCCGACGCCGCGCCAACAAGGCACCAACACCTGTCGGATAGCCGAACATCTTGTAGAACGACAAGGCTACAAAGTCCGGATGGTGGCGCGACAGATCGAGGCGGTTGGTGGGCACGAAGGCGGCGGCATCGAGCAAGACGTCCCAACCGTGGTCCTGCGCGCGCCCGACCCACTCCAGCGGATGCTGGATGCCCGAGAAGTTGGACTGTGCCGGGAACGCGAACAAGTTGTTGCGCCCCGGAATCGCCCGTTCGAGGTGACGCTCCAGCGCGTCATCGTCGACCCGCATCTCGGGCGGCAGCAGCGGCACGTAGGTCGTCTTGGCCCCGTGGGCGCGGTCGAACTCGCGGATGCCGTTGACCGAGTTGTGGTTGTCGAAGGTGAGCAGGAACTGGTCGCCGCGCTCGAAGGGATACGACTCCCCCACCAGCTTCAAGGCATGGCTGGCGTTGGCGGTGAACACGGCTACGTACTCGCGCGGATCGGCGCGAAAAAACTCCAGCACCCGCTGGCGGCAGCGCTCGATCAACTCGCTGGTGCGTGCTGAAGTCGGATTGATCGAATGCGGGTTCCCCAGCACGTGCTCGCGCAGTAGGTCGCAGTGCTCGCGGATCTGCGACTCCGCGTACAGCCCTCCGCCGGTGTAGTCGAGGTAGACGTGCCCCTGCTCGTCGAGACGCCGGAAGTCCGTGGCACGGAGCTCGTCGAGCACAGCGGTGTCAGCATAACCGGGCCACTCTTCGTGAAAAGCCATGCCACAAAGTATAGATGCCCAGGCGTGGTCCGAGCGCTACCCTGCAGGGTAGGTCCAGCAGGAGCCCAGACGTACGAAACCCGGTGGCACCAACCCCACGAAAGTGCCACCGGGTGATTCTGAAGCGTGCATCGTTGTCTCGAGAACCCGGCTATGTGCCGCCGGGTTGTAAGAAGGTATACGAGTGAAACGGCGGAGAGGTGACAGAGTGAGAGCAGAAATTCTGCATTTTCCCTCTAGCGCAAACCGCGGCGCCCTCCGCCTACCCCACCAACATCCCCCGCAGCGCTGCCAGATCTCCGGCGAAACGATTCCTATCCACCGTCCCCGCGACGCCCGGCACATGCCCATGCTGGGTGTACTGCCAGAACGTCCAGTCATGCCAGCCGTTCGGTAAAGCCGGCACCTGCTCGCCGTACTCGGCAAGCCACAAGGGATGGTCCTCAAAGCCGCTGGGCATGAATTTGTCGAGGAAGTTGAGGCTGGAGTAGAGGATAGCGGCGTGGCCGCTGAAGCGACGGACGGTGCGCAGCCACAGCAGCGCTTGTTCGTCGAGATCCTCGGGCGTCTCACCCTTGGCCTGTTCGACATCGAGGATCGGCGGCAGATCGCCGGGTTCGAGACGCACGTGGTCGAGGAAGTTCTCGGCCTGGATGACCGCGTCCTTCTCGGCGTCGAGGAAGTGGTAGGCGCCGCGGATCAGGCCGGCGCCCTTGCTGCCGACCCAGTTGTCCCACAGCTCCGGGTCGACCCACGAGACGCCCTCGGTCGCCTTGACGATGGCGAAGACCATGCCAGCTGACTTCACCTTCGGCCAATCAACGACGCCATTGTGGTGCGACACGTCAATGCCTTCGAGCATCACCGGTGGCAACGGTGGCGAAGGTAGTGGCGAAGGTGGTGGTGGCGACGGAACGGGCGGCGACGCGGTGGAATCCTGGCGCATGCGGAGACTATATACTCAGCTCGTTCCGACACCTGTCAGGCTTTCCAAGCGCATCCCGAGGAGGACTCCGCCCATGCCAAACCGCACCTTCGCCCTACGGCCGCTGCTCTCGGCTCCCTTACTCTCGGTGCTGCTGCTCTCGGTGCTGCTACCGCTCGACGCCGAAGCTCGCACACTGTTGCACTGCGGCAAAGTCGTCGACGTCGAGACCTTGGAGGTGCTGGAGGCGCGCACGATCGTGGTCGATGGCACGACGATCGCGGCGGTCGAGGCGGGCTACGTCGAGGCGACCGAGGGTGACGAGGTGGTCAACCTGAAGAGTGGAACCTGCACGCCGGGCTGGATGGACATGCACACCCACCTGTCGCAGCAGCTGGGACCGCAGAGCTACGTCGAGCCCTACACGCTCGAACCCGCCGACTACGCCTTCCGCATGGTGGGCTACGCTGAGACGACATTGCTGGCCGGCTTCACCACGGTGCGCGACGTCGGCGACGGCATGAAGCTGACCGCGTCGCTGCGCACGGCGATCAACAGTGGCCTGGTCGACGGTCCACGCATCTTCACCGCCGGTAAGGCACTGGCGACCACCGGCGGGCACGCGGACGGCACCAACAGCGCGCGCGACGGTCTGTACGAGGAACCGGGACCGAAGGACGGTGTGATCAACGGCGCCGACGAGGCACGCGAAGCGGTGCGCTATCGCTACAAGGAAGGTGCCGACCTGATCAAGCTGACCGCCACCGGCGGCGTGCTCAGCGTCGCCGCCAGCGGCGACAACCCGCAGTTCACCGAGGAAGAAATCCGCGCCATCGTCGAGACGGCGAACGACTACGGCTTCCACGTCGCGGCCCACGCGCACGGCGCCGAGGGCCTGAAACGCGCAGTGCGCGCTGGCGTCACGACGATCGAGCACGGCACCTACCTGGACGCGGAGGCCATCGAACTGATGCAACAGCACGGGACCTACCTCGTACCTACTCTCGTGGCTGCCGAGTGGGTAATGAACATGGCCAAGGTCGAAGGCTTCTTCCCGCCGGTGGTGGCCGAGAAAGCCGCCCGCATCGGCCCGCTGGCACAGGACATGTTCCGGCGCGCCTACGAGGCCGGCGTCAAGATCGCCTTCGGCACCGACAGCTGTGTCTCGCCCCACGGCGACAACGCGCGCGAATTCGCGCTGATGCACGAGGGCGGTATGCCAGTGTTGGAAACCATCCGTGCCGCCACGCTGATCCCCGCACAGCTACTCGAAATCGACGACCGCCTGGGCACCCTCGAAGCCGGCAAGACCGCCGACATCGTGGCGGTGCCGGGCGATCCACGCGACGGCCTAGAAGTCATGATGGCACCCAGCTTCGTCATGAAGGACGGCAAGATCTACAAACGTCCCTGAAACTTCCACCGAAATACCTGCAACGAGGAGACGCATATGTGGCCCCTGATCGTACTCGCCGTGCTCGGAGTCTTTCTCATTTTCTGGCTGGTCGGCATCTACAACCGACTGGTCACCCTGCGCAACCGCTTCAAGAACGCCTTTGCGCAGATCGACGTGCAGCTGAAGCGTCGCTACGACCTGATCCCCAACCTGGTCGAGACCGTCAAGGGCTACATGAAACACGAGCGTGAGACGCTCGAAGCCGTCATCCAGGCACGCAACGCAGCGCTGAACGCATCGAACAAGGCGGCAGCCGATCCGGCCGACGCCGGCGCGGTGGCCCAGCTGATGGGCGCGGAAGCCGCGCTCGGCGGCATGATGGGCAAGCTATTCGCTCTCGCCGAGGCCTATCCGGACCTCAAGGCGAGCGACAACATGGCGCAACTCACCGAAGAACTGACCTCGACCGAGAACAAGGTCGCCTTCGCGCGCCAGGCCTACAACGACGCCGTCACGAACTACAACACAGCGCGTGAAACCTTCCCCAATGTGATGATCGCCAACAACTTCGGCTTCAAAGAAGCGCAGCTCTTCGAGATCGAGGACGAGGTCCAGAAGGAAGCTCCCAAGGTCTCCTTCGGCTGACCTCCTTCGATCGAAACTGAGCACCTACCGTGGACTTCTTCTCGCACCAAGACGCCGCCCGCAAGCGCACGCGCTGGCTGGTAGTGCTGTACCTGTCGGCGGTATTCCTGATCGTCGTCGTGGTCAACGTGGTCACCCAGCTGGCGCTGGGTGCCAGTGAAGTCACGCTCGAGGACCAACTCGGCCTCTTCCCCTGGGTCACCACGCTGACCCTGCTGGTCATTGCCTCCGGCACCGCCTACAAGATATGGCGTCTCGGCGATGGCGGCAGCAGCGTCGCGCTCATGCTCGGCGGCCGCCTGCTAGACGGCAACACCCGCGACGCCGACGAGCGGCGGCTACTCAACGTGATCGAGGAAATGGCGATCGCGTCCGGCGTGCCAATGCCGCAGGTCTACGTCATGGAGAAGGAGTACGGCATCAACGCCTTCGCCGCCGGCTTCACCCCTGGCGATACCGTCATCGGCGTCACTGAAGGTTGTATGAAGCAGCTCAGCCGCGACGAACTGCAGGGCGTCATCGCGCACGAGTTCAGCCACATCCTGAACGGCGACGTGCGCCTCAACCTGCGCCTGATCGGCGTGCTGCACGGCATCCTCCTGATCAGCATGATCGGCGAGATCGTCATGCGGTCCCTGCGCTTCTCCGGAGGTAGCAGCAGCAACCGCAAGGGCGGTGGCCTGGCACTAGGCGTCTTCGTGCTCGGTCTGGCCCTCTTCCTCGTCGGCTACATCGGCGTCTTCTTCGGCCGCATGATCAAGAGCGCCATCTCACGTCAGCGCGAGTACCTGGCCGACGCCTCGGCGGTGCAGTTCACGCGCAACCCCAACGGCATCGCCGGCGCGCTGAAGAAGATCGGCGGGCTCGGCTCAGACAAACACCCCGGCTCGCGCATCGCCGACCGGCACGCCGAGGAAGTCAGCCACCTGCTCTTCGGCGCCCACCGCAACTCCCTGTTCCGCTTCCTCGCCACGCACCCGCCCTTGGAAGAGCGTATCCGTCGCATCGACGCCAGCTTCGACGGCACCTACCCCGAAGTGCAGACCATCGCTCCGGGCCCACGCCCCGAGTACACGCGCCCCTTCGGCGCCGCCGCCGAGGTCCCCGTCTCTCGCTTGACGGGTTCCCAGCAGACGGGTTCCCAGCAGACGGGCTCCCAGCAGGCGTCCCCCCCGCCACCACCGCCACCGTCAGCAGCCGCGTCCAGCGGTGCGCCCCCGAGCAACCCCGAAGGCTTCACCGCTCGCGCCGGCACCCTCACCGAAGCCCACATGGTCTACGCCCGCCAGCTACTCAAGGGTCTACCGCAAACCCTGCGCGACGCCGCCCACGAACCCTACAGCGCCCGCGCCGTCGTCTACGGCCTGCTGCTCGACCGCCGTTCCGAGGTGCGCCGCGAGCAGCTCGAGATCCTGCAGCGCCTGGCCGACAAGAGCGCCTACCAGCTCACCGAACGCCTACAACCCCTATTCGAACAAGTCGACCTCGCCGCCCGCCTGCCGCTGGTCGACCTCACCCTCCCCGCCCTGCGCCGCCTGTCGCCGGCGCAGTACAAAGAGTTCCGCGAAGAGATCCGCCACCTGGCCTTGGCCGACGAGCGCATCAGCATCTTCGAGCTGACCCTGGAAGTCGTCCTCGAACGCCACCTCGCCCCGCACTTCGAGCACCGCAAACGCCGCGGCGTCCAGCACTACTCCCTGCGCCGCCTCGACCGCCCCGTCGCCGTTCTGCTCTCCGCGCTCGCCCGCTTCAGCCCCAGCAACGAAACACAAGCCGCCTTCGAAGCCGGCACGCGTCAAGTGCAGGACGTCGTCGACCTGCAACTCCTCGACGCCAACCAGTGCCGCCTGACCGAGGTCAAGAAAGCGCTCGAAGAGCTCCAAGGCATCGCCCCCTTGCTCAAACGCCGCCTCCTGCGCGCCGTCGCCGCCGTCATCATCCACGATCGCCGCGTCGAGTTGCGGGAAGGCGAACTCCTGCGCGCCATCTCGGATTCTCTGGACACGCCGATGCCGCCGTATCTGCCGGAGCAGCCGGTGGCGTGAGTCCCGCTCCGGCAGATGGAGTAGCGGAGAGCCGGTCACCAAGGAGTTGATCAGTCGCCTACGGAGGCTTACCTAAAGTCAGGCTCACGGCGATCTGCGATCTTGAACTTGGAATGTTTTCTATGCCCAAGTCGGCCCGGCCGGAATGACCTCACCAGATCATCTTGCCTCTTCCGCAGCTTTCAACACGCTTTGCCTGAGCCGACTCCCCAAGTGAGCGCCCGCCGCCTCCATCCGATCGAAGATCGGCTCGACGAGGTCAATTAGTCCCATCCGCTTCGCTTGCAGCAAGACTCCCGCTGACCCCAGGATCGGCAAGTCCAGTTCTTGCCCCAGCCTGCGCCCTCGACGCTCGTCCATCAACACCAACTCGACTCGCTCTCGATACTGGCAAGCAAGATCCAGCACCGAAGCTTCACCGGCTCCCAGGTGCCGGAAAACGAGAATCGGCTTGACCTGCTGGACAGAGATCCAGTCTTGGGCATCGAGATCGATGCCACCGGGCGAAACTGGTGAATAGGCACGAATCTCTGCAGCAACAGCTGCCGGAATCACCAGCTCACCCGCGACATCCCGCAACAGTGCCAGCGCGTCGATACGGGCGAAATTGATGAGGGGCGTCGCGTCGCTGACCTTCATGTACCTGCGTTGAGGCGGCCCAGAGTCGCGACGTCCAAGTCGAAGTCCGACTCGTCATAGCCATAGACATCGACACCGCGCTCCGCCAGCAGGTCCATAAAGTGCAAGCGATTCATACCGAGTAACTCAGCAGCCTTGCCGAGCGAGAACTTGCCCTGCTGGTAGTCCTCGATCACCGAACGCAGCAAGGCCGGATCCGGGGAATCGTGGACGACGTGAGTGCGAAGAGGTTGGGCCATGAAGTTCTCCAAGGTCACACGCTCTTAAAGCGAGACCGACCCTGAGTATACACCCGCGAAAGTTGGCCAACTTCCCCTGTAAGGTTTCCCCGTCTCCCGAGACTACCTCTACAACCACCCCGACGCGCGTGGTCACTTGCACGACTTCGCCACCCTGCGCCGCCGCGTCGGACCTGTAGACATCCACTCGGGAGACACACATGCGCAACCAAGCTTGCCTGATACCCTTCCTCCCCCTGCTCCTGCTGGTCCTGCTGGCCCTCTCCTCGACGCCGGCCGAGGCTGCGGTGGCACCGCTGGTGCTCGAGGCGGGAGTCGGACTCGACACTTGTTATCTCGACGGCATCTCCGAAAGCGTGCTGTGCGGCACACACGAGGTGCTGGAGAATCCGGACGACGCGGACGGCCGACGGTTGACGCTGCACTTTGCGGTCATCCCGGCGCGCAGTCGCAAGATCGAGCCGGATCCGCTCTTCTTGCTCGCTGGCGGTCCCGGTCAAGGCGCCTTGGCCCTGGCGCCGGTGCTCGACCTGCAATTCGACCGAGTGCGCCGGCATCGCGACATCGTGCTCGTGGACATGCGCGGTACGGGTTCATCGAATCCGCTCGACTGTGACCTGAGCCTGGCCGACGACCCCAGCTTGGGGCTGGGGGAGGATCTTGCCTCCAGCCGCCAGCGAGCCGAGGAGTGCCTCGACGGACTCGACGCCGATCCGCGCTTCTACACCACCGCCCTCGCCATCGACGATCTCGACGCCATTCGTGCGCGGCTGGGCTACGAGACGGTCAACCTGTGGGGCAGCTCCTACGGCACGCGCGCGGCGCTAGTCTATCTGGATCGCCATCCCGAGCGGGTGCGCAGCGTCATTCTGGACGGCGTGGCAGCGTGGGATCATCGCTATCCATTGCACACGTCGCGCGACGCGGACCGGGCCCTGACGCTGGCCTTCGAGCGCTGCGCCGCGGACGAGGCTTGCGCAGCGGCGTATCCGGATCTGGCTGGACGCTTCGAGGCGTTGCTGACGCAGCTCGACGCACGGCCGCTCGACGTCACGATCGCGAGTCCGGCGACCGGGGAGACGATGGAGGTCACGGTGACACGGGACATGGTGCTGGGCGTGCTGCGCGGGCTGCTCTACCTGCCCGAGCAGGTTGCGCTCCTGCCGCGCCTGCTCGACCGCGCCATCGACGGCGACCTGGCGCCGCTGCTGACCGTCGCCGAGACGACGCGTCGCTGGTCGGTGGACACGATGAGCCTCGGCTTTACCCTCAGCGTGCTGTGCTCGGAAGATCTGCCGCGCTACAGTGATGCCGACGCGAGCGCCGCCAACCATGACACCGTCTTCGGCGACACCATGACGACCGCCTGGGGTGCCTGGTGCGACGCCTGGCCGCGTGCCGCGGTGCCCGCGGATTGGGGGCAGCCGAGGTCGCACGAGACGCCCGCGCTGCTGCTCTCCGGCCAGCTCGACCCGGTGACGCCCCCGGCCTGGGGCGAGTCGGCGCTGGCCCACCTGCCGAACGGGCGTCACGTGGTGGTGCCAGGGGCGGCACACAACACCAGTCACCTCGGCTGCGTGCCGCGCCTGCTCGCCGACTTCCTCGACGCCGGGTCGGCCGACGATCTCGACGCTGGCTGTGTCGACACCATCGTGCCCGTGCCCTTCCTGATCGCCCGCCAGGCCACGTCCTCGAACGGAGGTGTCCGATGATCTCGACGCAACAGATCACCCGTGGCTTCGGCACTGGAGACCAGCGCCGGCTCGCCGTCAACGGCGTCGACCTGCAGGCCAAGGACGGCACGATCACCGGTTTGCTCGGTCCCAATGGTGCCGGCAAGACGACCCTCCTGCGCCTGCTCTGCGGTTTGCTCGACGCCGACAGCGGCCAGGCCAGCATCGACGGCCATGATCCGGCCCGCGACCCCGGTGCGGCGCGGGCCCGGCTGGGCGTGCTGGTCGAAGCGCAAGGTCTCTACGAACGCCTGACCGCACGCGAGAACGTCGCCTACTTTGGCCAGCTGCACGGGCTGGGTGGCTATGGGTTGGGTGGCTATGGCTTGGGTGGTGGACAGGCACAACGCGACCTCGACGCCGCCGTCGACACCGCGCTCGAACAGGTCGGAGCGAGCGACCTGGCGCACCGGCGCTGCGTCGGCTTCTCGCGCGGCGAGCGGCTGAAGGTGGCACTGGCGCGGGCCCTGGTACACCGTCCGGCCAATCTCATCCTAGACGAACCTACCGAAGGTCTCGACGTGCTCAGCACCCGCAATCTGCGTCGCCTGCTCGGCCAGTTGCGCGACGAAGGTCGCTGCGTGCTGGTGTCGAGCCACGTGATGCAAGAAGTCGGCGCCCTGTGCGATCGCGTGATCGTGCTCGCACAGGGCAAGGTGATCGCCGACGGCACGCCCGACGAGCTGCGCCGCTCGACCGGCCGTCAGCAGCTGGAAGACGCCTTCGTGGAACTAATCGGAACCGAGGAGGGATTGCAATGAAACTGCTGATGACCATCGCACTCAAAGAACTGCGGGAGACCTTCCGCGACCGTCGCTCACTCACCGCGGCGCTCGTCTTCGCCCTCTTCGGCCCACTGATGCTGGGCATGGCGTTGACCTCGATCAGCCAGCGCAGCAGCGGCCCGACGCGCTTGGCGCTCGACGCCGAAGCCCTACCGCACCTCGCCACCTTCCTGCAGCGGCAGCCGGATGTCGAGGTGCTGCCGCTGCCCACGGGCGACCTGCAGGCCGCGGTGCTCGATGGCGAAGTCCCGGTCGTGCTGCTGCCGGGGACGCCTGTTGACGGTGCCTCCCTCGCGGCTCCATCTTCGGCCGGAACGTCGAACGACGAACTGGACGCCCAGCCCGTGCGTCTGCTCTACGACGCCAGCGACCGCCGCAGCCGCTCCGCCCGGGGTCGCGTCCAGGCGCTGCTGCGCGGCTACGAGAACCAGGTCGCCGGCCAGCGCCTGACGCTGCGCGGCGTGGTGCCAGCCATCACCGACGTGCTCGACGTCCACAGCCTCGACCTCTCCACCGCCGCCCAGCGTGCCGCCCTGCCGCTGGCCATGCTGCCCGTCTTCCTGCTCATGGCCGGCTTCGTCTCGTGCATGAACACCGCCATCGACGCCACCGCCGGCGAGCGCGAGCGCGGCTCGCTCGAACCGCTGTTGCACACGCCAGCACCAGCCTGGACGCTGGCCGGCGGCAAGTGGTTGACCGCGACTCTCCTCGCCGCCACCGGCATCGTCTTGACCCTGCTGGCGATGCTCTTCGTGCTCGACCGGCCGAGCGTGCAGGCGCTCGAGCTACGCTTCCAGCTCGGCTGGGCCGAACTGCCGGCCTATCTCGCCGTGCTGCTGCCGCTAGCGCCCCTGGCTGCCGGTGTGCAGCTACTGCTGGCGACCGTCACCCGCAGCTTCAAGGAGGCACAGACCTATCTGTCGCTGCTCATCTTCCTGCCCATTCTGCCCGGTTTCCTGTTCCAGTTCGGCGTGCTGCCGGACCACCTGCGCCACCTCGACGCCCTGCGCGCCGTGCCCCTGCTTGGCCAGGAACTGCTGCTCGGCGATCTGCTGCGCGGCGTGCCGACCGCCACCGTCTGGGTCGCCCTCGCCGCCGTCGCGTCGATCGGCCTGGGTGCCCTCGCCGCCGCCGGCACAGGGCGGCTGCTGCAGCATGAGAGAATCGTCTTCGGACGCTGAACCCCAAGAACTGAAAATATGCCCGACGGTCCTCCTGACGCCCCGTCGCCGTCCACCGCAGCACCCGCGCGTGGTGGACACGACGACCGCTTCCAGCGCATCCTCGCCGAGCACGGCCCCGCCCTGCGCCGCGCGGCGTGCGCCTACGAGGCGGACGCAGGGCGTCAGGAAGACCTGTTTCAAGACATCTGCCTCGCCATCTGGCAGGCGCTTCCGCGCTTCCGCGGCGACTGCAGCGAGCGTACCTTCGCCTTCCGCATCGCGCACAACCGCGGCCTGTCACACCGCGCCCGCAAACGTCCGTGGTCGCCCCTGGACTCCGTGCGCCACCACCTGTTCGCCGCCACCGCCAACCCCGAAGCCGCCGCCGAGCGCGCCCAGCGGCGCCGGCACCTGCAAGCCGCCATCCGGCAACTGCCCCTCGGGCGGCGTCAAGTTCTCACCCTCAGCCTCGAAGGCTTGAGCCACAAAGAGATCGGCGACATCCTCGGCCTGAGCGCCAACAACGTCGCCGTCCGCCTGAACCGCGCCCGGGGCGACCTGCGGCGCCTGCTCGAGGCGACCTCCTCCACGACTAACTCCCCGAAAGCCGCGGGAACCACGCCATGAGTCAGACCTATCCCCCGAACAAGCCCGTGCAGGGCGATCCGGCGCCCGAAGAGTGGCGCGACCTGTGGCAGCAGGAGGACGCCGCTCAGCCAGCAGGCGGCCCGTCACAGCCCAGCCACGACCATCCCAGCCACGAACAGCCCAGCTACGAGAGGCCCAGCTTCGAACAGATCCGGCGCCGCGCCAAGCGCCAGGACTGGACCTTCCGCCTGTGGGCCCTCGGCGACATCCTGACCGCTCTCGGCCTCACACTCTTTGGCGCCTGGCACCTCGCCCACAACTCCACCACCCCCGATCTCGTCCTGGCCCTCTTCATCTGGGTCCTCGTCCTCGCCGCCACCACCTTCTCCTTCTGGAACCGCCGCAGCATCTGGCAAAGCCACGGCGAAACCGCCGCGGACTACCTCGCCCTCACCCACCTACGCTGCCGCCGCCGCCTGCTCGGCGCGCGTTTCGCCCTCTACCTGCTGCTCGTCGAGGTGGTACTGCTGGTGCCCTGGTTCTACTGGACCCTGGCCGAAGACCCCATCCGCCTCACCGGAAGTCCCAGGTACTGGTGGATGATGGGCGGCCTGGTCGGCGGCATGCTGCTGTTCTTGATCGGGTATCGGCTGTGGGTCGGACGGCAGCTGCGGCAGGTGGAGGGGTTGATGGGGGAGATCAATCCTCCGCCGGGAAGGGTAGCCCCAGATACTTGCGAGCCAGAGCCTCCGCGTAGAGTGCCAGAGGGTCGATAATCAGGCGTCCACTTCTGCTCTTCTTACGTTGGATAGAAAGCAAGATGGAAAGCTCGGTGAGGGCAAGAACGACCGTTTCGCTATCGACCTCTTGGCGCAGGATATCTCGCAGGCGGTTTAGACCTTTTTCCGTAGGTCCCTCGGATTTCACCTGATATGCCAACTCGTCGAGCAGCTCCTTGGCACGTTCACTCAGCTGCTCGACCTTGAACTCGTCCAAAGCTTCGCGGTATCCACTCCATTTCCCCAACTCCGAAACATACCGGATTCCGACAAACGCCAGATCAGTGATCCTCTGGTGGCGCAACCAATCAGCTAGAATCTCCGGCATCGCAACGAACTCAGTACCGTACTCAGAGCAGATCTCTCGAATGCGAGGTGTAAAGTAATGCGTTGTGTTGCACGCAATGGCTAACAGCTGCGCACCGTCGACGCAAGCGTTCTTCACTGCCTTTCTTACGTGTGGCCAGATGGCCTGCTCTCGCTCCGCCAGCTCCATAGTCAATCCCATCGCGGGCAGGCTATAGACATTCACCGGCGGCATCGATACGTCACCACAACTAAGAGACCCGAGTAGCTCGCGCACGTAACGGTTGACATCATTCCAGAGGTGGATCCCCGATTCCGGAGCATTACCGGTCAAGATCCCGATACTCTTCGGCTCTCGGGCTCCCCAGAGCATCGCGTCGTTCTCGGGATCCGGATCGGCAATGTCTTCGACGAAGGCATTGTCCAGAGCATCCATCAAGGCCACAACATCGAACTCCACTGCCCAGGTCAGATCTCCCGCATTGGTCATGACCGTACCGGGAACTCCGAGCGGCGTCGCCAGTTCTCGATCGAAGACTTGTAGCACCGGTGTCGTCAAGGCAGGTCCGTCCATCTCATACTCAGAAACCTTCCACGTCTCGAACGGGTTCACCAACCCATATTGAACCCCGAAGCGCTTGACCTCCGCTTCATCCAAGCGCTCGACTTCTCTTTGGGCGTGCAACGCCCGGGCTAATTGTTCGAGATTGACCACTCGATCTCCCCGGCAGTGCGCCAGCACAAATTGCTCGTGGCCGGAAGCATTGCGGAAACGCCCGAAGTAAGACTTCAGCTCGTTCCAGAGTTCGATCCCTTCGTGCCCGAGACGCCAACGTTTGCGGGCTGCATCCCGGCAGCTGAACGCCTCGTGATTGCGGCTCAAACGGCACCACACACCGTGCGCAGCGAGAAAGGCGGCCGTGTGCAGCACCGGCGGCGGCACACGGTCCTCGACTCCTCGCAACAAGCCCGCCCAGGCTTCGCTCGCGACGTCAGCTGGACTCATGGCCCTTCGCAGTTTGAGTCAGAGCAAGATGCGGTCGACATCCCTCAGGCCTCGCGCACGAAGAGCGCTAGTTCCACTTGCTCCCAAGTGAACGTAGCGCGCTCGTCCTCACCAACGATCGTGAACGAGATCCGCTCTCCCGACGCTGCCAGCGGACGCAAGGCCTCGGTGATGTCGAACAGTACCAAGCTCGCTTGCCCCTCGGTCATCGAGTACTGCTTGAAGGTGCCAGCGTAACCAGGATTGTCTGGACTCACTTCTTCGTCCGGCGCAGCGTTGAGGTAGATCTGATACTCGGTATAGTCCCGGGAAGCCTTGCCCTTCCCCTTGTCCACCGTCACGAAGCCTTTGCGGAAACGTAACAGCGCCTGAGAAAGATTGGAGGCCTCCCACACTCCCGCCAGAGGGCGTGCCTTGAAACGAACGCGCGTGGGCGCATCGCCCTCCGCCGGTAGCTTTCCCGGTTCGTCTGAGAAATCTGTTACGTAAGCCGAGAGGCTCTGTTCCCCTGCCATCGCACGCTGAAACTCCTGCTCGGCTTCCTCCAGACTGATGTCCGGATCACCGAGCAAGGCCATCAACTTGCACTGTGCTGCTTCCAAAGTGATGTCGTTGGCGCAGATAAAGCCGGCATCCAAGAGCTCAGCGCTCGTCTCATAGATTCCGAGTTCTACTGGCCCCTGGGTGCACTGGGAAACTACGGCAATCAGGATCATCTTCTCTTGCCGCGCTCGGCGGAATACCTCGACCAGTTCTGGATCGAGATTGGGAATGTTGCCAGAGCCGAACGCTTGCACGATCACCGCCTTCGGCTTCGTCGCTTCGATTTGCGCCTCGACGACCTGCGGCGTGATGCCTGGGTAGATGAACAAGGGCAGGATTCGATCCTCGAGCCGTAGCTGCGCTCGGAAGTGTTCCTGCTCCCGTGGCTCACTCAGACGGTTCTTGTGGATAACAACCTTGTCGCCCACTTTCCCCAGGGCTGGCACATTCGGACTGGTATAGGCATCGTATCCAGTTGTATCTTGCTTGATCGTTCGATTTCCCCGTAGCAGCTTACCGCCGAAGAAGATCGTCACCTCCGGCACGGTTGGGATACTGGAAAACTTCGGGTTAGCCAGCAACAAGGCCGTGATGAAGTTCTGAGAGGCATCGTTGCGCACGTCAACCAGCGCCGAACGCTGTGCACCGGTCAGAATCACGGGCTTGCGCAGGCCGCGGATCATGAAGGAAAGCGCTGATGCTGTATACACCATGGTATCCGTACCATGTAAGATCACAAAACCTTCATATTCCTCATACTTCTCGGCGATGATCTTGGCGAACTGGATCCATTCCTTGGGGCCGATGTTGCACGAATCCAGCGGCGGATCACTCGAGACGGCATCGACCTGAAAACCGCGCTTCGCCTGCAGCGCGGCCAGTTCGGGAGTACCGCGCTCCAGATCCTTCCAGGGCACCACATACTGGGGACTGTCCGGATCCTCCAAATCGCGGGGCCGGGAACCGATAGTGCCTCCGGTATAGAGCACTAGAACTCTTCCAAGGTCAGCTGTTGCCTTCATGCTGCGTTCTCCTTGTTAGTATCGCCGGTCTTCGATTGATTCCGACTCTTCAAGTCGACGGAGTTCCTTGTCGGAGTTCCAGGCTTTCGCTGATTGTCCTGCCACATCGGCCCGTCCTTCTCTCCCAGAAAGTTGGTTTGCATGATCTCGCGAACCCGCTCGATGCGCCCTGAAGGCTTCAACTGCCCACTCTCCACCTCCGCGGCTACTGCCGCGAGAGCCCAGCGGAACTTGGTCACGGCTGCGGCAGCCGTCATCTCGCCACCGATAAGCGCGCCTAACTTTGCCGGCTCGGCCGCAGGAGCGTACTCTTCCGACAAGCTCAGACTCCAGGGATAGGGCGAAGTGATCAAGACGGGTATCCCCTGGTGCCGGGCGCGAACCAGAAAGCGCGTGAAGCCATACGGTTCCAGCATCGCGACATTGCCCGCCCCCAGGGTCTGCAGAATGACCCCTTCGCAAGAGTGATACTCACTTCTCTCGATAATGTCTAAATAGAAGTTTGGTTCCAGACCCGGTGTCAACTGAACCATCAAGACCCCTGGTGAAAAATCGGGCTGCAGTTGGATATCGGTCCCTTCGACCGGTCGCTGGCGGATCAGGTCGACTCTTAGACTGGGCCCTTCGCGGATCCGCTCTCGATCTAGCAAGATATCTTCCGTGATCTCCCCAAGCGGCGGAAACGTCGGTGAGTCGAACCCCTCGAACCGACGCTCATCTCGCTTCTGCGCCCGTACCGCACGAAAGATTTTCGTTCCGAAGCAGATCACCACCTCCGGTAATTCTGTACCCCGAGCCGCCACCATGCAGGAACGAATCAGGTTCGCCTGCGAATCTCCATGCAGAACTTCCGGCGTGGTCTGTGACCCTGTGAAGACGACAGGAACCGATAGATTGGGCCCCAGAGCAAAAGCTACCGCGGAAGCTGTAAAAGCCATGGTGTCTGTGCCATGAGCCACGACAAAACCCGCATATCCTTCGTCCCTCTTGCGGTAAATAGTCTCAGCTATTTGCTTCCACTGCTGCGGATAGACATTAATGCTGTCGCGCACGAAAGGTTGCTCGAAGTCGATATCTGCAATTTGTTGAAGAGAAGAATAGTTCTCCAGAAATTCCTTTTCATCTCTTGGTGCTACAACTTTGCTCTCGCGTCGCACCATGCCGACAGTACCGCCGGTGTTTAGGATGCAGATTCGCGGCTTCATCGTACCCGCTGCTCGCCAGCGAGGGCGCTGTTGTCGCTGCGCTATCAACAGCTGATCCCGCATCCGGCTTACCCACCGTTGATCGAAGAAGCGCTCGAAAACTGGACCCTTTATGGCCAAGGCGCCGTTCCGCTCACAGCCTAGCCCCGAGCGCAGCAAGACATCGGCCCCTACGGTTCCCAGCGCAGAGAACTGGCCGCGCAGAAGACTCTCGTACTCATTCAGCGCTTCATGGGCCCGAATCGGCTCCTCGAGGAACATTTCCTGAATCTGCGAAAAGAGTTCTTTCGGGTGATCGCGCTGCGCGTCGACATAAGCCTGGATAACCTCAAGCGCTTGCTTGGCCGATCTCGCCTGCTTATCTGCCACTTCACTGGCCAGGATCATCGTCTGATAGGGCTGCCCCCCCGCTTGTCGCAACACCGTACGCGCGATCGCAGCTCGGCGGCGGACGTCTGGGTTGAATCCCTGCTTGAGAGCCGTGACGACCCGCTCTCCGGCAGCACTCTCGGTGGGAAAATCCGGTACTTGAAGGGTTTGAATTATGGGTCCGTACCTGGCTGCACCTTCTCGGGTCAACGGCTTCAAGCTAATGAAGCAGAAACCCAGCCGGCTTGCTTCACCGCGCAGAGCCAGCTTGCTCTGTGCAGCGCGCAAACGCGCGAAGATCTCGCGCCGGTACTTCAACTCCTGCAACCAATCCACCTCGTCGAGCACAATCAAAGTACGCTCAGCACCTTCGGAACAACGCTGGAGGAAACCAGACATATCTCCGAGAATGTCTTCGGGTACCGGAGGGTTGGGCAAGGTATCGCCAAGCTCCGTCAGTAGCTCGCTCGCAAAATCCTCGAGCCAAGCTTCAATTTTCTTTTGGTTCCAAGCTCCCAGGTCCAAGAAAACCGATCGGCAACCTTGCGCTGCCAACTCTTGGAAGGAACGCACCGCCAAACTGCTCTTTCCCATCGTTCGGCAGCCTTGAATGCCAAACCAACCACCTGCCAGAGCCAGTTTTCGGAAACGCCGATCAATATCCCGCAGCACATAAATATGCCCAGACTCGACAGTCTGCCCTCGCGCGAATTTCATGAGACTCATGAGCGTAAGAAACCCTCCTGATGAATATAGAACTCGGGCAATCCCGCGAGACCAGAATCGAGATGCGGCAGGAGATACTGGCGTACACAGAGCGGCAATAAATCTCGCTGCTCACCGGCAGCTTGCTCACCAAGAGCCTGAAGCTCTGCTAGAGGCTTCGCGGCTTTCAATTCCTCTCCAACACGTCCTTTCAGCCGACTGAGGTGTTGCTTGAACGGCCCACCCGGAGGCGAAGCTGTGATCTCGGCACCAACGGCTGCCCAGCTGTCCTCAATGAGCGTGTTCTCACAGAAATCGCGATAGCGATGCAGCGCGCTATGCGTAAGGAAGGGGTGCCCCTTGAACCACCTCCAGAGTTCCGCGCGAGCTTCCTTTTCCCGCAGTTCGTAAAGATCAGCCAGATCTTCAACCTGTCGCCCAGAAAACCAACCCAACTCGATCATTGGTGAAGGCGCCAACTTGGATACTGCACCGACACGATGACTGCCTGGATTGCCGGAAACATCCAAGGCCCAGGAAACCTGAGTCCTGCCTTTGTAGGCGTCTAATGAACGACATGTCTGGGCAAGCTCCTCCAGTACGCCTCGCGATACTGAAGCGTGATCACATACGATGAGTAACGGGGGCTCGGAGACCTTAGCGCGAAGCTGGCGCAAGTATCTCGAGAACGCTAGGCGTCCGTCTACTGCCTTGGCCTTCTCTAGACTTGCCTCGAGCGTAGTACCTACCTCCATTGCCAGCTCACAGAAGAAGCAAGCAAGGCTCTCTTCTGAGCCTTCATCTTTCTCTCGGAACTCAGGCGGCTCTAACAAACGAACATCGAACTCTACGACCTTGAAACCAATCCGCCGGGCTTTAGACGTCAAGACCTGCAACAATGTAGTCTTCCCGGATTCTGGCGAGCCGACAACTGCAGCAGTAAAGGGTGCTTCACTCAACGCGCGAGACAGGACCTTCTCAACGTCTACTCGGACTACTCGATTGCTTTCGGAGACAGCCCCAGGACGCGGAATACTCACACAGTCCTCGCCAGCAAGGCCCAAGCTCTTTCGCATAGCATCGAGTTCAGCCATTACTTCGGCTGTCCCATCTGACTTCAGCCCAGAACTCACGTGCACGCACTCACATAATCCAGTAAAGAATCTATTCAGCGAATCACTATTGAGAGCCTGCCCCCTCAGGCAATTTGAGACGCTTGCCTGTGGGATGCCACCACTTTTAGCGATCTCATGCTGCGAGATTTTGAAGTCCTCTCGTAAGCTCTCAAGCCACTCACATTGCTCCTGCCCCAAGGACATAGAACTCATTGCTTATCTCCAAGTATCATTCTTACTTTGCATGGATAGTTCTAACTGCATTCTGCGGCTGTCTTCCTTGCCGCTGAGGCACCAAACTCACCACTAACCCAAGAGAGACATCAAGAAACCCAGGGTCGTCGAACTGGCTGCCAAGATCGGCAAGATCTTCTCACAAAGATACTGAACCTGGCCCAGGCGGCTTTCTGTTCTGTTGGATGGTCCAGCGACCTGCCCTACGCACTTCTGGGCCTTCGCTTCCTTAGAGCTTGGCCACTCCGTGTCTTCGTGCGAAGGAACTGGAGGCTCAGTACTGCGCTTCCGAGGTCCACTCACGGTCACGACGACCTTAAACCCGACTTCCATCACCAAAGCTTGCATCGTCATCCCCCTTTCGAGTTGGCCAGATCTACAACACTCTCGATCAACACGATCAACCTCCATCAGGCACAAACAGGCAATATCAATTTAGATATCCTATAAATCGAAATCGATACAGCATAACCACAGAGGTTCTGTGAAGATCTATCCATAGTATGGATAAAGGTAGCACAGGCTGGACAAAGTGTCCACTCATCTGTCTGCATTCACGGACGCGAGCCTGAAGGACAAACTGAACCAATGAGAATAGATGGAAGACACCGCACCGCGTCGTAGAGCCTCTCGCTCTCGGAGAAGAGAACATTCCAGGCTTGGCTGGCAAGCAGGGGAACCAGAACGCCTCCTGAACTGGACTTGGGCTCCACATCAGGCCAGCAAGCCAACTCAATGCATCATCTTGCCAGGACCCGCTTGCCCCCCCCACCATGCGATACTTCCCCCATGACCCTCTGGCCCCGCCTGCTCGGCATCGTCGGCGGTCTCGGACCGCGCGCGCACCTGGGACTCGAGCAACACCTGCTCGACGCGGCGCCGGAAGTCCTGGGCCACGCGATCGAGTGTGAGCAAGACTACCCGCCCTGGCTGCTCTCCTCGCTGCCCGCGACGCCGGATCGCACGGCTTGCCTGCTCGACGGTGGTGCCTCGCCGGTCGACGCGCTGGTCTCCAGCCTGCACCGCTTGCAGGGACGCGCCGACTTCGCGCTGCTCGCGTGCAACACGGCATACGCCTTTCTGGACGCGGTCCGGCCCCGCGTCGAGATCCCGATTCTCGACATGGTCTGCCTCACTGTCCGCACCTTGGCGCAGCGCTTCGGCGCCACGGCCCGTATCGGCATGCTGGCGACGTCCGGCACCCTCGAGGCCGAACTCTATCCCCAGGCGGCCCGGCGCATGGAAGCTGCTGGCGGACGCAATTTGAGCTGGTGCAACCCGCGCGACCTCGCGGAGGGTGCAGCGCGACAGGCGGCCGTCATGGCGGCGATCTTCGGCCTCAAGGCGGGCGACGACCCACGGCTCCACCGGCCAGTCCTGCTCGACGCCGCCGAGCAGTTGCGCGACGCCGGGGCCGTCGCGGTCGTGCTCGGCTGCACCGAGATTCCGCTGGCTTTGCACCCGCTGACGCTCGAGGCGTCGACGGTCGAATTGGTCGATCCTCTACGCGTGGCCGCGGTCGAAGCTCTGCGGATCGCCGCGGGGCAGGCTGCATTGCCGACCTGAGCTACAGCAAGGCTGGCTAGACGGGCACGCCGTCGAAGAAGTCGACCTTCCCCGTCTCCAGCGAGTACTCCGCACCGACCACCAGCAGACCGTCGTCGCGGCTCAGGTCTTCCAGGATGCGCGACCCGTGCCGCAGGTGGTTTGCCGCCGCGCGGACGTTGGCGCGCACGGCCTGGTGGATGAGTTCGTCCGGCTTGTCGCGCAGGTCGGTTTCCAACAGGCCCTCGACGCTGGGGCGGATGTGGTCGACGATGGCGCGAAGGTTCGGCGACGGAGCCCGCGTGGCATTCTGCAGCTCACTCAGCGTCGCACTGACGGCGCCGCAGCTGGAGTGGCCCATGACGACCACCAGCCGTGTGCCGAACTGGTCGGCGGCGAATTCGATGCTCCCGATCTGCGACGGCGCCACGATGTTGCCGGCGACGCGGATGACGAACAGGTCGCCGAGGCCCTGGTCAAAGACGAGTTCAGCCGGCACGCGGGAGTCGGAACAGCCGAGAATGATCGCGAACGGACGCTGTTCGGCGACCAGCTCCTTGCGCCGCTGCTGGCTGATCACCGACGTCGAGTCGGCATCGTCGGCGACGAAACGGGCGTTACCTTCGCGCAGGCGGTCGAGGGCTTCGAGGGCTCGGTGCATCGGTGGAGTCTCCGTAGGTCATTGACGGGCCGCTATCCTAACATCGCTCTTTGTGGCTCGCGTCGTGACAAAATCACGGTATGAACACCCAGCTGCGTCCCCTGCTCTTCTCGGCCTTGGCCCTGCTCTGCCTCCCCATCGCGGCGTCGCCACAGGCACCCGAGGAGGTCAATGCACAGGTCACCGACGTGGTGACCATCCCGGAGATCCAAGGCGAGGCGCACCGCTCCCCCAGGGTCGGGCAAACGGTCACCGTCGACGGCATCGTCACCGCGACGCTGCCCCTTCGTGACGACACTCAGGGCGGCGAAGAACCCACGCCGCGCGGCTTCTGGCTGCAGAGCGCCCAGGACGACGGCAACCCGGCGACGTCCGAGGGCGTGTACGTGACGTGCGAGGTGGCGTGTGCGGTGAGCGTCGGGTTGCCGGTGCGGGTGACCGGCGAGGTGCGCGAACCGGAGCGAGACGGCCAGCTGCCGGTGACGCAGATCGCCGCGACGGCGGTGGAGAGCGTCGACGACAGCGGCGAGGTCGCGTTGCCGGCGGTCGTCGAGTTGGGACCTGGCAGCCTGCCAGCGGACAGTACCGCCGTGGCCCGGCGTAGGCCCCCCAGCCCCGTGATCGACGACGACGGCCTCGGCGCCTTCGAACCGACCACCGACGCGCTAGACTTCTACGAGAGCCTCGAGGGCATGCGCGTGCGCGTGCCGGACCCGGTGGTGGTTGGACCGACCAGCAAATACGGCGAGATCGTCGTGCTGCCCAGCGGCGGTGCCGGCATCGACAATCGCAGCGCCCGCGGCGGAGTCGTCTTGACCAACAACGACCTGAACCCCGAGCGCTTGATCATCAACGTCGACGCGCTGCTGCCGCGTGACTACCAAGTGCCGCAGGCTAGCGTCGGCGACCGCTTCGACGGCGCGATCGTCGGCGTGCTGAGCTACGACTACGGCACCTATCGGCTGCTGCCCACCGAGCCGCTGCCGCTGCTCATCCCCTATGGTATGAAGGCTCCTGGCAGCTCAGAACCCGTCGCGGATACCCCAGCGCCAGAGGCCCATTCGATCCTGCGCGGCGACGACGAGCACATCACGATCGCGACGTACAACGTGCTCAACCTCGACGCCAAGGATCCCGACACGCAGTTCCGCCGCCTGGCCGCGCAGATCGCCGGCCCGATGGCCAGCCCGGACATCCTGGCGCTGCAGGAAGTCCAAGACGACAACGGCGCCGAGCCGGGCCCCTGGACCTCGCCCAACCAGACGCTCAAGAAGCTGATCTTCGCCATCCGCAGTGCCGGGGGGCCGCGCTACGAATACCGTCAGATCGACCCGCTGCCCAACGCCGACGGCGGCCAGCCGGACGGCAACATCCGCGTTGTCTACCTGTTCAACCCCGAACGCGTCGCCTTCCTCGACCGTGGTGAAGCCGGCCCCACCGACGCCGTCGAGATCGACCCCGGCACCGGCGGCGGCGAATTGTCCCTCACGCTCAGCCCCGGCCGCATCGAGCCCGAGCATGCCGCCTTCGGCCCCGACCCGGACAGCGATGAGGGCGGCAGCCGCAAGAGTCTGGCCGCCGAGTTCCGCATCGGTCACGGCACCACCGCCCGCCGCCTCTTCCTGATCAACAACCACCTCACCTCCAAGCGCGGCGACGACCGCGACTTCGGCAGCCGTCAACCACCGGTGCGTCACAGCGAAAAGCGTCGCCTGGAACAAGCGCAGGTCATCGGCGCCTTCGTCACCGAGCTGCTGAACGTCGATCCCGAAGCCTGGGTCGTCGTACTCGGCGACATGAACGAGCACGAGTTCCGCGCCCCGATCCGTCACCTGGTCGACGAAGTCGGCCTGGTCAACCTCCTGGAAACGGTCCCCCTGGCCCAGCGCTACACCTACAACTACCAGGGCAACTCCCAAGTGCTCGACCACGTCCTGATCAGTCCGACGCTGGCACAGAAGGCTCAGCCGCAGCTGGAGATCGTGCATGTCAACGCAGATTTTCCGCCATATCTTCAGGCTAGCGACCATGAGCCGCTGATTCTTCGGCTTCGGACGCACTAGGCCGACTTTTCCTCGACAGCATCCATGCCATAATGAGCCGATGCCCACTCTCGAACTGTTAACCGAGCGACTCAAGAAGCAGGATGAAATCCTGTTCGCCCTCCTCTTCGGCTCCCGTGCCGATGGCACCGCGCGGCCGGATTCGGACTGGGACGTTGCGGTCTACCTGGACGAAGACCTCGACGCTCGTCAACGCTTCGCCATTCGGCGCCGGCTGAGCGTCGACCTGGAAGAGTTCGGGCGCGTCGACGTGGTGGTTCTGAACGACGCTCCACCTTTTCTCGGTCACCAGGCTTTGAAGGGTCAGCGTCTGTTCGTGCGCGACCGTAGCGCCTGGGTACAGTACTTCGTACGGACCATCGGTCAATCTCTGGACCTTCAATACTGGCGAGACTTCCACCGGGAAGCGCAACTGCAGCGGCTGAAGGAAGGGCGTTTTGGTCGACCGTAACGTCTTCGCCTTGCGCCTCGGAAAGCTGGAAGAAACGCTGCGTCACCTGCGGCGGCTGCAGGAAGTCCCCCTGCATGAGTTCATGACCGATCCGGGCCTCCAAGCGCAGGCCGAACGGTGGTCTCAGGTCGCGGTCGAGTGCAGTCTCGATATCGCCAACCACCTGATCGCGGATCGTGGCCTCGGGGCTCCGAGTACCAATCGTGAGGTCTTTGGACTCTTGCAAGCCGACGGCCTGCTGGACCAAGAGCTCGCCGAGCAGATGGCCGGCTGGGCAGGGCTACGCAACTTGATCGTTCACATGTACCTGGATGTCGACTACCAGCGACTGTACGAAATCCTGCAGGAAGATCTCGACCAGTTGGAACGCTTCGCCAAAGCGTTGAGCGAGGTGTAGCCAGATAGCCAGTCAGTCGTCTTCGAACTCCTCGGCCAGGTCTTCCAGCACCACCGCCAAGGCCGCGATCGTGGGCTGAGAGAACAGCTTCTCCAGCGGCACCGGGAAGCCGAGGCTGGCCTCCAGGTGCGACATGAGTTGCATCGCCAGCATGGAGTGGCCGCCGAGTTCGAAGAAATCATCTTCGACGCCAACGCGCTCGACGGCGAGCAGTTCGGCCCACAACTCGGCGAGGTCCTCTTCCAGTTCGCTCCTCGGCGCCACGTAAGTGTCGCGCGGTGTGGTGTCAGGGTCGGGCAAGGCGCGGCGGTCGAGTTTGCCGTTGGCGGTGAGGGGGAAGGCGTCGAGTGGCACGAGGTAGCGCGGCACCATGTAGTCGGGCAGGGTGGCGGCCAGAAGGTCTCGGCCGACGACAGGACCGACGACATAAGCCACCAAGTACCGTCCGTCCCCCTCGCCGCGCACCAGCACGACGGCATCTTCCACCCCTTCTTGCGCCCGCAACACCATCTCGATCTCGCCCAGCTCGATGCGGAAACCGCGCAGCTTGACCTGGTGATCGCGACGGCCGAGAAAGTCGAGACGGCCGTCGGGCAGGCGGCGCACGAGATCGCCGGTCTTGTAGAGACGGGAGCCGGACTCACGTGTGAAGGGATGCGGGACGAAAGCGTCAGCCGTGAGCGCCGGACGACCGAGGTAGCCGCGCGCCAGGCCGGGGCCGCCCAGGTAGAGTTCACCGGCCACGCCGGGCACGACGAGCTCGCCGTGCGGGTCCAGCAGGAAGACTTCTGTGTTGGCGATCGGACGGCCGATCGACAGGCGTCCGTGCGCGCGAGCGCCACGTGCGGGCTGATCGGCAGCGGTTTCGACGTCCGGCAGCGTCACCGGACCGACGGTGGCAATGACGGTGCACTCGGTCGGACCATAGGCGTTGGCGAGACGGCCGCGGAAGCCACCTCCGGAACTAGAGCGTAGCAACAAGTGCGAGGCTTCGGGCTCGACGGCCTCACCACCCACGAGCAGATCGCGCAGGCCAGCGAAAGTCTCCGGATGCGAGCGCGCGGTCTGGTGGAAGAGGGCGGAAGTGAAGCAAGCGGCGTCGACGCGGTGTTCGGCGAAGAAGCGAGCCAGTCGCGCCGGGGCCAGGCTGAGGTCTCGCGGCACGCCGACGACGCAGCCCCCGTGCAGCAACGCGCCCCAGACCTCGAAGGTGGCGGCGTCGAAGCCGAAGTTGGCGACCTGGCAGAAACGGCGACCGGGGCCGAAGTCCGCGTAGGGATTGTCGAGTAGCAGACGTGCGACGCCCTGTTGAGTCACGGCGACGCCCTTGGGACGACCGGTGGAGCCGGAGGTGTAGAGGGTGTAGGCAAGGTTGAGAGAAGTCGGGGCACCCCCACTTGGATGCCCTGGGGAGGTGGCTGGGATCGCGATCCCCCCCTCGCCCACCACCACCTCGACACCCGCGTCACGCAGCTGGAAGTCGAGGCGCTCCTGCGGGTAGTTGCGGTTCAGCGGCAGGTAGGCACCACCAGCAAGGATGACGCCGACGGTGGCGACAATCAGTTCCGGCGAGCGCTCGAGGTCGAGCGCCACCAGGACGTCGGGGCCAACGCCGTTCTGGCGCAGGGCCGTAGCCAGTAGATCGGCGCGGCGGATCAGCTCGCGATAGCTGAGGTGATGATCGGTGCCGCCCGGATAGAGCACCGCGACGGCGTCGGGGAAGCGTTCGGCGGTACGGCGCACCAGAGTGGCGAGCGAGACGTCGTCGGGATAGGCGCGGTGGGTATCGTTGCTCTCGACGCACAACTGGTGTCGCTCGGCACGGCTCAAGAGTGGCAGGCGGCGCAGCGGCAGATCTGCGACCTCCGCTTCGACGATCGACTCCAGCAGCACCTCGCAGTGACCGAGCAAGCGCTCGATGGTGGTGGTGTCGAACAGGCGGCTACGGAAGCCGGCGTTGAGCAGCAGGGTCGCCTCGACCTCGCCGTCCGAGTTGCGCGGCGCCTCAGGGTCGATGTAGGGCTGCGCCTGCACTTCCAAGTCGAACTTGGCGACACCGCTGCGTAGGGGCACGGCGCGCAGGTCGAGACCGGGCAAGTCGAGCCGGCCGGTGGCGGTGGTCTGCAGCGTGAACAGCACCTGGAACAGCGGCGTACGGCTGCGGTCGCGCGGCGGCTGCAGGGCTTCGACGACGCGCTCGAAAGGAACGTCACCGTGATCCTGACCGGTGAGCACGACGTTGCGCAGCTGCGCCTGGGCGTCGCGGAAGCTGGCGTCGGCGTCGAGACGGCCACGCAGCACCAGGGTGTTGACGAAGAAGCCGATCAGCGGCTCGACCTCGGCGCGCGTGCGTCCGGCCACTGGCGTGCCGACGCTGATGTCGGCCTGACCGGTCCAGCGCAGCAGCAACACCTCGAAGGCAGTGAGCAGGGTGACGAAGAGAGTATTGCCGCTGTCGAGCGCGAAGGCTTCGAGGCGGCGCGCGAGCCTGGCGGGCAGGATGCGCAGGGCGTGGCTACCGCTGGTCTCGAAGCGCGGCGGTCGGGGGCGGTCGAGCGGTAGGTCGAGCGTCGGGGCGCCGGTGAGCTGGGTGCGCCAGTAGTCGAGCTGACGGTCGAGAACGGTGATCGGTGGTGCGTCTTCGGCTGCATCTTCGCTGTCCGCTGGTTCCCCCGCCACGGTCTCCAGCCAGCGACGCTGCCAGACGGCGTAGTCGGCGTACTGCACCTGCACCGGCGGTAGCGGCCGGCGCTCCTGGCCGCGCCACTCGCCGCCGACCCAGGCCTGGTAGAGCATGGCGACGTCCTTGACCAGCACGCCGACCGACCAGCCATCGCTGGCGATGTGATGCAGCGTCGCCAGAACGCCGTGTTCGCTCACCATGCCCTCGACGCCTTCGTCGCCTGCAGTCGCTTCCGTCGGCACGCGCGGCAGGCGCACCAGCACGACGCGCAGCATGGGGTCGCGCGTCAGGTCGAAGGGGCGGCGCGCCTCGGCGGCCGCCAGGCGTTCCAGCTCGACCTCGACCCGCTCTGAGACCTCTGAGGAGACCTCGGTGCCAGGATCAGCACCGGACACGAGCCCACCGAGATCGATCAGTGGCAGCGGTTGACGATGGCCTGGGCGTGGCGGCGGATGGATGACCTGCACGGCTTCGGCACCGTGCTGTGCGAAGGTGGTGCGTAGGGCTTCGTGACGCGCCAGGATACCCTCGAGCGTGGCGTGCAGGCCGGCGACGTCAAGGTCACCGCGGAAGCGTAGCGGCACGGCGATGTGGTAGGTCGGCAAGCCTGGTTCCAGGCGGTCGAGGAACCACAGACGCTGCTGCGCATAGCTCTGCGGCAGCACAGGACGCCCCTCGGCATCGGTCTCGATCTCGCGGCGGTCGAGCGACACCAGCGGCGGCCGGCGCAGCAGCGTCTTGCCGTAGGCGTCGCCCACCGCTACCCGTCGCTCACGTGCCGTGCGCACGTGACGCGCCAGGGACGCGATCGTCGGCTGCTCGAAGAACATCGCCAGCGACACATGCACACCGAAGGCCGACTCGGCCTCCGCCAGCAAGCTGGCGGCGAGAAGTGAATGACCACCGAGGCGGAAGAAGTCAGCGTGCACACCGACCTCGCCGACATCCAGCAACTTGGCCCACACGCGCACTAGCAGCGCCTCGACCTCGTCGCGCGGCGCGGTGCGGTCGAGTTCCGCCCGATGCTGTGAGGATCGCGGGTCCTGCAGCTCGATCGCCGCCAGCGCGGCGCGGTCGGTCTTGCCATGCGCGTTGAGCGGTAGCGCCGCGAGCGGCACGATGTGGCGCGGCACCATGTAGTCGGGCAGGCCAGCGCGTGCGACGTCGAGGCAGACTTCAGGCAGCAGAACTTCCGAATCCGATCTGGGTAGGGGCGACCCCATGTGGTCGCCTTCTGGGACATGGGGCGTTGCGCCGGATTCTGCATGGCTCGCCTGCGCGCCGGCCACCACATACGCCACCAAATACCGCCCTTCGCCTTCCCCGTGCACCAACACCACCGCCTCTTCGACACCCTCGACACCGCGCAGCACGGCCTCGATCTCGCCCAACTCGACGCGGAAGCCGCGCAGCTGGATCTGGTGGTCGAGACGGCCGAGGTAGTCGAAGCGGCCATCACCGAGCATGCGCACGAGATCCCCGGTGCGATAGAGGCGGTCGCCGCCCCTGGAGGAAGAAGGAAATGGGTGCGGTACGAAGCGTTCGGCGGTCAGGCCGAAACGCCGGTGGTAACCGCGCGCCAGGCGCGCACCACCAAGGCACAGCTCCCCCGCAACCCCGAGTGGCAGAGGTTCGTGCCAGCACACGGGACCGCCGGGCGGCAACAGAACGGCTTCGGTGGCGGCGACCGAACGGCCGATGGCGACGATCGGCGCCTCGTCGTCCGTCGGCTCGGCGTCTGTCGGATAGAGGATCTCGACCTGCGAGTACACTGTGCACTCGGTTGGCCCATACCCGTTGAGCAAGCGTCCTGGTCGCCGCCCCTCGGTGCGTGCCAGGAAACGTCGACAGGCCTCCCGGTCAGCCGCCTCACCGCCGATGTTGATATAGGGAATGCCGTCGAGCACCTCGGGCCGGGTGCGCGCCAGGTGGGCGAACAGCGCCGACGGAATCATCGCCATCTCGACGCCCCAGCGGTGCAGATACCCCGGCACCGCCGCCGCGTCCTGGCTGATCTGACGCGGCACCCCGACCAGCGTGCCGCCGTGCAGCCAGGCCCCCCAGATCTCGATCGTCGAGGCATCGAAGGCAGTGTTGTTGAGCTGCGCGATGCGCAGACGCGAGGTGAAGGGCATGTAAGGGTTGCCGAGCAGCAGCCGGCTCACACCGCGGTGTGTGACCAGCACGCCCTTGGGACGGCCGGTGGAACCGGAAGTGTAGAGAAGATAGGCGGGTGAGTCGGGGCACGGCTCGGTTCCGGCACTGGGGAGGGCGCACG
>CBDUPA010000032.1:0-48262 GCA_965368975.1 uncultured bacterium | reverse complement strand
CGGCTCGCAGGTTGTCCTGATGCGGACCCCAAAACTCGATGTGCTTCCGATGACTCTCAGACATGTCGTCCAAGCTCTTGCGAGATCCGGCTGGAACCTTGCCTGCCGCAGCCTTGGTCTTTGCCGCACTCTTCTTCGGTGCGGGCTTTCGAGTGGTCTTCTTCCTTGTAGCCATCTGCGCTTCCTTTCCTATACCGAGTACGGTCTGCCTCGGTGCGCTTGTATCGAACTCTACTCCGTCTTCTTCGGGCTGTCTACTCTGATTCGGAGAAGGCCGGAGCCGCCTACCTCGGAAGTGTGTCAGCCAGTCTGTCTTAACGCAGCGACGGTACGAATGCGTATACCCGTTGCCGTCGCTGCTGATCGCCCGCTCCTTGGCGTCAAAGAAAGCGAAGCCTTCTTCGGTACGGCTGGCGAATGAGCCAATCGTAGCCTCATCCGTAACCCCATTGGGCAATCGCCATTTGATCGAATCGCCTTCGGACAACTGATGTACCTCGGGCCTGGTAGTCACGTAGCGCTCCTTCCTGATTGGGTGGCCTAGGGCCATCTTAGTCACTTCTGCGGAAGAAAGCTCCAGGCTTCTGGTGAACGTAGGATGGATCGCAGCGGTTTGACCTTACCAGCCTCGCGATCAATTGCTGCTTCATCAACTGTCCCTTCTGCGAACAAAGTGACGCAACGAACCATGTGTGACTTCTGCCCGGGCCTGTCAAGACGATCGGCTGCCTGGGTTACGTCCTTGACCGTCGTCCAGTCAAGGAAGAAGATGTCTCGGGCTGAGACCAGTTCGTTGATACCTTCAGAGATTGTGCCGAACACGCAGACGGCAACGAACGGACCTTGACTCGGGTCACTGAAAGATTTGAGTGCTCGGTTCGAAGCCCGCTCGGAGATACCTCCGGTGATGAGCAGTGGGGTGAGGTCAGTCTCCTTCTCAATACGCCCGGCCACGAACTCCGCTCGATTGCGGAACCGGGTGAACACGACGGCTCGGTCCAAGCCCTCGGTCATCTCCAGAAGTCGATCTACTTTGGAGCTTGGGTTGGCGTGTCGATAGGTTGACACCAGCCGTCCGTCTTCGGCTTCCTTGGTCTCCCACTCACCGAGTCCACCGGCCAGCTGTTGCAGCCGGGTGAGTTGGGCCAAGCCGGTGGCGGCATCGAGAACTTCTCCGTTGTCTTTCTCCACCCGCATGTCTTTGGCCATCTTTGCATACGCGTCCGCCTCGCGCTTCGAAAGCTCAACCGGAACGAAGTCCCACACCTTGCCATCGTCTGGCCGCTCGCGTCGAATCGTCCAGCGATCGAAGATCTCATTCCAGATGTCAGTGCGGAAGACATCCTCGGAGATCTCCTTGCCACCCCAGAAGGACTCGCGGACTTGACCGAGCACTTCTACGAACTGCCAGAAGGAAGTGAAGATCTTCGGCGCTACGAAGTTGAGCAGAGTCCAGACTTCGTGCCAACGGTTCGGCATTGGCGTGCCAGTCAGCACGACTCGCCTTCGCCCGGGCAGCGATCGGGCTACGCCACTCTTCGTGGAGGTGCTCTCGATCGGGTTGCCGTCTTCGTCCTTCTTCTTGTTTTTGCGCGCCCGCTTCTTCAGGTTGTGGGCCTCATCCATAATCAGCCACTCGGGGTCCAGCTTCTTGATGGCCTTCTGGATGTCTGGGTTCAGAATGGACTCGTAGGTGAGCACAGTAATGGTCGCCGAGCCGATCTGGTCTGCTGCATCGCTCCACCGGCCAGCCTGCGGCACGCAGACATGCTCAGGTCCCCACCACATCGCTGCATCAGCGCTCCACACCCTGCGGATCTTCCTTCCGGTCAAGATTACTGCAGAGCACTCTCCTTCTGACTGCGACTCTCTGATGGCCTCAACAACAACCCGAGTCTTCCCCATGCCTCGGTCATCGAAGAAGGCGACCGAGCCGACTGCCAGCCGAGCCTTCGCCTGGGCCTGCCACTCCCACATATCGGGCTGGTCCCAGACCTCCAGTTCCTGATCGTTCACCAGTCGGCCGAACTCTGTGATCTCGGACTCGATATGACGCCACGCCAAAATCTCTTCTGAGTAATCGTGACTGCTCTCGGGGAAGCTCGAAGAGAGCAGGTACCAGGACAGCACGTTGAGCGGCATGGTGACATGCCCGGCCTTGGCCCAGTTCGAGCCTGGGAGCTTAAGCGCCCGCGACCGATCGCGGTCGTTGCCGGATATTCTGATCCGATCTGAGTGAAGAGTAATCGTAGCCATGCCCGCGGAGCTTAGTCGGGTTGAGACTGTTTCTGGGTCATAAGAAAAGGACCCCTCTACACGAAGGGTCCAATTCTTGGGCTAGGTTGGTTTACATGAACGGGTTGCCGTGCTCGGGGTCTGGCTCTTGGTGGAGCTTTGCCATCCGAGTCCACTGCACCCGGCCTCGGGTTTCCATCACCATCTCACCGAGATCTTGAAGGAGGTCTTGGGCCTCTTCGATGGTGAGACGGGTGGTGTGGCTGGGGATGCCGAAACGGTCCCGTACCTGAAGCTCGACACGCTCTGCCGCTCCGGGCTTGTAGACCGCTTCGAGTGTTTCGCCTGCGGTCAGTTCGAGAACCGAACCCCTGATCTTGCGGAAAGTGTTTACCTGCATGGCGTCTCCTTATGTAGCCGTACCGCCAGTATAGTATCGCTCATTCAGGGATGTCTACTCTTTTCGGATAGCAGACGCGAGGACACCCGAAGCCGCCAGGAGGGTTTCGGAAGCTGGACGGCTCCGGGTGTCTTGACTTATGCGAGTTCTGACAAGTCCTCTGGCGGGAGCGGAGCTTCCTTGTTGAAGCTCAGTGCCAACCCGATCTCCAGTGCGGTGTCTTCCCAGATGCCCTTGTATGTGGTTTGGGCAAGAGCGTAGATGACGCCGAAGGACGCGAACACTTGTGAGAACGACAACTCGGTCCAGCCGAGATCGACTCCGACTTGCACAACCGCTGCGATAACAGCGACGACAAGAGCCAGAGCCTTCACGACTTGACGTGGCCACGTCCGTGGTACGTTCTTGAGCAGCGAGATTACCAACGGCAGCAGGGTGCCGATGATCACCGAGACCGCTACGAAGTCCAGTTCGATCATAAGACCTTGATTCCTTTCACTACGGATACAGTTTCTACTTCGAACTCAGGCATGCCCGAGGCCGGAGGTGTGACGGTCTTGGCGGCTGCAACCGCAAGGTCCCACACCAGGTTGTCGTAGAGGTTGCCGTAAATCGAGGAGCCATTGTCCCCGAGGTGTTCGGCAACCGCTGCCTTCATCTTCTCATCGTAGTGGCCGTCGTTGTCGAGATCGATCCCGTAGGCCCGCTCCATCATCGCGGCCACTGCTGCGACGTCCGACTTCTTGTGCTCTCGATCTCCTGTGCCGTCATTGAACTTGAGCGGCAGGAATCCCTCTGGCATTTCTTCCTCCTCGATACCAGCCCAAGCCAGGTACTCTGACAAGCCTTCGACTGTATTGGTGTCCAGGCCAGCCTCGATTGAGTCGCGATGCGCTGCTGGCTGAAAGTGCATCGGATCCTTGATGTTCCACCAGTCGCCACCCCAAGCCCAGAACCGGGCACCGGAGATTGTCTTGATGGCTTTGATTGCACGGATCATCGCTGCGGGCATGTTCGTGTATCGGCCCCACTGAAGCAAGCCCTCTTGATGTTCCGTGTCAGGATCATCGAGAGCACCGACCACGTGTCTGTAGCCGTTCTTCGAAGGGTTGAAATCGAGGCAAACTGCGTGGGCGTGCCCCGAGGTGTTCGAGCCTCCGGTGATCGCCCGGCAGCTGAGTGTGCCACCGGCTGTCTCCTCAAAGCTGTAATCGTAGAAAAGCATAACTGCAGCGAGAGCCCTTGTGCCGTCAACGAGTGCTGGATGGATCTTCAGATTGACGTAGCCCAGAGGATATGCGGAACCCTTCGCAGGGAACCGAACTGCCACCGTCTCGCTGTAATCACAGCGCAGTGGATCCCACTGGGTGATGGCCTCGGGATACTCCTCCCGAAGCGTCTGAGTGCTAACCGCCATTGGCATCCTCCTTCTTGGTCACCTTGAACTTCAGTGAACCGGACTTCAACGGCTCGATCTCAATTCGGAAGTCGTTCGTCTTGTTCAAGATGGGCTTCTCCAGTCGGGCAACACCCTTGGCATCCATGTCCTTCAGAGCGAAGCCGATCAGCATCCGCTGAAGCTCCTTATTGGCTTGTTCGGCTCGATCAAGCCGCCGCGTGAGTTCGAGCAATTCGTCTACATTCATCCAGTTCCTCCTGTTGCTTCCTAACCGTATCTTCGAGACGGTTCACCTTCGCAGCCAAGACGGCCATGACAGCCCGGTCATGGAAATCTTCGACTTCACCCTCTGGGCTGAACCTTGCGGCATCAACCTCTTGCTCTGCGATCTCATCAGCGATAAATCCGAAAAGATGCCTTGACGCGCCCTCTTCCTTGACGGACGCGCTGAGAACCTTAGTTTTATACTCGACTGGGCGAAGCACGATGTCTGCCAACCAGTCGGCATCTTTGATGTACTTCTTGTACTTGCGGGCAGAAGTCTGTCGGCGTAGCAACCCGGTTGAGGTCACTCCTACTGTAGCGTCTCCGGATGACGTGTTGCTATATGCAGGCAAGATTCTGGCTTCATCAATAGTGGTGTTCTTGAACCGCGCCATCTCAGCACCTCCGGCTGAAATACCGTATTCGTCAACGCCATACCGGTAAGCGCCAGTGTCAGTGTCTCCTGCAAAGCTGTGGGGTGGAGCGGACAAGGAGCCTGCACCATCAGCAGCCAGCAAAGCAGAACCTGTCGTAAAGGCCTCGGTGCGGAACCTGCCTTGAGTGTCCACCGCGTACCTACCGACACCTCCAGTCGCAATTGCCAGACGATTGGTGTCTGCCCTGTAGATGCCAGTAGTCGCATTGCCAATAAACCCAAGGCCAGGGTTGCCTGCGCTTCCATACGTAATTAGTACTTGCTGGCTGCCAGCGTTATGCTGCGCTCTGAGAACTTCAACTGCTGAAGATGCACCCACGAACAAGCCGACATCATCGTTGGCCTGATTGATTTCGATGTAGTTGTAATACGCGGTGCCGGTGCCGCCAAGGTAGATCACTCCGCTTGCAGTCAGGTAAAAGGCATCATCCGAGTACACCCACATGTCTGCACCGTTGTCTGACTCGATGTGGAATCTGTCTGGCGTACTAGCTTCAACTTGAATCTTGCCACCAACCGTCCCTCCGCTACGCCAGAGCACCGAAGGTATCGCATCAGACTCTCCTGCTAACGAAGCGTAGACAAGCTCAACCCGGCTGGTCGCTGAGGAGGAGTAGATCGCTCCACCACTTTCGATGGTCAGGGTGTCGATGATATCCAGGTTTCCGATGTCGCCACTGACAGCCTTGAAGTACCCGTCACCTCGGATGATGAGGGTGGTGCCGTCAAACGATTGAATCTTGGAGGAGGCAGAGTTCGACAGGGTGAGTGTGATGACTCCCAACGTGCCCGTCTGAATCTCTTCGGCTTTGAGGTTGACCACATCGATTACAGCAGCATCGATCTCGCCAGCGGTCAGCTTGTCCGCAGTCAGGGAAACTATCTTGGCGTCAGTGACTGCGAGGTTGTCAATGAGTGCGTTCGTGATCGCAGCATTGGTGATGTGCTGAGTGTCGATGAGGTCCGCGGTGACGGTGGCCTCGGGTGACTTGGCGGATTCGTTACCCTCCCGATCAACCGCGGTAACCACCACGTATCGAGTCGCAGTGTCTTCGAGCGGGAAGGTGCCGACGACAGGCACTCCGAGGTTTATGTGTGAAGCCGTCGCTCCGATCTCGCCCAGCCGGTTGGCGCTCGATGGTGTGAAGCCCGAGGAGGTGTGCCCGTAGACAACCAGGTGATCGATGTCGTCTTCAAGATTGCCGCCAGCATTCTTGGTGAGGTCATGCACGACTTGGATGTTCAAGGCATTGCCTGCCACCGTCGGCACCGAGGGTTGTGAAGGAACTCCAGTGGCTTGTGCTGCTGTCACGGATTCGTCGGCAGCGTAGGTTGAGGTGTTGCCGTTGACGTCCGAAGCCGCCACCGAGATTTCATACACGACTCCCGGAGCAAGCTCGTTGAGCGAGCAAGTGTTCACTCCCCAGTCGACAGACAGGTACTGATACTCGGTCTGACCGTTCTGACGATAACGAACGGTGTAGTGCGAGCCATCTGTCACCGCGGTGGCGTCCGTGTTCAGAGGGGTATCCCACACCGGAACAATTCGCGACTTCCTGATGCCCATGACATCGAGGTAGGTAGTCGAGAGCCAAGGTGTGCTCGCATGCGCGGGCGTGTCCGGACCTATAGTGTCGTTGCCGTCAGGGTCGATCGAGATCCTGGCATCCAGCGTAGCGGATTCTCCGTTCACCAAGTTGCGGCTGGATGCGCTCACCTCGATCTTGGAGGTGCCCGTCTCCGGCTCGAAGTGGTCTGAGAGATCTGTGTAGTTGGGAGTAGCAGCAGTGTCCCGGTAGTAAACACCATTGCCTGCACGTATCGGCTCGGTCTCTCCGACCACCCGAATGGCGATCGGGTTCAGCATTTGTCCTCGGTAGTGCCACTCGTTGTCGGTGTCGGTCAGCTGAGTCTTCGGATCCCAAATGTAGATCAAGTCACCCAGTACGAACTGCCCTTCGATGTCAAAGTCATCGAGGTCAACCTTCACAGCCTTGCGTATGGTTCCGTAGGCATCGAGGTAGGCCTGCGCCCGGTCGGATGCATTGGCGCTCGATGTCGAAGGCTCGTTGACTACGAAACTTCGATCGATGTCGTTGCCTTGCGGATCAAGGAAGAGTTTGTCGGCCAGCGACACTTCTTCGGTGATCAAAGTTTCGCCAGTGCCTTCAGCTGCGACAATCGCGGTGGTGGTGAAGTCTTCGATATCTCCATCGACACTGAGGTTGCGCACCAACAATCCATCATGCTCGGGATCCCGACCAGCAAACTTGCGAGCCATGACTGCAGTGGGCGTTGAGTTGTAGAGGTAGCCCGAGGCTCCAGCATCCAAGGTAAAGTCATTGTTGACTCGATACTCTGCACCGAAGGCAGTGGTGAGGACTTCGAGAACCTCCCGTTGGTTCTTCAGATCGAAGTCCTGCGTGTAGGTTCCGGCTGTCGTCTCGATGTCGTTCTTGGTGATCGGTGTGGGTGCAGCCAGGATGTCATCGATCGCATCTTCGAAGGCCTCGTTGGTCCAGGAAATCGCAGAAGCCCCACGGAAGATCTTGCCACGTCCTTGCGAGCCAAGCCACCAGACCAGACCGAAGCCACCGTAGCGTTGCACCTCGGATGTCGGCTTCTTGGTTACGACTCCAACGTACTTGGCCTTTGTCAAGATTTCGGAGTCGGACATGGCTTCGATGTCGATACGCTCGTTGGTGATGACGATGTGTCCCGCGTACTCGATCTTGTCGATTAGCTGCTCCGGAGCTTCCTCCTTGAGCCGCAGTGACCACTGGCCTTGGGCCATCAGCTTCTTGGTGTACGTCATCGTCTCACCGGGTTGAGAGTCTCAGTTATGTATCCGTGGTACTGGTTGATCAGATCGGCTGCCGCATCACCGGAGGCAGCACCGGTTGCACCAATCTCGCTGCCGATGAAGAAATCCCAAGTGGTGCTGGAGGTGCCTCGGTGGATCCCTCCTGTAGCAGCGAGGGTAACAGTCTTGGTCGATCCGACAACATAGCGGTTCCCATCACCGTCAGTCGCAGTCGCCCGAGCACCACCCGTAATCGCGGTGGCTGCTTCCGTCGTATCCCCACGGCTGACTTCGAAGCTGCTGGATGCTGCTGGGTTGCTGATCCTGCCTTCCAGGAATCTTGATCCTCGGCGCAGGGTGAGATCGAGAGTGATGGCTCCTCCGCTGGCGCGGTTATGGGTGAGACGGATGGAGACTGCGGCCGCATCGTTCCTGAGAATCGACAGAGCGTGCCAGGTGTTGACTGTCGAGCCTGCAGCGACCACCTTCCAAATCTTGGCTGTCTCCCATTGGGATCCATCGTAGTGCTCGACACTCAGCATCCCTGTCGGAATGGAAGTGGTCAGCTTGACTCGCACTCCGTCGTTACTCATGAGCCAGGCAGTGGGCAGGTTCTCAGAATCGAGGCCCGAGAGAACCCGCAGAGTTGTGCCTACTTCAGCCCGGGCTGCGCCATCGTAGAAATTGGCAGGAGGAATGGACCAGATCGGGCTGACGGTGTTGTCCACATCTCGGTAGACATGCATCGTCACACCATCGAAGGTTCGAGTCATTCGGGTGGGGATGGTGGCTCCTGGGTCATAAGCGATCGCTGTGGAGGGTACTGCGTGGTAGGGTTCCGATGTGCCTGCCGTGATTGAGTGGTCATTGGCCCGCAGCCCGCCAATAATGCGAGACTCGACAGCTGCTCGCCCAGCCGCTCCGTAAGGCTTCAGCGAGGCTCTGAAGGGGTACCAGCCCGACAGCGACACCATCTCAATCGAGACATCAGCCGACAGCAATCGGTAGAGGCCATCGAGCGAGGAGTCCTGCGTATACGCGAGCGGGACAACCAGGTCTCGGTTCTCGCTCATGCGCCAAAGCTCGTTGCGAATCGACTTCGCTTCATCGGCGTCAGCCGGAGCAATCTCTCCTACGATTTGTAGTGTCCGGCCAGACTCCTGACCTCGCAACTGGAAGCCCATAGGATCGAGTTCGAGTACAGCGCCAATCCTGGCCAGCTGTAGTGTGCCTGCCATTACGAAGCCTCCAGATCAAGTTGGCGGATGCCCTCGCGGATCTTCTCGATCGCTGCCCGAGAGTCAGAGAGATCTACTCCGTGAATGTGGAGGTGAACCTCAGTCGGACTGCCGAGCGAACCACTGTTGCTGTTCGTGGGCAACGGAGTTACCGTCGCACCGCGGTTCATGTTGAGAAGCTCCGGTCCGTTCTCACCGACCAGCGATAGTCCTCCGACAATCGTCTTGCCACCCCGAGCCATGTGGGGAATAGTGATGTTCTTCTTGCCACCACCCGAGCCGATGAGTGGGATGTCGGGAGCGATCGGTATTGCATTGTAAGCGCTGATCAGCTTGTTGATCGTGTCCTTGATTGCGTTGACTGCTGTGTTGAAAATGTTGACTACGCTCTGCAGAATCCCACCGACTACGCCGACTACACCACCGAAGGCTGTACTGACTGCATCCGACAGAGTGCCCCAGACCAAATCCCAACCAGACTTGAAGATCTGCCACACCCGATTCCAGAATCCAATGAACACCGACCAGGCTGCAGAGGCTGCGAATGTTAGCCCGGTCCAGATCCCCTTGAAGAAGATGCTGACTCCGGTCCAGGCTGCCTCCCAGATCGCCTTGAACACAGCGATGGCAGTTCCGAACCAAATTGTAACCAAACCCCAAGCGGCTGAAGCGACATCTTTCAATCCGTTCCAGAGGCCTTCCCAATCACCCTTCAGAATCGCGGTAGCAGTTTGGAAGATCCCCTTGATTAGATCCCAGGCACCTTCGATGACACCAGTGATGAACTCCCAAGTAGTACGCGCCAGCGATAGTAGGGTTTCACCCCAGTTCTCCCAGATGAACTTTATGATTTCTACGGAAGTCTCGAACACGTCCTTGATGAAAGCCCAGGCTGTTTCGATGGAGGTCACGATCAACTCCCACGCCACCTGAGCCATTGCCAAGATCTCCTCACCCCAACTGTTCCAAAGATCTTGCAGAAATTCAGATACGGTTACGAAGGCCAGCTTGATCGCAGCCCAAGCCGTCTCCACCGCGGAGACAATTGCAGCCCAGGCCTTCTCGAAGGTCTCAAGCGCGTCCTCCCTGAACCACTTGATGACAGCATCTACGATGTTGCGGAAGGTCTCAAACTTATCGTAAGCAAGCTTGAGTCCTGCGCCGATCGCAACGATGGCTGCGATGACCAAGAGAATCGGAGAAGCCAGGATGCCAAGGGCAGTGGTGAGCAAGCCCACCGCGGCAGCGAGGGCAATGAACACGCCCGCCAAGATTCCACCAAACCTAATGGCATCCTGCATCTCCGGACTCAAGTCCTGCCACCAACTGATGACTGCTTGTACGGCAGCGACCAGGTGTTCGAAGATCGCTCGACCAACCTCCATGACGATCGCACCCCACTCTTGCAGTTTCTCAACGACTCGGGGTAGAACGTTCTCGGCGAAGTCTCCGAGCACTTCCATGATCTTGTTGAGCGCAGGAGAAAGCTGCTTGCCAAGCCCGATGAACACATCAATAATCTTCGACTTGAACAGGTCCCATTGTGCACTGAGTGACTGGAGTTGGTTGTCGGCGATCTCCTGAGTGACTCCTCCGGCCTCGCGTAGCGCGCCTTCGTATTCACGGATCGCATCGCTGGTGCCGAGCAGCTGGTTGATGAAGCCCATTGACTTGTCAGTGAACCCAAGCTGCGCCAGAGTGGTCTTCCTCTGGGCGTCAGACATCCCATCAAGCAGCCCTTCGAGATCGCCCACGACATCCGCCATGTTGCGCATTTCACCCTGGGAATCAAAGACGGACACACCAAGCTCAGAGAACTCATCCACGTTCTTAAGCGCAGCAGTCTGGAGATCTCGCAGAACGATGTGCAGAGCAGTACCGGCGGAGGCTCCCTTAAGACCCTGGTCGGCGAAAGCCGCAAGCACCGCGGTGCCTTCCTCGATGTCCATGCCAACAGCCCGCATCGCGGCACCGGCTTTGTTGGTGATCGCTTCTGAGAACTGTTGCACCGAGGCATTCGCCAGGGTGTTAGCTCCAACGAGGACGTCAGTCACCCGGGTCATGTTCTCCAAGTTCTTGGCTGCATCATCAGAGACCAGCCCGAGCGCTGACTGGGCGTCAGTTGCCAAGTCAGTAGCCAGAGCCATATCGAACATGCCAGCCTGTGCGAAAGCTGCGACAGCAGGCAGCGCGGCAATCGACTGCTCTGCGCTCATGCCCGCGGACGCCAGGAAGAAGTATGACTCAGCTGCCTCTTCTGCGGAGAATGTTGTGGTCTTCGCCACTTCTCTCGCAGCCGTCTCCATCTCATCCCTCCACTCCTGCGCGGCTGGACCCATGATGGCTAACGACTCTGTCATCTTCTGATCGAAACCAACCCAAGCGCCGACACCCGCAGCAAGGCCAGCCACGACAGCAACGCCGATCGCAACCATTGCGACCTTGGCGACCTTCGCTGCAGTTCCGAACGCTTGGCCCATCCTGCCGGTCTTGCGTTCCAGTGCATCGAGATCGCTGCCGACAGAACGCAGTTCGGTCTTTGCCATATTTCTGGCTCGGACGATCAACGCCATTTCTTGTGCGGTGGCTGACACTCGGACTACCTCTTCTTCCGTCTCTTGAATCTGGATGTCTTCTGCTTGTTGATCGCTTCTCTACGCGCTCTTGCTCTGCCTGCTAATCGGATGAGTTCGACATTGCGCATGTCTTGATCCAACCAGCCTCCGGCTTCCGGCAAGATTCCAAGGTGGTAGAGTCCCTCCAATTCGACAGCCAGACCGGCCACCTTGCCGACACTCGAAGCCTTGGGTGGATCCGAGAGCACAGCAAGGTAATGCCTGTCCAACTCCTTCATCAGTTTGGGACGTCACCAGCCTCCTCCAACGTCTCATTGTGAGTCTCGATCAGCGTGGCGATTTCGTCCCCAATGACGGCATCGAGGTCATCGACATCGCGTCGCTTCTTGAAATCGAACAGTTTGCCGTTGACTCCAAGGTTGTGCGACACGATGCACTTCGAGAAGGCATAATGCCGACCGAGCTTCGACTGGATTGCAGCCTTGGCTCCCTCGCTCTTCTTGTCATCATCCTGCTGCACGTGGAACGCCAGCCGATTGTCCGACAACTCGTTCGACTCACCATGGTTGAGCCTTCTGAGTTCGACCCAGCCTCCTTCGATGGTCTCCAACTCATACCGCTTCTGCCTCGGTCGGTGACCGGCTTCTACGATTTTGTCTGCCATTTCGTTTACCCTCCTTGTCCTAAGCTCAGCTGACTTCGCTCAGGTCTGTGTTGGTGGTGATCACTATCTCGGTGGCCGCAGTGTCCGCAGTCACGTACGAAGCATCAAGCTGCGCAGCTGCCCGGACTTGATCCCCGAGGCCTTCCAAGTTCACCTCGAACGAATCGTAGAGTGCTCCGTGGAGTTCTACGACTGCAATCTGATTGGCTCCCTTAGTGAGAGTCATCTTCACTTCCTGCACCGTCCGGGCGACCCAGATAGCGTAGTCGGCCTTGCTTTCGAAGTCGACTTCGAAGGTGGCCTGTCCGGTGTGCTCACCGAACTTCACATAGTCGGCTCCGCTCGCGCCCGAAAGGTTGAACTTCGCTTCACCCTCATCATCCAGATTGATCTCGAATGAATCGATGTCGGTGCGGGCGCCAGCTGCCACTGTGATGGCAACCTCATCGGCTCCGAACGGAGTCTCAGTCGGCGCAGTCACCGAGCCTGGGGTGTAGTCCTCCGACTGCTCCCTGCCGATGACATTCATGGCGACCTTCGGGATCCCCTCTTCGAAGAAGAAGCGGAACGAGGTCACTTGGCAACCGAGGTATGCGAAGCCGACACCAGCCTTGTCCATGACAATCGTCAGGGAGCGGGCGTTGGTCTTCACATGTGCGGCCGCATCATCGTTTGCCGTATAGACGTATGGGCCGACACCCGTCTTGGCGATGTTGTTCCCGAAGCGTGAAGCCGTCAAGAAGTAAACGAAGATCTCCGGGAGAAACTCCATCACAATCTCACCCTCAACATGTGCCCGGCCTTCGACTAGGCCAGAGTTGACAGCCCGACCAATGATCGGATTCCGCTTCTGGTCATTGCGGTTCTCGGACAGGGACTCAGACTCGATCGGCGCATAAACGTCCGGAGCTTCGTATGTCCCGGTGGTCGCTTCAAGCGCGACTCCTACGTGGCCTCCACCTGCAACATCAGGCATTGGTCTTCACCTCCGGTTCTTTCTTCGCTGTGGCCTTGCGCTTGCGCTCCCACAGCTTTGTCTTCTCAAGACGGTCTGCCTCATCAGAGGCCACCGTCATCGTCCGCGGATCGCCCTTAGCGTTGGGGCCGATGTAACGGACAGTCTCTTTGTCAGGCATCAGAACGTCTCCTCACTTATGGCTGTTAGCTCAAGCCTGCTTGCTGACCACAATTGTCCCTCGCGGGCTACCACTATCGGGTGATCCAGCCTGGTCACGTAACCGAAGATCACCTTGTCCTTTGTCGGATCATCTGTATCAACGAAGTTCCACTTGTAGTCGTTGCCGAACCAGAGATCCAAAGCTTCAGCCCGCTTATGAGTGCCAGCCTGAATCGTCATGGTGTCTGCGACTTCTCCATGATACAGGAAGATGGAGATATCGAACTCTATGCGGAACTTGCGAGTCGCACCTTGGCGCAAGATTCGATCCTTGACAGTTGGCTGCACTGAGCAGAATGGCCAGGCAGTTATGACGCGCGGCTCACCGTATTCAGCCTTGGCGAAAACCGCATGTCCATCTACATCCTTGATTTCATCTCGGGCTTGTTCAAGGTAGAAGGCGATGTGCTCCGCCATCTTCTGCAGGTCAGTCTCCAAAGCCATCATCTGCCTCCTGGAACCCGAGCACCTGGAAGCCTCGGGTCAAAGATCATGTGGGTACGAATCCAGTTTGCCATAATGCGAGTGATCGCTGTCCGGTCTTGAGCCTGCAACTTCATAATGACTCGCTGCGGCACGTGCTCGGTTCCGGTCTGGTGGTGTATCCAGTAGTCCACTCCGAAGGGTGCTGCGACCAGTTCACTCTTCGAGACTTGGTAGTTGCTCGGGTTGGTCGCTGCCTCTTCAAGCGCGCCAGTGTGGAACAGGATTTTGCCTGGGTTGCTGACTCCCATCGAAGACTTCTTCGCAACCGTTGATTCGGCAAGCGGAGTCCAGGATGGTCGCCCGCCAGCATCGAAGTTGGCTGCAATGGATGGTGCGATCACATCCTGGGCGACATCTTCAAGCGGTTCCCTGAAGTCATCGATAGCGGCAGCGGTTACGAAGAACCTCGAATAGTCCTTGGCCGATCGGCCTTCCCAGCTGATGTCAAGTTGAACACCCATGCGCTACCACTCATGGGCTTGATCTCGGGAGAAGAATGGTTCGTTGTCAGTGTTGACAACTGCGGCTCCGCTGGGAGCGAAGCGCGGTGCTCCGGTGCCGTTCGTAATCGGCACCAGAGAACCGTCTTCGTACGTCAGTCTCATCTCACCCTCACGGATCTCCTGGCACCAGTCTTCGGCCATCTGCTTCCAGTCGGCTGCAGAGGTGGTCGTGTTGATGTGCGGAGTCGTCTCAAGGACGGTGAGTTCATCGTAGAGCTTCCATGCCAACCAGTACGCAGTGATCCACTTGATCTGAACCGGCACCTCGGTGTACAGGGACACGTCATCGAAAGGAGTTGAGTAGAAGCCAGCCAACTTCGAATTCACCCAAGCCTCAGCGATCTCAACCTGATCGGTCAAGTCATCAGGGAATGCAGCGAACTGCTCCCGGAGAATCTTGCGCACTTCTTCGTAGTCAGCATAGGCCATGGTCTACTCCTCTTCGTCCTCGCCAGTGACGTAGGCCAGCAAAGCCTCTTCGAGTTCGGAACGCTTCATGGCGTCATCGAGGGCAAGCTCCGGGTAGAACTCGGCAGCCCACTCGATCAGCGCGCCCTTGTTGGGGAAGTCTCCGATAGCCTCCAGGAAGGCCTCTTCGTCGAACGCGGCTTCGGTTTCATCCTCCAACGGACCGTCTGCCGCATAAGGGCCGACACCGGCCAGCCGCATCAGCTGGTCTCGGTCGAGCAGATCAGGATCCGCCTTCGCCAAGTTCTCCAAGATGAGGTTGGGTGGGATCTCTGATGCAATCTCTTCGGGCACCTCATCACCCGCAAAGAAATCGAGGGACTCAGTTCCGTCCCCATGGCTGAAGTTCGCTGCCGCAGTCGGCATGGTTTCCTCCTTGTTTGCTTCCTCTGGATGCAGTGTGTGGGCAGACGGCTTCCGTCCACCCACACAGCCACATCGAATTCAGACCTTACGTGCCGTCGCTGACGTCCTTGATGAGGTATGCGACATCAGCTGCCACAATCTTCTCATCAGAAACGTAGCTTGGCTCGAACCAGTCCGAGTGCTGCTGTTCGAGTCTCGCCCGGCGCACCTGCCACTGCTGCGCCCAGAACGTCAACCCGAAGGTGACGGAACGGATGCTCGGTGACGGGTTGACGTAGTAGAGGCCGACTTCGTCCGTCCAAATGTCGGAGAAGGAATCGGTCACTCCTACGCCCGCAGTGTTCTCGATACCGTCAGCGACTACCACACGAGTGATGCCGTACGGAGCGAGAAGTGTGCGTGCCTGATCCACGCCGATCGTAGGCGAACCCCAGTTGCCACCAGGGGTGACAATCCTATCGAGGATCTGGGACACCTTCACGAAGGCCAGCCACGCAGCCATACCGAAGACTGCCAGGTTCGGCCGGACACCCGTATCGGCACGGACGGCTTCGGAGCCAGTCTCAATGTCGAACAGAGGTGTCGCGGTCGTACCGGAAGCTCCAGCATCGCGCCACTGATTGGTGCCAGTGAGCGTGGTGTTCTTCGTAATGGCTGCGCTCGTTGCAAGTGTGTGAGCGCGCTTCTCACGATCAAGCCGCATCAACCGCTGAAGGTTGGCGACAGTATCGCGCCGGAGATCGAGCGGGCGATCAGCCTGCTTGTACTCGCGGTCATCGATCAGATCGTTGAGTGCATACTCTTCACACTTGTACGAATCGGTGTCCACTTGCCAATCGACCCTACGGCTTTCAGACCGAATGGCTCGCTTGGTGTAGGGGACTCGGGCCATGTCGCCCTTCGAGTAGCGGAAGAAGACTCCGGACTCCTTCGACACCCGCGATGCGGGCAGGATGATGTCTGCCACCATCCCTATCGGCAGTGGGTACTGCCGAGAGAAGTTCGTCATCACGGAGTCAACGTGTGTGCTAGCAAAATCTGGCATTGGTCAACTCCTCTCTTACACTACGGCAGTCTCATCCGGCTGGACCAGCATCGGAATGATGTGGCCTGCGGCTGAGGCTGCCTCCAACGCAACACCTCGTGGGAACTGCGTAGAAACCGCAGTCTGCCCACGACCGTTCGTGGATGGGGCGATGGAAGCACCGAGCGCGATCGCGGCCGCAGCCTCGATCGGAACAATGCCTCCCTTGTTGAGCGGCCAGACACTTGCAGCATCGGCCTCTGAGGCATCAACCGTCTCCACCAGGACGTAGGGAGCCTCATCCGTGATTGCCGTTACAGCGGTCACAGTATTGGCAGCTGTCCCCAGCTTGACAAATCGATACTTGGTCATGTCGGTCTCTGCGGTCATAGTGACCGGAACTGGAGGAGCAGATCCTGCTGCTGCACCCATTAGGCACCACCTCCAACCAACGCAGCCCCACCGCGCATCTGAAGCTCATGGGCTTCGTACAGGGAGGGCTTGGTCTCGATGACTCGATCCATCGCTTCGGCGATGGACAATTCCTTGTCCTCCCGCATCAGCTTGGCGACTTCGAGGTTGAATTCGGAGCCAGAATCGGTATCGTCATCCTTCGTCCCACCCGAGGAGCCAAGCTCCCGAGTGTCAGCTGTACCCTTGCCGGAGACAACCAGTTCGAAGGCCTCGCGCAGCTTCACAGGATCTCGGTCCTGTGAGTACTCCGCCAGCTTCTCTTTGGTCGGCTTGGTATAGATATGCCCATCCGGGAGCATACCCTCCAGCTGCGTTAGCTCACGCTCGGCAGCCAGTTCGGCAAGGAGCGTTGCCTCTTCTGCGAATCCGGCTTCTGCCAAGGAACGAACCTTGGCTGACTCCGGATCCTCAAGGTCCGCCAGTTGCTTCTTGAGCGAGTCACGCTCATCCGCCACCGTCTTCGAAGCAGTCGCCTGCTCCGTGAGATAGGTGGTGATGGATTCGCGCTGATCGTCAGTCAACTCTGTGGCGTCCTTGGCAATCTCAATCCCGGCAGCTTCACAAAGCTGCAACAGAATTGGGTCCACAGGACCACCTCCTTCATCCGCTTGCACCTCGTAGAAGAACTGATGCCCGGTCTCCTCATTGAGGATGGGATTCATACCCTTCAGGTGAGGTCTGTTCACCAATGCCGCACCGACCATCACGTCCTGGTGAGGACGATCGTGGTGCGGCAGTTGGACCTTGTCGAAGTATTCGGCGCTCAGGTAGGAGAACTCTTTGTTCCGGACAACCTGTGCGCCTGGCTTTGTGAAGTCAACATCGATGAGCAAGCCACGTTGTTCGTCGGCTCGCATGTCGGTGATCCATCCCGCAGCCTTACCGTACATCGGATGAGCAACGTTGCTCTTGTCTGAGTGGATGTACAGCACCGGCAGGCGTTGGCCTGCGACCTGCCTCCGGAAACCTTCAGCGAAGCTACGTGCCCGGTCTACGGTCATGGCGATCTTCCCTCGCGGGTGATCCCAGACACCGAGCGGCATCAGCTGAAGTCCGGTGAGCTTGGTCTCCCCATCCGCTAGTTCTAAAGCGATGGGTGACAGGACTTCGGTCAGCAACTTGTCTCCTTCCGTGTTCGGGGTTTGTCGTGGAATGTAGTGTCGCTGAACAGCACACCTACCTGCCGAACCTAGTTGGTCGGCTCCTCGTTGTAGGAGGCCTCGACCCGGTACTCATAAGTGACTCCGAGACGGTTAGTGCCGTTGCCAGCGTAGAGGGTGAATCGGAATCGACCAACGTAGTCGAAGTCTTCCGGATCGAATATGTAGCTGATGGTCGCTGACGCATCATCAACTGAGGGTGTGTTCTCAAAGATGTCGGTGGGTTGATCGGCGTCAGCAACATGAAGCTGCTTGCCCTCGATCTCTCCGGTCCAGGTTCCGGCGGACATATCCTCCGGGTCACCGTTGCCGTCAAGGAATTGGTAGGAGACTGCCGGTGGCGTTGAGTATTGGATAAAGGTTCCAAGGGTTATCACTGCGAGTGGATCAATCGGCATAAGTTCTCATTCCTTCGTGTTCGCTTTTGTGTCTACCTGCGTGCTCGCTGGCCTTCGAGCCTGAGAACGAGGACTTGGTCCGTCCTCGACGAACCCGAGGTTGGATCCCGAGGTTGGAGATTATGGTGGGTGTCGATATACCAAGCAAAGCCTCAATCACAACAGGTGACACCGCGCCCGGTGCATCGACACCCGGAGCGAGGACAGAAACTGCCAGTGCCAAGTCGAGTGGTGACGATGATCCTGCGATCGACACTACCGGAGTTGAGGAGCCAACGGTGAGGTCAACGCTGCCGGGTGAACTACTGGCGGCTCCAGTTGGTTGCGGAGTGTCGAGACCAACCGCCACCACGATCAACCCAGGAGTGACCGAGCTTGCTGCCGCCACGATTGGAGAAGGCAGATCTGTCGCAGTCTCGATTGTGGCAGGAGCCACCCCACCTGGTGTGAGTGCCGCCGGATTCGGCAAATCAAGCGGCAAGCTGACAGAGGCTGGGAGCGCCAAACCAGAGCTTGAAATGACGGGTTGTGGTAGGTCCGCAACAAGGCCGATCGAAAAAGGGCTCGCTACTGGTGCAGCCGATACTAACGCTGTGGGAAGGGCGACTGAGAGCGCTAATACGCCAGGGTCAACGGTCGGTGCGACAGTTAGTCCAGGAGTGAGCAGGCTTGTCTCCAGCCCGACTGCAGAAGGTGTGGCGATCGGCTGTGAGGTAGCTACTGGCGTAGGTAGATCTCCCAGCAATGGAATCAGTGCAGCTGCCGCATTGACCCCAGCGGATATGTCTGCACCGAGTAGGTCAGCCAACACCGAGACCAGACCAGGAGTTGAAGCCACCCCTCCTGACGGTGACGGTGACGGCAAACCAGCGACCAACGCCAAGCCCGAGGGAGACACCGAAGAGGCAGCCGACAAGGATGCACTTAACAAGTTGGCGACAAGATCTGCAGCAGCAGGAGTTACAACAACTTCACCCAGAGCGGTCGGTGTTGGGAAACTCCCGGACAAATCGATTGCGGCTGGCAGAGCAGCCGAGCCTCCGAGTATTGCAGGCAGTGGCATCCCGAGCACAAGCGCGGCTGCGCTCGGGCTTACGCTCGCGGCCGCAAGGAGAGACGGTGCCAACAGCCCGAATACAGTTCCGACTGCAACCGGAGACGCGCTGCCTGGGCTGATGATGGTCGGTGTTGGTGTCGCCAAGCTCAACGCTGTTACAGTCGGCTCGACTGTAGGTGAAACCGTCGGCGTTGCTGTGGGTGCCGCGAGGGCAGCTGCGATGGCTGCAGGAGTGAGGGTTGGAGCCACCTTGATCGTCGGCGTTGGGATTCCAAGCGCGGCAGCGATTGCAGCAGGAGATACAGAGTTGGCTCCGAAGCCAGTGATGCCGAACCATCCTCCGACATCATCACGAGCGGCCAGCAGGTCTGTCTCGCTGAACCCATCCATCTCGATGATGGCCACGTAAGCAATGGCGCCATCCAGCGGACGATCATCCGTCTCCCTGGTGCCGAGTCTCCAGCCTCGAAGATCGTTGCCTCCAGAATCTGTAGCGTCAAGTTCCTGGGTCTTGTTTATCCACCAGTCATCGTCCCCGCTGGAACGAATATAACCAGTAGCGATGAAATCGGTTGCCGTTGCGGGTGTCCCGAATGTCTTGTGTGCACCCGGTGAGCCATCACCATGCATGCAAACGTAAGCTGCACCAGAGGTGGCGGTTCCGAAGACGTGTTTCCAGGTGGAGCCGGAACCTCCAGTCGCAGCCGACAAGATGACATCAGAGGCACCTACGAATGTGTGGAATCTGGCTACGATTATGAAGCCGATATCTCCTGAATAGAACGTTGACCCCTCATCGTACTCAAGAGTCTCCAAGTTGGTGTCATCGAAATCAGCAGCCTTCGCTCCACCGAAGTAAGAGGTAGTCACTGATGGTGGGTTCGTCCCGGCCGATATGTCTTCGTCCAGGTGACGGTCGTTGCCCGAGAGATCATCCCACTGAGTGATGTCTCCCGAGGCTGGCAAATCGATGCCGTCGTAGATGGCCGCAAAGTCTGTCAATGCAAAACTGCCTGGTATTCTGACGGTCAGAGGAGTGGCTGCTGGCAAAGCCGCAATGGCCGCAATGGCTGCAGGAGACACCTTTGCTCCAGCGCTAATGGATGCGGACAAGACTGCGATCAAGTTAGCTACGGTCGCTGGTGCAACAGTAGTGGCTCCGGCTTCGGTACTCGGTGTCGGAAGACCCGCAACACTTCCGACTGCAGCCGGGCTGACGGTTGCTGCTCCGCTCGGGGTGGGTGTCGGTGCTGCGATCGAGGTGGCGACAGCTGCTGGAGAAACACTACCAGGAGTCCCGCTGTCAGCAGGTATCGCAATAGTAAAAGCTGCCCACTGGTCTCCTGTCGAAAGTCCAAATGTCCCAGGATTGTATGAAGTGATTGATGTTTGACCAACTGAGCAAATCCCGACACCGGCAGCCTGGTTGGATGCGTCACGTTCGTTGAGGTTGTCGTCTGCTTCAGGATATGACGAGACGGTGCGAAGACCATTGTCGTATCCACACAAGGCAACGATGCGGTAGTCACCGGAGGTGAGAGTGCCAGTGTCAGGAGGATCGGGTGAGGCAGATGCTCCGGTAGATCCTGTCGGGATCACTAGAGCCGTCGCGTCTCCATCGGATGGGAACATGAAGCCGATCGCGGCTCCACGCTGGTTGCCTGACCAAGTAACACCAGATGCAGTAAAGGCCGTATCATCATCGCTGGTGACAAGGGCAACAGTGACCGCTCCTCCGGACACCAAGACCCTGCCAGTCCAATCAAGATCGAAACTTATCGATCCAGACACATCACCATCAACAGCGACAATGAAGGCCTTGCGGCCTGTGCCTGATGGTAGTGTTACAGAAAGCGAAGTGGCGTTGCCGCCAGTGTTGGAACCAACCTCACCTACCAGGGCGCTTGGGGCGGCCATAAACCACTCTTTCTAAATGGGGAGAGCCGAAGCCCTCCCCACTCATTCCACTTATGGCGTGTGATCGAGGGTGAGCACGCCACCAGCTGCATGCTGGATGGTGAAGTCAGCTGCCGTCGCAGAAGCTGCCGTCACGAAATCCTGCAGCAGCAGAAGCTGATCGGTGCCTGCGGTGCCTACATTGAAGTAGTAAACGCCACCCATAGCATCCGTAATGGTGACTGTCGAGTAGACGGTGTCCACCATATCGAACGTCATCAAACCTGCTGCGATGGTCCACTCAGTTCCGGTACAGGCGACACCACCCGCAGTGTACCCAGTTCCGGACACCTCGTTGGTGATGTCGTCACGGAAGTCGTGGGTGTCATAGGCTGGCGTGTACCCGTCTTGAACCAGGAGTTCCTTATGGGTCTCAGCCTCCATGGACTGACCGGCTGTGTCAATGAACATCTTCTCGAAGGTGAGGGCATAAGCCCCAGCTGCTGCGATCGCCATTAGGACTTGCCTCCCTTCGCCTTGGCCTTCTCAACACCCGCACCTGCCTCCGTGGTGGCCGGGTTGACGTTCACCTGCTCGCGGTAGGTGGACCGGAACGAACGCCGAGCTTCACGAAGCTCATCCTTCATCGTCTTGGTCACCTTGCCAGTCATCTTCGCATCAATGAAGGCTTCCTCCATCTCTGCAAGTGCTAGCTCCGCACGCAGTCTTTCGATTCGTGCACTCATGCTGCTCCTTGGGTTGTCGGCAAGAAATCGGACGGACCCTTGCCGATGAAGAACTTGCCTTCTTCGATTAGCTCCGCCATCGTCTTCGGTCTTATGGTCCCGTCAGGATTCATCTTCAGGTGAATCGTAGTCGGCCTCGCCAACACCTTGACTCGACCTTCCCAGTCCTCCGTCTCGGTCATCAATCCCTTTGGGGAGATCTCGCCTGACTTGGCTTGACCAGCAGTGACTGCGTTAGTGCGGTTCTTGTAATGGCTCGGCAAGTAGAGAGCCACCCGTTTCTGTGTCGGCTTGTCCATCGGGGTTCCTTTCAACCACTCGCTGCAGATGATGCACTTGCGGAGTTAGCTATCGACTGAACCCTCAGTCATCAGGATCGACCGGAGGCTTCTTGACAGCACCAGCTGCAGCCTTGCTGCCCGGGATCTCTGTTTGCCCGACATTCCTGGCGACATCATCGAGCAATCCAATCTGGCCAGGAGGGAAGGCTTCTGACGGAGGTCCTTCGCCCCAGTCTGGTTCCGGCTGGAATTCATCCGACAGAATGTAAGCGATGATGCATCGACAACCGTAGTGCTCGGGTGGATACCAAGGCTGGAATCTGGTGTCAAAGATTCGCTCATCAGCCCAGCCGCAGAAGTCGCAAGTCTTCGAGTCGTTGACGGCTGACCACTGTGCGAGACTGGAACCGCCTTCGAGGTGCGCGCCCGCGGATGCGCGCCCGCTTGCGTAAGACTCCCAAAGACCCTGACCGGTGTTGTTGTCAATGTATCCGGACATCAGGGCACCGGCTGTTTCCATCCAGCGAAGTCGGCGAAGACCTTCCTCGTAACGTACCTGAGTTGATCGGCATCCAGAGGAGCCTGCATCGCTCCATTCCAAGCCCGCTTGAGATCTTGCGTCAGCCTGCCAAGGTGGTCGTCTACGAGCGTGTCAGCGCGCTCTCGCGCCCGGTTGGTGTCCGGGCCTCGGAAGGGAAGTGACTTAGCGCCAGTCTCCTTCCTGACATCGAGGTGGCCACGTCGAGCCGCAGCTTCCATTCGCTTGCGGAGCACGGCTCGGTACTTCTGGCCAGAGGGCTTGAAGCTTCGTATGGCTGCACGTGACTTGTTACGTATCAACGCTTCTTCGACAAATCTGAGGGTGCGATTCTGCATCTGAAAGATGACAGTCCGAAGCTCCTTCAAGGTGTCGGCGTGCCGACGGTCTTGGGCGCGCATGATGCCTTCGAAGTCAACCCTTTGTTCGTAAACAGATCCTGGCGCCCGGCTGGTCATACCGTAGCTGCCAGCCAAATGATTGCCACCAGGTTTGTAAATCCTACAAACCCCATGAACCAAATCACCCCTCGGGCACGTTCAATTATGTCGTGCGCCCTCTGCGCGTGAGCTTTTAGACCAGGGATCTTTTTCTCCTCGTTTCCGAACACCTCATCCTCCAGGTCACCAATTCTGTCTTCGTGAATATCAAGTCTTCGCTCAGCTGTCATCCTCTTCCTGGCCTCCGTTGTCGTCCGCTACGCTGCCGCCACCAAAGTCGTCACCGTCACCCTCTACCGGCTCCGGTTCTTCCTTGCCCTCTTCGAAATCCTCTTCTGAAACTGGCGGGAAATTCAGAAGGTTTCTGACTCGGTTCTCCAAGTCAATGTCAGGGGTCACCACTCCATCCTTGACAGCCGACACCACCGCGGTGAGGATCCGGTCTACCGAGATATGTCCAATGCGATCGAACCGCAGCTGCGGGTATGAAGGGATGCCCGGGTAGTTCATCTCGACCATCTCAGGGATAATCTGGTGGTTCCAGATCGAGGCCACGTAGGTGGCTGCGTCCTGCAACGAATGATTGAAGAATCCGGTCTGATCGCTCGACAGTGCGAAGCTCCCCTTCGAGTCCTGCGGTAGATTCATGAAGGAAGCCAACACCGACTTCGGAATCATCAAGTCGTGGTGGTTGATCGCATCCATGGGATCGAGGGTGGTCTGCGAACCCATATTCATGAAGCCTACGTCCCAGTCTTCCTGGTAGGTGAAGTAGGACTGCTCATGCGCCTGCACGTTCTGCAGCATCTCCTCTGCCTTGTCCACTTCTGCGGGTGGCGTGCCGGGTGGATACTTGGCGAAGGGGACACCGGCACCCTGCCGCTCGATGGCGATGGCTTGCACCGCGTAGAAACCATCCTTGTAACGCCAATGCTTGTAGCTCGGTCGGAAAATCGAGATCCCGAGTGGGTTCCCAGCCTCACCCTGGTTGGTGAAGACAGCGAGCTTGCGCGTGTCCATCGGCACGTCTTCGTACTTCGGCGCAGCCCGCTGCACGACTCCAGTCAATTCCATGTGTGAATCGAACAGCCACTGCTCGATCGTGCTCGGGTGGCGCGGTGCCAGCTTCTTGAGGCCAGTGGCTCCTGCGAACTCACCCATGCTGATCTCATCCCAGACCTTCTCGAACAGGTAGTGCCCGTACGCGAGGTAGAGGAGTGTCTCCCTGAGGAGGGCTTGCCAAGGCCGGTTCAGGAACCGTTCGTCTCCGAACAGGTTCTCATGGACCATCGCGGCTGCCTCTTCGACGATCGGATCCGGCTTCGCTTCTTTGGGTCCCTTCCGGGCCTCGATGTGGACTTCGGTGGCCAAGATCGGCAAGACGATCGAGAGCCAGGTTGCTGCCACAGTCGAGTCGCCACGTCGCATGCGATCGACCGTCTTGTATAGCTCCTTGTCACGCCAAGCTGAGTTGTGTTCGGCCAGGTCTCCGGTAATGATTCCACCGAAGACTTCCAGTCCGGTACTGCCAACCTCAATCTTCTTTGTAGGAGCTTCACTTTGACCATTCGCAGCCTTAGCGTCTTGCTGCGCCAAGGTCACTACTGAGGCCTGTCTGATGTCGGTAGTCATGGGCTAGATTTTGCTCCTGCTCGCTGGGCTACTGGCTGAACGACTCGCACAGTGTTCCCGAGCCGCCACGCCCTTCGATATGGAGAGCACCCTCCACTTCGACTTGGCGTAACGACTCGGCACTGTTGACCGCTCCGATGCACTCTTTGCATCGAGGCAGCTTCGCTCTGCGCTCCTCTTCCGTCTGCCCTCGGAGTCGCGGTGCTTGCTTGGCTCGGTGGGGCCAGCATCGTTCGTTCCGGTTGTACTTCGACAGCCGCGTGTGGCAGTCATCGATCTCGCACACCCGGTCATCCGGATACGTATCCACCTTCGATTTGGTTTGTGGTGCGGCTCCTCTTCGAAGCCTCAACTTTGATAGATCTCTCATCGGCTGGCGAGGCTAGTTCACTCCGGGCAAAGAGAAAGCCCGCCGGAGCGGGCTAACCCTTGTTCGGTTGTTGGTTTAGCTATACCTCCCGATTGCCTCTGATGCCTGCCCAGATTTCCAGCGCCTGCCAGGTGACGGCATCGAAATCATCGAACACGCCTGAGAACCGAGCCGTCTGCAGCTTGGTGGTGTTGCGGCCTACGAAGCTCACCCGAAGCCCAACCTGTGCCCGATAGTCGGACAACCCGTTGCCGCCGCGCTTGATCTCAGCGTTGACCCAGTACATGCGCCCGGTGACTTCGCCCATTCCGTGAAGGTCTTCCCAGCTGGCTTTGACGTCCCAACCGTTGTCCTTGAAGATACCGACCACTCGGGCGACCTTGGTGTTCTGATGGCTGGCAAGCCAGGTGGTGTAATGACCCTGGGTGCAGTCGTTGCCCTCGATGACGTCTTCACCACACCAGTGGCAGTTCTCTTCGAAAGTGCTGAAACCTTCTGCGTTGGCCAGTGCTTCTTGCTGCTGCGGGTTGAGGTCTGACATGGTGTCTCCTTATGTAGCCTGACGCCAGTCTACTCACCCCATTCGGCTTTGTCGAGTCAATTCGGATAGTTGAGGCAGATTTCTTTCACGCCGAATAGGGCGATCGACTAACCTGGCGAGTGCTCTGACACATCGACAGGAAGGACAGAGCCATGGGTCACCTACACGACCAAATCAAGTTATCCCTCACCAACCACACACCCACGCCCGAGCAGGTGGAGCAGATCGAGGCACTGAGGGTTATCGGCAAGGCGCTCGGCTTCAAGATCGAGGAGTGCTGCCCGAACACTCGGGAGCGATCGCTTGCGGTCACCAAGCTCGAAGAGTGCATCATGTGGGCTGTCAAGTCGATCGTGATGCCGCAGCCGCAGATCATCTTCGGTAGTGGAGGCCTCATGACCGTAACCACCGACACCGGCTCGGCACAGGTTGAAGTCCACGATGAGGACGAAGACGATTCGGAAGACGATCCCTGGTGAGACGTTACTTCCCCATGCATGCGGGCGTGCGCTCGCGCAGGCGCAAGGTGGACATCCACTTCTGCCGAACGCATCACCAGCAGATTCCTGAATGGCAAACAACCTGTTGGGACTTCTTGGCGCAACCAGGAGAATGCGACAAGGTCCGGGCAACTGTCTTCTATCGAGAGGTGTGAACATGGACAACAGTGGACGACTCTACACACCCGAGGAACTGGAGCGCATTTCGAAGGCGGCACAAGCCACCGATGAAGCAGCAGATGCACTCGCTGACTTTGAAGCTGCGTTGACGAAGATCTCTGAGCCGGAGTACAGGAAGCTGCAAACCTTCCCGCGCCACCAACGCAAGCAGGTGCTGGCAAGCGCTCGGTCGCTCGAACTCAACCGGCGGCGACACCAGAACAGGAGACGTGCTCGATGATCACTAGACGGCAGTTTCTACGCAAGCTCGGATTGGCGGCTGCTGCAGTGCCGGTCGCTGCCGTCTTGCCCATGCCGAAGCTCGCTGAAGGTGGTCTAGTCACGCAGCCCGAACGCTTCACCGTCGGAGACAGAGGGATTTACACGAAGTGGCACTTCAAGGACACCCTCGACAACGTTCACGTGGACAAGACGTTGACCAACTTCTCCACGCAGTACATGCCGACGTATCACTTCGACAGCGACACGGACACCGGATTGTTCTTCGCTGATGCAGGCAACCTGAAGTTCCAGTACGAAGGGAGAGCCAAATGAAACTGTTTCACCAGACCAAGTTCGGTGGCCCGGATGCAACACCCGAAGAACAGGGTGACTGTTATGCAACCGCGCTGACGATCATGCTGGGCGGTTCACCGCGTGACCGCGATCAACTGCACGCACTTATTACCGGAACCGCAGGAGATCAGCCTGGCTACTGGTTCAACGTTGCGATCGGCTGGACGTTGTTGCGTACCAACGGAATCTATACCATCGACACAGTTGGTGACCTTGCAGATCTCCCGGAGAACACCGAAGAACCTCGCAAGAAGCCAGAGCCGCCACTAAACCGCTACGTCATGGCCTCGGGTCAGTCACCTCGGGGAGACTACCTTCATTCGGTGCTCTTCTACCGTGACGGTGGAGGAGAAAAACCGGCGTGGGATCCGCATCCAAGCGGAGACGGTCTTGATGGTGACCCAGTTGAATACGATTACCTACTGCGACTCTGGTGGCCAGAATGAGGTTCAAGCTCCCCTGGCGTAAGCGCTCGGCTCCTCTGAGTCGGATCTGCCACAGCTGCGGCCACCATCGGATCAAGCACACGCCCGTATGCACGCGCAAGGTTGGAGACGGCAACTGGGCGTGCCCTTGCAATCGGTTCAAGTCATGAGACTCGATGAAGCCCTAGCCCGAGCCGGTGAGGTCCTGACGCCACCCCTACGTCGGCTGAAGGCTATGACCAGCTGGGATAGGGCCATCATCGTCTCAGCTGGAGTCATCTTGGTGGACCTAGCCATCGGCTTGCCTCGGGAGCTTGTCGGTGCAGCCATCTTGGTCATCCTCGTTGACATCTTCAGCTACCCCTTCAGAGGCGGATAGATCGCTCCCCATTTGCAGGACCCAACTAGACTAACCACACGCTCCGACAGGAGCCATTCAACGCTTCCAAGGAAGCCCGGTTGCACCCCTTCACACTACCACTGTGATTCCCCGTTCTCCCGAACACAGCAACCGGGCTTCCTACTATTCGGATTCGCTTATGTAGGGAACCAGCGAGGCCGCATCCGGATTTGCATATCCTGCAAAATTCGTGGAGGGGATGCCGAACACAGCAACGCCGCGCTCGACAATTTTCAGGATCCCTGCAGCAGATCGTTCGACCCGAGGATGGGATGGATTGGAAGGACAGAATCAGTCTCATCCAAGCTTCACCATCCGGGCGACAGGGCTTGAACAGGACACGAATTGGTGTGGAGGTTTGGCATCATCCAGCGACCTACACCGGACCCTCCCCGCCGGAGACAATAGCCCATGGTCTACATACCACCCGGATAGTATGGCCTGCCCCTACGAAAACCTCAGTGAATACGGGCTGTACGAAGCATTGGGATACACGTTAGTCTCGGGCCACCCCTATGTCTGAGAACAATCCTGAACAGTAAAGCATAACGAGGGGTGTACCATCAATGATCGAGGGTATCTACAGTGCTACAGCAGTACTGATCCACCTACGTATATGCGCCCATAAGAAGAACCCCTCGCATGGTGTGTACGAGGGGTTCAACTCCAGTGGTCTTAGCACTGTAGCAAAGCGTAGGGATCTGTAGTGTGTAGCCAGGCTCCTCCTTGAGCCTTAGCGCATATCGTCCTCCTTACGTAGTTGGGGAAGGTGATCAGCACCCAACGCTACACCCTCCCCTTGTGGAATTGCCCGGCCTACGTCACGGAAGCTGTAAGTAAGCCCAGAACCGTCTCCGCGCATCTCGACCCTAGGACCCTTCTGTTGTTCTAGGTAGGCCTCACGATATAGGCCCGAGCACTGCTGGCAGTAATGCAACCCGCAGCAGTCTACGCTGTCAAGAGTCGGTCTCCAATCGGCTACGGCAGGCAACCCGAGGGCTTTGCGCACGTTGGCTCGCTCCTCCGCTTTAAGCGCTTCGTGCATTGCTCCGCGTAGGTTGCCGGAGACGGTCAGCCCGATCAGGCTCGTTGGTGTCTTCAAGAACGGTATGCCAGCCGCGTAGCCGGGCTTCGCAGGATCGAGTGCCAGCATGGGTTTGGCGTAGCCCTCTTCAACGGCTTGTTCGTAGTCGAACACGCACCGATCTCCGTGATGCTTGCCGAGCGCGCAGCGCACACCGCTTGGGCCATGCTCCGTAGCGCACTTCGGGCAGTGCTTGTAGATTCGAGGACAACGCGCTCCGCGCCCTGAGTCGAGCCTGGGCAGTTCCCGAGGGCAATCGCCCGCACTCGACCCAAGAACGTCTCCACCGGCTCTGTAGAGCGCCTTCAGAGTCGTGCGTAGCCGCTTACCAGCCTCCTCGGCGCGTCGACCGGCTCGGGCGACGGCATGCAGATTGGTATTGCACGGATCACCGTCTGGCGCTCCGCAGATCTCGCACGCTCTCATGGCGATACCTCCCGGTCAGGAACGAAGGCCCCAGTCCACTGCAGGTTGCCAGCTTCGAGTCTGTCGCTCACGATGACGTCCCTTCTGTGTGGTGGTCGGCACCGACCTCGGGTGCGCAACCTTCGCACACCCACATGACCTCCGTCAGTTCTCCGTCCGAGTAACGCTTTGCCCAGACCACGTAGCGATCGGCCACAGGAGTGCCACTCTCACACACGTCACATTCGAATGTCGCGATCGTAACTGAGCCTGCGAAGCCACTCAGCGTGAGGGTGCCGTCCTCGTTGTCGGTAGTCAAGATTCTTGTCATGATGGACTCCAGTCTGTGCCCGGTTGTCCGAAGTCGATCAACGCAACCGGGCCTTCGATCGGCTCCTGCCAAGCCTCATCCACGAAGCTCTTGCAGGAGCAGTACTCGCAACGGTCTGGAGGCTCGGCTGCCTCGTAGTGCGCTCCGCACTCTTCGCATATCCAGCTGGTCATATCTTCCCCTTATGTTTTCGTAGCCATTGCTGTCGGGCGTGGTGCTTGGTTGGCTCGGGCACGTAGCTCCTCTGCCCGCAGCTGCAACGCCAGTAGTACTCAAGCGGCCACACGCCCTCGGTGATCACTGATGCCGATTCGCACGTTGTAGCCATAGTGCAGCCATTCCCCAAGTCGCCACGACTCCGCAACCGAAGCCAAGCGCAAACTCGAACATTACCTTCTCCCTTCCTCCATCTCCCTGAGGAACAAGTCCAGGTCAGCCTGGACAAGCGCCTTCGGACCCTGGCCCGGTCGTTGTGAGTCGTAGCTTGCCGACTCTCGCCACGGATGCCCTTGATAGAGCCACCAGCGACGTGGTACCGGCCAGAGCTTGGTCTGGGTCACGACGGCAGGCAAATCGTTACTGACTCGACATCGGACACGTCAATCGATTTGACGTCCATGTCTCGGGTGTCGGTGTCAGCCGGATAGCCAATCGCAACCCACAAGAAGTGCCCTACGATGGAAGTTCGGATCTCACCCACTTCGAGGCCTCCGGTGAGAACCGTCTCCCCAGTGAATCGATCGGAGCCATTGTGAATGACTTCGATGATCAGGCAAGCTTCCTCTGCAACCTCGGGAGCAACCTCAACCGTAGCCATCGCTACGAAGTCGGCCTCGGGTGCCTCCTCGGGGAAGCCCCAGATGTCAGTCTCCCCGTTGACTCCGAGAGCCAACGCAATTGCCGCCATGGTCAGTATCGCTGTGTTCATTTCTGTTCCTTCCTGTTTCGCCACTGGCGCTCTTGCCAGCGGGCATCGATTGCCGTCTTACCGATCGCTACACCGAAGCCTAGCCCGAGCAGGGCGAGATTCATCGCAGCCTCGGTCCAAGCTGGTATGGCGGCAATCATGTTGTCTCCTCCACTGCTGGACAGTAGTCACAGCCGCGCCACGAGACGACATGGTATTGGCAGCCGGTCCTGCGCTTGTTGCCGTGACGATGTGCTTGAGCGTGGTAGTGCCTCGCTTGCTTCTCAACCATGATGTTGGCAACGTCTCCGGGATTTAGCAAGAGGCCATGTCCGGTTTGAAGATGCTCTATCAACACTTCGATGGCCACATGCTTGGCGTGGACATTGTGGGTTGATTCGCTCATTAGTAATCCCTTCCTGGCATCATCCCGGACTCTGCCCGGTACAGTGCCCGGTCTTCGTGGCGGGCTTGTTCCGCACCCCGAGGCAAGTAGCCTTTGCCGTTGCAGATCTCGCAAGGTGTGTCGTAGTCTCCGGAGAGATAAGCCTCACGTGAGTCATCATCCCAATCGGGACCGTTGAAGTCGCCCGCTGCGATCGCAATACCGTGCAAGGCTACGGTGCCCTTGCCACGGCAGCTGTGGCAGTTCTCCTGACAGGCGAAGCAGGCTCCGCCCGTCTCTGTTTCGCATGGCCCATCAGGCCAGCAATCGCCCACGCAGAAGCATGGGACTGGGGTCGATGTTGTGCCGTTCATAGGTATGGACCTCCTGGGTCGTAGCCGTCCTTGTCGTCTTCCTGTTGCTGGGTTTGGTTCGGGTCAAGTCCGAACAGAGCTTTGAGTTCTTCGTTCGGATCGAAGCCCACTTCGGTCATCGGATCCGGCTCGGTGACGACAACCAATCCTGACTCGGTTGTGTCGACCCGGGCGCACTCGCAAGGAAGACCGGCAGCGATCTCCCTTGCATGCTCAACCAAGTGGTTGTCCCGATCTTCCTCGGGGTTGATTATGATGGGGACGAATTTCACGACATGATCACCGCGCCTTCGGGGTAGCCCTTGTCGGTCCGCCGGATGGCCGGGTGGAGGTTGAACATGCCGCCAGTGCCGGTCTGCCCGTTGTCCGGAATGTAAGCAGTCGCGGGTGCAGACTCCAAGTCCTCGCGTAGCCCAAGCTGCCCCATCTTCGAGCGCTTGCTTGGGTGGAGTGGATCCTGTGGCCTGGCGATCCAATGAAGCGGATTGTCGTTGGCGTCAAGCACCAGCCACTTCAGGTCCTTGCCGGTTCCCTGAAAGTTGTCAACCAGGACCAGCTTGGCCTTGACTCGATTGTCCTCTGCATCGAAGAGGCCAGCGAAGCTCGCGGTGCCTCCGGCCTTGTCGATCTTGTCCTGAAGTCGCTCAAGTCGGGCGTTGATGCCGTGGGCTGCCTGAGTGACGAAGCCATCCGTATCGCAACGCTCGAAGCTCTCGGCTGCCTTGCGATCGTGTTCTGCTGCTCGGTCTTGTGCTGTGGTCATGGCCTCTCCTTGTGTAGCCGTAAGGACAGTATGGTCAACCTATCGGCTGATGTCGAGTTAAATCGAGAGATTTATTCGGATTTGTTGTGGTGGTGTTGAGACCACCCGGTAGGTGTTTACTTGAGCCGCACCACCGCGGTTGTCATCGAGCGCCTGAACCCAAACCTGGCCGTCGGACTCGGGCTGAAGCACTACGGCTTCGTATTCGCCTTCGATGTGGCGATAGCGGATGGTGACTCGATCACCGGGCAGGAGCATCGTTCTTCTCAGAAGCAGCGGACTGCCGGGTGGAGATCGTTCGTCGCCCAGGAAGGAAGCTCTCGACTCCTCGCACCCGGCTACGGGATGGCGCTCCCGGCAGTCCGCGGTTGATCGTGTAACGGTCGCTGCAGGGGACGCAGCTGGATCCGTATAACTCGCATGTACATTCGTCACGCATGATGTAGCCTCGCTTCCTGTTGATGGCCATAAGCCAGCTTAGTCACCACTGCTCGTTCTTGAGCCCTTTTCCTGTAAAGCCCGATGAAGGACCCCGATTTGACTGGGCAAGGTTGCGCCGGTCGAGCTTCGATGGTGCGAAGATCGGGAACAGTCCAGTTGCCCCATAGCGCAGCGCATCCATCGGGTGGCTCGACCAGTCGTGCACCGGAAGCCGGGACCCCTCCTTGCGATTGCCGTCGGCATCGAGCGGCCAGTGGTAGTTCTGGAAGGCCGCGATGCCTTGCTGACACTCCGAAGAAATGAAGAGCCGTCGTTCGTTCAGGAGCTTGTGTATGAGCAACCTCCCCTTGTCTGTCGGAGACTTCTTCGAGCGTACGAAGATACCCTCAGCCCGAAGGTGATCGGCCATCGACTTGCCGGTACTAACCTCGCGCTGCTCGCCAGCCGGATCCCCAAAGTGTTTGTCGATCGGCTTCCATCGCTCCTCGATCACACGCACCGTCTCGACCCAGAAGTCCGCGTTCTGCCCGTCTTCGATTATGACATCGAGGAGCACCAGCCCGGTGCTTTCAGGTATATCCATTTCCGTCAGCGTGTCTGGGTTGTTCGGATCAAGGAGCGGTATCGATTTGTGAGCAGGCAGCTTGACCGTCTGCGCCAGCCAGAGCGCGCCTTCATCTGAGAACCCATAATCCCAGAAGGCGTAGAGTGGCAGGTGCGGCTCGAAGATAATGTCCTCACCGTAGTAGTCGACATGGTACTGGCGTTCGAACTGTGGGTAAACCCGGCCTTCGATGATGTCTACGAATTCGCCCGACAACTCTTGCTTGGCAAAGTCTCCAGTGTAGGTTGACTCAAGATCGAGGATGTACTCCACGCCGGTGTTCTGCATGTTGTCTCGGGTGAGGGCGTGATAGGTCTTCCTCCGTTTGCGAGCCTCGGGGTCTTTCTGCGGCTTGAGGATGTACTCCTCATACAGCCAGTTGCCGGTCTTGCCTCGGGGTGTGGTTGTAATCCACGATCGGTGAGGGAAGCCCGGCTGCCTCAACCGTCCGACTGTAACCCTCCAAGCCTTCACTGAGATCAGGTTGGCTTCATCGATCCAGATGAACGCAGCCTCGATACCTCGCACTGAGTCGTAGTTGTCAAGCGACCGGAACAAGATCTCAGAGCCATTGGTTAGCTTGAGTTCGTATTCTGATCGGTTGAACTTATCGACAAGGCCCGGAGGCAGCAGCTTGAAGAACTCCCTCATCGTAGAGTCTCGCAGCTGGCGATAGGTCGGCGCAGACACCAGCCCCAAACAACCAGGGTGGGCTATCGCATACAGGATCGACTTGATCGCACCGGACCAAGTCTTGCCCGAGCCAAGCCCACCCACGAACCCGGTGTGGCGATGGGTGGTGTCTTGAATGAAACCCATCTGGGCTGGGTTCTCTTGGGCTGTACTCCAGCTGAGGGATATCTTGCTCATTGCGCTCCGGGATTCTCCGTAAGTGGGAAGGTCTTCTGAACGTCATACGGCTTGCCAGTGACGCGCCGGTTCAAGATCACCCAAGTAAGTGTCTCCAAGATGCCCGCTTTGTTTTTGATGCGGTCTGTGATCTCGGCAGCCTCCTCCAAGATCTCTCTGGCCATACCTCCAAACTCACCCTCGATTTGGGCGACTACCGGAGCACACTCTTGCCACGGCAGGTCGCTTGACTCAGCGAGCGCCAATGTCAGCTGACGCAGATCTGCGACGGCAGTTTCCTTACTCATTCGTAGCCTCCAACTTCAACGATGTCCGCTTCTTCCACTTCGTAGACAGGCAGCGCAGGCTGACCGTCTGGGCTGGTCACCTCGATCACTACCTTGGTGTCCTTCTGGTTGTCGATCTTGCCGGTCATGCGAGCGTATAGCTCCAGCACCTTGACGTCACCAGTCTGCAGCCCGAGCGCCAGCCCTCTCCAGAATGCTCCTTCGAGGACCACCCCTTCAAGTTCCAGCAGGTGCATCAGGTAGGCCTGAAACTCCTTCCGCTTAAGCAGGTCCCGGACGTAAGCTGGCTGCGCTCCCGATACCTTCGCAACCGCTGCGACCGAGGCTGGGAACAAACCGTCTTCCAGTTCGGCCTCCAACATCTTGCGAGCGATGCGCTTCTGATTGGGTGTGAGTCCCCACTCTGGATCGATCTTGCCGGGCTTACGTCCAGAGGACTTGCCGTGCTGCTTGTTCTTCCTGGTAATGGCGCGGGTGGCTCTCGGCGCAGTCGCTTTGGTGGTCGGCTTGCGCTTCCCATCCTGGATGCCGTGAGCCATGCCCTTCTTCTTTTTCTCTGCCATTACCATTCCTTCCACACGCTCGGTGACGGAACCAGCGAGCCAAGCTTCCGATGATACTCCCATACCTCGGAGACGGCTTGCTGGAAGTCATAGTCGTACTCATTCATGAGCTTCCTGATGGTCTGCCTGTTGGTCTTCGAGGTGCATCCCCAGAAGCCCTCAGTGCCCTCGGGGAGCGCGCTGATAAGACAGTCGATCACCACCGGACAACCCGAGCAGTACCTTCTCGCCTTCGGGTACGTCTTGCCTCTGCCCTCCATGAAGAACGGAGAATCATTCTGGTCATCGAGCGACCGAGCGATGCCTTTGCAAGATGCGTATTCGTACCAGTCGAAGTCGAGATCCATGGCGGCTACCACTTCCCGTAGCGGAGGTCCCAGAGCCGAACTGCTTCAGCATCCCTGGCATGTCCGCCCTCGATATGTTCCGTCTCGGGCAAGGTCTTCTTCTTCGCATCGGCGTTGACCTCCCCGATTGGAATCCCACCCTGCTTGCAGAGCCAGCGGATCACGCCGATGAACTCAACGGTCAGCACAGCCTCCTCATCCCAGCGACGTGGATCGAACCGCTCGATGACAACCCGATCGACAACACCCGCAGCGATTGCCGATTGCAGCCACTCAAGTCCTCGGAGGGCAGGGCGTTCAACATGGAAGCACTCGCCTGAGACAGCGTGCGAGATCCCGAACGTAAGCCCGGGATCAATCGCCACCACCTTCGTGTCTGCTCTACTCATTCTTGAACAAGATCTTGGTGACGTCACCCGGATCCAAGTCGCCATCCTTGGCGGTCTTGCCATCGATCTCCAACACCGAGGGGTGCTCCTTGCGAAGCCGCTTCGGGAACCCCTTTGACTTCGGATCGATCATGCCCTCCAGCTTCACCGTCTGCCCGCAGTTCTCACACTGCAGTCCGATGATGGCTTCGGGGTTCTTCCTTGACATCACGTACTTCACCTTGTCGCCACCCATCTTGCCACACTTGGCGCAGCGCAGGATGAAGGTGAAGGCCGGATTGAGCGATCGCTCCATGACTCGGTAAGCGGCCAGGAATGGGATCACCCAGCGCTTCGGCAACAGGTAGACGGTCAAATTCTTCTTCGCCATCAGTTGACTCCTTCCCAAAGTCCATGCCCATTGATCCTCGCCAACACAACACCAGGCTTGGCCATGCTCATCACGATCCCGGGATACTTACGCTCCTCTTGGATCCGCTGGGTGTCAAGATCAGCAAAGTGGATGTAGGTGCCGTTGGCTTCGAGCGGAAAGTTGTATTCATCCTCGCCACGGCTGAGTAGCACCCGGTGGTCTTTGGCCCAGCTTCCATCCGCGGCCAGACAGCTGGGTGGAAACATTGGGTCGATCGTCTGGCAGGTGCCGGACCCTTCACACCCAGAACGCAAGGCTCTGCCCACCCAGGGGTACGCGGCCACCGTCAGGTCGGCCATCACCCGGGCCAGGTAGTTGATCTCCCACTGCATCCGATTGCAGACACGCCGACGTATGGTCCCCATCAGCGAGAGCAGATTGTAGGTGGCAGTGATCGAGGTCTCCACGCCCTCGGGTAGTACGTACCGTGCATCTTGGTAGGGCACTCCGGCTTCGAGTAGAGCTTCATGGAACCGGCGCAGATGTGGCAGCGACTTCACGTACGAATCGTACACATCATCATCGAGCAGGTGCGCGAACGATCTCGGCAGCCTGACGTTGAAGGCTGTCATCGGATTGGCTCGCTGGGAGAACTGACCGAAGCCAGCACCCACCCGGGTTCGAACCAGCTGGTGTGTTGTCGCCCGACTAACGCCATCGATGTAGAAGGAGATCGGAACCGCTTCGAGCGAAGTCGGCACCACTCCTTTGAAAGCCGCAGCATCCTGAGCGATGCGCCATGCTGCCAGGTTATCCCGATACTCCGAAGGGCCTTCCCCGAAGGTGGTCTCAGCGAAGGTCGCCACCAGATGTGCAGCCCGTTGCGCTTCGATGACTCCCTTGGACTGGACGATGATCGAAGTAACCCCGTCATCCAATCTGGAGTGGTAGTTGTCTGGCTGTATCTTTGGTAGTAGCCGTCTCATTTGTTCCTCCTGTTTTCTTCCTGTCTTGCCAGCCGACGTTGGCCAGCCCGTTTGCCAAATAGAACTTGCCGTGGTCTGGGAGCTTGCCTCGGATCAAGTAGATGTCATCTGATTCCCCTTCCCATATTTCAATCGCCTTCCTCTTCGCCAGCCAACCCACCACCACGACTGGGAAGGACTCGCCTTCCTCATCACGTATGTAGAGGATGACCGTATCCGACTTGGCCCCAACCTTAGAGCTTGACTTTGCCTGGGTGGCCAGCTTCTCTTCCTGACGATAGTTCCTTGACACCACATGCCCGGCTACAAGGTACTCACGCTGCGTGTCGGGCCTCTCAGCTGCCTGCAGAAGCGAGCGTATGTTCATTGCCCCAGTCTTCACCCTGACGTCTTCCAGCTGGCGTGCAGAGTCTCTGAGGCCGAACAGGTCATCACCTGCGTCATGGGCTGCCCGGAACACCTCGATCGTCTTGGGGCCGACACCCTTCACCGAGCGCAGGTCATCCCAACTCTTGAAGGGTCTGCTCTCCATGATGAGTTGTGCCGTCTTGGCACCCACCCCTCTGATCTGCTGCAGGCCATAACGTATGCCCTCGGGTTCGAGGGTGAACGACAACCCGGACTTGTCTGGGTCGATCGGCAAGAAGCGGACCCCTTTACGCCAAGCTTCTCCGATGAACAGATTCCGCTTGTCGGCATCACTTTCGTTCTTCAGAGCCGCGTAGTAGAACTCCCTCGGGTAGTGCCGTTTGACGTACATCTGCCAGAACGACAGCATCGAATACGACAGCGAGTGCGAGCGGTTGAACCCGTAAGCTCCGAAGGTAGATGTCGCCATCCACACCTCAGTCGCAAGCTCGGAATCGATGCCTCGCTTGGCTGCCCCATTGATGAACTCATCACGAAACTGCTCCAGGATTTCCATGCCCATCCGCTTGCTCAGGAACTTACGAACCTCAGAGGCCTCCTTCCAAGACAGCCCTCCGAACTCCCTCATGATCTTGAGCACCTGCTCTTGGTAGAGCACGAGGTTGTAAGTGCTCGCAGTGATCTCATCCACGATCGGATGAATGCTTTGAGGTTCGGTCCTCCCCTGGGCGATCTGCACATACTGGTCCGTAGTGCCAGCCAGCATCGCGCCCGGTCTGCTCAGAGTGTTGATGTCAACCAGCTGTTCGAACCTGGTGGGTTTGACTTGGCGCAAGGTGTTCTTCGTCGCCTTGCCCGAAAACTGGAAGATGCCAAGGACGTCCGTCTCGGTGAACCCTCGCATGGTCTCTTCGTCTTCCAGGTCCATGCCGTAGAAGTCGATCGCCACTCCATGGTTCGCCAGCACCGAATCGTACGCGTCTTGAACCAGGGTCATGCCGTCAATGGCCAGGACATCGATCTTCACCAATCCGACAGATTCGATGTCCCAGCCATCGAGACCAATGACTCTCCCCTTACCAGGAATTTCATAGATCGGAGCCACGTCCTCTACCGGAGAAGATGATACGACTACACCAGCCGGGTGCACGCCCATTGCTTTGAACTGCCCTTCGAGATCTGAGGCCAGTAGTAGCTCTGGGAATTCGTCCACCACCTTGGCGACCTCCTCGAAGTCCGACAGCGAGTCTTCGAAGGTCATGTCCGATCGAACGTCACCGTGCGCCCGGTCTGGGATGTACGGCTTGATCTTGTTGGTGACCCAGTTCGGCAGTTCGTGAACCCGGGCGACATCATCGAGCGCGTTCTTTGCTTTGTACCGGGTGAAGGTTCCGATGACCGCCACGTTCTCCGGGCCATAACGCTGGCGCAGGTATTCGTGGATAGGCTCCCGCTTATGGCTCGGGAAGTCGAGATCAATGTCCGGTGGGTCTGGCCGGTTGAGATCGATGAAGCGTTCGAAGATCAAGTCGTGCTTGATCGGATCCACCTCGGTGATCTCCAAGAGCCAGGAGACCAGTGAGCCTGCCGACGAACCCCGAGCAGGACCCTTCATGATGTTCTCGCTGACGCACCACTGACAGAGGTCTGCGATGATCAGGAAGTAATCGATGTAGTCCTTCTCGGTTAGGATCCCTGCCTCATACCTCACTCGATCGAGGTAGACCTTCTTCTCATCCCGAGGGAGCTTGTCGAGTCCGCGCTTACGCCACCCGGCATTGACCATGCCCTGGAAGAGTTCAGTCTTGTCACCATCGTACGGATACTTCACCATCTCGATCTTGGGCAAGGTGACGTCACACTCTTCTGCGATCTCGACTGTGGTGGCCATAGCGCGTCGAAAGTCGCGGTCCGATACATCGAACCCATTGCCATCGAAGATGTCAACGACTTCATCTGCGGACGCCAGGAAGCAATCCTCGTGCATCGGCCCTTGACCATCCGGACCGACAACCTTCTTCCAGCGCATCACTGCCGCCATGATGTTCTGCGCTCGGCGTTTTTCGGGTACGGTGAAGTGGACGTCATGAGTGACGATCGACCGTTCTTGCTTAGCAATCACTTTCGCGACTTCGGCTACTGCATCGAGGCCGATGTTCTGCCATTCGTACAGCAGGTAGCCCGGTTCGAAGCAGTCCTCCATCATCTCGGCAACGTCGCGCCAGTCATCTTCGATCTCCCCAAGAATTGCGCGCGAGATCTTGCCCGACAAACATCCGGAGGTCCCGATAAGCCCGGCTTGATGCTTCTTGATATCAGCCCAAGTTACAGCGGGCATGTACTTCCCTCGACCACCGAGGCCTTGCTGCCAAGCAAGCGTGGTCAGGTTCATCAGGTTACGGTAGCCCTCTTGAGTGCGGGCGATCAACCCGAGGTGGTAGGGATAGAACCTTCTCCCCTCGGGCGATCGCCACTCACGCTGCGACAGATCATCCATGACTCGGATCTCGATACCGAAGATTGGCTTGATCCCTCCTGCGAGAGCTTCCTTCTGCCACTTCCAGTGTCCCGAAGTCGAGTCATGGTCTGTCAGCGCATGCGCACTCAAACCGGCCTCCTGCAGCCGCTCGACAATCTGATCTGGCCTGCCCCAGGCATCCAGGATCGAGTAGGTCGAGTGAGCGTGCAGGTGAACGTAATCCATTATGGATGCCCCTCGCTGATTCTCTCCCCGAGCGGAATGTGCACGGGCGGATTCCTGACGGCTTCCTTCTCCATCTGGTCACGGAACCACTGAAGCCATTCGAACAGGAACTTGTCGTAGTTCCCGAGATCGATCAGCAGATCAAAGCAACGATCCCATTCGAAGTCCTCTTGCCAGGCGATGTTGCCTCGGTCAGCGAGAAGCGCTTCAAGCCTGCCGAGGATCCCAGCCAACTCATAGAAGTAGGCAGCCGGTCCGTAGCGATCGAGGTGGCGCTTGAAGGTGTGACCACCATCGTTGCTTCCTCGATCGGTGCGGATCTCCTCCATTGCTTCTTCGAGTGTTCTGATCATGATGGTCCTGAGTCGTGCAGCATGTCGAAGAGGTCATCCGACAGCAGCGGATGCTCCTTTGCGCAGGAGGCTGCATACGCGGCCAGTGCGACCCGGGCGTGGTGGTCCTTGGTTGGGCGCAGAACGAAGAACATACCGTCAGTGACTTCTTCGAGCGGCTCCCAGACTTCACCCTTGCCCTCGGTGTCGAACTCGAAGCCTGCCAGGTAGTTCGCCATGACGTCTACAGGGTGGCCACCCGGTGAATCAATGTCAGGCTCCCGGAATACTCGGTACTTGGTGTAGTGCTTCTTACTCGACATTGAGTGCCTCCTCAGCAATCGGCCACAGCACCGTGTTGTCGGAGAACTTGTCCCGGACGAGCGTGCGGCAGTCTTTCCTTATCCTCATCATCGCAGGGTGGCAGTTGCCGAAAACGCGCTCCCGCTCGCAGTACGCCAGTACACACAAGAGGTCTGCCAGCGCAACGATCTTCCCCTCTACGCTGTCATCCTTGGCAGTCTTCCAGACGTGCTTCAGTATGAACTCATTGGGTCCGAAGTTGCTGAAGAGACGATCGGCGAAGACTTCTTCTACGCGTCCGATGGCGTCTCTTGTCTCCTGATCGAAGTACTTCATATCCCGCACCAGATCTCCGGTGCCGGTCTCCTCAATGTCGTGGAAGATCGAGCGAACCGCGACATCTCCCATCATCTTGTAGTCGCCACCGATCTCGGCAACGATCGTCACCGCGATGAGCGAAGTCCAGAATGAATGCTCTGCTACGTTCTCACGCTGAAGCACCGGCTGCGCCGAGTACCTGAACACGTCTGACATGCGTCTCAAGTCTCCGTAGAGGACTTCCTGTATCGGCGTCATTGGATCTCACCCCTCCAGGTGTTCCTTGGAGCCAGGTGCTGTATGAAGCGACCCTGACCAAGCTGTCCGAGGATGCCTTGGAGCGTGTCACGTCCGTTGATGAACCCGAGATCGCAAGCACCTGCTAGCATCACGTTCAGCCCACGCCCTTCGACAATCGAGAAGGCCAAGATGGGGCACCCTCGGGCGTGGGCATAACCCATCTCCCAGATCACTCCGGTGTCGAAGTCATCGATCCAAGCCAGCATGAAAGCTGCGTGGTCGATGGCCTCGGTGTTCGACAGGAAGATCTCTTGGCGCTCTTCCGCTGTCGCATCTGGCTTGAGAACGAAGCCGTCGTTCCGCGGTGAGTAGATCGGGAACTCCGGTGTCTCGAAGCTCTCGATGAAGCTGCAAAGCCTCCGTTGTTCATCGTTGAAAAATCCGGCGGCCATGTACATGTGCCGTCCTGGTTTGCTAGTCATAAGGACACCTCGTATTCAAGCGGAACAACCTGCTCCGCGATTGTCTTCAGTTCTGGCGTCACACCGTAGCCGTGACTCCCCTTGTCTTCGAGCATCATCGTGCTCGTTAGCTTTCGAAGAACCTCCTTCGCTTCCTCATCGCTGACTCCAGTGAAGTCTGCGATCTTCCGTACGTTGACCAGTTTCGATCGGCTCAGCATGTCGGCCAGAGCCGGGCGTGAATTCAAGAATGACGTCACCTCATCGCGAGCGGCTGCCCTTCGTCGAGCGAAGCCGATCTTCTGACGGGAGAGCGTTGCGTAGCCGAAGCTCGGTGACTCGTAGAACATCGACAGCAGATCCCGAGCGGCTTCCACATGCTCCTCGGTGACGATCAGATTCTCACCATCATCCGTGCTGAACAATCGAGCAGCGATCGCCACCGCGACTCGGGCCAGCTTGATACGCTGGTTTTCTGCCATCACCAGAGGTACGGATGAAGAGTAGCTGGCTCCCATCTCGATCGCCACCCGGTGACAAGCATCCACCGCGGTGCGTTCGAACATCACATGGTCTCGCGATCTCGACCAAGCCCACAGCACCAGATCGGCACACAACTCCGAGGTGTAGACTTGCTCCCCTTTGATGTCATGCCGAGAGTTGACCGTCTGGGATGACACCTCATCGCGGGCTGCGGTCATCGCATAATCGAACCGGGCGATGTCCTCGGGTTGCCCTATCAAGTCACCGAGCGCTAAGCATCCATAATCGTAATCACCGAGATCGGTCTTGGGTTCCCGCACATTGCCAATCCAGATTGCTCGGGTACGGGCGTTGGCTTTCTGAGTCTCGATCTTGGTGATGTCGGCCACGCCCGTCTCCCGGACTCCACTCATCAGTGCAATGTCTTGGACCGCCATCCCAGACACCTCATCAATGATGACCATACGCCGATCGTTAAGCGGCAGCCTGCCCCACTTCACGAACCAAGCCTCATCATATTTGACCGCACCACCGACCAGCCCAGCATACGAAGTGTTCTCACCTGAGACAAGCTCCCCATACCCGAAGTGCCTCTGAAGTTGGTGGGCAACTTCGCTCTTTCCTGTCCTGGTGTCACCGACTACGCACACCTCCAGCCAACCCCTGCGTTGGAGCTTGTTCTCGAACCAGAATTCGAGCACCGAATGCCACACCAGGTCCATGCCAACGTGCATCGGCAGCCGGTCCCAGATCCGAGTCACGTGGTTCTGTAGATCGGTAGCGATCTCCCAGAGCTTGCGCTTGGCGCGGCCAGGCTCGGCTTGGAAGATCGACAGCCGCTCCGCCATTTCGTCCGTCATTTCGAAGCTCTCGATTGAGTCATGCGCTGGCGTAGCTTCGACTACGTGGTGCACAATCTTCGAGGTCTTGTGAAACGGTGTCGGCCTCGATCGAACCACGTAGCTCTCATTGTAGTCAAGCCCGAGTCCGACGTAGAAGGCTCGCTGAACGAGGTGGAGTGAATCGGCATCCGCAGACGTATCAAGCTCGGGTGTGACCAAGATCTCTTCGATGGTTCCTGACTCGGTGACTGCGTGTTCAACAGCACGGCAAGCCGATGGGATGCCAGCCCTACCTCGGGCAATCGAGTGCTGGTTCTTGGTTGGCACGCCGACGAAATCCAAGAGGCCTTGATCAGTCGAAGCCACTCGTACCGTAGCCTCGCCTGCCCCGAGCAACCCGCAGCCGCCACACATTTTGCCAGCCGATTGGTCGCAGGAGAATGAGGTCTCTACCGGGTAGTGCAATCGTTCATCCCTGCGAGCCGATACGATCACCGGCATCATCACCTCAGTCTTCCGGAACTGCGGACTCAGCGACATACCGAGGGTGGTCCACTCAGCTTCGTTCTTGACATCCTCCTTGGTGATCGGCTTCTTGAACACTGGTGATTCCTTCACCAGCTTACGCAGGTCAGGGACGTCTAGTCCGTAGTTCACAAAGTAGTCGGTAACGTCTTCGCCTTGGGCCAAGTCGAGCCTGACAATTCGAACCGTCTTGGCATACGCGGCTATCGAGGCTGCTGCCTTCTTCGCACCCTCCTCGCCAGCAATGTCGCAGTCATAAGCAACGTAGACCTTCAGCCCTCCAAACTGTTCGGACCACTCACTCTTCCAGGTCTTGGCTCCGCCGGTTGATGTAATGGCGTTGAGTCCTCGGTCAGCGAGGATGAGACGGTCCATTTCCCCTTCGGCCAGGAATACGTAGGGTTCGTCATGAAGCGTGTCGAGCGGCCAGAGCCGAGCCGAACCGTACCCCTGTTGCCACGACAACATCTTCTGCTGCCCCTTCTCCGTGAATGAGTACAGACGGACATTGCGGCAGACTCCCTTGGCATCCCGTATGGGTATGGCAATCCGCTTGGTACGCGGGTGGTAGCCGATCTGGTATTTGCGAATCGTCTTGATGCTGATGCCGCGCTGGTCTCTGAGTTGATCGAGGAGCGGTTGCCGTTCGAGGAGGGCGAAGTGCATGTCTCGGATCGTCTGGTCATCAATGAAGCGGTCCTCGCTGGTCGGCGTGAGCGCTCGGTCTGGCTCTCCGTGTTCTGCGATGTAGGACTTCTTGAAGGTAGGGAAGTTGTGACTGGCCTCGCAAGCCATGCAGTAGAACAATCCGTTCTTGAGGTTGACCGAGGCCGATCGTTTGTGGTCTTCGTGGAACGGGCAGAGGATGCTCACCTCTCCGATGTCGTTTGGAGCAGGAAGCTCACCGAGGATCCGTTCGTAGCGTGTTCGATATTTAGCCAAAAGCTGGGGACCTCCAATTGCGCACGTGCGTGCGTGCCCGTCCATGCATTATGCATGCGAGGATTCTCAGACCCCTATGCGCGCATAATGCGTAAGGCAGATCTCTCTCCTCTCGCGCATAACCTGCGCGACTGTCAACGGAATCAAAGCCACTCACGCGCATATACACACGAGGGGAGAGAGATCTTGCCTCACACGCATAATGCGCGCCCGATAGGGGTGCACAAATCGAGAAGCCGTGTAGTGCTCTGTACCGCATGGATGGCCTTTCCGGTGAGATCGCCCGGTTGCCCAATCCAACACGCTTCTTGGCGGGTTGAGTGGGCAACCAGAGCAATCCAACACCCTTAGCTAGAAGGGTTCCTCTTCATCGTCTGCATCGTCTGCATCGTCTTCGTCTTCCTCCTCGAAGAGTTCGTCGATGATCCTGTTGCGGAGGACGGATGAGGTGATCTTCTTCTTGCCTCGGGCTGGCTTGATGGAGACTTCGTACTCCTCCGCCAGTTCCTTCAACTCAGCAAGCGACATCTCTTCGATGTCCTCGACAGTGAGTTCTTCCTCACCATCGTCCTCATCCTCATCGTCTTCTTCTTCGTCCTCCTCGGCTTCGAGGACTTCGGCCAGGCGCTTGCGGAGCGCGGCTGCGGTGATGCGGCTCTTGCCCTTGTCGGGCTTGATGCTCACCTCGAACTCTTCGCAAAGCTCCTTGAGTTCGGCCAGACCCATCTCGGCAAGGTCCTCGACCATGATGTCCTCAGAGCCTTCGTCCTCACCCTCATCGTCATCCTCGACTTCGTCCTCATCTTCATCATCGACCGAGGCCAGGAGATCGGACATCTGATCGCCCGGAACGATGCCTGCGAGTTCGTGAAACCACATGGTCTCGCCAGCATCGTTCTTGTCCTTGCCCTCCTTCAAGCTCACCCGCGCGCCGATCGTCTCTCCGAGGTACTTGCCAAGGTTGACCTTGCCACGTTCCTTGAGCTTGATTCCAAGCGCTTTCAGGAATGCCTGCCATCGGAAGGCACCGGCACCCGAGGTGACCCAGTACTGTGTGATGGTGCCTCCGATGTAGTTCGGGTTGCCACCAACCACCTCCAAGAAAACCTTGGCCATGGGGTTGCCCGCACCCGAGGTTTCCTTCTCTGCCTTCGTGAACTTGAAGACATACCGACCGGGCGTGAGCGTCACGAAGTCGCCCATGCCTTCATCAGTGTCGGTAAAGTCGTATCCGAAAGTCGTCATCTTTTCTTGCTCCTTGTGGTAGCCGTCTTCTTCTTCGTTGCCGTAGCCTTGCTCCTTGCTCCCTTCTTCTCAACCATGCGGACCGCATCCATCATCGAGACGTAGTCCGGATCCTCGATCTCATCTGGCATCTTGCCATGCATCGCAACCGGCAGTCGAGCCTTGGTGACGAAGGTACCGCTAGGCCCGAGTATGAGCTTGCGCCCATCATCGTCATTCTCCAAGTAGCCGACTGCATCGAAGTGGGTTGCGATGCGGGTTCGCACCTTGCCCTCCAGATCTGGCATGAGCTTGACATAGCCTTCGCCCGGGTCGAGCCACTCCGCGGTGCCCGCAGTGAAGATGACATCAACCCCTCTGCGCTTCGCGTCACGGATATCTCTGACCCAGCGATCCATCACCCGGTAGATCTTGCCCCAGCCTTGTTGCGATGGAACGTCAGGGTCGATCTTTGCCACCTTGTCTGGATCGGATCCGGCTCGGTCGATCAACTCTTGATTCGACCAGGCGATGATCGGTGCTTGGGCCATCGTGGCGTTGTCCACCACAATTGTCTTGTAGGGCAGCATCCAATCTCCTGCCTTGACGTAATCCCTGAAATTGTCAAGGTCTGGCCAGGTGAAGTCATGACCATCCTCGGGCTGCCAGATGTGGACCTCATCAGACTTGTAGGTCCCGTATACGGAGTCAAGCCCGTTGTCGCAGTCGAGCACCAGCAGCGGACGTGGTGCCTTGTGCAGTGCGAGCACCGTCTTGCCTGCGCCCGTAAGCGCATGGATCAGAACTGCCCGGCCACTCAGCACCTCGCGCTGCTCAAGAGTCACGATCGCTGCCAGCGCGGCTGCGTTGCCAGCCTTGGCCCGGGTGGACTTCTTCGGCTTGCTCGGGCGCTTGACTGGCCTCGATGTTCTGCTGGTCATGTTGTCCCCAATCGAGTCACCTGCGCGTGGCAGAGGCCGACGAAGATGGAGCGGCTCATCTCTGTGTCCGAAGTCTCTCCCGACCAAATGATCTTCTTCGTATCGCCCGCACCTCTTTCGTAGACCTTGATAGTGTGTGGCTCACCGCGCCGGTCGTGCTCGACCCAAGCCACCTTGTCATTGATGGCGATGGTGGCGACATCCACTTTGGGCATCATTCGCCTCCTTCCCTGCGACCTATCGTCAGAACCGCAGTATCGAAATCGTCTTTGTACTCGGCATACGGATCGTTGTTCCAGCTGCCGTGCAGCTTGCCGTATTCTGTGACATCGAGACCAGCCCGCCAAGACTGGCACATGCCGTTCTTGAAGAATTGACACTTCCAAGAGCAGTCGAAGGTTGGACTCGGGTAGATGACGTCAGCCGTATTGGTGCCAGCCTGCAGTGTTTCTTCTACCACCAACATCTCGGTTACTTCGGAGACTACCTCACGCTTGGCTCCAGCCAGTTCCGCTGAGGTGAGATCGATCGGGACGGTGTCAAAGTAAGGAGGTTTGGAGCGGCTGCTCGGAATGATCTTCCTGAGGCCGATCCATTGCGAGCCTGCGACATCATCAGCCCACTCGGGGTGGGCCTCGGTAAGCATCCAAGGGTAGCGTCTGAATTGCGGATCTTGGTCCACCGTCTGGATCGCCCGGAAGTCTTTGGCGGTCTTGAAGTCTTGGACTCGCAAGCCCTCACTGTCCTCGGTCAGCATATCGAACCGGCCTACGAAAGTGAATGGCCTGCCGTGGTGAGTGACCAGATCTACGAAGTAGGAAAGCTCACTGTCGAGAACATCGAAGTCACTATGGTGCTCGGCTGCCCACTCCAGGTACCCTTCGAGCATCGCTACGCCCATCTTCTGATACTTCTCCAGATCTGCGAGGTAGTCCATTTCGAAGTCACTGCCATCGATCGAGATTGAGAACCCACGCTCTTGGGTGATCGACTCCTCAGCGAGCCACCAGAAGTAGTGGGCTGGGTGCTGGACTCGACCGAGGTACCATTCTGATAGGGCTTGGTGTATCAGAGTGCCGAGCCAGAAGTTCGGATTGATGGTGTCTGTAAGGAACCCGAGGTAGTAGGACAGATACCATTTGAGCCGACACTCGCGCCAAAGCGAAGTCTCGGAGTTGCGAACGAAGCGACGTGCCGTAGCCATAAAATTCTCCCGGTTGTTTCCTGTGTCAGACTCGGCTGGTGAGCGAAGGCTCCGGGCTGGCTACGGGAGTTGGCCACCCACAGGAAGCTTGTCCCGAAGCCCTCCCTCACCAACCGAGGCTGGGCCAGGCCTCAGCTTAACCCTCTTCGTGATTTCAAGCGAGCCTTTGCGCTGGAGACGCGAGAAAGCCCCACCGAAGTGAGGCTTCCATCGCTCGGCTGGTGCTCGCTACTTCTTGGTGCGAGCAGGTGCCTTCCTCCGAACCGGTGGCTTCTTGGTGGTGCGCTTCTTGGCAGCAGCGGTCGCCTTCTTGGCAGCCGGGCTGGCCTTGGGCTTGGCCTTCGCCTTCGGAGGGTTGGCCTTGGCTCGTGCCTCGTTGCGCTCATCCTTGGCCAGCTGGCGATACTCCTTGAAAGCCTCCAGCATCGCGCTCGATGTCTCGAAGCCTTCATCCATGACGTTCCGCTTGGTGACCTTGGCGGGCTTGGAGGTGTCATACGACACGATCGCATAATCCTTGTCGCCGCGCTTGACGGCCACGTAGTAGAGGCCATCACCCGAGCGCTCGGGGAAGCGACGAATCGCGATCCACACAAACTCGGCTCGCAGGTTGTCCTGATGCGGACCCCAAAACTCGATGTGCTTCCGATGACT
>CBDUPA010000031.1:0-48852 GCA_965368975.1 uncultured bacterium | reverse complement strand
ACTCTCAAGGCTGTCATCAAGATCACCCCAACCACGCCGCAAGCCGGCGATACCGTGACCTTTAGCGGCACGAGCTCTTCTGGCAGCCCGACGAACTACACCTGGAGGATCGACGGCGATCTGGTCAGCGGTGCGACCGTCACGCAGACTTTCAGCAAAGCGGGGAGCTACCCGATCGAGCTGGAAGTCTCGAGGCAGGATCCCAGCTGTGCCTTTGGTGTCTGCAGCGACAAGGCCACGACGACACTGGCCGTCGGTGGTGGAATCGACCAGCTGCTGGCGAGCTTCGGTGTCAACGTTGCCTGCTTCGGCAACGTGTGCAGCGTCGAGGCCGGACAGACCATTCAGTTCACCGACACGTCCACCGGCCCCGTGAGTTCTCGCCAGTGGAACTTCGGTGACGGCACCACCTCGACGGCGGCCAACCCGAGCCATTCCTGGAGTTCAGCCGGTGTTTATGCCGTCGTCCTGAACGTGACCGATGGTGAAGGTGGCTCGGCGCAGGCCGCGCGCACCTTCGAGGTGACCGGCCCAGTGCTCAACGCCGGCTTTACCACCGACAGGCCCTGCGTCGGCGGTGTGTGTACCGTGGCGCGCAACCAGACCGTCCAGTTCACCGACCAAAGTGTCGGCGAGATTAGTAGTCGCCAGTGGGCCTTTGGCGACGGCAGCACCTCGACAGACCTGAACCCGACTTACAAGTGGTCCGCGGCTGGCCTGTACACGGTCATCCTCACCGTGACGGATGGTGAAGCGCAGGATTCCGCGCAGATGCTCTTCCAGGTTCAGGGACCACCGCCGGTCGTAGCACGCTTCGATAGCGATGCTGCTTGTACCGAGGAGGGGTGTGCGGCGGAGACGCTCGATGCCGTCCAGTTCACCGATAACAGTGACGGTGAGCTGACCACCTGGGAATGGGACTTTGGAGACGGCACCACATCCGTGTTGCAGAACCCGACACACGCCTGGCGAGCGCCGGGGCAGTACACGGTGAAGCTGACTGTCAGTGATGGTGAACAGCAAGACAGTACAACGCAGACGTACGACATCACGGGCTTGCCCGTGGGGCACAACAGTGTCTTGCTGCCATGGGTCGTCCAGGGGCAGGGAGCGCTCAACCAGTCGAGCAAGCTGTACCTACACAACCCGGACTCCGAGCCGCGAACTTTCAAGATCCGCTTCCTGCGCCGTCCGGCTGCCGGATCAGACATTCCGGAAATCGAAATCGAGTTGTCACCGGGTGCAACCGCCTTCTTCAACGACGTGATGGCCGAGGTCTTCGGACTGGACAACGTCTCGGGCTTCATCGAGATCGAGCCGGATGACATCACGAGCATGACGCCTGTGGCCGTGGGCTTCCACCAGACCTTCCAGGACGATGGCACGGCTTTCGGCCAGGGAGTACCTGGCGTGCCGAAGCTGAGCCTGCCCAAGGCGGGGCCGGGGGAGCGGATGCATCTGATCGGCCTCAACGACAACGACGATCGATTTGGTTTCTTTGGTATCACCAACCCGAACGACGCTGGCGTCAGCTTCCGGTTGCATTTCTACAACCGTCGCGGCGAGCGTATCGGTGATACACCGGACGACTTCGTCGTCGCTCGCTTGGGCCAGCGGCAGTTCCAGCTCAACCAGCTGCGCAATGCATTTGGCATTCGGGACGAGGTCGACTATCGCGTCGAGGTGGAGCTCTTGACGGCCGGCCTCGAGGTCTATACCTACGGCACCAACCTACGCGCGGGCACTGAGGATCCGTCCTTCGTACGTGCCGGCGAGCCGACGGCGCCCAAGATCTACCTCCTCGGTGCCCTGGCTACCAGCGGCCTGAACAATACCGAGTGGCAGACGGACGCGCTGTTGGCCAACGTCGATTCGGAGATGAGCACCACCGTCGTGACCTACGTCAGTGCCGGCAACAACGCTGTGCCACTGACGCCCGAGACCTTGACCCTGCTGCCCGGTGAGTCGAAGCGACTGCAGAACGTGCTGGTCGATCGCTGGGACGTGAGCAACGAGAACGGCCTCGGTGTGCTGGTCTTCGAGTCGACCTCCGAGACCGGGGTGTTCCCGATCGTCCAGGGCGAAACCTACGACAACGCCAACCCGGCACGCCGCTTCGGACAGTTCGTCGCGCCGCTCACCGATGCCGACATCGCGGAAGCTGGCCATCGCCAGATCCTGGCGGGTCTGCAACAGGACGAAGGTGCCCGCTCCACCATCTGGGTTTACAACCCGGGTGACACGCTGGCGGAGTACGATCTCATCTATCGTGGGCTGGACGGTCGCGAACTCGGTGCCATCGAAGGCTACCGAGTCCGCCCGGAACGCATGCGTCAGATCAATCCGAGCAGCCACCCGATTCCGGCAGAGGGTGCCGAGGGCGGCTTCACGGTCCAGATCGTAGTGCGCAGCGGCCAGCTGCTGTCGGCCGCCCAGGTGGTCAACGACGCCAACAACGATCCTTCCTACGTGACTGGCGTACCGCGTTAAGCGGGCCGCGACCTTCTTCAGGATCGCTTTCCCAGAGCAGGGCTCCCGGACCGGACTGAGCGGTTCGGGAGGCCTTTTGTCGTCAGGAGTCTGCCTGTTTGCCATGCGTAGCCCCAGCTACCTTGCCCACTTCTTCGCTTGCACCCTGATCGCCACGGCAGCGATATGTCTCCAGCCAGCTCTGGCGCAGAGCGCCGGTTCTTGCGCGGGCTGGTCGGCGAGTCATACACCCGCCGTTGCTGTGCCGAAGCAACTCTGGGGCAGTCTGCGTCCGATGGACACCGCGCGCCTGCCGCAGAACCGCGACAACACCGCGTTTCGAGAGATCGGTTCCTGGGTCGACAATCCGTACTTCCAGGCCATCGACATCGAAGCCGACACGATCTTCGTCGCCAACAACCTGCGCCTTCAGCTATGGAATAGCAAGACCGCGCCCGGGCGCCCGGCATTGTTGAGCAGCCTGAGCATCGACAGCATGGGCCTTACCTGGGGTGTCGAATCGCACGCCTTCCTGGTGTTTCAAGATGTCGACGCCCCACCGGGACGCGACGACCTGGTCGCGCTGGCTGGCTGGCACGGTACAGGTTTGATGGTTTTCGACACCACTGACCGTAGTCTGCCGCGTCTGCTGTACCAGGATCACGGCGCTGACACCTCGCTGACCCGCCAAGGTAATCAGGTCTACACCGCTGCGATCGACGGGCGAGCCTACGCCTTCCTGGCGGCCACGCAGGCCGATGGTGGTCTGTTTGCCTATGATCTGGACGCGGCCAAGCCACTGCCACAGCCCTGCATCGAAGGGCAGCCCGGCCTCGTCGCGAGCGACTGTCCAGGGGTCTTCCTCGGTAGGATTGGCAGTCGCAGCGCCGCCAACTTTGTCGATGGGGTCGACCACTTCGTAGCTGTGACGTCGCTCGGCAATCCAAGCGGTCTCGAGATTTGGGACGTCCGGGATCCGAGCCAGCCCCGCCAGGTGACGGATGCGCTGCAGGGGCGCGTTCTCTATGGTGTCGCCATGTGGAAGCAGAGCGGTGCTTACTACCTGGCCGTCCGTGAGGCTGGCCAGCACAGCATCTATGACGCCAGCTGTATTGCCAATGGTCCCTGCACACCCGCGCTGGTGTGGTCTCGGCCCGCAACCTCACCGGCGCAGCCTGGGTTAGGCACGGTCACCTTTTCGCGGGCCGACGGTACGCCATTCCTCTATTGGGGGACCGGCTCCGTGTGTCCGAGCTTCCCACAGGAAGAGTGGCTCGACGATGTCAGCAACGCCTGGGCGCCGCGGGACATCACGCCGCAGGAAGTGGAAGTGCTCGGCGGCGAAGAGGTCAGCTACTGGTCGTGGTACTACCGCAGTGGCGGTGTGAACGGTTTCAACAACGTCCAGCCGCAGGCGGGAAAGTTCAACGGTACCTATTTCTACCGCGTCGCCAAGGGCTTGTTCGACGTTCACCAGCGCACGGAAGTTCTGCCGCCTCTGGCCGACTTCACCTGGTCTCCAGAGGATGTGTATTCTGGTTTGGAGGTCGCCTTCGCCGATGCTTCTACAGGTCTGCCGAGCAGCTACTCGTGGAGCTTCGAGCCCGATGGCGATCCCGCCACCTCGGACGCCGAAGACCCTGCAGTGACCTTCTTCAGTACCGGCACCAAGACGGTGACCTTGCAAGTGACCAACGGGGTTGGCAGTGGCACCACGAGCCGGCAGATTATCGTCCGCGAAGGGCCACCCCAAGTCACCGGCCTTTCCGTAACTCCCATGACGGCTATGCTGTGCCAACCGATCACCTTCCAGGCGGAAGGTGTGACCGGTGAGCCGCCGCTGACCTATGCCTGGCAGGTGTACAGCCAGCAAGGGCATTTGGTGGCAGTGGGTGACGACAGCAGCACCTTCGTCTGGGAACCGGCGCCGCCCGAGGCGCGAGGCGGCCAGATCTACACCGCCGAGGTCACGGTCAGCAACAATCAAGGCGCCGCGACGCTGACCAGCCCGTTGGTGCCGATCCAGTGGTTGCCCGACCTCCCTGGCGATCAGGCGTTTGTGCCGACCTACGAGGGCTACCCCGCGCAGCCTACGAGCCGCACCGTACAGTTCGATCTCGACGCTCCTGGAGCGGTCGAGTGGCGCTGGAACTTCGATCTCGGGGGTGGTCAGGATTTCGAGCCTTGGAGCAGCGATCCCAACGAGGGAAAGGCACCCCGATTCACCTACGCGGAGCCGGGCACCTATATCGTCGTGGCCGAGGTGCGCAACTGCGCGGAAGGGACGCGCACCAGCGCGCCCCTGGTGGTCACCGTTCCCGGTCCGGACCAGCCGAATCCGCCACCGCCGCCCCCCGCGACTCCGGAACGAGAGTCGCGAGTACCGCGGGCCAATAGCGCGGTTTGATAACGGGACCAGTGCGCTACTTTCTCAAGTGATGACACCATCCCGTGGGCTGATCCCAAGCCTGTCCCTCGTGACCCTCGTCGGTTTCGGACTCCTTGGCTTCTTGGCGCAGGGCTGTGAGGCTCCCAAGGAGCCGCAGGCAGCGGGACCGGTCTCCGACCACCCTGACGCCGGCCCTGTCGCCGCGGGTGGCCTACCGGTAGAGCCGGAATCGAGAGATCCAGCGCACGAAGGCAAGTGGCGGCAGGCCCGGCACGCGGCTCCGAAGACCTTGTCGGAGGAGCAAGCGCGGCTGCTGGTTCTGCCGTATCTCCAAGGCTACCGACCGGCTGGTGACGAACCCCAGATCACCGTCTTCGATCCGGAGCGTACCGAGCCGGGGCTCAACCTGGTGCTTTCCGGTCACGCGCCGGAGGCTCTGCTCACCGATCTGCGAGGTCGTGTCGTCCACCGCTGGAGCTACCGCCTGGAAACTCTGTGGCCGGATCTCTATGCACAGGACGCGGGGACCATCCGTAAGCTCGAGTACTGGCGCCGTGCGCTGCTGCTACCGGACGGTTCCCTGCTGGCCATCTTCGAAGGCCTGGGCCTGATCCACCTGGACGCTCGGTCACGCCTGCAGTGGGCTCACCGCGGTGGCATCCATCACGATCTGGCCAGAACCCCAGAGGGCCACATCTGGGTTCTCGACCGCGATGGGAAACTGCTGCCGCGCATTCACCCGAGCAAGGGCGTGCTGGAGGACTTCGCGACCCAGTTCGACGCGGACGGTGTCGTCCTGCGCCGCATCTCCCTGCTCGAAGCGCTCGAGCGGTCGGCCCATGCAGGGCTGCTGGAGCGGCGGCCCGAGGCGGGCGACATCCTGCACACCAACACCTTGGAACTGCTCGATGGTCGATACGCTACGTCCCATCCGGCTTTCGCAGCCGGCAACCTGCTGGTGTCGTTCCGTGAACTCGACGCTATCGCCATTCTCGATCCTGTGCGAGCGCAGATCGTCTGGGCGCTGAGTGGTTCCTTCCGTCGTCAGCACGATCCGGCGCTGGTGGATGGAGGTCGCATTCTGCTCTTCGACAACCAGGGGCCGTTGCGCGGCCCGGCGGCCGTCGCACGTTCACGGCTGCTGGAACTCACACCGAGGACGGGAGAGGTAGTGTGGCAGTATGGCGGAAGCCGTGAGATCGACTTCTTTTCGCGTACCCTCGGGGCCAGCCACCGGTTGAGCAATGGCAACACTCTGATCGTCGAGTCGGAGAACGGCCGTGCCTTCGAGGTCACCCGCGCTGGCGACTTGGTGTGGGAGTTCTACAATCCTCACCGTGCCGGTGACGATCAGGAGCTGATCGCTGTACTCTTCGATGTCGTCCGGCTGTCCGCCGACCATCCCTTTGTCGGTCGAGCGCTGGCCGCCAGCCATCGACTCCAGTCCGAGGATCGAAGATGATCGAGTGTGCCTCGACCCACGCGCCAGCAGGAGGGAGCCGATGAGTGAAGCTGTAATCTCGACCCGCGATCTGTGCAAGAGCTACCGTGTCTACAACCGGCCGTTCGATCGTGTCCGCGAGTGGCTGATTCGCCGGCCGCTGCACGAGCGCTTCGAGGCGTTGACCGGTGTCAGCTTCGACATCGCGCGCGGCGAAGGCTTCGGCATCATTGGCCAGAACGGAGCTGGCAAGAGCACCCTGCTCAAGATTCTCTCAGGCGTCACGACCCAGACTTCGGGAGACGTCCAGGTGCGCGGCAAGGTGGCCTCCCTGCTCGAACTCGGCTCAGCCTTCCATCCCGAGCTCACCGGTCGTCAGAACATCCAGCTGAACGCCGCGATGCTGGGCTTGTCGCAGCCCGAGGTCGACCAGAAGCTGCCAGAGATCATCGCTTTCAGCGAACTGGGCAACTTCATCGACCAGCCCGTGAAGTGCTATTCGACCGGCATGGCGATGCGGCTCGGCTTTTCCATCGCCACTCAAGTGCAGCCGGAAGTTCTGATCATCGACGAGGCGCTGTCGGTCGGTGATGGCTACTTCCAGAAGAAGTGCATGGATCGTCTCCAGCTCTATCTGGAAAACGGTGGAACGCTGCTGCTGTGTTCGCACGCGATGTACTACGTCACCGCCTTCTGCCGCCGAGCGCTGTGGCTACGCCACGGCAAGATCGAGGACCTGGGACCGTCCGAGGAGGTCGTGCGCCGCTATGAGAACTTCCTGCTCGACAAGGCGAAGGGTGAGCAGGTGGAGCATAGCGGCGCGCCGGCAGAGGGTGGCCAGCCGGCGCGTTTGATCGAAGCACGCCTGGAGCCGAGCCAAGTCCCAGGCACCGGCATCGACACCGGCACCGATATCGATGGCCTGCAGACATTTCAGCACCAAGACTCCTGGGCGCTCGAAATCGAGTGGGAGACCGAGCATCCGGAGGTCCCCTGCCACCTGGCGGTCGGTCTGGATCGCATCGACGGCGTGCAAGTCGCGTCGTTCTCGACCTTCCATGATGGCCTGCCCTCCTTCCAGGGCCAGGCACGCCAGCGGCAGCGGCTGTACCTGCCACAGCTACCTTTTCTCAAGGGAGAGTTCACTGTCTATGTCTACCTGATGGACGAGAAGGCGCTCCACCCCTACGATCTGCGCATCCTGCACCGTGCCTTCGGTGTCGCGACGGACAACGGGTATCGAGTTGGCCTGGTCGATGTCGCGCACGATTGGCAGGCAGCGCTGGCGGCGAACTCAGCTGAGGCCTCTACAGCACTCGCAGCGGACTCGCGCTCGCAGAGGAAGGCCTAGCGTTGATCGGTCGAACGCCAGTCACCCGAGGCTGCCCAGCGCAGTGCTGCTTCGGCCGCCTGCGCGGAAGCTCGTTCGTTGAACTGGCGCCCCAGGCGCAGACCCCCGCCCCGTAAGCTGCGCCACAGGCTTGGCTGGGTCAGCACCTTCTGGGCCGCGTCGGCAAAGGCCTCCGGCGAGTCGAAGGGCACCAGGATGGCACTGTCGTGCGCGAAACCGCGAAAGGCAGAAATGTCGGACGCCACAGCGGGTACGCCGCTGACGCCAGCTTCCAGCACGCCCAGGCCGAAGCCCTCCTGCTCCCAGGACGCCGCGAGCAACAGATCGCAGGAGCGGACAATCGCGGCAGCTTCTTCAGGAACCAGATGGCAGTGGAACTCGTCCGGTTCGACCAGCTCTCGCTCTGCATCGCTCAGCGGCCATTGGGATAGGCGGACCAGCTGCAGCTCGACGCCCTGCGCCCGCAACAAGCCGACGGCTTTGAGTGCTGTCCGTACCCCCTTCCAGTCGATCTCGAAGGGCGAAGTCACCAGGATACGTGCCGGCTTCCGTGGCTGCCGCCGCATCCATCCCTGCAGCCACCAGGAAGCTGCGCGGGGTCGCCAGAAAGGCTCCAACGGTTGCGGAATCCAGCGCGCTGGCCGAGCAAAGTCGCGCTCGAGAAGCTCCTGCAGATGTGGTGATACGACCATCGCCGGGACTGGCAGCTGGTAGGCGTGGCGAATCGCGGCGTGATCCTGGGTGTTATGGGTGTAGATGCCTTCGAAGCCCTGGCAGTAGTGCATCACCGCGCCGCGTCCGTGATCAGCCGTCAGTGCCACGGCGGGTTCGAGGGTCGTCCAATAGCTGGCGATCGTCACGTCCGCCGGCGCTACGTGGGCAGCGTCGAAGACGGGGACCTGTCGGAACTCGGTAGAGAGCGGGAACCAGGTCGGTCGAGCCCCCTTGCTCACGACCACCACCCGGTGACCGCGCTGGGCCAGCAGATTGGCCTGCTGCAGGACCACCTTGACACCGCCGAAGAGGGGGGTGTCTTCGAGCAGGTAGCACAGTTCCAGCGGAGTGCTCATGCGGCGCAGGCTACCATGTGCACCCCGCTGGGGAGCCCTGCAGGTAGCTTCCACGCACCGCTGGGATTGCGCCTTCTCTGATACCCTTGCAGTGCCATGAAGATCTCTACCAAGGGCGAGTACGGCCTGCGCGCGATGCTCTACATCGCCTCGCATGTGGATGCCGGGCCGGTCACCAGCCACGAGATCGCAAGTCATCAAGGCATTCCCGAGCCTTACCTGCGCCAGATTTTAGCGCTGCTGTCGAAAGACCGGCTGATCGTCTCCAGTCGAGGGCCTCAAGGGGGCCACAGCCTGGCACGGCCTGCCGCGGAGATCACGCTCAAGGACATCTTGCTGACCCTCGAAGGGCAAACCACCGCGATCGACCAAATCCTCGCGCTCCCCTGCAGCATCGACGTTGGCGTGGAGTTCTGTGCGATTCGCGAGATCTTCCTGCGTGTCAAGAGAGCGGTCGACCAGATTCTGGGTGACACAACTCTGCAGCAGCTGGCCGATCGCCAGGTCAAGCTCGTCGAGGGGAATATCCGCGTGCCGCTGGACCTCGGCTCCGAGACGCACAGCTCACCCCTGCTGCCTGTGTTGCGAGACTGAGTCGACCCCTGACGATGCCACGGCTGCCGATCTCCGGCTCGCCGGAGCACCACGCGGGGTCCCTTTCGGGCCATCTGCCGGACCGCTGGCCCCAGCTGGCGTCCTTTTGGTTCCTATACATGGCGGGGCTGGGGATCTTTTTCCCCTACTACAGCCTCTACTTGAAGGACAACGTCGGCTTGTCCGCCTCGCAGATCGGCATTGTGATGGCCGTGATGCCTCTGCTCGGACTCTGTACTCAACCCATCTGGGGACGCTTGGCGGATGTCACCGGCTCGCGGCGAGCGATGCTGACCGTTCTGGCTGCGGGAGCTGCCGCGAGCTACTTGCTGCTCGGTACTCTACGGGAGTTCGTCCCGGTGGTGCTGGGCAGTGCCCTGCTCGCCTCCTTTCATACCTCGGTCTTGCCCATGACCACCGCAGTGACCTTCGGCACTGTTGGCACGCGCTATTTCGGTTTCCTGCGCATGTGGGGCACGGTCGGCTTCCTGGTTGCTGTCGCCAGCTTCCCCTTGCTGCGCCGCTTCTTGGACGCCCAGGCGGGGCTCGCCGACTGGCCTTTCCACGGTCTCGGTCAGCTGTTTCCGATCGTGGCGCTGTGCAGTATCGCCGCGGCTCTGGTCAGCTTCCGTCTGCCGCGTACCCATGGCGTCACGCTGCGAGCGGCGCGTGGGGAAGGGCGCACCTTGCTGCGTCACCCGCCCGTCGTGCGTCTGCTAGTCCTGATGCTGGTCACGAACAGCTTCGTCCAGGGACCGATCTACTTCTTCCCACTCTATCTCTCCTCGCGCGGAGGCACGGCCGATACCGTTAGCGAGTTGTGGCTGTTCATGCTGGCGCTGGAGATTCCGCTGATCGGCCTGGCCGGCGCCACCCTCCGGCGGCTGGGACCGCGCGGTTTGCTCGCCTTGGGCTTGGCGGCGGAGGCTATCCGTTGGAGCGTCTGCGCCTGGACGACCGACCTGCGCTTGGTCGCGGCTGTGCAGGTGCTGCACGGCGTCGCGGTCGTTGGTTTGCTGATCGGCGGACCGCTGTACCTTGAACAGGCGGTGCCGCCGCAGTTGAGATCCACTGGCCAGGCCCTCGTGGCGATGGCCGCCTACGGTCTCGGCTCGATCGTCTCGAATGCCGCCGCTGGCTGGCTCATCGACCGCTTTGGTATCGACGTTCCTTACGCCCTGGCCGGCGGCGCCGCGTTCGTCCTGCTCCTGCTCCTGCACTGGTGGTTGCCGGAGCCTTGGCGCCTATCCGCGCCGGAAAAGCGTACGCTGGGTGGTTAGTCCTGGAGCAGCTTCGGCCAGTTTGTGTTGGCCAGCTCGATGTAGTGCTCCATCTCTGCTTCCCACGTCTCCTGAATGCTGCTGCTGTAGTTCAGGTACAGCTTGCCGTCGACAACCTTCCAGGCTTCCGGATCGATGTTGGCCGTACGGCCCTGGCTGATGGCGTAGGCACAGTAGCCCCCATACTGAGGCGCGTAGCGCTCCGGCTCGGTGGCAAAGGCGTCGCGGTGGGCAGCAGTGGCAAAGCGCCAGATCGCGCCCTGCCACTCGAACTCGTGGTCGGAGGAGCCCTTGACCGGCTTGCCGTCCTGGAAGTAGGCGACAGGATCGTAGCCCTTGATGGCGACGTTACCGAAGAGGGAAGAATTGACCGGCTCGACCGCCCAGGCCGGCCCAGACAGGCTGAGCAGGGCGCAGGCGGTGACGAGGAGTAGCAAGCGGCGACCTGATGACATGATCGGACCTCCTTGAGGAGTCACGGCGAAGCGCGGAGACGGTTTCGCCAGGGCACCAGGTTCATCCGAAACCCAGTCGAACTCGCCTTGCTTCGATCTCGCCTTGCTTGCAGGCTCGAGTGTGCAAGGTGTCGCGCAGGTCGGATAGGCTAGGTGCATGAGCAAGACGTCCAGCGACCGTCCTCCGCGGCTCCCGGGGCCCTACAGTTCACGCCGCCTTCTCTGGATCCTGTGGTGGCTGCTGGTTCTCGGCGCGGCCTTCGTCTGGATGTACTTCCTGCGGCCCGCCGGCTGAGGGCGGGCCAGCTACCGTCAGCTCAAGCCGGCAAAGTCTCGTCGAGACTCTCGACGTCATCGAGCTGCCGCGGTGGCATGTCGTCCTCGTGACCGTGCCGCTTCAGGATCAGAGCCCGCCGCTTCTCGATGCCTTCCATCCACAGCGGCAGGAAGGCGATCAGGTCCCGCAAGTTCTTGTTGACCTCGCTCATCAGGTCGGCGATGCGCCGAGAAATACGCAATTGCACCGCCTTCTCCAGGCGTTTGGCCATTTTCAGCTCGTCGCTGGAGGTGCCGACGGTGTCGCGGATCTCGCGAATGCTGGCTGTGCCCGTCCGGTGCAGTTCCAGGATGGTGGTGCACTTGGTGGGAATCTCGTCAGCGTAGCGATCCAGGATCTCCATCTCGTAGAAGCGGATCCCGCGCAGGGCCAAGATACCCTTGATCTTCGATGTCAGATCCTGCATCAGCAGGGTCAGGACTGTCGTTGCCTCGTCCCAGGTACTGTCGTTGAGCAAGCGCTGGCCTCTCCGCAGCTCGTCTATCATGCTCTCGAGCGCGCGCTCGCGGATACCTTCCACCGTCTCCATGTAGCTGTATAGGCGCACCACCGTCGAGTGCAGCCACTCTGCCTCGTCGATGTCTTGAGGGAAGCGCTTGGAGAGGAAGTAGTCGGCGTCGTGCAGGCTGCGCGGGTCGTTGGCGATGATGTGGCCGAAAGTGTCTTGCAGGAAGGAGTGCAACTGGCCGATGGAGACGCACAGCAGCTTGCGTATCTGCATCACGCTATTGGCTGGGATTTGCTCGGCTGGGTAGTCGTCGAGCTGCCGGAGTACATCGTGATCGAGCATGCTCAGTGACGTCCGCGCCGTCTCCACCGCGTCATCGAGCTTCGGAATGCAGGACTTGTGGCCCAATAGCGGTGAGATGTTGTTGCGGATCAGCTCGGCGACCCGTGTCACCTTGCGCCAGATCTCGAGCAACCGTTCCGGCGAGCAGTGCAGGATCGCGTAGTTGCTCTCCAGTACATTTCCGAGCATGCGGATGCAGCCGAGGAACGCGCGGATGCGCGGGTTCTGCCAATTCGCCTTCTCGAGCTGCCAGTCCACCACCGAGACGCCCGGTGGCAGAGGGATCAGCTGCTGGTCGGCGATCTGGATGAACTGGCGCTTGGGCTTGTCAGTTCGCACAGGGATGCGCGGAGGAGTGGCAGGGCTGGTCATTACCATCAAGTTAGCATACCGCCGGAGGGATTTGGGACCCGCCAGGCTTCCTTTGGTGTGAGGCTACATCGTCGGTACGGTTAGCGGTCGCGTGTCTCGTCCAGCAGTGCCGACATGGGTTGCGAAGGGGGCGTTTCCGGCGTGATGAGCGGCGAGTCCCTGGCGTCTTCGCGGATCAGTAGATCCAAGAACAGCTCGCGCACTCCCGGCTTGCCATGCTCGCGGAAGATCATCTTGACTTCACCCGGTGTCAGTTCGATGCCGGTCATGAGCCGCAAGTACTGGCAGAACACCCGTGCTCGCGACCCGAAGCTGACGATGAGCAGTACGAGCAGCACGCTGGCGAAGACGAGCCACTCGATCGGAACCTGCATGAACTCGAACATGACTTCCTCCGTGTCGAAACATCTCAGTTAGGTTGGAGAGTATATAGGCTAGCCTAGCCGGAACAGGGTGTGCGGTGCCATGATAGATTGCTCAAGATGATCTGCAAAGACGCAACATCTCCCAGGGAGTGCCATCCCAAGGACAGACCATGAGTGAGGAATTCGTAACCGTCGCACGCTTCGGCTCACGGCTCGAGGCGGAGACCATCGGACACGCCCTGGACCCGCACGGCATCCCTTTCCTGGTCCAGAGCGATGATGTCGGCATCTTCGGTCCCGGCATGACCGGCGTTACGCCTAGCGGCGCCAAGCTCATGGTGCCTGCCAACCGGCGCGCCGACGTCGAAGAGCTGCTCGGCTGTGTCATCAGGCCGGCAGACGAGGCCGATCCGGCTGAAGCCTAGACCTCGCCAGCTCAGACCTCGCCAGCTCAGACCTCGAAGATCACCCGCTCGCGCGGCAGGCGCACCCGCGGTCCGTAGACGCCTTCGGGCACACCCTTGCCAGCGGCGAGCACCATCACCACTTCGGCTCCCCGCGGTAGGTGCAGCAAGCGCGCCACGCGGCGTCCGTCGAAGCCTTCCATCGGGCAGCTGTCGAAGCCGTGCGCGCTCAGCGCCAGCATCAGGTTCTCCGCGGCCAGTGCCGTACTCTTGACCGCCCAGGTGCGCATGTCCGCTTGGCTGACGGGCCCTCGTGGGACCGGCCGTCCGAGGCCGGCGAAGAAGAACATCAGGCGTTTGAGAAAGCCGAAGAGCCCCAGCGGGCCTTGGTTGTACATGAACGGAACCAGCTTGGTGTAGTACTTGTGGACGATCTCCGGCACGTCGCCCTCCTGCTGCAGCAACTGCATCAACTCGTCCCGGTTGCGCTTCCATGTATCCCGCCGCGCGACCAGAACCACCAGTTCTGCCGCCGTCTTGGCCGCGTTCTGATCCAGGCAGGCTGGTCCGAACTGCGCCTTGAGTTCCGGCGTACGCACCCAGTAGAACTCCCACGGTTGCAGGTTGCTCGAGTTGGCAGCAAGGAGTGCCAGGTCGAGGCATTCGTTCATCACCGCTTCCGGGATCTCGACGTTTGGGGCGAACTTGCGGATCGAACGCCGCCTCCGAACGATTCCGGCGAAGGTCTCGGCTGAGCTGTCTTCAGCCCGGACAACCTTGCTCGGGGTTGCGGACGTTGGGTCGTTGTGCATGGTGTTGATAGTATCCGAACTCATCCGCACAGCTGGCGGCTGATGTGCCCGATGCGCTAATCTTGGAGGCCCGCCGTTCCGTCTGCTGACCCCGGGCTCCGGCTGTGCTGGTTCCCGGCTACTTTGGAGGAGTACTGATGAAGCTTCGAGACCTGAACCGTGACCAGATCAAACTCACTTGCCGCATGTCGTCCGCGACCCGCCTGAGCCAGGCCGACTTGCGTCGCATCACTGCTGGTCGTGAGGTAGATCCTGAGATTTGCGCCATTCACGACTATTACATTCAAGATGCCCTCGCCTGAGGGCGCCGCTCAAGGAGAAGCAGCATGAAGATCCGTAAGCTCGATGCCAAGGCCGTTCGTTCCACCGCCACCGCCGCCTCGCGCCTGTCCGCGAACGCGCTGCGTACCGTGACGGCTGGTTTGGAAGGCGAGAGAATCGATCCCGAGACCTGCGCCATTCACTTCAACTACCCGCAGGACGCGCTGGCCTGAGGTCGATCTGACTCGTCCCGGCTGAAACCTACGCGGGCTCCGGCACTGTCTGTCGCCGGAGCCCGTTTGCATTGTTCTCCTTGACCTGACTTCTCGTCTTCATGGTTTCCATTGTCATCCCCTCGGTCGGAGGGAAGGGTTCAAATGATCACGCTGCTGGAAGGGACATCCGAGCGCCTGCATGGGCATTGTGCGGAGCTGGTGACGCAGGGGGACGCTTGGCTAGCGCTGGCACCACCGTACGACACTCGGCCTTGGGCTGGCCTTCATCGGCTGATCGGTGGGTTGCGTGCGCAGCACGGTGCTGCTGTAGCTGGTGTCTTGGAGACAGATCCGGCGGTGGCCTACCTGGGGTTGGGCGCTGGACCTGATGGCCTCGGCCGGGAGCTGACCGACGAAGAGGCCCGCGACGCCGCGCAACTCGGGGGTGATCGACTCTCACACCTGAGTCACAATTTGCTGGTTCAGCACCCCCTGTTCGAGCGTTGGGCGGTGCTGCTGCGGGATCTGTGCGCGCTGGCACCATCGCTGACCCTGGTGATCCCGGATCTCAGTCTGCTGGACCGCGAAAGCTTGTCAGCCTTGCGCCGTTTGATCCGGCGCTTCCCGGATGCCGCACCGGACCTGGTCGCCGGCTTCGATCCCCAGGCCGCGCAAGAGCCGCCGGATCCGGACGGTCTCACCTGGAGACTACCGCCGAACGACGTCTGGCGCCTGGTCTTGGGACTGCGCACGCTCGAGACCACGCGCATCGAGACCTTGCCGGCGGTGGGCCCGGCGGCTGCTTTCGCGGCTCTGGGGCGTCAGCTCGACGACGAGGGCGCCCCCGAGCGGCCGGTCCTCCAGCTACTCGCTGGAGTTCGCGACGCCTTTGCCGGTTTCGCTTTCACAGCGGCGTTGCGGCAAGGCCTGGCGCTGCTCGAACGGGTCGAGGCACAGGTCCCACCGCAGCTGACAAGCTCGCAGCTCGCGGAAGTGCACGGAATCGTGGCGTTGGCGGCACACAATCGCCAGTTTCGCTCGGACGGCAACCTGCCCCTGGGACATTTTCTCCAGCGGCACCTGATGGCCTCCTGGAGTCACCAGGTGGAGCCCGAAGCCACCAGCGATCAGGCAGCACTCCTGAGCGTCACCGCCTATCGTCTGGCGGTCGTGCTCGGACGACGCCTGAAGCAGCGATCGGCGGCGCTGGAGTGGGCCAACCGAGCGATCGACGAAGCACAACGCGGTGCTGTGGCGCACGGCGCCCGCCGCGCGGTGCACTTGGAGGCCTGGGGGCGCAACATTCGCGCCTACCTGCTGATGGGAATGGAGCGGGTCGAGGAGGCGGTCGAGGATTGCCGACAGGCGTTCACACTGGTGGATGCCGAGATGCCGCCAGCGCCGGCGGCAACATCCAAAGATCCCTTGCTGCGCGAGCTGGCTTACACGCGATCCCTGCTGGCCGACAATCTGGGAGCCCTTCTGCTCCTGCGCGGTGGCGAAGCGTCGATCGACGAGGTCGCGGAATGGAAGCGGCGCAGTGACGAGCTGGCCGAGCACGTGCCGGCCTTGGTGCGGTTCGAGAATCGGGCCTGGCTGGTGCTGTACCGTGAGCAGCTGCGCTTGTCGGCAGCGTTGCCCAAAGCGTTGGAGGGGGCTGCCGCGGCGCAGACAGAGCAGGATGCGCTGCGTTGGTTGCACTACACGGTGCACGCGGCCGATCTCGAATACCGCCTCGGTCGAGCCGAGAATGCCTACGCGCACTTCACCGAGGCGTCGGCGTTGCGCGGCCAGCTGGGGGATCCGCCGTTCCTGCGCGACTTGACCCTGTTCCGCGTGGCTGCCGCCCGCCGTGCCGGTCGCCAGGCAGTGGCGGCGGCACTCCTGGACCAACTCCTGGGACGCTGCACGCGCATCGACGATCCGCAGGTACGCGACGAGCGCACGCACTTGCTGGCGTTGCGCGGGGAGATCGACGCCCTGCGCTCCAAGGCCACCGCGGCGCAGACCTGGCTCAACGATGCGATCGAATCGGCGCTCGAAGACGGCGTCCGCGACACCATGCTCAGCGTGGCACTGGCCGTGGCGCGCTCGGGCCTTCACCTGGGAGAAGGCGACGATGCCGCACAAGCCTACGCACAGGCGCTGGAACTCGCGGCGGTCGGCGAGGATGCGGCGGAAGAGACCTCCGAGGGGCACCAGGAGGCACATCCTGCCTTGCGCTTCGAAGCTCTGGTCGGCTACCTGGACAGCAGTGGAGAGATCGACGAGTCTACGCGCCAAGCCTTGTGTCGGCGCGCCCTCGCGTACCTACCCGACGCTCTCGACGATGCCGACACCTGGTGGCTGCTGGCGAACTTGCTGCACCAAGTCCGGTTGGCCGGACTGTCCCTGACCGAACTCGAAGCGCAAGACGGTCTGGCAGCGCCGGTGTCGGTCTTGCGACGCGCGGCGGCGCAGCGCGAGGATTGCGCGCACCTGCTACGGCAACTCGACCCCGAGCCGGGCGCGCCGTCTCTGAGCTTTCAGGCTTCGGAGCCGTCGTAGAGCGAGGCGACCTCGTCGTAGCCGTTGTAGAGCCGCGTGTCGCGCCGGTGACCCGTGCCGATGTCGGTCTCGAGTGCCTGGCTCCAGCGCGGGTGCGGCTTGCCCGGATCGATGTTGGAGTAGAAGCCATATTCACTAGGCTGGAAGTCGTTCCAGAACGTGGACGGCTGCTCGGCGGTGAACTCGATGCGCATGACCGATTTGGGGCTCTTGTAGCCATACTTCCACGGCACGATCACGCGCCAGGGTGCACCGTGCTGCATCGGGAGTCCGTGCCCGTAGATGCCGACCGCCACGAAGGCCAGCTCGTGCCGCGCCTCATCCAGGCGTAGACCCTCGGTGTAGGGCCACGGGTACCAGGGGCCATTGCCGACGCCCGGCAGGCTGCGGTCGAGGAAGGTGTGGAAGGCGACGTACTTGGCGCTCGACAGCGGTTCCAGGTAGTCGATCAGCCGGTGTAGCGGGAAGCCGGTCCAGGGCACCTGCATGGCCCAGCGTTCGACGCAGCGGAAGCGGTAGAGGCGCTCCTCGAGCGGGAAGCGGGTGAAGAAGTCGTCGAGGTCCAGGGTACGCGGCTGCTGGACCAGGCCGCCAACCTCGACCTTCCACGGGTCGACTTTGTAGCCCTGTGCCAGCTCCCACACCCGTTCCTTGTCGGTGGTGAACTCGTAGAAGTTGTTGTAGCCACTGGCAATGTCCTCGGGGGTCAGGCGACGGCCGCCTTCGAGCTTGAAGGCCTTGTTGCGATCTGCGGGGAAGACGTCGTCGAAGCGGTTGCCGACAGCGGGTGCCAGCTTGCCGCCTGCGCCATTGTCGCCAGCCGAGGGTGCCGACTCGACACAGCCCGCGATGCTCAGATTGAGACTCATGCCCAGCGTTCCCAGGCCCAGACCGCGTAGCACTTGCCGCCGGTCGAGGTAGGCGGACTCGTCAGTGGCCTGGGCTTCGGCTAGCTCCCAGGAACGAGGGATACGGATGTGACTCATGGCGCCAAGCTCCTTGTCGTCGAGGTCTTTTCAGCCCCGGGTAGTCGTGATGGGCGCGGTGCTGGTGATTTCGCCGGCAGCCGGTATACTCCGTTGCGGTTCTGGGTGCTGCAGTTCGCAGCCTACCCACCTGAGCTCCATCTTCCCACCAAAGTTTCGAAACCCATGCGTCAATCGGATGTACAGGCCCTGATTCTAGCTGGTGGCAGCGGTACGCGCTTTTGGCCCTCCAGTCGCCGCCATCGCCCCAAGCAATTGTTGCCGCTCGACGGTGACCGCTCACTGCTGCGCGCGACCCTCGAGCGTCTGCAGCCGCTGATCCCGCCGTCGCAGGTCTGGGTGTGTACCACCCGCAGCCTGGCAGAGGCGGTGCGCGCAGAACTGCCCGAGGTACCAGCGTCGCAGATCCTGTGCGAGCCCGAGGGGCGTAACACGGCCGCCGCCATCGGTTGGGCGGTGCGCTCGATGCCGGAGTCGGTGCGCAGCGGTGTCGTCGCCGTGCTGCCGGCCGACCACCGGGTTGCCGACACGGACGCCTTCCGCGCCACCCTGGCCGCCGCTGCGACTGCTGCCGAGCGCAAGGTCGATGGTCGCGAGCAGATACTCACGCTCGGTGTCACCCCGCACCGCCCGGAAACCGGCTACGGGTACCTGGAGCTGGGCGGCGAGCTGGATGCCGAGACCGGCCTGCGACGCGTCGCACGCTTCCGCGAGAAGCCCGACCTGGCGACCGCCGAGCGGTTCCTGGCGAGAGGCGGCTATCTGTGGAACGCCGGTATCTTCGTCTTCCGCGGTGAGGTGCTGCTCGAGCTGCTGCAACAGCACCTGCCGGGCCTTGCCGCCGGCCTCGAAGCGATTGCCGCGGTGCCGGAGCAGGTCGCGACGCTCTACGGCAGCTTGCCAGCGACCTCGATCGACTTCGGCCTGATGGAGAAGCTGGACAACATCGCCGCGCTGCCGCTCGATTGCGGCTGGAGTGACCTGGGTTCCTGGCAGGCATTGCACGAGGTGCTGACGGAGATCGGCGCCGTCGACGCCGCCGGCAACGCCTGCCGCGGCGACGTGCTGGTGGCAGGTGACGCGCGCGACAATCTACTGGTGGCCGATGCCGGGACCGTCGCAGTGGTCGGCGTCGAGGGTCTGGTGGTGGTGCGCACTGAAGATGCCGTGTTGGTGCTGCCGCGCGAGCGGGCGCAGGAAGTGCGTGCGATCGTCGACCAGCTCAAGGCGGGCGGACGGGAGATCCTGCTGTGATGCTGCCGGTGCAGATCTCTACCCGTCAGCGCACCCTTTCGCTGGCCGACGTCGAGTTGCCCCTGGATCTGGCGGCATTGTTGCTCGCAGCAGACACGGCGCCCACAGCAGACACGGCAAGCACCGTGGATGCACCCTGGGAGGTCGAGCTGGGCTTCGGCAAAGGCCGCTACCTGTTGCAGCAAGCGCAGGCGTGCCCGGACGTACGCTTCCTGGGCATCGAGCTGGTCTCCAAGTACTACCGGATGGCGCGTGACCGCGGCCGGCGCAAGAGTCTCGACAACCTGCTGATCGTTCGTGCCGACGCGCTCTACTTGATGTCCAGTGCATTGCCGACAGGCTTCGCACGGCGCGTGCACGTCTACTTCCCGGACCCGTGGCCCAAAGCGCGCCACCACAAGCGCCGCATGTTCGACGCCGAGCGCGTCGACCTGGTTCTCGGTCTGCTGCAACCCGGCGGGACACTGTGCTTCGCGACGGACTTCCTGCGCTACGGCGAACGGGTACAAGCCCTGCTCGAGGGGTATCCGGGCCTCGACGTGCAGGTACACCCCGAGCCGTGGCCGGACGGCGCGCGCACCAACTACGAAGCCAAATACATCGAAGAAGGACGCCCCATCCTGCGCCTGGAAGCGACGCTGAGCACACAGGCTCCCATGCCGCCGGCGCTACATCCTGCGGGTCGGGAGGGTATCCTGGCCGTCGGCGCGCTGCCGGAGGATCTGGTCTCCGAAGCGCCGGCCGCCACGTCCGATCGCGCAAAGATTCCAGGCTGAATGCAAACCCAGGCCCTGCTCTATCTGCTGCCGTACTTTGCCCGTCACCGCGGGCGTTTGCTGCTGGGGCTCTTGTGTGTGGTCTGCATGGCGGGCCTTGGTCTGTTGTCGCCACTCGTCGTCGGCAGCGCGATCGACACGCTGTACAACGAGCTGAGCGCCGGCACGCTGCTGCGCTATGCCGGGCTGCTGCTCGCTATCGCGCTGGTGCAAGGGGTGTTCAGCTACGGCCACCGGATGTTGCTGGTAGCGATGAGCCGCGAGGTCGAGTTCGACCTGCGCAACGACTACTACCAGCACTTGCAGGCACTGCCGCAGAGCTTCTACCACGACCATCCGACCGGTGATCTGATGGCGCGTGCCACCAACGATCTAGAGGCGGTGCGCCAGATCTGCGGGCCGGCGATCATGTACAGCGCCAACACGCTGTTCTCCGGCATCGGCTGCCTGATCCTGATGGGACGCATCCACGGCTCGCTGACTCTCATCGCACTGTGCGCCATGCCACTGGTCGCACTGGCGACGCGCGAGTTCGGCAGTCACATCCACCACCACTTCCAGCAGGTGCAGGAGCAGTACTCGACGCTTTCCAGCAAGGTGCAGGAGAACCTCAGCGGAGCGCGCGTGGTCCGCGCCTACGTCCAGGAGCCGCACGAGGTCGAAGACTTCCGCGGTCTCAATGCCGAGTATGTCGAGCGCAACCGCGGCTTGATCTTGTGGTCCGCCGCCTTCCAGCCGCTCCTGCGCATGCTGGTTGGACTCGGCTTCGTGGCCGTGCTGGCGTACGGCGGTACGATCACCTACCTGGGGCAGATCTCGGTCGGTGAGTTCGTCCAGTTCAACCTCTTCCTGCAGAAGCTGATCTGGCCGATGATCGCCATCGGTTGGGTGATCAACCTGGTACAGCGTGGTGCAGCGTCGATGAGCCGCATTCACGGTGTGCTCGCCACCGAGCCCGAGATCCGCGACGATCCGTCGCCGATCCAGGTCGATGGCCTGCGCGGCGACGTCGCTTTCCGCAAACTCGACTTCTCGTATGCGAACAGCGACAGCGAAGCCGGCGACGGGAACCACGGCCCCCGCGTGCTGCAGGACATCGACCTGGCGGTTCCCGCGGGCACCACTGTGGCCTTGGTGGGGCGCACTGGGGCCGGCAAGAGCACACTCTTGTCACTGCTGCCGCGGCTGATCGATCCACCGCCGGACAGCCTGTTCATCGACGGTATCGACGTACGGCGTCTGCCCTTGGCCACTCTGCGTGGGCATATCGGCATGGTGACGCAGGAGACCTTCCTGTTCTCGGCCACCGTGCGCGAGAACATCGCCTTCGGCGTGCCGGACGCCAGCGAGGACGACATCCGGGAAGCGGCACACCGCGCCGGCCTGGACGACGACCTCGAGTTTCTGCCCAAGGGGCTCGACACTGTAGTGGGGGAGCGCGGCATCACCCTGTCGGGGGGCCAGAAGCAGCGCGTGGCCATCGCGCGGGCTCTGCTGCGCCAGCCGCGCCTGCTGTTGCTCGACGATTGCCTGTCCGCCGTCGACGCCCAGACCGAGGAACGCATCCTCGGCCACCTGCGCCAGGTATTCCAGGGGCGCACGGTGTTCCTGGTCTCGCACCGCATTTCGGCGGTGCAGCAGGCCGACTTGATCCTGGTGCTCGAAGACGGCCGCATCTCGGAGCGCGGCCGGCACGAAGAACTGGTAGAGAACGGCGGTCTGTACGCGGATCTGTACCGCCGTCAGCAACTGGAAGAGGCGCTCGCCTCGGCTTGACCAGGTCTGTCGGCGAGCGCTACCGAGGAGAAGCATGGCAAAGCGCATCGTGATCACCGGCGGATCCGGCCTGATCGGCCGGGCCGTAACCCGCGAGTTGGTGGACGCTGGCTGGGAAGTGGTTTGGCTGAGCCGCCGTCCACAGCGTTTGCAGAATCTGCCCAACGGCGTCAGCGCCGAAGCGTGGGACGCGCGCACCAGTCATGGTTGGGGACCGATGCTGGACGGCGACACCGCCATCCTCAATTTGGCGGGCGAGAACGTCGCTGGCGGCGTCTGGCCGAGGAACCGGTGGACGGCCGGTCGCAAGCGGCGCATCCGTGACAGTCGACTGGACGCAGGGCGCGCGGTCAGCGAAGCGATTACCAAGGCCAAGAAGAAGCCCTGCGTGCTGCTGCAGGCATCTGCGGTCGGCTACTACGGTCCGCGCGGTGACGAGACGATCACCGAGACCGCGGAGCCGGGCGACGACTTCCTGGCCCGCGTGTGTGTCGACTGGGAAGCCTCGACCGCCGGCGTCGCGCGCGGTGAGGCCGAGGAGGACGGCGTGCGTCGCGTGGTGCTGCGAATCGGGGTTGTGCTGAGCCCTGACGGCGGTGCCTTCCCCAAGCTGCTGCAGCCGGTCAAGCTGGGTGTCGGAGGTCCGCTCGGCAACGGCCGGCAGTGGATGCCCTGGATCCACATCGACGACATCGCTGGTGCCATCCGCTTCCTGCTCGAGGATGGCTCTTTCCTCGAAGATACCGGGGTCAGCGGTCCGTACAACCTCACCGCTCCAGCACCCGAGCGCAACCGCGACCTGACGCGCACCCTCGGCCGCGTCGTGCGCCGGCCCACGGTGCTGCCGGCACCTGCCTTCGGCTTGCGGCTGCTCCTTGGTGACATGGCAGACGTCCTGCTCACCGGGCAACGAGCAGTGCCCGCGCGGTTGCAGCAAGCCGGCTACGCCTTCCGCTTCCCCGAGCTCGAACCCGCCTTGCGCGACCTGGTGCGGGACTGAGGCCGCCGATGCATTTCCACCGATCCTTCGAAGTGGCCGCGTCGCTGGATACCGTCTCGGACTTCCACCGCCACGCCGAGAGCCTCGAAGCGATCACGCCGCCCTTCGTGCCGATGCAGCTGGACGACGTGCCGGACGTGCTGCAAGAGGGCTCCGAGATGCGCTTCACGCTCTGGCTCGGGCCACTACCGGTGCGCTGGCAGGCGCGTCTGGAGGATGTGAGCAAGGGGGGCTTCGTCGACGTCCAGGTTTCCGGGCCGTTTCGAGAGTGGCGTCACGAGCATCGTTTCGAACGCCTGGAAGACGGCCGGACGCGCGTGGTCGACGACATCCGAGCCCACCTGAAGAAGCACCCGCTGTGGGCCTTCGTCGGACTCAAGATGTGGGTCGGGCTGCCGGCGTTGTTCGCCTACCGTCGCTGGAAGACGCGTCAGCTATTGCAAGGCCAGATGTGATCGGGCCGCTGTGCTATTCTGAGATTTCTGCAGTGCCCCGTCCGAAGGGGTGATCAAGGAGACGCTCATGGCGCTGGATCAGGAAACACTGGACATTCTCAGATGTCCCAAGAGCGACGGCAAGCTGGAACTCATCGAGCTGCCCGAGGCCCTGTGCAAGTCGCTGGCCGACAAGTACGGCGAGCACTTCCGAGACGAGACACCGTCGGTCGTCCAGGGGCTCCACAGTCCTACCGCGGCGCTGATCTATCCGATCGTTTCGGACATCCCGATCCTGCTGATCGACGAGGCACTGCCCGCTACCGCCGCCGGTCTTTCGGGCTCCGCGGAGCCACCCGTAGAGCAGTCGGACGACTGCTCTGACGCAGGCTGACCTCCTCCTGAGCCCATGGCCGCAGCTGGCATGTCGTCCGGGTCCGGACCGTCTGGAAGCGGCACCCGCGTTAGTACCAACCTCTCGGGTACCCAGCTCACAAGGTCCAGTCTCCTAGGCACGCCCCCCGAGAGTCGCCAGCGCGTCGGTTTCTGGCTCTTCGCCAGTCACCAGTGGGCGCTGTTCAGCATTGCGGCGTCCAACATCCTGCTCGGACTCAGCGTCCTGGCGGCACCGTGGGCGGCGCGCCGGCCCACGCGCGAGGACTGGGTGCGCTGGCGTCCGCTGTGGGTGCCCGCGGCGGTGTACCTGTTGTGGCTGCTGCTGTCCATGGTCTTCTCCTACGATTGGGACGTCAGCCGTCGAGCTGGTGGCGATGTGTTCAACTTCTGCTGCATCCTGCTGGCGCTGCTGCTGGTGCGCCGTGCCGACGATGCCCGCCGTGTGACGCGCGGCGTGATTCTGCTCACCGGGGCACTGGCCGTGATCGGCCTGGTGCAGTACTTCTCCGGCTACGACAGCCTCGACGCGCGCATGCGAGCGACGCTGTCGCACTACATGACCTTCGCCGGGATGCTGTTGCTGGGCGATTGCTTGCTGCTGGCCGAGATGGCCTGCGGCGCCTGGCGCAAGTGGTGGAGCTGGCCGCTGCTGGTGGTGATCAACCTGGCACTGTTCCTGAGCTACACGCGCAACTCCTGGGTAGCGCTGGCCGTGGTGTTCACCGTGCTGGCGCTCGCCCGCCTGCCGCGCCTGTTGCTGGTTTATGTGCCGGTGCTGGTGCTGGTGGTGTTGCTGGCGCCGCTGTCGCTGGTGCAACGGGCGGTCTCGATCGTCGATCCGGGAGATCCCTCGAACTACGACCGCTTGTGCATGGCCTATGCAGGCGCGCGGATGATCGCCGAGCGGCCCTTGCTCGGCCAGGGGCCGGAGATGGTCTCGGAGCGCTACGCGATCTATCGACACTCGACGTCGACACGCTTCTGGGTGCCGCACCTGCACAATGCCTATTTGCAGCTGGCGGCAGAGCGGGGGCTGCCGGCGCTGGCGGCCTTGCTGTGGCTGTGGGGCGCCGCCGGTTGTACCGCCTGGCGGCGCCTGCGCGAGGAAGGCGGCTGGAGCGGGCCGAACGCGGCGCTCTACCTGGGGACGCTACTGGCGCTGCTCGGCTTCGCCGTTGCCGGCCTGTTCGAGGACAATTGGGCTGACGACGAGGTGCAGCGCATCTTGCTATTCCTGCTCGCGTTGCCCTTCTGTCTACAAGGCGGAGGTAGCACGGCAGTGGTAGCATCAACGCAAGGAGCGGGGCGCTGAGCGCCCGAAACCACTATGGCGCGTACAACCCTGCGTCTCGACCAGTTGCTGGTGCAGCGCGAACTGTTCCCCAGCCGTGAACAGGCCCGCCGGGCGGTGATGGCGGGGGCTGTGCGTGTCGAGGGGCAGGTGGTCGACAAGGCGGGGACGGCGGTGGGGCCGCAGGCCGACCTGCAGGTGACGCTGGACCGCGAGCCCTACGCCTCGCGTGCCGGTCGCAAGCTGGCCGCGGCGCTGGACCACTTCCAGCTCGATCCCGCTGGCGCCGTGTGTGCCGACATCGGGGCATCGACCGGCGGATTCACGGATTGTCTGCTGCAGCGAGGTGCCGTGCGGGTCTACGCGATCGATGTCGGATACAACCAGTTGGTGCACCAGTTGCGCGTTGATTCTCGCGTTGTCGTCATGGAGCGCGTGAACGCCCGCCACCTGACGCCCGACGCCCTGCCTGAAGCCTGTGACTTGATGACCATCGACGTTTCCTTCATCTCGCTGCTCAAGGTGGCGCCGCCTCTACGTCCGCACCTGCGCTGCGGAGCGCACGTCATGGCGCTGATCAAGCCACAGTTCGAAGCCGGACGTGAGCAGGTCGGGAAGGGCGGCATCGTGCGCGACGAGACGGTGCGCCGCTCGGTGATCGAGACACGGGCAGCGCAGCTGCAGGAGCTGGGCTTCGAGCTTCGCGGTCTGTTCGATTCGCCTGTCCATGGTGTCGGCGGCAACCGCGAGGCCTTCGTGCTACTGCACTGGTCGCACGAGTCCTGGCCCGAGGATCTTGCTCAGGGTGAGCAGGACGCGGGTGCTGAGATCGGAAGAGCGCGATGAGCGAGGTGATGCCATGAGTGAGCAGACAACCGCCCGTCCGGCACGCTTTCAGCGCGTCGGCTTGGTGTCCAAGCCGGACAGCGACGCTGCCCAGCACCTGGCGCACGAGTTGACCGAGTGGCTGCGCCGCAAGGGAATCGATGTCGTGCCGACCCGGGTGCACGGGCCGCAGCCGGCCGTCGGCGGCGCCGCCAGCCTGGACAAGCGCGCCTACGACCTGGTGATCGCTCTCGGGGGTGACGGCACGCTACTCGGGGCGGCGCGCTCGCTGCCGGCGGGCGTACCGTTGCTGGGGGTCAACATGGGGCACCTGGGCTTCCTCACCGAGGTCGGCCGCTCGCGCCTCTACCCGGTTCTGGTCGACGTGCTGGCCGGTGAGTTCGAGATCGAGACTCGCTCGTTGCTGTCGGCGTCGATCGTGCGCGACGGCCGCGATCTCGAGAGCTTCAGCGCCTTCAATGACTTCGTGGTCACCAAGGCGACGCGTTCGCGCATCATCGAGCTGGATGTGCAGGTCGACGGCCGCGATCTGGCGCGCTACCGGGCGGATGGGTTGATCGTCTCGACGCCCACCGGTTCGACCGCCTACAACTTGAGCGCTGGCGGTCCGATTCTCTATCCGCGCCTGCCGGTCACCGTGCTGACGCCGATCTGCCCCCATACCCTGACTCAGCGTCCAATCGTGGTGCCCGACTCCTCGACCGTCGAAGTCACTTTGCAGACGCAGGACGTGGAGGTGTTTCTCAGTGCTGACGGCCAGGACGGGTGCACGTTGGAAGCGCACGACACCGTGCGCCTGCGGCGTAGCGCCGCCGAAGTGCAGCTGGTCAAAGTGAGCGAGCGCACCTTCTACGACAATCTGCGGGAAAAACTCGGCTGGGGTGGCCTGGCTCCGGACGACTCCGCCACCAGACCGTGAGCGTTCCCGGAGGCTGGAAGGGCCGGCTCCGGCGCCTCCTGCTACGCCTGCTGTTCTGGGGTGGCGCGGTGCTGGCGCTCGTCTTCTTCTGCCTGGTGCTCTACCTACGCAGCGACACGGTGCGCGAGCACCTGCGCGTCTACCTGCAAGCCGAACTGAGCTCGCGGCTGCAGCGGCCAGTGACCCTCGGCACGGTCGACTTCACCCTTCTGCCGACGGTGTTCGAAGCCGAAGACGTGACGCTGGCCGGACCGGCCACGGACGATCCGCCGGTGCTGACCATCGAGCGCGTCCGCCTGCGCAGCCAGCTGGAGCGCCTGTGGCGCCGCGATTGGAGCCTCGATCGCGTCGAGCTGCAACGGCCGGTGCTACGGTTGAGCCTGGCCGAAGACGGCAGTCTCAACTTACCGCGCTGGAGCAGCAGTGGTGGCGGCGATCAGCTGAAGCTGGCCGCACTGGTGGTACGCGAAGGCCGCTTCGAGTTCGACCAGCTGCGTCTGGACCTCGATTTTTCTGCCGAGACCTTCCGCCTCAACCTGCTGCGGCAGGCCCCAGGGGAACTGCAAGGGCAGTTGCAGACGGGCACGCTGCAGCTCAACCTGCCCGGTGCCTCCCAGCCGCTGCCGGTGTCGATGGTCACGGACCTGCGTCTGAGTCGCGAGTTGCTCGAGGTCAGCAGCTTGCGGCTACACCTCAAGGAGGGCGAGGGTGCCGGTGTGCAGGGTACCGAGCCGCCTCTGGGGCCCTGGACGGCTGTTGGACGCGGGCGCTTCGAAGTGCGGACGGGCGACGGTCTGCTGGCTCTGACCACGCGCGGCAACGCTGACTTGCTGAGCCAGCTGGGTTGGCTCGAGGGCATCGCCGGTCCGCTGACCACCGAGGGTGCCGTCTTTCATCGTCGCGGCGAGGGTTGGAGCTATCGCGGCCGTGCCGATTCACCCCATCTGCGCTTGGCCGGCTGGCAGCTGGCGCAAGCGGCAGGGGAGCTGCAGGTTACCGACGGCAGGTTGCACATCGACGTCGTCGACGGCCGCTACGCTGGGGGGCAGCTGGGTGGTCACGTCGAGCTGCGCTTCGATCAACCGGGCGATCCGCTGGAAGTCGACCTGACGGTGGCCGGCATGCGGCTGGCGCGCTTCCTGGAGCTGCGGCAGCTGCCGATCACGGGCGTCGATGCCAGCGTCCAGGGGCGATTGATGCTGCGCAGCGTCAGCGGTCGCCGCGAGCACGTCGACGGCAGCGGCCAGTTCTTCCTGCAGCCGCTGCAGACCACGGCGGTGGGCCCCTCTCCGCTGCAGTTGCTCGGCTCGGTGCCCTTCGTGCTCGATGCCGGCGTCGCCCGTCTCGAAGGCGTCAGCCTGAGCAGCGAACGACAGCGCCTGTCGGGCTCCGGCAGCTTCGACACGCTGCGCAGCGCCATCGACTTCGACTTCCGGCTGAGCACCGATAGCGTCACCGAGTTGTTGCCCGTCTTCGCACCGCTGTGGGACGGCAGTGGTGACGCGGCGGGGCCGCCGTCGTGGTTTCCGCGCACCGGCCGCGGCGTCGTCGATGGCCGGCTCTGGTTGGCGCCGGACGGCGTAGAGTTGACGGGCGTGCGGCCGCTGGCAGAGTCGGTGCTCGCTGCGGAGTTGTTGGCGAGGGACGGGCCGGGTGCCGGGACCGGGTTGGCCCCAGGGTTGGGCCCGGCGAGCCCACAGCGTTTGCAGCAGCTCGACCTCGACCTCGACCTCGAAGACGTGACGGCACCGGATCTCGACGCCGAGCAGATGGCCGGCACCGTACGACTCAGCCGCTGGGCGGTCGAGCGGCTCTTCCTGCAGCTACGCGAGCAGGGCGGAGCTTTGCAGGCCGAGGGCTGGGCGACGCTGGATCTACCGGAAGAGATGAACGGCTCCGAGCGTCTGCAGCTGACCTTCGACGCCGTCGACTGGCCACTGGCGCGGGTCGGCTACTGGCAGCAACTCGACATCCCGCTCGAGGGCGCGCTGACCGGTCGCCTGACCCTGCAGGGGCCGTACGATGACCTGGCCGGCCGGCTGGATGCACGCTCAGGGGCGGCGACCGCCTTCGGCCAGCCGCTGCGCGCGGTGCGGGCCGCGCTGGAATGGGATCAGCAGCGGCTGCGCTTCGACCGCCTCGACTTGACGGCTGCTGCCGGCACGGCGCGCACCGTCGGCGCGTTGCAGTTTGCTGACGGCGCCCTCGACCTGCAGGTCGACACCGATGTCCTGCGCCTCGAAACGCCGCCTCTCAACCTGGTATTCGGCGACCGTCTGCACGGTGGTCTGACCTTCTCTGGCCGCATCGGTGGTCGACTCGACGCGCCGGCTCTGCAAGGCAAGATCGAGACGCGCGAGCTGAGCGTGCTCGGACATCGTGTTGTCGATCCGGGGGGCGGTGCGGCGAATGCCTCCTGGATCGCCGATGTCGACTGGGACGGTGAGCGCTTAGAAGCCCGTGGCGATCTCGGACTGCTGCGTCTCGACGGTGGCGGGCGCCTGGACCCACGGGGCGCCGATCTCCGCTTCGACCTGCAGAGCTCACAGCTGGCACGCCTGGTCGAATTGCTCAGTGGCATGCCGGCGCCCAAGCTGCGAGGCCACCTGGCCGGTGAGTTGCGCGTGCATCGGGATGTCGCCGACGGTGCTGATGTGCCTCCTGTCTTCGAGCTGCGCTTGCACGACGTCGAGGGCGAGTACCGCCGGCTGCGCTTCGCCGCCGAAGAGCCGCTGGAGCTGGCGGCGAGGGGTGGGGAAGTCGAGGTGCGCTCGATCTTCCTGCGCGAGAGTGTCGACGAAGATGAGGGGCCGACCCGCCCCGGTGAGCTGCGCATGAGCGGTACGCTGCAGCTGCGCGAGGGGCTGCCGGTCGATCTCGACGTGGAGAGCAAGCTGTCGACCCGCTGGCTGCGTCTGTTCACACCCGAGCTCGACCTGCCCGGGCAGTTCGAGCTACAAGCGCGCCTACACGGACCGGCTGGTTCACCGCGCGTCGAGGGTACGGGAAGGCTACGGTTGGACGCCTTCGTGTGGCCGCTCAGTCCGCAGACCGTCGAGGGCCTGCGCGCCGAGTTCACCCTCACCGACAACGCCGTAGCCCTCGACACGCTGAGCGCCGAGATCGGCGGGGGCACGCTGGCCATGCGTGGCGAGGTACAGCTGGGGCGCGGAGCGGCCGAAAGTGGCATCGACTACGAGTTCACCGCCCGCGCGACAGACGTCAAGTTGCTCTACCCGGAAGGCTGGCAGCAGCAGGGCGACGCCACCCTACGCCTGGTCAAGACGCCGCAGGGTCGTCAGGTCGAAGGGACCGTGCAGCTGGCCGAGATGCGTTTCCAGGAGTCCTTGGGCCTGAGCATGGCCGAGGCGGCGCGCCAGCTCGTGGTGCCGCAGCGCATCGAGATCGTGCGCACTGAGACCTGGCTCACCTCGACCGCGCTCGACGTCGACATCCAGGGGCCGGAAGCGCTGCGCGTGCGCAATCAGGAAGCGAATCTGCGCGGTGACGTCGAGCTGACCCTGGGCGGTGACCTGGCACGGCCGGTGCTCACGGGCAAGGTGGAGCTGGAGCCCGGCGGTACGGTGGTCTATGCCGGCAATGACTACCAGGTCGAGCGCGGCCTGCTGACCTTCGCCGACCCGCAGCGCCTGGAGCCCACCATCGACCTGCTGGCGCGCGCTCGCGTGCGGCAGTACCGCGTTGCTCTCAACGTCTCCGGCACCTTCGATCGTCTCGACGCCCGCGTCTCCTCCGATCCGCCGCTGCCCGACCTCGATGTCATCCGCCTGATCACCAGCGGTCGTGCCCAGGAACAGGAGCTGGATGCCGAGACACTGCTCTACGGGCAGGCGACCTCGGCGGTCACCGAGCGTGTCAGTTCGCTGTTCGGCTTCGACACACTGCGCATCGATCCTCTACTGCAGGGCAGCGACGCGGTGTCGACCGTGCGCGTGACCGTCGGCAAGCGACTGAGCAAAGATTGGTTCCTCACCTACTCGCGCGATCCCTCGACCACCGAGGAAGACATCCTCGAAGCCGAGTGGCAGGTGACCCCCGAGATGACCCTGGTGTTCACCCAGAACGGTGACGGCTCGTTCTCCGTCGATGCACGCTGGGAGAGCCGCTTCTAGCCGCCGATGCGCACCGCCGAACGCCTACGGGCGTACTTACCGCGCCTCCTCCTGGCTACACCGCTGCTGGCTGCACGCTGGTGGGCAACATGCTTGCGGGCAACACTGGCGGTCGGCCTCTTGGTCGTGCTGGTGCCTGCAGCGTCGAGTCGGGCGCAAGAAGCTCCGGTCGACGAACCGGGGCCACGCATCGCTGCCATCGAGCTGCGTGCCGATGCGGAGATCGAGGACGGCGACGACCTGCGCCAGCTACTGACCTTCGACGTCGGCCAGACGCTGACCGGTGCCGCTGTGCGCCGTACGTTGCGCAACCTACACGCCACCGGTCGCTTCGAAGCGGTCGAGATCTACCGCCGGCCTGTAGCCGTAGGAACCGGCGCCGTAGGAACCGGTGCAGGCCCCAAGGGGGAGGCGAGCATCGAGGTGATCGTCGTGCTGCGCTCGCACCTGCTGGTCGAGACGATCGACCTCGTTACTCGCACCACTGGCGCGTCCGAAGAATCTCTGTGCCTACCCGAGGTGCAGCTGCGCGAAGCCATTACGCAGAGTTCCGGCGAGCCCCTGTCCGAAGAGAGCTTGCAGCAGAGCCTCGAGGCCCTGCAGGAGCGCTACGAGCGCGCCGGCTACTTGCAAGCCGACGTGCGGCTGGACATTGACACCGATACCTCGCGCCGCCGCGCCGCCGTTCGCTTCGACATCGACTGCGGTCCGCGCGCCCGCGTCGGCCGAGTGCGCTTCGATGGTGACTTCGGTCCCTTCGATGTCGACACCCTGCGCCAGCAACTGCAGGTGACGTCCGGAACCCCCTTCGTGGGCGCCGAAGTGCGCGACGACCGCGAACGCCTTCGCCGCTGGCTGGTGGGCCAGGGCTACCGCCTGGCGCGCGTCGACCGGCCACTGCAGGTACGCACGGAGCCTTCCCCGGAGTCTCACTCCACGGAAGCCATCGTCGTCGACCTCAGCTATCCCCTGCGTCTTGGACCGAAAGTCGAAGTGGCGCTGACCGGCGGCGACGTCGACGATCTGCGGGATCGCGACCTGCTGCCGCTGTTCGCCGAGGATGGCTATGACTACGCCTTGCTGCTCGAATCGCAGCGCCGCTTACGCCGCTACTACCAGCGCAAGGGCCACTACCGGGTGCGTGTCGACGTCCAAGAGGAGGCATTGATCGAGGCTGGCAGCGAGCTGCTGCGCGTCCACATCGGCATCGAACCGGGAGACGCCTTCCAGTTGCAGACGCTGGAGCTGGAAGGCAACGAGGCCATGCTCGACGACGTCTTGCTCGACCTCATGGCCACCGCGCCGCGCCGTGCCTTCAGCCCGGGCAGCGGCCGTCTGGTCACCGAGACGCTGCAGGCCGATCTCGAGAATTTGCGCTCGTACTACGCGCTGCGCGGCTTCTGGCAAGCGCAGATCGGCCCGGAGATCGTCGAGCGGGACGGCAAGGCTCTGCGCGTCGTCATTCCGATCGTCGAGGGGCCGCGACGGCGCGTCGCCAGTCTGGTGCTCGAAGGGCTTCGCCGTCTCGAGTTCGGTCCCTGGGTCAACGAGCTGCCGCTGGGCGAAGGCAAGCCCTTCCATCCGCGTCTGCTCGAAGATGCACTCGAGGTTCTCCGCACCCGCTACGCCGAATTCGGCTACACCCAGGTGCAGATCTCACCGCTCCTGGAGTGGATTGACGAGACCCTGGTCGAAGTAACACTGCAGGTGCTCGAAGGTCCGCGCACCGTCGTTGATCGCGTGCTGATCCGGGGCAACCGAGCGACCCGCGCCAGCTTCCTGCGCCGGGTCGTCGCCCTCGACCACGGTGATCCGGTCAGCCGTACCCGCTTGCTCGAGGTCGAGCGCGAGCTGAATCGCCTGGGTATCTTCTCGCGCGTCGACGTCGAGCTATTGCCCGGTGGTCTGTTGGGTGAAGGGCGCGACGTCGTGGTGCGGGTCGAAGAGGCGAGTTCCTATCGCTTGATCTACGGCGGTGGCTACGATTCCGAAGATGGCCTGCGCGGCCTCTTCGGTGTCACCCGCACCAACATCGACGGCCGTGCTCTGACCGCGCAGCTCGACCTGCGTATTTCTCAGCGCGATCAGCGCTTCCGCTTGCTCTTCAGTCAACCCTTCGTGGGCTCTCTGCGCTTGCCGATCAATTACTCGCTCTTCGGCTTCGACGATGACCGCGAAAGCTTCCAACAGCGCAGTATCGGCCTGCGGGTCGAGAGCCTGTACGAAACCCCGCACGGCAACCGCTTCGGCTTGGTCTACGACTACCGGCTGGTCGATCTCGACGAGGTCGACATTCCGCTCAACGAGATCGAGCGCGAAGACCAGGAAGTCCAGATCTCCAGTATCATCCCCGCCCTGCTGCTCGATCGTCGCGACGACGCTTTCGACCCCACCCGCGGTTGGAGCACCGTCGTGCAGCTGCAGTATGCCTTCCCGGTTCTCGATGCTGACGCCCACTTCGGCAAGCTCTTCATCCAGCAGACCGGGTACCTCCCCTTCGGCCGCTTCGGCGTCCTCGCCGCCAGCGTTCGCGTCGGTGGTATCGAGCCCTTGGTCGACGAAGCTCCGTCCGGCGCACTGCCGATCGAAGCCGTCAATCCCGTTCCCATCGGCGAGCGCTTCTTCGCCGGAGGCCGTACTTCCCATCGTGCCTACGACCGCGACGAACTCGGTATCCTCGGCGAGACCCTGATCGCCCAGACCAACACCGACGGCTCCCGCCGCCTCGTTCCCGTCGGCGGCAACGGCCTGCTGCTCGCCAACCTCGAATACCGCTTCCCCCTCGCCGACGCCCTCGGCGGCGCCCTTTTCGTCGACGCTGGCAACGTCTGGCGCGACTGGCAGGAGATCGATCCCTCCGAACTCAGCTACGGCGTTGGCGTCGGCGTGCGCTATCAGTCGCCGATCGGTCCCGTGCGTCTAGAAGTCGGCTGGAAGCTCGACCGTCTCGACGGTGAGTCGCCGGCGGAGGTGTTCTTGAGCCTGGGGAATCCGTTCTAGCGCGGCGCCAGCACAACCAGCAGGTCTTCGAGCGCCGCATTCTCCGCCACATCCACGGACGCTTCCTCGGTGCGGTAACCCGGCGCCGCGACGCGGATTTTGTACTCGCCCGGGGCCAGGCCCTGGACGGCGAAGTCACCGTTGCGCCGGCTGTGGGTGACATGTGGGACTCCGAGTGGAGCGCCACTGCGCAGCAGCCGGACTTCGGCATCGGCGATGGGTTGGCGGTCTGGGTTCTGGACGCGTCCGGTGACGGCGGTGGTGGCGGCGAGGTCGAGGCGGACGGCGGTGGTGGGGTTGTCGGCGTCTACTTCGAGGCTGCCGCTCTGGTGGCCAGGGGCTTGCGCGAGTAGACGGAGCGCTTCGCCGTGGCCGCGCGGCAAGATGAGCAGACCGTCGTCGCCGCTCTTGCCTTCCCGCGGTGCCGGATACCAAGCGCTGATGCCGGTCGTGGTGCCGGAACTGGCGAGGACGTGAGCTCCGGCCAGCGGGATGGCGGCGGCGCGCGTGATCTCGACGCGTAGGTCGACGGCGGGCCGTAAGGTGACGGCGGGCAGCGTTTCCGAGGCACCGAGAGCCAGGTGGTGGCGCATCGGCAGCATGCCGTTCGCGCGCACCGTCACCCGCCACATCCCGGCTTTCGGTGCCCGCAAGCGAAAGAGGCCGTCGTCGTCACTGGAGGCGGTCGAGACGGTGCGGATCTGCCCAGAGGCCGCATCCGCGTACCGAGGCTCCAGCACCGCGACGGCACCGGCCCGCGGTGTGCCGTCGGGGTTCTGGACCTTTCCGGTGACGTCGAGGGGCCCGGCCGGCACCGTCTCGGTTGGCATCCTCTCGGCTGGCACTGTTTCGGTTGGCAGTGCTGGTGTCGATCCGGCGCCAAGGCTCGTGACTAGGCAGAGCCAGCCGAGGAGGACTCGAGGGGGTAGCTGAAGCTGGCGCGAAGATCGACGGCCGAACATGCTACCCAGTTTAGCAGGCACATCCAGCAGACGGGTCTGGTAGCGACTCGATCTATTCGCCCTCCGCCTTCGAGTCGACGCTCAGCTCGGTCAAGCGCTCGACGATGTCGTCCATCCAGGCTTCCTCGTCCCCGGCTCCGAAGCCGGTCTGGACCCAGCGAATCTCTCCGTCCGGTGTCACCAGCCAGTTTTGCGGTAGCGTCACGCTTTCGTCGCGAAAGCGATCCTGGGTGAAATCGCTGCCGAGCAGCACTGCGAAGGTGAAGTCGTGCTGGCTCAGGAAGGGAGCGATCAGGCCGGTGTTGCGGTCTGTATTCAGGGTGATGACCTGCAGAGCCGGGTTGTCGGCTGTCCGCTGGTGCAGTTGCTCGATGTAGGGCAGCTCCTGGATGCATGGGGCGCACCATGTTGCCCACAGGTTGACCAGCACCGCCTTGCCCTCGAGGTCCTCTTGCGTCCACGTGCGTCCGCTCAGATCGGTCATGGTGAACTGGCCCAGTGCCTCGGCGCTTTCTTCCCAGCGCGATGTTTCCTCGGCGATCTCGTCCTCGGGTTCGTCGGCCGTGGCCTGTAGGGCGGCGAGGCCGGTCTCGGTGCCACCCAGCTGGGCCCACAGTCGCTGGAATTCTTCTGGATCTTCGCTGTTCTCGTGATGGTTGCTGGCTTGATGCAGGAAGGCGAAGGCGTCGGCCACTCGGCCCTCATGCTCAGCGATGTGTGCCTGCAGGCGCAGGAACCAGCTCTCGTGGTAGGCGACGGTGCGGTCATAGCTGTCTTCCGGTGCGATCTCCAGCAGTGCCAGACTTTGAGTCCGGAAGGCTTGTAGCTCTTCGCGTGCCTCGTCGAGGCGGTCGAGCTGCGTCAGAGCGTCAATGCGCAGGTCGCGCAGATTCAGCCGCCGGATGACGTTGCTATAGGCGATTCGCCGGCGCAGGTCTTCGGGGAACATGCCGAGGTCTTCCTGTGCCGTCTTTTTCTCCTCTTCTTCGTCTCCGCGTTGTAGCAGAGCGAGCGCCTGCTCGGGGCGCAACTTCACATCCAGGAGCAGAGCAGCAGCCTGACGGAAGGGTAGCTGCGGGGAACCCGGCTGCCAGCTGTCTACGAAGGAGTCGACCTCACGCAGCAGTTCGTCGTCGCTGAGATCTTCGTACAGCCCCGTGCGCAGAACGCTGAACCGAGTCTGGCGCAGCGTGAAGCTGTGCGGGCAGGTAGCGATCCACTCTTCGGTGACCGCGAACAGCTCCTGGCGTTCCTCTTCGGTTAGCTGCTGGACGCGCAGGTAGCGTTCCCCCTTGCGCCAGGGTTCGAGCCGCAGGTCGTCGGCGATCTCACCGCACGGCATCACCGCCGCGGCCCGCTGACGCACGGCGCGCAGCTTCTCAGGGTCTCCGAGCATCTCGTAGCCTGTAATCAGGGCTTGCCAGCGTTTCTCGATGTCGTCCGCATTGGCGTCCAGGTCGGCGTCCGTGGTCAGTGTTGGCTCGACTGCCGGCAACTCGTGGCTCAGGCGCTCTCGCACAGTGCCGTGCTCGCCTACCGGGTGTACGTCGAACTGCAGTTGCCAGACGATGGGCCAGTAGTGGGCCTGATCCGAGGCGTTGGCCTGCCGGAGCAGTTCGCTCAGGGCCGGGAGTTCGGTGCGGCGCAGCTGTGGGTCGTCGAGCGACCAGCTGAGCAGGTTCAAGGCTTCCTGGAAGTTCTCCGGGCAAAGCTGCCGGAAGCTCTCGTAGTGCCTGCGGGCGGCATCTGGATCTGTGGTGGTTGTGGTGGCAGCGCCTCTCGAGTTGCTCAGGCTGCTAGCCAGGTGGTAGTGCGCCTGGGGAAAGTCCGGATCTAGCTCCAGAACATTCCGCAGACCTTCGATACGTTCCTCGTCTTCCAGTATCCGGGCGGATAGATAGCGTGCAGCGGCGTCGTCGGGGTGGGCGCTTGCGCGGGCAGCGTATTTGGCACGCAGCTCCTCGGCCCCTGCCTCGTTTCCGTACGTCAGGCCGTCCTGGAGCGCTTGGTTGACGAAGAGGTCGTCCGGGTAGCGCTGGGCCAGTTCGCGCACGGCTTCGACCTTCTCTGCCCAGCAAGGCTGCCAGGGTGGGCAGTCCTGGCTCGGTGTCAGGCTGCCGATGGCGTCGAGTTCGGCTTGCACCTCGGCGCTGGGCGCGCAAGCAGTACGATTCTCGGGAGTTGATTCCGCTGTGGTCGCAAGAGCTGACGCCCCCCACAGCAGCGAGACGGTAGTGAGGCAAGACAGGATGAGACGCATGTAATCTCCTTTTGTCGTTTGCTAGTTGGCAACGAGATTGTTGAATATCGAATTCCCTGTTGGATAGGCGAATTTCTACGATTGTTCCCGTCCTACCGTCGTGCGGTGGAGAATCCGCGGAGTCTGGGCATCGCTCATGCCCGGCCGTGGCAGAATCTCCACTGCAGGTCGCAACCTCGGAAGCCGCAGGTTTGCGACGCATCCGACTTCCACATGCAAAACTTCTAGAAGTGACTACCAAGGAGTTCATCCCATGATGATGATGTTTCGTGACGAGAGTTCGGCTCGCGCTTTCCCTGGTCTCGACCTCCGCCTGAAGGCGCGTCTGACGGTCGGCCTGATGATCTGCTTGATGGGGGCCCTGCCCCTGTCTGCTTCCGCTCAGAGCACGTACGATCTGCGGGGTCCAGTGCCGGAAATCGGGACGGTGTTCAAGGAGACGGGCCAGATGCGGATGGGGGAAGCAGCCCTGACGATGTTCCAGAATGGCCAGCCCGTGGCGCAGGGACAGTTCACCGCCCAGACGATGCTGGATCTGAGCCGCAAGGTGCTGGCCGTCGAGAACGGTGATGTGGTGGCCTGGGAGATCACGGTCCGTACAGAGGACGACCTGACCCAGATCACCATGGCTGGGAGTACGCAAGAGGTTCCCGACAACTCGGCACTCGATGGCCAGGTCGTGCTCTACGAGCGGCAGGGCGAAGACTGGCGCGCACGCCTGGCCGCGGGGGAGCCGACGCCGGCACAGCAGGAGGATCTCGACGCCTTTGTCGACCGCCACAATCGAACCGACTATCCGGCGGAGCCGATCGCTGTCGGTGAGTCGTGGCCGCTGCCCTCGGAGCAGATGCAAGCCATGTTCCGCCTGGAGGAAGTGAGGTCGTTCGACGGTCAGGCCACCGGAACTCTGGTGGCGGTCGAGGCCGAAGGGACGCGTGCGCTCATCGACTGGCGCATGAAGGCCCAGGTCGTCATGGCTGACGAAGGCGGGAACGAGGTCGAGATGATCCTCGAGTTGACGGGGCGTGCCGTGCGCGACCTCATCCACTTCATCGACGTGGAGTCCAGCGCCGCTGGAACCTTTTCCATGAAAGGACCGGCGGGTCCGATGCTGATGCAGTTGGAAGGGCCGGTCTCCTTCGAGTACAGCACTTCGGTACAGTGACCGCTCAGACCAGACCGACTGGGCTGAAGTCAGGGCTCCGTGCTTCGGGTACGGGGCCCTTTTCGGTCTAGCGTGCAGCAGCAGCTTCTTGGCTGCAGCTGCTTCTTGCCAGGTAGTCTTCTCGGCTAGTCAACTGCCTGGGCGTCGAGCCGGATACGAACATCTTCGATCAGCGCGGGTAGCTTCTGCTGCACGATGTCCCAGACGATCGGATCCGAGACGGTGTCATAGCCGTGCGCCAGGAGGTTGCGAAAGGCGATGATTTGAGCGGTTTCGCGAATCTTCTCAAGATGCTCTGGGGCTGTTCGCTTGAGGCGGTTCAGGGCTTCGCCGATGATCTCGAACTTCCGTTCGACAGCGGCACGGACAAGCTTGTTCGTACGGTAGTCGTCGAGCGACATGCCTTCAGTGAATTCAAGAATCTCAGCCGCAGACTCCTGGATATCGTGGAGATAGGTTCTAGGGTCCATCGCCGTACACTAGCTCTCTGCCGGCGTTGACCGCTTTGCGGAAAAAGGGATTTCGAATCGAGCTGACCTCTACGAGATCGACAGGGCGCTGTAAGGTTTGCGTCAGACTGTTGATCAACCCGAAGTAGCGGTCAGCGATCCCGGGTCCTTCCAGATCGTGGAACTCGACCAGGAAGTCCACATCACTGTCGTTTCCGAAGTCCTCCCGTGTGCCGGAGCCGAAGAGCTCGAGTTTCTTGACTCGAAAGTGCCGGCAGGCTGCTGAGATCTGGGGATAGAAGGGGTTCAGGTTCAACATGACAGAACCATTATATGTGCCTCTCCGGCTACGCGATGAGCTAACAGATGTTCTGGGTCCTTCCTGCTGCCAAGGAACCTTTTCTCGTGAGGTCTCGTCTTGCTGAATGAGGAGAGATGATGAGGTCGACCTGGAACCCAAAACACGACAGCGATCTGGCCCGCCGCGCCGCGGACGGCGAGGCGGCGGCTTGGGATGAGTTGATCCGGCTGTATGGCCGCAAGATCTACAACCTGGCCTTCCAGTTCGCGGGCAATGCGGCGGAGGCCGAGGACTTGACCCAGGAGATCTTCATGAAGCTGTACCGGAATCTCGAGAAGTACCACGGCAAGGTACCGTTGGTCGCCTGGGCGTTGACGCTGAGCAAGAACCTGTGCATCGAGCGCTACCGCCGGGCGCGACTCGAGGCGCGCTCGCGACGGGTGCCCGAGGCGATTCTGGAGCAACTACCGGGCGGCGACGATCCGCACGCTCGTACCCAGCGCCGTCAGCGGCTGCGCGCGGTGTACGGAGCGCTCGAAGAGATGAACCAAGACATGGCGACGGCAGTGCTGCTGCGCGACCTACAAGGCTGGAGCTACGAAGAGGTAGCCACCTTCCAAGATGTGCCGATGGGCACGCTGAAGTCGCGACTGGCGCGGGCTCGCCGGGAGCTTGCCGAGCGCGTGGCGGCGCGGCTGGTACCCACGGCAGCGGACGGCGGAGCCTCTCCGCTGGACGGCGCGGTCTTGGCGGAGGTGTGACATGAAGCGAACGGATGCACTGTCGATGCATGAAACGCTGCGGCGCCTGCCACGGCAGGCATGGCAAGCCTTTCGAGAGTGGTTACAGCCCGCGCCTCGGATAGACCGGCCACAGGCCGTTACTGCTTGGTCCGGCGTGCCCGAGCTGGAGCCATCGGCGGCACTGATGGAGCGGCTGCGCGCCTTGCCGCGGCAGATCGTGCTGTGCCGCGACGTCGACCGACGCTGGAACGAGTTGCTGGAAACCGACGGCGCCGGGCCAGCGCCCAAGCCAGTGTCGTCGGAGATGGTTGCCCTGCACCGTCACGTCGACGCCTGTGCGCGCTGCCAGACAGTGGTCGCAGCGCTAGAGGCAGCGGTGCACTTGCCGCGTCTGGAACTGCCGGCGCGCCTGGTGTTCCGTCTGCCGGCCGTGGCACGCAAGAAGCCGCGCCAGCAGCAAAGACTGCCGCGCAGCCTACGTGAGCCGCGCTGGGCACTGGCGGCGAGCCTGCTGATGGCACTTGCGCTGCAGCTCTGGATCGGTGACCCGCAGGCCTTCGCCGAGGGCAGTCGGGTGCGGCTCGAGTCGTCGGTACTCGGTGCCGTCACGCAGACGCGGAGCCGTGCCGAGGTCTGGTGGAGCCAGGTGGTGCGCCAGATCAGTACCGAGGTGCAGCCGGTGCTGGTGAGTGGCCGCGAAGAGCTGGGTGGCTATAGCAAGCTCTGGCAGCAGGAGGCCGAAGACCTGGCCGCCGGGGTCGAGGCGCTGCGCTGCCGTGCCGCGGTGGCAGGCTGGACTTCGCCCGAGACCTGGGCTCGGGAGGAGCGCTGGCAGGCTTCGTGGTTGCTTGGACTGCTCTCTCAAAAAGAGGCGGTCTCCCCGGAAGATGCGGTCTTCCAAGAAGAGACAGATGCACAGACAGAGATGACGACCAACTCGAATTCCAACGACGACTGACCTCGGATTTCCCCCATAAGGAGCACCCCATGGCTGATGAAGAAACCCGTGACACTGCCAACACTTCCGACCCTGCCCCTCCAGCAGGCGAATCGGCTACCGCTACGGCTGCAGAGCCGGCGAACAGCGCGCCGAGCAGTCCGCCGCCGCCACCTCACTACGCGCCGCCGCCGTACCAGGCGGGCTACTCCCCGGAACCCCCCCGGTCTCCGAATCAGAAGAGCCCGGCCCTGGCCGCCTTTCTCGCCTTCTTCCCGGGCATGGGGCACATTTACAATGGCCTGTACCAGCGCGGCGTCGTTCTGTTCCTGATCTTCGGCGCCTGCATCGCGATGGTGCACGAGACCGGTTCACCGATCTTCGGCTTTGCCATCGCCTTCACCTGGATGTTCAACGTCCTGGACGCCTACCGCCAGGCCAACCTGATCAATCACGGCTACGCGGCCGACCTGGGAATGCTGGACGCGGCCAAACCGGGCAAGCCCGGCAACGGCACCATGATCGCCGGCCTCGTGATCTTCGTGCTCGGCCTGTTGCAGCTACTCGAAGAGTACAACTTCTTCGACTGGGACGTGTTCCGGCGCAACTGGCCGGTGCTGCTGATGCTCGGTGGCGGCTGGTTGATCTGGTCGGCGCTCAAGGAGCGGCGGCAGCAGGAAGAACTGGACACCTGACCTGAACCGCCTGGGTAGGGAGAGCTCGGTGGCCCCGCAGCCCTTCTCATAGCCTGCGTCTCCCAACCCGTGCTCAGGACACTCACATGGGGATGCCCCTACCCGGAGATCTGAATCCGAGATCTGGGTAGGGGTAGGCCTGTAGCCATATTCTCTCTACTCTGTGAGCTTCTCCCAATCCGCCTCGCCCGCATCCAGTGCGATCGCCAGCGCACCGTCGGAACCCACGTAGATCGGGTCCTTGACCACGCGCACCCGGCCGCCGCCGACATCGGTGAGGTTCTGCTGTAGCTTGCCGCCGAGACCTTGGATCAGGGCGGTGCCGCCGGAGAGGACAATGTTCTGACGCACGCGGGCCTGGTACTCGGGCTCAATGCGGCTCAACAAGTCGACCATGGTCTCGGCGAGGGGTGGGATCAACCCCTCACAGGCGGCGCGCATCTCGGCGGTGATGTCGATCTCCGTCGGCTTGCCCTCGACCGGCATGGTCACGAGCACGGGTTCCTTGGCTTCCCCGACGAAGCCGAAGCTTTCTTTCCACTCGCGGACCATATGGATCGAGAAGGTGGCTTCCGGGTGCTTTTCGGTCAGTAGAGTCGAGAGCTGTTGGTCGACCCAATCACCGGCGTTGGTCAGCGTGCGCTGCTCTTTCTCGGTGGGGTAGCGGCCGCTCAAGACGCAGAAGTCGGTGCTACCGGCGCCGGAGTCGATGATCATCGAGTGCACCAGCTCGTCGATGCCGTAGGCGACGGCGAACGGCTCGGAGACGATCATCAGGCTGTCGACCAGGCCACGGATCGCGTCGCGTACGCTCTGTTTGTTGTAGCGCATCGCTTCGGCCGGTACGCCGACCACCGCCCGCACCTGCAAGCTCTTGCGCGTGTCCGGCGTGACGCCGGCGAGCACCAGCAGGTGGCGCAGAAGCTCGCGCACGGCTTGCTCGTCGCGCTCGGAGCCTTCCTTGATCAGGCCGTGTTCCAGTGGGCGATGAAGGTCGAGCATCGGACGGTTGTCGAGGGCGTCACGGCCCACCAATACTTCCCGCTTGAGCACTTTGCGCGCCACCATGTCGACCGGCCAGCCGACGTAGCTGTCGATGACATGGCGCTCGTTGTTGGACGCGGACACCGAACTGCGGGACGTGCCCAGATCGATGCCCACGTGCAAGACGCCGGCGCTTTGCTCCTTCACGTTGTTGCCGCTCATGAAGTCTCCTCGGTTGCAACCAGGCTTTCCGCGTAGGCGCGAATGCCTTCGAACAGGGCCTGTGCGATGAACTGACGATAAAAGGGTTTGGACAGCAACTGCGCCTCCTCACGATTGGACAAAGCCGCGACCTCGACGAGTACAGCCGGCATTTCGGTAGACAGCAATACCACAAAAGGTGCCGTCTTGACCCCTCGGTCGCGCAATTGGGGGTTGAGTTGACGCAGCGAGCGGAACAGACGGCGTTGCATGGCCTCGGCCAGGGCACGCGACTCTTCCTGGCGCACGCCAGCGTAGAGTGTGTCCATCAGATTGCGAAAATCGGCCAGCGAATAGCTGGAGCCGCGATTCTCGGCGGCCGCGATGCGCCGCAGGTAGGGGTCATTGGTGGGGCCCAGGTAGTAGGTCTCGACACCCCGCACGTTGCGCGTTTCCAGCCAGTTGACATGGATCGAGACGAAAATGTCACCGGTCTCCTGGTTGGCGAAGTGAGTGCGTGCGTCGAGGTCCACGACCTCGTCGGTCTCGCGTGTCATGCGCACGTCGAAGCCGCCCTCGACCAGTAGCTCGCGCAGGCGCAGGCCGACGTCGAGGGTGATCTCTTTCTCTTGCAGGCCACCGGGGGCCACCGTGCCGACGTTGACGCCGCCGTGACCAGGATCGAGGATGATCCGGCGCACACCCAGGCTGAGCATCGAAGGGTCGACGCCGCCCGGTACCGGCAGCATCTCGGGTGGCAGGACCGTGGTCGCCGCGGCACCGTCGGTACTCATCGCTGCCGGCGTCTCGATCAGCTGCGTGACTACCAGCATCTCGTCCGGCCCGGCCATCACCTCGGTGAGTAGCCAGGCGGATCCACCGAGCAGCAGCAGGACCAGCGCCGCGACGCCGACGCGCAGACCGACGCGCCGCCAACGGTAGCCGCGACGCAACCGGCGCGGCACCAGGCCGCCGCGAGTCTCCAGGTCCTCGCGCACCGCCTGCCGTAGCAGCTTCCTCTTGAGTTGGTCCTTGCGGGGCATCGCACTCAGTTTCCTCTCGGCGTGAACTCGGTCCAAGGCCGAGCTTTCTCTTGATCACCGAACGTTCAATGCTACCACGGCATGCTTTAAGTCGTTCCCCTGCCAGGGTTAGGGACGCCGGAATATTTGAGGTATCCTACGCGCGTTCTAACCAACGGACTCGAAGCACGATATCGCCGGTCCGGCCGCCGGACTGGTCCCAGGATCGACCGCCTTTGCTCGGTTGACTTGCTCAGCCGGAAATCGCACCCCGACGGAGACCGACACATGCAGAACCTGTTCACCCGTTTCTTTCCCGGGCATCCCGTGGGCCTGTCTACGCTCTTCTTCACCGAGATGTGGGAGCGCCTCAGCTACTACGGCATGCGCGCCCTGCTCATTCTCTACATGACCGCGGCGGTGGCGGGCGAGAACCCAGGGATGGGTCTGGATGCCGAGACGGCCGGCGCCATCTATGGGCTGTACACCGGCTTCGTGTACCTGTTGGCTTTGCCCGGTGGCTGGATCGCCGATCGCCTGATCGGGCAACGGCGGGCGGTGTTGATTGGCGGCATCATCATCGCTGCTGGTCACTTCAGCATGGCGATCGAGAGCACTGCTTCTTTCTTTGGCGGCCTGATCCTGATCGTCATCGGAACCGGTCTGCTCAAGCCCAACGTCAGTGCCATCGTCGGCGATCTCTACCCGATGGCCGAGGACGGCGACGAGACGCCCGCAGAAGAACGCAGCCGTTTGGCAGCCCGTCGTGACGCTGGCTTCTCGGTGTTCTACAGCGGTATCAACATCGGTGCTTTCGCTGGTCCCCTCATCTGCGGCGGCCTTGGCCAGGGCTTCGAGATCGCTTTCCTCGGTATTTCCGTCGAGGGCAACTGGCACTACGGCTTCGCCGCCGCTGGTGTCGGCATGGTCCTGGGGCTGATTCAGTACGTGCTCGGGACGCGTCACCTCCAGGGTGCTGGTGAGCTGAGCGAGGCACAGACGACGCCGGCAGAGTTGACGAAGGCCAAGCGCATGATCGTCAACGTGACCCTGGTGGTCGGGGTCTTGGCTGCAGCCGCTTGGGGGCTGAGCCTGGCGGGCACCTACACCTTGACGCTGAAGAACGTCGCCTATGGCTTGGGCGTCAGCATGGGACTGCTCGGTCTTGGTTACATCCTCGGCATCGCGCTCTTCGGCGGCCTCACTGGGCCGGAGAAGAAACGCATGGCGGTGATTGCGGTGCTGTTCGTGGGAGCCGCGCTTTTCTGGTCCGGCTTCGAGCAGGCGGGTTCTTCGCTCAACCTGTTCGCCGAACACAACACCGACAACAACGTTCTGGGCTGGGACGTACCGGCCAGCTACTACCAGAGCATCAACCCACTGTTCATCATCCTGCTGGCGCCGCTGTTCGGCTATCTGTGGATCTGGCTCGGCAAGCGTCAGCCGTCGACTCCAGCCAAGTTCGCGCTCGGCTTGATCCAGCTCGGTGCCGGGTTCGCCGTTATCGCTTGGGGCGCCATGCAGGCTCAGCAAGGCAACCTGGTCAGTCCGATGTGGCTGGTGGTCACGTACTTCCTCCACACTACTGGAGAGTTGTGTTTGAGTCCGGTGGGTCTGTCGTCGATGACCAAGCTGGCACCGCGGCGCTACGTGGGGCAGATGATGGGGATCTGGTTCATGGGTACGGCGCTGGGCAATCTGGTCGGCGGCTTGATCGGTGGTCAGTTCGAGAACCTGCCGCTGCCGCAGCTGTTCGGTTCCGTGGCCATGACGACCGCCGGCTTCGGTGTCGTGATGTTGATGATCAGCCCATTCGTCAAGAAACTGATGGGCGGTGTCGAATAGGCGACGCGTTGCACACTACGGCGGCGGGCGGTAGATTGGAGACATGGGTACTACCGTTCGCCCGCCGGCCGTCGCCGGGCGCTTCTACACTGGCGATGCGGCTGCGCTGCGGCAGCAAGTCGAAGGTTTCTTGCGCGAGGGCCTCTTGCACGAGCATGGGGCCGAACCTCGCCCGGCACCGATGCTGATCGCTCCGCATGCCGGCTACGACTTCTCGGGGCCGATCGCTGGCAGTGCTTTCGCTGCTTGGGGCTCGGTCGGTATGGCGCAGCCAGCATCGGACTCGCGACAGCGTGTCGTGGTGATCGGCCCGTCGCACTATCACCGTTTCTACGGTATCGCGCTGCCGTCCGCCAAGGCCTTCGACACTCCGCTCGGCCGCGTCCAGCTGGATGCCGGATTGGTCGCGGCGGTGCGCGACTTGCCCGGCGTGCTGGTCGAGGATCCGGCGCACGTGCAGGAGCACTCACTGGAAGTTGAGCTACCGTTCCTGCAGGTACTGTGGGGCGATGCCTTCACCCTGTTGCCGCTAGTCGTCGGCTGGGCCGATCCTGAGCAGGTGGCGGCGGTGCTCGAGGCGGCATGGCGCGTCGATCCGGAACTCCGCGTGGTGGTCAGCACGGACCTGTCGCACTTCCTGCCATATGACGAGGCCTGCCGGACCGACCGCGCCACCGTCGACGCGATCCTGGCTTTCGACCACGACTTGCACCCACGCCAGGCCTGTGGTGCCTATGCCCTCAACGGCGCGCTGACGTGGGCGCACCGGCATGGTTTCGAGCCGCACTTGCTCGATCTGCGCAACTCAGGCGATACCTACGGCGACCGCGAGCAGGTCGTAGGGTACGCGGCTGTCTCGTTCCGAGCTGCCGCCTTCCAAGGAGCTTCTTCGTGACCCCAACCCCAGCACGCCAGGGCGAAATCCTACTGGCTCTGGCGCGCAGTACCCTGATCTCCAACCTGAACCCGGGACGGCCGCTACCGTCACTCGACCTGAGTGCGGACGAGGTCGTTTGGCTGGCGGCACCGGCAGCGACCTTCGTCACGCTGACGCAGGACACGCCCGAGGAGGCACGGCGGCTGCGCGGCTGCATCGGTACCATCGAAGCGCATCGACCGCTGCGCGAAGACGTGTGCCGCAACGCGCGGGCCGCGGCCTTCGAGGATCCGCGCTTCCCACCCATGAGTTCCGGTGAGCTGGACCACACGCGCGTGGAGGTTTCCTTACTGTCACCGCTGGAATCTCTGCCTGCCGTGCGCGAGGACGAGGTGGTACAGCTCCTGCGTCCGGCCGTCGACGGTCTGGTTTTGGAAGCGGGTGGACATCGCGGTACCTTCCTGCCGCAAGTCTGGGACATGTTCCCGCGTCCCGGCGAATTCCTGGCACGGCTCAAGCAGAAAGCCGATCTACCTGCTGACGCCTGGCCGCACGGACTGCGACTCTGGCGTTATGGCGTCGAGAAGTGGGGGGAGCCGGAAGATGGAGTGCGGATGTGACAGGTAGATTGCGAAGTTGCGGTGATTTCTCGATGCGGGGAATTGTATTCCCGTGAGGGGCTGAGCAAGGCACTGCGTGCTACCATCTGCAAGTACGTCCGCAGAGAAGACCGTCAATTCCCCGTAGGTTGACCTGCAACGGAAGGGTGTTTCGGCACCAGCAGGCAATATCGCGGGAAGGAGAGCCGATCCAATGCGTCTGAGCCGAACCACTTCTTCACGTCGGGTTGCGGTGTGTCCGATGTCCCGCCTGCTTGTGCTGGCGTTCCTTGCCGTGCTTCTGGCATCGCCGGCAGCCGCCGTCGATTATCGCGCCTACCTGGACCTCGACGGCAACATGGCTACCGGCTGTGACGTCGCCACCGTGGACGGGGCCTTCAGCGGTGTCGAGGAGATTCTGCTGACCGTCACCACTGGTCTGCAGGTCACTGCTGTCAGCCGGCAGGTGTGTATCGATCCGGTGACGGACACCTTTGGTGCGGCGATTCCGGTGGCCGACTTCGCGACGCCGTGGGCGGTCGGGGCGGGGACTGGCTTGTTCGGAGCCGACGTCGTCGAGACGTACTACCCATTCGCTGCTCCGTTCACCGCCGGTACTGTCCGCTTAGCGGTCGAAGCGGACGACGGCATGTCCAACGTCGACGCGGTGCTCGATCTGAGCGTCGCCGTCAGCCAGAGCGCGATCGAGATCCCGACTCTGTCTGAAGTCTCTCTGCTGTTGCTGATGGCACTGCTCCTGGTTGCCGCAGCCTGGCAACTCCGCCGCCAGCGTCGAGCGGTGACTTCAGTGCTAGCCGTGCTGCTGGTCCTGGCCTCTGGCGGAACCGCACTGGCTGCCGGCATCATCGTACTCGACGGTCTGGTGGGAGATTGGGCCGGAGCCGCTGATGCGCAGTTCAGTGACGCCACGGCCGGAGGTGCTGGCAATTCGGATCTCCTGAGCATCTTCGCTGCTTTCCACCCCGACGGCACCTTCCTCTTCTTGCGCTACGACGTCGACACCAGTGCCCTGCCGCCGGTGGGGGTCGACGATGCGGCCACCGTCAACGAAGACTCCGGTGCCACCGTACTCGACGTACTGGCCAACGATACCGATCCCGACGGTGGTGTGATGACCATTACCGCGGTGACGCAGCCTGCCAACGGCACCGTGGTCAACAATGGTGGTGTCAGCGTCAGTTACACGCCGGATCTGAATTACTGCAACACGCCAATTCCGCCAGGTGTGGCCGATACGTTCACCTACACCTTGAATGGTGGCTCGGTGGCGACGGTGAGCGTGACCGTAACGTGTCTCGACGACCCCGCGGTGGCGGTGGACGACACGGCGACGGTGACCGAAGACGATCCGGCGACGACGATCGACGTGCTGAACAATGACAGCGATCCGGAAGGTGATGCGTTCCTGGTCACGAGTGTGACGCAGCCTGCCAACGGCACGGTGGTGATCACGAATGGCGGCGCTGACCTGACGTACCAGCCGGATGCGGACTACTGCAACACGCCGATTCCTCCGGGTAGCGCGGATACCTTCACCTACACGATCACGGGTGGGGACACTGCGACGGTGAGCGTGACGGTGACCTGCGCCGACGATCCGGCTGATGCCATCGACGACACGGCGACGGTGACCGAAGACGATCCGGCGACGACGATCGACGTGCTGAACAATGACAGCGATCCGGAAGGTGATGCGTTCCTGGTCACGAGTGTGACGCAGCCTGCCAACGGCACGGTGGTGATCACGAATGGCGGCGCTGACCTGACGTACCAGCCGGATGCGGACTACTGCAACACGCCGATTCCTCCGGGTAGCGCGGATACCTTC
>CBDUPA010000030.1:0-58397 GCA_965368975.1 uncultured bacterium | reverse complement strand
CCGAGAAGACAGGATCGCCGCCTGAGGGCTGATACACAACTCTTGACCATAGCTCACTATTTCCTCGTAGGTGCTTGATGCATAAGTGCAATAAGTACGGGGTTTTCATCTACTGGAGTGACGAAGACGGCCTTTTCATTCCAGAGGTTCCAGAACTCCCTGGGTGCATGGCCCACGGCAATTCACAGGACGATGCTTTGAAGAATGCCCAGGACGTTATGGAACTGTGGCTGGAGCCGGTGCATGAGTTTGGTGACCCGATTCCGGAGCCACGTGGGCAGCAGCTTACGCCTGAAACGAAGCCCGAGTCACCGCCAGCGCGGTACGCGTTCCAGCAAAGCTTGCTGCCCCAACTCGACGCAGAGTTGTTCCAGCTCCGTCCGCCGCGCGCCACGCCACTCCAAGTCTTCCAACTCTTCCTCCAGCGGCACATCTGTACGCAGCACCGCTAGCTGTCGGTACAGCAAGGCGTCTTGCTGCTGGGTGTTCAGTGTCTCAGAAAGCTTGGCGGCGCTGCGTACTTTGACCTCCCACGCCTCGATATTGTGCGGGATCGCTTCAATGTGCTCCCAGCGCGCCAGCACGGTGGACGCCGACTTGGCGCCCCAGCCCTTGAGACCAGGGATCCCGTCCGCGGCGTCGCCAACCAGGCCCAGGTAGTCGGGGATCGATGCTGGCGAGACGCCGAACTTCTCGATCACACCGGCTTCATCGAGCAGGATCTCGCGCCGCCGGTCCAGGCACACGACCTTGCCGCCGCGCACACACTGCGTCAGGTCCTTGTCGGGTGAGCACAGCACCACCTGCTCGACACCCGCGGCGTCTGCCCAGCGAGCAGCACCCGTGGCCATGGCGTCGTCAGCCTCGAACTCGCGCATCGACCACACCGTGATGCCGAGTGCATGCGCGGCGCGTTCGGCGAGGGGGAACTGACGCATCAGGCGCTCGTCCACGCCCTCACCGGTCTTGTAGCCGGCGAACATCTGGTTGCGGAACGACTCGATCAAGGTGTCGAAGGCCGCCGCGACGTGGGTGACGCCGCCGGTGCGCAGCAGTGCCAGCAGTGTGTTCAGCAAGCCGATCGTGGCGCCGACCTCGCGGCCGTCGTCGAGCTGGCGCTCGGGAGCGCCGAAGAAGGTGCGGAAGAGTTCGTAGGTACCGTCGACGAGATGGATCTTCATGACGCCGATCCTACAGGTACCGAGAGTGGCCGCGCTGATTTTGAGCTTGAGGGCCAGGGCTTAAATCACTCCATGAGGAGCTTGACAAACTTCCGGTGATCCTGGCAACATTCGCAGGTCAAATCTATATCCGGGCGTTTGCCACGATCGTGGCCCGTCTCGCCCGATCTCAATTCTGGGTCTATGTATGTGTGTCTATGGGATTTATTCCCTGTGGCGTCTTGTGGGTCCGGAGGTTGCGTGCTCCGGATCGATCATTCATGTACACATTGAGGAGGAAAGTAGAATGAGGAAATTGATCGTTTGTATGGCCGCTGTGGCGATGCTGCTGGCGGTGCCGGTATTCGCTCAGTCCGGTGTCGGCACCGACGTCTTCGCGCCGCAGGCGGAACTGGAGCGTGCGACGACCACCTTCGATCGTGCCGCGGCGACTGAAGCGATGCAGGTTCGCCACGGCTGGCTTGCTGCCCAGCAGGTCCGGGCCGCGATGGGCAGTGCCGCACGGGTCGAGGTGACCGACGCAGAGCTTTCGGACGTTTGGAACCACAACGAACCGCGTCAGCGCGTCGGTATCGCCAAGGACGTGAACTTCGCGATTGCCCCCGGCTTCGATGGCTTCGGTGCCACTCGCATGAGCCGTGACGGATTTGTCTGGACCGGTGTGGTGCGCAGCCCGGGTGCCGCCGCGATGCGCTTGCACTTCGATGGTGTCGACCTGCCCCAGGGTGTCGAGCTCTACATCTACAACACGCTGGGCGAAGCCTTTGGTCCCTACACGGGGCGGGGTCTACTCGGTAGTGGCGACTTCTGGGCTCAGACCCTGGTCGGTGACGAAGCCCTCGTGCAGCTGCATTATCGTGGCGCGGACGTGCGGACCGCCCTGGAGGGTTCCAGCCTGCGCATCGCTGGCGTCGCTCACCTGACCGAGGCGTTCCAGCTGGCCGTCAGCCGTCGCGCGGCGCTGACCGCTGACAAGGCTTTCTGCAGCTTCAACGAGAGCTGCGTCGAGAACGCTTCCTGCAGTTCCATGTCCTCGGCGGTCAACGCCGCTCAGGACGCCGTGGCGCACATGCAGTTCGTGATCAGCCCGTACGTCTACATCTGCACCGGAGGCCTGCTGAATGACACGGCCTCCAGCGGGACCCCGTACTTCCTGACCGCCAACCACTGCCTGAGCAGCCAGAGCGTTGCCAACTCGCTGGAGACCTTCTTCCAGTTCACCACGCCGTGTGGTGGTTCCTGCTACAACCCGGACGGCGCCGTGCCAAGCATGGTCGGTTCGACGCTGCTGGCCACCAACAGCTCCACGGACTTCACCTTCCTGCAGCTCTCGGGCTCCGCACCCGCGGGCAGCGCCTTCCTGGGCTGGACCACCAGTGCTGTGGCGTACGCCAACGGGCTCGACCTCTATCGCATCAGCCATCCGGCCGGCGCTCCGCAGGCCTACTCCGAGCAGAGCGTGAACACCAGCTACGGCACCTGCGGCACGCTGCCGCGTGGCAACTTCATCTACAGCCAGACGACCTATGCAGGTACCGAGGGTGGTAGCTCCGGTTCGCCGGTGGTCAACAGCAGTGGCCAGGTCGTCGGCCAGCTGTACGGTCGTTGCGGCACCAACATCAACAACGCGTGCGACCACAACAGCAACGCCACCGTCGACGGCGCCTTCGCCGTTACCTACGGCAGCATCTCGCAGTGGCTCGATCCGGGCTCCGGCTGCACCGATTCGGACGGCGACGGTTCCTGCGCCAGCGTCGATTGCGACGATAGCGACGCCACCGCGTATCCGGGCGCCGCCGAGCTGTGCGGCGACAGTGTCGACAACGACTGCGATGGCAGCGTGGACGAGGGTTGCAGCGCCTGCCTGGCCAACGGTGCCTGGTGCTCCGTCAACGCGGATTGCTGCTCCAACAAGTGCCAGGGCTGGTGGATCTTCAAGACCTGCCGTCCCTAATGCACATTCGCTGTTGAGCGGACCGAGGCCCCGGGACGCAATCCCGGGGCCTTTTCTGTGTGTACTCCGCTAGTACCCACTGCCAGCGTTGGCCCCAATGCTCTCAGGCTGCCATGACTGTGGTACTTTTCGCGCCATGAGTGACCTGAGGATCATCGTCGACACCGCCAAGAGCTCCATGGACGAAGTGCGCACCGAACTCGACGCCGCACTCAAGGCGGAGTTTCCGGGTGGCATGCTGAAGCGCAAGTGGAACGGGGACTTGCTCGAGCTGAGCGGACCCGGGGCCAGCGGCTCGGTCCGCTACGAGGACAACCGGATCATCGGTGAGGCGGCGCTCAAGCCGCCCGCGACCATGATGCGTCACAAGATCGAAGAGAAGATGTCGGCGGCGCTGCACAAGGCTTCTCTGTAGCAGGCTCCTGACTGGGGAAACGCTCCTCAATGGCGACCTGCATGGAGATACGCTGGTGAAGACTCCCGCTCGTGCAGTGTTGCAGCAGGCCCGTGCGGTGCCGGAAGAGCCGTGTTTGTTCTTCCAGGAGGAACGACGCGGGGTGCTCGACTGGGCTTGGTGGAGCTGGCGTCAGCTCGCGCGCCAGGTCGTGACGGGGATGGAGGCGTTGGTCTGCGCGGGTGCCGAGCCACTCGAGACCGTCGTCTTTCCCTACCGCCCGCTACCGGAGTACCTGGCATTCGACTTGGCCGTGCAGGCGGTCGGCGCCCTGGCAGTGCCGGTCTGGGTGCCGGAGTTCCGGTTGCCAGAAGAGGAGCTGGATGCCTGGCGTTCGCGGCAGATGCGGATCGTCGAGCAGGTGCCTCCTGCGCCGGAAGTACCGTCGTGGGCCCGCTCGCGCGGCGAGGACCCCGACTGGCCCGAGGTAGTGGACGGGGGAGTCAGGCTGGACGGCGAACAACTCGACGCGGTCGAGCTGCTGCGCCGAGTCGAGGCGCTGGAGGCTCGCTTGCCGGTTGTTCCAGTGCACCGCTTCCTACCGGCGCACCGAGATGTGGTGGTCTGCTGCCGCTCGCTGACGGAAGCTGGGGAGCGGTTGGTGCTGAGCTGGGCGCTGAGCCGCGGCGCGGCAGTGGCGCTGGACGCCTCTCCAGACGCTTGGTTGGACGTCATCGGCTGGGTGCGACCGACGCTGCTGCACGGTTCGGCGGACGCGTTGGTCGAGGCCGGGCGGGAGCTGGCGCGGGAGCATCGACGGTGGTGGCGGCGGCTCCTTCGTATGGACTCCACGTCGAAGCGCCTGGCACCGCCGCTCGACCGGTTGCGTGCCATCGTGGTGACGGGGGACGAGCGACTGCCGGTTCCCCTGCCGGACGAAGCCCATCCGGAAGCCCTTCCGGACGAAGAGAGCGCCGCCTGGGAGAGCTTCGGAATTCGCGTGGTATAACCTCAGCGCCATGGCCGAAGTTGCCGCGACGTCACCCCTGCCGCCTCCCAACAACGCTACCGCGGCGGAGGAGATCCGCGAGCGGGCGGACACGGTGTGGATTCGCGCCGAGCCGGCGGAGCCGCGAGCGCGCGAATCTCGGGTAGAGCTGGCGGGGCCGCGAGGGCGCGTGGCGATCGTGGCCGGGTGCCGGACGCCCTTCATCAAGGCGGGAGAGGGCCTGGCCGACCTGGACACGATCGATCTGGCCAGCCGCACCGCCATCGAAGTCCTGGCACGCGTCGATGCCGACCCGGCACGCGTCGATCTGTGCGTCTTCGGTGTTGTCGCACCGCCGCTCAATGCGCCGAACCTGGGACGCGAAGTGGTGCTGCGGTCCGGACTACCGAGCCACGTTCCGGGCAATGCGGTCAACCAGGCGTGTGCGTCGTCAGTGCAGGCACTGGTGGACGGGGCGCGAGCCATCCTGAACGGGGATGCGGAGGTGGTTCTGGCCGGCGGTGCCGAGTCCCTGTCGAACCTGCCGGTGCTGTACTCGCGCAACACGGCGCAGCGCCTGATGGAGCTGAGCAAGGCCAAGGGGATGAGCGCGCGCCTGGCGGTGCTGCGCAAGCTGCGCTTCAAGGACCTGACGCCCACGGCGCCGACGATCACCGAATCGACCACCGGGCAAACGGCCGGAGAAGCGTGCGAGGAGATGGCGCGCCAGAACGATGTCTGCCGTCAGGCCCAGGACGAGATCGCTTTGCTGTCGCACCGCCGCGCCGCGGCCGCGATGGCGGATGGCCGTCTCGCCGAGCAGATCATTCCCGTCTTTCCGCCCAGCGGATCCGCCATGCTGAAACGTGACAGTGCCGTGCGTCCGGACACTTCGGCGACGGCGCTGGCAGCCCTCGAGCCGGTCTTCGATCACCGCTTCGGCAGCCTGACCGCGGGCAACTCCAGTCCATTGACCGACGGTGCCGTCGCGCTGTTGTTGATGAGCGAACGGGCGGCGGAGGCCGGCGGTTACGAACCGCTGGGCTACTTGCGCTCCTATGCTTTCGCCGCCGTCGATCCGGCGCGCCAGCTGCTGCAGTCGGCGGCCTACGCCGTGCCGCGGGCGCTCGACCGCGCCGGTCTGCGGCTCGATGACGTTGACCTGGTCGAGATGCACGAGGCGTACGCAGCGCAGGTGCTGTCCAACCTCAAAGCTCTGGCGTCGCCCAAGTTCGCGCGCCACGAACTCGGCCGCGAAGAGTCGGTAGGCGTGGTGTCGCTCGACCGCCTCAACGTCACCGGTGGTTCGATCGCTTTCGGCCACCCCTTCGGCGCTACCGGCGCGCGCCTGGTGCTGCAGCTACTCAGCGAGCTGCGCCGTCGTGGTGACGGTACTGGCCCTCGTACTGGCCCCCGTACTGGCCCCCGGACGGGTCTCGTGAGCCTGTCAGCCGCGGGTGGCACGGGCTGTGCGCTGCTCTTCGAAGCCGAGTGAGCGAGACAGAGTGAGCCTGACCTCGGACGGCTACCCGCTCGGAGACCTGGTTGTTGTCGATCTCAGTCGCAACTATCCCGGGCCCTTGACCGCCCGCCTGCTGGCCGATCTCGGCGCGCGCGTGATCAAGGTGGAGGAGCCGGAGCTGGGGGATCCGGCGCGCCTGGCGCCACCGCGGCGCCACGGAGTCGGCACCCTGTCGGCGCTGCTGCTCGGCGGCGTCGAGAGCGTGGCGCTGAACCTCAAGAAGCCGGCGGCGCAAGAAGCCCTTCGGCGCCTGCTGGCGCGCGCCGATGTCCTGCTCGAGACCTTCCGTCCCGGCACGCTGGCGCGTCTCGGCTTCGAGCCCGCCGAGCTGCGGCGTCAGTTTCCACGGCTGGTGATCTGCTCGCTCTCCGGCTTCGGGCAGGAGGGCCCGTATGCGCAGCGTGCCGGGCACGACATCACCTACCAAGCCCTCTCCGGCGCCATGGCCAGCAACCCTGAACAGCCACCGTCGCTGCCCGTGGCCGACGTCGCGGGTGCCTGGAGCGCCGCCTGCTCGATCCTCGCCGCCCTCTACCGCCGCCGTGAGACCGGCGAGGGCACTTGGATCGACACCTCGCTTTTCGATGCCGCGGTGCACGCCAACCTGGTTCACTGGGCGGCCCTGCCGTCGGCACACCTGGTCGGCCTCTCAGAGCCCGCCGGCACGGAGCGCGAGCCGGTCAACGGCACCGGGCTCGGCGAGCCTGGACTGCTCACCGGTGCGCTTTCCTGCTACGGCGTCTACACGACCGCCGACGGCAAGCCGTTCGCCCTGGCCGCGCTCGAACCGCACTTCTGGCAGCGTTTCTGCCGCGCTGCCGGGCGCAAGGATCTGGAGCGCCGTCACTTGAGCCGCGATCCGGAAACCCGCGCCGAGGTCGCAGCGTTGCTTGCGTCGCGCACGCGTGCCGACTGGCGTCAGCTGTGCGAGGAACACGACATTCCCGCGGAACCGGTGCTCACCCCGGCCGAGGCCGCTGCTCATCCACAACTTGCCGCTCGCGACCTGCTGCGTAGCGACCCCGGCGGCCGCCCACGTCTGGCCTTCCCGGCCCGCTTCGATGGGACCCGACCGCACGTCGCCGAGGACTATCCCGAACTCGGTATGCATACGGATGCGGTGATGGCGGAACTCGGGTTGCGCACCGCGCGTCGCAGCGGGATCGGCCGGCGACGCTGGAGTTTACGTCGGTGGCTGGCGCGATGGTGGGTACGGTAGGGAGCTCACTCGTGCAACTCCCGCCGCACATCATCCAATCGCCGCATCAACGCCTGCGCGCTTGCTGGACGCCGCTGCGCCTCGACCCCGAGAGCCGTTTGGAAATACTCGGCCAGCGGTTCCGGCACCCACGGGCTGACCTCGCGCACGTCCGGAATGCGAGACTTACGGATGGCGTCTAGTACCTGCAGGATGGTGCCGTTGAACAGGCGCTTGCCGGTCAGGCATTCGTAGAGCACCACGTTGAGGCTCCACAAGTCCATTGCCGGCGACGGTGGCGAGCCATTGGTGGCTTCCGGGGACAGGTAGTGCAGGGTGCCGATCAGACGAGGTGTCGACGACGTGGGGTTGGAGTCAGGCATGCCCGTCAGCGTCGCGGCGTCGTCCTCGATCGAGCCGATGGCGGTAGTGGCCTCGGAACGCAGGTCCGTCTGTAGGCGAGCGATGCCGAAGTCCATCAGCTTCGGGGTGCCATCGACGGCAAAGCCGATATTGCTGGGTTTGAGGTCGCGGTGCAGCACGCTGGCACGGTGCAGGCGCTCCAGGGCGCTGGCCATCGCCAGCACGAGCTCGATGGCCTGGTGCGGGAGTAGCGGACCGAACTGCTTGAGCCGGTCGTCGAGGGTTCCGCCGGGCAGGTACTCGAGGATCAGCATCGGCGCTCCGGACCAGCTCTCGACGCCGTGGATCAGGGCCAGATTCTGGTGGTGGACAGCAGCGGCGGCGCGGGCTTCGCGGCGCAGGCGGACGGCGTCTTCCATGGACACGCGGCGCAGCGTCTTGACCGCCACGTCCCGGTGTAGCGACAGGTCGCGCGCCAGGTAGACGATACCCATGCCACCGGTACCCAGCCGGCGCTCGAAGCGGAACTTGTCGGGCAGCACCAGGGGCACGAGGGCGATGTCCAGCTCGCACTCGCAGTCCTGGCACACCTCGACCGCTGCCGAGAACAGGCGACCACATTCCAGGCATTCGCGCGCGCTGCCTGGTGTCGCCGGCAAGCCGTTGCGGATACCGCTGTCCTTGGCCGACAGCAGCCGCGGTGCGCCCGGCAGGACGTTGCTGGCCGGTAGTTCCCCAACGCTGGGCGGCCGGCGTCCCCAGACCTCCAACGTCAGCGCGACGGTGTCGCCCAGGGCGCTCAAGGCTTCGTGGTCCGGGGCCTCATAGGGTTGGCCATCGGACCGCGGGCCGAGTGCGATCAGGCCAAGGGACGAACCGTCGACACCCAGCACGGGTACCAGCAAGGCGAACTCATGATCGAGCAACCACACGGCGTCTTCGGGCGACGCGCGGCGCAGCCATTCGAGAATACGAGGATTGACCGGCAGAGGCTCGCTGCTCGCCGACAGCAGGAGCAGCAGGTTGTTGGCGGCGGCGAGTGGCTGCAGGTGTTGCTGGGGGTCGATCACCCTGCCGGTGTGCGGGTCGTAGACCAGCAGACTGGCGTGCCGTAGTCGCAGTGCTTGTTGGATGCCGCTGGTCACCAGCGCCGCCAGCTCGCCGATCTCATGGGCGCCGCGGACGCGACTGAGCAGCGCTGCGAGGGTGCGCTGCAGGTCGCTGGAGCTTCCATGCCCGGCAGGTCGCTGCAGCAGGTGGGCGTGCAACGCCAACAAGGCGGCACTCACACCAGCCAGGCCGAGTAGCAGTAGCGGTGGCCAGGACGTCGCCAGATCCTCCAACGTCCGCTGGCGGTGTTGGACCAGGTAGCCCAGCAGCAACACCAACGCCAGCAAACCCAGCAGCAGGCTGGCGACCCGCATTCGGGGGTGTCGCAGCAAGTGCAGCAGGGCCGTCGTGGGTTGCGGGGTGGTCATGGCCGGGTCAGGTGCTGGGTTGCAGACGGGCCGCCGCGGACGGGCCGCCGCGGATGAGCAAGATCCTCGTGCGGGGCGGGTGCTTTTACGGCTCGGCCCCTCCATCCAAGATGGGTCCACGTCCGTCTCGGCTCGGGCCAGGGATCCAGGATAATCTTAACGCGTTCTGTGGTTACGACATTGGATACTCGAGACGGAAGATCGTGGTGCGTGGAAGGCGATCTTTCTTAGAGACACGATCGAGTCGTTCCCTTGCAAGTCTCGACACGAGTGCACTAGACTGGCTTGACTTTCGAAGAGAATCATACATGTACAGCGTTGATCAGATGAGCAAGGCCCTGCGCTGGCTGCGGATGCACCGGGGCCTGTTGCAGCACGAGGTTGCGCGCCGTGCTGGCATCACCGGGCCGATGCTGAGCAAGTACGAGCACGGCCACACCATGCCGACAGTGCCCGTGTTGTTCAAACTGCTCGAAGCGATGGATTGCTCCCTCGGACACCTGGCCTCGATACTCGACATCTGCCGCCAAGGCGAGGAGCCGGACCCGCGTGAGCCGCGGTCGCGGCGGCTGTTGCAGCCGACCTCCAACCGCGAACTGGTGCAGCGGCTGCTGGCGAATACTTTTTCCGGTGCGCCGCTCGACGGGGAAGAGGAATTGGCGTTCACCGAGATGCTGACCGGCTATTGCCGCTGGCTGCGCTTCTTGCGCGACGCGGGGCTACGGGAACCGGCGCTCGGCGAGTAGGTTGACTCGCAGGAGGAGCTGGTCAAGATGCTGCAGTTCCAGTCCGCAGTCGCTGCTCCCAGCCGCAGCGGCGCAAGAGCTCGTAGAGGCAGCGTAGCGGTAGACCGACGACGTTGCTGAAGCTGCCGTCGAGGCCAGTGATGAACAGCGCACCGCGTCCCTGGATGCCGTAGGCTCCGGCCTTGTCCAGCGGCTCGCCCGTGTCGACGTACCAGGCGATCTCGGCCTCGCTCATGGGGGCGAAACGCACCGTCGAAACGTCGACCGCCGCCACCGTCGGCACCTCGGCGCCGGGAGCGTGCAGCGCGACGCCGGTCATCACCTGGTGCTCGCGGCCGGCCAAGTCGCGCAGCATGGTGCGTGCGTCCTCGGGATCCTCCGGCTTGCCCAGGATGCGTTCGTCCAGCGTGACCGTGGTGTCAGCGGCCAACACCAATTCGCCCTCCGCCGCTTGCTCGACGGCTTTCTCGCGTGCCAAGCGCTCCACATAGACGTCCGGCGCTTCGCCCGGCCGTGGAGTTTCGTCGATGTCCACCGGCCGCACCTCGAAGTGCACGCCGAGCTTGTTCAGCAGTTCGCGCCGCCGCGGTGAGCCGGAGGCCAGGATCAAGGTCAGCGTCTTTGACATAGCCGTAGTCTAGGCCAAACGATGGCTGATGGAAGGCCGGATTACGGCTCGCTTCTTCAACGGAAGTACCCGTCAAGGGAAGTAGCCGCGCAGCGTGCGCACCTCGGCGCGTGGACGGTCCACCTGCACCTCGACCTCGCGGAAGCCCTCGTCGTCCAGGGATGATTGGTAGGTGATCAGGTACTGCGAGCGCAGCTCGGTCTGGATGCGTTCGTAGACATCGATCAGCTCGCGCGAGTCTTGGATCAAGAAGGCGCGGCCGCCGGTCTCGTCGGCCAGCTGGCGCAGGCTGAGTTGGATGTTGGCCGTGCGCGAGCTGCCGCTGAGGTCGATGCCGACGGTGTACACCGCGACACCGGTATGGCGAGCGTAGGTGATCACGTCCTCGAAGGTGTAGCGACTGCGCACGTCCTCGCCGTCTGACAGCAGGATGATCGCGCGCTTGCCACTGATGCCACTGAAGTAGTAGAGCGCGTAGACCAGGCTGTCGTAGAGCGCCGTCTCACCCTCGGCGGTCAGGCCGGCGACGCCGCCGGCCAGCACGTCGAGATCGTTGGTGAAGCGCACCGCCAGGTGTGGCTCCTCATTGAAGGTGATCACCGCCGCCCTATCCTTGGGCGTGATCACGTCCTCGAAGAAGCGCAGCGCGCCGCGCACGGCGTCCTCGAGCCGGTACTCCATCGAGCGGGAAACGTCCATCACCAGGCCGGCGTGGATCGGCACATCGTCGACCTTGGCGAAGCGCCGGATCTGCTGCTCCACGCCGTTCTCCAGCACCTTCAGCTCCTGCTGCTCGACGTCCTCGATCGGTTCGCCACCGCGGTCCAGGATGCTGCTGTACAACTCGACGAACTGCACGTCGACCTCGTCCACGTAGTCGGGGGCATTGACGAAGACCGCGTCCTCGGCCGAGTTGCCGTCGCGCAAGTAGGCAGTGACGCGTACATAGGTCATCGCCTGCTCCTCGGGTACCAGCAGCGGCTGCACGAAGGGCGGCTGGTAGAGCGTTGCCACCAACGTCTCGTTGAGGTAGAACTCCAGGCGCTCCAGCTCTTCGCCCTCGGGCACGTCGACCAGCGCCTGCGCCCGCAAACTGCGGCTGTACCGGCCGCCGCGCCGTGGCTCGATCAGGCGCACGCCGAAGCGATGCGGCCCGGCGTTGACCAGCACTTCGTCTGCCGCCAGTTCCTTGCCCGCCTCGTCCAGCGCCACCGCGCGCAGCGTGTGGATGCGTGGGCTGTCGCCCAGGTTCAACTCGACGCTGAACGGCGGCCGCCGCTTGGCGAACACCGCTCGGTCGTTGAGGAAGAAGCGCACGCGGTCGACGTCTGGTCCGTCGACCACCGCGTCGACCCGCACGCGGCCGACCAGCAGGCCCCCGAAGGGCACCAGCAAGCGCACGCTCTGGTCACCGGTCGTCAAATCCTGATTCGCCTCGCTGAGCAGGCGTGCTCCGATGCTCTGATTGATCGCCGAGTGGTTCACTCCTCCAGGGTCCGCGCCGCTGGCCGCCGCCTGCGCCGCGTCCGGTACCAGCTCTGGTGCCGCCACCGTGCGCGTCGCCACCCGTGGCACCTCGAGATCTCGCGTGTGGCGGTAGTAGCGGTTCGACCCCAGGTCCTGCAGCTTGAGCACCAGCGAGTAGTCCCCCGGCCGCAGGTAGCGCTGGAAGATTAGCGGCAGCTCCCGTCCCGCCTCGGCCGGCGGTGCGCCGTCGCCGGTCTGCGGCAGGTGGAAGCGATAGCGGAAGTGCTCGAACAACTCCCCGTCGCGCAGGATCTCGCCGTCGAGCACGAAGTTGTACGTCGGTGTCTTGGTCAGGTCGGACGTTGCCACATGGGCGCGCGGCACCGAGATGATGCCCTGCAGCAGGCTGCGACTCTGGAAGCGCCCCGGATAGCTCAGCTCGACGTTCGCCTCGAACAGCTCGGCGCCCGTGGGCAGGTCGGTCGAGAAGGCGACGAAGGTGCGCAGCCACTCGTCGGACGGCTTGGGCGGGATGTTGATCTGCGTGTTGACGTATTCCCAGTCGATCGAGCGTGCCAACGCATCGACGATGTCCGCGCCGCGGAAGCAGCTGTCGCTGATCGTGCTCAAGATCACCGCATCCTCGGGGATGGCGCCGATCGTCGTCGACAGCAGTTGGTAGAAGCCGTCCCGTGGTTGCCAGAGCTCGTAGGGCCCATGCGGGCCGCCCGTTGGCTTGTAGAACACCAGGTAGAAGGAGCCGGTGATCTGCATCGTGCGCTCGTAGTACCAGAGCTGCAGCGGGTGCAAATAGTCGGCGCAGCGGATCTCCAGCACGTTCGACGGCTCGCCGTGCAGCAGCACCGCCTGTGCCCGCGCGTCACCAAGGTTGTCATAGCGCGAGCGCGCCAGCTCCAGGTTCGCCTCGTAGCGATCCTGAAACTCGTTGCGGGCCGTCGCCGGGAACGGGTCGCGCACCTTCCAGAAGCGGCGGATGAAGGCATCGCGCTGGTACTCCTTGTCGAGTCCCACGAACACGTCCAGCTCGCGCGGAATCAGCAGCACCCGGTGATGCTCGATCCACGTGCGGTGGCGCTCCGGCAAGCTGTCCGGGATCGCGATGTCGTCGAGCGAGCGCGTGTCTTCCACCGTGTCGCCGGGCCGTGCATCAGCCGCTGGAGGTGTCTCTGCCGTTCCTGTGCCGGGGTTCTCGGAGGCGGGAGATTGGGGAGCGCTGGTACTCTGTGCCATTGCGGTGCGTGGTAGCAGGCAGCACGTCAGGGCCAGGAGCACGGAAAGGAAGAAGTGCATGGCGGATCGATCCTCTGTGTCGTTTTCGGTTCCGGTCGAGACTACCAGTCCAGCTCAGCTGTCGAGGGGCACCGGAAGGCCGTGAAGGGGCTACTCTGCACAATGCGCTAGCATTGCGGAGGAATTCCCCATCGGCGATTCTAGGCAGGAGGCATGAATGGGCGACATCAGTGAATTCAAGCGGCTCTACCAGGTGTTCATCCGCACCTATCCCTGGCGCAAGATCGATCCCGTCCCCTGGACGCCCCTGGCCAAGCCCCTGTCCGAGTGCCGTCTCGGCCTCGTCTCCACGGCCGGCTTTGTGCGACCCGAGCAAGAGCGTTTCGACGAGTCGATCAAGGGCGGCGACTGGAGTTTCCGCGAGATTCCAGCGGATACCGACGCCTCGTCGCTCGTCGACTGCCACCGCAGTGACGCCTTCGACCACGTCGGCATCACTTCGGACCCCAACCTCGCCTTCCCTTTGGATCGCGTTCGTGAGCTGCAGGAGCAAGGCCGCATCGGCAGCGTCAACCACCGCCACCTCTCCTTCATGGGCTCCATCCCTGCCCCCGGTCGGTTGATCAAGCAGAGTGCCCCCGAGGCTGCCGCGCTCTTCGTCGAGGACCAAGTCGACGTAGCGCTCTTGGTTCCCGTGTGACCCACCTGCAACCAGACGGTCTGTCTGGTCGGTGCGGAATTGGAGCGGCACGGCATCTCGACGGTGGTGGTCCAGCTGCTGCGCTACATCACCGAGAAAGTGTGTCCACCCCGGGCGCTGTGCGTCCCGTTCCCGCATGGCTATCCGCTCGATGCGCCGAAGGAGCCGGAGCGTCAGATGCGGGTGATCGAGGCGGCGCTGCAGATGCTGGAGGGGGGAGAAGTCGAGGGACCGGTGATCCGGGACCTGGACGTATGAAGCGCCTGCCCGAGATCACGTTCAGAGCGACGTGCTTTCCCGTCGTGCCCCACGAGGACGAAGAGATCAACCCCGGCGTCCTCGGCAAGTCTCTGTCCGAGTGGCTCGTCGAAGCCTTGGCCGACACCAAGTTCCCGATCACCGAAGAGATCGTGGAGGATTTTGGCTACTGCCTGATGGTGCACCGCAAGCCCTACTGGCTGTGGGTCGGTTGCACCGGCATTCCGGACGTCGACTTTAGCGAGACCGGCTTGACCGAAGAGGTCGCGCGGGATCTACCGCTGGAGAGCGTCGAGTGGATCGTCTGGGTGGCGACGGAGATGGGACTGCTCAATCGCTGGCTGCGTCGCGACAATCGTCAGGAAGATGCGCGGGAGCTGCGGGAAGTGCTGGTGCGGAAGTTGGAGGGCGTCGGGGTGGAGTTCGTGTAGGGTCCCAACTACCGCCAGCTCGGCGCCTTCTTGGTTTCCAGGAACGTCGAGATCCCGTGCTTGCAGTCGTCCGTGCCGCGCGACCGCGCATTGACCTCGGCAGCCAAATCAAAGGCCTCACTCAGCGGACGCCCGATCAAGTCCAGCATCAGCGTCTTGGTGCGCGCGATCGATTCGGAACTCGCGTTGGTCAGCACGTCGCCCGCCAGCTTCTCTCCCGCTTGCTCTAGCGTCTCCTCGTCCGCCAAGATCCGGTTGATCAATCCGATCTCCAGCGCGCGCTCCGCCGAGAGGAACTCCGGATGCAGCAGGCACTCGCGAATGTGCTGCCCACGTAGACGCAGCGGCAGGAACGTGGCCACCAAGGCTGCGACGAAGCCGATCTTGACTTCACTGTAGAGGAAGCGCGAATCCGGCGTGGCGATGACGTAGTCGTGGGCGGTGGCGAGACCGCACCCACCAGCGACGCAGGCGCCGTGGACGAGCGCGATGGTCAGCGCCGGCTGGCGCAGCACCGATTCGAACAGGCCACGCAGTCGTGCGGAGTCGAGGCGGTTTTCTTCCAGGCCGGCGTCGCGCAGATTGCGTAGGTGGGCGAGGTCGGCGCCGGCGGAGAAGTTCTTGCCGGCTCCCTGCAGCAGGATGGCGCGCACGCCTTCGCTGCGCCAGGGGTGGGTGTAGATGCGGGTCAGCTCGCTGGCCATCTTGGGCGACAGCGCATTGGCGCGCTTGGGGTCGTTGAGGGTGACCCACAGCAGGTCGTCTTGACGGCGGACGAGGAGTGTTTCGTACTGGGGCAGTTCGCTCATGTGGCTCTCCGGTTCAGGCGGCTCTCTGGATCAAGCTGCAGTGGGCGGCATCATCGACGCCAGCTGATCCTCGGCCACCTCGACGTCGAGCTGGAGCAGGCCCTGGCCGTGCGTCTTGCCCTGGGCGTCGATCTGCAGGCTGGCGGTGCCGCCGCCGCCGAGGGAGTCGTGGAGCATGAAGTTGAGGGCATGGAGGTTGGGCACCTCGAAGCGCTCGACCTTGCCGTGGCAGACCTGGGCGAAGTGAGCCTTGACGCGCTCGGCGGTGACTTGTTCGTTGATGACGTCGTAGCCGGCGGCGGTGTAGGCGATCAGGCCGACGTTGCTGCCGTCTCCCTTGTCGCCGGAGCGGGTGTGGGCGATCTTGTGCAGGGGCACTCTCACGGTGATGACTCCTTGCTCTCGGTTCGGGTCGAGAGCCCAATAGAACGACCAGTAGATCGAAGCGCGGAACGGCGATTCAAAAGCCAGGTGGCGAGGGCGGCGAGGGTGAAGCCCCAAGCCAGGTGCAGCAGGAGATTGGTGTGGACGCTGATCCAGAAGGCGGCGAGCAACGGCGGCAGGGTTGCCGCGAATACCTGCAGGCGCAGCCGGGTCAGCGGGGTCATACCTCTTCGACCGACACCTTGAGATGAGGTTCGACGGTCTCTCGCGCCAGCAGCGCCGGCCAGTAGGCGACGACGCGCTGTGGCTTGGGCCGGCCGCCGGCGAAGCCGGTGACGCCCGGGGGGCCGGCGGTGATCAAGGGGGCGATCTCCTTGCCGAAGCGCTCGACCTTGTCGCGGTCTTGGTCCTGGACGGACAGGCGCAGCACGACCTCGGGCGGCTCGTCGCTGCCGCTCAGGATACCGGGCAGGCAGGCGCCTTGACCGAGTAGCTCGGCCTTGCGGTGGCCTTCCTCGAAGGTGACGCCGGAGCGCTCCAGGCGCTTCCACACGATGTCGGCGGCGAGCTTGGCCTTGTCGACCGCGCGCGGACCGCTGACGGTCAGTTCACCGCTCGCCTTGTAGCCGTCGAGGTAGGAGGTCGAGATCTTGAGGAACGGCGTGCGTGGGCGACCCTTGATGCCGCTCACCGCCACCCGGTCCTTGCCGTCCTGGCGCAGCTGGATGGAGGTGAAGTCGGCGACCACATCCGGGGTGATGTACTCGTTGGGGTCGCCCATTTCGTACAGTAGCTGCTCGGAGACGGTGTCGACGGTGACCATGCCGCCGGTGCCCTCGTGCTTGGTGACGGTGAAGGTGCCGTCCTCGCGCGCTTCGATCAGCGGGTAGCCGACGTTCCACAGATCCGGCACTTCCCACCAGCGGCTGAAGTTGCCGCCGGTGCACTGGGCGCCGCACTCCAGGATGTGGCCGGCGATGGTGCCGGCGGCCAGGTGATCCCAGTCGTCCTCGGGCCAGCCGAACTCGTGGATCATCGGTGCCAGGGCCAGAGCGGTGTCGGTGATGCGGCCGCACAGGACGATCAGCGGGTCGTCCTGCAGTGCCTCGACCACCGGTCGGGCGCCGAGGTAGGCGTTGGCGCTGGTGACGCGGTCCTTGAGCGGTGCCAGCGGTGCACCGTCTTCCATGTTGCGCAGCTCGTGGCCGGCGTCGAGCAGCTCGCCCAGGCGCGGCAGCAGGTCGTCGCCTTCGACGACACCGACGCGCACGCCGCTGACGCCCAGTTCCTTGGCCACTTCGAAGATCTTCTGCCGGCACGCCTGCGGATTGAGGCCGCCGGCATTGGCCAGCACGCGCACGTTGCGTTCCTTGAGTTCGGGCAGCACGCGGCGGATGAAGCCGATGAAGTCGGTGGCGTAGCCGAGGTTCGGGTCGCGCAGCTTCTGGCGCATCATGATCGACAGCGTCACCTCGGCCAGGTAGTCCATGCCGATGTAGTCGATCTCGCCGCCGCGCAGGAGCTCGACGGGAGCGTCGACGTTGTCGCCCCAGAAGCCCTGGCCGTTACCGATGCGGATGGTTTTCATGGTTCAACTTGCCTCTCTCGGGGAGTGCGTCCTGATCAGGTTTGCAGCACGCCGGTACGGAAGCCGCCGATCTCGGGGTTGCAGGCGGCGCAGGCCAGCGAATGCGAGACGATGCGGCGGGTGTCGGCGGGGTCGATGATGTCGTCGGTCCACAGGCGAGCGGCGGCATGGCGTGGGTCCATGGCGTCGTCGTATTTCTTCTGGATACGCGCCAGCAGTTCCTGCTTCTCTTCCTCGCTGACCTCGCGGTTCTTGAGCTGGATCGACAGCAGCGTCTTGGACGCCTGTGCTCCGCCCATCACCGCGATCGAGGACGACGGCCAGGAGTAGACAAAGCGCGCGCCGTAGGCCTTGCCGCACATGGCGTAGTTGCCAGCGCCGTAGGAGTTGCCGGTGAAGATGGTGATCTTGGGCACGGTGCTGTTGGCCACCGCATTGACCATCTTGGCGCCGTCCTTGATCAGGCCGCCCCGCTCGGCACGGCTGCCGACCATGAAGCCGGTGACGTCCTGCAGGAAGAGCAGCGGAATGCCCTTCTGGTTGCACAGCTGCACGAAGCGCGCGCCCTTGTCGGCCGAGTCCGAGTACACCACGCCGCCGATCTGCAGCTCGCGATCCTTCGGGTCTCTGCCGGTCTTGCGTTGGGTGACCGAGCGCTGGTTGGCGACGATGCCGACCGGCCAGCCGTCGATCCAGCCGGTGCCGCAGATGATGGTGCGGCCGTAGGTAGCCTTGAATTCTTCGAACTCGCTGCCGTCGAGCAGGCGAGCAAGAACTTCAAAGGTGTCGTAGGGGCGCGCGCGGTCGATCGGCATGACGCCGTACAGCTCTTCGGGCGCATGCAGTGGCTCGACCGGCTTGCGGCGGGCGAAGGGGGCCTTGCGGCCCTCGGCCAGCTGGGCAAATTGGTGGCGGATCTTTTCCAGGCAACTGGTATCGTCGGGATGGCGATGGTCGACCACGCCCGAGACGTCGCTCTGGATCTCGGCGCCGCCCAGGTCTTCGATCTCGATCTGCTCGCCGATGGCGGCGCGCACCAGGTGCGGCCCGGCGAGGAAGATCGAGCCTGTGTCCTCGACGATGTGCGACTCGTCGCTCATGATCGGCAGGTAGGCGCCGCCGGCCACGCACGGCCCCATGATCGCGGCCATCTGGAAGACGCCTTCGGCCGACAGGCGGGCGTTGTTGTAGAAAGCGCGTCCGAAGTGCTCGCGGTCCGCGAAAATCTCGTCTTGCATGGGCAGGAAGACGCCGGCCGAGTCGACCAGGTAGATGACCGGCAAGCGATTCTCGAGCGCGATTTCCTGGGCTCGCAGCACTTTCTTGCAGGTCAGCGGGAACCAGGCTCCAGCTTTGACCGTGGCGTCGTTGGCGATCACCATGACGTCGCGGCCATGAATGCGTCCGACACCGGTGACGACGCCGGCCGCGGGGGCGCCGCCGTATTCCTGGTAGCACCCCCAGGCCGTCCACAGCCCGAGTTCCAGGAACTCTTCGTCCGGGTCGCACAGCGCCTGGATGCGCTCGCGTGCCAGCATCTTGCCCTTGCTACGCTGGCGCTCCTGTGACTTGGCTCCGCCGCCCGCGTGCAGCCGCGCGGCTTCCTCGCGTAGCGCGGCGAGGTTGGCGCGCCAGTGGGCGTCGCGCTTGTCGAAGGCGTCGTCTTTCTTCAGTGTGCTCTCGATAATGGCCAAAGCAAAGCTCTCCTGCGGCAGCTTGACGTCCGCCGTCAACTGATACCATCCCGTCCTGTACAGAAGCAAGCAGAGACGGATGGAAGGACCGAGGTGGATGCATGCGGATACGACTCCTAGCCTTTGCCAGTGCCGGGGATGCTGTGGGCCGCGACGCGGTCGAGCTGGAGCTGCCGGACGGCAGCACCGTCGCCGAGTTGCGGCGGAAACTGGATGAACGTTTTCCGGAGCTGGCGCCCTTGTGGCCGCGGCTGGCGATCGCTGTCGATGGTGACTTGACGGGTGCGGATGCGCCGCTGCACGACGGTGCCGAGGTCGCCCTGCTGCCACCGGTGTCCGGAGGGCGGCCCGAGGAAGAGGCGCCGCGTCCCTCTGGACCGCAAGTGTGGCTGGTCGATCAGGCGATCGACGTCGAGGCGGTGGTGCGGTCCGTCGAGCATCCGTCGTGCGGCGCCGTCTTGCTCTTCCTGGGGGGTGTACGCGAGGCGACCGTGCACAGCTCTTCGACAACCAACGCTACCACCAAAGTGGCGCCCGTGGACGCCTCACGACATGCTCGCCGCGTCACGCACCTGACCTACTCCGCCTATCGTCCGATGGCCGAGCAGCGCCTGCGCCGGATCGTCACGGACTTGTCGGACGGTGGCACGGACGCCGCCGCGGTACACGCCGCCATCGTCCACCGTCTGGGTGATGTTCCGGTCGGCGAAACCAGCGTCGCCATCGCCGTCGCCTCGCCGCATCGCGCCGCTGCCTATGAAGCCAGCCGTGTGGCGCTCGAGCGGCTCAAGGCCGAGGTGCCGATCTGGAAGCGCGAACACTTCGCCGACGGTGAGGCTGCGTGGCGGGAAGAGGAGATGTTGCGACACCCGTCCAGCCGGGTACGGTCGTCCCAAGGGGGGCGCGAGCGCCTACAGCATGAGGCGTAACGCCTACAGCCGTGGTAGCCTTGCCCGCAACTCGTCGAGAGTCTGAACGTACTTCGATGCTGGAGGCAAGAACGTGGAGCAAGAAGGTAGCTACAAGATTGACGGCATCAAGCTCACGCGCTTCGAACTGGAAGTGATGGAAGAACTCTGGCGCCTGGGCCGTGGCTCGGTGCGCGAGATCCTGGAGACGCTGCCGGATTCCCGGCAACCGGCCTACACTACCGTCCAGACCATCGTGCGGCGCCTGGAAGAGAAGGGCGCGGTACGGCAGGTCAAGAAGGTGGGCAACGCGCATATCTACGAGCCGCGGGTGAGCCGCAAGGCCGCCTATCGACGCTTGGTCGACGACTTTCTCGATCTTTTCGGCGGCTCGCCCCGCCCCCTGATGGCCCACTTGGCCGAGTCGGGACGCCTGAAGCTCTCGGACCTGCGCGCTGTCGAGCGCCTCGTCGAAGAAGCCAGCTGAGCGGAGAACCAGTTGAGCGAAGAAGCGAGCTGAACGCCAGAGGCCAACCGATCCGCACCTGAGACACCATGCCGATGCTCGACGCCCTGTTCCACGCCCCCGTTCGTATTTGGCAGCTGTGGCTGACGCATCTGTGGCAGGCGACTCTGGTGGCGCTGGTCCTGATGGTCTTCGGCTGGGCGTTGCGCCAGGCACCGGCACGCTGGCGTCACGGGGTCTACTTGCTCGCGTCGCTCAAGCTGCTGCTGCCCGTGGGCCTCTTGCTGAGTGTCTGCGGCCTGTCCGTCGCCGCGCTGCCGACCCTGCTGCCCGCTTCCTTGCTCGGCTTGTTCGACGCGCGCACGCTGGCCGCCGGCCTGCGCCAGTCGCTGGGTTGGACGGCCGAGGTGGCGCCAAACCTGGCGATGTCGACAGTGGGTCTGGCCTGGCTGGCTACGGGCATCTGGGCGTTGGGCGGTGGCTGGATGCTGGCGCGCTGGCGTCACCGTCATCGTGGTCTGGCTGCCTTGGTCGAGCAAGCCGAACCGGTGCACCGAGGTGAATTGGCACTTCGCTTTCGAACCCTGCGCCGCCGCGTACCGGGTGCCGAGGGCGCGACGCTGTGGTTGTCGTCGAGCCTGAGTGAGCCCGGCGTCTGGGGTGTCCGTCAGCCGCGTGTCATCGTGCCGGCGGCGATGCCGGAGCACCTCGACCGGGGCGAGCTGGACGCGGTTCTGCTGCACGAACTGGCGCACGTCGGTCGGCGGGACAACCTGGTGGCGCAGTCGCACTACGTGCTGCGGGCGCTGCTCTGGTTCCATCCGCTCGTCTGGCTGCTCGAGCGCCGGCTGCTGGTGGAGCGTGAGCTGGCGTGTGACGAAGCCGTACTGGCGCTCGTGGGCACACCGCGTAGCTACGCCCAGGGCCTGCTCAAGGTCTTGCGCTTCAGTCTGGCGCCGGAGCTGCAGCGAGCGGAGCTGCAGCGAGTATCGGTGCCCGTCATGTCGAGGATGAGCGGTGCGGACTTGCGTCTACGCATGCAGCGTATCTGTGCCGGACAGGTGCCGGTGACGCGTTGGAGTAGCCGCCTGCTGCTGGCGGCGGCCGCAATGATGCTCGTGCTGAGCCTGCTGCTGCCCCTGCACCCGTCCTGTGCCCTGCCGTGGACACCGGCCGACCAGGAGTCCGAAGAGGTCGCCTGTCACCTCGACTGGCAAGCGCAGCACACGCCAGCGCCTTGCGCCGGTGGCGTCGCGACGCTGCCGCCGGTGATCACCCTGCTGGGCGGCTAGGTCCTCGGGGGCTAGTTCGGAGCTTCCGCGGCGTCATCCGCGTCCAGCGGCTCGATGCAGCGCGGCGAGTCGTTGCCCGGTCGGTTGACCAGTGTGCTCACCGCGTAGGCTTCCATCACCGTCGGATCGTACGGTTGCAGCAACTCGGTCAGCGCGTCCACATCTTCGGGTTCCGGATCGAGCCACAGGTCCCAGGCCTCCGCCGGCAGGATCACCGGCATGCGGTCGTGGATGTCGCGCATGAGGTCGTTGGGCTCGGTGGTCAGGAGCGCACAGCTCTGGATCACCGGACCGTCCTCGCCGTTCTCCTGGTTCTCCCTCTTGGGGCGCCAGCGTGCCCAGATGCCGGCGAGGGCGAACGGTGCGTGATCCTTTCGGCGAGCGTAGTACGGCTGCTTCTGGCCGTCCAGCTTCTTCCATTCGTAGAAGCCGTCGGCAGGTAGCAGGCAGCGCTTACGTCTGAAGCTGCTGCGGAACGCCGGCTTCTCGGCCACCGTTTCGCTACGGGCGTTGATCATGCGATTGCCGATGCTGGCGTCCTTGGCCCAGTGCGGAATCAAGCCCCAGCGCATCGTGCCGAGCGTGCGCGATCCTTCCTGATTGCGTCCGACGACGGCCACCTCCTGCGTCGGGGCAATGTTGTAGCGTGGGCGCAGGTCGGCGAATTCCTGCACGCCGAAGACTTCGGCGACCGTCTCGACGGGGGTGGTGAGGGTGTAACGTCCGCACATGGCTCGACCTCCTGCTGACGGGGTGTGTTGGCCCGGTTGTACTTTGCCCAGTAGTGCTTGCCCGGTTCTTGATGGCTCGGTAGATTGTACCTTCCTCCTGCCATGGAGCTGTGCAACCGCTCGCCATGTCTTGCCGTACCTGCTTGCACTTCGTCCACCATCTGAATCTGCTGCGCCCGCAAAGGAGCTGCCCGTCATGATTCGAATCGCTGGCCTTGTTGTTCTCGGTCTCCTGTCTGGACTCGTGCTCGCGGCCCAGCAGTCCGGTGTCGAGCCTGCCGACCTGCCCAACTTCATGGAGTACGATCCACCGTCCACCCTGGTTGTGCCGGAGAATCCCGTGACGCGGGCACGCTTTCCGTTCATCGACGTGCACAACCACCAGTACCGGATGGCGGATCAGGATCTCGATGCGTTGATCGTCGAGATGGATCAGCTGAACATGGCGGTCATGGTCAACCTGAGTGGCCGCGGTTTCCGGCGCGTCGAGCTGCCCGACGGCACAACCCGCTTCGCTCTCAACGATACGGACTACCTGCGCCGAGCGGTCGAGAACGCGCGCTCGATGGCACCGGGGCGCTTTGTCGTCTTCACCAACGTCGACTTCGAAGGCTTCGGTGAAGCGGGTTGGACCGAGCGAGCGGTCCGCGAGCTGGAGGCGGACGTGACGGTGGGGGCCGCCGGGTTGAAGATCTACAAGAACCTTGGCCTGACGCAACTCGACGCCGACGGCAAGCGCGTGCCCGTCGACGATCCGCGGCTCGATCCGATCTGGGCCAAGTGCGGCGAACTCGGGATCCCGGTGCTGATCCACAGCGGTGAACCAGCCGCCTTCTGGCTGCCCAAGGACGCCAACAACGAGCGCTGGCAGGAACTGATCGAGCGTCCGGAGCGATACCGCGACCCGGCCGAGGTGCCGTCCTGTGAGCAGATCATGGCCGAGCAGCACAACGTGTTCCGCAAGCACCCGGGGACGACGTTCATCAACGCGCACCTGGGGTGGTACGGCAACGATCTGGCCCGCCTCGGTGAATTGATGGACGAGTTACCCAACATGATGACCGAGATCGGTGCCGTGCTCGCCGAACTCGGCCGTCAACCGCGCTTCGCGCGTGCATGGCTGGTCCGGTACCAGGACCGCGTGATGTTCGGCAAGGACAGCTGGCGTCCCGACGAGTACCACACCTACTTCCGCGTTCTCGAGACGGCGGACGAGTACTTCCCCTACTACCGTCGCCGTCACGCCTTCTGGCGCATGTATGGCCTGGAGTTGCCGGACGAGGTGCTGAAGAAGCTGTACTACCAGAACGCGCTGCGGCTGTTTCCCGAGATCGATCGGGCGCTGTTTCCGGAGTGATCGGCGGTCGGGGTTGCACTCTCTGGGTAGGGGCAGGCCCGTGTGCCTGCCCGGCGGCGTAGCCGCCTCTGGATCTGAGATCAGAGGCGGAGGGCGGCCACATGGGGCCGCCCCTACCCAGAGGAAGAACTGGGCGATCCTGCCCTACGGCACTACCGTCCGCCAGACTTCGAAGTTACCGTCGCCGTTACCACCGGTGAAGTCACTGGTGCCCTGGAAGACCACGATCGCGTTGCCGCCGCCTTGGCCAACGACCGGGAACGTCCCCGGCTCGACGTTGATCGGAGTCAACGTGCTGGTGTTCAGGTCCAGGTGGTAGGTGGTGGTGATGCCGGAGAGCAGGTCGAGCTGTTCGAAGACGACATGGTCAGCGTCGGCATCCATGTCGGCCCACAGGTTCAGGGTCAAGAAGGTGTCGGTCAGCTGCGTGATGTTGCCACCGCCGGTCCGCTGGTAGCGGAAGACCTCTAGGTTGCCGTCGACGTTGTTGCCGGTGTAGTCGGCGTTGGAGAGGAAGGTGACGAAGCGGCCGTTGTCCTCGGACGCTGGCAGCTGGTTGGTGTGACCGCTGGCCAGGCTGGAGACGGTGACCTGGTTGGGGGTCGAGTTGCTGCGACCGCGCCAGTGGAACAGCTCGACGTTGCCATCGCCGTTGGCGTTGTCGTGGTCGCAGTCCGAGACGAAGGCGGTCCAGTTGCCGTTGTTGGGAGCGATCGAGGCATCGGAGTTGGTGCAGCCGGTGGTCTCCCGGTACTCGAGCGTGCCGCCGTTCCACACCACCACTTCACGGTTGCCGTCGGCATTGAAACCGGCGGTGAGGTCCGTGCAGGTGGTGTCGAAGGCGATGCGGGTGCCATCGGCACGCACGGTGGGGCCCCGGTTGTCGCAATTGGTGGTGCTGGTGATCTGGCTCAGGGTGCCCGTCAAGCGGTCGAGACGGAAGATCTCGCGATTCCAGTCCGGATTGCCGCCGGTGAGGTCGGCACTCGACTCGAAGACCAGCCACTGGCCGGTGAGCGAGAGGTCGGGATTTGCCGCGTGACGGAAGTCGAGAGGTGTCGCGACGTTGGTGGCCTGGGTGAGCGTACCGGCTTCGTAGACGAAGATCTCGGTGCCCATGTCGCCGTTGGTGCCGGCGTAGTCGGCATTCGAGACGAAGGCGACGACGCTGGCGTCCTGGTCGACACTCGGCTGTGTGTTGGCGTGCTGGTTGAACACCAGGCCGCCGCTCTTGATCAGCAGGTCGCCGCCCAGTGAGTCCGTCAGCTGGACGGTGGTGCCGCTGGCCAGCAGGTTGGTGTCGTTGGCGCTGTTGTCGCCCGGGTTGATGTCGTCCAAGGTGGCTGGGGGAGTGACGGTTGCGGTATTGACCAACGTGCCACTGGCACTGGCGCTGATCGTGGCGTTGACGGTGTAGGTGAGCGTGTCCCCCACGGGCACGTCGACAGTGTCGATGATGTTGCCGCTGCCGGCGCTGGTGCACGAGGCGCTGCCGGCAGCCACACACGCCCAGGTCACGCCGGTCAGCTCGGCGACGAACGTATCCGCGACGGTGGCGCCCAGGGCATCCTGTGGTCCCGCGTTGCTGACGGTCAGGGTGTAGCTGATCGCATTGCCGGGCACCGAGACGGTGGCGCCGTCGGTCTTGGTGATGGCCAGGTCGGTCTGCTCGCGTACCTGTACATTGTCGAGCAGCAGGCCACTATCGAACAGGTTGTCGGTCTGGTCGCCGATGACGAATTGCAGCGTGTAGGTGCCGGCGGTCGGCAGGTCGAGGCTGAAGCTGTTGAAGCCGGTGCGTCCGTCGCTGCCGCTGCCGCCGAAGTCGTTGTTGTCGGTGGTGCCGGGGCTGTTGACGGTGTAGCTGACGCCGTCGTAGGCGCCGGTGTCCGGAAAGGGCGAGATGTCACCGCCGAACAGCTTGTTGACGCTGCCGTTGAGGATCGAGGTACCGTCTAGAGTGACCAGGAAGACATCGTCGTAGATGCCGCTCTCCTGCGTCTCGCTAGTCAGGAAATCCCAGTCGAAACTGAGCGTGGTACCGGCCGTGGTGGTGAAGACCACGGTCAGGGTCGAGATGTCCAGTTCGTTGGTACCGTTGCCGTCGACGTTGCCGGTACCACCGCCGCGGTTGCCTGGGCCGGTGGCGAGCAGTGCGAAGGAGGTGCCTTCCGTGGGCGTGATGGCGGGGTTGAAGTTGCCGGCCTGCAGGATCTCGACGACACCGGTGCCGCCCACCGTCCAGCCGGTCAGGCCCGACTCGAAGCCGCCGTTGGGCAGCAGGTTGGCGTGGGCGGGCTGGCTGGCCACGAGGCACATGGTAGTGAGCAAGAGGCCGCTCAGCCAGGGACTGGTGCTCGAGCCTGGCTGCAGCTTCATGGCGCACCTCCAAATGCGACGCTCGACCATCGCGACAAGTTCCCGGTCTCCAGATCGTCGAAGAACAAGCCGCTGGTCACTTGCGCGGTGGCCTGGTTGTCGCTCGGCAGCGCGTCACTCTGGGCGGCGACGGCGTCGATGGTGTTCTCGATCAGACCGCTGACGCTGCCATCGACTTGCGTGGTGACGAGGCACTGGGTCCGCTCACCGGGCTCCAGATCGCCGACCCGCCAGCGCACCGTCGAGGCGCTGGCCAGTGGGGCGTCCAGTGTGGCGCAGTCGCTGCTCACAAAGGCGAGCCCTGCGGGAAGGTCGTCGGTGACCACGACACCGCTGGCCGTAGCACTGCCGACGTTGCCGACACCGAGCAGGAAGTCGACCTCTTGGCCGATGCCGGCGGAATCCAGGTTGGCGGTCTTGATGGTGCGCAGGTCGACATCGACGTCGATGCAAGTCAGCTGTAGCGACCAGTCGTCGAGCGTGCCGGCGTCGTCGCCCGCGAAGTCCGAGACGTAGAGCCGCCAGGTACCGTTGCCCAGGAGTCCGTCGAAGGCCGAGAGCAGTTCGGCTGGCCGTAGACTTCCACGGATCGCTGCCTGTGTTCCACCCAGGTCGTCCTCGCATGCCGTTGCCGCCTCGGTCGCGGCCTCGTCGTCGAGCACCGCGTCGACATCGTCGAAAGCGCAGCCGAAGGTGGTCGCCACGGCGCTGCCGGTATCCACGGGGCGATCGAGCAGGCGCACGCGAGTGCCGGTCGGCGATTCGAGCAGGACGCGCAGGTCGCCCGTCCAGTCGTGCTGCACCTGCAGGCCGACATCGACGTCGCTAATCTGGTCGCAACCGGTGATCTCCAGGGTCGAAGTGACAACGCCGGGACTGAGTGCCGGAATCGCGGCAGGGCAGCCCGTGCCACCGGCAGCGGTACAGGTCGTCCCCGCCAGGAGTGCAGCTAGCGCGGGCGCAACTAGCGCGGGGGACGCCAGGAGGCATCCGGCGAGCACAACGGTAGCGAGTGGGCGGTGGCTGGATTCAGGGGACTCGGGCATGGTAGCTCCAGTGTCGAGAGCCCGGGGGGGAGCGAGGTGCCTCGGCGTGGTAATTGACTAGTTTACCATGCAGCGTCAGAGCAGCGGCCCGAGCTTGCGCGCCAGTGCATCACCCAGGCGGTGCATCCAGGAGCGTTGCCGCCAGGTGTCGAGGAGGACCTCCTGGGAGCGTTCGAGGTCAGCCAGGAACTGGTGTTGCAGCTGGCCGGCGAGGTGTGCGTCGAGTAGCACCAGGTTGCATTCCGCGTTGTAGCGGAACGAGCGCAGATCCAGGTTGCTGGATCCCACTACTGCCACGTGACCGTCCGCCACCAGGGTCTTGGCGTGCAGTACGGCCGGCTGGTACTCGAAGACGCGGATGCCGGAGTTCAGCAGGCGCGTAAAGAAGCCGTGCCCAGCGTGTCGCACCAGCGGTACGTCGGTCTGCCCCGGCAGCAGCAAGCGCACGTCGACGCCGCGCTGCGCCGCGCGCTCGAGGATGCGCACCGCCAGCCGGTTGGGAGCGAAGTAGGCGTTGGTGATCCACACCGACTCACTCGCCGCCTCGACGATCGCCGCCAGGGCCGAAGCCGTCTCGTGGTGCCCACGCAGTGGCCACGACTCGAGCACCAAGACCGCAGCGTCGGTCGTTCGCGTCTCTTCTTCCGGCGGACTCGACTGCCAGTTGTCGGACCAGCGCGGAAGGGTCTCGCCACTGGCTCGTTCCCAGCTCTCCGCGAAGACACCGGCCATCTCCTCGGACGCCGGCCCGGTCAGGCGTAGGTGCGTGTCGCGCCACAACTCGTCGCGTTCGCGGCGCGCGCTCGAGAGGTACTCGTCACCGATGTTCATGCCGCCGGTGAAGGCGATCCGCCGGTCGGTGACGATCACCTTGCGGTGATCCCGGAAGGCGTGCCACCACAGCTTCGAGAGCAGTGGGTGGAACAACTTGACGGCAATTCCGGCGTCCCGCATCTCCTGCCAGAACTCGCGCCGCGTCCAGAACGATCCATAGGCATCCGCCAGCACCTTGACATTGACGCCCCGCGCCGCCGTCGACGCCAGGGCATCGAGGAAGCGATGGCCCGAGTCGTCATCCTCGAAGATGTACGCTTCCACCAACACCTCGCGCTGTGCCTCGCTGATGGCAGTGAGCATGGCGTCGAGGGCTTGGGTGCCGTCAAAGTAGAGCGTGACGTTGTTGTCCGGGTGGATCATGCCGTCGTCGTCGATGCAGCGCAGCAGATCGGCAAAGCCGGGATCCCGCAGGCCTAGCGGCAACCGCCGGGCCAGGCGTCCGACGCGACCGGCTCTGAGTTCCTTGGGCAGATTGCGTCCGGGAAGCGGACGCAGCAATGCTGACAGGCGGGCCTTGCCGCGGCGGGCACCGGCCTGGAGGGTGGTCTTGAGGGTCTGTGCGAGCTTCTGTTCGCCACCGGACATGTGACTCAGTCTACGGGAACGGGCTAAGATTCTCGCATGAGTGCCACTGAACACCGTCGGGACGCCACTCTTCAGCTGGGCCGCCAGCTGAGCTACTACGTCATCACCGTCAGCGACACGCGCACGCCGAAAACGGACAAGAGCGGTCCGCTGATTCGTCAGCTCGCCGAGGATGCCGGTCAGCGCGTTGCCGGTGGCGCCCTGGTGTCCGACGAGCAGGGCGCCATCCGCGGTGCTGTCCAATCTGCGCTAGAGGACAGGGATGTCGACGTGATCGTGCTCACCGGCGGCACCGGCTTCGCGCCTCGTGACGTCACTGCCGACGCCGTCGCGCCTCTTTTTGAGCAGAGCGTCGACGGCTTCGGCGAGCTGTTCCGCATGCTCTCCTACGAGCAGGTCGGCGCCGCGGCCATGCTCAGTCGAGCCTGCGCGGGAATTGCGGCGCGCAAGCTGATCTTCGTGCTGCCTGGATCGAGCAAGGCGGTAGCCCTAGCGATGGAGAAGCTGATCCTGCCGGAGGCCGGGCACTTACTGTCGCACGTGCGACGCTAGTTCCCAGGTACAGTTTCAGCCGCGCAGCCGCGCCAGCAGCAACAAGAGCAAGGCACCGAGGGTCGCAACTACCAGGCTGCGCGGGTCGAAGCTACCGAGGCCGCCATAGCCGAGGATCGTCGACAAGAAACCGCCCAGGATCGCCCCAGCGATGCCCAACAACGTCGTGACAACGCAGCCAGCGCGCCCACCGGACGCGGATCGCTGACGTCCGGGCATCAGCAAGCGTGCCAGGATGCCGGCCAAGAGCCCCATGACGATCCAGGACAGTAGGCCGCCGGGAATCATCTCCATCTTTGGTTCCTTTCTTCCATCGCCTTCTTGTACGAGTGTTGGTGCCCGCGAGTTCCCCGAATTGGCGGGTTGTGCGCGGTAGAATCAGCAGCCTCATGTCACAAACAGACCTGTTCGACCGTTCTCCGGCCAGCGCTTCCGTAGATGCCCCGTCTTCGGCTTCGCAGGGCCGGCCACGCCTCTTCCTCATCGACGGCTATTCCAACATCTTCCGGGCCTTCTACGCCATCCGCAACCTGTCCAACTCTCGCGGTGAGCCGACAAACGCGATTTTCGGCTTCCTACAGATCCTGCGCAAGCTGCTGCGCGAGGAGAAGCCGGAGCTGGTCGGCGTGGCGCTGGATGTATCGCGCAAGACGGTGCGCTCGGAGAAGTACGAGGACTACAAGGCGAATCGTGCGCCGATGCCGGAGGATCTGCGGCCGCAGATTCCGTGGATCCGCAAGGTGATCGACGCCTACCGCATCCCTATCCTGGAACTGGAGCGCTACGAGGCGGACGATGTGCTCGGCACGCTGTCGGTGAGCGCCGCGGCTGCGGGGTACGACGTGGTGCTGGTGAGCGCGGACAAGGATCTGATGCAGCTGGTGGGGCCGCATGTCTTCATGTACCACACGGGGCGCGACAAGCTCTACGATCCGGCGCTGGTCGAGGAAGACTTCGGCGTGCCGCCAGAGAAGGTGGTCGACGTGCTGGCTCTGATGGGCGACGCCAGCGACAATGTGCCGGGCGTGCCGGGGATCGGTGAGAAGGGCGCCAAGACGCTGATCCGTGACTACGGCTCGCTCGCGGAGTTGCTCGAGCGGGCCGAGGAAGTCAAGCGCAAGAGCTATCGCGAGGGCTTGCAGCAGCACCGCGACAAGGCGGAGCTGTCGCAGGACCTGGTGACCATTCACACCGATCTCGGCATCCCGTTCGATGCACAGGCCTTGCACCGCGACCCGCCCGATGTCGATGCGCTGCGTGAGCTGTTCACCGAGCTGGAGTTCTTTACCCTGCTGCAAGAGCTGCAAGCCGACAATCCGACCACCAGTGCGCCGGCGAGGGAAGTGACCGATCCAGCCGACTGGCAGGCATTCGCCTCCGAGCTGAAGGCTGGCAAGGCGGTGTGGCTGGCAGCGATTGGCGGGCATCTGGACGAGGGTGAGGCGGCGCTGGGCGTGGCGGCGGCGGTGGCCGGCGAACTGTCCGGGGACGAAGCGCCGGAGATCGTCTATGTCGATCGTCGGCGCGAGGAGCTGTGGCCGCAGGTCGTGGACAGTCTGGAGACCTGGGCCGGGGACGGCGAGATGCGGCTGCTCGGGCACGACCTCAAGGAAGTGCTGCGCCTGCTACCGCGGCTGTCCACCGAGCCGGCGAGCATCCGCGCCCGGCTGTTCGATGTCATGCTCGTCTCCTACGTGTTGGAGCCGTCGCTGCGCGGTCATACGCTAGCCGAGCTGGCCCTGGAGCGGCTACAGCGCACGCTGGTCGACGCCAAGGACGCCGGCTGGGTGAAGAAGGAGCTGCCAGCGTTGGGCAGTGGCAAGCTGCTGGCCTTCGCCGGAGAGCGGCTGGATGTCGCGCGGCGGTTGGAGCCCTTCCTGCGCAAGCAGCTGGGTCCACGTCCGCCGTCCGAGGACGCCATTCTGCCGCTGGCCGAAGCGGGCGCCGAGGAGGCCCACCAGGATCGCATCTACTATGACATGGAGGTGCCGCTGCTGCCGGTGCTGCTTGGCATGGAAGAGCGCGGCGTCGAGCTCGATGCCGACTTCCTGGCCGACATGTCCGTCGAGCTGGAGAAGGAGGTCGACGCGCTGGAGCGCGAGATTTACGAGCTGGCCGGTGAGGTATTCAACATCGGCTCGCCCCAGCAGCTGGGGGTCATCCTGTTCGAGAAGCTCGGTTACCCGGTGATCAAGCGCACGCGCAAGACGAAGTCCTACGCCACCGGCGCCGAGATCCTGGAACAGCTGGCGGCGCAGGGCTACGACATGCCGGAGCGCGTGCTGCGCTACCGTGAGGTCACGAAACTGAAGTCGACCTACGTCGACGCTCTGCCCTTGTTGGTGGCCGAAGATGGCCGACTGCACACGCGCTTCAATCAGGCCGTGGCGGCAACGGGGCGTCTATCATCAGCCAACCCGAATCTGCAGAACATCCCGGTGCGCACAGAGCTGGGCCAGCGTATCCGCAAGGCCTTCGTCGCCAAGGAGGGGCATTGTCTGCTGGTCGCGGACTACAGCCAGATCGAGCTCCGCGTGCTGGCCCACATCGCCGACGAGCAGGCACTGCAGGAAGCCTTCCGCGCCGGCCAGGACATTCACGCCGCCACTGCCGCTCACGTCTTCGGCATCGCGCCCGAGATGGTCAGCGGTGAACAGCGCCGCGCCGCCAAGACGATCAACTTCGGCATCATCTACGGCATCAGTGCCTTCGGCCTGGCGCAGAACCTCGGCATCCCGCGCAAGCAAGCGCAGACCTTCATCGACGCTTATCTGGAGCGGTACTCGGGCGTCAAGAAGTACGTCGAGGAGACGTTGGCGCGCGCCGAAGAAGAGCGCAAAGTCACGACCCTGTACGGTCGTATCCGCTGGCTGCCGGACATCAAGAGCCGCAACTGGAACTTGCGGGAGAACGCGCGCCGCATGGCGATCAACGCGCGCATCCAGGGCACGGCTGCCGACCTGATGAAGCTGGCGCTGATCGCGGTCGAGCGGCGTCTGCGCGAAGAGAGCTTGACGTCGCAGCTGCTGCTGACCGTCCACGATGAACTGATGCTGGAAGTGCCGGAAGCGGAGCTGGAGACGGCGCGGACGCTGGTCGTCGAGGCGATGGAAGGCGTGGCGCAGCTGGCGGTACCGCTGGTGGTGGATGTCGGGGACGGCCCTACCTGGTACGACGCCAAGTAGGGCCGCATGTCTGAGCGCGATCAATACTCGCGCAGATAGCGCTCCTGCTCCCACGGGTGGACGTGCGAGATGTAGTCCGCCCACTCCTGGCGCTTGGCGGCCAGGTAGTTCTCGAAGATGTGCTCGCCAAGAGCGTCGCGCATCACCTTGTTCTTCTCCAGGACATCCAGCGCCTCACTCAGGTCTGCCGGCAGCTGGCCGATCTTCAGGCGGCGCTTCTCGCGCTGGCTCATAGTGAAGATGTTCTTGTTGACCGGGGCACCGGCATCAATCTTGTTCTCGACGCCATCGAGACCGGCGGCCAGCATGGTGGCGAGGGCGAGGTAGGGGTTGCAGGCCGGGTCGGGGATGCGCACCTCGCAGCGGGTGGACATGCCACGGCGGGCGGGGACGCGTACCAACGGGCTGCGGTTCTTTTCCGACCAGGCAATGTTGATCGGTGCCTCGAAGCCGGGCACCAGACGCTTGAAGGAGTTGACCAGCGGGTTGGTGATGGCGACGAAGGCACCGGCGTGCTTGAGGATGCCACCCATGTAGTTGAGCGCCACGTCGGACAGCTGGTACTTGTCGTTCTCACCGTAGAAGGCGTTCTCACCCTTGGTGGTCAGCAGGCTCTGGTGGACGTGCATGCCGGAGCCGTTGACGCCGAAGATCGGCTTGGGCATGAAGCTGGCGTGCAGACCGTGATCGAGCGCGACCTTCTTGACCACCCAGCGGAAGGTGATGACGTTGTCCGCGGTGTGGACGGCATCGGCGTACTTGAAGTCGATCTCGTGCTGGCCGGGAGCCACCTCGTGGTGTGCCGCCTCGACTTCGAAGCCGATCGATTCGAGCACTATGACGATGTCGCGCCGGCACTCCTCACCTCGGTCGACCGGGGTGAGGTCGAAGTAGCCGCCGACGTCGTGGGTTTCGAGGATCACCTCACCCTGCGCGTCCTTCTGGAAGAGGAAGAACTCGGCCTCGGGACCGGCTACCATGGTGTATCCGAGTTTGGCCGCGCGCTCGACCTGCCGCTTGAGCGTCAAACGCGGGCAGCCGGCAAAGGGGGTGCCGTCCGGCAGGTAGACGTCGCAGATCATGCGCGCGACCTTGGAGCCGTCGTCGTTGGACCAGGGGTTGATCTTGAAGGTGTTGTAGTCGGGCACGAGCAGCATGTCCGACTCTTCGATGCGGGTGAAGCCTTGGATCGACGAGCCGTCGAACAGGATCTGTCCGTCCAGGGCCTTCTCGAACTGGCTGCGCGGCAGCTCGACGTTCTTGATGATGCCCATGATGTCGGTGAATTGGAGGCGCAGGAAACGGACGTTGTGCTCGTCGGCAGCGCTGAGAATGTCTTGGCGAGTCATGACGGTCTCCTTGGGAGTGGCGGATCGCGGTGCTGAGGGGTGATATCGGAAAAATGCATGGTGTGCGCGTTTTTCGTGTCAATAAGGCGGATTGTGCGTCCTGTGGATCGATGTGTCAAGGTTTCTTGGTCAATGAGGCTGAATTGGAATGTCACTACTGGTGTCGAGGCATAGGTGGCGATGCTGGTGTTGCTAGGGGGAGAGAGCCGAACCGCCACGGCCCGCGTAAAGTCCATCGAGGTGGGCAAGACCTGCCATGGAGCGCGCGCGAGACGAATGCCGAGTTCGAGAAAGGACTGCCATGAGCGATGCCGGAGGAGCTTCTGAGGAACAGCGGGAGACCCGAGGCCACGGAAAGACTATCGGTCTGCTGGTCGGCATGGTCGTAGTTGTCGCCGTAGTCTTGACGTTGGGCAAACAAGCAGCTGGCTATCTGCCGCAGTTCGCCGAGTGGGTCAAGAGCTTGGGATTCTGGGGGCCGGTGGCCTTCATCGTTGGCTACGCCGTGGCGACGGTCGCCTTTGTACCGGGCTCGGTACTGACCTTGGCGGCGGGGGCCATTTTTGGTTTGTGGCAGGGCACGGGCTTCGTCTTTATTGGAGCGACGCTGGGTGCGACGCTAGCCTTCCTGGTCAGTCGCTACGGTGCGCGCGACTGGGTCGAGAAGCGTATTCGAGGCCATCAGAGGTTCGAGGCGATCGACCGCGCGGTGGGCAAGGATGGCTTGAAGGTCGTGACGCTGTTGCGATTGTCGCCCGTGTTTCCGTTCAACTTGCTCAACTACGCGCTGGGCTTGACGCGGGTGCGGCTGGGGCACTACGTGGCGGCGTGTCTGGGTATGCTGCCGGGGACTTTTCTCTACGTTTACTACGGTTTCACCGCCGGCAGTCTGGCGCAGGCGGTGAGCGATGACGGTTCCGCGCGCGGCGCCGAGTTCTGGGTCTTTGTTGGTGCCGGCTTGCTGGCAACGGTGATCGTGACGGTCTTCGTCACGCGACGCGCGCGGCGGGCGCTGGAGGAGGCGGCGGATGTCTGAGCAGCGAGCGGAACGAGCGGCGGGCGGTGAGGTGACCTGGGGTCAGTTGCCACCGGATGACGAGCACAACCGACGGCTGCTGGGTCACGTACATCCGCCGGATTGGCAGAACCCGAAACCGGCACCGCGCTATCACCTGGTGGTGGTCGGTGCCGGCACGGCGGGTCTGATCTGCGCGGCGGGCGCCGCGGGGCTGGGGGCCCGCGTGGCGTTGGTCGAGCGGCACCTGATGGGGGGTGATTGCCTCAATGTTGGGTGTGTGCCGTCGAAGGGGATCATCCGCGCCGCCCGGGCCTGGCATGCGGCGCGCAACGGTGCAGCCTTCGGAGCTCCGGTCGCCGGCAGTGGCGGGGACTTCGCGGCGGTCATGGAGCGCATGCGCCGGCTGCGGGCCGACATCAGTCCGGTCGACGGTGCGGCCCGGTTTCGCGACCTCGGGGTCGACGTCTTTCTCGGCGAAGGTCGCTTCGTGGCCGAGGATGCCGTGGATGTCGATGGTCAGCGACTGCACTTCCGGCGTGCGGTGGTGGCTACCGGGGGGCGTGCCGCCTTGCCGCCGATCGACGGGCTGGCCGAGGCGCAGCCTCTGACCAACGAGACGGTCTTCTCGTTGACGCGGCTGCCGGCATCGCTGGTGATCCTCGGCGGTGGTCCCATCGGTTGCGAGCTGGCGCAGAGCTTCGCCCGCTTCGGCTGCGACGTGACGCTGCTGCAGCGCGGTGAGCGCCTGCTACCTCGCGACGATGCCGACGCCTCGGCGCTGGCCCAAAGGGCTCTGGTGCGCGATGGTGTGTGCGTCGAGACCTCGGTGGAGGCGTACCGTGTCGAGGCTGAGGCCGACGGCTTTCGGGTCCATTACCGAAGCCGTGGCTCGGGCAACGGGCGGACCGCCGTCGCACAGGGCAGGGCCGAGTCGGCCAGTGTGCTCGGTACACGCATTCTAGTGGCCGCGGGGCGCCGTCCGAACGTCGACGGACTGGGCTTGGAGGCCGCCGGCGTCTCAGTCGGGCGCCGTGGTGTCGAGGTCGACGATCATCTGCGTTCGACGAACAGCAGGATCTTCGCGGCGGGCGATGTGGCCGGTGGCTATCAGTTCACCCACGCAGCCGATGCCATGGCGCGAATCGTGATCCGCAATGCGCTCTTTCCCTTCGGTCGCGCAAGAGTCAGTGACTTGGTCATGCCCTGGTGCACCTACACGTCGCCGGAAGTGGCCCACACGGGGCTTTCACTCGCGCAAGCTGAGGAGCAAGGGTATGCTGTCGGGACGCTCACCATAGATCTCGAGGACAACGACCGTGCCATCCTGGACGGTTTGACTGAGGGTTTCCTGCGCGTTCACTACCGGAGGGGCAAGGACGAGATCCTGGGCGCTACCATGGTTGGCGAGCACGCTGGTGATGTGATCAGCGAACTGACACTGGCCATTCGGAACCGGGTCGGCCTGGCAGCGATCGCCGGCACGATTCACCCGTACCCGACGCAGGCCGAGGTGGTGAAGCGTGCCGGTGATACCTGGTTCCGCCAGAAGCTGACGCCGTCGAAGAAGGCGTGGCTGGCGAAGTACTTCGACTGGCTACGGTGAGTTCGTGCTTCTGAGCCTCTAGTTTAGAAAACGGGCATGGGTCTCCGGCCTTAATGTCGGGACGCTACTGCATGAGTTGGCAGACACGATTCTGTAGTCCTCTATGGCTGGCGGAAGTTATTTCCCAACGCCATAAATCTGAAATGATGCCCAATAGTAAGGCGCCAAGTTGGTGTGTGAACTATCTCGAATCTGGAGCTGCGCCATTCTCAGAGCCTCTCCTGAACTATATCCGCTTCTAAGGGAGCGATGAAAGGCGATCATTAGCTCAGCCGTAGAGTGGTCTTCGACGTTCCATAGACTTGCTATGACTGAGCTTGCGCCGGTGTATAGGAAGGCTTTGGTTAAGCTGAGTGGCCCTTCACCATCATAGTCTGGTCCTATGCTTGATGAGCAGCCAGAAAGGACAACTAGCTCCGCGTGCGGTTCGAAATGGTCATATATTTCCCATGCTTGTAAGTAGCCATTCTCTGGAAGGTCCGAGTCGGAAGCGAAACTTTCGCTCAAGACGAGAGCCGATTTGTAGGGGCTGTTGGAGTCTGCCGTCATATGGCTTGCAACATGCAGGGTTGTGATGTGATGAGGTAGATCCTTCATATACGACTCGGATGCTTCGGGCCCCACGAAAAGTTCCACTGTACTGTCGTTCCTGTAGAGATCGAAAATTGTTAAGACCTCACGTCGAGCGTGTGGAAGCCTAGAGTAAGTAGGATGGGGCTCGCCGGTGTGTGCGATCTCTGTTGAGCCTTCCGGTGGAGATGGGGCACCAATCAAGACGAGATCTACAGTATCCTGATGCGAGTGCTGACTCGATCGTAAGATTGTTTTCTCAGTGTAGAAAGTAGCGGAAGGACTGATTATGATGGACCAATCATCGAGAACTAAAGCGCCGTCTGATCTGCGTTGCTCCAGCGGGTTGACTAGAGCGGCGAAAGGAATTCTGTATAAGAAATCATCAGGAGCTATGATGATTTTCTTGGCCTGCTGCAGTGGATCTATAATTGGTTTGAATAGACTGTTGACCAGTCTCTGGCTACGGTTTCTGTATAGAGAGTCTAGTTCTTGGCGTGTCCTTGCTCTCATTATTGATTGAAGGTAAGTATCAAGGAGCTGTTGGAGATCTCCGGTACTAACTGAAAGCACGCGATGTTGATATTCATGCGCCGAGATCGAAAGTACCAGAATGGACTCATTCGACACGCTGTAGCTAAGAAAGAGTTCATCTGGTTCCAGTGCTGCTTGTAAGTTCTCCAATAGTGATTCTGAATCAAGTGTAGTTTCTTCCCTCACTAGTCTTGTGTGGCTGACATTCGTGTCGGAAGATAGTAGTTCCATCTGTAAGGCTTCTTGAGCGCTCTCAAGTATCAAAGCGTGATCTTCGGTGGCTGACGATTCCATCAAGAGAAGGCGATCCTGTAAGCTTCTCAAGTGTTTATGGCCTTGAGTCAATCTGTCAGAAGGACCACGCTCCAGTCGACGACTGAGGCGATGAAGGAAGCGATTGGATTTAAGAGTTTCAATGATCCTAAAGCCGAGTTTGAAGTCCCCGGTACCAAGGACGCGGTGTGCTAGTTGCCTGAGATCTTCGCCTCTGACCCAAGGGGGGGAGTTCTGACTAAAGGCAGGAGAAGAGCTAAATGAGTCCTGAGAAATCGCGCTAAGTAATAGATGAGCCAGGGCCAGAAACTCAGGCTTTCTATTCTGAAGAAATCGAAGCTCCGCAAGGTTCGCTAAGATTGATACTCGGACTGCACTTCCTGCCTTCTCTTGCTCACAATAGGCCAGGGCATCTGAGAGGAACTTGTCCGCGTGGCCGAGATGGCCTTTCATAAGAGACAAGACTCCGAGTTGGAGTGTTTGTTCCACTCTGCTGAACAACCCATACTCTCTTGACTCAATGAGATTGAGACTCTCTTGTAATGTTGCGATGGCCGCTTCGGTTGAACCAAGTTTTTCCTGCACAAGGCCCAATGCTGATTGGGTTGTGGCGATAAAGGGAGGGGGAGCGTTGGCATTCTTGAATATCTCTACTGCCTGTGTCAGGAGTAGCTCTGCCTTAGGATAATCACCAAGTGAATAGTAGGTAATCCCAAGATTGGCCATGCTGGTTGCGATATCAATGGGGTTATCATGGGTGTTGCGAATGTTGAGGGCTTGGTTGTGATAGCGAAGGGCCATTGCGTAGTCGCCACGGAACTCATGGAGTAAAGCGATATTGTTTAGAAGAGATGCGAGAAGTGGACTGTTTGGGGTCTTTCGATAGCGGATAAATGCTGCTTGCTGGTACATCGCTTCGGCTTCAGCAAGTCGTCCAAGTTCGCGTAGACTATTGCCAAGATGATTGAGAATTCCAGTAGCTAATAGGCCCTCGGGGGAGCTTTGTTTCGTGAGTCTAAGCGCTCTTATTAACGGTACAAGGGACTCTTGAGGCCGACCAAGCTCAGTGAGCATTAAACCAAGATTATTTAGTACCGCTGCTGAGTTGAGAGAGCTACCTGGAGTTCCCTCGAATTGGTCGAGTGCCTCGGTGTAGAAACGCTCTGCGTCTAGGTAGTTTCCCCATCTGGCTTCGTAGTCTCCTAGGTTTCGGAGAGCAAGTCCTCTCAGAGAGGGGCGTAGATCTTGCTCTCGAAGAAGCGTTTGCAGGAGCTCGGCGAAGTCTGTCGCTCTGTCCCGATCTCCGGTGGCGAGTGTGCTAGGGAGAGCAATGTTGATTGCCTGAATCACACCCGTCCATTCTTCATATGCAAGAAAAGTTTCTAGCGCATCCCCTGAAGGCCCCAAGGCTTTGTTGAACTCGCCGGTCTCTGCGGCAAATCGCGCAGTTGCCGAGGACAGGTGCGCTAAGAGTAACGTTGGTATGGTGGCCTCGTTCGCGATCTCTCTTGCTTGTGTGAGTTGCTGCTGAGCAGTCTGCAAATTGCCGAGAGCTACCTCGACGGAAATTGAGCCGATCAGGGTTCTGAGGAGATGTATTTTAGCGTCTACTGATGACGTGGGAGTTAACCTGATTGCAAGTGAATACTTTTCCTGTGCTGCATGTAGATCGCCCGAAGTAGCTGAGGTGACCGCGTAATTGTGAGCAATACGTGCTTGTGTGGACGCACGGGTTCCAATCGACTGTGCGATCCTGAGTGCGCTTTCGTAGGTAGCTGTGGCATTGGAATTGTCACTCTGATTGCTATAGCTAATAGCGAGGTTTGTCAGGATGTCAACTCGTGTCTTGCAAGGTGCTTGAGAGTGATCATGGAGTAGCAAGGCGCTTTGGTATAGGTCCTGCGCTGTGACGAGGTTATGCTGGGCGAGCGCGAGATTGCCCTGCAAGAAGACGACGTCACCTAAGAAAGATGAGGTTGGTGCTATCGCCGATACTTGGCTGTATGCAACATGAGCGTAGGACTCGGCGGCAGGTAGATCCTCTGCTAACCAGGCAAGATCGGCGAGATAGTAGTTCAGGCGAGCTGTCGCTAGGCTTGTGTTGCTCGCATCGCTGAGAGCCTGTTCGAAGATGTCTCGGGCTTCGGCGGTCTTATACTGGGCGATATACAAGCGACCAAGCGTCAGCTTCAAGTATTGTCTGGCATGTGGTGTGATCGCGTTAGAGCTTGCGAGCCTGACGAGGTTTTCTACTGCTGCGGTGCATTCTAGCTTCCATGCTCTCAGGGCAGCTTGCAGTAGGAGAAAAGCGAATGAGTCACTACGGCGAGGAAATCTAGAGAGGTCGGCGAGAATCGGACTAATAGAATTACAGTCCGTGCTCTCGCTTGCTAGGAAGTCAAGGATGCTTGAGGGGCTGAGTTTGGGGCTGTTGCCAAAGCGAGGTACCGGTTCTAGAGATAAGCGGACCGCATGGGGTAAGTCGATAGGGAGAGGCGTCCTACGGTCCTTAGTTGGAAGAACCAGTACTTGTGCACCCCGGGGAGCCCATTCATCAAGGTAGAGATACCAGTCAAAGGGACTGACAAGGAACGTGTCGGTGTTGTTGAAGCGCCAGCCAATTATCTCCACTCCGGGTTGAAGTTCAGTTAGGGAGAGAGATTCCGGAACCGAAAGTACAAGCAGCGAGAGCGGGCTTGAGGTAGTAGTGTTGTGAATATGAGAGAAGGATAGAAAAAAGAGAATGAGGAATGTGAGTTCAAGAGCACGTTGCTTCCAGGGCATAGGAGAGTCTCTCAAAGTTGCAGAACACGACACACATGAAAGCACCCGGGGTGCAGTTGTGAGGTGCGCCCCGGGTACGGCATGGATGATCAGGTGATAGACAGCTTGCGAAGGGCTGCCACTATCGATACCAGCGCTAGGTTAGGCGGTGCACTCGCCGGGGTTGAAGGCGCCGCAGCCTTCGCAGTTGTCCAGTTCGAAGCACTCGACGGCATTGCCGAAGTCGTAGATACAGATGCCACACAGGGTGCTGGCATCGATAGGGTCGAAAGGGGGAATCATGACGCGGCCGCAATCTTGGCATGCTGCGGTCGTGAACGGAGCCAGGGCGAGGTGGAACGTCAAGGCAAGGGCTTGGAGCATGGTTACCTCCGGGATAGAGAAGAGACGGCAGACGCCATCGCCGGTGCGGCCGCTTCGGCCTCCGGGCTGGTTGTCGCCAGGGATAGGATGAGCTCGCCGCCAGGTGGCAAGTAGCCCGAGACGCAGTCTCGGTCGGCACCGCGCCGGCAGACGGTGTAGGTGCCGAAGGCGAGCATGGGGATGCGGGTGGCCCACGGATCGGTGTCCGTGGACGCCGATCCCGAGGCATAGCCGGATGGGCTGTAGGTGTTGCGCCAGCGCAGGAGCGTCGCAGCGTCGAGACGGACACCTTCGCGGTGCAGCGTGGCGATCCGGTACAGGTCGCTGAGAGTCTGCCCCGGGGCGAGTTCCAGCACCAGGGTGCCACCCTGGCGGTGTACTGGGATCGTCGCCGTCTCTCCCTTCTGTGCCGCGACGGTGGAGATTCGATGGGTACTCAACGCGTAGCCAGGCGGCGCCACGATCAGGTCGAGGGCATCCGTCGTGGGCGGCAGTGACAGGCTGAAACGGCCGTTGGCGTCGCTCTGTGCCTGCGGCTGGAGCACCGCGATCGTCTCGCCAGCGCGCAACGGCATGGCGAAGACGGCGGCGCCAGGGACCGGGCCGAACGTCGAGACAATGCTGCCGACGAAGGTCTCGGCCTCGCCCAGGTGGAGCGTCAGGTAAGGGCTGGCGCCGTTGTCGTCTAGCTCGGCCCGTTGACGATCGGAGGAAATGGCGCCGCTGGAGGCGTAGGCCTGGATCTCGTAGAGTCCCGGATCGAGGCCCCGGAAGGTGAAGGTGCCGTCCGTCTCGCTCCAGGCCTGGATCGGTCGCGTGCCGTTGCTGGCGCCGACCAGGAGCAGCATCGCTCGGACGGGATCACCCTGGTTGTCGCGCACCTCACCGCGCAGGGAGAAGTCGCGCAACGCGATCTCGACCTCGGCCCAGCCCTTCTCGCCAGCATCGATGTCGATCGCGGGCAGTCGGCGGTCGAGGCGTGGAGCGAGGGTCGCAAGGTCGACTTTCCATTCGCCCTCGGCGGGCAGCAGGGTGCTGAAGTGACCTTCCTGGTCTGCCAGCGCACGCAGACTACGGAGGCCGTTGCGGCCACCGAACCACAGGGTGGCGTCCGCGAGGGGCTCACCCTCGAGCGTCACTGAACCCTCGACGGGTACGATCTGCAAGCGCAAGTCCAGCTGTCGCTGTTGGCCGGGATGAAAGCGCTCATGCCACCAGCGATTGCCGTCGTCGTCGACCAGCAGCAGGATGTATGGTTTGTGCAGCAGGTCACCGGAGGTCCAGAGCCCGTCTTCCGTGACAGTTCCCGTGCTGGCCCGTCGCAGTGCGGCGCCCGTGCGGTCCGGATCGAGGATCTCGGCACGCCAGCGCCTCTGCAGTGGGTCGACCGGTGGATGCACCGTGAGTTGTAGACGAACGGGAGGCTGCAGCCTCAATGGACGGGTAAGGGCCGTTTCCGCGTTCTCGTGCACCTGCAGCGGTGGGTACATCGCTTCGCCGACGCCCTCCCGGCGTGCACGCAGTTCGTAGAGCCCAGGCGACAGGCCGGTGATGTGGAAGAAACCTCGGTTGTCGGCTTCGACCCGCTGCTGCATGCGCTGCAGGCGCTCACCGGCTTGCCGGGTGTCCGGACGGCTGGCTTGCACGGGTTGAATCTCGATCGTGGTACCGGCGAGCGAGGGAGTCGGAGGTGTGTCATCGAGTGTCAACTCGACCCGGCCCACCACCGAGCCGCCACGCTGGAGCTGCAGGATGCCGAGCGAGGTGGCGCGTTCGCGGCTGATGGTCGTGCTCCAGCTGTAGGTGGAGGCGAAGCCGCGGGCGCGCAACCGGAGATCCAGCGTGCCTGCAGGTACGGTGCACAGAAAGCGCCCATCGCGGGCGATCGGACACTCGACCTGATCTCTGGGGATGGTCAAGGGCGTGGCCGGCGCGTCTGCCGCTTGCTCGAAGCGGACGGTCAAGCGTTCTGGCGGCGTCTCTTCGGCTGGTACTTGTACACGGCCTTGCAACCGGCCTGTCGGGTAGAGTTGGAAGAGCGTCGTCTCGCTCTGGCTGATGGCGGGAGTCATCTGGGCCGGGCTCCAATAGCCCTCCGCCTCGACCCACATGCGCCAGGCTTTCGGTTGCCCCTTGAGGACGCTGCGCAGTGGAGCGTTCGCAGGTACAGGAGCCATGGGTGCGACATCGGGTCGTGGATCCGCCAAGTGCAGCAAGACGGGTACCGGCGCGTCCTCTCCAGGTGGCAGCCGAATCTCGAACGGCATCTCCCGAGGCCCGTCCGTGTGGGGGGGCGCAGACGTGGCGAACGCTTGCAGGGTGAGAATGTGAGCAAGCAGTATTATCGCCAGGGCGCCATTGCGCATGCGCGGATGGATGGGCTTCGACTTCATGCGAACCTCCACGAGGGGCCGGGATCGTACTTTGAGTCTGGGGGGAGTTCTTGTCTGCGAGACGACTGTAATGAGAAATCAGAGTCCAAGCCTACCACTCCACCCACTGGCTGTCACCTGGTGTCGCGTGAAGCCTGCGTTCCGGGATGGGGCTAGTGGAGGGAAGTGGCAGAGGCGGGAGCCACGCTTGACGGTGGGCTGGCCGTGGTGGGCGGGTTCGGGGACGGAGGACGATCTTGTCGCAAGAACTCGAGGATGTGGTCGAGGACGTCCCGGCGGTTCATCAGGAAGCTGTGAATACCGCCGACCTGGATGCGCGGTAGGCCATCGAGCCGAGTCTCGGGCAGGCTGACGATGCCGTCGTTGATTTCGCCCTGGAACGGTAGCCAGCGAGCGCTGGGTCCGGCGGTCCCGGCGATGATCAAAGTGGGGATTTCTGACGGTTCCGGCAACTGGTCATAGAAACTTGGATCTGCTAGCTTGCGTCCGGCATCGCGCGTCAGGGCCCGGAAGAGAAGGTTGCGCTTGAACTTCCGTGCCAGGATCGGTGGCTGGTTGGGGGGCGCCAGCATCACGAAATGGCTGCAGCCGGGTGGCAGCTCAGGTAGGGCCTGACGTGTGATGATGCAACCCAGCGAGTGACCGATGATGGCGTAGGGTCCGTCCGGAGTCCCGTCGCCTTCCAGCTTGCGTCGGATGGTCGTCACCAAGCGCGCGGACATGGCCTCCAGGTCTTCGACGACGGTGTGGTATCCGAACGCGGTGGTTGCGTAGCCCGCCCGCCGGAGTCGCCAGCTGAGCAGCACCATTGACGCTGCTGTGCGTGCCATGCCGTGAAGGAGGAAGATGCGCATCGCCATGCGTCCAATGATACCGCTATGCAGCGTAGGCGCGAACCGGCCAGAACGCACAAAGCCTGGCGGGCTGTCACCTACCAGGCTGCAAACTTGGCGGCGCGAGGACGCGCCATCGACGTCTAGCGGTTCTCGATGCGTTGTGTGAGCACTTCGAGAGCTCGCTCGCGGGACAGGTGGTTGCCCAGCGCGAGAGCACGTGGCTCGCTCCAGTTGTCCTCGTCTGTGCTCTCTTGGTAGAAGATCCAATCGTCGCCATAGTCCCAGGCCAGCAGGGCATGTTCGCCACTGCGTGAGGAGTAGACGAGAGCAGGAGTCTGCCCGCCAGCAGGCGCGAGGCGGCTCGAAGCGGTGTGGAATGTAAGCTGGTGACGCGTTTCTAGGCCATCGAACCAGGCAGTGGTTTCGACGGTGTTTCGATTCTCACCAGTTTCGTAGAGCCGGATGTGTTCGGCGCCGAAGATCTTCGAACCGATCTCGATGATTTCTCCGCGGATGCGTGCCGCCAGCTCGCTTACCTGATCGCGGCTGTAACGGGAGCCGATCTCGATGATCTCTCCGCGGATCTTGTCCGCCAGGAAGGTCAGGTTCTGCCGGTTCAAACGGGCACCGATTTCGATGATCTCGCCGCGAATCTTGTCGGCAAAGGGCCAAGGATTGGCCGGCTCGAACTCACGTTCGCCAATCTCGATGATTTCTCCGCGGATCTTGTCTGCCAGACTGTTCAGCTCACCTGGAAGGACGGTGATCTCCAGGGTGGACAGACGGCCCGTCAGCTGGTCGGTGAACGTTGCCAAAACCGAGCGATGGTCGCGGCCGGGCTGAATGGCTGGAGCGTGGACCAGGGAAAGTGGAGCAATGCTGCCGTTCTCGGAGTCGACAAAGTCGTTGAGTCTCAGGATGTCCGGTTGGCTCTGCGAGTACTTTCCATCTTGGAGCACAATGGGGGCATACAGGACGTCTGTGCCACCGACGGCATCTTCCCACCAGATCAGGTGGAGAACGGTACGCGAGATGACCGTCTCGCTCTGATCTGCTGCGATCAGGTTGTAGGCGTCCCGAGTGACGGCGAGATTGGCCGAGCCCTTGAGGGCGAAGGCATTGCTCCAAATGACGAGCGGATCACTCCAGTTCCCGTGCTGCCAGCTGGTGATTTGCAGGTAGGGGTGGATCTGATTGCGGGTACTCTCCCAAACCAAGAAGAGCGTGCTCGAGCCGTCGTCGAAGAAGAGTGACGGACGGCCCTCGAAGTCGCCATTGGAGTCTGCGGTCCCGGGAATCAAGAAGCGCTCGGTACCCGTCAGCGGGTGGGTGACGTCGAGTGCCAGGACCCGGCTCTCGGGAGCGGTCTCGGTCCCGGTTGGGAAGAGGTCGCCGTAGGTTCCAGCTTCAGCCCGGTAGAGTTCTCCCTCGTTGCCCAGCACGGACGCGCGTTCGTCGCGATCCGCGGCCAGAGCGCCGGTGGTGATCAGCAGCAGCGAGCAAAGGAGGGCTGAGATCCGGATACGCATGGTCAAGCCTTGATGTTGATCACTTGACGAACATCGACCACCATCAGGAAGTCGACGATCTCGGGTGATTGCGGGTAGAACTCACTCTGCAGCTGGACCAGGTAGTCGCGGGCAGCGACGGGGTCGCCTTCCAGTTGTGCAGCTTGAGCGAGCAAGTAGTAGGCGTACTTCGTGCAATCCTGGTTTCGGAACGTGGTGGCCAAGGCGAGAGCGCGCATACCGTGGCGCAGGGCGTGGCGTGGCCTCGCGCGTTCGATGTAGGCGTAGCACAAGCTCAGGTGCGGGTAGACCGCGAAGCCATGTCCGCCGAGGCGCCGCAACGAGCGCAGACTCTCGAAGAGCAGGTGAAAGCCCTCGTCGCAGCGTCCCTGCACCACTCTGCAGTAGCCCAGGTTCTCGATCAGAATCGCCCGCTGGATGCTGGGCCCCGGTTCGAAGAGCTCAAGCGCTTTTTCGTACTCAGCGACGGCTTCGTCGAAGTAGCTGTCGGCAAGCAGAAGGTTGCCGATACGGTTGTAGCCAGCGGCAAGGCGCTCGTTCCTGCCCAATTGGACGAATAGGTTGCGCGCGATGCGGGCGTAGAAGAGGCCCTTCTTGAAGTCTTTCTTCAGCTGGTAGATCTGGGCGATGTTGTAGGCGGCCAGACCGCTGTTCTCGACATCGCGATGCAGGGTCAAGATCTGCCGCAAGGGTTCGAGGCTATCTCCGGGAGAGCCGATCTCGATGGCTACCGCTGCGCGGTTGCAGAAGGCACGGTCGCACAGGCAGTCGTCGGCAAGGTCGCAGGCAACCGAGTAGGCCTGGTCGAAGTACTCGTAGGCGACGTCCAGGCGGCCGTCGTGAAGTTCGTCGACACCTCGCTGACGCAGCATCTCGTAGCGGGCTCTGGGGTCGAGGTCGCGGCGGAAGTTCGTTGCCGAGGTGTCGGCAGCGACCGCCGTGGCCGCGTGGGTAGCCGGTGCTGGTTCCGGAGTGGACTTCTTCCGGTCGTGCAGGTAGATGACGTTACTCATAGATATCAGGCGCTCTCGGTGTCTCGAACCCATCCTTGTCTGGATACGCCGGGGTCCGGCGGCGGTGCCGAAGCTATAGCGGCAAGTGTTGAGCGTGAGTATGTCACGCCGCGCGTAGCTTGTCCCGAGATGGTCGTTGCGCTATGACGATTTTCGGGCTGCTTGTGCCGGACTCTTCTGCTGTGCTCGCTTGAAGGCGATGAAGCTCTGAACTTCCTGCTGGTCGTCGGGCTCCAGGGAGTTGAACTGTCGCACAAGGCTGACGTCGCGTGGCGAGAAGCTCTCGCGACTCATCTCGTCGAAGAACTCGGCCATGCTCATGTTGAACTCGGCGAGAATACGGAAGAGGGTGTCCAGGCTGACGCGGTATTCACCCTTCTCCATGCGCGACAGGTCGCTTTGCTGGATGCCGATCCGGGCCGCGACTTCGGTCTGGGTGAGCTTACGCTGCTTGCGCAGTTCCCGGATTTTTTGTCCGACCAGTTGCACGTGTCTCATCTTGCTGGGGTTGGCCATAGCTTCTCTCGCGGTTCCTTGATGCTGTAGCTGACTCGCGGACCTAGATCCGGCGGTCTTGCGACGTTCGGTGGCCTCTTCTTGCTCGCTGTCGACGGGTTGAAGGCGACCCGCGTGTCAATGGTTGCAGACCATAGGAGGATATGCTCCTGTAACCTAGCTGTCAACCGGGGCCGATCGGGGCGCTCCATGCGATCTTTGGCCTCAGTTGAAAACGGCCCAGGCATCCAGGCTGTTGGCTTCGAAGTCGTCGCCGAAGATGCTGTCCAGGGGCTCGACAGTGCTGCAGGTCGCGGCTGTTGGTGCGCTTTCGCCGCCGTTGTTGACGGCGGTGATCTGGTAGCAGTATTCGACGCCGTCGGCAGCCGTGTTGTCCGTGTAGCTGCCGGTGTTGCCGAGGTTGCCGACCACGCCGTAGGTGTTGCCGGCGGCCAGCGGGCCGAGTGCTCGGTAGACGTTGTAGCCGGTCGCACCGGCGACGGTGTCCCAGGTGACTTCGACATTGCCTGGCACGGTCATGGCAGCCGGGTTTCCCGGTGTTGCCGGCGGATCGATATCGCTACCGCCGCCCAGGCTGATCGGTGCGCCTAGCTGCAGCGAGTCGCTGGCGAAGTCCGTGCGGACTCGTACCCATGGTTGGTAGCTGCCATTCGCTTCGTAGGTATGTGTAGAGACTGGGTTGAGGCTGCTTTCTTCGAAGGTGCCGTTGCCGTCCCAGTCATACTCGTAAAAGTCCGGGTTGGCGCCCGAGAAGGTCTGGCCAAAGGTCAGCTCGATGCCGACGTCGGCGGAGCAGCCGAGACCGGAGCAGAAGGCGCCGCCGGTCACCTGGAAGCTATCGACCCTCGGCGGCTCGCCCTGGATGTCGAGCTGTAGCGTCGCACTCGAGATGGGGCTGTCCGGCCCGCAGTTGTCGACCTCGACGCGGACACTGTGCGGGCCGGGCGAGGTGAAGGTGTGTTGCGGTGCCGGGCCGTTGACGGGGTCGTCGCTCCAGGCGCCGAAGCCAGCGCCGAAGTCCCACCGCCAGCTGGTGGCGCCGCTAGCGGTGACACGGAACTGGACCGGGTCGCCCTCGAAGATGGGGTCGGGGGCGCCGTCGTAGGTGGGCACGAAGCTGCCCGCCGCGGGGAGCGCCGGCAGTGGTGTGATGACCAGCGGAGCGCTCGTGGCATTGTCATTGCTGGGGACGCCGTTGCTGACGGTGACGGTGGCGGTATAGGTGGTGCCAGTGTCTGCTCCGGTCGTGTCCCAGGTCAGCTGGTTGCCGTTGGCGACAGCTCCGGCGACCTGGCTGTTGCTGCCATCGCGCAGGTCCCAGTCGTAGCTCAGCGTCGGCTGCCCGGTGAAGCCGGTCGCGGTGAAGGTCACCGGCTGACACAACAAGGCTGGGTTGGGTGAGACGCTGACGCTGCCGGCCTGTACGTCGGGTGACAATACCGTCAGATTCTGGGTCAGCGAGTCGGGGCCGAAGTCGTTGCTCGCTTCGAGTGTCACGCTCTTGGTGCCCGGCGTCGGGAAGCTGATGCCGCTCGGATGGCGGGTGGTCGACGAGCCGGGCGAGCCATCGGGGTCGAAGGTCCAGCCCCAGCTGTTGGCTCCGCCGGTGCTCAGGTCGGTGAAGCTGACGTTGGTCCCGGGGTAGATCTGGCTCGGGCTCCAGCTGAAGTCTGGGCTCGGCGCTGAACCGCCGGTGCGGCGGTGCACATCAAGGATGCCCTTGGCGGCGCGATAGAAGTAGTCGCCCGCGAATTTGCCGACCCGCGGCTGCATGTGGTTGAAGCCGTGGACGCTACCGGCACCCTTGTTGTACCACTCCCAGTAGCTGACGTTCTCACCCTGGATGTTGACCTCGAAGGTCGGCGAGATGTCGGCCGGCGCGGCCGGGTTCTCGACGTTGAACAGGTGTTCGCGACCGCCCACCGGAGAGCACGGCTGTTCGGTGCCATGGGCGAAGTAGAGGAAGGGTGTGTTGCCGCTGCGCGAGAAGGTCACCGTGGACGGGATAGCGAACGGTAGGTTGAAGCTGCTCACCGGCGCGCCAAGCTGGCAGTAGCCGTCTTCGACGCACGAGACGTCGTAAATGCGACCCTGCGTCAGCGTACGCACGGCGAGGTAGGTCATCGTGGTGCCGGCATCCTGCTCTTGCCACATGGCGACGCCGAAGACGGTCTCCGAGGTCAGCCCTTCCATGCGTAGCTGCGGTGGTTGAGCACCCCAATTGGCCGGGTTGCGCAGGTCGTAGATCTCGAAGCCGTACGGGTCGGTGCCGGAGCTGACCACCAGCAGGTCGGCGACGCCGTCGACGAATTGTGTCTTGGTGCGGTTGCCCAGCTGCCGGAGGTAGACGCCGGCGCAGCGCGTCGTGCCGGGTTGCCCCTCTGTGCAGCGGTTGTTCAGTTGCTGCGCGGCCGACAGGTCGTAGGCATGGAGACCGCCGCCGATGCCGCCGGCGGCGACGAAGGCGTAGTGGCGAGCGTTGATCGTCGAGGCATAGACGCCCTTGGCTTCCCGTAGCGGTGGGTTTCCCGGTCCGTGGTCCTGGTACAGAACCGATGGCCGTCGCTTGTCACTGGTATCGAAGACGACCAGGCCGACACCGTTGTTGCCGGACATGGCAACGACGTCTGTGACACCGGGAGGAGCGTCAACGTCCTGGAATGGCAGAAAAGCGTGGGCGTCGGCACCCCACGTCAAGCTCATCGCGGAGAGACCGAGGTCGCCGTGCCGTATCGGCAGGCCCGTGATCGACGAGAGCTCCCAAGTCTGGAAACGCTGGCTGGCGGCAGTGAACATCCAGCCGCCCTCGACGTCGAGGGATTGCCAGTACGGGTTGGTCTCCCAGCTCGAGTACTCCTGGAAATCCGTGTTGTCTCGTTCGGCTGGTAGAGAGCCGGTATCGACCGGCTCCAACAGGCCCCAGAGCGACGCTGGGGGCGGCGAGGCGGGAGCGTGACAGCTGGAATAACCCTGGCAAGCCAAGGCAGCACAGGTGCCTGCGTGCAGGGGGCGGGCCGGGCTCCAGAGCAGCAGGGTGAGACAGCAGATCAAGCCAGCACTGGCCAAGCTGCCGGCACTGGCCAAGCTGCCGGCACTGGCCAAGCTGTGGAGATCTGGTGTTGGGGTCGCACCCCTCGTACGGTCTCGAGACTCGACAGACTCGAGGCAGGTGGAACAGGCAAGAAGATGCGAAGGGCTACGTAGAACTCTCTGACTCATGCTGCTGGACTCCTGGGAGGACTCGCAGGGGGGGAAGCGAATCAGGAAAGCGGACGCGAAGGTTGCTTCGCTAGGATGGGCCTTACTGTATGCTGGCGAGACATCGAATGCAAGCGCTACACCATATAGCGGATCTTCCGGCCGGTCACCACAAGCGAATGGGATTCAGCGGGATTCTCGCGGAAAGAGAGCCGTTTTCGGTAGTCGCTCATGCGTCTGCCTGCTATGCTGCACTGCCATGTGTTTCTCGACTCACTCCCGAGCAGCTTTCTCGGGGTATAGTGCGCCGCCTAGGGGCGAAGGCCCGAGTCAAAGACGATGAGTCAGTACCTATTCCTGCTTCGTGAAATGGTGCGCCGGGATTTCCAGGCCCGCTATGCAGGATCCCTGTTCGGGTTCCTGTGGTCTTTCGCCCAGCCCTTGTGGCTGCTGGTGCTCTTCACCTTTGTCTTCTCGACGGTGATGAAGATGTCGTTGTTGGGAGAGCGGACGGACTCCTTCGCCGTCTTCTTGTTCTGCGGCCTGCTGCCGTGGACGGCCATGCACGAAGGCATCAGCCGCGGCACCGTGGCGATCACAGACAATGCGAGTCTGGTCAAGAAGATGCGGTTTCCGGCCGAACTGTTGGTCCTGGCCGTCGTCTTGACGGCACTGCTGCATCAGGGCATTGCGGCGCTGGTCTTCGTCGGCGTGCTGGCAGCTACCGGTCACCTGCCGGGGGCCGGCCTGCCCATGCTGCTGGTGGCGATCCCGCTGCAGGTTGCGCTGACCTTGGGGGTCGCGATGCTGCTGGCGTGTGTGCACGTCTACTTTCGCGACATGGCCCAGGGACTCGGACTCATGCTCAACACGTGGTTTTACCTGACACCGATCGTCTATCCGATGAGTTTCGTTCCCGTCGAGTACCAGGTATGGATCGAGCTCAACCCCTTGACCAGCCTGGTGGAGATCTATCGCGTCGCCTTTCTCGCCGACGGTCCAGCCTGGGTGCCGGGCACCTGGATGCTGGCGTTCTCCGCCTTGCTGTTGTTAGGATTCGGCGTGGGGCTGTTCCGCCGCCTGAAACCACGCTTCGTCGACGAGATCTAGAACCCCAGATCCAGGCGGTCGGAACCAGAGCCCACGCACCCCGTCGACGGACAACTCGCCCAAGGAGGCCTTCCCAATGCAGACCCACCTCGCCGGTGCCCACCGGTGGTCCTTCCCGTTGCCGCTGAGAGCCGCGCAGTTCGCGGTACTGGTGTTCCTGAGCATCGTCATCGCGCCCGTGACCGTCCTGGCGCAGGGTTCGTCCCCGGGACCGAGCATGACTCTGGAGCAAGCACAGCAGCTGGCCGACGAGCGAGTGGCAGATCAGTTGGACGCGTACGATCCCATGGACGATCTGGGTTCCCTGGAGCCGGCTGACGGAAAGTGGCTCAAGGCCGAGGACGGACGTGAGTACTTCCTGGCACCCCTGAAGAAGGTCGACGGCACTTTCTCGTGGGTCGATGCCGACCACATTCGATACCAGCACTGGTACGTTTTCAAGGTCGACGACCAGGATGACGAGAACTTCTACGTGCGCGTGTACCGGACGATCGAGATGCCGGAGCCGATCACTGCCGAAGAGCGGGCGCAGGAGGAAGAGCAAGAGCGTCTACGTATCAACGCCTTGTATCAACCTGAGGTCGCACAAGGTGATCGTCTGGTGATGAAGGCCTTCGATGCCGGTCTGCCCAAAGAAGGTCGCTGGCGCAATGGCTTCGACATTGCCGACGTCAACGGTGACGGCTTCCTCGACATCGTTCACGGTCCGGCGCGCAAGAGCGGTCCGCGGCCGGTGATTTTCCTCGGTGACGGCCAGGGGAATTGGCGAGTTTGGCAAGAGGCTCGCTTTCCGCTGGCGCCCTATGACTATGGCGATGCTGCTGCCGGGGACTTCAATGGCGATGGCCTCATGGATCTCGCGTTCGGCTTCCATCTGCGTGGCCTGTTGGTCGTCATCCAGCAGCAACCCGGCCGTTTCGTGCCCTGGAGCGAAGGCGTTGACTTGGTCGTGCCTGGCCGCGGCGGCTCGGACTCCGGATTTTCCTCGCGCGCCATCGAAGTCGCCGACTGGAATGGTGATGGACGACTCGATCTGCTGGCTTCCGGTGAGGGCCCACGACCGACGATTCGGATCAGCGGAGGCGCTGGCCCCACGAGCCGCGTCGAGAGCTACGGTGCGGTCATCTACCTGAACGAGGGCGACGGCACCTGGGAGCGCCTGGCGAAGGGGGTGACGCACGGCAATGTCTTCGGAGACTCGCTGGCTGTCGGTGACATCAATGGCGATGGTCATGCCGACCTGGTGACAGCGTCTCTCCTGCTGGGGCGGCGCGACATCCTGCGCCTCGGGCAGGGGGATGCCTCCTGGGTCACGGAAGCGCCCGAAGGTCTTCGGCCGCGCTCCTACCTGCAGTCTGTCGAGTTGGCCGACTTCGACGGGGATGGCCGTGATGATCTGGCTGTCGGCTTCGCGAGCTGGGAGAGCAAGGTGTGGCGATCGGCTGTCGAGTTGCTGCTGTCCAAAGAAGACGGCTGGCACCGCAAGACCCTGGCCTTCGACGAGGGGCGGCGCAGCTTCTGGAGCCTGGATGCGGGAGATGTCGATGGTGACGGTCACATGGATCTTGCGGCACTCGATGGTGCTGGAGATATCTGGCTGTTCCTGGGCGACGGTGCTGGCAACTTCACGCAAGAAAAGTCGCCTGAGCTCGAGGGACTCGGCAACGGGTGCCGCGGCTATCACGTCATGTTGCGAGACCTCAATGCCGACGGCCGCGACGAGGTCGTAGCTTCCTGGTCCGGTGAAGGCTCCACCTTGCCGATTCCCGGCTTGCAAAACCGTTGCCAGAGTTTCGGCGCTCTGCGCGCCTGGACTCCGCAGCTCGGGCACGTCGAGGGACATGCTGGCGGCGCGGTCTCAGAGGCGGCCGGAATGGGTACAGCCCCTTGACAGGGAGCAGGAATGCTGCCTATAGTTTGGAGAGGCTTAGCCAGACCGACAGGATTTGGTGTGGATTGCTCTACTAGCTTAGAGGTTCTACCCGCACTGAGGCGTTGGTTAGCTACCGAAGATACACAGTGGTCGCCCCAGGTGATCACGCTGCAAAAAGTACAGAAGTACAGCAAGCTTTTAACCGGGAGGTGATGTTCTACTCTAGATCCAAAGCGATCTACAAACACAGTGCTAGCTGAGTAGAAAAAGCATCGGGACCCAGCGTGGCCGAGCGGCGAACAGATGATGAGGGCACAGTGCCTTCGGTTCCTTCGCTCGAGCCAAATACACCGCGGGTCCCAAACTAGGAGATTGTCAGAAATGAAGAAGATCGCCCTTTGCATGGCGCTAGTGGCTCTGCTGAGCCTCGGTGGTCAGGCGTTTGCTGAGATCGGCGCCATTGACGCCGTCCCGGCTTCCACCCTGCTGCTGCCCTACTTCCAGGTCAGCCCGGGTGTGACCACCCTGTTCTCGATCAACAACGCCTCGGCCGCTCCGCAGGTCGCCCACGTCACCCTGTGGACCAACCTGTCGCGTCCGACCCTCGACTTCACCGTCTACCTGACCGGTTACGACGTCATCACCATCAACCTGAACGACCTGTTCAGCACTGGTGCGATCCCGGTGACCGGCCCGAACCGCGACCAGTCGACTGCGACCCAGGTCGACGTCAGCGGCGCGGCTCCTGGTGACTTCTCGTTCGCCGATGCGGCGTTCCCGAACTGCGTGTTCCCGCTGCCGGCGAACATCCCGAGCTCGCTGCTGAGCTACATCCAGAACGTCCACAACGGTCAGGCTGCCCCGAACGGCTTCCTGAACTCGGGTCTCTGCGGCGGCACGCCGCAGGATGCCGACACCTACGTCGGTTACCTCACCGTTGACGTGGTCAACAACTGCTCGACCGACTTCCCGAGCACCGCGGGTTACTTCGCGGATGCCGGTACCGGTACCGCTGGCAACCAGAACGTCCTGTGGGGCGACTGGTTCCTGGTCGACGTGGCCAACGCCTTCGCCTTCGGTGAGAACCTGATCCACATCGAAGCCGTCGACTCCGTCGGCAACGGCTTCTGGGCTGTCAACGACTACACCTTCTACGGCCGTTACGTCGCCGGCACCGCCGTCGACAACCGCGAGCCGCTGGCCACCACTTGGGCCGTCCGCTACTTCAGCGGCGCCGAGGGTGCCTTCGACGACGACTCGGACATCTACTGCTGGCGCGACACCGGCCGTGACGAGAGTGCCTACTTCCTGTGCGGCACCACCCCGAGCCCGTTCCCGCTGGCGCAGACCCAGCTGGTGATCTTCGACGAATTCGAGAACCCGATTGTGGTCGAGGACACCCCGTTCTCGCCGCCGCCGACCCTCGACACGGTTACGCCGTGCCCGTGGGAGAGCAACCGCACCGGTGCCACCGAGTTCGGTTCGGTCTTCGACTTCGGTTGGTTCTACATGAACCTGAACACCACCATCACCGGTGCGCTGTTCAACCCGATCAAGCAGAGCTGGGTTGGCGTGAGCCACTCGGCGGCTGGCCTGTTCACCGTTGGCTACCCGGGCGTCCACCTGGACAGCGCTCTGGCCAACATCACCGGTGGCGTGGTTACCCCGAAGACCTTCACGGTCACCACCGGCCCGAACGAGACCCTGCTTCCGGTCCCGGGTGCCATCAACCCGTGATCATGGTCTGAGCATCTGAATTCCTGAGGGGCCCTTGACCTCAGGGGTTCGGGTGCTAGTAAGAGGGTGGGTCCGGGATCATCCCGGCCCGCCCTTTTCCTTTGTCTTCCCGAGTTTGCTCGCCACATACCTCCCCCTCTTCCGCACTGCCCCTCCCCAACTGAAAGAACTACGAGTTCAGCTTGCTCTGGAGACCGTTCGGTTGCCATTGCGCTGAATCTGCTGTTGCGCCATACTGAAGCATGGCGCTGAGATCCTCTCTTCGAGGTTCCTCGAGAGAGGCCAGCGCCCGGGCCGCACGAAATCGCCGTTCTTCAAGCTTGAAGGCGTTGTTGGTTTTTGCTACAGTAGCATATAGCCGTTCGAGACTGACACTATGGAGCTTCCGTTGCCTCGTGGATGTCCCGTCTCTAAGTCTGTCTCTGCCGGCACGCTGAAGCCTCACGGAGGGCCGAGAGCTACCCCCACACGATCTCTCGACCCGCACATTCGATCGACGAGGAGCTGTCCACTCATGCCTTTCTACTCTCGACCCTCGGCTGCACCTTCCTCTGGTGGCCGCGCTTGGCCCGCACCCCTGCTGGTCACGGCGTTGGTCATCGCGCTGTTGCCGTCGCCTGCAGCGATCGCTCAGTGCAATGGCTATCTGGCGAACCATACGCCGGCTTCCGGAGTGCCCTCGCAGCTCTGGGGAGACTTGCAGCCTACGGATAAGGGGCAATTGCCGGGAGTCCGCGATACGACGGGCTTCACCGAGTTCACGAGCTGGCTGACAAACCCCTATTTCCAGTCGGTGGACGTCGAGAGCGGTTGGCTTTTCGTGGCAACCTCTCAGAGATTCCAGATCTGGGATGCCAACATCAATCCGGGTCTGCCGGAAATCAAGGCGGACGTGGGCATCAACTCGATGAATCTGACCTGGGGCGCTGATGCCCACGCATTCATTCCCTTCCAGCATGCGGACTCTCCGCCGGGGCGAGCGGATCTCGCTGCGCTGGTCGGAGAGAACGGCACAGGTATGATCATCTTCAACACCAGCAACAAGAATTCCCCGGCGATCGTCTACCAGGATCACGGCCCTGATGCACGGACACGCAAGGCCAAGCAGGTGCACACAACGCTGATCGGCGGCCGAGCCTACGGCTTCGCAGCGGCGGAAGGTGAAGGTGGCGGTGTCCTGATCTACGACATGGATGCGGCCAAGAGCCTGAGTTCGCGCTGCACGGAAGGGCAGCCTGGCTCCACGGTGTGTCCCGGGGTTTACCTCGGCAAGCTCGGCACCCGTAACACGGCTTCCTTTGTCCATGGTGTTGGCAACTACGTCATCGTCTCATCGGCGTCCACCATCTTCGGCATGGAGATCTGGGACGTCAGTACGCCGACTGCACCGCGCAGGGTCATGAATGCACTGAGCAGCGAGGTGATCTACGGTGTAGCGATGTGGCAGGAAGGGAGCAAGTACTATGCTGCCGTGCGCTCTCAGTTCGCCCATCGGATCTACGACGTCAGCTGCATCACCCAAGGAGGATCTTGTGGGCCGACACAGTTATGGTCGCGTACCGCGGGATTCCCGGCCTTGCCTGGCCTGGGTACGGTGAGCTTCTCGCGCTCGAACAACACGCCTTTCCTCTACTGGGGCACGGCCTCCAATTGCTCGAAGTTCCCCCAGGAAGAATGGCTCGACGACGTCAGCAACCCGTCGGTGCCGCGCGACATCACGCCGCAGGCGCAGGTGACAATCGACGGAGAGGCGGTCACCTACTGGTCTTGGTACTACCGCAACGGTGGCGCGAGTGGTTTTAACCACATCCTACCCAAGTCCGGAAAGTTCTACGGCAGTTACTTCTACCGCGCGGCGAAGGGTCTCTTGGACGTCCATCAGCGGACCGGAGCCCTGCCGCCGATCGCCGACTTCACATACACGCCGGAGTTGATCTACCCGGGGACGAGCGTTACGTTCGCGGACGCCTCGACTGGCCAGCCGGTCGGTTGGAACTGGACCTTCAGTCCGGATGGCAACCCGTCCTTCTCGACCCAGGAGAATCCGACGGTTTCCTTCAGCGGCACCGGCAGCAAGACGGTGACGTTGCAGGCAACGAACGGCGCCGGCAGTGACGACACCGTGAAGACGCTGACCGTCCTCGATCCCGATCCGAAGGTGACGAGCGTATCCGCTTCACCTTCGCCGGCTCTCCTGTGTCAGCCGATTACCTTCCAGGCCGAAGGTGTGACGGGCGAACCGCCCTTGACCTTCGATTGGCAGGTCTTGGACGCGAACAACCAGTTGGTCGACAGTGTCAGCGGCGGCTCAGACTCGTTCGTCCTGCAAGCCCTGCCCAATACCGTGACAGCGGGTGAGAGCTACACTGCTGAAGTCACCATCAGCAATGCCTCGGGAACGGTCACCAGGATGAGTGCACCGGTGTTGATCAATGCGCTGCCGGCGTTGCCCGCTGACCAGAGCTTCTCGCCGACCTACACGGGCTTTCCGGCCAATCCTTCGAACGGCAACGTCGACTTCCAGGTCAACGTACCCGGCGCCACGGAGTGGCGTTGGAACTACGATGTCGTCGGCGGCAGCTTCGGTCCCTGGACGGACGATCCGATCAACGGGCCGGCTCCCACGCACAGCTACACGGTGGCGGGCACCTACCAGGTACAGGTCGAAGTTCGCAATTGTGTCGAGGTCGAGCGCTCGAGCACGATCCTCAATGTGACCATCGACAACATCAGTCCGCTCAAGGCACAGTTCGCCGCAGCGGGTATCTTCTGCATCTCTGAGGGCTGCTTCGCGGATACGGGCCAGAGCATCACGTTCGCCGACCAGTCCACCGGTGAGCCGGACAGCTACGACTACGACTGGGACGGCAACGGCTCCTACGAGAATCCGGGCAACACTTCACCCGTGACCTCGCACACCTACACCAGCTCGGGTGAGTACGAACCGAAGCTGCGAATCAAGCGTGGCAGCCAGACGGATGTGTACACGCATCCGAAGATCATCGTCAGCACTGCCGGTGGTGGCGGCGGCGGTGGCGGTGGCGGTGGAACGCCGAGCATTACGATCACGGGCGTCTCCGGGGGCACCACCAATCAGGCTCTGACCTTCACCGCGACAGCCACCAACTGTACGCCCAGCACCACCGGCTGGAGCTGGAACACCAGCGGCGGTACGGTCACTGGCGCCTCCAACAGCAACCGCATCACGGTGTCCTGGAGCAGTACCGGCAGCAAGGTGCTGCGGGCTGCCAACACATCCTGCAACCCGGCGACCGGCACGCGTTCCGTCACTATCAGTGCCGGCGGTGGCGGTGGTGGCGGCGGCG
>CBDUPA010000029.1:0-58448 GCA_965368975.1 uncultured bacterium | reverse complement strand
CGCACTCGGCTGCGACGATTGCGGATGTAGTCGGCCATGATGAACTCCCCTAGGTTGTCCGGCGACGCGAAGTAGGCGCGGCCGCGGTTGACCTGGGTGAGTTTTTCGATGAAGTCGGTGAGCATCTGGTCGGTGGCGAGCATGAAGCTGGTGATTACGACTCTCTGACGGCGGCAGGTGTCGGCTTCTTCGAGGGTGCGGTTGACGATGCGCATGTCGAGGCCGAAGGGGTTCTTGATCACGCGGCCGCCTTCGGTCATGGCGGAGGGTTTGCCGTCGGTGATCAGGAAGATCTGTTTGTTGGGCTGCTTCTGACGGCTGAGCATGCTGCGCCCGAGTTGCAGAGCCTCGGCGGTATTCGTGTGGTACGGCCCGGCCTCGATGTAGGGCAGATCCGCCAGGTCGACGGGCTCGGCGCGATCACCGAACAGCAACACGCCCAGGTAGTCCTTGGGGTACTTCGTGGTGATCAGCTCGGTGAGCGCCAGTGCGACGGTCTTGGCGGGGGTGATGCGGTCTTCGCCGTAGAGGATCATCGAGTGACTGATGTCGATGGCGACAATGGTGGCGCAGGAGGCGAGGTGCTCGGTTTCGTGGACTTCCAGGTCTTCTTCGGCCAGGTCAAGCCGGCCGTGGGTGCGGCGTAGCGCATTCTGTAGCGAGCGGGTCGGATCGAGATGATGCAACTCGTCGCCGAACTTGTAGGGACGCGTCTCGGGTAGCCGCTCGATGCCGTCCCCGGTGGCGCGTACCGGGTGGTAGCCGGGGCCGGCGCGCTGAATGTCGCCGAAGATCTGCTCGAAGGCACCGCGACGGATGCGCCGCTCGCCACCCGCGGTCAACACCATGCCACCCTCACCGTCGCCCTGGATCAGCTGTTGCTCCTGCAGCTTGGCGAAGAAGGCGTCGAGGTCGAGATCTTCGTTCAGGTACCCCTGCTCCTGCAGGTAGCGCATCCATTCCATCGCCTCGTCGACGTTGCCACCGCTGGCCAGCACGAGCTGATTGAACAGCCGCTGCAGCTCCTGGTCGGTGAGCAGCTGGCGGATCAGCTCGGGGTCGAGGTAGGTGTAGGTATGACGCATTGTTCTTTCAGAGTCCGGATGCGGCTCTCGCCGCAGGGCACCCACATGGGGGTGCCCCTACCCAGAACATGGGTAGCCGGCGATTGCCTCAATTCACATCCCCTCGCTGCCCGCTCCGGCCTCGCTTCGGCTTGAGCAGCTGGAACTTGACCATTTCCTTGTAGCTCACCTGGCTGTCCAGGTCGTGGCGTGCCAGCTTCAGGTGCTGGTGCAGGCCTTCGAGCAGGATCTCGGCGGCCAGGGCCTGCTCGGCTTTGTTGCCACCGCGATACTTCGACGCCAAAGCGAGCAGGCCGGGGACGGCGTCGAGGGCGGCGTGGTAGTCGTCGAACTTCATGTTGTCGGACAGCATCACTTCATGGCCATCGGCGAACCAGGCGACGATCTCGGCGTAGGGGCCGGTGTCGTCCTCGCCGCCGCTACCCAGCTCGCGGCCGACCTCGGGGAAGCGTTCCTCGAACACTTTGCGCACGGCCTGGCCGATGATCTGACGCGCCACGACTTCCGGGCCCTTTTGCTCGCCCTCATAGACCATCTCGACCTTGCCGGTGATCGCCGGCAGCAGGGTGTGCAGGTCGCACAGGCGCGGGTAGACCGGGTCGTCACCGGTGACCAGGGCGCGCCGTTCGAGGTTGGAGACGAGTAGTTCGAGCGCCGAGATGGCGACGCGGGCGCTGACGCCTGACGCCTGATCGATCAGCTCGCTGTCGCGCGCGGTGACGGTGATCTCTTCGATCAGCAGGCGGACCTCGTCGGTGACGCGCACCGCCGGCACGTCGCGCTCGGTCCAGGCCTCCTGGGCGGTGATGGCGGCCGAGGTCTCGATGTCGGGCGGGTAGTGGGTCAGGATCTGCGACGAAATACGGTCCTTGAGCGGCGTGATGATGCTGCCGCGGTTGGTGTAGTCCTCCGGGTTGGCGGAGAAAACCAACAGCATGTCCAGGGGGATGCGCACAGGGAAGCCGCGGATCTGCAAGTCGCGTTCTTCGAGGATGTTGAACAGGCCGACCTGGATGCGCGGCGCCAGGTCGGGCAGCTCGTTGATGGCGAAGATGCCGCGGTTGGTGCGCGGGATGATGCCGAAGTGGATGACCTCGGGGTCGGCGAAGGTGAGCTTGCGCGTGGCGGCTTTGATCGGGTCGATGTCGCCGAGCAGGTCGGCGATGGCCACGTCCGGGGTGGCCAGCTTCTCGTTGTAGCGTGCCGCGCGCGGTAGCCACTCGACGGGCGCGTCATCGCCGGCTTGGTCGAGGATGCGGAGCGCCGAAGTCGAGACTGGAGCCAGTGGGTCGTCGTTGAGGTCGCCGCCCACCAGTACCGGCACTTCAGGGTCTAAGAAGTCGGTCAGGCCCCGCAGGATGCGGGTCTTGGCCTGGCCGCGCAGGCCGAGCAGAATGAAATCGTGCCCGGCGAGCAAGGCGTTGACGACGCCGGGAATGACGGTGCGATCGTAGCCCAGCACGCCCGGGAACAGGCGCCTGCCGTCGGCCAGGGCTTGGCGAACGTTGTCACGCAGCTCTTGGCGGATCGAGCGCGGGCGGTAGCCGCTGGCTTTGAGAGCACCCACGGTGTGAGGGTGCTTGGATGCTTGGCTCATCCTTCTTGTTCCTCCAGCCAGCGCTCGGCGTCGATGGCGGCGCGGCAGCCGCTACCGGCGGCGGTAATGGCCTGGCGGTAGGTCGGGTCCATGGCGTCGCCGCAAGCGAAGACGCCCTCGATGTTGGTGTGCGTCGTCGGGTGCTGCACTTGAATGTAGCCGACATCGTCGAGGTCGAGCTTGCCCTCGAAGGCAGCGGTGTTGGGCTGGTGGCCGATGGCCAGGAACATGCCTTGACACGGGAACTCGGTGCGCTCGCCGGTCTGGGTGTCTTCGAGCAGCACGCCGTGCACCTGGTTCTCACGGTCACCGAGCACATCGACGACGACCTTGTTCCAGGCGAATTCGATCTTCGGGTTCTTGAACGCGCGATCCTGCATCACCTTGGACGCACGCAGCTCAGCGCGGCGGTGGATGACGGTGACCTTGGAGGCGAACTTGGTCAGGTAGGTGGCTTCTTCCATCGCGGTGTCGCCGCCGCCGACCACGACGATCTCCTTCTCCTTGAAGAAGAAGCCGTCACAGGTGGCGCAGGCCGAGACGCCGTAGCCCATCAGCTCGGTCTCTTTGGGCAGGCCGAGCAGCTTGGCCGAGGCCCCGAGCGCGACGATCAGGGCGTCGGCGGTGTAGACGGCGCCGCCGTCGGTGGTCAGGCGGAACGGGCGCTGGTCGAGGTCGACTTCGGTGACTGGTTCGAAGTCCTTGATGACGGTACCGAAGCGCTGTACCTGCTTGCGCATGGCTTCCATCAGTTCGGGGCCGAGGATGCCCTCGGCGAAGCCGGGATAGTTCTCGACGTCGGTGGTGATGGTCAACTGGCCGCCGGGCTGGTTGCCGGCGAGCACCATCGGGGTCAGGCCGGCACGGGCGGTATAGAGGGCTGCCGTCAAGCCGGCGGGACCGGAGCCGACGATGACGACGCGATGATGCTCTGCGTTGGAAGGCATACTCTGATTCGGCTTTCTTGAAACTGCGCCATCACGCGGAAGAGGACGTTGGTGATGGCCGCGGGTGGAACTCTCGAGGTGATTCGTCGTTGCGGGGTGAACCGGATGTGTCGGGGTCTGTGGCCCGGATCGACGCGGCCACGATGGGCGGAGTATAGCAACCGAGCGAGGGCATCCCGCGATCCCGTGCTTGCCCCGATGGCAGCTCAGCTAGCGTACAATGCGGCGCTCGAAGGAGACCTCATGGCGATCAGCGTATTCGACTTGTTCAAGATCGGGATCGGACCCTCCAGCTCGCATACCGTCGGGCCGATGGTGGCGGCCTGCCGCTTCGCACAGCGCCTGGAGCGCAGGGGGCTGCTGGAGTCGGTGACGCGCATGCAGGGAGAGCTGTACGGCTCGCTGGCCCTCACCGGTAAGGGACACGGTACCGACAAGGCGGTGCTGCTGGGCTTCGAGGGGGAATTGCCGGACAAGGTCGATCCGGACGCGATCGAGCCGACGCTCGAGCGTATCCGCGGCGGTGGTGGCTTGGATCTGCTGGGACACCGGCGGATCGACTTCGATGAACGGCGGGATCTGCTCTTCCTGCGCCGCAAGTCCTTGCCCGTGCATCCCAACGGCATGCGCTTCGAAGCCTTCGACGCCGCAGGGGCCTCGCTAGCCAAGGGGGAGTACTACTCGGTGGGCGGTGGCTTCGTGCTCAACCAGGATGAAGCCGGCCAGGACCGCTTGGTGCCGGACACGACGCGTCTGCCGTATCCGTTCAACTCGGGTGCCGAGCTGCTGCGCTTGGGTGTCGAGCACGGAGCGACGATACACGAGCTGATGTTGGCCAACGAGAAGGTCTGGCACGGCGAGGACGAGATCCGCAGCGGCCTGCTGGAGCTGTGGCAAGCGATGGATGCCTGTGTGCAGCGCGGCCTGCGGCAGACCGGCGTGCTGCCGGGGGTGCTGAAGGTGGCGCGACGAGCGCCGAAGCTCTTCGCGCAGTTGCAAGAGCGGCAGGCGGCGCACCATGAGGATCCGCTGGAGACACTCGACTGGGTCAATCTTTGGGCGCTGGCGGTCAATGAAGAGAACGCCGCCGGTGGTCGCGTGGTGACCGCACCGACCAACGGCGCCGCTGGCATCTTGCCCGCCGTCATGTGCTTCTATCGCCGCTTCGTCCCCGGCGCCAACGAGGAGGGCCTGCTACGATTCTTGCTCACCGCCGGCGCCATCGGCCTGCTATACAAGCAGAACGCATCGATCTCGGGTGCCGAGGTCGGCTGTCAGGGGGAGGTCGGCGTTGCCTGTTCGATGGCCGCTGGCGGCCTGGTCGCCGCGATCGAGTACAGCCGGGGGGAGGCTTCGCCGGAGGTGGTCAATGTGCGGGTGGAGAACGCGGCCGAGATCGGCATGGAGCACAACTTGGGACTGACCTGCGATCCGGTCGGCGGCCTGGTGCAGATTCCGTGTATCGAACGCAACGCCATGGGCGCGGTCAAAGCGATCAACGCCGCGCGCATCGCGCGTCGTGGTGACGGCAGCCAAAAGGTATCGCTCGACAAGGTGATCAAGACCATGCGCGAGACCGGTCGTGACATGAAGACCAAGTACAAAGAGACCTCGCGTGGTGGATTGGCCCTCAACGTCATCGAGTGCTAACGTTGGACTTCGCTGCCACCGCTGGCAGTGTGCAGACCACGCCAGATGAAGACGACGCCAGAGAAGACGACGCCAGAGAAGACCCTCCAGGAGACAGAAGATGCCTGTTAGCAAGAAGCTGGCCAAAGGCCTGAATCAGCAGATCGCCAACGAGCTGCAAGCCCATACCAAGTACATCACCATCGCCGCCTACTTCGACCAGGAAACCCTGCCGGCGCTGGCCGAGTTCTACTACGAGCAGGCGACCGAGGAACACGAGCATGCGATGAAGTTCGTCAAGTTCCTGGTCGATACCGGCACGCCGGTACAGATCCCCGAGATCCCGGCGGCACCCCACAGCATCAGGTCGGCCGAGGAGGCCGTCGCGATGTCGCTCAAGTCCGAGCAGACGGTGACGGCGCAGATCATGGAGCTGGTCAAGCAGGCCGAAGCCGACCGCAACCGCTTCGCGCTCCTGTTCCTCGACTGGTTCGTCGAGGAGCAGCAGGAGGAAGAGAACCTGATGGAGTCGTTGCTGTCGCTGGTGAAGCGTGCCGGTGAGCAGAACTTGCTGATGGTCGAGGCACTGATCGCGCGCGGTGGCCTGCGTAGCGAAGAGACCGAAGAGGCTTAGTTCGGCGCCGGCTGTTCGACCAGAGGCCCTTCGATCCAGGGTTCAAGGTGCAGGCGCAATGCGCCGGTGTCGCCCAGCTGGGCGATGACTTCCAGACGCATGTCGATGGTCTGGCCATCGTGATAGCTCAGCTGCAGGCGCACCGGCGGCCGCGCCGTGCCGATGTTCGTCAGGTAGAGGACACTGCTGTGGCCGTGATCCACCAGCGTTCGCGCCAGCCGGTGCAGGCTGGGACCGTCCTGGAAGCGCAGGAACTGGCGGCGATGGAACTCGACCGCCATCTCCTGCGGTACCCACTGGTTGCCGAAGACGATGACCTCGTCATCGCTGTGCTGCAGGTAGGTCAGCCCGGGGTAGATGCGCAGCCGGAAATCGTTGAGCAGGTGCTGACTGCCGGCCAGGGCGTTGCGGCTCAGGCCAAGCAGCAGGGTGCCGGTGAACAGCACGAGAACGACCACGCTCGCAGCGCGTCGCCACCAGCCCTTGTGGGGCAGGGAAGCGCCGTGCGGCACCTGCACCAGAGCTGCGCGGGCATTCTGCCATTGCAAGCCCGCGAGTAGCGCCAGGGCGGGCAGGATCGGCAGCAGATAGCGCGGTCCCCACTGCTTGCCGCCAGCGTTCGGCACCAAGAACGAGACCAGGATGAGGAAGAGTACAGCCAGCGTGGCCAGGCGCCATTGCTGAGATCGACTGTAGTGCTGGGACGGACTGGCGCGATGGAGCCAGCTTGAACCGAGGGCGAGGAGGCAAGCGAGTGCGGTGGGAAACGTTGCCTGGAGGAGACTCAGGTGCTCGGTGAAGACCTGCCAGGGTGTCAGGATCTTGAAGGTCACCGGCAGCGGTTTGTCGTCCGTGGCCAGGAGCTGGAAGCTATGGGCCCCGAGTGGGTGGCCGTAGAGTCCTTGGTTGGCGACCACGAAGCCGATCAAAGTCAAGCCTCCCGCCAGCCCGACGGGGAGCCAGCGGCGCAGCTCGGCGCGCGGCGGCCACCACAGGATGGCCAGCAAACCCAGGAAGAGGGCGGCTTCTGGGCGTAGCCACACCGCCAGCCCGGTGAGCACGCCGAGTGCCAGGCGACCGGCCAGGCTACGCGGTGGTCCGCTCAGCACGGCTTCCAGGCCCAAGAAGGTGAGCAGCAGCGCGGGTGCATGCTCCCACACCAGGGCACCGTAGAGCGGTATCGGGGATGCCAGCAGCGCGAAGGCGAGGGTGAGCGTGGAGGCCTCGGTGTCCAGGTTCAGGCGCCGTACACAGCGGTACAGGACCCAGCCGAAGAGGCCGATCGACAGCAGTGGCAGTAGGCGCAGTCCGGGTACGCCGAAGAGCAGGTAACCCGGGGTGCTGAGCAGCGGGAAGAGGAGCGGGAAGACCGCCAGCTGCCGGATGCCGTCCGAGTCGCTGGTGTTGCTGGAGCTACTGGACGTGCCGGAGGCAGCCGTGCCGCCCGAGGGTACGCTGTAGACGAAGGGAGGCTCGTAGGGAAAGATGCGGGGGTCCTGCCACAACTCTGCCACCCAGGCCCGCCGCGGATCGTCCAGCAGATCGTGGTGCAGGTAGGGCAACTCTGTGCGTGCCGGGCTCAGCAACTGCTGCACTAGCAGGAGCTTGATACCAGCATCGCCGCTGAAGAAGACCGGCCCTGGGATACGCAGCACGATCAGCAGCGGGATCGTGAGGCTCGCCAGCAGGATGAGCCATGCCGCCAGACGCCGAGGGGGCTCGGGCTGGCTCTGGAACTCGGGCTGGTTCTGGGACCCGGGATGCACCGCCTCGCGCGGCGGTCCCAAGGAAGCTGCTTCGGTCTCTGCAGCCATGCTCAGGCGTCCGTCTGGCCACTCCACAGGGTGTGCTGCAAGATCTGCATGACGTTGGCGGCGCCGCCTAGCGTCAAGTTGTCCATCAGTCCCCAGATCCAGAAGGCACCGGGACGCCGCGGGTCAGCACGTACGTGCGCCAAGAGCACGTCGTCGCGGGCGGCGGCGTCGACCGGACCGGTGAGCGGCGCTTCGTCTTCGTCGAGCGTTTCGATCAACTCCTGGTCGTCGAGCAGGTCAGCGACCGTCTCGGTGCGAAGCTGCTCGGCAGGCAGACTGTCCGAGCCGAGTTCGACATACAGGCTGGCCGAGACTCCGTGGAAGATGCCGCCTTGCAAGACTTGCAGTGCCAGCGGCAGCTCGGCGGTGTCGTCACCGAGGACCGCGCGGGTCAGGTCGGCGATGCGTGGGCCGTCGCCGGTGGGCAGGAGGTTGTAGGCCAGCTGAGTGCCGAAGACCGTAGTCGGGCGTTCGGGCGCGAAAGCGAGAATGGCGCGTGTCTGCTCGAATAGCTCGTCCAGGCCCGCCTGGTTGTGCAGCGACGCTGGCTGGACGACGGTGCCGCTGACGGATCGCAGGCCGAGTTTGCGCAGGGGATGTAGGAGGTGGCTGACGGCAACCGCAGCCGGGTGCGGGCTGAGCAGGACCTGCTGCCGCTCGGCCTGCTCCAGGTTGACGCCAGCGACGATCGGGCGGCCCTCCTCGGCGCTGGCGTCGAAGGACAGCAGCAGTCCCGTCGCACCGACCGGCAAAGCGGCCAGCGCCTGGCGGTTGCCTTCCAGCGGGCCGCCGAAGAGCACCACGTCGGCGCCGTCCAGACTCGCCGGCTCGAAGCGTTGCACCATGCCGGCGCCGCCGCGGGTCTCGGTCAGGATCCCGACCTCGTCTTCGATCGTCGTCAACAGCCGGAGTTCCTGCCACCAGCGGCTGTGTTGGTCGAGCTGAAGGCGGATCTCGCGGCCCAGCAGGTCGGTGGAGTGCAGCATGGCAAGCACGCTCATGAAGGGGGAGTCTCCTGTGGATGAGTCGGTGACTTGCCAGCGCCCCAACGGCGGCCGAGCAGCCAGTTCGTCGGGCCAGCCAGCGTGTAGACGGCGGCGATGCCGACGAAGAACCAGGCCGGGCGCCAAGCCGCGAGCAGCAGCAGCACGGCCACCGGCAGCATCAGGCGGTAGCTACGGCGCCGCTGTAAGTCGAGGCGTTTGAAGCTGGGATAGCGGAAGTTCGAGACCATCAGTGCGCCGAGTAGGAAAACGACAGCTAGCAAGGTGGTGGTGACGGCTTTGGCGACCTGGGGATCGTCGAAGCTCGAGGGGACGGGCAAGGTGAACAGCGCGGCGCACACGCCGCCGGCGGCTGCCGGCGTCGGAAGGCCGACGAAGTAGCGCGAGTCGACCAGTTTGATCTGGACATTGAAGCGCGCCAGGCGGGTAGCCGTGCAGATGAGGAAGAACGCGGGGATCAACCAGCCGGCACGACCGAGCAGATGCTGGCCATCCTCGAGACCCCAGAAGTAGGTCAGCAGCGCCGGTGACATGCCGAAGGTGAGGACGTCGGCCAGGGAGTCGAACTCCTTGCCGAACTCGCTCTCGGTGCCGGTCATGCGGGCGATGCGGCCGTCGAGTGCGTCCAGGACGGCGGCAAAGAAGATCAGCAGTACCGCCTGGTCGAAGCGTCCGCGCAGCCCCTGGGTGACGGCCATGAAGCCGAGCACGATATTGCCGACGGTGAACAGGCCGGGGAGCAGAAAGGCGCCGCCGCGCAGCCGCTGCCGGACGCGCCGACGCTTGCTGCTCTCGGCTTCGGTCGTCGCGTCGGCCGCGGTGCGCGTCATACCCGTGCGTCGCGCCTCGACTCGGAGTCGGTTGCGTCTCCAGAGGTCGTTGCACTCTCGGGGGCCAGGGCCATGACCGTGAGTCCGCTGACCACCCGGTCGCCTTCCTGCACCACCACGCGATAGTCGGCGGGGACCAGCAGGTCGACGCGCGAGCCGAACTTGATCACGCCGAGGTGTTCACCACGCCGAACCACGTCCCCCTCGTCCAGGTAGCTGACCACCCGGCGGGCGACCAGGCCTGCGATCTGGCGCACACCGATGCGGTCGCCTCCGGCGCGCTGGATGACGGTCAGGTGCTGTTCGTTGACCTCGCCGGCACGGGCGTCGAAGGCTGCCAGCTTGCGTCCACGGGTCAACGACGACGCCACCACCTCGCCGCTCGTCGGCACGCGCTGGACATGCACGTCGAAAACCGAGAGGAAGGTGATGATGCGGCGGTGGATCCCCGGGCCGAGCTGCGGATCCTCGACCATGTCGACGGCCAGGATCTTGCCGTCGGCCGGAGCCAACATCAGGTTGTCGGCGCCCCGGAAGCGGCGTTCGGGGTCGCGGAAGAAGAGCAGGACGAGCCCGCCGGTGAGCAAGCACAGGAGGGTCCAACCGGTGCGGCGCAGGCTCGCGAAGAGGGCGGCCAGCAGACCGAAGGGTACAACGAAGGGCCAGGCTTCTTTGACGAATCTCATGGTGGCAATCATAGAGGATGAGTCGACGGATGGGGCCAATTGGATCGTGAGAAACCGCCATGGCCCGGTTGAAACTGCCGAAAACAGAGAGAAAATCCCCACCCTGGGGTCGTGACCCCGGAAGGTGAGGATCTGGGACCTCGCTCAGGTAGTCGGTTTCAGGCGACGTTCTCGGTCTGGTGCTCCTGCAGTACCACCTGCATCTGATCTTTCAGGTGGAGCTTCTGGATCTTGAGTTGCTTTTCCTGGACCTCGTCTTCCTGCGACAGGAAGGACTTCTGGTTGATCTCGTCCAGCTGGCGTTCGCAATCTTGGTGCTGTTCGTACAACTGGCGGTAGCTCTCGCTGGTGGCGATCAGATGCTGTTTCAGCGACTCCAGTTCGACCATCGTGTCAGCCCTCCTTGTTGGGATTTCGGTGGAGCTTGGATGCTTGCGCGTGTGGACGGACCTCGCCCGTGCGGTGGCCTTCCGAGAAGAAAGCTCCGCTCTTGTGGTTCGACAGCTCCTCGCACGGAGCGCTCCCATAGTGAAAGCAGCCCGCGCCCGAGACTCGACCGTCGTTCTCGTGAGGGAGACCTGTCTCGCGGAGGAGACGGGCAAGCCGAGGTTCACCCTCCGAGTATGTGACGGACGATGGGGTGAGGCTGTTCGCAAGCATCATCAGTGTGAAATCACCTTAGCACCCGCCCGGGGGCAGATCAATACCTGGTGCCGCGCGGCGGTTCCAGGACGAAGCGGTAGAGCAGTGCATCGGTAGCACCGGAGTCGTCGCTGTTGGCATCCAGGTTCTTGCCGTGTGTGGGGGCGGCCGAGTAGTAGCCGCGACGGCGCCCTTCGAGGCGAAAGCCAAAGGTCTCGTAGAGCTTGAGCGCCGGGCGATTGTCTGCCGCCACCTCGAGCAGGCACGCGCGCAGGGGGGAGGTGGTTCGCATGTGTTCGAGTGCAGCCTGCAGGACCGCCCGTCCGAGACCCCGGCGGCGCAGTTCGGGAGCCACCGCCAGACGCAGCAGCTCGGCCTCGTCGAGCACCTGCTGCAGGCAGGCATAGGCCAGCGCGCTGGTCTTGCTCTGGTGGTTGTCGAGCAAGGCGAACGTCGTGGTGACCCCTTGGTCGAGTGTGGATGCCAGCTGCGAGCGTGACCAGGGAGCGTCGAAGGCGCGTGCCTCCAGGTGCGCCAGCGCACGCAGGTGGCGCGGTTCCGGACGCACTTCGCCCTGCCAGTGCACCAGCACGGCATCGGTGATGAGATGCAGTGGATGTTGGCGACGGCCAGGGCGTTGCATTCTTGCAGCCTACACCCTGGCCATCGACCTGCAAACACTCCGCTCCTGTCGTCGGAACGCAAGATTGCATGCGCAGCCGTGCCAGGCTAGGATTCGCACGCATGACCGTACCCAATGCCGCAAGTGCCCAGCCGGCTCCGCCGCCGCCCAAGTCCGTAGCTTCCAAGAGCTTGACGCCGATGCTGCGTCATTTCCTGGAGGTCAAGGCGGCTTATCCGGATTGCTTCATCCTCTACCGCATGGGCGATTTCTTCGAGCTGTTCTTCGACGACGCCGTGCAGGCAGCGCCGATCCTCGAAGTCACCCTGACCGCGCGCCACAAGGGCGGTGCCAGCGAAGTCGCCATGTGTGGCGTGCCGCACCACGCGCTGGACAGCTACGTCGGCAAGCTCCTGGCCGCCGGCTACAAGGCGGCGATCTGCGACCAGGTCGAGGATCCGTCCCAGTCCAAAGGGCTAGTCAAGCGCGAAGTCACGCGTGTCATGACGCCGGGCACGGTCAGCGAACCAGCCCTGCTCGACAGCAAAGAGGAGAACTTCCTGGTCGCCGTCTTGTGGGACGACAAAGACGCCAGCTCCCCCGACGGTGCTGGTGCTGGTGCCTTCCTGGAGGTGTCGACGGGGCACTTCTACGTCCGTCGCTGGCGCACGCCGGGCGAGGCGATCGAGGACTTGCGCCTGCAGCGAGTGCGCGAGGCACTCTTCGAGCCGGGCTTGCCGTCCGCCCTGGCCGCTGTGCTGGAGCGCGAGATCCCTTGCCGGACGCCGCTCGACACGTCGCCCGATGGGGATCGCCTGTTCGATCCACGGCGTGCCGGCGAAGAGCTCAAGTCTCAGCTCGGTGTCAGCAGTCTGCGCGGTTTTGGCTTGCAGGACGACGAGCTGGCGGTGCGCGCCGCCGTCGCCGCGCTGGCCTACGCGCGCGAGACGCAGCACAATGAACTGGCCCACATCCGGCGACTGTCCGTGCGCGAGCCGGGCGACGCCCTGGTGCTCGACGCCACCACCGTTGCCAATCTCGAACTCTTCCGCAGCCTGCGCGAAGGTGGGCGCAAGGGAACGCTGCTCAGCGTCCTCGACCGCACCGCGACCGCTCCCGGCGGCCGTACCCTGCGCGATTGGCTGCGTCGCCCCCTGCGTCGACGCGACGCCATCGCCGCGCGCCACGCGGCGGTGCGCGCGTTGGTGGACGACGGGGAAGCTCGCGACGACCTGCGTGAGCGCCTGAGCCGCGTCAGCGACCCGGAGCGCCTGCTCACGCGCGCCGTCCTCGGTTCGCTCAGCCCGCGCGAGGCCGCGGCGCTGCGCGACAGCCTGGCGGAAGTGCCGGCGATCCTGGGTCGCCTGTCCAGCGTCGCCGCTGGAGAGTCTGGGCTCGGTCAGACGGGGGCTCTGGGCGCGAGCAGCGGCAGCACGCTGCTCGCCGAGCTAGCTGGAGTCGACCCCCTGGCCGACCTGCAAGCCGAGCTGGCACGCGTGCTGGAAGCCGAACCCGCAGCCAAGCTGGAAAAGGGCGGTGTCATCGCCGCCAGCGTCGACGAAGATCTCGACCGCTTCCGTTCCCTGGCGCGCGGCAGCAAGCAGCACATCCTGCAACTCGAAGCCAGCGAGCGCGAGGCGACCGGCATCTCGTCGCTCAAGATCCGCTACAACAAGGTCTTCGGCTACTACCTCGAAGTCACCAAGGCGAACCAGCACCTGGTGCCCGAGCACTACATCCGCAAGCAGACCCTGGTCAACGCCGAGCGTTACATCACGCCCGAGGTCAAGGAGCTGGAAGAGGAGATCCTGGAAGCCGAGGAACGGCAGCTGGCGCTCGAAGCCGAGTACTACCAGCGTCTGGTCGCCACCGTCGCCGAGCATGGCCCTGGTCTGTCCACCCTCGCCAGCGCCCTCGGTCGCCTCGACGTCCTGCTCGCCTTCGCCGACGTCGCCGCACGCCAGCGCTACGTCGAACCCGAGATGGGCGAAGTTGGTGGCCCGATCGACATCCGCGAAGGTCGGCACCCGGTCGTCGAACGCAGCTCGACCGATCCGTTCGTGCCCAACGACGTGCAACTCGACGCCGACGCTCGCATCGTCCTGCTCACCGGCCCGAACATGGGTGGCAAGAGCACCTACCTGCGTCAGGTCGCCCTGATGGTCCTGATGGCCCAAGCCGGCAGTTTCGTCCCCGCGGACAGCGCCAAGATCGGTGTCGTCGACCGCATCTTCACCCGCGTTGGTGCCAGCGACGATCTGGCGCGCGGCGAGTCGACCTTCATGGTCGAGATGATCGAGACCGCCAACATCCTGCACCACGCCACCGAGCACAGCCTGGTCATCCTCGACGAGGTCGGCCGCGGTACGGCCACCTTCGACGGCCTATCTCTGGCCTGGGCGATCGTCGAGCACCTGCACGAGCACCGCCGTCCCAAGACCCTCTTCGCCACCCACTACCACGAGCTGACCGAGCTGGCGTCGATGTTGCCGGGCCTGGTCAATCGCACCCTGGCAGTCAAGGAGTGGAACGATCAAATCCACTTCCTGCGCCGCGTCATCGACGGCAGCGCCGACAAGAGCTACGGCATCCAGGTCGCACGACTGGCGGGGCTACCGGGTAGCGTCATCGAGCGGGCGTCGGAGGTGTTGGGGAATCTCGAGTCGCAGGAGTACGACTTGACCGGCAAGCCGAGACTGGCGCGGGGGACCGCGCCGGAGTCAGCGGTGGAGCAGGCGAGCGAGCCGAAGGCGCAGATGAACTTGTTCGCGCCGCCGGAGGAGGTGGTGGCGAAGGTGCTGCGTCAGACGGATGTCGATCAGCTGACGCCGCTGGCGGCTTTGAATCTGCTGCATAGTTTGAAGGAGCGGTTGTAGGGGAGTGGGGAGGAGTCGGCTTCCGGTTCCGGTGGTTGGGCGGCCCAATGTGGCCGGTGCCTCGGTGGTCTTCCGGATTCTGACGTAGGGGCGGCCCAATGTGGCCGCCCAGCGGCGAAGCCGCTTCCGGATCTGACTGTGAAGGACTTGTGAGCCAGCAGCGCACCCCGGCCGGACGTACCGGGCAAGAAATGTTGGGTTGCTGAGGGTCAGGAAGCGTCGAGGGTAGCGAGCCAGAAAACGACCTGGTATGTGCTGACGTGCCCCATCTCTTGGAAGAGGTCGAGAGCTTGCTGCCAGTAGGTGCGAGCTGCGTCCAGATCGCCGCGATCCTTTGCGACCAAGCCCAGGTTTCCGTACTGGTTCGCCATGCCCTCCCTGTTTCCGAGCTGCTTGTTGATCTGTAGGGCCTTGCGGTGCATTTTCTCGGCCTCGTCCAGATCCCCGCGATTGAGGTAGATCACGCCCAGGTTTCCGTACTGGCTCGCCATGCTCCCTCGTCTTCCGAGCTGCTTGTTGATCTGTAGGGCCTTGCGGAGTAGCCTCTCGGCTTCGTCTAGATCACCGCGATCCTTTGCGACCAAGCCCAGGTTGCAATAGTCGTTCGCTATACCCTCTCGCCTTCCGAACTGCTTGTTGATCTGGAGGGCCCTCAGGTACATCTTCTCGGCCTCGTCCAGATCACCGCGAGCCTGATAGATCAAACCCAGGTTGCCGTGCTGGTTCGCCATGGCTTCTCTTTTTCCGAGCTGCTTGTCGATTTCCAGTGCCTTCAGGAACATCTCCTCGGCCCCATCCAGATCACCGCGAGTTCGGTAGATCAAGCCCAGGTTTCCGTACTGGCTCGCCATGCCTTCTTGTTTTCCGAGCTGCTTGTCGATCTTTAGGGCCTTCAGAAACATCTTCTCGGCCCCATCCAGATCACCCCGAGTTCGGTAGATCAAGCCAAGGTTGCCGTACTGATTCGCGGTCAGCTCCGAGAACCCGAAAGTTTCGGAGATCTGCAGTGCCTTCATGTGCATCTTCTCGGCTTTGTCCAGATCACCGCGAGTTCGGTAGATCACACCAAGGTTGCTGTACTGGCTCCCCATGCCCTCTCGCCTTCCAAGCTGCTCGTAGATCTCTAGGGCCTTCAGGAGCATCTTCTCGGCTTTGTCCAGATCACCACGAGTGAGGTAGATCAAGCCCAGGTTGCCGTACTGGTTCGCCGTGCCCTCTCGTTCTTCGAGCTGCTTGAAGGTTTCCAGAGCTTTTATGTGCATCTTCTCGGCGTCGTCCAGATCGCCGCGAGTGAGGTAGATCAAGCCCAGGTTGCCGTACTGGGTCGCTATGCCCTCTCGTCTTTCGAGCTTCTTGAAGATTTCCAGGGCCTTCAGGTGCATCTTCTCGGAGTCGTCCAGATCGCCGCGAGTTCGGTAGATCAAACCAAGGTTGCTGGAGGCGGTGGCTTGTGCACCTAGATTGTGGTCCCCAGCCAGTTTCATCACTTCCTGGAAGTGCTTGACTGCCTGCTCTAGGTGGCCGCGAGTCATTGCCACATAGCCCAGCTCATTCGGTACCTGCCACTCTGTTGTTGATCCTGGCTCCGTGCAAGTCCGAGCCCGCTGCAACAGGGCTAAGTCCTCCTGCAACAACCCTAGTTGGCGCAGTATCGGAGCAGAGGTGAGTGCCACCACCTCCGCAAAGGCCGCTTCCCCATCCACCACCAACACATGCTCCGGCAGCCGCTGCGCGGCGAGGGCGTCCTTGGGTTCGGACTCTTCCAACCGCTGCCGCCACGTATCCCGCGCGCGTCCGTGGTACGCCTTTGACTCGTCGTCAAGTTCGCGCAAGACGTGCTCAGCCAGCAGCGAATGGTAGATGCGCCGATACCCATCCTCGAATTCCCGGAGCAATCCACTGAAGTAGGGGTGTCCATACAGAGAGTTGAGTTCTTCGGCTGAGACCTCGGCGACATCCCGCACCACAGCCGCAGGCACCGCCACTTCCAAGACCGCATAAGCTTTGAACACACGAAGCGTTTCTGCCGACTCCTGGCTGATGCGTTCCCACTGTTCCCGCGCCAGATCATCCGGGTCCGCCGGCAGCGTCTCCGGCGTGGCTTCGGCCTCCTGCAGCAACCCCAGCGCCGCCCCCAGCGCATACGGGTGTCCGTCGTACCGAGCCACCGCCGCTCGCACCTCGTCCACCGGGAACTCCAACCCCGGCGCCACCAGATCCACCAGCTCCCCGGCCGCTTCCTCACTCAGCGCTGGCAACCGTCCCTTCGGCAACCGCTCAACATTCGGTAGTCGCAAGAACTCCCGCGAGCTGGCAAGCTCATCCTCCGGCCGCTGCGGCAGCACCACTACGACCTTGTCTGGCAGCCGACGCACCAGCACCCGCCATGCCTCCGCGCTGCCTTCCTTCATGTACTTTTCGGGGTCGACCACGAACAGCACTCGCTGGTGCTCCTCCAGTCGCGTCGAGATCTCGTGCAGTACCCTCGCGAAGCGCTCCCAGGGCGGCAGCGTGAGCTGCTGCTTCAGGGTCTCCAAAAGCCCTTCGACCTCCTCGTACCCCGGCACGAAGCGCAGCAGCGCCTTCCACTGCTTGCGCCGCTGCTCGGAAGGTACGAAGGAACCATGCACGTCCGCGCCAGCAAACGCGCCTTCCAGCATGCGCTCCATGAGGGCGTCGACGGTGTCGAGTCGGGTGACTTCGTACCAAAGAGAGCGGCAGTCCAGGGTGGGGTGCTGGGCGGCTTCTTCGAGCAGCCGCTCAGCGAGGGTGGTCTTGCCCATGCCCTGTTGCCCCACAATGACGACGGCTCGGCCACTGCCCGTGTCGAGGAGATGGCGGAAACGCTTGATCTCCGCTTCACGGCCAACGAAGTGGCGATAGTGGTGACGGGCGGCGTCGGGGAGCTGCTGCTGGCTCATTGAAGCCGAAGTTTAGCAGGGCGAGGTTTCAGCTCTCAGGTGATGGGGCCTCGCTCCCCTCGTTTGCTGTCGGCCAACCGTAATACTCCCGGAGGTCGCTCTCGAACGATTCCGCGAACAGTGGCAGACACGTCCGGTACGGGCGCTCGCGGCGCAAAGAACCGAACTGGAGGCGGTAGATGAGTAGAGTCAGCTGCCGCCTTGCGAGCGCGAAGCCCCAGGCTCGTTCGAAGCGTAATCCCGTGGCTCGGAAGCGCGGAGAACGCAGAGTCTCGGCTGCGTTCCGGAACAGGACCGCGCGTTCGTAACGGAGCGGTCCGAGAGCCTTACGGATAGGCAGTCTGTGGATCTCTTCAATGGGCGGGACTCGAGAGCCGGCCCAGTCTAGGATCTCGATCAACGGTGACGTCTCGCCAGGCTTACTCCAGCCTTCCTTCTCGCCGTCGCGGTCTGTGAAGGTACCGAGGACTCGCACGAGGATCAGCTGACCGCTGCCGAGTTGGAAGCTGACGACTTCGCCGACTTCCCAGGTGTTGTGGTCCAGGAAGTACTCCGGCTCACGGGGGCGGGGTGGACGGCGAAGGTACAGGCGGATCTGGAGAGATCGATCCCGAGTGTACGGTTTGCCGACCGGGAGAGGCCCACGGATACCGGTACGGCCTTCCAAGATCTCCAAGGCTCGCTGCCGAATCTCGGGCTGCAGACAGCCTTGACGCCACTGCGTGTCCGCGAGCTCTAGCCAGTCGTCTTCGGTCCTGGGGACTGTCGGATCTGGTTTCGTTGTGTCGTCGTGGTTCATGATGGTGTCTCGCTAACCATCGCATACACTGCTTTCACGCGCTCCCAACTCAAGAAGCTCCCGACCAGCAGCCGCGACGGATCCAGCTCCACCTCGACGCGCTCGCTATCCGCCGCGCACAGTTCGAAGCCGATCAGCAGCCAGCCACGCTCTCGCAGCAACGCATCCGCCAGTAACCCGGCGTCGAACGGTCCGCGCAACTCCTGACCGTCCGGACTGCGTGGCAGCAGGCGCGCGAAGTGTTCGCCTTGCGAATCGAGCAATTGCAGATAGACGCTGTTGAGCCCGTGGACGAAGACGTTCTGCATGACGAATCGGTGCCGCGCTCGCTCGCTGGAGATGACGGTGTAGCGGCACAGGCGGCTGTCTCGAGTGACGGCTTCCAGGCGGCTTTCTAGCAGGTCGCCTTTGTCGGGATCGCGCACCAGGGCCAGGACGTGGGTGCCGGGACGGAAGCGGACGCTGCCGGTGCGTTCGAGATCGGCGAGGTGCAGGGCGTCGAGAGCGATGCGGCCGTCGCTGTCGCCACCTCCGCGCGGGGAGGCCGGGAGCAGCAGGATGGCGTCGGCGGCTTCGAGCGTGACGCTACCGTGACGGCGCAGACGGTGGCCGTGGGTCCAGTCGGCGGCGAGCAGGGTCACGGCCGCAGTCGGTGGATGGCGGATGTGGAAGGTCTCGTCTCGACGTTCCAGCTCGGTGCCGGCGTTGCTGCGCGAGAGCATGGTGAAGACATCGTGGGCCAGCGGCTCGAGGTCGCTGCGTTCGTCGGCCAGGACGCTGATGTGCAGCCTGGGGAAGAAGCCGATCAGTTCCCGAACGACGCGGGGTACTCGGGGGCCGGCACCGAAGATCAGGACGGACTCGGGGTCGCGGCGATCAGGCTGCAGGGAAAGCGAGGCATCTGGCGGGTGCGTGCTGTCCTGCGGGACCTCGAGGGGGGCTCTGACGAGTGTTGGCAAGGGCGATGCGTCAGCGTCCAGCGGGCCGCGCAGCATTTCCAGGGCCAACTCCTGCAGGTGGCGGAAGGCGGGGGCAATACCGATGATGCCGAGCAGGTTGCTGGCCGGTAGCCGTCCATCGCAATCGAAGGGAGGTGGAGGCTCGGGTCTGCGGCTCAGTGGGACCGGATTGAGCAGCAGGCCGGTCGGCTCGGTAACGAAGAAGCCCAGCAGCGTGGTGCGGTGACGCCGGCAGGCGTGTGCGTGAACAGCGGCAGCGTCGAGCGTACGATGGGAGTTGGTGACCAGTTGGGCGATCTCGTCCGGGGTGTAGAGATAGGTGTAGATCTCGGCGCCCTCGGAGCGCAGCAGCTGACGGTAGAGGTGGAAGACATCAGGGTAGGCGACGTTTTGGGCCACGTAGTAGCCGAGCAACGACCCGGAGCCCACGAGATGCGTGTTCGTGCCGCCGGCGGCCAATGCGGCGGGGAAGTTGCGCTCGTGCTCCATGTCGGGATAGAGCGGTACGTCGGGGTGGCTCTGGCGCACGGCGAGGATGGCGGCGAGGATGTCGGCATCCGGTTCGGCCGTTCCTGAGCCGTCGTTGGATGTCAGCAGGATCACGCGCTTGGCCTGCCGTACGTTGACCCGCTCGAGATCGCTCAGGCGAGCCGGGTCGCCCTGGCGGTACTGAAAGTGACGCAGCCCGGGCGCGGCCAGGTCTTCGTAGTCGTCCGCCGCCGCCATCACCGCGCCGCGGTAGGGGCGAAGGTTCTTGCGATAGATCTCGGCCAGGCCGTGCAGGAGTAGCGAGGTGTAGGGCGTCAAGCCGAGGATGACGGTGTGCCCGGTGAGGCCGACCGGGCGGGCCCGGGCGCGCAGCATCAGTTCGGCGACGACGTTGGAGCCGATGCCGATGAAGAAGGACAGCAGCAGCAAGCCGGCGACGGTCAGCAGCATGGACAGTCCGACGATCAGCGGGTGATGGTCGATATTCTGGACCAGATTGCCGGCGTCTTCGATCTGCAGCAGGCTCCACCACAAGACGGTCAGGAAGGAGCGGTCGCCGTCCTCCGTAGAGGCTTCGAGCTGGCCATCTTTGTCGAAGTCGTGGCGCACGCCCAGGTCGAGTAGGACGGCGGTGCTGCCGAAGGTCAAGACGCCGCCGAGCACCAGCACGATCAGGATCTGTCCGCGGCGTTCGCGTTGGTTGAGGACGCTCCACAGCTCGGAAAGCAGGCCGCTCCAGTAGCCTAGTAGCAGTAGGAGACGGGCGAGCCGCAGGTGTCGCAGCCACGGGTGGGCTTGGGCCAGCGGTAGGAAGGAGAGCAGGGCCAGGAAGTCGAGGCACAGGACGAGAAACTCGCTAGCGCGTAACCGGCGGCGGCGGGCGCGGTGTGCCGACAGGGCCGAGCGCAGGGCGAACTCACTGGCGAAGACGGTCAGGAAGAGTGGCCCTGGCCAGTTCCCGAGATCGCGCAGGATCATCGCCGGTAGCAGCGATGTCAGGATCAGCGCGGATAGCGCCAGGCGAACGCCGACGGAGTCGAGCCAATGCTCGCACCGATCTAGCCAGGCAGCGAGTCGGGAGCGCTTGTCCATGATCGTGGTTGCCGCGTCGAAGCTGTGGCAAACTCTACCACCGGGCCGAGCCCGCGTCCCGTTTGAGCGTGACCACGCACCGTACTAGCGAGACCCCGAAAGATCCGGCACGGCAGGGACGCGGGGGAGGAGGCCCGGATAGCATGAGGAACGACCTTGGCGCGGCTCTGGAGGACGCAGCTCCGGAGGGAGTGGTTCCGGAAAGAGCAGTTCCGGAAGATGCAGTGGAGGAGACCCATGGAGCTGGCGAAGAGGCTGGTAGCTTGACCGGGCCACGCCCGGCGGATGCCTGGGCGCAGCTGTCCGACAGCCAACGTCGCCTGTGGTGGTTGGAGCGCTTCCATCCCGGAGACCCTGCGCACCGGTTGCAACTGCGCATGCATCTGAGATGGACGGGGGACTCCGTCGAGTCACTGCCGCTGCGCGTGCGCCGAGCCGTGCAGCTGCTGGTGGTGCGCCACGAATCGCTGCGGGCGCGTGTGCCGGCGACCGATGGGCAGCCGAGGCTCGAGTCGACGCCGGTCGAGGCTGCTGACGCGCGCCTGCCCGTGGTGGATGTGCGCGGAGTGCGGGTGCAGGACGTGCCAGCGCTCGCGGCGCAGGATCTGTCGATCGAGGATGGGCTGCCGTGGCGGGCGTGTTGGTTGCACACGGCCGCGGCAGAGGGCATCCTGCTGTGGCAAGTGCATCGGCTGGCGGCGGACGAAGTCTCGATGGCTGTTCTGGCACGTGAGCTCGGCTTGTCTCTGGGGGCCGCCGCGGCTGGTGTGCCCGCAACGGCGCCCTCGCCGGTCGCACGCTGGTCGGACATCGTGCACTGGCAGCGGGCGCACCAGCAGGCCGGGCGGGAAGCCCTGGAGGTGGAGTACTGGCGCCGTCAGTGGATGCCTGAGGGTGCACCGCCGCCGGCGTTGCACCTACCGGTGGACCGACCGCCGGCAGCACGGCAAGGGCATTCGGCTTCGGAGGCCGGGCAGCGAACGCATGGCTTGTCCGAGCGGCTGACGTCGCGGCTCGATGCCTACGCCGCGCAGATCGGCGTCTCCTGGCTGACCTTGATCACCGCTGGCTACGCCGTCCAGCTGGGGCGGGTCGCGGCCCGTGGGCACGACGGCCCGGCGGAGGTGCACGGCTGGGACTTCATCTTGGGCAGCCTTCGCTCGGGCCGCCTTGCCGACGATGTCGTGCCCTGCATCGGTTCGCTGGAGCCTGTCGTCGGGCCGCTGCAACAGAGCCTGGCGCTGCGCCTGCGGATCTTGCCGACGTGGTCCTTCGAGAACTGGCTCCGCACCTTGGACGCGCAGGTCGCCGAGGCCGAGGCATACGCTCGAGTGCCCTACGCACGCATCGTCGAGCGGTTGCGACCTCTCGGCGGTGAAGGTGCGCCGACACCGCTGATCCGGGTGCGCTGTGATCCGCCGCAATTGTCACCCATGCTGCCGGCGTGCGAGACGGGAGCGCTGCGGGTTCTCGAAGCGCGCTTGCTCACGACTGCACTGGATGTCGATTTGTGCCTGCAGCTGGGGGACGCAGCGCCGCGCCGGAGCTGGACGCTGACCTATCGCCGCTCGCTGTGGGATGACACGACGGCGGCACGCTGGCTTGGCCAGCTGGAGGTGCTGCTGGCGGCGGTCGTCGAAGAGCCGCAGGGTCAGCCGCGCGATCTGGCGCACCTACCCCTGCTGACCGCGAGTGAGCGTCAGGCTCTGCTGGTCGAGTGGCAGGATACGTCGCAGCCTGCCGCCTACCGCGACCCGGCAGCACGGCTGGCGCGGCAAGCGCGTCGACGGCCGGAAGCGGTGGCGCTGCTGGCCGAGGCCGGGACGTCGCGGCACAGTCTCGGGATGCATGTCAGCTTTCGCTGTCTTGCGCAGCGGGTGGCGGCGCGAGCTGCCGACCTGCAGCAGCGCGGTGTCGGAACCGAGACGCGCGTGGGTCTGTGCCTGCCCCGGGGTGTCCAGCTGGTCGAGTGCCTGCTGGCGGTGCTCGCCGCGGGCGGAGCCTACGTACCACTGGACCCGAACCATCCGGCGGCACGGCGCGAGGGCATCCTGCGTGATGCCGGTGCGCAGCTGCTCTTGGACGTGGGTTCGGAACCCGAGACGAGGCTACCGGAGCCGTGGAGACGGCTCGACGTCGACCGTTGGGCACCCGCGCCCGCGAGCGTCGCTGATCTGGAGCGGCTGGCCGCGACCGGACCGCCGCCAGAGAGCTTGGCCTATGTGCTGTACACCTCCGGCTCGACCGGCGCACCGCGCGGCGTCATGGTGCGGCGGGGCAGTCTCGACAACCTGGCGACGGCGCTCGAGACCGCCGTCTACGAAGGCGCACCCGCGCATGTGCGGGTGGCGATCAATGCGCCGATGGTGTTCGACGCGTCGGTGAAGCAGTGGTTGCAGGTGCTGGCGGGACGCACGCTAGTACCAGTGCCGGAGGCAGTGCGTCTGGACGCCGAGGTGTTCGTCGACTTCTTGCAGCGTCGGCACGTCGACTTGCTCGACTGCACACCCAGCCACTTGGGGCAATTGCTCGAAGCCGGTTTGCTGGCCGTACTCGGGCCGGTACCGGACGGCCCCGACAAGCGCCGTGGAGAGCCACGGCTGCGCTTGTTGCTCGGCGGCGAGGAGGTACCGGCGCCGATGTGGCGGGACCTGCTGCGTCACTCGGCGATCCGGGCGTGGAATGTCTACGGTCCGACCGAGTGCACCGTGGACACGACAGTGTCGCGCGTCGGCTCGGTGCTGACCGACTCGGCCGATTTCCGGGAGTGTCTGGATTGGGCCCGCCCGGATCTGGGCCGCTCGCTGGTCAATGTGCGTGTCGAGGTGCTCGACGGTTGGCTCCAGCCGCAGCCGGTGGGCGTGCCCGGTGAGCTGTGCATCGGTGGTGCCGGCCTGGCGCGGGGCTATGCCGGGCGACCACGCAAGACCGCCGAGCGTTTCTTGCCGGACGTCCGAGGCGGCCTCGGCGGGAGGCATGGCCAGCGACTGTACCGCAGTGGTGACCTGGCGCGTCTACGTCCCGACGGGCGACTCGACTTCTTGGGGCGCATCGACTTCCAGGTCAAGGTGCGTGGCTACCGCATCGAATTGGGTGAGATCGAAGCAGTGCTCGACGCGCATCCGCAGGTGCTCGAAGCGGTGGCCCTGCTCGATGAACGCGGAGAGCTACTGGCCTGTGTGTTGCCGCAGCCCGGGACGTCACCGGCCGCGGGCGATCTGCGGCGCTTCGCGCGTGGACGCTTGCCGGACTACATGCTGCCGGCCAACTTGCGGGTGCTCACCGAGCTGCCGCTGACCGCCAACGGCAAGGTAGACCGGGCGGCGCTGGCGCGACCTGGGCTGGCGGCGGCAGCGGCACCCGAGGCTGCGGCGACGCTGCTCGAAACGCAGGTCGCGGAGCTGTTCGCGCGCGTGCTGTCGTTGCCGGTCGAGCAGGTCGGCTGCCACAGCAGTTTTTTCGCACTCGGTGGCGACTCCTTCGCCGCGGCGCGCCTGGCTGCCGGCTTGCCGCGCCTGGCCGGTCTGTCCGTGCGCCTGCGCACGGTGTTCGAGGCGCCGACGCCGGCAGCGCTGGCTCGCCGCATCGAGCGAGCACAGCGAGCCTGGGCGGCGCCGCGAGAACCGCTCGAGGAGTTGACCGCCGACCTGGTCGGCGACCTGCTCGGACGCGACACGGTCGGTCTGCTCGACGACCTGGAGAGTCGCGCGGTGACGGCGCAAGGGATCGAGCTGGTGGTGGCGCTGGAGCAGCGCCTGCCAGAGATCTTCGGTCTCGAGATGTGCGGCGCGGATATCGCCGCCTGTGTCACCGTCGCCGACCTGGCGGCACGCCTGGCGCGCGCGGCGCACCTGGAACCTGCCCGGCCGCCGATCGCCCCTCTCGAGTCTGCCGCCGACCTCTCCAGGCTGTCCTTTGCCCAGGAGGAACTCTGGTACCGATTGCCCACGCAGCCCGCAGCCGCGCGCGCCGTGGTTGCCGAGCGTACCTTGGCGGCAGTGCCGGGTCGGGCTGCTGCCCGGCGCGCCTGGTGCCAGCTCTGGTGCCGGCATCCTCTCTTGCGCACGCAGCTGCACCTGGACGGCACGCGCACGCCGAGGGTGCACGTGCCGCCGCCGCATCGCAAAGGCGCCGATCCACCGCTCGATCCCTTCGTCGACCTTCGTGGTCTCTTGCCGCGGCAGGCTGCCGAACTGCGCTGCCGGTTGCTGGGCGCCCTGGAGGCGACCTGGATGCAGGCGCAGGATGCCGCGTCCGCGGCTCTGGGCACTCGGCTCTACTGCTGCTGCTGGCTGATCGAAGCGGCCGGGCCGCGGCTCTTGCTGGCGATCCATCCCTTGCTCGCTGATCGGCGGACGCCCGAACTCTTGCTCGACGACTTGCAGCGCCTGTACCGGCGGCCCGGTGGCGAGCGGGTCTCGACGTCGAGTTCTGAGTGGGCACCGCCGGCTGACCACCGCCTGCTGGCCGCGGCCCAGCGCCGCGTGCTCGTCGGCGAGCTACTCCCCGCCGAGCAGGCGTATTGGGAGCGCACGGCCGACGAGGACGGCGTGCCCTGGGCGCCACCGCTGCCCTGCGACAAGGCTGCTGCTGCCGTGTCTGCTCGGGTGGCCGGGGCCCTACGTCGGGACATGCCCGCGGCTGTGGCGCGCTCACTGCGGCGCTTCGCGCTCGATCACGGAGCGACACCGTGGATGGTGCTGGCCGCAGCGCTGGCGCGGGTCTGTGCACGGCGCACCGGCGAGCCGGACATCGCCCTGGCGCTGCCGGTCAGCTCCCGGCGCGCACACACCGAGCGCCTACCCGGTCCGCTGCACAACACGCTGGTCGTCGGTCTCGAGGTCTTGGAGGAGGACCGTTTCACCGATGTGCTCGAGCAGGTGTGGACGGCGACGCTGGAGGCATTCACTTGCCGTGACCTACCGCACGGCCGGCTACTCGCCGAGCGGGCGGTGGAGCGGCTGCGCGCCGGTGCCCCCGCTGCACCGCTCGGTCTGACGCTGCACCGACCGCCGGCCCCACTCCCTGAGCGCGTCCACGCCGAAGTGGTCTTCGCTGCCACGCTCGATACCGACGGCCTGCGGCTGCGCGTGCACTGGCCGACAGCTGGAGCACCGGGCTGTTGGAGCATGGCCACGGCCCGAGCCTGGCTCGACGCGTTTGCCGCTGAGTTGAGCGGCCAGTTGGAACTCGTGTCTCCAGGGCAGGGCCGTTCTGTAGAGAATACTGTCTAGAGATGTCGAGTCGTGTTGCATTCGGAATAGACTAGGCACTCGCTTCGTTTCCTGGTATGTTTCTCCCGGCCAGACTTCAAGTCTTGGATTTTATTTGAGTTGTAGTAGCTGAGTTGTCGTGACGTCCCGGGTCCGCGGAGGAGGAACGACCGTTGAGCGGACTATCCACGTCTCCCGCCGGGCGGAGTGGGGTAGCGCAGGGACCGACGGACCCATCTACCTGGACTCTCGAAACTCTGTTGGCACACGCCGATGAATGCTGGGGTGAGCGCTCTTTCTTGGTCGAGGAGGCCGGGGCTGTTACCTACAGTCAGTTTCGGCAGCGCGTGGAATGCCTCGCCGGGGCACTCTATGCACGCGGTATCCGCCGCGGTGATCTGGTCGGGGTTCTACTGCCCAATGGGCCGGACCTGCTCTACAGTTGGTTCGCGCTGGCATGTCTGGGCAGCATCATGGTGCCGCTGCATCCGCAGCTGGTACCGGCCGAGGTCGAGCCCCTGCTGCGCCACCTGAACGTTGTGCACCTGATTGGCGATCAAGTCCACATGGACGCCCACGCCAGCCGCCTACAGTTGCGTCTCAAGGTTGTGGCCGGCGAGGCGCGTACCAACGGTGCTCTGCCTCTCGAGCAACTTCTGGACAGTCCGGAGCGAGCGCCGCGCGGTGAGCTGCGCTCCGACGACCTGACGACGCTGCTCCACACGTCAGGCACCACCGGCCGGCCCAAAGCGGCGGCTCTGCCGCAGGCCGGGTATGTGCTACCGGCGCTGGAGTTCGCCAAGTGGATGCAGGTGACGCCCGAGGACCGCTTTCTCGGCGTGCTGCCACTCTTCCACATGGCCGGCGGAGCTTTCGCCGTCTCGGCCCTGGCCAGCGGTGCGTCGCTGGTGCTGGTCGACCACTTCAGTGCCCACAAGTTCTGGCAGCAGGTGCGCCGCCACGAGATCACGCTGACGCGCCACCTGGGGCAGATGCTGGCCGTGCTGTGCAAGCTGCCGGCCACCGACCACGACCGTGATCACCAGCTGCGCGCGGTCTATGGTGGTGGTGCTCGTCGCGACATCGCTGAAGCGTTCACAGCTCGCTTCGGCGCCGAGGTCGTGGAAGGGTACGGCTTGTCCGAGACCAACACCGTGCTGCGCAACGAGCTGGGCGCCGGCCGGGTGGGGTCGATCGGACACCCGCTCGACTTCGCACGGGTGCGTATCGCGGACGGCCACGGCCGCGAGCTCGGACCCGGCGAGAAGGGCGAGATCCAGGTACAACGCAATCCGGTGATGATGACCGGCTATTACGGCGACGCCGAACGCACAGCCAAGGCCTTCGACGGCGAGTGGTTCCACACGGGCGACTTGGGCTACCGCGACGAGGACGATTACTTCTACTTCGTCGGGCGCAAGAAGGAAGTGATCCGGCGTCGCGGTGAGAATCTGTCGCCGGGTGAGATCGAGACGGTGCTCGAAGCGCTGCCCGAGGTGGCGGAAGCAGCGGTCATCGGGGTTCCCGACGAGGTCGGCGGCGAGGAAGCCAAGGCGTTCATCGTGCTGCAGCACGACTGCCGGCAGGACGCCACCGACAGCGCGCGCTGCGAGCAGCGGGTCAGCCTGCTGGTCGAGCACTGCCACCAACGTCTGGCTGAATTCAAGATTCCTCGTTTCTTCGAGCTGTGCACCGAACCCCTCCCACGCACGGCGACCAACAAGATTCAGCGTGCCCGGCTGGCCAAGCAAGCGCACGGTGAGCTGGGCTCATGGCTCGACCGCCGGCCGCCCTCGCCGGACTTGGTGGCGGGCAGGGAGGAGTAGAGCCATGGCAACTGGTACCACCACCGCACACAGCGCACGGCTGGAACGTCGCCTCGACGTCCTGCGGCGTCTGGAGGCACTGGCCGACGAGATCGAAACCCGGCGCACGGAGCTGGAGTGGGCGATCGTCGCCACCTCCAAGAAGACCATCCGCATTGCCCGCGGAGAGGTCGAGCTGGCGATCCGGCGGCTGCGCGCCTTCCGCGAGGACATCGCACCGCTGCTCGACGACCGCGCGCCCCTGGGCACGATCGGTGTCGTCTTCCCGAGCAACGCGTCGCTGTCGAATCCGGTGGCGACGCTGGGCAACGCCGTGCTCGCCGGCAACCGAGCCCGCGCCCGCTTCCCGAGCGCCGCCAAGGCTTGGGCACAAGGGCTCGAACCGCTATTGTGCAAGCATCTGCCGGAAGTCAGTTTCGATCACGGTCCCGGTCGGGCGTTCCTGTCCGGCGTCATCGACGATCCCGAGGTCGCGGTGACCATCGTCTTCGGCGACGACGCTTGGGCGGCTCCGTACGAGGAGCAGGTGCGGCGACAGGGCAAGAAGCTGATCTTCGAAGGCCCCGGCAATGACCCCTTTCTGGTGCTGCCGGGGGCCGATGTCGAGCGTGCCGCCGTCGATGCCGTCAGGGCTGGCTTCTACAATGCCGGCCAGGCCTGCACCTCGCCCGAGCGCTTCTACGTCCACCGGCTACTGGCCAAGGAGTTTCTCGAGCGCACGGTGACGCTCGCCCGTCAGCTGGTGGTCGGAGAGCCCGAGCGTGAGGATGTCGACATCGGTCCGATTCCTGGCGAGCACATCGCGCGACGCATCGAAGAGCATCTGCAGGACGCCCGGCGGCTGGGGGCCCGCGTGCTCACCGGCGGCGGCGTGCACGCGGCGTTTCTGCACGAGAACGGCGCTGGCCCGGTCGCCGACGGAGCCGGTGATTTCTCGGCAGCCGGCGATCCGGCCCTGCGCGGGCTGCCCGTGACCTATGTCGAACCGACCGTGCTCGAGGGCGTCGACAACCGTATGCGCATCATGGTCGAGGAGACCTTCGGCCCGGTGATCGCGGTACAGGTCGTCGACACGCCCGAGGAAGCGCTACGCCTGGCCGAGGATTCGGACTTCGGACTGGCCGCCAACCTCTACGGCGGCCCCGGCGCCACCATGAATGCCGCCGCCGAGCGCCTGGCCGAGAGCCACGGTCAAGTCTTCCGCGATGAGACCTGGCTCGACTACTTCAGCCGCTGCCTGCACGCGCCTTATGGCGGGCGCAAGCGCTCCGGCTGGGTGTGGGCCACCGAGAAAGATCGTTTCGTGCGCCGCGATGGCGTACGCACCAATGCCCTGGAGTTCAGCCGGCCGGCTCGAGAGACGGCTTGACGAAGGGGCCCTCGTTGATTTCAACTCAACATCGCTATCAACCCTGAACACCTGAAATATCGGAGGAGATCGAGTCCACATGCGCGACAATCCAGAACTGCCATTTCCGTTGGCCGAGTACAAGGCCCGCGTCCAGAAGGTCCAGGCGACCATTGCCGAGCGCGGCATCGACGCCGTACTGATCAGCGTGCCGGAGAACATTTACTACCTCACCGGCTTCACCACCACCGGCTACTACATGTACCAGACGCTGATCATGCCGGCCGAGGGTGACCCGATGTTCGTCACCTACCTGGAAGAGAAGATCAACGTCATCCGCCGCTCCTGGATGGACAACTACCGGACCTACTCGGTGAGCGAGGATCCGATCGAGGTGACCCACAAGGCGCTCCTCGACATGGGACTGGAGAACAAGAAGCTGGCGATCGAAGAGGGTGCCTACTTCTTCCCCATCCGTACCTACAAGAAGCTCACCGAGAAGCTGCCGCACGCCACCTGGCTGGACGGCACCGGTGTCGTCGAGCCGACGCGCCTGATCAAGAGCGATCTCGAGATCGAGACCATCCGCAAGGCCGCCGACGCGGCGCAGGACGGCATGCTGGCGGCGCTCGCCGCGATCAAGCCGGGTGCCACCGAGAACGATGTCGCCGCCGAGGTCTACCGCGCCACGCTGGTGGGCGGCAGTGAGTACCCGGGCAGCCCACCGTACGTCATTTCCGGCGAGCGGTCCGGTCTGCCGCACGGCACTTGGGAAGGCCGCGTGCTGCGCGATGGTGACATCGTCTTCCTGGAGCACTCGGGCTGCGTCAAGCGCTACGCCGCGGCGATGATGCGCAACGCGTTCCTGGGCGATCCGCCGGACGTGGTCAAGAAGTACGCCGAGGTCATCCTCGAGGGTCTGCAGCGCGGTATCGACGCCATCAAGCCGGGTGCGACCTCCGGTGAGGTCGACGCGGCCTGCCGTAGCTACATCGCCAGCCAGGGCATTCCGGACTACACCCACGAGACCGGCTACTCGATCGGCGTCTGCTACCCGCCGGGCTGGAACGAGTGCCACATCATGCAGCTGTGCCCGGACGACGAGACGGTGCTCGAGCCGAACATGGTCTTCCACCTGGTGCCGTCGATCATTATCCAGGAGATGAATGGTCACGTTGGCTTCAGCGATACGGTGGTGGTGACCGAGACCGGCAACGAAGTCTTGACCAACACCAAGGTCGAGCGCAAGCACTACATCATTCCGGCCTGATCCGGGACCCTACACTACGGAGAGACGACCATGGCCGAACGTGATCCTGCCGCCATTCTCGCGGAAGCGCAGGTCTTGCGCCTGCGAATGCCGCCGGTGCTCTTGTTCGGCCGTGGTGCCGTCGCGCAGGTGCCGGCTCTGCTCGAGGAACTGGGCTGCTGCCGGCCCCTGCTGGTCTCCGATCCCGGCGTCGTCGCCACCGGGCTCCCCGCCCGCCTGGCGGCGGCCTGGGGTGGCCAGGGATTGGCCGAAGACGGCAGCGAGGTACCCGTCTGGGACGGCGTCACCTCGAAGGCTTTCGAAACCGAGCCCGAGGCTTGTCGCGACGCCGCGCTGGCCGGTGCGCACGACTCTTTGGTGGCACTCGGTGGTGGCACCGTGCTGGACGTTGCCAAGGTCGCCGCGCTGCTGGTCACCAACGGCGGTCGCACCGCCGACTATTACGGCTTCGACGCGGCGCGCAAACCACCGCTGCCGCTGATCCTGGTGCCGACCACCGCCGGTGGCGGCGGGGAAGTGTCGAGCCACGCGGTCATCCTGGGGCCGACGGAGCGCAAGAAAGAAGTCGTCTCAGGCATCCACGTGCAGGCACGCGCTACTGTTGTCGATCCAGAGACCACCGTCACCTTGCCGCCGCAGTACACGGCCTACGCCGGGCTCGATGGCCTGGTGCACGCGGTGGAATCGTTCTGGGCGCGGCGGGCCAATCCATTTTCCGACGCCGTCGTGCGCGTCGCCCTGCCGCGCCTGGCGGCCGGTCTGCCGGCTTCGGTGACCGATGGCGGCGACCTCGACGCACGCGAACAACTCAGCCAGGGTGGCCTGTACTCGGGGCTCGCCATGGCCAACACCAACGCCGGTGCCATGCACGCCCTCGGCTACCCGCTGACCAGCGACTTCGACATTCCTCACGGCCTGGCCAATGCCCTCATGGGGCCGCCCGTTCTGCGTCGCGTAGCCGCGGCGTTGCCCGCCAAGGCCGCCGAGCTCGCACGGTTGCTGGGTGTCGCGGATGGAGCTTCAGATGGAGCTTCAAGTGCCGAGCCGGGGGCTCAGCTGACGGCCTGGTGGCAAGACCTGATGCAGCGTCTAGACCTGCCGCTCGGCCTACGTCATCACGGCGTGCAGAAAGGCGACCTCGATCGCCTGGGCAAGTTTGCGGCCGAATTCGGTCCAGTTTTGGAGAACACTCCAGTAAGATTCTCCGTACCTGACCTGACCGAGATGTATCGCGAAGCCTTCTAGGACGTCTAGACGTATGCCTACTATCCTTGCCGTACCGCCGAGTCTCGACTGCGGCGCGGACGGAGCGCCCATCCATCGAGACGCGGACCCCGGAGCGGCCATCCGTGAGGATCTGGATGGTCGGCGCTGCAGCCTGGTAGCCCAGCAACGTGGCCGCCTGGTGCAGCTACAGCCTCTCTCGGACGGCCACGACGTCGCGACCGCACCGGTCGTCGAGGTCGAGACTCCGACTCCGGAAGCGTTGCTTCTGCGACTAGCGGCCGCAGGCCTGCTGTCGTTTCGTCCGGCGGTGTTGGCGCCAGGAGTTGGAACCGAGAGCGAAGGGGAGAGCCGAGCGGCGCTCGACATCTGGTACGCACCGTCACGCGCTGCCAACGCCAGCTTGGCCGAGCCGGCGGCCGCCGAGCGCTTTCCCAAGGCGGTGCACAAGAAGCAGGCCAAGGCCTTGCGCACATCGGCCGGAGCGTTGTTTCGCTTTCCCGCCGAGACGGGGGACGAGGCCCTGGAGGTGTTCATCACCGACTGGTCGCCGTGTCCGGTGGCCGCGGCGCTGGCGGTGCACGCGGACCATCCGTTTGTCGCCGCTGTGGAGAAGGGCGAAGGCGCGTTCTTCAGCGGTCGCTTCGTACGCCATCCGCTGAGTGGCGACTTGTTGCCCGTGTGGATCGCCGACTGGGTCAAGCCCGGTTTCGGTACCGGTGCCGTGCTGGTCAATCCCGCCCACGACGCCACCGACCTGGGCTTCGCCCGCTGTGCAGGCCTGCCGATTCGCTTCGGCCTGGTGCCTCCCGAGTACGACGGCTCGCCGGCCACCTGGCCGCACCCGCCGGTGATCAAGTCCGGTGTCGCGTCGAGGAGCGGCGTGTGCGACGGTGCTCCGGCGGCCGAGGCGGCACAGCAGTACTTCGAGCTGCTGGCGGCACGCGGCCTGGCCGAACGGCACGTCGACGTGCAAGCGGGGCAGTGGTGTCTTGGACGCCTGTGGTTGGGCGCAATTGCCGAGCGGGCGGAACGGGTCGAGAGAACTGGGCTGGTCGAGAGAACTGGGCCGATCGAAGGAGCAGGGCTCGTCTGGCGGCCCGAGTTCAGGACCCTGCTGGCTGCTGGCGCTGCTGGCCCGTCCGCGGACGGTGCCAAAGACATGCCTGCCGAGTGGGTCGATGGTGGGCTTCTAGCCGCAGCCGCGGCCCTGGCGGATGCGACGGTCGAACCCGTGCTGGTCTGTCCGGCTGCCGAGGTGGCGGGAACCCTGCTGGCACTGCGCGCCCTGGTACGAGACCTGCACGGGTATGATCTGGCCGCCCAAGAGGTCGTCAGCGTGCAAAAGGTCCAGGATTCGAAAGCGGAAATCCCCTCCGAGGATGCCCCGCAGGTGCTTGACTTGGCGCTGCTCGGCTCTGCGCCGCTGGCCCAGGTCGCGGTACTCAAGCAGCAAGTTCTGGACCAGGCGGCGCGCTTTCTGCGCCTGCATCGGGACCTCGTCACGGCGCCTCCGGTGCCAGCGCAAGAGCTGGCAGTCGGAGATCTGGGCCTGATGACGGACTGGCAGCAGGCCAAGCCGGTGCCCCAGATCCTCGACGCCTTGCGCCAGGAGCCGGCGCGTGCCTTCGCTGCGCTCTACCAGTTGCAGAAGCGTCTGGTCAAAGGTGATTCGGACCCGGTCTCGTGCCGCGGTTATTTTATGCTCGCCTGGCTGTTCGCCGGGCTCGGCGGACCCGCGGGCTACGACCTGCCGTCCGATTCCCCCTCGAGGTAGACAATCCCACCTCGAGATAGAAGAGGAGAGACCATGCTCGACAGTCTGATGCAAGACATTCGCTTCGCTCTGCGCCAGCTGCGCAAGTACCCCGGCTTCACAGCTGTCGTCGTGCTGACGCTGGCGCTCGGTATCGGTGCCACCACGGCGATTTTCAGCATGGTCTATGCGATCTTGCTGGGGGATCTGCCGTATCCCAATGGCGAGCGCATGGTGATGATGCGTCAGTCCATGTCGCAGCGCAGTATCAACGACCTGGGCGTTTCCGGTCCAGAGATGCGGGATTACCGCGCCCAGCTGAAGAGCGTCGACCAGGTCAGCGAGTACCACCAGATGACCTTCGTCCTGCTGGGCGGTGAAGAGCCGATCCGTGTGCGCACGGGCGTCGTCTCGGCGGAGTACTTCCCGTCGCTGGGGCTGACGCCGCAGCTCGGTCGCTTTTTCACGCCCGACGAGGACATCCGCGGTTCCGAGCCCGTGCTGGTGCTCGGGCACGACTTCTGGGTCGAGCGCTTCGGCGCCGATCCCGGGATCGTCGGCAGCCACTTCGAGATGAACAACGCCATCCACACTGTGGTGGGGGTCCTGCCGCCGGTGCCGATGTACCCGCAGGAGAACGATGTCTGGATGCCGATCGCGGCGTGCCCGTTCCGCATCGCACCGAACACCGACACCAACCGTCGTGCACGCATGGTGGCGATGTACGGGCGCATTGCCCCGGATTCTTCGTTGGAGCAGGTGACCGCGGAAGCGGCCACCGCCGCGTCGCGCATGGCACAGGCGAATCCGGAGTTCTACCCGGAAGCTAGCGGCTTCAACTTGGAGGCGGTGCCGCTGCGGGACCTGGTCGTCTCGGACGAGACCCGGGAGATGTTGCTGATCCTGCTCGGTGCTTCCATCTTCGTGCTGCTGATCGTGTGTGCCAACGTTGCCAACCTGACCCTGGCCCGTGTGGTGCGGCGCGACCGGGAACTGACGCTGCGTGCGGCGCTCGGTGCCGAGCGCGGTCGCCTGCTGCGCCAGTTGCTCACCGAGAGCGTCATTCTGGCGTTGGTCGGTGGTGGTCTCGGCTTGCTCCTGGCCTATGGCGTCATGGATCTGCTGGTCGCTTTCGCCGCCAGCCTGACGCCGCGCGCGGCCGAGGTCGGCATTCACCCACCGGTGCTGCTCTTCACGCTCGCCATTTCGGTGCTCACCGGCCTGATCTTTGGCGCCGTCCCGGCCTTCACCGCTAAGCAGGAGCTGGCCAGCGCGCTACGCGAGGGCGGGAACCAATCGACCGCCAGTGGTGGCCGGCGGCAGGCACGCAGCATCTTCACCGTGGTGCAACTGGCCGTGGCTTTCTCGCTGCTGGTGGGCGCCGGCCTGATGCTGCGCTCGCTGTGGTCCTTGCAGGCGGTCGATACCGGCTTCGACACCGAGCGTGTACTGACGCTGAACATGGACCTCAACTGGAGCCGCTACGGCGACAATCTGGATCGCATCACGTTCTACGACACCCTGCTCGACCGACTGCACGAGATTCCCGGTGTCGAACTGGCGGCCATCGCCGGTACCTTTCCGCTCAACGAGCAACCCGCCGGCAACACTAATTTCCAGATCGAAGGGCGGACCATCGATCCGGACCAGACGCTGCCGAGCGCGGATTTCATGATGGCCAGCCCCGACTACTTCGATGTGCTCGGCGTGCGTTTGCTCGACGGACGGCTGTTCGGCCCCGAGGATGTCTCCGAAGCGCCTCTGAGTGTCGTCGTCAACAAGTCGTTGGCGGACGCGTACTTCCCCGACACTTCGCCGATCGGCCAGCGGATGGTGTTCTCGACCAGCACGCGCACCATCGTGGGCGTCGTCACGGACTTCCGGCAGCAGGCGTTGGAAGTGCCGGCTGGCCCCATCCTGTTCATGCCCGTGAGCCAGTTTCCGTCGCTGAGCGCAACCGTTCTGATCAAGACCGCGGGATCCCCCATGGCGCTGTCACAGCAGGTGCGCGAGGCGGTCTATTCGATCGACGCGCAGCAGCCGGTCTATGGCCTCACCACCCTCGCCGCCGTGCGCGACGACTCGATGTCGTCGCCGCGCCTGGCCGCGACGCTGCTGGGGCTTTCGGCCCTGCTGGCGCTGACTCTGACCGCTCTCGGCATCGGTGGTCTGCTGGCGCACAGCGTCGCCGAGCGGACGCAGGAGATCGGCTTGCGGATGGCGCTGGGAGCCGACCGAAACAGGGTGCTCGGCCTGGTCATGAGGCAGGGCTTGCGCCTGGCGTTGGTCGGCATTGTCATCGGCGCTGTCGCAGCGGTGGCGCTGGCGCGCGTCATGGAGAGTGTGGTCTTCGGTATCCAGACGCGCGATCCGCTGACCTTCGTGGCGGTGGCTGCCGCGCTGTTGCTGGTGGCAGTGGTCGCCTGTTTCCTGCCGGCACGCCGGGCCACGCGCATTCAGCCGACACGTGCGCTGCACATGGAGTGATCGATCTGCGCCGCAGGCGTCTCCGGTAGGGGGCCTCCCTGCAACAGCAGGGGCTCGACTGCAGCGTTGTGGTGGAAGGCTGCACGGGCCCGAGTCGGTGCGGGAGGCCGATGCTAGGTTGCGATCGTGGTAGCGGATCGCGGCAGTATGGCCGCGCTGCTGCCCCTCTTAGGAGACGCACCCATGCTCGATTCCCTCCTGCTCGACGTTCGTTTCGCCCTGCGCCAGCTGCGCAAACATCCTGGTTTCACCGCCGTCGCCGTGCTCACCCTGGCGCTCGGCATCGGGGCCACCACCGCCATCTTCAGTATGGTCTACGCGGTGCTGCTGGACGATCTGCCGTATCCGCATGGGGAGCGCATCGTGCAACTGCGCCAAGAGATGCCGCTGCGCGATATCCAGAGTCTCGGCGTCTCAGGGCCGGAGGTGCGCGACTACCGGCGTCAGCTGGAGAGTTTCGACCGCGTCAGCGAGTACCACCAGATGTACTTCGTGTTGCTCGGGCACGACGAACCAATCCGGGTCAGCACCGGCGTCGTGTCGTCGGAGTACTTCGGTTCCCTGGGCGTCAACCCCCAGCTCGGACGCTTCTTCACGCCCCAGGAAGACATCCGCGGTGCCGAGCCGGTGCTGGTGCTGGGGCACGACTTCTGGGTCGAACGCTTCGGCGCCGATCCGGGTGTCGTCGGCCAGCGCTTCGAGATGAACAACGCCGTGCACACGGTGGTCGGCGTGCTGCCGCCGACGCCGATGTATCCGGAAGACAACGACGTCTGGATGCCCATCGCGGCCTGTCCCTTCCGCATCGACCCGAACACCGACAGCAGCCGCGACGCGCGCATGGTGGTGTCCTACGGCCGGCTGGCAGCGGACGTTTCGCTGGTGCAGGCGCGCGCCGAGCTGGCTAGCGTCGCCGACCGCTTTGCCCAGGCCTATCCCGAGAACTACGACGCCGACGGTGGCTTCACCACGGTCCCGGTGCCATTGCGCGACCTGGTGGTGTCCGACGACGCGCGCGAGCTACTGCTGATCCTGCTCGGTGCCTCGATCTTCGTGCTGCTGATCGTCTGTGCCAACGTCGCCAACCTGACACTGGCGCGCGTCGTGCGCCGCGACCGTGAATTCAACCTGCGCGCCGCCCTCGGCGCCGAGCGCGGCCGCCTGCTCCGGCAGTTGCTCACCGAGAGCGTGATCCTGTCGCTGGTCGGCGGTGGGCTCGGCCTGCTGCTGGCCTACGCCTCGATGGACCTGTTGGTGACCTTCGCTTCCGGCTTGACGCCGCGCGCCGCCGAGATCGGCGTGCATCCGCCGGTACTGGTCTTCACGCTGGCGGTGTCGGTGCTCACCGGCTTGATTTTCGGAGCGGTGCCGGCGTTGCTGTCGCGCCAGAACCTGGCCGGGGCCCTGCGTGAAGGTGGCACACAGTCCACCGCTAGCGGCGGCCGGCGTCAGGTGCGCAGCGCCTTCACCGTCGTACAGCTGGCCGTCGCCTTCCTGCTGCTGGTCGGCGCCGGTCTGACCCTGCGCACGCTGTGGGCGCTGCAGTCCGTCGAGACCGGTTTCGACACCGAGCGCGTGCTGACCATGACCCTCGATCTCAACTGGAGCCGCTACGGTGACAACGAGTCGCGGCGCAGTTTCTACGACCAGTTGCTCGAGCGCCTGCGCGCGACGCCGGGCGTGCAGCTGGCGGCGGTCGCCGGCACCTTTCCTCTCAACGAACGCCCGCCCGGTGACACCGGCTTCGAGATCGAGGGACGTCCCCGGGACGCCGGCGAAGCCCTGCCGCGTGCCGAGTTCGTCATGGCCAGCGAGCAGTACTTCGAGCTGCTGGGCGTGCGGCTGCTCGACGGCCGGGCCTTCGATCGACGCGACGACGCCGAGGCCAACCGCGCGCTGATCGTCAACCAGAGCCTGGCGCAGCGCTACTGGCCGGAGGTCTCGCCGGTCGGTCAGCGACTCACCTTCAACAGCGGCCAGACCTACTGGAACGTGGTCGGTGTGATCGCCAACTTCCGGCAGGCAGGGATCGACACGCCGCCGGGGGACGCTCTCTACCTACCGGTGCGCCAGTTCCCGGGCCTTGGCGGCAGTCTGCTGGTCAAGACCGTGGGCGAGCCGATGGCTCTGTCGCGCCAGATCCGCGAGGCACTGTACAGCGTCGATCCCGAGCAGCCGGTGTCGGCGATCACCACGCTCGGCGACGTGCGCAGCGCAGCGCTGGCATCGCCGCGCCTGACTGCCACGCTGCTGGCGCTGTCGGCGGCCCTTGCCCTGATCCTGACCGCGCTCGGTATCGGTGGCCTGCTGGCGCACAGCGTCGCCGAGCGCACGCAGGAGATTGGCGTGCGCATGGCCCTGGGTGCCAGTCGGCCCAACGTCCTCGGCCTGGTGATGCAGCAGGGCATGCGCCTCGTGACCATCGGCGTGCTGGTCGGTGGGATCACCGCTATCGTGCTGGCGCGCGTGATGGAGAACCTGATCTTCGGTATTCAGGCACGTGATCCCTTGACCTTCTCCGTCGTCGGCGCGGCGCTGCTGATCGTGGCCTCGGTCGCCTGTTTCCTGCCCGCCCGCCGTGCCATGCGCATCCCACCGACGCAGGCGCTGCGCAGTGATTGATGGGCTGCCACGGGGGCGCGTGGCGACCGAACGAACTCTCAGCTAGCCGCGCGACGGCGAGAACCAGGACCCGAGACCTCCTTTCGGGGCACACCGCATCGCGCGGCACTTTTTGTCCCTATTCGTTTCTGCATAGGCGAAATCCCGCAACGAGTGTGGTTTGCACCAGCACCCGAGGCCGAGTATGATCAGTGAGGTTTCTGCTTTTTCGGTGTCAGTATTTACTGGCGCCGTTTGATGTATTCAGGGGGTCCGCGAACACTAGCCTCTAGGCGTCAGCCATTAGGAGGGTGTCGTTGCGGATCCGTCGGGACTTGTTGGGCTCTCTGGAGCCAGAGGAGCGCGTACCGTTACTGCGGGCTGACTTGAAGCGTCGCCTGGCGGCTGCTTTGGGTTGTCAACTGGCTGCTGTGCGCTCTGACGTGGCGCTGACCGCGCAGGGGTTGGACTCGCTCGCCGCTGTCGAGTTACAGCACCAGCTGGTGCGCGACTTCGGTGTCGAAGTGTCGCTGGAGGCGGTGTTCGACGGCCTCGACCTGAACGGCCTCAGTCACCTGTTGCTCGACAGCCTGCTCGTGAGCGAGGTGCAGGCTGCCGAGCCGAAACCGGACGCCGAGCCGAAACCGGACGCCGAGGCGAACCTGGGTGCTAGCGGGGCGACCGTAGAGGTCGACGAGGCGGAAACGACAGTCGCGCCGGATCAGCCTTCCGAGGGGCAGCGAGGCCTCTGGTTGCTGTCGCGCATGGCGCCGCACAGCGCTGCCTACCACATTGCCGCGGCGGCACGATTGCGACCGAGTACCGGCGCCTCGATGGACGTACCGGCGCTCGAGCGCGCGTTGGCGGCTCTGGTGGTGCACCAGCCGGAGCTGTCGATCGCCCTGCCGGAGATCGACGGCGAACCGCGGCGTCGAACCGCCTCGAGATCACCACGCCTGGACCTCGCCGCGCTGCCACCGGGACAGGATCTGACGACGCGACTGCGCGAACTCGTCGAGCAGCCTTTCGACCTCGAGACGGGGCCGTTGCTGCGCCTGACCCTGCTGGAGACGGCCACCGGAACTGGGGTTCGGGCGGACACTCGTCCGGTGCTGCTGCTGGTCGTTCATCACCTGATCGCCGACTTCTGGTCTCTGGGCCTGTTGGTGCGCGAACTCGGCCGCCTCTATGCTCGGGAGACGGGGGACTTGGAGGCCGCGGATCCCGTCGAAGATGAAGGACCGGTGCAAGTCGACTACGGCGACTTCGTGCGCACTCAAGCCGCCCGCCTGCGCCGAGACGGAGCGCGTCTGGAGACGGCCTGGCTCCATCGCCTGCGTGACGTCCCGCTGGTCTTGGACTTGCCGGCGGATCGTCCGCGTCCACCCGTGCAGAGCTTCCGCGGCGGCGTCTGCACGCCGGCCGACACAGGCAGCCTTGGCCCCGAGTTGACGGCGGCGATCGACGATTCGGCGCGAAGTGCCGGAGTCACCCCACTGGTGCTTTTGCTCAGTGCCTGGGGGACCTTGCTCGGGCGTCTCGCGGGGCAGCGGCGGCTGATCGTCGGTGTCCCATCGCTGGGCCGAGTGCGTCCGGAGTGGACGCGGATCGTCGGCTACTTCGTCAATCCCCTGGCCCTGCCGCTGGACCTCGAAACCGACAGCTTCGACAAGTTGTTGCAGCAGATGCGCTCGACGGTCGCCGCGGCCTTCGACAGCGCCGACTTGCCCTTCGCGCGTCTCGCCGAGCGGCTGCAGGCGGCCGGCGGTGGCGCCTCGGAAGGCACGCGCGATACCAGTCGCTCCCCGGTGTTCCAGGCCATGCTGGTGCTGCAGCGGGCGCAGCGGCGCGAGGAGGAAGGCCTGGGTGCCTTTGCGCTGGGCCTGGGGGGTGGCAAGGTCGAGGCGGGAGCGCTGGAACTCGAATCGGTTCCTTACGACGACGGCTTCACGCCCTTCGACCTGGTGTTGCGTCTGGCGCGCGTGCCGCGTCGCCTGTCTGCAACCGCAGCCGGCACGGCAGCGGAAACTCCGGTGCTGTGTTCTGCCTTGCAGTTCAGCAGCGACCTGTTCGACGCCACCACCGCGAGCCGCTTGCTGGCGAGCTGGCGCGAGCTGCTGCGGGAAGCTCTCGCATCGCCGTCGCTGGCGCCTTGGCAGCTGCCGCTGCTGGCCGCCGGCGAGCGACACCAGTTGCTCGCCGAGTGGAACCACGATGGCCACAGCTCGCTGTCTCTGCTCGCCCGGGCTCGGCTCGTCCCGGCTCCGGTGCCGATCATGGTGGCGACGCAAGCACGCCAGAGCCCGCAAGCGGTGGCGCTGGAGTGGATCGTCGAGAGTCCAGGTACTCGCGATTCTGAAGGCGGTCCTTCTAGCGATGGCGCATCGATCACAACCCTGACCTACGGCGAGCTGTGGCAGCGCGTCGAGACCCTCGCCGAGGAACTCAGGCGTCACGGTGCTGGTCCAGGTGAGCGCGTCGTGGTGAGCTTGCCGCGGACGCCGGGCCTGGTCGCGGCCTTGTTGGCGGTGCTCGAGACCGGTGCCGCCTACGTGCCGGTCGATCCGGCGTATCCGGAGCAACGACGGCAATGGTTGCTCGAAGATGCGGGGGCGATCGTCGCGATACGGCCCGTCGAAGCGGCTGTCGATTCCGACTCGGCCGAGGCACTTCACGCGCAGGTGACCCGCGTGTCGCTCGACGCGGACGGCCGCGTCGTCGAGGTGGTGCCGCGTACCGGTCACGCACCGGAGGCCGCGCCGATTCCAGCTCGCGTGACGCCCGACGATGCGAGTCACATCATCTACACCTCCGGCTCGACCGGTCGCCCGAAGGGTGTCGTGATCCGCCACCGCTCGGTGATCGCGCTGCTGACGTGGGCGCGTTCCTTCTATACGCCGGCGGAGCGCGCGGTGATGCTGGCGGCGACCTCGATCAGTTTCGACCTGTCGGTGTTCGAGTTCTTCCTGCCACTGACCAGCGGCGATCGGTTTGTCCTGGTCGAAGATGCGCTGGCCCTGGCACGGCTGAAGACCTCGAACGCGACCGGGACTGACCTGGCGTCACAGCGTCAGGCCGCCTTGCTCGACGCCGTGACCTTGGTCAATACCGTGCCGTCTGCCGGACGTGAACTGCTGGCCCTGGACGCACTGCCGGCTTCGGTGAGGGTGGTCAACCTGGCCGGCGAACCCTTGCCCGGGGAACTGGTGCGCGCCTTCTATGCTCGCCTTCCGGACATCCGCGTGTTCAACCTCTACGGACCTTCGGAAGACACCACGTACTCGACCGTGGCCCACGTGAGCGCGGACGAGGCGATCCCGTCGGTCGGAAAGGGCGTCGCGGGTAGTCGTGCCTACCTGCTCGACGGCCATGGCGAGGTCTTGCCCCTGGGCGGCGTCGGCGAGTTGTACCTGGGCGGCGAGGGTCTGGCGATCGGCTATCTGCAGCGACCGGCCCTGACGGCGGAGAAGTTCGTCCCGGCGCCGCTGTCGGTGGCGCAGTCGATTTCCGCCGGCTTGCCGCCCGGCGCACGCCTCTACCGCACGGGTGACCGGTTGCGCTGGGGAAGCGACGGTCGCCTGTACTTCCTGGGGCGCATGGACCGGCAGGTCAAGGTCCGAGGCTTCCGCATCGAGCTGGGGGAGGTCGAGGTGGCCCTGGCAGCGCAGCCACGGGTGGGCGAGGCGGTGGTCGTGGTCACCGGTGATCGTCTCGTCGCCTTCGTCGTGCCCGTGGAGGCCCCGTCACCGGAAGAGCAGCCACGAGAAGAGCGACCGCGAGAGGAGCAACCCGTCGAAGAGGCGCCAGACGAAGGCGTGCTGACGGAAGAGCTACGCCGGGCGCTGAGCGAGACGTTGCCGGCACCGCTGGTGCCGTCCCGCATCGAAGTCATCGGTGCGCTGCCGCTGACGCCCAACGGCAAGATCGATCGCCGTGCCCTGGCGCAGCGGGCGTCCCAGCTGACTGTAGAAGGCAGCGCTGACAGTGGTGCACTCGCGGGACCGGAGCAAGCCCGCATCGCGGCCCTGTTCCAGGAACTCCTGAAGGTGCAGGGCGTCGGCCGCGACGACTCGTTCTTCGAGCTCGGCGGTCATTCCTTGCTCGCCGCGCGCCTGGCGGCGCGACTGCGCCGGGACGCCGGGGTCGATCTACCGCTGTCCGAGATCTTCAACACACCCACCGTAGCGGGCATCGCCGCAGCCGTCGAGGCGGCGCGGCGCAGTGAACTGCCGCCGCTCGAAGCGCTTCCGCGCAGCGCGGAGGGCCTACACCAGTCCACTCTGCCGCTGGCGCCAGCTCAAGAGCGCCTGTGGTTCCTCGACCAGCTGCAACCAGGCAGCCCCGTCTACCACATGCCGGCGGTTCTCGACCTGCGCGGTAGGTTGCGCGCGCGCATCCTGGCGGCGGCCCTGACTGGTGTCGTGCGCCGTCACGAGATCCTGCGCACCAGTTTTCCGCAGCCGCAGGATGTTGCCGGGCCGGTACAGCAAGTCCGGCCGGCGGTACAGGCTCGCGTGGTCTTGCCGGTGATCGACCTTTCCGGCCTGGTTTCACCGGCGACGTCGGAGCCGGCAAGCGAGGGTGCCCTCGCGCTGGCCGCGACCTTGCAACGGGTCGGAGCCTGCCAGCCTTTCGACCTGGCGCACGGTCCGCTGCTGCGGGCTCGACTGCTGCGCCTGGGGCCGCACCACCACCGCCTGCTGCTCGACCAGCACCACATCATCTCGGATGGCTGGTCGATCGGCGTGCTGACGCGCGAGTTGAGCGCCTTCTACGACGGCACCGGGGATGTCCTGCCGCCGCTGCCGATCCAGGTCGCCGACGTCGCGGTCTGGCAGCGGGGCTGGCTGCGTACCGGTTCGGCGGCGGTGACCAAGGAGCTGGAAGTTTGGCGTCGCCGCCTGGCCGGAATCGAGCCGCTGGAATTGCCCGTCGACCGCCCGCGACCGGCGGCGCAGAGCTTCCGGGGCGCGGCGCTGCCCCTGCGCTGGGATGCCGCGTCGATGGCCCGTCTCGAAGCGGCCGCTCGCCAGCACGGCGCCACGCCCTACCTGGTGCTTCTGAGTGCCTGGGCCTTGTTGCTCGGACGCCTGGCCAGTCAGCGCGACGTGGCCCTCGGGACGGTGGTGGCGGGGCGTGAGCTGCCGCAGCTCGAACCCCTGATCGGCTTCTTCGTCAACACGCTGGTGCTGCGTCTCGATGTCGACTCGCGCCGCAGCTTCGCGGCCACGCTGGCGCACGCGCGGGACGTCATGCTCGAAGCGCATGCCAACCAGCGCGTGCCCTTCGAGCAGCTGGTCGCCGAGCTGGCACCGCCGCGCGAGGCCGGACGCCCGCCGCTGTTCCAGGCGATGCTGGCGTGGAACGACACGCCGCTGCCGGCCCCGAGGCTGGCCGGCCTGGACGTCACGGCTTGCGAGCAGACGACAGGGAGCGAGAAGTTCGACTTGACGTTGCAGGTGCGACTGGAGGAGGTCGAGAGGGGCGTCGAGCTGGCCGGCGAGCTGAGCTATGCCACCGACCTCTTCGACGCCACCAGCGTGCGCCGCTGGTGGACAGCGCTCGAGACCTGGCTGCCGCGCTTGCTCGAGCAGCCGGAGGCTGCCGCGGCGTCGATACCGCTGCTCAGTCCAGCCGAGGTGCACCAGGTGCACCACGAGTGGAACGACACCCGCTCTTGTTGGTTGCCCGAGAGCGAGATTGCCAGTCTCTATGCCGCCTTCCGCCAACAAGCGGCTCGAACGCCCGATGCCGCCGCACTGGTGGCTGGTCACCGGACCTGGAGCTATCGCGCGCTGGTCGTGGCTGCCGAGCACCTGAGTGCCCACCTGTGCGCAGCGGGGGCGGGGCCGGAAGTGCGCGTCGGCCTGTTGCTCGAGCGTTCGGCCGAGATGATCCTCGCGACGCTGGCCGTCTTGCGCAGCGGAGCTGCCTATGTACCGCTGGATCCAGCCTACCCGCGCCAGCGGCTGGAAGTGATGGCCGAGGAAGCCGATCTGGGACTGGTCCTGGAGCGCCCGCCACCGGCGGCGTCCAACGGTTCGCAAGCGCTGCGGGCGCAAGACATCCTGCCGGCGGAGGGGCAGATCCCGGTAGTGCCGTGGCCGTCTAGTCTGGCTGCGGCGCCGACCGGCGAGTCCGCCCCAACACTCGCGGGGGAGCCGCACGTGGTCACGCCTTCCGCTTTGGCCTACGTCATGTTCACCTCCGGCTCCACCGGCCGACCGAAGGCCGTCGGCGTGCCGCAGCAGGCTGTCTTGCGCTTGATCCTGGGGACCGGAACCGGCAGCGGACAGAGCAACCCCTATGTTCGCTTCACGGCGGACGAGACCTGGCTACAGGCGGCACCAACCGCCTTCGACGCCGCCACGCTCGAGATCTGGGCGCCACTGCTGCGCGGTGGCCGGCTGGTGGTGCACCGAGGCGCGGTGACGCCGCCGCGTCTGGATGCCACCTTGAGCCGTCACGGCGTGACCTCCGCCTGGCTCACCGCCGGCCTGTTCCACCAGCTCGTGGATCAGGCGCCGGAGGTCCTGCGGCCGCTGCGGCAGCTGGTGTCGGGCGGCGACCGCCTGTCGCCGCTGGCGGTCCGGGAGCTGCAGCAGCGGCATCCGCACTTGACGCTGGTCGATGGCTACGGGCCGACCGAGAACACTACCTTCACGACCTGCCACCGAATCCAGGCCCTCGGCGCCGGTGCCGTGCCGATCGGCCGCGCCATCGCCGGCACGTCGGTGTACATCGTCGATCGTCAACTGCACCCGGTGCCGCTGGGTAGTGCCGGTGAGCTGTGCACCGGTGGCCTGGGCCTGGCGCGTGGATACCTGGGGCGACCCTCGGCGACCGCCGCGGTCTTCGTGCCCAACCCCTTCGCTACTCTTGGTAGCCAGAGGCTCTACCGCACCGGTGACCGGGCCCGCTTGCGCGCCGATGGTGTGGCCGAGTTCTTCGGTCGCCTCGATCAGCAGATCAAGGTGCGCGGCTTCCGTGTCGAGCCCGGTGAGGTCGAGACGGTGCTGGCCAAGCACCCGGCGTTGTCCGCGGTGGCGGTCGTGGCGCTGCCCGATCCGGCCGGCGGTCAGCGGTTGGCGGCGGCGCTGGTGGGGACCGACACGGCTGACCGGGCCGGTTCGGTACCGGAGCCGGCACAGTTGCGCGCCTACCTGGCGTCACGGTTGCCGGACTTCATGGTGCCGGCGCTGTGGCAGAGCCTGGAGGCACTGCCGCTCAACGCCAACGAGAAGGTTGATCGCCGTGCCCTGGTAGAGCGCCTGCAAGTGGGGGCCACGCGTAGCGCCCGCGCCTATGTGGCGCCGAGCACGGCCTATGAAGCAGCCCTGGTATCCGTGTGGCAGCAGGTGCTGGAAGTCGAGCGCGTCGGGATCGAGGATGACTTCTTCGAACTCGGAGGCCATTCGTTGCTGGCCACGCGGGTGGTGTCGCAGGTACGCGAGCTACTCGACCGCGAGCTGCCGCTGCGCACCCTCTTCGACCACCCGACGCCGGCAAGGTTGGCACTCGTGCTGGAAGGCACGCTGGGCTCCGCGAAGGCTCCGAAGTTGGAACCCGTGCCGCGCACCGCCGAGGGCTTGCCGGCGAGCTTCAGTCATTGGCCCCTATCCTTCGGTCAACAGCGACTGTGGCTTCTCGACCAGCTGATCCCGGGTTCTACGGTGTTCAACATCACCGCGGCGATGCGCCTGCGAGGGCGTCTGGATCGCCCCGCTCTTGCCCATGCGCTGGCGGCGGTGCGAGCGCGTCACGACGTCCTGCGGACCCACTTTGCCGAAGTCCCCGAGGGGGTGAGCCAGATACCCGCGGTGCAAGTCGTGGTGCCAGCTGACGGCCGTGATGTGTGCATGCTGCTACCGCGCGTCGACATCGGGGGCTTGTCAGCCTCGGCGCGCGAACGCGAATTGACCCGCTTGGCGCAGGTGCACGCGAGACTGCCTTTCGATCTGCAGCACGGCCCCTTGCTGCGTGCGGCGCTCGTGACGCTGGATGCCGCGCCCACCTTGGCCCATCCCACTGGCCCTGGCTCCCCTGCCTCCCCTGGTTCCGAGGTCCCCGGTGAGCAGGATCAGGCGCTGTTGCTCAGTCTGCATCACAGCATCGGTGATGGCTGGTCCGCCGGTGTCCTGGTCGACGATTTGAGCGCTTTCTATGCGGCGGCTCCCGCTCTGCGACCCCTGACGGTGCAGTACACCGACTACACGGTCTGGCAACGCTCCTGGCTACAGGGGGAGGTGCTGGAGGCCGAACTCGCGCATTGGCGGCAGGCCCTGGAGGGCGTGCCACAGGTGCTGGAGCTGCCGACGGACCGTCCACACCTCGCCGACCAGGGCTTCCGTGGCGGCCTGCTGACGTTCGATTGGCCGCGCCCGCCAGGGTTGGATGCACTGGCTCAGCAGCTCGGGGCCACGCCCTTCATGGTGCTGCTGTCCGTCTTCCAGGCCTGGCTTGGCCGTCTCACGTACCAGCAACAGCTGCTCGTCGGATCGCCGGTCGCGGGCCGCAACCGAGCCGAGATCGAGCCGCTGATCGGGTTCTTTGTCAACCTGCTTGTCCTGCGTGGGGACTTGCGGTCGCAAGCTGGTGGACTTCCCAGTCTGCGTCAGCTGGTGCAGCGGGTGCGTGCCGTCACGCTCGATGCTTACGCCCACCAGGATCTTCCCTTCGAACGCCTAGTCGAGGAGCTCGTCGACACCTCGGAAGGCACGGATCTGAGTCGGCCGCCGCTGGTACAGGTGGTGCTAGCGCTGCAGAACATGCCCTTCGAGCTCCGCTTGCCGGGACTCGAGGTCGAGATGTTGCCGCGCACGGCCGATGGCTCGCGCTTCGACCTGAGTCTGTCCTTCGAGGAGATCGAGCGAGCGGACCAAGCCTGGCTGCGTGGTGAAGCCGAGTTCAGCAGTGATCTGTTCGACGAGGTCACCATCCAGCGCCAACTCGCTCACTTACGCGTCCTGCTGGAAGCGGCACTGACTGCGTCCGACACCCCGTTGGATGAACTGCCGCTGCTCACCCGAGCGGAGCGCCACCAAGCGGTCTGGGAGTGGAATGACACCCGCGTGCAGCGATCGGAGTTCGGGCTGCAGGGGACGCGGCGAGGCGCCCGCGAGGCCGCCTTCGTGCACCAGCGCATCGCCGAGCAGGCACGCCGTCAGCCGCACGCGGTGGCTGTCACAGGGGGTGGCTGGACGGCGAGCGTTCCCCGCGTCTTGACCTACGGCGAGCTGCAAGCACGCGCCGGTCGCCTGGCGGGCTACTTGCGCCAGCAAGGGGTCGGACCCGAGACGCTGGTTGCTCTGTGCCTGGCGCGGACCTCGCACGAGCGGGTGGTTGCCGCGCTGGCGGTCCTGCAGGCCGGTGGTGCCTATTTGGGCCTCGACCCGGAGCACCCGGCTCAGAGATTGGCCCTGCTGATCGAAGATGCCGCCGCGCCGGTGGTGCTGACCGAGTCACGCTTACGCTCGCTGTTGCCCGACGAGATCCTCCCGGCGTCGGTCGAGGTCTTGTGCCTGGACACGCCGGATTGCTGGCAGGCTCTCGAAGAGGTGCCGAGCGATGCGAGGCAGGAGCCGGAGCTGAGCGCCGCCAACCTGGCCTATGTCGTCTATACCTCGGGGTCGACCGGCAAACCCAAGGGGGTGCAGACGCCGCACGCGGGCTTGAGCAACCTGGTCGACTGGCACCAGCACCAGTACGCGTTGACGCCGGCCGACCGCGCGACGCAGGTCGCCAGTCCCGCCTTCGACGCCGCGGTGTGGGAGCTGTGGCCGTACTTGGCGGCGGGCGCGTCGCTGCACATCCCGAACGCTGAGACGCGCTTGTCGTCGATCGGCATGCTCGACTGGTGGCGTCGCGAGCGGATCACCTTGCCGTACTTGATGGTGGCTCTGGCCGAAGGCGTCATGGCGGAGCCGACGCACACGGATCCCAGGCTCGCCGCGCGCGCCCTGATCATCGGTGCCGACCGCCTGCGTCGCCGGCCGCACCCGAACGCGGTGTTCGCGGCCATGAATCACTACGGCCCGGCCGAGTATTCGGTGACCTGCACGGTGGTGAAGGTGGCGCCGGCAGTCGCTGGCGTGGACGCGTCGACACACCGCCTGCCGAGTATCGGCCGCGCTCTCGACAACACCCAGATCTACCTCTTCGGTCCGCGGGGGAGTGCCGGTTCCCGAGTCGAACCGGTGCCGATCGGCGTCACTGGTGAGCTGTATGTCAGTGGTGTCGGCCTGGCACGCGGCTATCACCGGCATCCGGTGACGACGGCACAGAGCTTCGTACCTCACCCCCTGGCCGGCCACGGCGACGGCTCGATCCCTGCGGGCGCGCGCGTCTACCGCACGGGCGACCTGGTGCGTGCACTGCCGGACGGCGACCTCGACTTCCTGGGACGCGCCGACTTCCAGGTCAAGCTGCGCGGCCTGCGCATCGAGTTGGGCGAGATCGAGACCGTGCTCGAGGCTCTTCCCGGGGTGCGCGACTGCGCGGTGCTAGTGCGCGAGGAAGGCTCCGGCCGTCAGCTGCTGGTGGCCTACGTGGTGCATGGTGCTACCCAGGACGGCAGTTCTACCCAGGACGGCAGTGATTCCCCGGACGGCACGGTTGATGAGACGAGTGACGATCTGCGCGCTGGACTCGAAGTCGAGCTGCCGGCTTACATGGTGCCGGCGGTCTTCGTGCTGCTCGACGCGCTGCCGCTGAGCCCCAACGGCAAGGTCGACCGGCGCGCCCTGGCGGCGTTGCCCTTGCCGTCGACGAGCTTGACCGATGGCGGCCACGCGGACGAACGCCAGGCGCCGCGCGGACCGCAGGAAGAGATCCTGGCGGGCATCTTCGCGCGCGTGCTGGGAGTCGACCAGGTCGGTCGCGGCGACGACTTCTTTGCTCTCGGCGGCCACTCGCTGCTAGCCACGCGGGTGACGTCGAGCGTGCGCGAGCTACTGGGCCGCGAGCTGCCGCTGCGCGCTCTGTTCGAGCACGCGACTGTGGCCCGCCTGGCGCGGCACCTGGATGGTGAAGACGCGCAGGTCGCCGCGCCGCCGCTGGAGGCCGTGCCACGCAGCGCCGAGGGGCTACCCGCACTCCCCGGCTACGAGGCTGGTTGGCCGCTGTCGTTCGGCCAGCAGCGGCTGTGGCTACTCGACCAATTGCTGCCCGGCAGCACCGTCTACAACGTACCGGTGGCGCTACGCTTGCGCGGCCGTCTCGACCGCCGTGCCTTCAGCGTCGCGCTGGCGGCTGTGCGAGCCCGTCACGACGTGCTCCGCGTGCGCTTCGAGCCTTCCCGGCGCGACGCGAGCGAAGCCGTGCAGGTGGTGGCTCCCGCCGAGCGTCGATCCGCTTCCGCTGCTGGGCAGCTGCCGTGCCTCGACCTCGGTTGCCTGGGCGCGGAGCGTGAGTCTGAGCTGCTGCGCCTGGCGTCGGCGCTCGCTGCTCGACCCTTCGACCTGCGCCGCGGACCGTTGCTGCGCACGGTCCTGGTCGTCCTCGATGCCGAAGATCAGGCGCTGTTGCTCAATCTCCACCACAGCGTTGGCGACGGCTGGTCGGCCGGCGTGATGCTGCAAGAGATCGCCCAGTTCTACCAGCGGGGCAGCGGCGCGCTGGCTCCACTCCTGCTGCAGTACACGGACTTCGCCATCTGGCAGCGCGGCTGGATGCAAGGCGAGACGTTGGAAGCCGAGTTGCGATACTGGCGCGAGGCGCTGCAAGGCGTACCGCAGGTGCTGGAATTGCCGACTGATCGTCAGCGCGCTGAGACGCCGAGCTTCCGAGGCGGTCTGGTCGCCTTCGAATGGCCGCGTCCACCCGGCCTCGACGCCCTGTGCCGCCAGCTCGGCGCCACGCCTTTCATGGTCCTGCTCGCCGCCTTCCAGGCGCTGCTCGGTCGTTGGACGCACCAGCGTCGCTTGCTCGTCGGGACGCCGGTCGCCGGCCGCGCGCGAGCCGAGATCGAGCCTCTGATCGGCTTCTTTGTCAATGTCCTGGTGTTGCCGGCCGACTTGCGTGCAGCGGCTGATCGGGATGAGGTCGCTGTCGGCTTGCGCGCGCTGGTGCGGCGCGCGCGGGCGGTCACCCTCGAAGCCTACGCGCACCAGGATCTACCGTTCGAACGCCTGGTCGAGGCCGTGACCGAGCGTGGCGGCACCGCCGGGCAGAGCGCGCTCAGCCGGCCGCCGCTGGTGCAGGCGGCGCTGGCGCTGCAGAATCTGCCCTTCCGCCTGGAGCTGCCTGGTCTGGAGGTCGAGTTACTGCCGGTGACCGCCGGTGGTGCTCGCTTCGACCTCAGCCTGGCGCTGCAGGAGGTCGAGGTCAAAGGGGGCCGGCGGCGACTGCGCGGTGAGGCCGAGTTCAGTGCCGATCTCTTCGACGCGGTCACCATCCGGCGACTGGTGCGGCACTTCCACGTGCTGCTGCAAGCTGCACTCGACGCGCCGGAGGCGGCCTTCGAACAGCTGGCGCTGCTGACCCCGGCCGAGCGTGCGCAGGTGGCGTGGGAGTGGAACGACACGCAGGTGGCGCAGCCGCACCCGCGGCCGGTGCACGAGCGCATCCCCGACCGAATCGCCGAGCAAGTCCGCCTGCGACCCCACGCGTTGGCGCTCGCCGATGGCCGGCGTTTTCTGACCTACGGTGAGCTGGGCGCTCGTGCCCTCCGCTTGGCCCACTATCTGCGCGCCCTGGGCGTTGGACCGGAGAGCCTGGTCGCCATCTGCTTGCCGCGCGAGAGTGCCGAGCGGGTGATCGGTGCGCTGGCCGTGCTGCAGGCCGGCGGCGCCTATGTCGCGCTCGACCCGAGCCACCCGGCCGAGCGCTTGGCCTTCATGATCGAGGATGCGGCGGCGCTGGCCGTGCTCACCCAAGTGCGTTTGCGGTCCTTGTTGCCAGAAGGTACCGAGACGTTGTGTCTGGATCGCGACTGGCCGAAGATCGAGGCCTGGGACTCCGGCTCCGTGGGGCAGGCGCGGCCCTTGCCGGCAGTCGAGCCGTACAACCTGGCCTACGTCGTCTACACCTCCGGTTCAACCGGCAAGCCGAAGGGCGTGCAGACGCCGCACGTGGGCCTGAGCAACCTGGTCGACTGGCACCAGCGCCAGTACTCGGTGACCGCCGACGACCGTGCGACGCAGGTCGCCAGCCCGGCCTTTGACGCGGCGGTGTGGGAGCTGTGGCCGTATCTCGCCGTGGGCGCGTCGCTGCACATTCCGGACGCCGAAACGCGGCTGTCGTCACCGGGGATGCTCGATTGGTGGCGGCGCGAGCGGATCACGCTGCCGTACCTGATGGTGGCGCTGGCCGAGGGCGTGATGAGCGATCCCGGGCATGTCGATCCAAAGCTGGCCGCGCGGGCGCTGATCATCGGTGCCGACCGCCTGCGCCGTCGCCCGCATCCGGACGCGGTGTTCGCGGCGATGAACCACTACGGACCCGCCGAGTACTCGGTCACCTGCACGGTGGTGCGCGTTCTACCGCAGGGTGCCCGGGAAGGCCTACCGAGCATCGGCCGTGCGCTCGACAACACCGACATCCACCTGCTGGATCGCCAGGGAGAGCCGGTGCCTATCGGGGTTACCGGTGAGCTCTACGTCGGCGGAGTCGGCCTGGCGCGCGGCTACCACCGGCGTCCTGGCCGCACGGCGCAAAGCTTCCTGCCCCATCCCTACGCGGGAACGAGCGTGTCGGCTGGCGGCGTGGCGCCCGCGGGAGCGCGCATCTATCGCACCGGCGATCTGGTGCGCTACCTGCCCGATGGCGACATGGATTTCCTCGGCCGTGCCGACTTCCAGGTCAAGCTGCGGGGTCTGCGCATCGAATTGGGGGAGATCGAGTCGGCGCTCTCGAAACACTCCCGCGTCGCAGATTGCGCGGTGCTGGTGCGCGAAGAAGCTGGCGCCGCAGTCGTTGAGGGGCAAGTCGTGACTGGCCAAGTCGCGACTGGCGCGCCGCTGCAACAGCTGGTCGCCTACGTCACGCCCGGCCACACGGCTGAGCGCGCGGACGGCGAGACCCCGACAGCGCAGGAGTTGAGCCACTTCTTGCAGGCCAAGCTACCCGCCTACATGGTGCCGGTCGCGTACGTCTTCTTGGACGCTCTGCCGCTGAGCCCCAACGGCAAGGTCGATCGCAAGGTGCTGGCTGAACCGCGCTACGCCCCGAGCGCCGAGGTCGTGGCAGGGGAAGGGGCAGGAGTCGGGAACGAACTGCTGCCCCTGGAGGCGCTGCTGGCGGGCATCTTCGCTGACGTGCTGGGGATCGAGCAGGTGGGACTGCACGACGATTTCTTCGCGCTCGGCGGCCACTCGTTGCTGGCCACGCGCGTGGTGTCCAGGATGCGCGCGGTGCTCAGTCGAGATGTGCCGCTGCGTGCCCTGTTCGACCGTCCCACCGTGGCCCAGCTGGCCGCGCTGCTGACCTCGACGGAGCAGCACGTCGAGGCGTTCGCCGCAGCGCCACCCCTGGAAGCGGTACCGGAGGAACTCAGGGCACGCTATGAGGTCGAAGGCTGGCCGCTGTCCTTCGGCCAGCAGCGCCTGTGGCTGCTCGACCGCCTGTGGCCTGGCAGTGCGCTCTACAACATCCCGTCGTCCTTGCGTCTGCACGGGGGCGTCGATCGCCACGCCCTGGCCACGGCTCTGGATGCGCTGCGCGCGCGCCACGCTGTGCTGCGCACGACATACCGAGCAGTGTCCAGCCAGCCGGTGCAGCACGTCGCTCCAGCGCGGCCTCAGTGCTTGCCGTGGATCGATCTGCAGGCGCTGCCGGCTGCCGCTCGCGAGGTCGAAGCGCGGCGCCTGGTCGACGCCGATGCTCGCCGTCCTTACGACCTCCAGCGTGGACCGCTCCTGCGCACCGCCTTGGCGGTGCTGAGTGATCAGGACCAAGTTCTCATCGCCGGCTTCCACCACATCGCGGGCGATGGCTGGTCGTCCGGCATCTTGGTGCGTGAACTGGCCACGCTCTACGCTGCGCTGGCTGGTGTGCTGGCCCAAGCAGAGGCTGCTGGCGAGGCCGGCGGTGTCGAGTCGACGGGGACGCTCCCCGAGGTGCTCCCTGAGTTGGCCATCCAGTACACGGACTTCGCTCTCTGGCAGCGCGACTGGCTGCAGGGCGACGTGCTAGCGGCGGAGATCGAGCACTGGCGCCGCCGTCTCGAGGGCGTGCCGCAGGTCTTGGAGCTGCCCTTCGACCGGCCGCGCGGCACGGCGGGGGACGAGCGCGATTTCGATGGCGCCCTGGTGCCCTTCCGCTGGCGGCTGGGGGCGCGGGATCTGGCGGCGGGCCCCTCCCTAGATGCGCTGTGTCGCCAGCTCGGTGCGACGCCGTTCATGCTGCAGCTGGCGCTGTTCCAGGCGTTGTTGGGGCGCATCAGTCACCAACGCCGGCTGCTGGTCGGTTCACCAGTGGCGGGCCGTGGCAAGCTCGAGACCGAGAGCTTGATCGGCTTCTTCGTCAACATGCTGGCGCTGCGCGCGGATCTGCAGCCGGAAGAGGCGGCAGGCGAGGGTGTCCAAGCAGGCCCGAGCTTGCGTCAGCTCGTAAGTCGAGTACGCGAGGTCACCCTCGACGCGTACGCGCACCAGGATGTGCCCTTCGAGCGACTGGTCGAAGCCCTGGCCGAGACGGGGCAAGCTGGGCCTGGTGAAGCTGCGGAACCTGGGGGCACAATCGGGGCCGGCCGGCAGATCGACCGCGCACCGCTGTTCCAGGTCGTCTTCGCGCTGCAGAACATGCCGCCGGCCGAGTTGCAGTTGCCTGGTGTACGCATCGAGGTGATGGAAGCCGAGACCGGCACGGCCAAATTCGACCTGACGCTGACGGTGCAGGAAGCGATGGGCGGCTACGAGGGTGTCGCCGAGTACAATCGCCGGCTGTTCGATGCCGTCACGGTGCAGCGCCTCCTCGGCCACCTGCAAGTGCTGACCGCCGAGGCTCTGGCCGCCCCGGACGCCGCCTTCGACCGCCTACCGCTGCTCAGCCCGGCCGAGCGTCACCAGGCGGCGCTGGAATGGAACGATACGGCGATCGCACACCCGCCCGCGCCGCTGGTGCACGAGCGGGTCGCTGCACAGGCACGGCAGCGTCCCGACGCGGTCGCTCTCTCAGGGTCGATCCTGTCGAGGCCTGGCGATGCCGGTACGCATGTACTCAGCTACGGCGAACTCGACGCCCGTGCCACGCGCCTGGCTGGCCACCTACGAGCTCACGGCGCTGGGCCGGACGTGCTGGTGGCCCTGTGCCTGGACCGCACCACCCCGGAGCGCGTAATCGCGGCCCTGGCGGTGCTGCACGCCGGTGCCGCCTACCTGGGTCTCGACCCGGATCACCCAGCCGAGCGCCTGGCTTTCATGATCGAGGACGCCGAAGCGCCGGTGGTGCTGACCGAGACCCGCTTCCGGCATCTGCTGCCGGACGGAGGGGCCCAGATCCTGTGTCTGGATGTGCCGGAGTTCTGGTCCTCTCTGGGAAGGAATTCGCGGAGAGTCGATTCTTCCGAGAGAGTTCAGGAGGTGCCAGCCGAGTCTCGCGAGGCGCTCCAGCTGTCCCCGGAGAACCTGGCCTACGTCGTCTACACCTCCGGCTCGACCGGCAAACCCAAGGGCGTGCAGACGCCGCACGCGGGTCTGAGCAACCTGGTCGACTGGCACCAGCGGCAATACTCGGTGACGGCCAACGACCGCGCCACGCAGGTGGCTTCCCCCGCCTTCGACGCTGCCGTGTGGGAGCTGTGGCCCTACCTGGCGGCGGGTGCATCGGTGCACATTCCGGACGCCGAAACGCGGCTGTCGTCGCCGGGCATGCTCGATTGGTGGCGGCGCGAGCGGATCACGCTGCCGTACCTGATGGTGGCGCTGGCCGAGGGCGTGATGAGCGATCCCGGGCATGTCGATCCAAAGCTGGCCGCACGCGCGCTGATCATCGGCGCCGACCGCTTGCGTCGACGTCCGCACCCGGACGCGGTTTTCGCGGCGATGAATCATTACGGCCCGGCCGAGTACTCGGTGACCTGCACGGTGGTGCGGGTGCAGCCGGAGGGTAGGCGGAGAGGCCTGCCCAGCATCGGCCGCGCGCTCGACAACACGGAGATCCACCTGTTCGATCCCTCCGCCGGCGGCATCGGTCAGCCGGTACCGATCAGCGTCACGGGTGAGTTGTACGTTGGCGGCGTCGGTCTGGCGCGCGGCTATCACCGGCGTCCGGGACGCACGGCGCAGAGCTTCGTTCCCCATCCCTATGCGGGGCGCGGTACTGCGTCGGCCGGAGCGCGGCTGTACCGCACCGGTGACCTGGTGCGTGCCCTGCCCGACGGCGATCTCGACTTCCTCGGTCGCGCCGACTTCCAGGTCAAGCTGCGCGGGCTGCGCATCGAGCTGGGCGAGATCGAGTCGGCGCTGGCGCAGCATCCCGACGTCGTCGACTGCGCGGTGTTGGTGCGCGAGGAGGAGACGCAGGGCGGAGGTCGGCTGCAACAGCTGATCGGGTATGTCGCTCTCAGAGATGTGACCCTGAAGGACGAGACTGACGACGCGCTGGCCGCCGACGCGCTGGCCGCCGACGCGCTGGCCGCCGACGCGCTCGCCGCCAACCTGAACCGCTTCCTCGAGACACGACTGCCGGCGTACATGGTGCCGGTAGCCTACGTCGCCCTCGACGCGCTGCCGCTGAGCCCCAACGGCAAGGTCGACCGCAAGGCTCTGGCGGCGGCGCGCTATGCGCCCGAGGCGTCGGCGCTGCAGGCTGCGGGAGGTGGGGCTGCCGAGCGTGCCTTGACGCCAGCCGAGACAGTCGTGGCGGGCGTCTTCGCCGAGGTGCTGGGCCTCGAACACGTCGGTCCGTGGGACGATTTCTTCCGCCTCGGTGGCCACTCGCTGCTGGCCACGCGGGTCATCTCGCGCCTGCGCGACGTGCTCGGCCGCGAGCTGCCTCTGCGCGCCCTCTTCGATCGCCCGACCGTTGCCCAGCTGACGGTATTGCTGGCGGAGGAATTGCTGGCCGAGGAGACGACTACCGATGCAGTGATCAGCGCCTCGGCGCCGCCGTTGCGGCCGGTGGCGGCAGAGCTGCGAGCGCGTTTCGACGCCGAAGGGTGGCCGCTGTCCTTCGGTCAGCAGCGTCTGTGGTTCTTCGACCAGTTGATGCCGGACAGCGCCCTCTACAACGTGCCGGCGTCGCTACGTCTGCGCGGCCGTCTCGATCGCCATGCCCTGGCTGCCGCCCTCGACACCATCCGCGCCCGCCACGCCATGCTGCGCGTCACCTTCGAGGCGGCAGAGGATGCCGGCGCTCTGGGTGCGGTACAACGCGTCGTGCCGCCTTTGCAGACGCAGGGCACCGGCCTGCCGTGGATCGACCTACAGGCGTTGCCGTCGTCCGCGCGCGAGGCCGAGTTGCAGCGGTTGGTGGCGGCGGATGCGCGCCGGCCCTACGATCTGCGTCGAGGCCCGCTGTTCCGCACTGCCCTGGCCGTGCTGGCCGAGGACGAGCAAGCGCTGCTCGCCGGCTTCCACCACATCGTCGGTGACGGCTGGTCTGGTGGCGTGCTGGTGCGTGAGCTGGCCGAGCTGGTCGCGGGACGCGAGTTGCCGCCGCTGGCGCTGCAGTACATCGACTTCGCCGTCTGGCAGCGGGACTGGCTGCAGGGTGAGGTGCTGGAGTCGCAGATCGAGCACTGGCGCCAGCGCCTGGAAGGTGCGCCGCGCGTGCTCGAACTGCCGAGCGACCGCCCTCGACAGGCCGATCAGAGCTTCGAGGGCACGCTGCTGCCCTTCACCTGGCACGCCCCCGTCGAAGCCCTGTGCCAGCAGCTCGGTGCTACGCCCTTCATGGTGCTGCTCGCGGCCTTCCAGGCGCTGCTGGCGCGCATCACGCATCGCCGCGACCTGCTGGTCGGTACGCCGGTGGCGGGGCGCAATCGTGCCGAAGCTGAGCCCTTGATCGGCTTCTTCGTCAACATGCTGGCGCTGCGTGGTGACCTGCATCCCGACTCGGAGGGGTACGGAGATGCAGGTCAGCCGGCGCCGAGCTTGCGCCAGCTGGCCGCGCGCAGCCGTGAGACCACCCTCGACGCCTATGCCCACCAGGACGTGCCGTTCGAGCGGCTGGTCGAGGCGTTGACGCAGGCCCAGCCGGACGAAGAACGCGACCTCAGCCGGCCGCCGCTGTTCCAGGTCGTCTTCGCGCTGCAGAACCTGGCCTCCGACACGTTGGAACTGCCGGGCGTGCAGATCGAGACGCTGCCGGCGATCACGGGTACGGCCAAGTTCGACCTGACGCTGACGGTGGAGGAGGGGGCAAGCGCCGGATCGGACACCGGCTCGGAAGTCTACTCTGGCGTCGCCGAGTACAACCGAGATCTCTTCGACCGCGTCACCGTCCAGCGTTTGCTGCACCATCTCCAAATCCTGACCGCTGAGGCTCTGGCCGCCCCGGACGCCGTTTTCGACCGCCTACCGCTGCTCAGCCCGGCCGAGCGTCACCAGGCGGCGCTGGAGTGGAACGATACGGCTATCGCACACCCGCCCGCGCCGCTGGTGCACGAGCGGGTCGCCGCACAGGCACGGCAGCGTCCCGACGCGGTCGCTCTCTCACGGTCGATCCCGTCGAGGCCTGGAGATGCCGGTACGCATGTTCTCAGCTACGGCGAACTCGACGCCCGTGCCGCGCGCCTGGCTGGCCACCTACGAGCTCACGGCGCCGGGCCGGACGTGCTGGTGGCCCTGTGCCTGGACCGCACCACCCCGGAGCGCGTGATCGCCGCGCTGGCGGTGCTCCGAGCCGGTGCCGCCTACCTGGGCCTCGACCCGGAGCACCCAGCCGAGCGTCTGGCCTTCATGATCGAAGACGCCGAAGCGCCGGTGGTGCTGACCGAGACCCGCTTCCGGCATCTACTGCCGGACGGAGGGGCCCAGATCCTGTGCCTGGATGTGGCGGAATTCTGGTCTTCTCTGGGGGGCGAGTCGCTGGAAGTCCGGTCTTCCAAGAAGGTTAGAGAGGTGCCAGCCGATTATCGAGAATTCCCGGAGAGCCTCTCTCCGGAGAACCTGGCCTACGTCGTCTACACCTCCGGCTCGACCGGCAAACCCAAGG
>CBDUPA010000028.1:0-66926 GCA_965368975.1 uncultured bacterium | reverse complement strand
AGGGCGGGCAGACGTTGTCACGGCACGTCTACTATCCGTACGGGGAAGAGATCACAGGCGGCAGTGGGGAGCGGCTGAAGTTTACCGGGCATGAGCGGGACCTCGGTGAGGAGGGGACGGCCGATGATCTGGACTACATGCATGCGCGGTACTACCAGCCGGGGTTGGGGCGGTTTCTGAGTATCGATCCAGACTCAGAGAGCATCGTGCCTGCACTGCCACAGACTTGGAATCGGTATGCCTACGTGCTCGGGAATCCGGTCATCTTTACGGACCCGTCGGGGGAAAAGTGGTTCAGCATTGGTGGAAACTGGACGTTCATCACTGGTGCGTCCGAAATCCTCGAGATTCGGATCAATGATCAAGGTGGGATGTCGACCAGACGCATTCAGGGGCTAGATTCGCTCCTGACTTTCGATGGTTCTCAGTTAGTATTATATCGACCGAATGGTGAAACCCGTGGCTACAGTGCTATCTCAGGGTTTCCTGGAGAGGACGGTGGAACGCAAGCCCACCTACAGGCTGAGAAGAACGTAGGGCCGATACCTGAGGGCGAGTGGATTCTATACACGGCCGGAATTCAAAGTATTGGGTTCGTTGATGGTTGGCTTGGTCTTCTCAATCCCCTTGGGTTAAAACTTGGTGGCTGGCCTGGAGGTATCTATTCTTGGGGGACTCGACGCGTCTTCCTTGATCCTGCTGCTGATACTGAAACGCATGGAAGGAGCGGCTTTGCAATTCATGGAGGTTTTGAACGTGGGTCGGCGGGCTGCATTGATGTTTGTCGACAAGACCGGGATTTGTTCCTGGCAATCGACACTTCCCTGGAACAGATTCCTGTGTTCGTAGACTATGACCAGTAACTCCAGAGTGCGAATGGCAGTGATAGTGGGCGGCTTTGTAGTGGCCGTAGGCGCTTACTTTGTGTTTCCGGATGTACCCACGCGAAGTGGATTCATACAAGCCATACTGGTCCCTGCTGTCGTCTTCTCTGGTTGTCTAGTTCTCCTAGAGACGAAAGGAGACTTCCAAGCCAGGTTCTTCCGAATGATCATGTTTCTCGTGATTCCGTCGTTGCTTTACGGCTACTTCATCGGTCGCTCCGACCCTAAGCTCGGGGTTAGTTGGCTTTTGCCGTTGATCAATCTGATTACTTTGTTGCTGCTTTCCTTGATAGCTTCTGGTGCGGTATTGCTAGTGGAGAAGCTTGTCGCTATGGCTTTGGGAGCAAAGAAGTGAAAGATATTCGCACAGGTACCATGCTGCCGCTACTCCACGCTTGGACATCTACGGCGCAGTTCGCGCGCTTCAGCTCTGTTGCCGGATGGCCGAGGATAGCCTTCGCGCATGGTCATCTGCATCTCCTCCTGCGCTTTGGTTGACAGCTCGCCCGGTTCCGCTGTAGTGGTACCAGCCCATCCGGGTGCCAGCCTGTTCAGGTCTGCCAGCTCAGGCTGACACTCTCCCAGCAAACGGCCCGATCCGGTGCTGTAACACCGAACCGGGCCTAGCCACTCAAAGGAGAAGAAGTCCCATGAGTGACCAGCCGCAGCATACCAACACGCAGCCGCTGACCGCCCTGCAACCAGCCCACTGGGAAGCGCACGCCGTCTTCCGCGAGACGTACCTGCACCTGTATCCGGAAGCCCACATCCGGGACGCCTTCCGTAGCGTCGGCGTGACGCTCTACGACAACGCCCTGCTGCACGAAGAGACGTACAAGGAACGTGGCGAGGTACCGGTCAAGTCCGACCTGCGCGCCGCGCTCCGAGATCTGCGTCAGCTTCAAGGCTACATCCATCACCTCGGCGCCGAGCCGGGCAGCGTGGACGATCCCGAGCAGGTGCAGCTGCACCTGCTGGCGGTCGAGCTATCCGAGGGCTTGGGAGCCCAAGCAGCCCGACTCGAAGAAATCCTGGGTACGGCCCCGGAACCGGAGAGCTGAGCGATGCCGGTCATGGACACCGGCACCGACGTCGAACGAGCGGAACGGGAGCTAGAGCGTTGCTGCGCTCAGCTCCTCGACCGCTTCGGCCCTGAGCTTGCGCAGGTTCCACTGTGCGTACGGGTCGAAGGCATCTCACCCGGTGCGCGGCATGAGGACGAAGAACTAACGCAACCGGTCCGCGTGCCCGCGCACGCGCTGACGGGTTCGACTTCCGAGGTCGCGGCGGCTTTGCTGCACGCGATGGTGCATTGGGGCAACGGTCTGCGCAGTCTCAAGGACTGTTGCCATCGCGGCTACCACAACCATCAGTTTCGCGATCTCGCTCAGGAAGTCGGCTTCGAAGTGGGGGAGCGGGTACCGCGCTTCGGTTGGGCGGACCTGCGGCTCGGTGCCGACCTTGCGGCAGCACTTGAGCAGGTCGACCTCGACGATAGCGCGCTGGCTCCGTTGCTTGCCGCGCTGCCGGCAGACCGGAAGAAGCGTCGACCGTGCCGCACAAACCTCCCTCAGCGTCTACCGATTCGTCTGGCTTGGCCTGCCGAGTTGCCTTCGCTGCCGGACCTGCCACGTCTCCGCGTCGAGTTGGTACGCGAGTCGAATGCACCGCTGCAGACTTATCCCCAGATCCGCGCTCACGGCGACGCCGCAGCCTTGCTCTGGCAGGTGCTGCAAGGCTACGACCGCGAAGCCCTGGCCGTACTCTTCCTGGACGAGAACCGCCGAGTCATCGGCTGGGACGTGCCCTACATAGGGATCCTGACCGGGGCGCAAGCCGAGCCGCGAGGTGTATTCGCGCCGGCTTTACTGGCCAACGCGCGAGCGGTCGTGGTGGGGCACAACCACCCGTCGGGCAATCCGAGGCCGAGCCGGCAGGATGAGCGCTTCACGCACCGTCTCCAAGAGGCGGGGAGGGTGTTGGGCGTCGAGCTGTATGCCTCGATTACTGTCGCGGGCGCTGGCCAGTGGTGCCAGGTTCAGCCGGTGCGGTGAGGGAGAGCATGCCCAAAGCCCACCTGACCCACCGCACCATCGATACCTTTACCGCCGGGCGCTGGATGACCGACTACTGGGATGCGCAGCTGCCCGGCTTCGGAGTGCGCGTCTCGAAGAGCGGTCGCAAGACGTTCATCGTGCGGTACAAGGGTTCAAGCGGCAGCAAGCGCCGCCTCAACCTCGGTGTCTATCCGCTGATGAGCCTGGCCGAGGCCCGCGACGAGGCACGCGAAAAGCTGGCGGCGATCGCCAAGGGCGAGGATCCTCAGGTCGAGAAGGTCGCCGAGCGGGAGGCGGTGACCTTCGGGGAGATGGCCGAGACCTACCTGGAGCGCCACGCGAAAATCAAGAAACGCCGCTGGCGCGAAGACGAGCGCATCCTTCGCGTCGACCTTCTGCCGCAGTGGAGAAGCCGCAAGGCGAAGGGGATCGGGAGAAGGGAAGTGGGGGAGGTGCTGGACGCGATCGTTGCGCGCGGCGCGCCGATCATGGCCAATCGCGTCAAGGCGCTGATCTCGAAGATCTACAACTTCGGGATCGGGCGTGGGCTCGTCGAGCACAACCCGTGCTTGTTGGTGCCGATGCCGGCGCGGGAGCGTCCGCGCGAGCGGGTGCTCAGCGAAGAGGAGATTCGCCGCCTGTGGCAGGCTCTCGACGACGAGCACTCAGTGATGGCGGCGACTTTCCGCATGCGGCTGCTGACCGCGCAGCGCGGCATCGAGGTGTTGAAGATGCGCTGGCGGCACATCGACGGTTCCTGGTGGACGATCCCCGCTGACGTCGCCAAGAACGGCCTCACCCACCGCGTGCCACTCGCACCGCAAGCACTGGCGCTGCTCGACGAGCTACGTCACTTGACGGGGAAGGGGGTGTGGGTGTTTGCGAGTCCGCGCAAGCCGGGTCGCCATATCGTCGCGGTGCAGAAGGCCGCTGAGCGCATCGCCGAGCGGGCAGGAGTCGACTTTGTGCCTCACGATCTACGCCGGACGGCGGCCACCTTCATGACCTCAATGGGCATCTCGCGGCTGGTGGTCTCGAAGCTGCTCAACCATGTCGAGAGCGGCATCACCTCGGTCTACGACCGTCACTCGTACGACCCTGAGAAGCGGGATGCCTTGGCGCGTTGGGCTGCTAAACTGCAAGAACTGATTGGCCAGGATCAGGGCCGGTGATGCAGGTGTCAGTCGCGCCAATATGTTCCTGGTGCTGGATACGGAGACAAACGATGGCCACCATTTCCTACGACATGCCACCAGAGACCTTCTCTGCTTTGCGACTCTCGCCGAAGGAGTTTGCTACCGAGATGAAGACTGCCGCTTGCGTCCAGTGGTATGCACAAGGCCTGGTCTCCCAGGGCAAGGCCGCTGAGATTGCTGGACTTAGTCGTGCGGATTTTCTTGACGAACTGTACCGTCGGAAGGTTCCTGCCTGCCAGGTCACCTACGAGGAGCTGATCGAAGAGATCGAGTATGAGTAAGCGCTGGGTGGTCAATGCTTCTCCTTTGATTCTGCTCGGCAAGGTGAAGCAAACACCTCTACTGCTGGGACTGTCCGAGGACTTGATCATTCCCGATGCGGTAGCTCGTGAGGTCCAGGTCAAGACAGACGGCCAGCGTTCTCTCGATGAGCTGCAATCCGAGGCAAACGTTCGAGTTGCGTCAAGAATCGACATTCCGAGACAGATTGCCGCCTGGGATCTGGGCCGCGGGGAGTCGGAAGTCTTAGCACAAGCCCTCGACCTGAAAGCTGATCGCGCTGTTGTCGACGACCTCGAAGCACGTCGGTGCGCTCAAGCGCTTGGTGTTGAGGTGATCGGTACTCTCGGTATCGTCCTGCGTGCCAAACGAAAGGGCCTGATCCAGGCTGCACGCCCTATTCTGATCAATCTGCGCAGGGTAGGTCTGTATGTCTCCGATGACTTGCTGGAGAAGGCACTCGCTCACCTGGAAGAGTGAAGCATTCTCTCGCCGCATGGGATCCCATCGCCGCCCTCCATCGTGGAGAGACTACCTCCAGCCTGGGACCACGCCGCCGGGTATCTGACCACCTGGGCTCCTCCGTCCACGCCCTCCAGGGGTTCCCCACACCCCTTGCCACTAGCTTGCGCCACACGACTCGCGAACGGTAGCTAGCTGCATGATCTCGATGGGCATCTCGCGCCTGGGATCTCGAGGCCGCTCAACCACGTCGAGAGCGGCATCACCTCCGTCTACGACCGGAACAGTTCTGCCCCGAGAAGGCCGAAGCCTTGGCCCGCTGGGCGGACAGGCTAGACGAAATCCTTGCTGGGTGACCGGAAGAAGTACTGGAAAACCGGCCCTTCCACGAGAAATCCGAGCTGGTCCCGTTGACCACTCGCCGTGTTCGCGATAGGACTAAACCGCTCCGCGGTATCAGAGCCGCTTCGGGGCCAGCGGTGGCGATTGTAGGTCTCAGTCTTCGCTGAGCGCCCTCCCTCCTTCGCCCCTTCCAGCAGTTTCTCTCGTCGATACTTCTTGCGTATCTGCGTCTAACGAGCTGCCTGTATGGGCAAAATCTTGGAGTAGCCCTCCCAGTAACTCCAAGAAAGGAGCCCCTGATGACTCCCTTACGTCAGCGCATGCTCGAGGACATGCAGATCCGTAATCTCTCCCCGGCGACTCAGGACATCTACATCCGCCATGTAGCTCGATTCGCTGAGTACTTCTGTCGCTGTCCATCGGTGATGGGTCCACAGGAGATTCGTGACTTCCAGATTCACTTGCTCAAGGAGCACGGGATGTCGCCGAGAGTCTTGATCCAGATGGTGTCAGCGCTGAGATTCCTCTACGGTACGACTCTACGGTGCACTTGGGATGTCGAGACAATCCCCGTCCCCAGGGGTTTCAAGAAGCTGCCACTGGTCCTGAGCCGCGAGCAGGTCGCGCGCTTTCTCGGTGCAGTGCACAATCTCAAGCATCGCAGCGTGTTGATGATGCTGTATGGCTGTGGTCTGCGTACGGGCGAAGCCCTCCGCCTGCGAGTTGACGATATCGATAGCTCTTGCATGCTTGTCCGTGTTCGCCATGGCAAGGGAGGTCGAGAGCGGCAGGTGCCTCTGCCCGCTACGCTGCTGGCGACTCTGCGCCAGTATTGGCTGCAATACCGTCCCCAAGCGTGGCTGTTTCCCGGCCGCAATCCGGATCACCCCATGGCCGCAGGCTCGGTGCGCAAAGCATGCTGCAAGGTCTTGCGTGATCTCGACGGGCTGCACGTGACCCTGCACAGTCTTCGCCACAGCTACGCCACGCATCTGCTCGAGGACGGCGTTGACCTGCGCACAATCCAAGTGCTGCTCGGTCATAGCAGCCTGAGGACTACGGCCATCTATACGCACGTCTCACAGAAGAAGCTACGGGACGTCGTCAGCCCTCTGGAGTCGCTGCCTGATGTGAGTGCGTGATGGCCCGGCCACCGTGGGAGGTGGCCGAGGTGCTGCGACGTTACAGCGAAAGATACCGCCAGGCTCAGGGCGGCGCTGTGCGCCTGGGCCACGAGCGAGTCCTACAGACGCTGCAGAGCTGTCGCACGGCTGCGCTGGGCGGTCATGTGGACGCCTGCGAGCGCTGCGGCCTTCGGCAGATCTCGTACAACTCCTGCCGCAATCGGCACTGCCCGAAGTGCCAGTGTCGGGCGCAGATCCGCTGGCTCGAAGCCCGTCTGGGTGAGTTGCTGGACGTCGAGTACTTCCACGTCGTCTTCACCGTACCGCAGCAGATCGCCAGCATCGGTTTGCAGAACCCGCGCCAGATCTACTCGCTGCTGTTTCAGGCCACCTCCCAGACCCTACGCACCATCGCGGCGGATCCGCGCCACCTGGGAGCCGAGATCGGTTTCCTGGCCGTGCTCCACACCTGGGGTCAAACGCTGAGCTTTCATCCCCACCTGCACTGCATCGTCCCGGGTGGTGGCTTTGGTCCAGATGCTCAGCGCTGGATCTCGTGCCGCCCTGGCTTCTTCCTACCGGTCAGGGTGCTCTCGCGCTACTTTCGTCGCGTCTTCTTGGAAGCCCTCGGTGAGCTCCACCGCAGCGGGCAACTGCGCCTCGAAGGGGCGCTAGCCCGACTGCAAGAGCCTGAAGCCTTCCAGCAGTGGTTGGAGCCAGCTCGCCGCAGCGAATGGATCGTCTACGCCAAGCCACCCTTTGGTGGACCTGAGCAGGTGATGGCGTATTTGGGCCGGTACACACACCGGGTCGCCATCTCCAACGCCAGGATCGTCGATGTCGCCGATGGGCAGGTGACGTTTCGCTGGCGCGACTACCGACACCACAACCGCAGCCGAACGATGACCTTGAGCGCTGAGGAATTCATCCGGCGCTTTCTGCTCCACGTGTTGCCCGACCGCTTCGTGCGCATCCGGCACTTTGGCTTCCTGGCCAACCGGTCACGAGCCGAGAAGCTCCAGCGAGCGCGCGAACTGATCGAGGTCAACCAGCAGGCGAGCGTGGCTGCACAGCACGAACTCGGCGGCGAAGCCACGCTACCGCAGCCGCTCGTCGATCTGCTCTCGCGACGCTGTCCCGAGTGCCGACAGGGGCAACTCGTCTGCGTCGAGGTCTTCAGACACTGGCCCGACCACGCTACGGCTGTCGAAGGAATCGATTCGTCATGAGGACCGCTCGATCTCGCAGACCAACACTGCCGGACTCAGAACCGCATCCTTCGGTGATGCCCGCCCGAGGTGCGTCCACATGTCGCGGAACGACAGCTACCAGCTTGCCTCGGTTTTGCCGCTGCCCCTGTCAACAGCTCAGCCGAAGCCGGTCTCGGAAGCAATCGGCTCCGACAACCGCCTCGATGTCCTCACCAACTCGTGCCAACCCCCACCCAGGCGACAGCTTGCCCATTCAATCCCCATAGCTGATCCGACCGCGGCTTAGTCCAATCGAGGTTATCCAGGGTGCTCGGCTACCAACTCGCTAGAGCGGGAGGCTCGCGCTCTGTGCCGCGAGACCCTCGATAAACCCCTCTTGATACGAACTCGTGCCGAGCCGGGAGATCATGCCGGGAGAGCGGGATTTGTCGCCCGGTGCCGGGGATATCTTCCGTACTCCCGGAACAGCGAACTGGAAGGAGCCCTCCAACTTGAGGCCACGAGGCACGGAAAGCGCAGGAAAGCACCACTTAAAGAACTTAAAGCACTTCCTTGACCTCGGAGGCTATTGTCGCTAGAATCTCTAAGTCCGTAAAGGAGCGATTGTAGGTATCAGAATTGCTAGATCATGAGCATGCCAAGCGTTGTCACTGGCATGTCAGACCTTGTTCCGAGGAGGCAGCAAACGAACTAGACTGACTGTGAAGAATGACTACATGTTTCACGCCGGGCTGCATGCCACAAGGTAGTTGTACCGTACAATTTGGTCTCCTGAATGGCAGCATGTCCGAGTGTTTCAATCTTTTACGGAGTAATTATGAGGAACACCGCAAGAGTTCGAGGTCTTCTGCTGGGTATTTCGATTCTTGGTTTTATCCTATATGGAGTAGCTAGTCTTGCTGGCTACGAAATCGCTGGCCAAGTGCTTGCGGTTTTGATCTCGCTAATCCTTCTCGCCTTGAGTTGGATGCATTTCCGATCCTTTGACTCATTGGCGCTCATGTCAGAGAGTTCTGCATTTACGAGTCCGGCTCTGTTCGCTGCGTTAGGCGGACATATCTTCTTTCTTGTAGTTTACGCTAGAGCTGCTACGTCACTACCTCCGTTGGACATGTTGAAGGCTTGGGTCATCCTCGGCCTGTTTGCACTGGGAGTAGCAACCATTGACGTAATCATACCAGTTGCGATTTACGCGCGGAGGTTGCGAAATCGAGAGTCCAGGCAGAAGACGAACTCTTTGAGTAAAATCCGTTCACACCTAGAGTTGCTTGCAAAGGATATGCTTGATGCAGACAGCCTCGCTAGCGAGGAGTTCTTGAAACAATCTGAGCTCAATACCGAGAGCATCGCTAGAGATATCGAAACATCGAAGATGGCTAAGATGGAAGAGATTATCCGATTTATGGTGCTGGATAAGTATCTCGCTCTCCTTGAGAACAGGTATGAGGATGGGCTTTCGGCTCTCCGAAGGAGTGTTTCGGTTGCACTGGCTCTAGTGATTCCTTTACTTCAGTTGATAGCAGCTATATTGCAGATAGTACTAACCTAGTCGGCGCACTCCATCGGAGGAAAATAATGAAAGATCCAAGTCTGCACCTGATTTCTGGTGGTAAGGGAGGAGTTGGTAAGACACTCTGCTCCTTATCATATGTTCTGTTCTCTCTTCACGAGAATAGGCCGAGCCTATTTGTTGACTTAAACTATCAAAATAACGATCTCTCAGGGGTCCTTCTGCCATTGATAGATCCAAGGAGTATCCGAACTTTGGCGGATTCTGGATTTAAGATTGCTCCGATTCCCCGAGAGCCTCATCAGAGCGACAATCATTATCTCGTGTTCCCAGATCGCAAAGGGGACGTCTTTGGGTCATTGCCGTGGGAGGGAGGACTGGGCGTCCTCAGAGATCTTGATAATATCCTGTCACACGTTCTGAATGGTCGCGGAGTTCGACCCAATTTTAACCCGATACGGTGCATCGTGGATACCGGGCTTCATCTGACCAACTTTAGTCCTAACGTGTCTAAAAGGTATCTAGCTCGCTTCTCAGACCGCCCAGATATTCGAGAGGTCATTGAAGCTCAATCTCTGCATGGTGGCAGCTTCGACGGAATAAGGAGCTTCAATCTCTATATCTGGTTCGTCTGGACGCTGGCATCTCTCGGTACAGACAGACTTGACGAGGTTTCGGCCATCGAGAGAACCTTGACTGAATTAGAAGCCGTAACTACCAAGAATGGACAGAAGTGGTTCACTGCTAATGAGCAGTTGATTCATGTTCTGAATCTGCACGCATTCTCGAAGGACTATGCGTGGTATGAACGTCTTTGGAAGAGTCGGAGCGCAGTCGAGGGACTTGAGTCCTTGCTAAATTCGGATGCCGTAGGGAGTCCTCTAGACTTCGTTTCATTTTATAGGACAGCTGCTACACCTCTACGCGAAATGGGCAGCAGCCTACGTGAGACCTATTTGGAACACATTGCGCGAGCAATTGGTTCAGTTACAACCACCGACGGAAAGAGAAGGTGGCATCGCCCCGGCAACGTTTTCGTCATACCCTACTTCCGGAAGGAGTTGGCGGCATACACTGACCGACTCAATCTCGGTGAAGAATTATCTAAGGATCACTCGGAAGATGCAATGAGAGAGTATCTCGCTGAAGTTTATCAATCTATTGCAACTTGTCTGAGGGCGATGTAGGTACGGAGGCTTGGATGAACAGCGGAGTTGGCCTGATTTCCGTCGATATACAAGAAGCGTCCGCCGATATTGCGAAGCTTGGCGTACCCAGACTTGGAGACGTAACCGTATTCATTGTCAGTCGAGCTGATAGCTCCTTGCTAGCTGATCTTGAACAACAGCTCTCAACGCTCCTATCTGTCCGCCCAGTTCAGACGGCAGTGATTATTGTGACAACTGATTCACATTTCGAAGCCCTCAGAGAGTGTATTGATACTGTTCTCAAGAGTGTAGATTTACCGACTCTGGGAGGTGCAACGACCGGAGTAAGTGATTGGCTTGGCAAGGAGCCCATGAAGGCTCTCCTGGAGGATATATCGGACTACCTTTCTTCCGAAGCTCAGGAGCTCAAGTTAGGTCGGGGGATGGTCGCTAGTCTGAGCGTCGAGGCCCAGCCCCCCTCAGAAGATCTCAACCGCCGATCAGAACGTCGAGCGCTCCTAGTGGTTGGTGGGCTACTGCTTGTTGCCGCTGTTGTAGTTTGCTTTTGGCTTATTGCCTCGCGAGCCAATCTGACAGTACATACCGATGACTGGGTTGGAAATCTCGCAGGTCTTTCCGGCTATCGGGAAGTTCATTCAGGCGCTCCGCAATCGACTAGTACTGATAGAAATTTAGTCAAAACAGATGGTACTGCTGCGGCGAGAGTTGAGTCACTTGCGGAAGGTTCTGCAGATCTGATCACGCTCAGCCTGGGTGAGTTGGAGAGTTTGGTTGGAACTGAACCTTTTCTCGCCGTTGAGCATCCAGTAGTTCTGTTCGTAGGTTCTTACTCACTCGGCGGCCACTCTATCCTAATAGACGCGAAGGTTCTCAAGCAGTTTGCGCGAGATGTCGAAAAGACCATCTTGGTATCCAGTGGAGAGGACCCTGCCTTGGAAGTCTGTCGTGACGTACTTGAAGCGAGAGGTTGGGTTGCTGAGATGGACCCTGACTCAGCTGAGTTTGGCGGTGCGAGATTGCCGAGAAAGGCAGCTATTAGCTTGAGGGAGCCCCAGTTGAGCAGATTTATCGGCCAACCTGATGTTGTAGAGCTGTGCTCTACTGCTCGGGGACCTCGAAGAGCTGCCTTCTTGTTCATCACAACAATGAGGGTGCTTAGGTCCAAGCGAGAGGACATCTACAGATTCACTCGAAACTGGTTTGCGAGCGTCGCTCTTATGAGACAAGAGGAAGATGGATTTGCGAGAGTTGGTCAAGAAGTCGTTGGTAGGTGGCTTAGCACTGCGGGGTCGTCGGACAGCTCTGGGAGGTTAGTTGCAGATGTGACTCTTTCACTGCGAGATCGTGTTGGCTTTTTCGATCTCGATGAAAGCCGGGCATTCCTTGCTTCGCTCTCTGAGCCGTGGATTGATAACTTGCTTGACGATCCGGAAGTCGGCATTCTACTTGATCAGATACAGAAAGAGCCTAGTTTGCTTTATCAAAACAGTATCACTTACCAAGAGAAGCTCAAGGTTCAGGAGGACTTTGCAGCCTATCAAGAGAGTTTGCTTGAGGTAAGGCCTGTCCTCGGATGGGAGTCATCTTTTACATCTGGGTCGGGTGAGATCTCTCCAGAGATTCAGAGCGATCTTGCAAGACGGTGTACTGTGATGAGGAGGTTTCTAGGAGCCTTTCCCGAGGTTGGTGTTCTTATCCAAGGATTTGCTGACTCAACTGGCTCCGCTGAGTTCAACATGCTCAAGAGTCGAGAGCGAGCATCTGCGGTGAGGTTAGAGATGCGGGAGTGCGGCGTAATGAGTTCTCGTATACGGTCAGTTGGATGTGGCGAAACAGATTCAGTAACAGGGACGAATTGGGCACACAGTCGGCTTGCCCGAATCTTTCTTGTTGAAATGAGCCAACTTGAGAAGCTGGATAGGAACGGAGGTTGTGATGGATACACGCAAGGATCGTAGGCAGTTTATTAACGGACTTGGCCTTGCTGCGGGGGCCGTACTGCTTTCTGGGTGTGGAGATGACGATGATGTCGTGCCGCCTGCCCCTAAGCCTCCAGAGAATGTGAAGACTCTGGTAATGAGGACGACGTGGTCGAGCGGTATCAACATTTTGAGGCAGGCTGCTGAGGATTTTGCAGAACTCGTCTTTGAAATGTCTGGCAGAAGGCTGATGATCGATGTACTGCATCCCGAAGATTATTCAGAAAAGCCCCTCACAGCGTTCACAGCTATGAGGAGGGGAGTCATTGATATAAGTTATGGTGCAGCTTACTACTGGAACGAAGACAGTATAGCTGCTGCTGCGCCGTTCTTTGCTGCAGTACCATTCGGTATGAATGCCCAACAGGTGAATTCTTGGTTATTTGAAGATGATGGACTCCGCTTATGGAGGGAGCTTTATGAGCAGGTCGGAGCAGTTCCGTTTCCGATGGGAAACACCGGGGTCCAGATGGGCGGATGGTTTCGGAATCGAATTGAATCTGCCGAGGATTTTCGTGGACTTAGAATCAGAATGCCGGGCTTAGGCGGAGAAGTGCTAAAGCGTCTACTCGCGGACGTCGTTAACGTCCCTGGTGGAGAGATACGAGGAAGACTTGCAGGAAATGAGGGTGGTGAGCAACTGGACGCAGCTGAATGGATCGGGCCATTTGACGATTTTAGCCTGGGACTGCATCAAGCAGGCGCGAACTTCTACCATTATCCTGGCTGGCATGAGTGTGGACTGACCCTGGAGCTCTCTATTAACAAGGCCGTATTCGAGTCTTTGCCGAAAGATATGCAGAGTATAATCGAGGCTGCGTCAAGGCAAATTCACATAAGTGTCTTATCTAGATTTGAGTCGTATAATTTTGACTACCTGGAGAAGATTCAAGAGCATGGGATTCAGGCGGTTCCATTTCCCAGTGACGTTCTAGAGACACTGTTCGATAGGTCGCAAGAGGTCATTGAGGATGCGATTTCCAGGGACTTGGCAGCCGCCGAAGTTCATCGTTCCTACGAAGCATTCAGGAAACGGCTTGCCCCGTGGGCGGATAGATCTGAGAAAGCCTACTACTCAATGATTGCGAGCCTCGTCGCAGGGCGATCCTGACGGATTTGTGTTTATGACTTGAGATTGGAGTCTTCCTGGTCGCTGATGAAAGGCTGAATCGGAAGGATATACGGACCGTTCCAGGCGGGACCTGGGCGGGGGCAGTTGGGTCCATATCTGGGTCCTGCGAGACGTTAATTCAAAGCAACTCCTTGAAACCTCTCGCAGTGCCTTAGATTTAAGGAATTCAGTGCTTTATGGTGGGTCCTGTGCCTCTGTGAGATCTGCTCAAACCTAATGAAGCAGCTAGCTTAACTGTTTCGTAATCAGCAGGTCACCGGTTCAAACCCGGTCGTCGGCTCCAGTCCAACCTCTTTGTTCCCAACACTTAGACTATTGTAGCTGCTCAGCACTTGAGTGGCAAGCCGTGGTGCGGGCCTCCATCGGGGCCTGCTGGCATGAGATTTAGTGTAACTGGCTGCCGTGCCCTGCTCTGCTTGCACTGTCTTGGTTGACCTTTCGCCGTGGCCCGAGGTAGTGGTGGGTCAGAGTGGCCGGTCCCTGCCCTTGGGGGTTGAGATTCGGCCATCCGATCAACCAAGCGGCCCGATCCGGTGGTGAGACACCGAACCGGGCCTAGCCACTCAAAGGAGGTTCTTCCCATGAGTGACCAGCCGCAGCTTACCAAGGCGCCAGCGCCGAACCGTCTGCAACCGAGCCACTGGGAGGCGCACGCCGTCTTCCGCGAGACGTACCTGCATCTCTATCCTGAAGCGCACATCCGCGACGCCTTCCGCAGTGTTGGCGTGACGCTCTATGACAACGCCCTGCTGCATGAGGAAACCTACAAGGAGCGCGGCGAAGTCCCGGTCAAGTCCGACTTGCGCGCCGCGCTCCGAGACCTGCGGCAGCTGCAAGGCTACATCCACCACCTCGGTGCGGATTCTGGCAGCGTCGACGATCCCGAGCAGGTGCAGCTGCACCTGCTGGCCGTCGAGCTGTCCGAGCACTTGGGAGCGAAAGCCGCCCAGCTCGAAGAGATCTTGGGGGTAGCCCCGGAACTGGAGAACTGAGCGATGCCGGTCATGGACACCGGCACCGACGTCGAACGAGCGGAACAGGAGCTTGAGTGTTGCTGCGCTCAGCTCCTCGACCGCTTCGGCCCTGAGCTGGCGCACGTTCCGCTACGCGTACGGGTGGAAGGCATCTCACCCGATGCGCGGCATAAGGACGAGGAACCAACGCGACCGGTCCGCGTGCCCGCGCCCGCGCTGACGTGTTCGACGTCCGAAGTCATGGCCGCGCTGCTGCACGCAATGGTGCACTGGGTGAATGGGCTGCGTGGTCTCAAGGACTGCTGTCATCGCGGCTACCACAACCATCGCTTTCGCGATCTCGCTCAGGAAGTCGGCTTCGAGGTCGGCGAGCGGGTGCCACGCTTCGGCTGGGTCGACCTGCGGCCCGGTGCCGACCTTGCGGCGGCACTTGAACAAGTCGAGTTCGACGACAGCGCTCTGGCTCCGCTGATTGCCGCGCTGCCGGCCGATCGGAAGAAGCCACGACCGTGCCGCACAAACCTCCCCCAGCGCCAGCTGATTCGTCCAGCTTGCCCTGCCGAGTTGCCTTCGCTGCCGGACCTGCCGCGTCTCCGTGTTGAGTTGGTTCGCGAGTCGAATGCACCGTTGCAGACCTACCCTCAGGTCCGCGGCCAAGGCGACGCCGCAGCCCTGCTGTGGCAGGTCCTGCAGAGCTACGACCGCGAAGCTGTGGCTGTGCTCTTCCTCGACGGTGCGCGTCGCGTGATCGGTTGGGACGTCCCGTACATCGGGACGATGACGGCAACTCAAGCCGAGCCGCGCGGGATTCTCGCGCCCGCGTTATTCGCCAATGCACGCGCGATTGTCGTCGCACACAATCACCCCTCGGGCAATCCGCGGCCGAGCCGTCAGGATGAGCGCTTCACGCATCGCCTGCGCGAAGCGGGCGCGGCGCTGGGCGTGCACCTCTACGCCTCGCTCACCATCGCGGACGCCGGGCAATGGTGCCAGGTCCAGCCGGTGAGGTGAGCGATGCCGAAAGCGCACCTGACCCACCGCGCCATCGACACCTTCGTTGCCGGGCGCTGGATGACAGACTACTGGGACGAGCAGTTGCCGGGCTTCGGGGTGCGGGTCTCGAAGAGTGGCCGCAAGACCTTCATCGTGCGGTACAAGGGTGCCAGCGGCAGCAAGCGCCGCTTGAACCTGGGCGTCTATCCGGTGATGAGCCTGGCCGAGGCACGCGACGAAGCACGCAAGAAGCTCGCAGCCATTGCCAAAGGCGAGGATCCGCAGGTCGAGAAGGTCGCCGAGCGTGAGGCGGCGACCTTTGGGGAACTTGCCGAGATCTACTTGGAGCGTCACGCCAAGATCAAGAAGCGGCGCTGGAAGGAAGACGACAGAATCCTGCGCGTCGACTTGCTGCCGCAGTGGAGAAGCCGCAAGGCCAAGAGTCTCGGTAGAAGGGAAGTGGGGGAGGTGCTCGACGCGATCGTTGCGCGCGGCGCGCCGATCATGGCGAACCGGGTCAAGGCGTTGGTCTCGAAGATCTACAACTTCGGGATCGGACGCGGCCTCGTCGAGCACAATCCGTGTCTGCTCGTGCCGATGCCGGCGCGCGAGCGACCGCGCGAGCGGGTGTTGACCGAAGAGGAGATCCGCCGCCTGTGGCGTGCGCTTGACGACGAGTACCCGGTGATGGCGGCGACGTTTCGGATGCGACTTCTGACCGCACAGCGTGGCATTGAGGTTCTGAAGATGCGCTGGCGGCACATCGACGGAGCTTGGTGGACGATCCCCGCTGATGTCGCCAAGAACGGTCTGACGCACCGTGTACCGCTCGCACCGCAGGCGCTGGCGCTGCTCGGCGAGCTACGTCCGCTGACCGGGATCTCGGAATGGGTGTTCGCGAGTCCGCGTAAGCCGGGGCGTCACTTCGTTGCCGCACAGAAAGCGGCCGAGCGGATCGCGAAGCGGGCGGAGGTGGACTTCGTACCTCACGATCTGCGCCGCACGGTGGCGACCTTCATGACCTCGATGGGCATCTCGCGCCTGGTGGTCTCGAAGCTACTGAACCACGTCGAGAGTGGCGTCACGCAGTTGTATGACCGTCATACATACGGTCCCGAGAAGCTCGAAGCCTTGACGCGGTGGGCAGACAGGTTGGACGAAATCCTTGCGGGATGACCCGGTGATACTGCTGAGAATCCCGCCTCTCCACGAGAAAACCGAGCTGGCCCCGTGGACCATTCGCCGTGTTCGCGAATACAACCCACCACCACGCAGCAAGAGACTGAACCGTCAACGAACCCAAGGAGACCTCACGATGAGTTTCGAATTCTACGAAGGCCACGCCACCCACAGTGCCACCGCCGCCGAAATCACTGTACGCCGGGGCGGCGTTCTGGTCCTGACGGCTGCAACCGTCGAGATGCTGGGCAAGGGTACGACCCACGTCCAACTCGGCTTTAATCCTTCCAGCCGCGCCATCGGCCTCAAAGCCGCGTCTGAGGGTGTCCGAGGTGCCTACCGTCTGCGCACGCAGAGCAACAGCGTCTCGCGCCTGGTCGACGGCAAGCGGCTGTTTGCTCACCACGGCCTGAACGCCGAGAAAGCCCAGCGCTTCGGCGCCGAGGATTTCGGAAACGGTGTCGTCGGCTTCCGACTGCCTGAGGCTACGGAGGTGACCGCGAAGCCGAGCAAGCCGGCAGCGCGACCCAAGGCGCGCAGCGCCAAGAAGTGACGGACGCATCTCCCGCTGACTCAGAACCCCACCTCCACTTTGCCGCTCCAATTGGGGCGGTTTCCTTCGAGGCCACTGTCAGCCCTCCACGACTGCTCTCCATCGTGGAGAGCCTGCCTCCAGCCTGGAACCACTCCGCCAGGTACTGACCACCTGGATCCCTGCATCCATGCCCTCCAGGCACTCTCCACAGCCTTGGTCACAAAGGCCTCCATCTGTGCCTGCCCGCTCACCGTCGTACCCGCGAACGATTCCCCGAACAAATCCGACGCAGCCCCGTTGACGAGTCGTCGCGAAATCCCGTATCCATGGAGTCCACGGAGACTCAAGAGACGAGAAAGAGGACACTTACGAAGCGTAGCCGACTCCTTTCCAGTTTCACCCTTCAAGTCATTCACCCGGAGAAAGGGCACTTCATGAGAACGACCATCACCGCCAACCCGGCCCGGCTCTACATGGCCAGCCTGTCCAAAGGCAGCCAAGGCATGCGCCGCTGCCTCGACAAGATCGTCGATATCCTCGACCCGAGCCGCACCATTGACACCTACCCCTGGTGGCGCCTGACCTACGCTGACGGCATGGCCGTCCGGCAAGCCCTGGTCGCCCGCTACCAACCCGCGACCGTCAACAAGATCCTGTCGACGCTGCGCGGCGTGCTCAAGCAGAGCTGGGCGCTGGGCCTGATCGACGCCGACACGTACCAACGCGCCGCCGCGGTGCCAAACGTCCGCGTCTCCAAGCTGCCCGCCGGCCGCGCTCTGGAGATGCCGGAGATCGTGCAGTTGTTCAGCTCCTGCACCAGCGACGCCAGCCCCAAGTGCGCCCGCGATGCCGCCCTGCTCACCGTCCTCTACGGCTGCGGCCTGCGCAGAGGAGAGGTCGCCAGGCTCGATGTCGCCAATGTCGACCTGGAGGATGGAACCATCCTCGTGCACGGCAAGGGCAACAAAGAGCGCACGGTCTACCTGACCGCTGCTGGCTGCCAGTACCTGGCCGCCTGGCTCAACGTGCGGGGTGACGAGCCGGGCCCGCTGTTCTGCCCGATCCGCCAGACCGGAGAAGTCCGCCACACCCGCCTGCGCGGCAGCTGCATCGCCTACATCCTGCGCCGCCGTCAGGAGCAAGCCGGTGTAGACCACTTCTCGGCCCACGATCTTAGACGTTCAACCGTTACGCACTTGCTGAGTGCTGGCGTCGATGTCTTCACCGTCCAGCAACTCGCTGGCCACGCCAACGCCAACACGACTCTTCGGTACGACCGCAGAGGCGAGGCAGCCAAGCGCCAGGCTGTGAAAAGCCTCGACATCCCCTCCTTGGCTGCCTGATCTGGCAGCCTCTCTCCATCGCCTCAGAGGTAGCCGGGTAGCCACCTGCACCCCTGCCGTTTCTCTGCTTTCCAGGCACCGCCCAGCCTTGCTGACCGGCGATGCAACCCGGCTCCGACGGGGTACCCTAGCCGGTACTCCGCGACGCCGGTCGGGCACGGGGTACCACCCCTCGTACCCACCCGCTCCACCCTCGCCGTACCCGCCTCCATCCGGGGTACCTGCCCTTCCTACCTCATTACATGAAGTCTTGCATGCATTCGTACCACGAGACGGCTACTTCCAAAGCTCTACATGGCTGAATTGCAACCGAGGCGCCGCGCTATCGGCACTTCTGGACATCCTGCCGGCCATCCCGAAGTTCGGTCCCGAACTGACTGGAGCGACCGCAGACTCTGGATCAGTCTAAACCTCAGTGTTACAGTTGCTTACCCGAGTTCGGGATCGCTCGCTCTGGTTCCGACTTCGACAAGATATGCGCCGTCAACTCAGGCTCTTGGCTGCAGCCTCGTTTGCCAAGGTGCCTCGTCATTTTCCGTTTCGGTTTGACAATTAAGCCGGAGGTACAACAAGGGTGCCGCTGGGGTGCCACCCCCGTGCACCCCTGTAGCGTCGAGGGTGCCAGCCCTCAGCACCCCGGCGGGTACCGTCGGCCGCGGACCGCACACCCTCGCTAGGCTCGTTACCCAGTCCCGGAATCCGCGAACTGGGATGCCGATACGAACTCGTAGCGACCGGCGATATCGTGACGAGGGTCGGCGATTTATCGCCCGATCTCGGGGACATCTCCCGTCGGCCCGGAACACCGCACTGGAAGGTGCCTGATCGGGATTGGCCATGCCTAAAGCAATATCATTGCCACCTAGCTAGAGATGGAAGATCGAAGATGCTGCAAGATAAGATCTACATATACACATGCAGTAAGCCGCAAACGATCTGATGAGCTATATTCACAGCGAATTGACAGCGCTACATGTGCTATTAGAAGATTTACTTCTAACAGCCTTCATAGGGCTCCAAAGCTGCTGAGAGCGGGATACAAGCAGATAGAGTCCTCAGCGCCTGTACTGTGTTTGCTGGTGAGCAAGGCGCGGCCCGGATGGGAAGCTGCTCTGTTGGCGGAGCGACAGGATCAAGAGTACCTATTGTGAGAGGGCGAGTTCGAGGTTTCCCTCCTCCAAGGGAGATCGCACGGACTTACCTAGCCCTTGGGTCTAGTCTGAGGAGATTTCGTCCACGAAGGAGGATCGGACTTATGTCAGAAGTGATTCAAATGACCTCGAACTTTGAGGGTCTCATCGAGCTACTTGCACGAAGTCTCTACACACATCCCGACGTCTTTGTGCGCGAACTCGTACAGAATGCTCATGATGGAATCGTTCGCCGTCTAGCAGTCGAACCGGACCTCGCAGGCAAGATTGAAATCTCAATCTCGCCGGACGAGGGACAGCTTTCCATTCAAGACAATGGACTTGGGATGAGCGAGGTTGACATTCGAAACTTCCTCTCAGTAATTGGCTCTACTGGGACTGGAACAGCCAGAGCCAGTAGCCAAGATACCGAACATGAACTCGCAGTTGCAAACAGACTAATCGGACAGTTTGGTATTGGGCTTCTTTCGGCCTTTGTAGTAGCCGAGAGGGTCATTGTGAGAACGCAACGGCACGGAACCCAAGACGCTTTTGAGTGGTCCAACAGAGGATCCACGGAGTGCGAGTTTTCTTCGATACCTCGTAGGGTTATCGGGACAGAAGTTGAACTCACAATTCGGAGCGAGCATTCGTACCTGCTCGCTGAGCGAAGACTTCGATCTTCCATTATCAAGTTTTGCGATCTTGTTCCTTTTCCTATAGCCTTAAATTCTGCGGGACCAGTCAACCGAATTCATGCACCTTGGGACCGAACAGCCTACTCCTGCGACGAAGAAAAAGAGAGCGCATACCGAGATTTTATTCGTCACCGTTGTGGTGACGAAGGTGAGGTTCCACTCGATGTGATTCCAATCAACCTTAGCGAACCCTGCCAGGTACAAGGAGTCCTTTGGATCTCTGATCGGCATGTGCCAGACGTGAATACTACGGGCGTGGTTGATCTCTTCATTCGGCGAATGTTTATCAGGGAAGCCGATCCTACACTCCTTCCTCGTTGGGCCAAGTTCGTCCGGGGCGTACTCAATACAGCTGACCTCGAACCGAACGCTGCCCGAGATGATGTTCGCCGAGATAGTGCATTCGAGATGCTCCGGAGTAAGCTAGGTGAAGTTATTGTAGCGCGTCTGATGGAGATCTCTAGCTCAGATCCCTTAACTTTCAAAAGGATCAATGCTTGGCATCACTATCACCTCAAGGGAATGGCCTACTATCATCGCGAGTTCTTTGATCAAATCGCGCATGTCTTACTGTTCGAGACAAATAGAGGTCCGCTTGCGCTACAAGATTATATCGCGAAGAACAGCCCCAGGGCTGACAAGGAAATGAGAGTCCCGATCTATTATTTCCGTCACGGAGACAGCGCGGCACAATGCTACCGTTTGGCTGAAGCTCGCGATTGGGTAGTAATTAATGCCGGGCGCGTGTTTGAGGAGGAACTCCTTAAGCGCTATTCTGAGCAGAATGAACATGCTGTCTTTCTACAGGCAATCGATGAGTCTGACGACCCTGCTCTGTTTCATCGAGTGCCAGACAATGATCCGGTCGAAGGGGTGGCGAGAATCTTGGATGCGGTTCTGCGGCGTGGTTTTGGAGGAGGGCAAGAGATTAGAGTTCAAGTCCGGAAGTTCGATCCTCCGGAGTTGCCTGCTGTACTGTTGTTTCCGAAGTCATCAGCGGACAGCGGAGCGCTACGTTACTTCTCTGAGCACCCGTGGCTAGCAAAAGGATTGGAAGAGATAACCCGCGAAGCGCTCAAGAGCGCCAAGCAAAGTGCCATATTCTTGAACCTGAATGCGCAGTCCCCTTTGCTTAAGCAGATCTCGGAGCTGGATCAAAATGATGTCCCCCATGACATTTTAATAGGAATCTATCATAGCGCGGTTTTATATGCACAGAACTACCTCACGAAGGCGAATGCAGATGCCCTTCACTCGCAGCTGATAGATTTGTTACAGAGTTTAGTGGACAAAGACGACAAACTCAGGTCGTTCGAGAAGGAAGTCAAGCTCTCTAGGCTAAGTAGGGTGACGTCGTATTCCGGGCCGAGAGCCGGCAGTACGGTGAAGGCGGATCATGTGCGCCTCTTCATGATCACTCCCTTTGATGAGGCTTACTCGAACGTTGAGACAGCGGTAAGAGAAATTTTCGAAACTGCACCGTACTTCTTCGAGATTTTACTCGCACGAGATCGCACCCTGAATCCGTCCCTGCTTGGCAACATCCGTGCCCATTTTGATTCATGCATGGGCTTTGTGGCTGAGATCTCGGACTTGAATCCGAATGTAATGTTTGAATTAGGGGCTGCAATGATGCCTGATAATGGTAGACCCATCTTTGTCCTTCGCCGCGCAGAGGTAGTTGAGAGAGTTCCCGCTGATTTGCGTGACCGTCTATACATTGAGTACCGCGAATCGTCAGCCCCGTCAATTGATATCGCAGATGACATCAGGCAAGCGCTTGAGCGGGATGGGAAACTAGCACACTCCGACCTAGCGAAATTAGTTGCGAGTAGAGAGAAGCGATTCTTATCGAGGAAGACTCTGGAGAACTTCTCACGTACAAGACTTGAGGATGCTGACATACTGCGAATACTAGGGGAATTTACTACGATAGAGGATTTCCTGGCGACAGACGAGAGCGATCTTATTGCGAGGCTAGAGCTTGAGGAGTTCGTAGTAAGGAGTATTACGGCAGAGCTTCGAAAGCTAGTCATCTGAAATGTTAGACTCTCATCAGCGTGCAGCTCGAAGACAGATTCTAAGCAGTATTGCCCATCAGGCATATTCTGCTTCTGAAGTTGCGGTAGCTGGGTCCAATTTTAAGGAGGCGCTCGACCTCTTGGAGCCTGACGAGAATCCTGCCGAAGAAACCATGCTAAGACGCTGGACTGGAGCATGTTACTTCGAGAGTGGACGACTGATCGGCGCATTGGCGATTCTGGCTCCGTTAGTCAACTCTGAGGTCAAGGGCCGATCTCACGACTACTATGTTGGTGTGGTCAAGTATATTGAGGCGGCTCAAGAGATCCCGATTGCGTATGGCACGCTTCAGTCTGCATACCGGCACTTGGCAGAAGCCTCGTCGTATATCGGCCAGTTGGCTGGGCGGCACATGGAGTTACGAAAACTCTCAGAATTGATGAAAGCGCGCGGTGAGTTAAGAGATGCACTTGCGTTGGCGCGTGAATCCTGGATGGCCTTTAAGAACGATACAGTTGGTCCCGGTTTTCTAGCCGACGAGTATTTGTCCAATTTGGTTGATCTAGAATTAGTGGCAGGAAATCTGGCGGTTACAGGCGATCTCCTCAAGGGGTGGGAGAATACTGAAAGTGGATGCCCATCCTATTCTAGAATGACTCTAGCAACGAAGAAAGCAGATTTTTTTAGATTGCAAGGGGATGACGACGAAGCAGGCTACTGGAGCGAGGAAGCTCTCGTAATCGCTGCCGAGACCGGACACCACTGGGGCTACTTATCAGCACTAGAAGTATCCGCACGTTGCAGTATGGATGCAGGGAACTTAGATCGAGCTAAGGAAAGTGTTCTGAATCTTATCGCTGTTACCAAGAATGGAGACAGTAAGGAGTGGCTTTTCGTTGCGAACCTTCTCAGAGCCGATATCCTGCGGAGGGAGGCTCGTGATTTCTTGAAATGGGACTCGCACTTCTCCCCACAACGACAACATCGATACTATCTGCCCGAACGTGAAGGCAGAGCTGAAGCCGTGACTTGGGAAGATGCAAGCAGAACTCTTGCAGAGTTTGAGAAGGAATTTACTGCAGTCACCTCGGTTCAAAGCGCAGCAGCAGATGCCATTCTTGGACTGCGTGATACACTGGCGCTCGGTCGAGAAGTTGATTCCCTTTTATGTTCAAGGGTTCGCCTTGAATGGATCCAGTATCGGATACAACTGCTCGGAAGACACTTAGAATTCATGCGGAGCTAGTGAATGGCCATAAGGAAAATCAGACCTTGCACGGAACTTGGCGGCTTGCCTCCCGCCAAGGCAGTACAGGCAGTTGATGAGACTATACAGAGCCTTGTCGAGGATCTCGCTGACACGCTGTACTCAACTACTGGCGTAGGGTTAGCTGCACCACAGATCGGAGTCGATTTAAGAGTATGTATCATTCATCCAGATCGTACCGACAACGTCAGAGACTACAAAGTCCTCATTAATCCTCAGATAGTAAGGGAATCTGGGCAAGTTGTTTCAAGGCAAGAGGGATGTAAGAGCACGCCGGGCTTTCGAGTTGACGTGAAGCGAGCGGAGAAGATTAGTGTGATAGCGCAGGATTTGAGTGGTGCCAACGTGGCATTTGATGCAGATGGTTTCGAGGCAATTGTCATTCAGCATGAACTAGATCATCTAAACGGAATTCTCATTATCGATAGAGTAGATTGTGAAGATCGAGTTCGTTTTTGGACTTACGCCAGACATAGTCTCCATGTTACAGACAAGTTGGTTCACTTCAAGGAGGCAGAAGATGGCGTGCTCAGGCGCATCCGGCGAGGAACTCAAAGCATTATCTTGTTCAAGCAAGAAGATCAGGTTCAGATGTATTATGGCGACGATCGGATGGAAGATTTGAGTGGCATTATGTCCCGAATTGATCTGAACGACCCATTCAATCTTCTTGGGATCTATACTCAGGCGATGATACTTTGCCTTGTCTTTGTGTCGACACCTAAGCGTTTCTATATGTTAGGCTTCGGCGGCGGGCGAATTCCGATGGTTCTCCATCACTATCTCCTTGATGGCACGTTCGATAATACCGAGATCGAGGAGGATGTAATTCCCTTGGCTTACCGCTATTTTGCTATTGAGCAAGATGATCGAATGCGCCTCTTTAGAGAAGATGGTCGGGCATTTTTGGCGGAGAGGCTCGACGAGCCCCCATATGATGTCATTTTTGTGGACTGCTTCAGCGGAGCTGGACATCACCCGTATAGGTTGGCGACTCAGGAATTCTACGAGACCTGTAAGGAGCGGCTATCCGAGGTAGGTGTTATCGCGACGAATCTGATCGAGGAAGATCCGCTATTCGAGGAAAAGTTTACCACATTTACGGAATGCTTCAGGTATGTATACGACTTTGTCCACGAAAGAGCGCACGTCCTTTTCGGATCTGACTCCGCTTGCCTGAGCGAAGACGAGCTGATTTCGAAGGCTAAGGAGGTTCAGTTGCATTATCAGCTTCGGTTTCCGTTGGCTGATCGTGCCCAGGCAACGACGAGAATTAAGAGAAAGGTGCCGAGGAGTTGTCAGATTCTTTCCGATGATTCAACACCAGCTGCAGCCAAAGAAGCTGCGAGACAGATGGACCCTATCTATCGAAATGTCGGCCGCAACGAGCCTTGCCCTTGTGGGTCTGGGAGAAAATTTAAGAAGTGTCACGGAAAGAGAGGCAAGTAAGCTCTTAGGGCCTTGAATCGGCCAAAGGCGTACCCGCTGTTTGTCCAGTTGGTTTCAGGTGGTGCTGATTCAGTGTCTTGTTTCCCTTCAAGGGTTTCCATTGCTCGGGCCGCCAGGCACTCCTGACGGGACCCAGTCGGGGCAAGTGGGTCCAGAGGGGGGTCCTGCGGGACGTTAACTTGGCGATGCCTCCTGGCAGCTCCTGAAATACTCCAAGTCAATTTATTCCAGTACTTAGAGGCGATGTGCGTGCTCTCCTGCAAGTCGTTCGAGCACCCTGAAAACATGAGCTCATCTGATTCGTAATCATATAGTTAGTAGTTATTGAGCAAGTCTTGCGCTTGACGTAAAGCATTTACCTGTAGTGACTTAGTCTATTGTAGCTGCTCAGTACTTGAGTGAGATTCTGTTGAGCGGGACTCCATCGGGGCCTGCTGGCATGAAGTCTCATGCAAGGGCGTGACGGTCCCGGTCTGGTAAGCAGCCGTGCACGCTCTCATGCCCTGCGCTGGTCGCGGCGGTCTTCGTGGCAGCCAATTCGCCGCAGAGCGCGCGAAGTCGCCATCCCCTCTTGACAGGTTTGGCCTCGGGTCCGAGGATCTGGGACATCCGTCTCTTAGTCGGTTCCTTGAGGCCTTTGAAATCGTCGTCAGGAGGACTTTACATGCTCTCGCTCCCTTCAGCAGCATCCCCAGGGCCCGTCCGTCCCGTCACTTCGTGGCAGGCTCTCCGCCACCTCACCGCTCAGCTCTTGTGCGGCGCTCTGTTGCTCCAGCTGAGCCCTCCCGCGCTGGGTGTTCCGCTGCCGGCGGAGCAGGCCGAGCAGCAAGACGGCGTCGACGCGCAGCGCTTCCGGGCTTCGCCACCGCGCCTGCCGAGCAGCGGCACGGCTGAGACGGTCGCGGCCACTACGACGCCCGTCAAGGCGGGTGACCTGCCGCTGCAGGAGGAATTCAATCTCGTTTCGCTGCCCGTCGAACCGGCGTCGACCGCTCCGGCGGAGGTGCTCGCGGGAGCGCCGGCCGGTACGAGCGCGTGGACCTGGGACGCCTGTGCCGCCGAAGCCGCCTGGAAGCAGTACACCCCCGGCGATCCGGCCAATGAACTGACGTCGATCGACCACCGCTACGGCCTGTGGCTCAAAGCCCCGGCCGCCGGTGGCTGGACGTTGCCGGCAGGTGAACAGCCAACTGTGACCGAGATTCCGGTGTGCCCCGGCTGGAACCTGATCGGCTATCCGCTGGCGCAACCACGCCCGGTGCCGGCGGCATTGTCGTCGATCGCAGGCAAGTACCTGCGGGTCTTCGGCTACGACGCCTTCGACGAGAAGGACCCGTGGGAGGTCTACGACCCCAACGTCCCGGAGTGGGCGAACGACCTACTGCAAATGCAGCCCGGTCGCGGCTACTGGGTACTGGTGACCGAGGCGACGACGCTGCGCTTCGCCAACCATGGGCCGCCGCCACAGATCGCCTTGACGGCACCGCTGGACCTGGACGAGATCACCGCGCCGGTCGACGTGACAGCGCAGGTCGACAGCGATCTCTTGCAGAGCTGGGAGCTGAGCTACCGTCCGGCGAGTCTGGATGAGGGGGAAGGGTGGTTGCCGCTTGCTGAAGGCCAGACGCCCACCTCGGGCACGCTCGCGAGGTTCGACCCGACGCTGCTGCCCAACGATTTGTACCAGCTCCGCCTGACCGCTACTGACTACGCGGAGCAGTCGAGCGAGCAAGTCGTCAGCGTGGCGGTCGAGGGCGGGATGAAGATCGGCCATTTCCAGCTGACCTTCTCGGACCTGCGCATCCCGCTGTCCGGACTCGACCTGGAAGTCCTACGCACCTACGACAGCCGCGACGCCCGCCTCGGCCGTGTCGGTGACTTCGGTCCCGGCTGGTCGATGGAGCTGCGCAAGGGGTCCGTGCGCCACAATCGCACACCGGGTGAGGGCTGGCAGATCCGTGCCGCGTCTCTGCCGTGTCAGCAAGTCGTCGAGACGCAAACGCACTTGACGTCAGTTCGCCTGTCCGATGTCGAGCACTACCGTTTCCGCTTGTCCCTGAGTCTGCCCGCGACGGCGGCGGGTGGCTGCTTCGCGACGGCGGGTTTCGAGTACGTCGACGGTCCGATGTCGGCGCAGCTCGAGATACTGGACGGCACGAATGTCTTCTACGCCAACGAGACGAATCACCTCGTCGACGCCGATGCCTTGGAGGTCTACCAGCCTCGGCAGGTGCGCCTGGTCACGCGCGACGGTCGGCGGTTCGACCTGGACTTGGCCGAAGGTGTGACGCGGATCGAGGACGCCAACGGCAACGGTGTCGACTTCTCGGAAGCCGGGATCCTACACACCTCGGCGCTCGGGGCTGCCAATGGTATCGACTTCGAGCGAGACGCCGAGGGGCGCATCAACCGGATCATCGACTCCACGGGTCGCACCCTGCGTTACGCCTACGACGCCACCACCGGCGATCTCCTGACCTCCACCGATCCGCTCGACCAGACCGCCCGCTACAGCTACCAGCCCGGCCACCTGCTCGACGCGATGGAAGACCCGCGCGGCATCTCGCCAGTGCGCAACGAGTTCGACGAAGATGGCCGCCTTGTGCGCCACATCGACGCCAACGGTCAAGTGTTCGCCTATGAGCACGACCTCGACGGCCGCCAGGAGATCGTGACGGATCGGCTCGGCCACTCACGGTTGCTCGAGTTCGACGAGCGCGGCAATGTTGTACGCCAGCGCGACGCGACCGGTGCCGAGACGGTCAGCACCTTCGATGCGCGCGACAACCTGCTCACCGAGCGCGATCCCCTCGGCAACACCACGAGCTACACCTACAGCGCCGATAACGACCTGCTCAGCGTCACGGACCCGCTCGGCGCCACGACGCGCTTCACTTACGACGCCAGCGGTCGCCCGCTCACCGTCTCCGACGCGCGGGGCAGTACGACGGCGCTGTCGTATGACGCCGTCGGTAACCTGCTCAGCGTCCAGGACCCGCTTGGCGCAACCACGCGCTACACCTATACCAACGCGGGCGACCTGCTCACGCTGACCGATCCTCTCGGTCACAAGACGAGCTACACCCACGACGCCAACGGTCGTCTTGCCAGCGTCACGGACAGCGAAGGCATCACCGTCAGCTATCAGCACGACGCTGCCGGCAACCGTAGCGCTGAGCGTGTCACGCGCACCACGCCAGCCGGTCTGGAGGTCGTCGAGAGTCGCTTCGTCCATGACGAACTCAACCGCCTCGTCGAGACCCGGCTGCCCGATGGCGCCGTGCTGCGCAGCGCCTACAACGCCCTCGGTCAGGTCATCGAAGAGGCCGATCCCCTCGGCCGCAAGACCTCGTATGTGTTCGATGCCCTCGGCCGCCTGACCACGACGAGCTACGCGGATGGACTCAACGAAGCACAGACCTACGACGCCGAAGGTCGAGTCCTGACCGCCACCGACCGCGCCGGCCGCGTGACGAGCTACGCCTACGATCCTGAAGGCCGACTTCTGCTCACCACCTATCCCGACGGCAGCACTGTCCAGCGCTCCTACGACGCCAACGGTCGCCTGCTCACCACCACCGACGAACGCGGCTCGGTCACCCGCTTCGAATATGACGCCGCTGGCCGCCGCACGGCCATCATCGATCCGCTGGGCCACCGCACGACGTTCGGCTTCGACACCGCCGGCAACCTGACCACCGTCACCGACGCCAACGGTCACACCGCGCAAACCACCTACGACGCTGCCGGCTTGCCGATCCAGGTCACCCACCCTGACGGCACCACCACGAAGACTTCGTACGATGCGCTGGGCCGACGCCTCAGCATGACGGACGAAGTCGGCCGCGTCACCGAGTTCCAATATGACTCGCTGGGCAGGCTGGTCGCCGTCGTCGATGCCCTGGACCAGGTGACTCGATACAGCTTCGACGAGCTTGGCGATCTCGTTTCGCAAACCGACGCCAACGGCCACGTCACCCGCTACGAGTTCGATGCGCTCGGTCGTCAAACCGCCCGCATTCTGCCCGACGGGGCACGCGAGACGTTCGCGTTCGATCTTGCGGGCAACCAGGTCAGCCGGACCGACTTCGCTGGGCGTACCACGAGTTTCACCTTCGACGCGCTCGATCAGCTGCTCAGCCGTCGCTACCCGGACGGCTCCACGGTCAGCTTCAGCTACACGCCCACCGGCGAGCGCGCCAGCGTCACCGACGGTCGCGGCACGACAAGCTACGGGCACGATGTCCGCGATCGCCTCGTCCAGCTGACCGATCCCGCCGGTCGTCGCCTGAGCTACGGCTACGACGCTGCAGGCTTACGCACTTCCATGACAGCAGAGGCAGCCGGGCAGACCTTCACGACATCGTACGGCTTCGATGCTGCCGCACGCATGACCAGCGTCACCGATCCGGACGGTCGCGCCTATCAGCAGAGCTTCGATGCCGTCGGCAACCGTACCGAGCTACAGCTCCCGAACGGCGTCACCACCACCTACCAGCACGACGCCCGCAACCGCCTGCTCGACCTGGTGTCGACGAATGCGGCTGGCGAGGTGCTGCAGTCCTACGCCTACACCCTCGACGCCACCGGTAACCGCGTTCGCATCGACGAGGCCGATGGCACGACGCGCGCTTACGACTACGATCCGGTCTCCCGCTTGACTCGCGAGACCGTCACCGAGGCTGACGGCGTGCTGATCTTCCGCGACGGCTTCGAATACGACGCCGTGGGTAACCGGACGCAGCGCACCCACGAGACGACAGATGGAGTCGAGGTCGTTGCGTCGACCTTCGATGACCGTGACCGGTTGCTGACTGAAGGTGATGTGACGTTCACCTGGGACGTCAACGGAAACCTGGTCGGCCAGAGCGGTGCCGCGGGTGCCACGTTCAGCTGGGACTTCGACGATCGGCTCGTCGAGGTGCGGTTGGCGGACGGAACGACCGTGCGTCACGGCTATGACGCGGACGGCACGCGCGTCGCGACGGATGGTGTCGAGTACTTGGTCGATCCGGCGTCCGGACTGATCCAGGTCGTGTTGGAGTTGAGCGCGGATGGAGAGCGGTACTACGTCCGGGGTACGGATCTGCTGGCCGCGTTGGACGGAAGCACCACGGCTTTCTACCTGGCCGATGGGCTGGGATCGATTCGCGGCTTGTCGGATGAGGTCGGAGCGCTCACGGATGTCTACGTTTTCGCGTCGTTCGGGGATCTGGTGCACCAGTCGGGCTCGACGCGGAACCCGTACCTGTTCGCTGGCGAGATACGGGATGCCGTTACAGGGCTGGACTATCTGCGGGCTCGGTGGATGGTGCCGGGGGTGGGACGTTTTGCGTCGATGGACCCGTTTGCAGGGTTGGCGAACGAACCGATGTCCAGGCATCGGTATCTGTATGCGCTGGCCAATCCGGTGAGGTGGACGGATCCGAGTGGAAAATTCGTTGGTGGAGTAGGAGAGCTCCAGGTCGCATCGACAATTCGATCGATCGTCAGCGGTATTCAGGCTGACGTTGGGTTCTTGCTGATCGAAGGCGCCTCGAATCGGGGACAATTGAATATCAGAGATATCATCTTGACGATGGTCACCGTCGGAGTGGCCACCTACGCACTCGGCAAGGCGATTCGCCTGGTCAAGGGGCTACGAGAGAAGTTCGGAAATCAGGCTCTTCGCTCGTTGCGCCGGGTGAGCGTGAACGCCAACAGCGAGTTCGGTGATCTGCTCCGAACAGTGAAAGCGGGTTGTCCAGGAGGGGACTGCAGAGATCTTACGGGTGCGGCAATTAACCACCTCGGGTATGGCGAGAAGGTTTCTCTACTTCCGCCGTCGGGACTCACACTCGACACGGTACCTGGCCTGACGGAGCATCGATATGGCTTTCACCTTGCCGTGCTGCTTCCGGACGGGAGAGTCCTCGATCCTCTGTTTGAGAGGGTTTTCAATTCCATTCAAGACTTCAAGCTTGCAATTGTCGGCGATAGCCCCGTACAAGTAGCAGTGAACGGAGCGATTAGATGAGGTTAGCAAAGAGGATCCTCTACGCAGGCCCCGCGTTTGCGGGGCGAGAGACATCCCTCGGGCAAATCAAGAAGGCCCTAATTGTTCGTCCAGGTGTTGATCTCCGGCAGGAACTGAACTGGTCCGCCACGTTTCGAGTGGCCGACTCGACTCATCCGGTTCTGAGTATTGGCTACTTGCGGTACCTTTCCTGGCGACACTACGAAGATGTATCAGACGCGGCGGATGACCCACTTGCCGTAGACGAACTTCAGTTTTTGAGTCGAGTAGATGGTGTAATCTTTGTTGTCGATTCGCAGGCACCCTGCCACGAGCGGAACTTACTCCATCTTCAGAAGCTCCAGGCTGATCTCAAGCGCCTAGATCGAGACTGGGAACAGATTCCACTTGTCTTTCAGCTCAACAAACGTGATCTTGAGAATGTCCTAGATGTGGAGACCCTGAAGCAAGATTTGGACTGGCCAGGGGCACTGTACTTTGAGACCATCGCACCGACGGGTGAAGGGGTTATGGAGACGTTCCTCGGCCTCTCTGAGATCATGGGGCTTGAACTGTAAATCTGAGCAGATGATGAACGCAGAGTGGTTTTCTTGCCCAACTACGCGCGAGAATTGAGATGAGCAACAGAGTAAGGGTTCAGATTTGCAGCTTGACCGACTACGAGGAAGTAGTTGCCGAACTCTACCTGGACTCTGTCTTCATCGGTTTGATCTCGGTCGAAGAGTCGGACGACAAGCCAGTTCTTGAGCTGGATCCTGAGACTCAGCCATTGAAGATGCCCTTGAGATCTTTTCTCTGGGCAATCGAGTATGCAACAGGTTGGCTGAAAGGCGTACCAGCAGAAGAGTTGCCACCGCCTCCTGACTTGGACGAGTGAGAGATCCGACCAGTTCAGGATCAGCGCGTGGTTGCCTAAGCCAAGAAGGAGTCCCAGTGCAAGAGAAGCTCGCAGTTCTGATCGATGCCGACAACGCGCGCGCCTCACTCATCGACGCGTTGCTTGCGGAGGTTGCGAAGTACGGGGTAGCCAGCGTCAAGAGAATCTACGGCGATTGGACCACGCCTCAGTTGAGCAGCTGGAAGGCGGTTTTGCTGGAACACTCGATTCATCCTATACAGCAGTTCCGCTACACTGCGGGCAAGAACGCTACCGATTCCGCCATGATCATCGACGCCATGGACCTGCTCTATACTGATCGGTTTGATGGCTTTTGCTTGGTTTCGAGCGACAGTGACTTTACGCGGTTGGCGTCTCGCATTCGTGAGGAGGGGAAGCTGGTCTACGGCTTTGGTGAGAAGAAGACTCCGCGCCCTTTTGTCGTGGCCTGCGATAAGTTTGTCTATTCAGAAGTTCTGGTGACCGATCTCGACGCTCCGATCCAAGAGAAGGCCAAGAGTGCCAAGGAGCTTCGAGGCGATGCGCGGTTGGTAGATCTCATCCGAACCGCCATTGATGCAGTCTCGGATGATGATGGTTGGGCCCACTTGGGCCCGGTCGGCAATCACATCGCGACTCAGGCTCCTGATTTCGATCCTCGGAACTACGGCTTCAAGAAGCTCAGCGAAGTGGTCAAGGCCGTTGGCCTTTTCGAGGTCAACAGTAAGTCGAAGAACATCGTTGTCCGTGATCGCCGTCCTCGAACGTGATCAGTTCTGTCAGAGGGGGGCACCGCCGTCCGGTCACTGCCTGCTCACCTTGGGACCTTGGTCCCGCTGTTGTCAGATCTGGCGCTTCCTCTGGCGACAAGACACCATCGGCAGTCTTGCCGGGTAAGCCCAAGAAATAACGGCTCTGTGGTTGACCATTCGTCGTGGCCCGAGGTACTGGTGGGCCAGACTGGCCCGGTCCTGCCCTTTGAGGTTCAGGTCCAGGCCTCCGATCAACCAAGCGGCCCGATCCGGTGTTGACGCACCGAACCGGGCCTTGCCACTCAAAGGAGATACGTCCCATGAGTGACCAGCCGCAGCATACCAACACGCAGCCGCCGAACCTCCCGCACCTAAGTGACTGGGAAGCTCGCGCCGTCTTCCGCGAGACGTACCTACACCTCTACCCGGAAGCCCACATCCGCGACTCTTTCCGCCGCGTGGGCATCACGCTCTACGACAACGCCCTGCTGCACGAGGAGACGTACCGCGAACGCGGCGAGGTACCGGTCAAGTCGGACCTTCGCGCCGCGCTCGAAGACCTGCGCCAGCTTCAAGGCTACCTCCACCACCTGGGTGCTGAGCCGGGCAGCGTTGACGATGCCGAGGTCGTCCAGTTCCAAAGCCTGGCGATCGAGGTCTCCGAGCAACTGGCCGCACAGGCGTCACGGCTCGAAGAGAAACTGGGCACCCCTCCGGACCTGGAGCGCTGAGTGGTGCCGGGCATGGACACCGGCACCCCCGTCGCACAAGCAGAGCAGGAGATCGGCCTTTGCTGCGCTCAACTGCTCGACAGCTTCTGGCCGGAGCTTGCGCGACATCCACTCTCAGTCCGCATCTGGGGCTTGTCCCCAGGATCGGAGCGCACAGAAGACGGGCAGTCATACCCCGTACACGTACCCGTGCACGCGTTGACCGGCTCGCAGTTCGAGATCTTGGCGGCGCTGCTGCACGCGATGGTGCACTGGGTCAACGGCGTGCGCGGTATCAAGGACTGCTGCCATCGCGGGTACCACAACGGGAGATTCCGTGACCTCGCACAGGAAGTCGGCTTCGAGGTGGGGGAGCGGGTGCACCGATTCGGCTGGGTCGATCTTCAGCCGAGCGCGGAGCTGGAAGCGAAGCTTGAGCAGATCTCCTTCGACCCGACGATCCTGGCTCCGTTTCTTGCCGGGCTCTGCGCCGACCAGCGAAGCCCTCGACCCTGCCGCGCGAATCTGCCGTTGCGCCGACCCGTGCATCCGATACTGGGTGCCGAGAGGCACACGCTGCCGGATGTTCCCCGTCTGCGTGTCGAGTTGGTTCGCGTGGCGAGCCGGCCGCTGCATACCTATCCACGGGTGCGCGTTCACGGTGATGCCGCAGCTCTGCTGTGGCTGATCTTGCAGAGCTACGATCGCGAAGCCTTGGCCGTGCTCTTCCTCGACGCGACACGCCGCGTCATCGGCTGGGATGTGCCCTACATCGGAACCTTGCTACTTGGTAGGTGGTCCGTAAATAGCTGTAGAATTAAGGCTTAATGGTTGTTGAGGGGTTGAGAGATCACTGCCTGTAGACTTACTGTACTTCTTCCTCGAACGCAGCCCGTACACGACTCATGGCAGCTTCCTCCATCATCGTCTCCAGCTTGTAGAGCACACCACGTGTGGCGTAGACCTCTCCGAAGGGGCCGGCCTTCTCGGTGACGGTGATGTCTAGGTGGTGACACCAGGCGCTGAGCCCTGGAGTCTCAGCCGGCGCCCATTCCCCGAGCATCGAGCACCAGTGAGCGAGCTGTTCGACGTTGAGTGGTTCGGCTGAGAGGTTGAGACTGGAGTTGCAGCGCTCTGCTGCCTGCCTCAGGTAGGTGGAGGCTTGGTAGGTCCGAAAGGCGATGATGCGTGGAAAGGGGCCGGCGAACTGGACCAGGCGTGCAAGTGCTTCGGCTTCGCTGACGACCTGCCCATGCTTCCAGCGCCGGCCGGGGCTGAGACGTGCGGTTTCGTGAGGTTGGAACGAGACCATGAGCCTGCGGTCGTTCTGGACGACGGGAACGGCCGTCAGGTGGGCAAGGTCGCGGTGTTCGCCGTTGCGGCGGATGCAGACGATCAGGTCAGTCATCTGCTTTCCACAGGTCGACCTGCTGAGCTACTTCGCGCTTGACCTCGATCTGTGGCGAGCACCACAGTTGTTCCGTTCGAAAGGTGCCGCCTTTGTTGGTGTGGGCTGACGTCTCGATCTGGCGCCAGCCGGCGCTAGAGAGAGCATCGGTGTAAAGTTCGTTCGGATATGTTGAGACCACTGCCCTTCCCTGCAGCTTCACCAGGTCCTCGAGTAGCTGCCGGTGCTCCTCGTTTGACATCTCTACGCCGTAACCTCTGCTGTCATACCGCGTATCGTGCGGGTACGGGGGATCAACGAAGAAGGCGGCTTCCTTGCCGTCGAAGCGCTTGATCACTGCCCGAGCTTCGTCACTCTCGATCGCTACGCCTCGAAGCCGCTCGGCGACGACAGCCAGCCGCTCTGGAAGCTCCACCCAGTCAGTAACGGCGGTAGTTCGTCGGTGCCCTGGCCCGCGAGGTTTTCGCTGGAACCTCCAGCCGGATTGCTTTCCTGGCGAGAACGCTTGCCAGCACCGAACAGCGAAGCGACGGGCGGCTTCGATAGGGCAGTCGCATTTCTGGCGCGATGACTGCTGCTCGGTGCGGGCATAAGGAGTAAGGGCGACGGCCCGTGCCAGCTCCTGGGGTGAGTCCCGCAGGACACGCCAGAAGTTGACCACTGATCCGTCCAGATCGTTCATCACCTCGAACTCTGACCTTGGCTTCCGCAGAAGGACGGCAGCGCTACCGGCGTAGGGCTCGATGTAGCAGTAGTGCTCACCGAGCAGTTGAATGACTGTCGGCGCTAGTCGCCACTTCGAGCCGAAGTACCGCACGGCAGGTCGGGTAATTGTGGTGGCCACGTCAGTTCGCTATTCCCAAAGCAGCGCGCGCAAGTAGGACCGCTGCCGCTGCAACCACGATCGAAACTTGTCCATCTCCAAGGGCTGCAACGCGGTCCAGCCTTCTGGCCACGCCATTAGCCATTCGACCCACGCCGGGTTCACTGGTCCACGGATGCAGTTGCAGAGCTTCAGGTCGTAGGGCCTGCCACGCTTCCTTGCCCAGCGCTTCGGGTCCTTGAGTCCCCCTGCTCGGGTCGCGTCGCTCTTGAGCGGCGTTGGCAGGTAGCGGAGCCCCAAGGACTCGACGAGCGTTCGAATCGATTTGGGCCAGGTCGGCTCGACTCTTGAACGCAAGGATGAAGAGCCGGTCCCGCTTGTGGCAGGCACCAAAGGTGAACGCTGGGAAACAATCCCAGATCCACCGGTACCCGCTCTCGGCCAAGTCTCCGAGTATTCGGCCGAAGTACCGGTTATGAAGCAGCTTTGGAACGTTCTCCAACAGCGTGAGGTTGGGTCCCACTTCGCGAAGGACCCTGTCTGTCTCGGGCCAGAGGTTGCGCGGGTCCGCTTCGCCGAGCTGCTTGCCAGCAACGCTGAACGGCTGGCAGGGGAACCCACCTGTGACGATGTCGACTTGGCCGCGCCAGGGCATCGGATTGAAGGCTCGGATGTCGGTGTAGATGGGGAAGTCAGGGAGGACGCCATCAGCTTGTCTCGCTTTCAGTTCGTCTCGTCGGTACGGCTCGATCTCGACTCCTGCGACTGCTTCCCAGCCGAGCAGGTGGTGGGTAGCGAGGAGTCCACCGCCACCGCCGGTAAAGAGAGACAGTTCACGCACGCGGTAGGGGCTTGCCGCACCGGGGGCATTCCGCCGGGTAGACGTACTTGAACAAGGGGAATCGCTCGCTACCTTTGTTGACCTGCTCTGGCACGACGAAGCCGTTGCAGCTTGGGCATACCTTCGCTTCGATCACTTCGCGACAGAAGCGGCCGTTGGTGGCGCGAGGGATGATCCGGCACCCTCCGCCGCGTAGGGGCTTCCGGTAGTAGCTCACGACGATTCAGGTCACGATCCAGACGATACAGAGAGTGACAGCGGCGCCAGCAAGAAACAGCGCGACGAAACACCCACACCCCGGTATATCTGGAACCCAGCTGGACGACATCAGTTACCTCCTTGTTCTGTTGCTGAATGCTGAAGCCACCGCGCCCAATACCGACGCGCCATCTCTTGCATGTCGACGTTGTGCCGGTTCTCGAAAGACTCTTTGCCGGCTTCGTACTCCAGGTGACACCGGTGGTCCTGCGGTACGGCGTTGTTCTCGGCACCGTTCCCAGCTCCACGACTCTTGACGTGGCTCATGTCGGTAGCCTTGGCACCGCAGATGCAGCAAGGGTGCTTGAGGAGCCACTCGCGAAAGCCCGGCGGTCCCCACATGCGTAGGTGGTGCCGCTTCCTGCGATCCGGGTTTCGTGCGACCGGCGCCGGACCCTTGGGCCAGTCGGGGCGTGTTCGGTAGTTGACCGTAGTTCGGGTTTCGAGGATGAACGGCTGGCCGCACTGCTCGCACGTGCGCCTCTCGGTCTTGACCACGCTGGAGCCCAGCCACACGAGCTGGTGCATGTGCTCGCAGTGTGGGCACCTGGCGCCCTGCTTGTTGCGGGGAGTCCACTTGCTCATTGCAAAGATTCCGCCAGCTCTCGCGCCCAACGCTTGGCCAGAGTGATCGAGTACCTCTGAGACCAGCAGCGCTCGTAGACTCGCTCGTGAATCCTCGCCCCGATCTGGCAGTAAAGCGTGGTCCGCTCCCACAGGTGCAGGATGCGCACCATCACAAGGCCGACCTCAGTTGCTACTACTGCGTTGCTCTCCTCGGCATAGTCGTACCAGTGAACCCACCAGCTAGAGACGGCGTTGTTGTAATCCCTGACCTTTGCGCTCATCGCCTGGCCCCGCGTCGAAAGTCAGGATGTTGCAGGTAGGCAGATGACAGGGCTGCAAGCTGGATTCGGTACCGGTCGCGCTTGGCCTCGTCTTTCTCCTTGTCGAAGAGTGCCGCAACCTCGGCGTGTGCGCGGGCGATCTGGTCGAGGGTTGCGGGCTCTGCTGTACAGCGTGTGTTCATGCCTGCGCCTCCTGTCCCTGCTTCCTGATCCACGCCTCCCAACCCTCCCGGCCGCAGTCGAGCAGCCGTTGCATGGTGGCTTCGTCCATGTCGAAGTCGAGGGCGCTGATGTCCCCGGTATCGATCCGGACGACACGCGGCCACAGGTGATCAGGTACGTGACGCGCCAGGGCTTCACGCCGCAGAGCGCGCGCCATGATCGGGACGCTGGCGAGCAGAGACGGCGAGTAGGGCTCGGCAGAGACTCGCCCGTCAGCAACTCGGATCTCTTCGGAGCTGTCGACGCGGTAGGCGATGATCTGCTCGGGTGGCAGGTGGGCGACTCGATCCAAGGCCAGGTTGGCAGCGACTCCACCATCGCAGTACTGGTAGGTCGCCTGTCCGTGTTCTGTGACCTCGACGAAGGGGTAGAACCCCGGGATTGCCATGCTGGCCAGGACCGCCTCTGCTACCACGGCCCGCGGCGTGTTGCTGGGGCTGAAGTGGAACGGCAAGGCGGTTCTGCGCTTGCCGAGCTGCACGAACCGAGTAGCGACGACGACCAGGTCATGCCGCGTCTGGTCGAGCAGGTCGGCGAACGTGAGATCGACAGGAAGGCTGGCGTCTCGTAGACGTTGCTCGATCCACTGCCTGGCGGGATCGAGGGAGCACAGCCCACCTCGGAAGAGCAGGCGCGCCACAGAGCGACGCCCCCAGGCTGACCAGTCGGTCTCTTGCAGTAGCCGCGACAGGTTCGACGGCGGTACACGTAGCGCGCGCGTCAAGGCGACGAGGGCACCGGCGCTGGTGCCTACGTGCGTGGTGGGCAGCGTGCCGAGTTGGTCGAGGGCTTGGAGGACGGGCACGTAGGCCAAGCCGTGCATGGCACCGCCTTCGAAGACTTCGGCGGTGATGGCGCGTGGATCGAAGGTCATGACAGGCCCTTCCTTTCTTCCTGAATGAACTGAGACAAAGCCTTGTACTGGTCCTTCCACGCTCTGCGTGAGTCGGTAGGCAACGAATTCTCAAGAAGGAAATCGACTACTTGGTCCAGCCGATACCGGATGCGTGCGCGGCCTCCTTTGCCGAAGCGATAGAAGGCAGGCCCTCTGTGTTTGTGTCGCCAGCCCTCCAGCGTCTGCGAGTTGAGACCCGCGAATCCGGCGACCTCATCTTCGGTGAGTAGCACCGAGAAGCCAGTGCCTCGGATGAACTTGGTGACTTCAGCTAGCTGCTTCGACCACTCAGCAGAGCCTCTTCCCGGTAGTTCTGGCTTCGGAACTGCACAGGAAACCAGGTAATCGACAACGTGGTCGATCTGGTATGTGCTGGTCTGAGCCGCGAGTTGGCGGAATCTGGGACCGAAACCCTTGTGGCGCCACCGTGCTATCGCTTCGGGGGGCAGGGCGAAGTACTCGGCAACTTGGTCAGGCGAGAGGTAGACAATGCTCATGGGTGGGGACCATAGCAGGGAAAATAGTGTCATGTCTACCTTTGACACAAATGGCAGACTTATGCGAATGTTCAGCCGATGCCTGCCGACCACAAGCGACAGCGCTTCGCCCTCGTTGAGACATGGATCGCAGCAAAGATCCTTGCTGATCCCGACCTGCGAGCAGGCGGGCTGGCTGTTTATGTCGCGCTGCTGGCCCACGCAGATGACGACGGTCTGTCTGAAGTGTCCTATGACCAGCTGGTTTCCTTCGCTGGGTATGGTGAGAGACAGGTCATTCGCCGGGTGCAAGCGCTAGAGAGCGCAGGGTTTGTCAGAGTCAAGCGTTCGCGAGTCGAGAGACTTCATCGCGTCAATCAGTACCAGCTACTGATCCCGAGTTCCGGCCCGGAAGACCTGCCGTTATCGAACCGCCTTGATCGACTGTTCGGCAACCGCTGAAGGTAATTTCCGGAGACGTCCCCCCCCTTTGGGATAGCTGCGCTGGCTCCGCCAAGGCCTAGCTGCCCGGCGGGTCGAGCACACACACGAGGTGGCCCCCCCCTTTTTTGGCGAAGGCTGGCCGTTCCTCTTGGGGTTCTGACTTCTATGTCAGAACTGAGTAGCTGTTCTGACTTCTATGTCAGAACCCCTGTGGAAAAGGCATGTTGAAAGCTGCTGCAGGCGTGGTCTAGTACTGACTTCTATGTCAGATCTCAGGTTCTGACTTCTATGTCACCCTCTTCAACTCCCCCTCCCCACCACCCTTTAGAAGATCAATAACTGAGGGGGAGTAGGGGCTGTGGAAACTGTGGAAAACTGCTATTTCGTTCCTGGGTTGATATGTCGACCTCGAATCGGCGACAATCGCTCTGATGCTGATCTGGCCAGCCCTCGGACCTCGACGCTCACTTCACCTGCTTGACAATCGGGGTGAAGAGACAGCCCTATGTGGGGCAGCTGTGGTTGGGGACGAACTTCAGAAGTGGCCGAGAAAGAAGGCTTGCAGAGCTTGTGTTGTAAGAGAGCAAGATCTGGAAGGCATTCGGGTCCCTGACTTCGAAGAAGTCACACACCTTTGGGCACCACAGAAGGGGATGCAGTGGCAGCTGACGACCTCGAAGGCCGATGTACGGCTGGCTGGGGGAGGCCAGGGCGCTGGCAAGACGATAGGCGTGATCCAAGACATGACTCGGGGTCTGTGGACGCCCGGGTTTCGGGGGTTGTTCACCCGCAAGCGGCGCAAGGACGTTTTCGGATCGCTCGGGATCTGGCAGAAGGCACGGCAGATCTTCAAGACACTGCCGAACTTCAAGCGCGAGAGCATCCGAGACGGGATTTTTCATTTCGAGAACGACGTCGAGGTCTGGGCTGGACATCTGAGCACCCCCGCGGACCGGGAACACCTGGGTTCTCAAGACTACGCCTACATCGCGATGGAGCAGGCCGAGCAGAACGAGCTGGAAGACTTCCAGGTTCTAGGAGAGCGCAATCGTTCCACCTGCGGTTTCGAGCCGACGATGTCTCTTTCGTTCAACGCTCCTCCGCCTGATCACTGGCTCCAGGAGTACCTAAGGTGGTACCTCGACGACAACGGGGTTGTCATTCCCGAACGTTCGGGCGTGATGCGGTGGTTCGTTCCCGACCAGGAAGACAAGCCGTGCTGGTTTGAAGAGCTGGACGAAGCGATCGCCTTTGCTGAAGAGCAACGCGACGACCTCCCGGAGGAAGACCGGCATCTGCTGCCGCGCTCCTTCGCCTACTTCTACGGAGACGCCAAGGGCAACCGTGCGTTGATGCGGGAAGACCCGCGGTATCTGACGAAGCTACTCACTCTGCCCAAGCACAAGCGCCTTGCCGCCCTCGGCGGTGTGATGCGCTACGAGCTGCAAGAAGGGGACCTCTTCCCCTTCGAGAGCTTCGTGTTCGTGACCGCCGACGAGCTGCCCGACACCTACGACGGCATCGCGCGGGGCTACGACCTCGCCTACAGCAGCAAGAAGGCTGATGGTACCAAGGACAAGAACCGCGACAGCACGGTAGGCGTGAAGGTGGCACGCAGCCGAGCCGCTGCGAAGCTCGGAAAGCCGCTCTACTACGTCCTGGACGTCCAGGCCTTCCAGGAGAAGCTGGCCAGCCGCGAAGCAAAGATCCTGGGTATTGCAATCGACGACGGCAAGCGCTGCAAAGTCGGTGTGCTGCAAGACATGAAGGGTTCCGGCGGCGAGTCCGCCGAGCGACAACGCGACCTGCTCGACAACGCCGGCTTCGATGCCTCCGTCCATTTCGGCAGCCGGCCGCGCTGCGACTTCTGGGTCCATGCTGCGGCAGCAGTGCAAAACGGGGAGGTGGCCGTGCTGATGACCGACGCGAATCTCGCGTGGGCCCGAAGCTTGGTTCCCTTGCGCGGCGTCAACCCCAACGACCATGAGCGGGACGACGGCGCGGACGCCTTGACCTGCGCACTGCTGGCACTCAACGCTCCCATGTTCGCTATCGCCTGAGGAGGTTCCCATGCCATCGCTACCTGCTCGTTTCAAGTCTTGGGTCTCCAGCCTGTTCCGAAAGGAAGCGCTGTTCGACACCTGGGGCGACGCTGACAACGCTTGGAGCGCGCATGGCCTCGGGCTGTTCTCGAACTGGAGCTTGGAGAGAGCGGCTGGCCTCTACGAGCGCTCCATCCTCATCTACGCCGCCACCGAGACCATTTGCCGAACCCTGGCGGATATTCCGCTCGAGATGAACGTGCGCGCCAGGAACGGATCGCGCCGCAAGTGGGAGACTGAGCCGGACGACCCGATGCAGGAACTGCTCGATTACCCGCATCCCGACCTGTCCGCTGTGGCCTGGCGGTGGATGGCGGGGCAGCATGTGGCCTTGCGCGGCCGCGCGCTAGTCCGGCCGGCGCGCGACACCACCGGAAAAGTCCAGTACCTGATGCTCTTGCCGGACCACTACGACCCGGTGATCGGCAAGGCCGGTTTGCTCAAGCACTGGCGTGGCTGGGGCAACAACAAGCTTCTGCTGCCCGGCGAAGTCGCCGCCGCCTTCCTGCCGCATCCGATCCATCCCCACAACGGCATGTCACCAGTGCAGCCCGCTTTCACTGACGCTCAGGCCGATCGGACCATAGGAGCGCTCGCGCTCAAGCTGGCCGAGACCGGGGGCGTGCCGCGGGGTTTCATCACTAGCGACTACATCACCAACCCGGATCGGGCAACCGAGGTTCGTAAGATCTGGGTAGAAGCCGAAAAGGAGGCCGCCAAGCTCCAGATGCCTGGACTACCGCGCTTCCTTGGCGGGGAATCCAAGTGGATACCCGTGAGCTACACCGCTCAGGAGGCCGAGTGGATACGGAGCCGCGAGAACTACCGCGTGCTTGTGGCCATTGCCTTTGGCTTTCTAGCAGCGATGTGGGACTCGAAGAGTGCCACCTACTCGAATCTGCGCAACGCTAAAGAGCACCTGCTCAAGAACGTGGTTCTGCCCTGGCTCAAGCTGCTAGTGGGTGCGCTCAATATGGTTCTCATTTCGCCTGATGAGCGAATGAGCCGCCGCATTTGGTTTCAGACGGGTCACATCCCCGAGCTGCGTGGCGACCTGAAAGCTGCCTCACTCACGATGCAGAACTTCGTAGGCTGTGGCGTGCCACCAAACCAGCTAATTCGCGGGCTCCATCTTCCGTTTGATGAGTTTGACGGAGGTGACAAGAGCTACATGGGCAGAGGTCTCGTACCGCTGGATCAGATGCTGCTGGAGAAGTGATATGACGTACAGCTTGCGAAATAGAATCATCTTGCTCTATCCTGTCCGTCATGGACGGACCTACAGCTCTCCCGCAGCTCCAGAAACGGCAAGGTGGCGCGCCTGACGGCCTGTGCCTGAAAGCTGAGACCGGCCCGGCGTGCTTCAAGGCCGACATCGACGAGCGGCTGATCAGTGGAATCTTCGCCACTTTCCGCGATCCGTCGAATCCCGACGCGCACGGCGATGTGTTCGCCAAGGGGGCGTTCGATCAGACGATCGAAGAGCAGCACTCCCGGCGTCTGGTCAAAGGCTTCTGGAAGCACTGGTATCTGCTGGGAACCTGTCTTCCGGGTGACGAGGGGCTCCAAGTCACTGACGAGGGATTGCGCGCCACGTTCAAGGTGGCGCGCGGCTACTGGGGCGACGAGGCCCTGATCGAGGTTGCCGACGAAGCCGTGCTTCATGGCTCCGTGGGGTTTCGCGTCACAGCCTCGCACGAAGAGGACCACGGGTCTGTCAAGACACTGGTGATCGACGAGGTCAAGCTCTTCGAGGTCTCGCCAGTGGTATGGCCTGCCGACGACGACACCGGGTTGTTCAAGGGCTTGGCCGCAGGTGGCGACGCCACCGCGCACGTGCTCCAGAAGCTCGACGCGATCACCAAGGCTCTGACCGCGGCAGGCTTCATGGGCGCCGCCGCCGAAGCGCCAAAGCTCGCCGCGCAGGTGGTCAAAGACCTACCAGCCGAGCCCACCGGCGACCTGCTCGACCTCGACCCGCGCACGCTCGCGGACATCAAAGCTCTTGCCCGCGAGCGGCAACAGCTGCTCAACAACCCGGAGGAGACCACCTGATGGGCAACGTCCCGAACTCCCTAGCTGAAGTCAAGAACATGCTCGAAGAGAGCAACCGAGGTCTCAAGGCCCTACGGGAAAACGTCGACAACCTCAAAGGCGCCGATCTGATCGAGCAGCAAGCGAAGATCAACGAGCACCTCGACGAACTCGACGACCTGCTCGACACCCACAAGAAGGCCTTCGAGTCCCGTCAGGGTCAGTTCGAAGCCAAGCTCCTGGCCATGCTCGACGACGGCACCTTGCCGCCGGCCACCAAGGCGGTGGACCTGGAAGCGATCTACAGCGCGGCGGAAGATGTCGATGCCTGGCGGATCGAGAAAGCCAGCCCGCAGTACAGAGCCTTCCGGGACCTCCTGAAGAGCTTCGAGGTCACCAAGTCCGGCATGGACGAGATGCAGCTCAAGGCCTCTTTGGACGCCGGCCGGATCATCACCCCGGCGGAGACCAGTGCACGGCTCCTACGCGCCGAGCTGGAGCTGAGCTGGGCGTTGAAGCACTGCACCGTGGTGCCGATCAACAAGCGCTCCTGGAAGCTGCGCGAGTTCGGCCGGCTGACCGTCTACTGGGGAGAGCGGGCAGATATGGCGCCCGAGGACTTCCCGGCCATGCAGCAGCTCGACGACCTTCTGAGCAGGCGCGAGGTCTGGGTGGAGAACCAGAACGGAGACTTGGTCATCCCGCGCACAGTCGTCGAGGACGCCGACGTCGACCTGGTGGGCACGGTGCGCGATCAGTTCGCCGAGGACTTCAGCGAAGACCTCGACATCATGGTGCAGAAGGGTACCGGCCACGCCAACAAGCAGTTCGACGGCCTCGACATGATCGCCAACGCCAACGCGGGTGAGCTGGCGGACATCATCTTGAAAGTGCAGGCCAAAGCGGCCGGCGGTATCGACTGGGAAGACATCATTGACCTGCAAGAAGCCCCGAAGGCGCGCTACGCCCGGCGTGGCCGTTGGTGGACAGCGCAGGCGAACCGGCCGGCGCTGCGCAAGCTCAAGAGCCCGCAGGGTGAGTACTACTGGAGCAACCGCCAGACCCCCACGGAGGACAACTACCTCTACGGCGCTCCCATCGACGCGGTGCCGGGCGTTGACTTGATCCCGCCGGCGGGAACCGCTGCGCTGCCCCTGTGGTACGGCGATCCGAAGACGATCATGCTGCGGCCGCGCCTGCAGCTGCTGCTCGACATGGACAAGTCGGCCAAGCAGCGCACCGACACCTACTGCTTCATCCGGCGTATCGGCATGACTCCATTCAAGCGTCACGCCATCGCCGCGCTCGAGGTACCAGCCGCATGATCGTCCAGTTCATCGAAGCGCGCGCGATCGCCAACCGGCAGGCGTTTTCCCCCGGCGACCAGGTCGACAGCAAGACGACCACCGATGGCTACGGCCTGACCGACGACGTGCTCGCGCGCTATGTCGAGCTCGGCATCGCCAAGAAGGTCGACAAAGCCGACCCCGCGCGCCTGCGCAAGCTCCCAAAGCTCCCCCCCGCCCCGGCGCAGTCCGAAACCGACGCCAGCGACGGCGCCGGCACCGACGGCGAAACCAACACTCCCGCCAATCGCAACCAACCCGCCGCCGGCAAGAAGCGCCGGAGCGGGGGGAGGTAAACCCATGTCCGACCAACTCCCCACCTACCAAGTCTTGCAGCCCTTCCAGGCCACCGTGACCCCCCAGCCCGGCACCCTGCTCGACTGCGACGCCTTGCAGATCACTCCGCAGACCGCCGCGGCATGGGTAGAGCGCGGCTTTCTCCGCGCGGTCACCCCCGCCACCGCCGGCCGCGCCCTGCAGCGGCATCCGGTCGGCGCGCTGCGCAAGACCAAGCCGAACCCGCAAGCGGCGCGGCGCGAGACCAAGACCACCGGCCGCAAGCGCACCACCGCCAAGAAGCCGGCCGCCAAGACCACCACCACCGACGCCACCAGCAAGAGCTGACCCATGCCCGACCTGCTACAGATCGAAGAGCTACGCCGCCGCGCCGCCGACGTCGACGCGGGGGACACCTCGTTTGACGACGAGCTACGCGACTGCATGAACGCTGGTCTGCGATGGCTGAAAGAGCAAGCCTGCTGGGCGTTCTGGCCGCGGGTCGAGCAGGTCCAGGCCTTCGAGATCGGCAGCACGCAGACCTCGGTACTGCTGCCCTGGCCCCTGACGGCAGAGGCGGACATCGTCGACGTCACGCTCGACGATACTTCCCTCGCTGCTGGCGCCTGGGTGCTTGTTGGGCCACGGCTGAACAGCACCAAGGGCGCCTGGCCGTGTGGCGCCGTGTTGCAGGTCAAGGCGACCGTGGGCTTTGCCGGTGCCGAGGACATGGCATCTCTACGCACCGCCGCGCGCAAGCTCTTCGAGCACGACTGGAACGGCGTCCCCGCGCAGCTCCAATCCCAAGGCGACGAAGGCGGCACCGCCACCTTCCGTCACCCGTCCACCCTGCCGGCCGAAGTCAAGCGCTTTCTTGACGTCGTCAGCTTCAAGCGTCCTCAGCTGGGGTAGTCCTCCATGCCCATGACATCTCCCACTTGCGTGCACGGTCTGCCGTCGTCCACCCCCGCCGCTTCGACCCCGTTGCGGTTCGGGTACGAGTGGGCGGCGGCGCCGTGCTCTTTTTGGGAGTGCCCTTTTTGGGAGGTGTCCCGATGACGCCCTCGGCGAAGGCGGCCCGCTTGCGCCAGAAAGCCCGGGGTCTGATCCGTGGCCGTACGCTGATCACCTTTCAGCTCAGGTCGTCCAACTCGGGCCATCCCGAACTGCCGCCGCTCTTCGGGACGTTCACTAAGGTCGACTGGGTCCAGGCGCCGCACTTGGGCGTGAGCGCTGGAGCGGTCGCGCTGCAACTCAATGTTGCTGGTGTTCCGCTTCCTGAGACAGTGATCTGGAATGCCTATCAGGTCGTCTCCGCCGGCCGGCGGTACGCGCTCGAGCAGTACCAAGAGACCAAGCCGAATGGCGAGGAACTCCAGTCCGTGACGCTCTACGTGCGGGAGGTCGGATGACCGCGATCGACTTCGAACTCGGCGCCGACTTCGACGCCTTCGTCGATCACCTGTCCGAGGGTGAGCAGGAGATGCGCGACAAGTTCGTCGAGCGGCTGGGCATGGAGCTTGCCGACAGCTCTTTTGGCTCGATCGAGTGGCGGGCGCGCATCCGTGAGTTCGGCCGCGGCTTTCAGTACGACACCGATCACCTCGGCGCGCGCTTCCTGGACCCGGGCCGCACAGTCGACAGTCTTGGCCGTCCGATCGGCTCGATGCGTGCGCCGTACGGTTTCACAGACCCGGCTACCGAGAACACCATCGCCTATTGGGAGGGCTTGGATTGAGCCTCGCCAATCTCGACGCCGCCGTGCGTTCCGTGTGGGCCGAGGTCAGCGCCGAGGCCAAAGCCGTCATCGTCGGCGAGCAGGTACAGATGCCCGGCGAGCCGCTGCCCACGCTGTGGCACTCCGCCGTCGACGCGCGCGAGGGTGGCGGAGCTGCCTTCGCCGTGGTGCGCTGGCGGGCCGTGAGTCCTCCGCGAGCTGAAGGCGGCATCACTCCCTACCAGCTCGACGACGGCACCACCGCCGAGTGCATCGAGCAGAGCACCGATTGCCGCCTGACGGCCGAGATCCATCAGCCCGGCGTCAGCGACATCGAGCGCGCGGCGGCCGTGGCCATCTACGACCATATCGCGCCGCTGCTGCGCTTTCGCCGAGCGGAGCCGCCCGCCACAGTGGGCGCCGACTTCGACCCAGATCTCGAATTCCAGCTGCCGTATACGCCCGTCTTCCTCGACGACAGCGGATACACCGTCCTCCACCTCGAACTCGACTTCATCGTCCGCGACGCCGCCCTCGTCGAGCGGCGCTACTCCTAAGGAGATCCCGCCATGGCCAAGGGCTACGGAGCTTCCCCCCACGACTACACCCTCTCGATGGCACGCCAGACGGGCGACCTCGACGCGCCGGTGCTGAGCGGGCACAAGTACATCTTGCGCAATTCCGGTGTACACACCGACGAGACCTCGCTCACCGAGGACGAAGCCGTCTATGGCGACTTGCAGAGCGGCTACCAGGTCCGCACCGACCGTACCGGCGGTATCGAGGTGTCCGCGCACCTGACGGCCGAGCACTTCGACTACCACTTCGAGAGCATGCTGCTACGGCAGATGACTACCTTGCAGACGATCAATCAGGCCGCCGGCAACATCACCTCGGTGGCCGCGGGCAACAAGCTGACCGCCAGCGCTGGCACCTTCGATCCGATCGAGCCCGGCACCATCGTCGAGCTGGTCGGCTTCACGCTGCCGACCTACCCCGGCGGTGCCGCACCCTTGCGGCCGGTCGGCTTCGTCAGTTCGGTGGCGCCGGACGGCTCGGAACTGGTGATCGATCCCGCCACCCTGGTTCTCGGCGACGAAACCCCGCCGGACGGTGCCTCCTCCGTGCGCTCCGGTCCGTTCTCCTTCCCAGGCTCCGAGACGCTGGCCACCACCTCCCAAGAGTGCTTCGTACCCGGCGCGGACTATGCCCTGCACTTCGGGCAGGTCGCAACGCGAGTCAACGTGCAACGTCCGGAAACCGGCATCATCTCGGCCTCGTGCAAGTACGACACGCCGATGGGGCTGGACGGGAACAGCGATCCGGCGACGGCCTCGGTTCTCACCGCCGAACCGGCCGCGCTCACGCGTCGGCGGCCCATGAACCAGACCGGCGTCAGCATGGTGTTCGACCACCTGGGCGCGATCACCCTGCCGAAGGTCACCGCGAGTTTCACCATGGAGCGAAGCCTGGGCAAACGTCCCGGCGAGAAGCGTGTCGGTGCCGGCAGCTGGACGCGCAACAAGCTGATGGTGAGCGGCGAGCTCGCGCTCGGCACGTCCATCGACACCACCCAGATCGCGAACATCCACCAGATGTACAACGACTACCGAGACGGCAAGCCGTCGCGGCTCTTCTATTACCTGACCACCCCCGAGGGGTGGATGCTGTTCTTCGTCTTCTACCAGGTCATCTACTCGAACCGCCAGCGCTCATTCTCCGGCGACAACGTCGACCTCTCCGGCCCCTGGAAGGGCGAGCCGGACGACGTGTTCGGGCGCCTGTGCCTCTACCAAACCTTCCCGCCGCTGGTCTGATCCAGGAGCTGAACCATGCGCAAAGCAGACCACAATCACGAACTCGTCGCCCTCGTCAGTGCTTCGGTCAAAGACGAGTGGGAAGCCCTCAGCATCCGCTGGTGGCAGATCGGAATCGACCAGTGCTCACGCTTCGCCCTGCGCGCACAGGACAGCAACGGCGACTTCGAAAGCTTCCTGCGGACCTACCATCTCGACGGCCGGCCGTTGAGCGTCTCCAGCGACGAGGACCTGACCGCGTTGGAAGAGAAGCTTGCCCGTGATGAGGCGTATCAGGAGCACACCCGGAAGGCTTTCGCTCTGCACATCCTGGCGGGCTGCGAGTACGGCATCAAGGTTGCCAAGAAGGAGAGCAAGAACACCACCGTGCTCGAACTCGACAATGCCGACCCCGACCGGCTGGTACTGCCGGCAGACTTGGTGCCGCGCTGCTTCCTGTCGGTCAAGTTGTGGGACGACGCCAAGGCCGATTGGGGACCGCGACTGAAGTTCGATCACGACTACTACTACGAAGGTCTGAATGTTCGGCGCAAGGCCGGCGCGCATTGGACCGGGGGTATCCAGGTCCGCCACGCCACCAGGACGGTCTGCTACGACCCGCTGGTGCCTGAGCTGGGCGAGATGACCGGTTGCACGGCGGAGGTGTTCGCGGCGCTGGCGGATAACTTCACGCGCATGCCTCACCTGCTCAAGGAGTTCATGGCCATCACCAAGACCACGCGGGTCTACCGCGCCTCGGAGGCCAGAGACTGGGACATACGTTACGACAGCGCCTTCGCTTCGAGCTTGAGCGAAGCGAAGGCGCGCCGACAGCCCCGCCCCAAGAGCAAGAAGAAGGGCTGATCGCGCCCGATCAGGGTGCCTCGGAGGCGCAAGTGGACCCGAACTTCGGCAACCTCAGCGGTACCGCGGCGCCTACTGTCGTACAGGCAGCACCGGAGCGCCCCCCGGTGCTGCTTCCTCACTTGCAGGCCATGTGGGAAGGCTTCCTGCGCCTCTCCGCTGAGGGCTTGACACTGGCGGAGATGCAGAACGTCTACCGCTACATCGGTCTCCCACCGGCGCAGTTCCGCGTTGTCGAGTCGATCTGGTGGGGACTGCACTCGATGCGCCTGCGCCACCAGCAGAAGAAGTGGGACGACAAGCTCGCCGAAGCTGAGCACCGCCGCGGAGCGTACCGATGAGTCGCCGCGCGCGGGCGCGCGTCGTGACGGTGAAGATGGTCGGCAAGGACGAGGGTCTGAACCAGGCGCTGCGCGACTCGCTCAAGCACCTGAAGCAGAACCAGAAGCAGGTACGCAACAACAGCGTTGCCAACCGCGATCTCGCCTCCAGCTCCCGCGCCAGCGGGCAGGCCCTACAGGGTTCCGGCAACTCGGCGCAGCGTAGCGGCCGCGCGCACCAGCAGTACGAGCGCTGGGTCCGCCAGAGCGCCGAGTCTTCCCGCCGCTTCGGCAAAGACCTACGCGGCGTGCGCAACGAACTGAGCGACGTCGAAAAGCGCGTCCTGTCCAGCGTTGCCAGCTTCCAGCAGTTCCAGCGCCGCGCCCTGGGCGCCTTCGTCGCGCTCGAAGGTGCAGAGCGGCTGATCGGCACTCTACGGGACCTGAACCAGGTCAGCACCGAGTACGGCGACCGGCTCAAGCAAGTCTCCGTGATCTCCGGTGAGGCCGGTTCCGGCCTGCAGGATCTCGACCGCCTGGCGCAGCAGCTCGGCGCGACGACATCGCGCACCGCCTCCGAGGTGCTGACCAGCATGGTGGCCATGGCGCGCGCGGGTAAATCGCCGGCCGAGATCCTGGGCAGCTACCGCCACTCCCTGAACCTGGCCAACGTGGATCAGATCGGGCTGAGCGAAAGCGCTTCGGTCGTCGATGGTGCCCTCTCCGCTTTTGGCTTGACGGTGGGGGACACAGAGCGCGTGGTCGACGCCTTCACCATCGCTTCGACCGGCGCGCGCACGGACGTGGTGCAACTCGGATTCGGCATGTCCAAGGCCGGCTCCTTGGCGGCATCGTTCGGGCGCGACCTCGAAGAGGTTCTGGCGATCATCGGCGTGTTGGGAGATCGCACCATCGGTGCCGACATCGCCGGCACCTCCCTCACGACGATCATGCTATCGCTGGCCTCGCCCCGGGAAACCGTGTTGCGAGAACTCCAGCTCACCGCCGAGCAGCTGGACCCCGCCGTCAACCGCCTCGAAGACATCTTCCGGCGCCTGGCTGAAGCCGGCATGACCCCGCAGCAGGCGGAAGACCTGTTCGGGCGTGAAGCCGTCGCCTCGGCGCTTGTGCTACTGGATGAATCGATTCTCGGCAAGGTCGACGACCTCACCGACCGGATGCAGAGCCAGCGCGGGGTGACGACGGATCTCGCCGCCGAGATGGAAAACACCCTCGGCGGTGCGTTCCGCTCGCTCGATTCGGCCACGGAGGCTCTGTCCCTCACCTTCGGCAGGTCGGCAGAGCCGGCGGTGCGGGAGTTCGTCGAGGCACTGACCCAAGGCACCCGCGACAGTGAAGAACTCGCCGCGGCGCTGGGTCGCTCGCTCGGCTTCAGCCTACAGACCGTGCTGAAGCTCCTTCCGCTGGTCGGCGTGGCAATCAAAGGGCTGGCGGTGGGAGCGGCTGCCTATGGCGTCTCCAGTCTCGTCGTCGGCTTGGTCGGCCTGACCGGTGCCGCTCCAACTGCGGCGGTGGCTCTGGCGTCGCTCAACGCGGTGATCGCCGCCAACCCGATCGGCGCTTTGGCCGTGACCTTGGGTGCAGCTGCGGCCGCCGCTGCCTACTTCGAGCAGCAGGAAACGGCCGCAGAGATGGCGACTCGCCAGCAGCACCAGACGATGTCGACGGCCGAAGAGGTTCTGTCCCGCTATCGGTTCGGAATCGACCAGGCGTCGACGTCGCTGCTCGAGCACACCCAGCAGCTGCGCAACCAGACACAGGAACAGCTCAAGCTCGCCCAGGCGAGGCTGGCGGATCTACAGGTGGCGGCCGAGGCGGCCCGCTTGCGCGAGCGGGGCGGGCATGGCCAGAACCTGGATCTAGCTCTATCCCAACAGGCGGCGAGAGCTAACAAGGAACTCGCCGAGACCGAGCAGAACATCCGCAACATGGAGCGGCTGCTGGAACAGCTCGCCGGTCAAGAAGCCGACATCACGACGGAACTCGAAGAGCACGGCCGACTGCGCGACCAAGAACGCCAGCGCCTGCTCGACGAGGAGACCGCGCGGCGCCGGCTGGTGCAGGTCGAGCGGGAGAGCAACGAGGCCCAGCGGGAACGGCTCCGCCTTCTACAGCAGCAGCGCGACGCACAGATCGACCACTTCAACGAGGTTGCCGACCTCGAAGAGGAGATCAAGGCGCTGAGGCGCGGGGCCGAGGCATACACCGATCTGATGATCGCCCGCGAAGCCGCGCAGCGCGCGGCCGCACAGGGGATCACCTCCAAGGAGGCCCTGGAGCAGCTACAGCAAGAACTGGTCTGGAGGCAGGAGCTGATCGACCTGCGCGACGATCTGCTCAACCAGCAGCGCCAAGAGCAGCAGCAACAACCCCAGGGGCCCGGGGAACTCGAGCGGCTGCGGCACATCGCCGCCGCCGTGCGCGACGCCACCGACGCCGAGCGTGAGCGCACCATCCAGCAAGAAATCTGGAACCGCCTCTCCAGCGAAGGCGGCGAGATCACCGCCGAGCGGATCGCGCAGATCCGCGCCGAAGTGGTCGAGCTGATGCGGCTGCGCCAGGTGATCGACGACACCGTGCAGTCTCAGCAGGACCAGGAGCGCGCCGCCGAGGAAGCCGCCGAGGGCATGGTGGCACCCTTCGAGCAGGCCTGGCAGAGCGCGCAAGGCATCGCCATGGACGGCTGGACCGACATGCTCGGCTCCCTGGCCGGCATGACAGATGACAGCTTCGGCGACATCTTCGACAGCGTTCTCGACCAGTTCAAGGCGCTGCTCGTCCAGATGCTGGCCGAGTGGTCCGCCATGGAGCTGCAGAAGCTCGCGATCAGCACAGCCTCGGGCAGCTCGGGCAGCGGAATCGACGGCCTGCTGAGCACCGGTGCCAGCGTCTCGGGGGTCACCGGGGGTAGCGGTGCCGGCGCCGGCCTGAGTGCAGGCGCGGCCGCGGCGCTGTGGGTGGGCGCCTTCTACCTGGCGATCGAAGCCTACTCGGCCAACAACACGGCGCAGCAGTACGGAACCGCGGTCGGTGCCTCCGTGACGGGCGGGCAGCTCAACGTGGACCATGCCGCGGGCTCTCTCCAGGACGCCGCCAATGGGGTAGCCGACGCCATCCGTCAAATCGAAGCGGCCATGGGCGAAGCGGTCGACGAGCTGCCGCGAATCGCCATCCGCGCCAAGAAGAACGGCGAGAAGTTCAAGGCGTTGGTGGGCAACGTCTTGGTGGGCACGTTCTACAGCTACGAGGAAGCCCTCGACGCCGCGGTGGCCGAGGCCTTCCGCCAGGCGGGCGGGAACTTCTCGCCCTCAGTGCAGGCTGCGTTGCAGTCCACGGCACACTCGACGATCGAGGGGCTTCTGGCCCACATCGAGACGGCCGTCGAGCATCGGGACTTAGGGGTCTCACCAGAGATCTTGAGCATGCGAGAGGCCGATCGTTTGCTGGACGACCGCATCAGGCGGTTCACCGAGCTTGGTCTAGATCTGGCCGGTGCCTTCGCTGCCTACGACAACTCCATGCAGGCGATCCGCGACGGAATCGTAGGAGTTCGGCCGGACGAGTACCAGCAGCGGCTAGGCCAGGTCGATCCATTCAATCGGTATCGAGATGGAAGGGAGGAGGAACTCCAAGAAGAGTTGCAGCGATGGCTCAACTTGTTCGACCAGCTCCTGGGCGCCAGCGGGGAGATTGCTGGCATAGGACATCGCGTCTTCAACGATGCGGCTGAACTCGGCGCGGCGATCGCCGACGCAGCCGACATCGTGGTGACCAACATCGGGCGCGCAGGTGGTGCGGTGGCCAACCGGGCGGCGGAAATCCAGGGTCAAATCGATGCGATCCTGGCCCAGCTCGATGCCCTGCCCGACCGGATCGACCCCGCCGAGGTCCGGCGCGGCGGCAATGGCCAGAGCATGGCCGATGTGCGCGCCGAACTGGACCGCTTGTTCACCGGCCTGGAAGACCCTCTCAACCCCACGGCCGCCGCCTTCGCTGCGATCGCCGAGCAGGCCGAGCGGGCTACCGAGCTGATGGGCCGACTGAAAGGCGAAGAACTGGCCCTGGCGCAGGCACGGCGCGACGCCGCTGTCGCCGCGGCCGAGGAACGGGCCCGTGCCGAACTCGACCAGCGGGTCCAAGACTTCGGAAGCGGTCAGGGTGCGCAGTCCCCGGTGGACAACATCGACCGGCTCAGGGATGTCTACGCCGGCCTGGTCGAGGAGACGCTCGCCGCTGGCTACTCGGCGGAGGAAACGGCCTCCCGCCTGGCCGAGCTGCAAGCGATGCTGCAGGGCAACATCGAAGCCGTCTTCCAGGACCTGCGCACCGGCATCCTGAGCCTCGATCCCGTGGCCTCGGCTGCCCTCGGCGTTGAGCAGCAGCTGGCCGCTGCGGACTTGTACAAGGAGTACATCGCCAGCCTCCATCTCAGCGCCGAGCGCGCCGCGTCGCTGCTGGCCGCCGTCGAGCAGGGGATCGAGAACTCACGCACCCAGGGCGTGGGCGGCATCGTGCTGGACCTGCTGCGCGGTGTGGATGCTTCCCGGCGGTTCGAGCAGCAACGCGTCGAGTGGGCCCAGGCGCTGGCGGAACTCCAGTTCGAGATCTACAAGGCTCAGTTGCAGGCGTGGGACGCCTGGGACCCGGCCATCATCGAGCTGTGGAACGCGGCGCGCGACGCGGCCATGGAGACCGCCGCCGCCAACCAGTCCACCAACCGGCCTCAAGCCGGCAGTGGGGTCGATCTGTCACAGCTTTCCCCCATCGCGGCCGCGCTGGCCGAGATCTCGACCATCCAGGACCGCGCCGAGGCCCTGCGCGAGGAGGTGCGCAAGACCACCCGCACCTACACCGAAGCCGCGGCCGCGCTGGCCGACATCGACCTCGGCGAAGCGCAGGCGCTGTTGCTCAAGGAACACGGCCTGGTCGAGCAGCTGTTCCGCGAGGCCGAAGGGCTCGAAGAGTACGAAGGCCAACGCCTGGACCTGGCGCGGCTGGCACTGGAGCTGAAGAAGGCCGAGTACGAGATTCAGTTCGAGATGCTCGGCAAGCTGGCAGAGTACCAGGGCCTCATCGACGCGTGGTACCAGAGCCAGCAAGAAGCGATCGAGACGGCGATCACCAATGCCAACACCACCACCTCGACCACCTCGAGCGTCGGCGGCTCGATCGGTGGTGGTAGTTCGGACGTGGTGGCCAACGCCACCCGGCTACTCGACCAGCTGGCCGCCCTCGGCAACACCTTCTCGAGCGGTCCCGTCGATCCCGGCGAGCAACTGAACTCGGCGCTGTCCACCCTGGGCGAGATCAGCACCCAGCTCGAAGGCCTCAAGCCACAGGCCGCGCACCTGGCCCAGTTCGGCGTCGACCTGCAGGCCGCGCTCGACCAGCTGCCGGAGGTGCGCCAGAAGCTGCTCGATGACTTCTGGAATCGGGAACTCGGGACGGGACCCGCCGAGCCGAGCACCGTGCAGGACGCGGCGGGCGACATCCACGACCTGTTCGACCGCTACCGCGAGCTGGCCCTCGAACACGGTGGTGACCTGCTGCGCATCGAGGAGGAACGCGGCCGGCGGCTCAAGGCCTTGATGGAAGACATCACCGGCGACCTGCGCGGACTGCACGAGGACCTGCTCAGCGATACCGGCCCCTATGCCGGCAACAACCCGCGCCAGGCCCTGGCCGCCGCCGAGGCTCGCTATGCGGACCTGCGCGCGCGTGCCGGCGCTGGGGACCTGGAGGCCTACCAGCAGCTGCGCGGCGCGGCGGAAGCCGTCCTCAGTGCTGGGCAAGATATGTGGGGCGGCTCGGGTGCCTTCCAGGCTCTGCGCCAGCGCCTGGCCGGCGAGATAGAGCCGCTTCTGAACCTCGATCTTGTGGGCACCCGTACCGCGCCAGAGTCCGACCCGATGGCGTCCCACCTGGCGGCCGGCGTCCCGCCGTGGCTGAGCCAGACCGCGGACTCGACCCTTGCGCGCCTGCTGGAGCAAAGCCAGCTCTTCGCCAGGCTGCTCGGGGACCCGGCGCGCTTCTCTGTGCCTCTGCCGTCCCCGGTGCCGCTGCCATCGCTGCCCCTGCCCGCGGCGCTGCCGAGCATCGCCGGCAATCTAGCGCAGCTCCTACCGACCGAACTCTTCCAGCCCGCACAGCTGCCCTTGCAGCCCATGCCGGCGCCGGTGCCGTCACCCATGGAACGCCGGCTCGAAGCGCAGAACCAAGAGCTGACCACCGAGGTGCGCCAGTTACGCGCCGAGCAGACCAAGACCCGCGAACAGCTCAGCCAGCTGAGTGCACAGGTAGGCGAGCTGACGCGCGTGCTGACCCGTGGGCAGCGTACCGCCGAAGGCCAGCGCGACACCCATATCCAGCTCACGCGCGACGGGCAGAAGGCCCCCGCGCCGCGACGTCGAGTGACCTTTGACGACTGAAGAGTGAACGACTGAACTGAGAGAGGAAGAGGCAATGAGCCAAGAGACCCTCGTGATTCTGTTTGCCGAGAAAGACCCGGCCGCCGTGGTGAGCGGGCAGACCGTGCTCGACCCGGCGCCGATCTATTGGAGCGTCCACGGTACCCACGCCCCCCCGGGCGCCTCGCTACCTGACGGCACCGACATCTCGAACATCGCCTTTCAGCCGCTCCTCAGCTCCGTCACCCTGCCGGCCCGCAACGCCTTTCGGCCGGGAAGCCTGGGCGGCAAGCGCCAGCCGGGCACGTTCGAAGTCGATTTCGTGCACAACGGCGAGGCCATGATCCTGCGGGACCGCCACTGGTACCAGCGGCGCCTGGTCGCCGTCCAGGGGCCGGCCGCGGCTCCCGGTGAGCCGGTGCGCTGGTCGGAATTCAACGTCGTCTTCGACGGCCTGGCCGACGCGGTCGACCTGCAACCCACCTCCGGCCGCCTCGAGGCGCGCCACCTGGCGGACGTCGCCCTCGCCGAGAGTCCGCAGTCTGCCGGCGGCTTTGTCTACGACGGCTTCGGCCACTCGCTCGACGTCGCCGGCCGTGGCTATCTACGCGTGGCCGGAGACGCCGCGGCGCTGGAGACGGACGAGCAGACCCTGCAGTTCCAGCTGTTCGTCGAGAGCCGGCCGCAAGCGGCAGAGCTGATGAACGTGGACGACAGCAACGGTGCCTACCTGCGCATCAAGCCGGACGGCGCCCTGCGCTTCGACTTCACCGGCACGCCTGTCGACAGCCCGGCCGGCGCCGTGCCGTTGGGGCAGTGGGTCACCCTCACCGCTCGCCGCACGCCTGTTACCGGCGGCTACGAGGTGCAGCTCTTCGTCGGCGCCACGCCTCTGCTCGGTTCGATGGTGGTCGGCGGTTCCGTCACCGCCACGGGTGCAGATCTCTTCATCGGCGTCCGGACGCCCGACGAGCCCGCCGGGCCCGGCAGCGACTACAACCGCGCGCTACGCGGCAGCCTGCGCGAGATCCGTGTGTGGAACGTGGCCCTCAGTGATACTCAGATCGCCGAGAACCACGCCAAGCCCGCGCGCGGCGACGAGGCTGGCCTGGTCGCACTGTGGAGCCTCAACGACGTCGACGCCACCGATGCCCAGGGCAACCCGGCGACCTACGACGAAGTCACCACCCGCGAAGCGTTGATCGTCGACGAAGCCACCTGGGGCAATCCCGGCTTGGGTGGCCCCGAGCTGGCAGGGGAGCCGATGCCCTTTGCGGTGGGTGAAGTGTGGGGCATGGAACCCCAGCTCGTCGACCCGCTCAACGGGACCTACCGTTACCACGCGCGCGAAGCCGGCGGCATCTTCGGCGCCACCGGCGGCGGTGTTGTGCTCTCCAAGAATGGCGAGAACCCCGACTACACCGACTTCCCGGAGCTTGGTTTGTTGCAGCTGCACAACCCCGTGCAGCACCTGCGGATCAACTTCGATGGCGACGCCGTGGGCGGTTTCGTCAACAGCCCGTCCGAGTGTGCCGCGCGGCTGGCCAGCCTTGCTGGCCTCAGCTGCGAGCTGACCATCTTGCATTCGAGCTTGGAGACGGTCGGCTACGTGGACCGTGTAGGCAAGCCCCTGTCCGAGGGCGTCGCAACCCTGCTCGGCTCCGTGCGCGCGTCCGCACTGCCGCATCCGGACGCCAGCAGCGGCTATGACGTGCTCTTCCGCCAGATCCAGGAACCGCCGCTGGCCTCGACGGTCAGGAGGCTGTACGCGGTCGAGGACATCCGCCTGATCCATGCCGCGCCTGACAGCGGTCGGCCGGTTCTGCGCTGGGGGCGGACCTGGGACCCGCTCTCTGCTGATCAACTGCTCGGCGGTGCCGACGATGCCGAAGCGCGCCGCCTTCTGGCCGAGTGGCGCACCCTCGCCGAAGCCCTGCCGGCCTGGCAGGTGGGCACCGCGCCGCCGGCCGAGCCCTACGACACCGCCTTTACCCGCGACAGCGCGGCAGCGACCGAGGCCGAGCTGCGCGCCTGGCTCCACGACGGCCGAGCCTGGCACATGCAGCTGACGGCGTGCGTCGAGGACGATGACGCGCTCGAGGGAGACGCGGCCGAGTTTCACGCGCTCGAAGTGAGCCGCTGGTGGTGGCTGCCCGATCAACGCCTCGTCGTGCTCAGCGCGCAACCGCTGGCCGGCGGCCGCTGGGCGCTCGAGCTGTACGGGGGGCTGTGAGCCTTCATATCGATTTCAACAACAGGATCCGCTGGCAGCTGCCCGCGGGTCCATATCCCCAAGGAGACCCCAGTGTCTGAATCCAAGTATCACCCGTCGATCACCTCGCTCCTCCAGTACTTCCTGCTGGTGGTACTGATCACCGGCTGTGGCCCCGCCCTGGCCATTCATCCCCAGAGCGTCCCCGCGCCAGGCGCCGAGGTGCCGGACATCCCCGGCCTTCTGAGCGTCGAGAAGCTGGTCGACCAGTTCGAGGTCACCCAGCTCCAGCCCGTCAACCCCTCGGGAGCGCTCGCGGCTCGGCTGCTGAAGAGCAGCGCGCGCCAGCTGGGGCTACAGGCGCCGTGCCCGTCCCTGATCCGCACCGCCGTGCGCATCCAGGGCCCGAACTTCGGCGATATCGGCAAGCCGGCTTCCTTCAAGCTGGTAGTACCCGACACCATGGTGTTGCGGCCGCCGGTGCACTGGGTACCGTCGTCCCGGCTGGACAGCCAGGTACCCACCAACGGCCCGGCCTTGACCTTCGCCTACCCGATCTCCGGTGCCCACCAGGTGCAGGCGACGGCGGATGTCTCCCTGCTCGACGGCACCGTGTGTTCGGTGGGTGCCTTCTACACCGTGCAGATCCGCAGCGACACGCCACCGATCGTGGTCTCGATCGACTGCGCGCGGTCCGGGGAGTTGGCAGCTCAACGCGAGAAGCGCGGCGACATGGTCGACTTCGACTGCACCGGCCGCGTCGAGACGGCGTTCAGCTCCCTGTTCTGGCCGCGCTGGGACTGGAGCCTCAGCGGGCACTGTCTGCCGAGTCTCACCCACGAGACCACCTGTAGCGTGCCCAACGTGCCGGGCAGCTACTCGATCAGCGCCGCCTACCGGGTATCCGGTTCGATCGGCGAGTGCCCACCCTTCGGGCTGTGCAACGCCAAGGGGGAGACCGTCGCCGAAGTCTTCGCGACCACCGACATCCCCGAGAACACCGGTGAGACGCTGCCGCCGCCGGTGACCCCCACCGCACCGCCGACCACGCCGGAACCGCCCGTGCTGCCGGTGCCGGCCGCCGAGCCGTCCGTGTGCGATCTGCTGCGCGCCGCCGCGGCGCTGTGCGCGCCAGCCCAGCCCCCCACCCAGGGCCCGGGTGTCGACTGATGGAACTCACCTTGCCGATGATCCTGGAACTCTACGAAACCTACGGTTCCGGCATCCTGCCGCTGCTCGTGCTGGTCTTCAGCCTGCGCTGGCTGCAAAAGAACCAGACCTCCAACACCGCCTCCATGGCAGAACTGGCCAGCTCCGTGCGCCAAAGCTCGCTGGTGTTGGCGTCGCTCGAGCGCATGTTGCTGACCCACGATCTCACCGTGCGCGGGCTCAATCCCGAAGCCGGCGCCGACATCAACGAACGCACCAACAAAGCCTACCTGGCCTATCTCAGGCTGATGGAGGATCTCGACCGTGTCCTGGACCACCTGAAGGGCTGAACCATGGCCACGTTCCTCTGTGATCACAACCTCGCCGAAGCGCGTCACGGCACCACCGTGAGCGCTTCGAGCGAGCAAGTCGGCGCCGAGGCCACCCTGGTGCAGCCGGATACCGCCGGCTACTACCAGCGGTGGCGCTCGGCGTCGGCCGCGGTCGCGGACTGCGCGATCCTGGCCGCCTTCGTCGAACCGTCCGAGATCTCCGCCGCGGCGATCACCGGGCACAACCTGTCCCCGCTGGCGCACTGGCGCCTGCGCCTGGGCACCGCGCCACCGCCGGCACCGCTGCACCAGGCCCCCGCCAGCGTGGCGGCAGCCGTCAACCTGCCGGCGACGGTCCCGGCCGGCGATCCCGAGAGCGGAGTGGGCGCCACCTGGTCGACCCCCACCAATCCCGCGCAGTCTACCCAGCTCGACACCGTCAGCGCGCCGCTACCGGCCGATCTGCTCGCGGGCGCTGCCGAGCACCGGTTCCTGGTCCGGGTGCGCCTGGCCACCCCCGCCGCCGTCCCTGGCCCCGTCTCCCTCGCCGTGCTGCGCGCCGATGCGTCCGTGATCGCCAGCACGGCGAGTTCCAGTTTTGGCGTCTCCCCGCGCCGCCCGTGGGAGCTGCCGGCGCCGACACCGTCCACCTGGGAACGAGTCCTCGAGCTGCGCTGGAGTAGCGACGGCCTGGCCGCTGGCGAGGTGCTCACCCTCAGCGTCACCGGGATCGGTCACGAGATCGGCCCCATGGCTCTACAGCTGGCCCAGGACGACGCGGAAACCCTCTACGACAGTGGCCCCCTGCGCGCGGTGCCGGCGTCCGTGGTCGACGCGCTACGCCCCGGCGACGCGCAGCGCGTCCCGCGCACCCTGCACCACCTGCTCACCACCCCCAAGGGCACCAGCCTTGCCGGAGTGGCCGGCGTCACGCACGCGCGGATCGACCTGGAAGACCCGGCCCCGCCAGACCCCGGCACCGGCGCAGACCCCTACCTTGAAGCTGCCCACCTGTTCCTCGGTACCGGCTGGACGCTCTACAACGGCTGGGACAAGGGCAGCCGGATCGAGCCCCGCACGACGGCCCGCGCCATCGAAGCCGGCGACGGTCCCGAGACCTATCCCGCCGCCCCCGTCTATCGCCACATCCGCCTGCGCCTCGAGTACGCCAGCGGCGCCGACGTCGCGCGCCTGCAGGCCCTCATGGTCGGCGGCCGTCTGCCGCTGCTGCTCGCCCCCTTCGAAGGTCGGCCCGGCCGGCCGGCACCGTTGGCCTATTGGGTCAAGCCGGTGCCCGTTCCCGAGGAAGAACTCGGCTATGCGCTGGCCTGGGATGGGGCAGAGGTGGTGGGGACGGAGCTGGAGTTCCTCGAGGTGATCCGCTGAACCAACTCTCCGAGCCGGGATGAACCCGGTTCGAAAACCAAGGAGACCCGTCATGGCCGAAACCTACACCCGAGATTACCGACCCACAAGCCGAGAAGCTGCCGTCAAGACGGCCCGAGACGCACAAAGGGCTCTCGGGAAAGAGGGCGGCCGCCTGTCTGAGAAGACGATCACCGCTGCCTACGGCGGCTTCCGGGCAGCATCCGAGAGGCTTCAACGGGAAGATAAGAGATGAACAGAATGGTTTGTTTTCTTGGTGTCGAAGGGCGGGATATCTGGATTCTCGCAGGGGAGATCGTAGCGGTCGAAGAGGCCGAGACGGACGGCTACGGCACGGTGCAAACGCTGATCCACTTGCGCAACGGCAAACGGTGGATCGTACGCCAGGAGGCTTCCAAAGTCGCCGAGTTGTGGGCAGGACATCCGAACCTTCCTGCTGCCCGGGAACCTGCGGACTGAGCCGGTGAACCACCCCCAGCTACGAGAGCACTACGCGCACGACCCGGCAAGCCTGACCCTGCTCGACGAGTTCGTGGAGTACTTCGCGTCGCTGGGGGTGGAGAACTTCCAAGCGTGGGAGTTCCTCGTGGCATGCCAGAAGCCCGGCAACCACCTGCCGCCGCGCTGCCTGTGGGGCAACATCGCCCCGACAGCCTGTCTGCTGGATCGCGTCCGCCGTGCCTTCGGCCGGCCGACCCACATCACCAGCTGCTTTCGCGCGCCGCTCTATAACCAGCTGATCGGCGGCGAGCCTCTATCGGAGCACCAGGCGTTCATGGCTGTTGATTTCTGGGTCGAGGGCTCGACACCCGAGCAGGTGGGCGCCTACCTGGTGGACGCGATGGAACACGACTACCAGTGCCGCTGGCCCGTGGGGTTGCCGCGTCTACCGGTGTGGCTGGGGCACCAGCGTCCGGCAGTCGGCGCCGTTCCGGCTCGGCGGGATCAGGCGGTGCTGATCCCGTATCGTGAGCTGATCCCGGTCGTCAGCTGGAACCCGGACTGGCCGAGGGAGTTTGTGATTCGGGGTGGGGTGGGGGTGTATCCGGAGCGGTGGTTTGTGCATCTGGATACGCGGGGGTATGTCGTGGTGTGGATTGAGCCGGGGTCAAGCACCGGCGGCTAGGTTGACAGATTGCGCAACTTGGATCGACTAGCAGTCGATCATCTGGAGCCCGCGCGGGCAGCTCTGACGCGGGTGTAGCCACTCGTCCCTGAGCCGCTGTTGCTCCCAAGAACGCCGGAAGGACTCCACAGCAATCCACGACTCGACTAGCTGGTCGACCACTTCTTGATCAACGGGATTCGCGGGCGGTAAGTCGACGTCGCCCGTCACCTCGATCGCGACGCCCTGGTCGGGGCTGGGCTCCGGCGTTCGGTCCTGGTAGGTCAACCTGAACTCGACAGAGCTGGTCTTCTCGTCTACAGGCTGGAGCATCGTGTGGGTCTTGAGTTTCGCGATGATCCGGCGCGTCTGGGTATCCGGAATGATAAGGCACTTCTGCGGCTCGCTCATGGTGGTGTTCCTTTAGGTCAGAACAAGTCGTCCAGGTTGAGATCGTCGCGATCCTCGACGTAGATGGGCTTCGACATCCCTTCCGGCCGCGCATGCTCTAGTTCATCCATCCGGAGCGCGAGAGGCTCGAACCATGAACCTGTCTCGGCAGCCTGCGCCAGGCTGAACACCTGCCGCAGCCCGTGCAGTTCGTCCTGAGCGCTCAGGTCCCGCCGCACTTCGACTTCGACACCGCAAAAGCGGTCAGGCCCCAGGTGAACCGCGTCGATGAAGTAGAAAGGGTAACCGAAGCGATCTCGCCCTAGCAGTAGGTGCTTCTTCGTCTCGCGATCGATCTTGATGCACAAGGGGCGGGTTCCGGTGGCCACCTCTCGCCGGCACAGAGCCCACAGCGCTTCGAGGGCTGGTTCCCAACGGTCCCGACCGTCCAGGTGCTCGCCGGCAACGATCGCCAGGAGAAACCGCCCGAGGTCCGTAGGAGTTGATCTCTTGCCCAGCTCTCCGTCGATCCACTTGGTGGATTGATCTTGAATGCTGTGAGCGAGAACGCCGAGATCCTGCGGTCCAAGGTCTGCGTCGAAGCCTTGGGCTTTCATCGCCAACCATTCCATCGCTTGCTTCCAGTTCACGGCGTGCCCCCTTCCTCGTCACACGTGTCTGTCCACTCCTTGATCCACTCCACGATCAAAGAGGACGCGCTCATGTGCCGACTCTTGATGTGTGCCATGAAGCGACGCTTCAGGTCGTCGTCGATGCGAAGGTTCATCTGGCCCATGGGGGGAGGCTACTACACTCGTATATACATGTCAATGCGGGCGTACTTAGTCCTCGATCTGCAAGTACTTCCGCACCGCCAACCGGATGATCTCCGCCCGCGACCGGTCCCGCTCCTCGGCAGCCTTGTCCAGCGCATCCAACTCGTCCGTGTGAAACAGCGCCTTCACGGGGTGCATTCTTCCGACTTTGGTAGGGCGGCGGCGACTCTTCTTGCTCATACGCACAAAGGATAGACCTATCGTGCATTCAATATGGAGCCATAAATAGGTCTTATTATTGGTCCATAGTGGGCAGAGATACCGCTAGAGAAGAGAGAAGCCTAAACCCGACACCGGAGCACAGATCATGAGCAGAACAGACCTCCGCCTTGAGCGCAGAGCCGGCGATGGCATCCGTCCCATCGTCGCCGCCAGCGCCGCGCTGCAACTCGCCGTCGACCGCCTCCGCGCCGCGGGCACCGACTGCGAAGAGCCATCCGCCACACGCCGGCAAGCCGAAAGGATCGCGGAGGCCGTGACCAGGCTGAACGCGCGGCTCTACAGCCTGGCGGCAAACGGCAGCTGAGTTTCCTCCCTTTGCCGGCCGGTGCGTTACCGGCCGGCCCTTCTTTCTCCCTCTCTTCGTGTTCTTAGTAGAGTCCTTGCAAATGCCAATGCCCGTATTCGTAGCACTGCAAGACGCCCAAGTGCGCAAAGAGTTACACTTACGGGTTACCTGCGCGGCAGGCTCTCGCATTGGGTGGGGGCCCGTGTCCGCGCGGTTAGAAGGAGAAAGAGTATGTGGACTGAATTACTGATTTGGCTGGGGATTGTCGATCCGGATGAGCTGGGGACCAGCATGGACCCTAACGGAGGCTCTGGCTCGAGCGGTTCAGGATCGGGCGGGGGCTGAGCTGGATTGCCGTCTGGCGGCAGGATCTTTACCTGTCGCCAGATGGTTACGCAGTGCGGCCACAGCGCCGATTGTCAGTGTGTTGGCCTGAACATGCTGTCTTAGTAAGTCGATCGCGAAACGTGCGGGCTCTTCCAGCTCGGTGTGCTTCAACAGGCGTGCAGACGCTGCAAGAATCTCAGCGCGGCTCCCTTGTGCGCACTCCTGAGCCATGTCGAGCAAGACGAGGGCTGCTAGCGCCACAGCACCATGTTGCATGAAGCCATTGAAGGTTGCCACGAACAGTTGCTCGGCTTCCTCAGGTTGTCCCTCAGTTGCCGACAACCGTGCACGAACGGTCATGATCTTGAATTGAAGAACCGAGCCCCGAGGCGCAGGAACATCCCTGATCCAGGCCTTGGCCTCGTCGGGGCAGTCCATGTCTAGTAGATTGTTGGCAATTGAAACTGCGATGGCCGGCCGATGGTGAGTTGAATCTGGCAGCAACTCGAGTCCGCGCTTGTAGGCGCTTACAGCTTCTTCAGGCCGGCCACTCTCGGCGAAGAGCCTTCCCTGTTGACAAGAGACGCACCCCCGCTGCTCCTCGGTAGCAGCCATCCCCAGCACCCGCGGCACCATCTCCAGCGCGTTATCGAACTGCCCCAAGTCGATCAGCACCGACAGCCGAATGCTCAGCAGGTCATACAGGTCGTCTAGCACCACGGCAGGTTTCAGCCCCCCACTCAGCAAGGTATAGTCCGCTTCCTCCAGCAGCTTCGCGGCAGTTCGCGGGGCGCCACTGACTCTCTGGGCGTTCGCCTTCGCGGCCAAGGCTCGCACCTGGATCAGGAGGTGCCCGTCGCGCTGCTTGGTAATGTCTCGAATGGTCTCCGTGGGCTTCTCCGCGGACCCACCGAGCACCGTTTCCATTTCCTCCATGCTCAGCGTCGCGGCTGCGTTGCAGGCGACTTCTCCCCAGTACAGTGACTTGGCGGGATTCCGGCCCGCCGTCTGGCGTGACCGTCTCGTCGCGAGCGCCGCACAGGCGGCCGCGTTGTGGCGCCAGTCTGGCGACTCGCAGCATTCGCGCGCGGCTTCGTCCAGGGTCTGGCCTGCTCGCTCCATCCGTTCCAGGCTGTGCTGGAAGCCGAAGAGATAGGCGAGTTCCCGTTGCAGGGATTCGAGGCGTTCGAGCTTGGAGCTGAGATCCGGATGCTGGCGAACCAGTTCCATCCACAAGTCGAACAGAACCGGCATTCGCCGCAGGGAGTCCAGGTACACCGCGAGCCAGTGTTCCGTCACGGCGCGCAGCGTCCTTTCTCGATACGTCTCTTCAGGCATATGCCACATGTCAGCTAATCCTCCAAAGTCCAAACACCCGAGACCCAAAACGGCCTATTGAACGCTCCCAAGCACAAGAGATGATTTCAAGGCACGAGGCCAAAACCTTCGAATTGTCCCCTGGACTGAAGTTCGTGTCAAGATTCGAAGTCTTGGCATAGTTACGCGCTTGCGCCTTAGCGACTTCCTCTTATCACCTCATATGCCCGTATTATGCGCGCATAACGCGGGCTATGTCAACAGCGAAGTCTGGTACTCTTAGGCCATGCCGCCCAAGATCCACATCTCGATTCGGCTCAGCCCAACCCACAAGGCGTTCATCGAGAAGGCAGCCTCCAGGCGCCAAGCAACCATCGCCGGGTACATGCGTTGGGTTGCTCTTGAAGCGGCACGGGATGACCTCGGCGAACCGATCCCCGATCCCGAATCAGAGAGCGAAGACGACGCCTAGGCCGACACCGAGTAGCGCATACACCGAATCGTCTTTGCCCGGCTCCGTCGCTCCTTCGCCGTCTGCGCGGCCGCCAGGTCCCACACCTGCTGAGCACTCTGCCGCCGCTCGGGTGCTACCCACGGAACACCGCACTTCACGAACACGTCGCGTTCTTCCTGGGTGGCCACCTGGCCGCCATACTTGTCGCGCAAGATGCCCTTGCGTACCTTCCCGCCGCCGGAGTGCTGAGCCCACCGCCGCACCATGCCAGCGGCGAAGCCATCGCTACCCCCGGTGCCGGTTCGGATCATCAGGTTCACGGCCCACGTCGGCAGGCTCTGAATGTAGATCTCGCACGCCATGTCGAAGCGCGTCAGGTGCAGACGCCAGTTGCGCATATCGGCGCGCTCCTTCCACTTCGGGTCGGGCACCAGGTCCGTGCTCGCGCTTGCCGGCGCGGCCGGGTAGAACCCAATCTCCGTATGCAGACACTCGCGGCCACAGCCCTTGTGTAGGCAGGTC
>CBDUPA010000027.1:0-70928 GCA_965368975.1 uncultured bacterium | reverse complement strand
CGGTGCCGGCGACGTAACGGCCGTAGAAGGTGTAGTCGTTGACAGCCCAGAAGCCAGCGTTCGGAACCGCCGCGCCCGTGCCGACAGAACCGGTGGCCTCGATGTGAATCAGGTTCTCACCGAAGGCGAAGGCGTTGGCCACGTCGACCAGGAACCAGTCGCCCCACAGGACGTTCTGGTTGCCAGCGGTACCGGTACCGGCATCCGCGAAGTAACCCGCGGTGCTCGGGAAGTCGGTCGAGCAGTTGTTGACCACGTCAACGGTGAGGTAACCGACGTAGGTGTCGGCATCCTGCGGCGTGCCGCCGCAGAGACCCGAGTTCAGGAAGCCGTTCGGGGCAGCCTGACCGTTGTGGACGTTCTGGATGTAGCTCAGCAGCGAGCTCGGGATGTTCGCCGGCAGCGGGAACACGCAGTTCGGGAACGCCGCATCGGCGAACGAGAAGTCACCAGGAGCCGCGCCGCTGACGTCGACCTGGGTCGCAGTCGACTGGTCGCGGTTCGGGCCGGTCACCGGGATCGCACCAGTGCTGAACAGGTCGTTCAGGTTGATGGTGATGACGTCGTAACCGGTCAGGTAGACGGTGAAGTCGAGGGTCGGACGCGACAGGTTGGTCCACAGGGTGACGTGGGCGACCTGCGGAGCGGCCGAGGCGTTGTTGATCGAGAACAGGGTGGTCACACCCGGGCTGACCTGGAAATAGGGCAGCAGCAGGGTGGAAGCCGGGACGGCGTCAATGGCGCCGATCTCGGCGTGCGCCTGCACGCCCAGGCTCAGCAGGGCCACCAGCGCGAGGCAGAAGGCTAGCTTCTTCATTCTGACATCTCCTTGTCGTGGCCCTTCACTTTGGGGGAAATCACGTGCCCGAGGACTTCCAAGTCTTCGCTGGCTGTCGTGCATCCATGAAGCGACCTGATACTTGTACCGTAGCGGCAAATTCACAGGGATCTCTTGTCACGGCGTAGGATAGACGCCCCTCTCCGAGCAACCTGTGAAACTTGTTTTTGCTATGGATCTTGGGAGGTTCAACAGTTTCGACCGAATTGCCGATGGTCTCCAAACCTCCACAGTGATCTCCTCATTGCGGGAGAACCTGCACTGTACAACGTCTTTGAATCCAACGTCAATCGAAATAGTCTCTCGGGAAAGCCGAAAGTCGAACTTATCTGGAGCCGTGATGACTCCCGATCCGCGCACAGGGAACGCACCACCGAAGGCCGAGGAATAGCGGCTGTCCCGTGCCTGTTGTTTCTCATGACATCGCCGCCAGCCAGAAACGCTGGTGCACCGAGGCAGCAGACTCGCTCTGCGCGAATCCGATTGCCCGACCATCACAGAAAGGGTCCTCATGATCAGGCACAACCGCCCCTCACTCCTCGCTCTGACACTGCTCGCCGTGACCGCGCTCAGCGGCTGCCGCGGCAACGACACGGTGCGCTTGAGTGCGGTGCTGCCCCTTTCCGGCGAATGGCAAGGCTACGGCGAGGTGATTCGCCGCGGAATCGACGTCGGCCTCCAGGAATGCCAGGCCGATCCCGGTTCACCCTCGATCGTGATGGAAATCCGCGACTCGCAGAGTGACCCGCAGAAAGCCCAGTCTCTGCTCGCTTCCGAGTATGACGAGGGCACTTGGGCAGTCATTGGCGGCGTGACGACCGGGGAGGCGCAAGCAATGATCACGACAGCGGACGAGTACAACCGCGTGCTGCTGTCGCCCTGGGCCTCGACCTCCAACCTGACGCAGAGTTCTCCACGCTTCTACCGCGTGTGGACGTCGGACTATCGCGAAGGCATGAAGCTGGGCGAGTACGCGCGCAAGACGCTCAAACTGAACGACGTCGTCACGCTGGCCGCGGACAGCGACTACGCGCAAGGCATCCAGACGGAGTTCGTACGCGCCTTCGAGCAGAACGGCGGCAAGGTCGTCGAGACCCTCTCGTATCCGGCCGCCACCGTGGACTTCGCGGAGTTGGTCAGCCGTGTCACGAAGCACCGGCCGGACGCCGTCTACCTCGCCGACTACGCGGGGGTGTTGAGCCAACAGATCGAACTGCTGCGCCAGCGCGGCTTTCGTGGCCACATCCTGACTGCCTCCGCCTTCGCCACCAGCGCCTCGATCACCACTGCCGGTGGTCGCGGCGAGAGCATCTACATCACCTACCCACCCTACGACCCGAGCCACCCCAACAGCGACCGGCTGGCCAGCTTCGTCGAGGCCTACCAGGCCCAGTACGACGACATGCCTGACATCTACGCCGCGCACGGCTACGACGCCATGCTGGTCTTCTGCCAAGCGCTGCAGAACGGCTCGGACCGTCCCACCAACTTCTGGAAGGGCCTGCGCAGCCTGAGCGACCTGCAGGGCGCCACCGGCATGCTGCAGTTCGACGAACGCGGCGATGTGCAGAAATGGCCGCGTGTCTACCGTATTGTCGAGGGTGAAGCGATCGATCACGAGGTCTGGGTGGCGGCACAGCGTGAGCAGCGACTGCGTCGGCTCCAGCAACTGCGTGCCGAGCGCCGCGACCTACTGAGCGGCGGCTGACTCTCGGCACAGCGCCCCTCAGGGGCCCGCGGGGCATGCCTCGGACCCACGCAAAGCTAGCCAGAACCACAACTTCCGGGTATTATTCCTATTCGAGTTCCGAGGTCCCCCCCTTGGTGCCGTCTTGGGTGGTCATTCGCCATCCATTTATTTCACCTCGCCAACGAGGTACGTGCAGTGGAAAATCCGATGACTAGCGCCCTGGGCGAGACGCCCAGTGTTGAGCTGCACCCGGATACCTTTAGCAGCCGAAGCGATTCTCAAAGTCCAGTGCCGGCTAGTTCTGAGCCGACCAGTAACGTCGCCTGGCTGAACGCCTTCCGGCGTCGCATGGCGCGCGAGCGCGTGCCGATCTCCGGCATCCTGGAGCTGACCACCAGCTGCAATCTCAAGTGCGTGCACTGCTACCTGGGGCCCCAGGAAGAGCAGCGCAAGAAACGCAGCCAGGAGATGTCGACCGCGCGGGTCAAGGAGGTGATCGACGAGATCGCCGCCAGCGGCTGTCTCAACCTGACGATCACCGGCGGTGATCCGATGGTGCGCAAGGATTTCCCCGAGATCTACCGCCACGCCCGCGAGCGCGGCCTGCTGGTGACCGTCTTCTGTGACGGTATCCTGGTCACCGACGCCATCGTCGAGCTGTTCCAGGAGTATCCGCCGACCAAGGTGGACGTCTCTATGTACGGCGCCAGCGCTCAAGTCTACGAGACGGTGACGCGGATACCGGGATCGTTCCCGAAGTTCCTGCGCGGTCTCGACCGGTTGCGCGACGGCGGCGTGCCATATGCGCTCAAGACGGTCCTGATGTCGATCAACAAAGACGAGCTGCCGGCGATGCGCGCGTTCGCCGAGGCACGCGGCGTCGGCTTCCGGGTCGATTCCGCGATTTTCCCCTGCCTACCCAACCACGATCACGAGCCGCTGGACCTGCGTGTCGAGCCGCGCGAGGCGATCGAGCTAGAGCTGTCGGACCCGCGGCAACTCGAACGCTGGGTCGACTACACGGACCGCCATCAGCCAGCGGCCTCGGACAAGCTGTACACCTGCGGCGCCGGCGTCACCAACTTCTACATCGACCCGCTGGGCTACGCCGCGCCCTGCTTGATGACCACGCAGTACCGGCACTCGCTGGCGGACAAGAGCTTCGAAGCGCTGTGGAGCGATGAGCTGGTACAGCTGCGCAGCAAGCAACCGCGCGAAGGCTACGGCTGCAACAGCTGCGAGATGCAGGTGGCGTGTGGCGGCTGCCCGGCCTTCAACCGCCTGGAGAACGAGGCCGAGGACGTCAAGTCGGACTACGTCTGCGAGACGACGCGCCACCGCTGGGCGTCGATCCAGGCTGCCAAGCAAGGCTCACCGGAAGCCGAAGCGCGGCGACTGGCGCGGCGGCGGGCACTCCGACACCAAGAGGGACACCCCAAGGGGCTCCAAGAGTGCCCCCCCTCAATGCCCGTTGCCCAACACTCCGGACTGCTACCGGTCCTGCGATCGGCCAATTCAACCGCTCAGGGCGGCTGCGGCACCGGCTGTAGTTGCAGCCATGGTGCACCCGCCGACCCCGGCTCGTGACCCTGGGCTCTCTTTGGATGGGATGACTTGATGTCTGATTTTCCTTCTTCCTCTCCTGCCGGGCCACGTGCCAAGGGTAGATTGCCTTACCAGCAACCGCGGCTGCGTACGATCCACCTGGCCGCCGACGAAGTGCTGGCCGTCGGCTGCAAGATGTCGGGCGCCGCCGGCCCGCTGAGTCCGGCTAGTTGCCTGTCGTCGAGTTGCTTCGCAGAAGGGTCCTAGCCATGACACCGCGGCAGAACCCGGCAGTGGTGACGCGCGAGATCGCGGGGGAGACGCTGTTGGTACCGGTGCGTGGACGCCTGGCACAGCTGCAGCAGCTCTTCGTGCTCGACCCGGTAGCCCACTTCATCTGGCAACAGCTCGACGGCTCCCGCGATGTGGCCGCCGTGCACAGCGCGGTGCTGGAGCACTTCGAAGTCGAAGCCGACGTAGCGCAGCGCGACCTGCTGAGCCTGCTCGACGAATTCGCGGAGGCGGGTCTGCTCGCGCAGCCCGAGACGACCGATGCCCGTTGACGTCAGCGAACACAAGGATTTCCACGTCAGCCCACGATCGAGCGAGGCGTCCCCCTCCCAGATGCCTTCGCAGGCACCCTCGCCGCGTCCGGGGCAAGATTGCACCCGCTGGCGACTCGATGTCGGTGGCCTGAGCCTGCAAGCGACGGTGCCCGAGGGCTGGCAGTTGGTCGAGACCGACCCGGCCTACGACGGCTTCCTCGGGCTCGCCCCGCCGGGAAGCCACGACTGCCCGTCGGACGTGGCGGTCGAGCTGACCCTGGAGCCCCCCCGCCTCAGCCAGGCTGCCACCTTCGAAGAGCTACCCCGCGTCTTCGACACCGAGGAAACCTGGCAGGTGCGGCGCGACGGCGACGACCTGCTGCTGCGTCTCTCGATACCAGCGCCGCTCCCGAGAGGGCCAGCCCCAACGGAGTCAGCCTCGCCGATCACGCGGAGCGACTACTTGTGGCTAGCCCGCTTCGCCGCCGATCCTGCTCGTTGCCGGAGGATCACCGTGCACTGCGGACGGCAGCTGTGCCACGGCGATGTCGAGGCACCGTCCACGCAGCGCGGGCTGCTGCAGAACCCGCTGCACTACCCGCTCGACCAGTTGCTGCTCGACTTCCTGCTACCCTCGCACGGAGGCTTCGTGTGCCATGCCGCGGGGCTGTTCCACTGCGGTCGGGCGATCTTGTGCGCCGGCAAATCGGGAGCCGGCAAGACGACGATCTCCCGTCTCGCCGCCACTCACGCGCACCTCGAGGTGCTCAGTGACGACCGCGTCGTGCTGCGCCAGGACAGCGCCGGCCCGCGACTCTACGGCACCCCCTGGCCCGGCGAAGGCCGCATGGCAGTACCCGCTTCGGCGCCGCTCGCCGCGCTGGTCTTCCTGCGCCACGCCGACGAGGGGGCCCCGCACGACACGCTCACCCCGCTCAGTCCGGCCCAGGCGCTCGATCGTCTGCTGCCGGTATCGTCCATCCTGTGGTTCGATGGCGTGCGCATGGAGGCAGCGCTGGACGTGTGCGCCGAGCTCGTCGCCACGGTACCAGCCTACGAGTTGAGCTTCCGGCCCGAACCGTCAGCGCTGGACTTGTTGGAACCACTCTTCCGCGACCCCAGCCACACCAGGGAGCGGTAGACGATGCGCACCGGAACCAGCAACGGTAGCAGCAGTCCGTGCGCCGACAGCCAGGCGATCAGCCGGCGGCCAGCCCCGAGGCTACAGCGCCGCACAGCCCCTTTCGGCTCGACGCCGACCACCACACCCAGAACTTCGTCCCCCTCGACCGCTGGGTCCGGCCAGGCCACCGCGTCGCCGCGCGTCTGCCAGTGCATCTCTGGCTCTGGCGTCTGGATGGCGATCAGGCGGTGGACGAGCAAGCGCACTCCATGCCGGCGCACAACGATGTCTCCCACTCGCGGCTTGCGGGTAGCGATCGGTACCACCGTGACGATGTCACCACTGCGTAAGAACGGCGACATGCTGGAACCGGTCACGCGCAGCGCGACATCCAGACCCTCACCCAGTAGCTCCATAGCGAGTTCGGGCACGACGGGCATCTCCTGGGGCAGCCCTGGCGCGGTCTCGTGCTCGCTCGAACGATGCGGATTCATACCGCCTTATATCAGAGGCGAGCGCCCCTTCCGCTCGGCCTTCTGCCGCCCCCTCTCCTCTTCGTCTTGTCTGCGTTCTTCCTCGGAGGTGCTGTCATGAAAGCGCACAGCCGCTTGGCCCGACTTCTCGCCCTCGCCCTGCTCCTGAGCTGCGGCCTCTGCTCGATCCCGGGCTTTGACGCCCGCGCTCAGACAGTCCCTACCGGCTTCCAGGAGTACTTCGTGCTCGGCTACGAGCAGCACGTGTGGGACATGCTGACGCGCGTGCAGACCGGCGAGGGCGGCCCGGCGTTCGCCAACGGCATGAACTCGGTGGTCAGTGCCACCGCATCGGCCGACAACCAGGTGGTCACCTACGATCATTGGGAGGACGGCCTGGAGGCGGACGTCCTCAATCCGGTGCAGGCCACGACGCTGGTGATCGGTGACAGCAACAACGCCAACGGCCGCGCCTGCGATTTCACCACGGATCCGCGCATTGCTCCCTGCAACGGTACCAACGACGACGTACTTTTCGCCGGCAGCTTCGTCAACTTCAATTCCGACCAGGGCTTGGGCTGCGCGGCGCCGCCCAACGACACGCAGTGCTCGGTACCGGTCAACCCGCGCTCGGCAGTCGATATTCGCTTCGACGGCGGAGACCTGCTGGTGTCGAGTGGCGGGCCGCTGTCGCTAGTGCATCCACAGGATCCACTATCGCCCTTCATCGGCGGTGCCACCGAGATCATCCCGCGTCAAGCGGTCGCCAACGCGACCGCCTACACCATCCCGATCGGCGAGGACATCTACACCGGTGACAACACGCTGACCGAGCCGTTCAAGTACGTCGACCTCAACCTGATCGCCTTCGACGACAACACGCAGGTCAACATCAACTCTCCCGGAGCCGGCAACGTCGCGTTCACGCTCAACCGCGGCCAGCACTACAGCTCACGCGGCTTCATCGACGGTGTCGCCGCGACCGGTATCACGGTCAACGCCGGTACCCGCATCGCCACCACCGGACCGATCGCCGGTCTCATCTTCACCGGCGGCGACGGCACCTTCGCCACGCGCTTCTACAGCCTGCTACCCGACATCCTGCACTCCACCGACTACATCATCACGGCTCCGGGCGACGACCCGGTGCTGCAGGGCAGCCGGCCTCTCAACCTGTACATCTTCAACCCCGACCCGCTCAACAGCCTGGCCGTGACCGCGACCGACAGCGTCGGCACCGTCGTGATCAACGTGCCGCCCAACGCGAGCGTCGACTACTTCACCGGCACAGGGCGCTTCGTCCCCGCCAACTCGACGGTGCGCATGACCAGCGATCGCCGCTTCTGGGGTGTGTCGGCCTACAGTCACCAGAGCCCCGCCAACGACTGGGGGCACTCCTGGCTGTCGCGTGAGTTCGTCACCGCCACCTACACGATTCCCTTTGCGCCCGGCGTCAACAATCCCGGCTTCCAGAGTCAGGCGGCCCAACGCCTGGCCAACGACGCCAACTGCACCATCCCCCCCGCTGGACCCGGCGTCTGTGACCCGCTCAACCGCTCACCAATCTTCGTCTCGGCGACCGTCGACAGCACGCGAGTCCAGATCGACTTCGACAACGACGGGATCTTCGACGTCATCGACCTCGACGGCGACGACTTCCCCGACGCGGCACCGCTGCCGAACAACACCTACCTGATCAACGCCCTGCAATCGCTGCGCGTCTACGACCTCAACGACTACGACAACACCGGCACGTTGGTGGTCGCCAACAAACCGGTGGCGGTGGCCTACGGCCAGGACACTGACCAGGCGACCGGACCTGACCCGATCCAGGACACCGGCTACGCCATCTACCCGATCAACCAGCTGTTCCTCGATCCGGTGCTGGTGCTCGAGAAGAGCGTCGACACGCCGGTGCTGCCCACCGCTGGCGGCATCGCGACCTACACCCTGACGCTCTCCGCTTTCAACTCGGGACCGATGACCGGCGTCCAGATCTACGACCTGCTGCCACCGGGCGTCACCACCGCCGACTACGTCCCCGGCTCGACCCTGATCACCTATCCGAACCTGAGCCAGAGCACTACCGACCCTGCCTTCTCGATCGACCCCGGCAGCGGCCGCGACCGCCTCGATTGGGGCCTGCTCCCCAACACGCTGCAGACCAACCAGACGATCACCGTTCGCTACTCGATCAACATCCCGGCGGCCCCCGGCGGCACACCACGCTCGCTGACCAACGAGGGGCACGGCGAGGGCTCCCTGGGCGGTAGTACGTTCTCGCCCCTCGACACCGCCGAGGTGGTACAAGCGGACTTGACACTGACCAAAGCGGTGACCGACGACGGCACGCCCGAGGCCGGCGAAGTGCTCACCTACACGCTGACCCTGCACCACAACGGCCTGGTCGCCGAGACCAACGTCACGGTCAGCGACGCGATTCCACCCAATACCACCTTCCTGCCCGCCAGCATCACCACCACCGCCCCCTTCGTGGGCGCCTACAACGCGGGCCAGAACGCCATCGAGTGGACCACGGCGAACTTGCCCCCGGGCGGCCCCTATTCACTCAGCTTCCAGGTGACAGTCAACCCCGGCCTGCCCGCCGGCACACAGATCGACAACCAGGCCGGGTACGAGAGCAGTCAGACGCCGCTCTTCCCGTCCAACGAAGTGACCACCACCCTGGTCGGCCCCAACTTGGTGGCGGCCAAGACCGGCCCGGGCCTGCTGCACCCGAACGAGATCGCGACCTTCGAGATCACGGTTGACAACATCGGCAACGGCACGGCGAACAACGTGCGCATCGTCGACCTATTTCCGGCCAACGCCACCTACCTCAGCGAGTCGATGACCTGGCGCCGCAACATCGCCCCCTTCGCCTCGGTCACTGACGCCGCCGATGCCGACGAGGGTACCGAATTCGTCGACCGCCTGGAACTGCTGGTGGCAACGCTCGGCCCGGGCGAGGAAGTCACGTTCCGCTTCCAGGTGCAGGTCGATCCCGGCACCGTCGGGTTGACCGTGAGCAACCAGGCCACCGTCACCTCGACCGAAGTTCTGCCTACCTTCACCAACCTGGTGCAGGCCCCGATCGTCGGCGATGCCGAGATCACCGGCCACGTCTTCCTCGACCTCGACGGCAACGGTGTGCAGAACGGCGGCGAGCCGGACCTGGCGAACATCGACGTCACCGTCACCGACTCGACCGGCGCCATCCAGACCGTCACCACCGACGCCAACGGCGACTACATCGCCACCGTGGCTTTGGCCTGCTATGCAGACGGTTTCGGCAGCGTGGCGTACAACGGCAACGACGGCGGCCTGGACTGGAGCGCTACCCCCTGGACCGAATTCACCGACCAGGGCGATGCCGACCAGGATCCCACCACCGCCACGATGCTGGTGACAACCGATCCGCTGGCCGTCTTCGGCAACAGCCTGGTGATCGAAGACGGTCCCGGCTCCACACCGAGCAAGGGCTTCACGCGCGCCGCAGACCTCAGTGGCGCTGCCGGCTTCACTTCCGGCCTGGCGACGCTCAGCTTCAACTACCGGCGCGAGAGTTTCGAGGGCGGCGACGTCGTGACGCTGGACATCGACTATGACAACGACGGCACCTTCAACGACGTGCTCGCCACCTACCCGGATCCTGGTGGCAGCGACGCCACCTGGCAAAGCGCCAGCCTCCCGCTCGACAGTGCCCAGCTACCTGACAATCCGGTGGTTTTCCGCTTCATCACCACCGGTGGCTTCAGCTCCGGCTCGGACAACTTCTACGTCGACAATGTACGCCTGTGCAACACCCAAGCGACGGTGAACGTCGACGAGACGGATCCGGACTTCCCGGCCAACGTCACGCTATCCACCGCCAACGACCCCCAGACTCTGGCCGTCATCGCGGGCGGCACGGTGGCGACGACGCCGGTGGGCTACGAGCCGGATCCGCTGACCTTCAGCAAGACTTCCGATGCCCCCAACGGCGAGGTGGTTCCCGGACAGACCGTGACCTACACGCTGACCGCCGTCAACACCTCGATGACAACCCAGACCGGCGTCAGCGTCAGCGACCCGCTCCCCACCGGGACCAGCGCTGTACCAGGCAGCACCCTCGTCACGCTGAACTCCGCCGTGATGCGGGTGACCGAGTACTACCTGGCACCGGGTACCTTCAGCGGCACCTTCCATGATCTGACGCTAAACCAGGCCTTGGCGACCGAGTACTTCGTCGTCGCCCAGGGTAGCGACGGCGACGGCTCTGGTAACGGCAACCGTGGCCCGGACGAGAACTACGCAGCCCTGACCCAGGATCCCTTCGGCACCGGCCAGCTCGGCACCTCGGCAGGAGCAGACGTGCTGCGCTTCGAACGCGGCAATGCGGTGAACTCCTGGGTCGGCGTGGTCACCGTCGTCGAGTGCATCGCAGATTGTGCGACCAACGGTTTCAACCTGCTCGACGTCCGTCGAGTCGCACACACCGGCGCCGCCACCAGCGGCAACGCCACCTCGGCCAGCACCTGGTCGGACATCAATCAAGTGCAGCTGGTGGGCGGCTTCAACGGTGCCGGCTGCGATACCTCCGAAACCAACCAGAACAACACCAAGGTCTGCCATGCCCGCCTCTTCCCGTCCGGCAGCGACCAGATCAACTGGACCCGTGATGCCGGTGGCGCCACTCTCTCGACCGCCACCAGCACCGTCATGGTGGTCGACTGGGGCTCGGCATGGAATGTCCAGCGCGTGCGCGTCCAGGGCGGCAACGGTGGCGACGGCGCCGACGCAGTGGACGAGTACAACACTGCCGCGATCAGCGCCGTCAATCGCGACCAGACCTGGGTGTGGGGCACCGGGCACACCAATGACAACGGCATCGGCGACGCCGCCGAGGCCGTGCTGGTAACGCTCGGCAACGGCGTCAACCAGAATGCCAGCGAAACGCTGGTCGCCGCCGGGATCGAAGTGGCCGGCAACGCGATCGATTTCGAAGTCTGGACCCTGAGCCACCCGGACCTGGCAGTGGACTACAGGTTCAAGGCCGACGGCGACAGCGGCAGCATTGTGGTCGATATGCCGGTCGACAGCGCGACAAGCCAAAGGATGGCCCTGGTCACCAACGGTCAGAACGGCACCGGCACCGCCTACCCGCGTCCGATGTTCTCGGCCCGCTACCTCAACGACACGACCGTGCGTCTGGAACGTCGCCGCTCCGGGCAGAACTTCCCAGCCTGGGTGCAAGGCATCGACTTCTCCGCCATCACCGGCGGTAGCACTGTGGTCGGCGGTGACCCCGCCAACCTGGTCGTTCTCGGCGACGGCTACAGCCTGCCGCCGGGCGCCAGTCTCACCATCACCTTCCAGGTCGTGGTCGACGATCCCCTGGCCGGCGGCATCAGCCAGATCGCCAACACGGCAACGCTCGATACCGATCAGCAACCACCTTTGCAGGCCAGCGTCACCGACGACGTGGTGCGTCTGGCAGTCACCGTCGAGCCGAACAACGCTGGCTTTACCGTAGCTGGCGGCAGCGTCACCTACACCCATGTGGTGACCAACACCGGCCAGGACGCCGACGCCTACGACCTGACGCTGACCAGCGAACTCGGCTACACCGTCGAGTTGATCGACCCCGCTACCGGCACCGTCATCGCCACCGACAGCAACGGTGATGGCGTGTGGGACGGCGGCGTGACCATCAACACCGGAACGCTCAACCCGGGTGAATCTACCGAGTACCGCGTGCGCGTCAACGTGCCAGGTGGCACAGCGGTTGGCACCCAGGAGACCACAACGCTCACCGCCACGTCCGACCGTGCCAACGGCCCCTCAGCCTTCGCCACCGACGAGACCACGATCGTCGACAGCCCAGACGTCGGCCCGGTCATCCTGACCCCGGACCAGAGCGGCGTGGTGACCGCCGGCGGCTCGATCGCCTACACGCACTCCGTGACCAACAACACCGGCGCCGCCGACACCTTCGACCTGACGGCGTTCCCGACCCTGCCCGGGTGGACCGCGACCATCTACAACGACTCCAACGGTGACGGTGTCTACAGCCCCGGCGTCGACGTCGCGATCAACAACACCCTACTGCTCGCCGACGGCCAGCTACAGACCATCTTCGTTGTCGTCGATGCCCCTGGAGGTGCCACGGCTGACGACGTCGACGTCGTCCACCTGACCGCCATCTCGCAGACCGACCCCGCCCTGTTCGATGCCGCTACGGACACGACGACCCTGCTGCCCGCCACCACCCACGATCTGAGCGGCGGCGGCACGCTACTGGTCGACCCAGGCGACACCGCCATTTTCCCGGGCACGATCAAGAACCTGACCGACAGCGCCGACCGCTTCGAGTTCACCGTCGGCGCGTCCGTCTTCCTCGGCCTCGACGGCCTCAACCACCCGACACAGCTGGTGATCGACACCAATGCCGACGGCACACCCGACACCGTCATCGCCACCGACAGCGACGGCGACGGCACCTGGGACAGTGTCGACCCGGCCTATGACCTCGACACCGACGGCAACCCGGACGTCGCTGTCGCCGCCAGCACCGAGCTGGCCTACGAGATCCGCCGCGCCGTCGATCCGCTGCAGCCGTCCTACCGCGATCCCGTCACGCTCACCGCCACCTCCGTCAACAGCGGCGAGACGGATAGCATCACCGCTACCAACCTGCTGGCGGCCGCGACGTTCGCCATGCTGCGCCACTTCGAGGCCTACATCGCCGAGGGCCAGGTGGTTCTAGACTGGAACACTAGCTTCGAGCACCGCACCGCCGGCTTCCGCCTGCTGCGCACACCCGCCGCGTCGGCTGCGCATCCGGCACCTGAGTGGCGCCCCGTGCGTCACAGCCTCGGCCAAGGGCTGCTGCCGGCGCTCGAATCGGTCACGGGCGGTGCTTATCGCATCGTCGACGCCGCCCCGACCTTCGGCATGGCCGTGGCCTACCTCCTGCAGGAGATCGAGATCGACGGCACCCTCCGTACCCTCGGCCGCCTCGACGTCGAGCTCGATCCCGCCACCGCCAGCTCCCGCCCGGCTCCGATCGGATATGAGCGGGCCGCCAACCCACCCGCCTCCCCTCGTCTGCAGACCACCAGCGACGCTGCCCCAGTACTGCCCGACGCAGGCATCACCGTCCAGCGCCTGCGCCTGCGCGTCGCCGATGACGGCTTGCACTTCCTGACCGCCACCGCCATCGCCGAGGCCTTCGGCAGCGGCTTCAGCGTCGAGGATGTGCAGAGCTGGATCGCTCGCGGTTGGCTGCGCCTGCACCAAGGTGGCATCAGCTCGCCGGTCCCCGTGCCGTGTGTCCCGCCCCCTGTCGGCGACCAGATCTTGCTCGACGGCTTCGAGAGCGGCAACCTCTGTGCCTGGCAGCAAGACCCCGAGGTCCTCGGCGCCGAGGGCTTCGCCTGGCTGCCCGTGATGGACGCCGACAGCGGTGAGATTCTCGGCCTCGACTTCTTCGGCCAGAGCCTACCGGACGATCACCCGGACGGGCACTACACCTCGCACAACGTCTACTGGCTGGAGTATGGCCCCGGCGTGCGCATGGCCACGGTAGCGGCCGGCGCACCCGCGGCGAACGTCAACCAGAGCTACGTCGCTCAGGAACGCTTCGAGGAGGAGTTTGCCCCGCTGACCTCGGTCATCACCGACCCGGACAGCGACTTCTGGTTCTGGAGCGCCGTCAATGTGACTCCGGCAGCTGGTGCCGGCATCGACACCATGAGCGTCGACCTACCGACTCCTGGGCGCATAGACACCAGTGCCAACGCCTCTTTGCGCGTCCACCTCCAGGCCGAGACCAGCGACGCGGATATCGCCCTGGATCATCAGGTCGAGGTGCGACTCAACGGCACCGCTATCGGCAGCAGTAGCTGGGACGGTAGTACTGCCCATGAACTCAACCTCACGTTCGCACAGAACCTGCTCAACGACAGCGCCAACACTCTGGAGATCCACACCCCGGCTGCCAGCGGTATCGCCTCGGAGATCTTCTACTTGGACGCCCTCGACCTTGCCTACCAGCGGACCTACCAGGCCCAAGACGATCGACTTCTGGCGCCCGCCAACGGCACCAGCCTGACGGCCCACGGCTTCAGCGTCGACACTCTGAGCGTCTGGGACGTCACCGATGCGCAACAACCGATCGAAGTGACCAACGGCGTACCACAGGCAGATGGCACCGGCGCTTACCAGGTCAGCTTCCAGACCGTCCCCGGCCATCACTACCTCGTACAATCCCGCGCCACCGCCCGCGTCGTGCCTCCCGAGCCCGATTCGCCGAGCGACCTGCAGAATGCCACCAACCGCGCCAGCTACCTCGTCCTCGCTGCATCCGGACTGGAAACCGCAGCCGACGACCTCGTTGCCTATCGGCAGGGGCAGGGCGTCGAGGCACTGCGCGTACGCGTCCAGGACATCTACGACGAATTCAACGGCGGTCGCACCAGCCCGTGGGCCATCCGCAACTTCCTCGCCCACGCCCGCGCTACCTGGGCGGTCGCGCCGACCCACGTCCTGCTGGCGGGCGACAGCTCCTTCGACTTCAAGGACCGTCTCGGCTTCGGCGGCAACCTGCTGCCGTCACCGATGACGTCCACCCCCGAAGGCCTCTTCCCCTCGGATCATCGAATCGCTGATCTGACCGGTAACGACGGCGTTCCCGAAGTCGCCCTCGGCCGTGTCCCGGCTCGCACCAACGCCGAGCTGGCCGCCTACGTCGCCAAAGTCCAAGCCTTCGAAACCGCCAACTTCAACACCTGGAAGCGTCGCAGCCTGTGGATCGCCGACGCCGTCGACGAGGGCGGCGAGTTCGTCGACGACAGTGAGAGCCTGCTCGGTCTTGTGCCACAGCAGCTCGAGATCGAGCGCATCTATGTCGATACCCTGGGAGAAGCCGCGGCACGGAAGCAGCTGCTCGACCAACTCAACAGCGGCGCCCTGCTCGTCAACTTCCTCGGCCATGCCAATCTCACCCAGCTCGGTGATAGCGCTGGCCTACTCCACAGCAGCGACATCGCAAGCTTGAGCAACGCCGGCCGCACCCCCATCCTCAGCGCCCTCACCTGCGCCCTCGGCCGCTTCGACCGCGTGCTCTTCGACACGCTGAGCGAGCAATTGGTGATGGCTCCCAACGGCGGTGTCGTCGCGCTGTGGGCTCCCACCGGCTTCGCCTTCAACGAAGACGGCGTGCGATTGGGTGAGGAGTTCCTACCGCGTGTGATGGGAGGGGAGCCACTGGGAGATGCCGTGCGAGCCGCGCTCGCTGCCTACCTGGCGGCAGGCGATGCGCGCGTCCATGTGCCGTTCACGTATGGGCTGTTGGGGGATCCGCTGGTGGTACTAACGTCGGGTCCGTGAAGAAGCGAGACGGATCGCCGGGTTGGCAAGCCCAGAGGACTAGCGAGGCACCAGAGACGCGCCGCAAGCGGTGTGCGTGAGCGTCGTTTCGACGCACCAATACCTGCAATCTCCTGTGCTACCATCTCGCCCATGCGCACGCCAGAATCCGCGTCCTCACCCCCTACTTCTGACAACACTCACGACCCGCGCAACCAGCGCCCGCAGCGCATCGCCTTGCTGCCCGGTGACGGCATCGGCAAGGACGTGACGGCAGAGGCCGTCAAACTGTTGCAGGCAGCGCAGGAGCGGTGGGCTCTACCGCTCGAGCTGGTATCGCTGCCCTGGGATGCCGACCGCTATCTGGAGACGGGTGAGTCGATGCCCGCCGGGGCGCTGGACGACTTCCGCGACAACTACGCGGCGATCTTCATCGGGGCGTACGGCGATCCGCGCGTGCCCGACATGGCGCACGCCAAGGACATCTTGCTCGGCATCCGCTTCGGGCTCGATCTCTACATCAACCTGCGACCGGTGAAGATCTACGACGAGCGCCTGTGTCCGCTCAAAGGCAAGAGCGCCGACGACATCGATTTCGTCGTCTTCCGTGAGAACACCGAGGGCGCCTATGTGGGCGTCGGCGGCACCTTCAAGAAGGGCACGCCGGACGAGATCGCGGTGCAGGAGGAGATCCACACCCGCAAGGGCGTCGAGCGGATCCTGCGCGCGGCCTTCGACTGGGCTGTGGCGCACGGCAAGACGCAGGTGTGCATGGCCGACAAGTCGAACGTCATGCAGCACGCGCACGGGCTGTGGCAGCGCTGTTTCGCCGAGGTGGCCGAGGACTATCCGGGCATCGAGACGTCACACCTCTACGTCGACGCGCTGACCATGCAGATGGTGCGCGCACCGGAGCGTTTCGAAGTGATCGTGACGAACAACATGTTCGGCGACATCGTCACCGATCTGGGTGCGGCGCTACAGGGTGGCCTGGGGCTGGCAGCCTCGGCGAACCTGCATCCGGGACGCGTATCGATGTTCGAGCCGGTGCACGGCTCGGCGCCGAAATACGCAGGCACCAACCGCGCCAACCCGATGGGCGCGGCGCTGTCGGCGGCGCTGATGCTGGAGACGCTGGGACATTCCGAAGCGGCCGCGGCGGTCGAGGGCGCGGTGATCGCGGCGATCGGCGATGACTTCACGACTCCGGACCTGGGCGGCGAGCGGGGGACGTCGGAGGTTGGCGACTTCCTGGCCGAGCATGTCCTGAAGACGGGCACGTCCTGAAGATGGGCACGTCCTGAAGACGGGCGACCCTTCCTGCTCTCGAGATCTCCTGTCTTTAAGTCCTTCCTTCCAACCCTGCGCGACTTTTGGCGTACAATCCTACAAGCGTAGGAGAACGACATGTCCGAACACCCCCGTGAGTCCGAGCTGATCTACGACTGGAACGTCGCCGAAGGCGAGACGCTGGCACCCGCGTTCCCGCACATCGAGCTGGACGACGAGACGCTGCGTGATGGCTTACAGTCACCGTCCGTGCACACACCGGCGATCGAAGACAAGCTGCGCATGGTCCACTACATGGCCGAGTTGGGCATCGACGGTGCCGACATCGGCTTGCCGGCTGCCGGACCGCAGGTGGTCTCGGACGTCACGCGCATCGTGCAGGAGATCGTCGACCACAAGCTCGACATCGTGCCCAACTGTGCCGCGCGCACGCTCGAGGCCGACATCCAGCCGATCGCCGACATCTCACAGCAGACCGGCATCGCCATCGAGGTCGCCTGCTTCCTCGGCTCGAGCCCGATCCGCCAGTACACCGAGGCCTGGGACATCGACCGTCTGGTGCGGCTGACCGAGCAGGCGGTGTCGTTCTCGGTGCGCAATGGCCTGCCGGTGATGTACGTCACCGAGGACACGACGCGCGCCAAGCCCGAAGATCTCCGGCGGCTGTACACTGCTGCGGTCGAGGCCGGAGCCAAGCGGGTGTGCGTCGCCGACACGGTGGGTCACGCGACACCGCGCGGCACCGCCAACGTGGTGCGCTTCATCAAAGACGTGGTCGACGCGACCGGCGAGGACGTCAAGGTCGACTGGCACGGCCACCGCGACCGCGGCCTGGACATCATGAACGCGCTGGTGGCGGCACACTCCGGCGCGGTGCGCTTGCACGGCACAATCCTGGGCATCGGCGAGCGAGTCGGCAACACGGCGCTCGACTTGCTGCTGGTCAACATGAAGCTGCTCGGCTGGACGGACCGCGACCTGACGCGCCTACCCGATTACTGTGAGCTGGTGGCCCACACAACGGGTGTACCGATGCCCGAAAACTACCCGGTGGTCGGCCGCGACGCCTTCCGCACCGCCACCGGCGTGCACGCCGCCGCCATCATCAAGGCGCGCGCCAAGGGAGACGACTGGCTGGCCGACCGCGTCTACTCGTCAGTGCCGGCTAGCTACGTCGGCCGCAGTCAGGTGATCGAGGTCGGGCCGATGAGCGGAGAGTCGAACGTCGTCTACTGGCTACGCCAGCGGGGTCTGGATACCGACCCGGAGGTGGTGCGCGACATCTTCGACCACGCCAAGCAAGCGCAGGCCGTGCTCGAAGAGGCCGAGATCCTGGCGCTCTACCAGGCGCACCAGAGCCGACAGCCCGTTCCCGTGGGTTGACGCCCCTTGCGTAGGGACGATCGCGCTATACTGGAAGCACTTCAACAACACTCGCCTCAGCCCCCCCTGGTTGGTAGGGCCGAGGTGCTGTAACACCCAGGAGGTGCTTATGTCCGTCGCCAAAATCATCGAGATCAGCGCTGCTTCCGAGAAGAGCTTCGAAGACGCCGTCCAGAGGGGCATCAAGAAAGCCAGCAAGACCGTCAAGGGCATCAAGGGTGCCTGGATCAAGGAACAGAAGGTCGGCGTCAAGAACGGCAGGATCACCGAGTATCGCGTCATGATGAAGATCAGCTTCGTCCTGGACGGCTGATCTGGACACCTGAGCAGCATGGCAGGGCGTCCAAACAGCCGTCCGCGCGACCCGGACGCCCGCCTGCTCGGCCGCTTCCTCGACAGCTTGCGCGCCGAGCGTCGGCTGGCCGAGAACAGTGTCGAAGGTTATCGCCGCGACCTCGAACGCCTTTCAGGCGACCTACGGGAGCGCGCTGGCGTCCGCTTGACCGCGGCAGGATATACCGATCTCGCCAGCCACCTGCGCCACCTCTCCCGCCACGGTCTATCCCCACGCTCCGTCAGTCGCGCCCTCTCCGCGCTGCGCGGCTTCTACCAGTTCCTGGTCAAGATCGGCGAACGCAGGGACGACCCCTCGGTCAACCTCGTGCGTCCCAAGCTGGGCCGGCCACTGCCCAAGGTTCTCACCGAGCCCCAGGTCGAAGCGCTACTCGACGCCCCCGACGTCACGACGCCGCTCGGCCTGCGTGACAAGGCGATGATCGAGCTACTCTACGCCACCGGCCTACGCGTGAGTGAGCTGGTCGGCTTGGAGTTCGCCAACCTGCAAGGTCTGCGTCAGGAAGGCGCCGACGAAGTCGACTTCCTGCTGCTCTCCGGCAAGGGTGGCAAGGAGCGCGTGGTGCCGGTCGGCGACACGGCGCAGCTGTGGCTGACACGCTACCGTCAGGACGCACGCACCCGCTTGGTGTCCATTGGTATGCGTCATTCCGCGGTCTTCGTCAACGCCCGCGGCAAGGCGATGACGCGGCAAGGCTTCTGGAAGATCCTGCGCGGCTACGCGCTACCGCTGGGACTCGACCAAGTGTCCCCCCACGTGCTGCGCCACAGCTTCGCCACCCACTTGCTCGAACACGGCGCCGACCTGCGCGCCGTCCAGACACTGCTCGGGCACAGCGACATCGCTACGACCGAGATCTACACCCACATCCACAAGCATCGGCTTGGATCGCTGTATGACAAGTTCCATCCGCGGGCATAGCCGTGCCGTTACGTTCGCGTCGCGGTGGGGCACCGTCTGGTGGAGGACCTGTGCCGGGAATCGCGAAAACACAGACACGGCCGCTTGGACTTCGAACCTGTCTGGGTAGAATCTTCGTCATGTTCTCCCGACGTCCGCACCTGCTCACACTCGCGGCTATCTTCCTGATTACTCTCGTCGGGGCGCTGGCGGTCTATCAGACACATCCGGTTCTCTACGACACGGACGCCTACTACCACCTGGCGATCGCTCGCCAAATGGCCCAGGAAGGCTTCCTCGACGACCTCCCGGGCGTCCGCTTCAGTCTGCTCGACCCCACTACCGAAAGTGGTTTCGGCGACAAGGAATTCCTCTTCCACCTACTGCTCGCTCCCTTCACCACGCTGGGAACAGCGGACGACCCCGAACTCGGCGGACGCCTGGCGCTGGCGCTGTTCGACGCCTTCATCCTGACCCTGATTGCCGCGGCCGGCGCCCGGCTCGTGGGCAAGTGGGGCTACCTGCTGCCCTTCGCACTGGTGCTGAGCGCCCCCGAGTTCACCTGGCGACTTGTGCGCCTGCGTCCTGAGTTGCTGGCCCTGACCGTGCTCTTGCTAGCGGTCGAAGCCGTCGCGCGCGAACGCTACCGAACGCTGGCCGTCCTCGCCTTCGTCTTTACCCTCGGGTACACCGCCTTCCACGCGTTCCTCGGCCTTTGTGGCCTGGCCTTCGCCTGGCCGCTGCTCCAGCGCTGGGGCCGTAGCCCGAACAGAGAAGGCCGCCTGAGCAGGGACACAGGACAGGAGAAACGCGCAGCCCTTCCCTGGGGCCTGATCCTGTATCCGCTGCTCGGAGCCACAGCGGCGCTGGTACTGCACCCGGGTTTTCCGCACAATGTCGAGATCTGGGCCGTGCAGAACCTCTCCTTTTTCGCCCACAAGGATCTGCTGGACGTCGGCACCGAGATCCGGCCGCAGACGACGGCCGCCGTCTTCGCACTCTACCTGCCGTGGGCGCTCGGCCTCCTGTGCCTGCTCGCCAGCCGGACGTCGAAGCCCACCGCTCCTCCGAACGGGCCAGGCGAACCCGACGGGCCCCAACATGCGAGGCGCACCGCCTACCTCACGATCACCGCACTCACCTTCGGCCTGCTCTACCTGCACATGTCGCGCTTCGCACTCTACATGGTGCCGTTCGTCTCCCTCGCTCTCCTCGCCTACTGGGTACGGCCGGGGCACGGCCTAGGACGACGCTGCACGCTCCCGGGCGGTCGCCGGGTGCCGCTGGCCGTGGGCTTGGGACTGTGCGCTGCGCTGGCGATACCCCAGGCCGTGACGCAGGCGTCGATCTTCCTGCAGCGCACCGATCCCGGCCCTCGAGACGCTCGGCGGGAGGATCGTCGAGCCCTGGCTACCGCGCTGCAAGCAGCCCACCAGGACCGGACACGGCCACCCCACGTTGCGGCCTCGTGGCAGATGACACCGCTGTATCTCTTCCACGCACCGCAGGGCCGCTACCTGAATGTCCTCGACCCGATCTTCATGGCCCTGCCCTACCCACTGCAACACTTCGCGTGGCAGGCTCTGGCCAGCGGCCAGGCACCGGATCCCGTGCTTGTGGCGGCACAGGCACTCGACAGTGACTATCTGGCGCTGTCCCTGGCCACCGCCGAAGCGCGACTGCGCCAGCGTCTCGACGCCGATCCGCGCGTCGAGACGCTCCATGCCGGCATCCACGCTCTCTACCGCTGGCGTCCCGTGCCCCTCGGAACCTTCGTCCTCGACTGGCAGGTCGAGGGCCCCCTCGGGATGCACCCGTACCCGAGGCTGGCAGATCCCAGACTGCGCCGCCTGGAAGGCTACGTCGACCTGCTGCGCGTGGTCCAAGGCGAGGTGACGCCCGAGACGTGTGTGCGCGTCACCTCGACGCTGCAGGTGCTCCCCGCCGGCGCGGACGCCATCCAACGCTTCGAGCTCGCCCCCGCCGGAGCCACGGCACTGTGGCTCGAAGAAGGGCAGGGTTGGCAGTTGCACCTCACCGTCGCCAGCGACCTCGGCGCGGTGCTCGGCAGCGGCGTCACGTTCGAGGTCGGTGCCCGGCGGCCGACGCGCGTTCGCATCCTCACCTGTCCGGCACGCGCGGCATCGGCTCCCTCCACCGCACCGGTTGCTGCGCCGGCTTCCCCACCGAGCGCCCTACCCCGTCTCGGCTTTTATCTGCGCCGGCTGCCGGGCACAGGCGGCGCAGAGTGGTGACCGCAAGGACGGCTGGCAAAGACCATGGCTAGCAGACCTGGTATATTGCAGGTAGACGCCCGGTCAGCCGGCCGCAACAGCCCCTGATCCTGGGCCTCTCCTTCTAGACACTACGAGGCTCTCAAGACATCATCGAGGTCGTTTGCATACCCAGAGGATCCCTTGATCCATAAAGCCCTCCACGGCACCCGCACGGCACGCCGCAACGGCGAGACTCGCCGTAGCGCCACCGTTCGCGCCTTGCAACGGGTACAGCGCATCACATCCTGGCCGGTCGGCTCGCTGTCGATCGGAGGATCTGGAACGAGTTCTACCCTGATTCAGCGCCTGCGCGGCGGAGACAAGCCTGTCCCCCCCCCCTTCCCTGGCAGCTTGCGCGTCCTCAGTCTCAACATCGCCCACGGCCGTCGGCGCGCACCCCACCAGGCCCTGCTGCCGCGCCGCATCGTCGAAGCCAATCTGGGCGAGATCGCGGCCACCAGCGAGCACTGGCAGGCCGATCTGCTGGCATTCCAGGAGGCAGACGGCCCTTCCGCCTGGAGCGGCAACTTCGACCACGTCGCCACCCTGGCTGGCCTCACCGGCGCCGAGAACCACTTCCGCGGCGACCACAACCCCTTCCGCGTCGGCGACATCAACCTCGCCTCCGGCACCGCTCTGGTGACCCCACTGGAACTGAACGGCCCCTTCTCGCATCCGTTCGAGATGTCGTGGCGCGACACCAAGGGCTTCGTCGCCGCCACCGTGCGCGTCCCGGCGTGGAACGACGCCGAAGTCGACATCGCCTCTGTCCACCTCGACTTCCTGGCACCGCACATCCGGCGCAAGCAGATCGGCCAAATGATCGACCGCCTGCGCCACCGGTCGCGACCGCTGGTACTCCTCGGCGACCTCAACAGCTGCTACCGGCACGAGCGTAAGACAATCGAAATGCTGGCCGAAAACCTCGACCTGCACGCCTACAAGCCCGAGAGCGAGCTGCCCACCTACCCGACCTACCTACCCCGCCGCCGTCTCGACTGGATCCTGGCGTCGCCCGAGCTGGAATTCGCCGGCTACCACACCGTGCCGGCGCGCCTGTCGGACCATTTGGGTGTCGTCGCGGATCTACGGCCGCGCTAGACAGTTATCCAGGCGACCCCAACTATTCGGGCGACCCCGACCCAGCTTCAGCAACGAGCGGCGACCCCGTCTCCACATAAGCCTTGAGCCGCGCCACTTGCTCGGTGAGCACCCCGTCGACGGCCGGTGCCAGCTGGTCCAGGCCGGCTTCCAGATAGCCGCCAACGTTGTACACCAATTCCAGCTCACAGGCGGTCTGCGACAGCGTGAGTTCTTCGGTCTCCGGGTCGAAGACTTCCTGGGGGTTGAGCACAAAGGTCAGACTGCCTTCGAGCCCGAACGTCTGCAACGGACCGAGACCACCGAGCATGCGCAGCAAGCGTCCCGGGCGGACCATCGCGACCTGCAGGTGCTGGACCTGGACGTCTGCCGACATCTCGCAGAAGCAGCCGCCGGGGCGGGCGTCGATCGAGAGGTTGGCAGCATCCAGGCTGTAAGTGTGATCTGGGTGCCACCACTGGCCGATGTCGTCGACCAGCGCGCCGTAGACACGATCCATGGGTGCCTCGATCTCCACGACGACCTGCAACGAAAAACCGTGAGCCGCCGCGCTGAGAACCTCTGCCTGCACAGGCCCGGCCGTCAGCAACGAGGTAGAAGAAAGTAGGACCGCGGAAACTAGGGTCGCACGAATGCCACTGCTACTCATTTTCGATCTCTCCTGTTTGATGTCCCGCCCCGCTCGAGTTCACCCGCAGTCTACCCGAATCCGCACCACCGACCGGCGAGTCGTGACGGCTTTGGCACCATTGGCGGCGTTGACAATACCAGTCTCGCCCGACTACAATTTTTCCATACTATTGAGATAGAGTCTCAATAAATCATCCTCTGATCGGACCTTCGAACGGAGTCGAAACTTGCCCTTGAAGCGCTGGTTCCAACGCACCTTCTCGACGCGCACGTTCGCCCGCGAGAACCGCATACCCGTCGCCTCGGCGACCGGCCCGATGCCGGCCGCGTCGGTGCGGGCGGGCTTGCACGGCGGACCGCTGGCCGAGTGCTCGCCGCTGGACTGCCCGCTACGCAGCACGCCAGAAGGCTGTACTTGCCTCGGCCACGTCCCCGCGGGACGGCGGGTTCGCGTGTTGATCCCCAGCCTCGATGCCAGCAGCTGTGCGCGCTTGCGCGACCTCGGCGTGTGCGAGGGCCGGAACCTGCGCGTAGTGCGCAACGACCTGGTGCACGGCGGCAAGGGGAACGTAATCCTGGCCCTGGGTAGCGGCCGCGTCGCGCTGCCGGGCGAGCTGGCACAGCAGGTCCACGTCATTGACACGACTTTCGCCAGCGCCACCGATACCGACGCATCCCAGAGCACCTCACCCACTGCGGATGACGCAGACACCCAGGACGCCTGAACCTCCCCCTTCGCCCCGCTATGCCACAACTGCACGAAGTCAAACCCGGCCACCGCGCGACGGTGGTGAGCTGGACCAGCACGCCGCCGGTGCGGCTACTCGAGATGGGCTTGCTGCCCGGCACCGAAGTCGAGATGGTCCGCCTGGCGCCGCTCGGCGATCCGCTGGAGATCCGCGTGCGGGGCTACCTGCTGTCCTTGCGCCGCGAAGAAGCCTCGGCGATCGAGGTCGAGTTGACCGGCCCGCAGGATCAGCGTTCCTGAAGCGGCTGCGCCGACCGTCGTCATGACCTCCTCGACCGCTCCACGCCTGGTGGCTCTGGCCGGCAATCCCAACGTCGGCAAGACCACCGTCTTCAACCGCCTGACCGGCCTGCGCCAGCGCGTCGGCAACTACCCGGGGGTCACCGTCGAGCGCAAGGTCGGCATGACCAAAGGGCCGCAGGGCGAGCCGATCGAGATCGTCGACATCCCCGGTCTCTACAGCCTCAACCCCGAATCGCTGGACGAAGAGATCGCCTACCGCGCCCTCCTCGGCCTGATCGACGAGTCACGCACACCGGACCTGGTGGTGGTGATCGTCGATGCCGGCAACCTGGAGCGCAACCTCTACCTCGCCAGCCAGATCCTCGACCTCGGCCTGCCGACCCTGGTGGCGCTCAACATGCTCGACACCGCCGCTGCCGCCGGCCTGGAGGTCGATGCCGAGGCGCTGAGCGAGGAACTCGGCGTCCCCGTGCTGCCGCTGGTCGCCAGCCGTGGCGAGGGCCTCGACGAGCTGCGTGCCGCCATCGCCGGCCCGCTGCCCGAGCGGGCTCCCAAGCGCTGGGTGCTCGACCCGGAAGTCGCCCACACGGTCCACGAGCTGGCCGAGCGTCTGCAAGACGAGCTGCCGCAGCTGACCCCGCGTCAGCGTACCGCCGACGTCTTGCGCGCCCTGAGCAGCGAACGCGCCGCCAACTTCCCCGGCTACCACAGTGCGACCTTCTGGGACACCGTGCGCGAAGCCCGTGGCCGCCTCGAAGAAGCCGGCGTGCCCTTCGCCCAGGCCGAAACGCTCGGCCGCTATGCCTGGATCGGTCCGCTCGTGCGCCGTGCCGTCCAGCACCCTGAAGAGCACCGCCTCAGCGTCAGCGATCGTCTCGACGCCGTGCTCACCCACCGCTGGGCAGGCCCGCTCATCTTCGTCGCCATCCTGGCGCTGATCTTCCAGGCCGTCTTCGCCTGGGCCGGTCCCTTCATGGACGCCATCGATGACGGCACTGGCGAGCTCGGCGCCTGGGTCGGCAACCGCATGGCCGACGGTCCGCTGCGTGGCCTGCTGGTCGACGGTGTGATCGCGGGCGTCGGCGCGGTGGTCATCTTCCTGCCACAGATCCTCATCCTCTTCTTTTTCCTCGGCCTGCTCGAAGACACCGGCTACATGGCCCGCGCCGCCTTCATCATGGACCGTGCCATGCGCAAGGTCGGCCTCTCCGGCCGCTCGGTGGTTCCCTTGCTGAGTTCCTTCGCCTGCGCCATCCCCGGCATCATGGCAACACGCACCATCAACAACCCGCGCGACCGTCTCGTCACCATCCTGGTCGCCCCGTTGATGACCTGCTCGGCGCGCCTGCCCGTCTACACTCTGCTGATCGGCGCCTTCATCCCGCAAGCCATGTGGTTCGGCATCCTGCCGGCGCAGAGCACAACCCTGCTGATCCTGTATCTGCTCGGTGTCGTCTTCGCCATCGGAGCCGCTTGGGTGCTCAAGCGCTTCGTGGTCAAGGGCGAACGCTCCCTCTTCGTCATGGAGCTGCCGCCCTACCGCCTGCCCTCCCTGCGCGATGTCCTGTGGCGCATGGTCGAGCGCTCCAAGCTCTTCCTCAGCCGCGCCGGCACCATCATCCTGGCAATCAGCATCGTCCTGTGGTTCCTGGCCAGCTTCCCCAAGGTCGAACCACCAGCCGACGTGACACCCAACCAGGCAGCCGCCTACCAGGTCGAGCACAGCGCCGTCGGCTGGATGGGCCAGCTGATCGAACCGGTGATCGAACCCCTCGGCTACGATTGGAAAGTCGGCGTCGCCGTGATCGCCAGCTTCGCCGCCCGTGAAGTTGCGGTGAGTGCCTTGGCTACGATCTACAGCGTCGGCGAAGCGGACGAGGAGAGCCAGAGCCTGCGGCAAGCCCTCAAGAACGACGTCGACCCCGACACCGGCCAACCCGTGTTCACGTCCCTCGTCGCGGTCAGCCTGATGATTTTCTACGTCCTGGCCTGCCAGTGCATGAGCACTGTCGCGGTGGTCAAACGGGAGACGGAGAGCTGGTGGTGGGCAATCTTCCTCTTCGTCTACATGACCGTCCTGGCGTGGGTGGCCGCCTTCGTCACGTACCAGGGTGGCCTGGCCTTGGGACTGGGCTGACAAGGGTGAGACGAGCCGTGGTGCTATCCTAGGCAAACTATGGTCGCGAAAATCACTCTAGAGCGCGACGGAGACTCGGTACGTACCTCCCTGCCGGTCCGTATGGTCGAGCAACCCATCGACGGGCCAGGAGAGTTGGTTTGCCCTCGAAACCGATCGAGGAATCCTGCTGACACCGCAGGACCCCAAGCTGGACAAGGCGCTCCGTATCTACCGCCGCGGGGCTGTGAAGTACCAGGCTGCGCTACAGGAACTCGCCAAGTAAGCACCGTGGTAGAACCACTGTGGCTGGATAGGCCGTTCGTGGATGCCATGCACTTCGATCAAATAATCGAACATGGCGCAGGATGGCAACAAGCGAATCGCGTTCGTCGCCATGTACACCTTCCTCGGCCTGAACGGCTGGGAGCTTGAAGTATCCCATCAGGAGGCTATCAAGGTGATGCTCTCTCTGGCATCAGGACAAGAGAGCGAAGAAGACCTGGCCATCTGGCTACGAGACCACCTGCAACTCCTGGAGGCATTCTGATGGCTCTTCAATGGCTCGTTGTCGCGTTGGTGGTGATCGTCGCTGCGGTGTATAGCGTACGGACGTTCCTGCGCCAATTCGAGCGCAGTGACGACGAGGCGTCGGCGTGTGGGAAGTGCGCGGCGCGCGAGGTGGTGGAGCGGGCTCGGGAGCTTCAGGCCTAGTCGAGCCACACCAAGCACCAGGTCTCCGGACTACCCAAGCCGTTCGGGCACCACCGAGTAACTTTCTTGCGAACTCGGACGTAAGCATCGACAGGAAGGTGCGAGGCAGGCACCCACCCAGGACCAGAGTTACCTTCAGCCGAAGCGCCTCGCAAGGCTCACATGCAGGTCACATCGGATTTTGCGGATAAGATGGAGCGCATGAAACGGCTCGCGAGCACCGTGCACCTGTGCCTCCTGGTGGGCAGTCTCTGGCTGATCGCTGGCTGCAACTACGTGCGCCAGGAGCTGGGACGCCTTCCCAGCCCGGACCTGCCGACGGTGTACCAAGAGAGCTTGCGCAATGTCGAGCGCAACCCGGTGATCGTCATTCCCGGCTTCGGCGGCACCAAACTGGTGCGCTCGACGGACGAGAAGATCCTGTGGGGTGAGTCGTTCGGCGGCGACGTCATCGAGTTCGCGTCCCCGGATGGCGTGCGCGGTCTGGCGCTCGACCCCTGGAACCTGCCGCCGAACCCGACGCACCGCGACATCGCGGCCCTGCTCGACGACGTCATCGCGACAGCACCCCTCGGCTCTTGGCGCGCCAACGCGGGTGTCGGCGAAGTCGAGATCGACGTCTATGCCGAGTTGCTGGCATTGCTGGGTCAGAACGGCTACGAGGCAGATGAGCTGGGCGGTCCCGACCCTGGCAAGAACACGCAGAGCTGCTTCACCTTTGTCTACGACTTCCGCCGCGACAACGCCGCCAACGCCGCCGAGCTGGGCGTCTTCATCGCCGAGGCACGCCAAGAGGTGCAGCGACGGCGTGCCAGCCAGGGGTTGCCCGAACGTCCCGTGCGCTTTGATATCGTCGCCCACTCGATGGGCGGCCTGATCGCTCGCTACTACCTGCGCTACGGCACCAAGGACGTGCTCGACGACCCCGAGGGCGCTGAGATCACCTGGGCGGGCGCCGAGGACATCGACCGGATGGTGCTGGTGGCGCCGCCCAACTTCGGCACCATGGTGATGTTGGAACGCATGATCCTGGGACGCCGCCTGCTGCCCTTCCTGCCCAAACTGGAACCGGTGCACCTGGCGTCGATCCCAGCCTCGTACCAGCTGCTGCCACGCCTGAAAGGCAGCAACGAGAACGCGCCGATGGTCAACCTGGCGGGCCTGCCCGTCGACCTCGATCTCTACGACGGCGAGTTGTGGGCGGCGCATGGTTGGGGACCCTTCGCACAGAACCAGGACCCCTATCTGCAGTGGCTGTTCCCCAATGAGCCCGAGCGCACCGGCCGGCGAGAACGCATGGTGGAGTTCATGGACGCCGCCTTCGATCGCGCTCGTCGCTTCGCCATCGCGCTGGATCGCCATGCCGACCGCCCACCGCCGAGCCAGGTCTTCCTGTTCGCCGGCGACCATCGCGAGACGCTGACCAGGGTGATCATCGATGTCCAAGACGGCGAGCTGGAGCTGCTGTTCGAGAACTCGGAAGAAGCTGGCCCTCAGCTGACCGCACCAGGCGATAGCCGCGTCTCGCGCGCCTCGGCGCTGGCCGACGAGCGCAGCCTGGGAGCAGCCGGACCATGGTTGACGTCCCCGGTCTCCTGGACCAGCACCATCTTCATCACCGACAGCCACCTGGGGATGATCAAGAACCCCAACTTCCAGAACAACCTGCTGCACGTACTGCTCGAACAACCGCCGCGCCGGCCCGGTGACCCGATTCCGTTGCGGACTTCAGAGTTGACCGCCCCGTAACAACGGCAACGCTGCGTGTAGCTGGGCACGATCCAGTCCGAGGCGGTGCCCATCGCGCAGCAGCACATCGAGGTCGACCGGGTAGAGATTGCGTCGCCCGGGGTCCGCCAGGCCCACGACGTTGCGCGGCTCGATCGCGGACGCGACCCAGTCCGCGAAGTCACTTCGCTGTTGACGTAGGCGAGTTTCTCCCTCGGCGACGAAGTCTCGGCTGATCGAATCGGTGGCACCGAGAAAACCTTCCCAAGCCGCGGCAGAATCCCCCGCAGGAAGCACCAGCCGTTGACGCAGCTCTTGGAAGCTGGCGGCGGCGAAGTAGAGCTGGGTCTGTGCGGCCAGCAGCTGGAAATCGCCCATCGCGAGATAGGCACCCGCGATCAGGCGATCGACGTGGTCGGCCTCGACGCTGAGCAGCTCGGCATAGCGAGCTAGCCCCACCCGTGACGGCATGCCGGCGGCCTCGCGCGGCGCTCGCTGGAACAGGTCCACGACACGCTCGACGCCGAGCAGGCTCCACGCCAGGCCGGTCGAGTACAGCGGATCGAAGAACGCATAGGCGTGCGGCAGCAGCAGCCAACGCCCGAAAGCGGCATCCGTGGAGGCGCTGAGTCGGTGGCGCAGGCGTGGCAGCACGGCCAGGGGACGATGCTCGGTGGCCGTCGCGAAGACGCTCTGCAGCGTCGGATAGCGAGCGAGCAGACGCGTCCAGGCAGCTCGGGGAGCCTCGAGCGCCAGGGCGCACAGCTCAGGATCGGTACCGCGACGCAGCACGACGCCGGCGCTGGTGAGACGCTGACCCGCGGCGCCTTCGTCGAACGGCAGAACATACATCCAACCTTCGTCGAGCAGGTGGTGCACCGCGGCCCGGTCGTCTAGATAGGGGCCGCGCGGTACCTCGACACCCGCCTCGAGCAGCACATCGACGGTATCGCGCACGCCTTCGAAGTGACCATAGAGCAGCAGCGTCGACGGTCGCCCCGCATCGTCCTCCGCCATCTCAGCCACAGGAGCGTCGACCGCCTCGATACCCAGCCGCCCCGCCAGACCACCGGGACCGGTGGCGTCGACCAGGAAGTCGGCGCGAGCTTCGAAGTCTCCACCACCGACCGTAACGCCCCCTTCGTCGACCACCACGGACGTCAACTCGACGCCGCCCCGGTACCCGGCGCCCGCCTCGATCGCCCGCTCGAGTAGGAAGTGATCGACGTCGGCACGCAGCCAGTGACTGTCCGCCAGGGCGTCCTCGGGGCTGGCTGCCACCAGCAGACGGCCGTCTCCCGCGGCGAAATCGCAGCTCCTCTCCAACGGCACGCCGGAGCGATGTTGGAAGAACGTAAAGCCCCGCTTGAGACCACGGCGCAACTCGGGCAGGTCGCGCCGCCATCGGCCGTAGGCGGCCAGCGCGTGCAGGTCCGGCAGTTTCCAGCGTCGAGCCAGACGTTCGAGCGCGAAGTTGGCCAGCGGCGTCGACGACTCGCCGAGCGCGAAGCGCGGATGACGCCCCTTCTCCACCAGCAACACGCGCCACCCCTGCGTCGCCAGGATCCGCGCCAAGAGACTGCCAGCAAAGCCGGCACCGGCGATGACAACGTCCCAGGTCCTGCTGCCAGTCGCCCTCGCCTCAGAGCTCATGGCACGAGCCACAGCGCGTGCATGCCACCGGCGGCGGCAGCTCGCCCAAGAGGTTCATGCGCTCCAGTCGGTTGTACCGAGCCTCCATACAGGCGTCGCAGGTCGAGAAGCGCTCGACATCCCACAGATCGGCGATCACGACACCTTCTCGTCCCTCCCCTTCGCGGATCGCGCCCTTCTTGGCCCGGCGTTCGTGTTGACGGCGCAGCGCCTGGTCCAGCGCCTCCTCGAGCTGCGCCAAGGAGGGCCGCTGGAAGTCCGTCGTGGCCAGGGAGTCGAGATACCCGTTGCCATCGCGCACCAGAATCAGGGACACCTGCTCGGCACCCGCCTGCAGCGCGTACTCGACCGAGCTCAGCGTCCAGTGCAGTTGCTCGGCGGCCGGCACGAAAGGTGTGCCCACGAGCACAAAGGCTCGCAGGGCCAGGCCGCTGTCGCGCAAGGTCGCTACCGCGCGATCGAAGATCTCGACCGACGTCTGCTTGCCAAGCCGAGGCAACGCTTCCGGGTGCACGGTTTCCAGGCCCATCGCCACCTCCAAGCAGCCGCCGCCGCGGGCTGCCAGGCCGACCGCGAACTCGCGGCACCGCTCGTCCACCAGGCGCGGGTGGCTCTCCACCACCACGCGGCCGTAGGGAGCCAAGAGGTCGAGTAGCTGCTCCAGGTCCCCGGGGGGCACCGCACGGGGCTCAAAGAAGTTGGACGCGTTGTAGAGCTTCAGCGTCGCCTCCGACAGCTCCTCGCGCCCGACCACCGCCGCTACCTCTGTCAGCGACCGCCGTAGCTGCACGGCGAGGGCGCCGGGCGGTGTCGGCCCGTCGAGGGTGTAGCGCCACAGGTCGCAGTAGACACACGCGAATGGGCACTCGGCACCCGTCAGGAAGATCGTCACCGCCGGCCGACGCGACCCGTCGGCCTGGCGCTCCTCCTCGATCGCGATCCCTTGCGCGCGCCAGGGATCGTGCCGAGGCTTCGGCGAGCGCAACGCACGCACGCGCTGGGCGAGCGACCCGGCACCTGGCACAGGGGAGTTCACTGGCTCAGGCGTAGAGGCTCAGGAAGTGGCGGCGGTAGACCTCTGGGTCGACGTCGAAGAGCCGCCGCCACACGCTCTCCGGTGCCGCTCCGTGCTGGAAGCGACGCTTCTCGAACACCGGCAGCTCGTGACCGGTCAGGGCGGCGACGCCGCGACGCAGGATCTCGCCCTTGAGCGCGTACAGCTTGCCGTGGTCGCCACCCGTCAGCTCGGCAAATGGAATCCTCTCGGCAGCCTCGATCAGGCGCGGCCGCGTATAGGGACTGAAGCCGACGAAGCCAAAGCGACGAGCCGGTGCGAAAGTGCGCACGCAGCCCCGACTGTAACCGCCCGAGAAGGTCAGCGAGTGCTTGATCGCCGCGACGCCCCAGCCTTCCTGGTAGAGCATCGAGTTGTTGACCACGCTGCGGATGGTCAGTTCGGCGTTCTCCTCGATCGGATAGTCCTTCAGATTCTCGTCGCCACCGTCGCCGTCGACCAGGTAGGTCCAGCTGGTCGAGGGGTCGCACGGATAGCGTTCGCGCAGAGCCCGTACCAGGGCGAGCTGCAGCGTCGCGCACTCGACGTCGAGCGGCTTGTAGTCCTCGATCACCGCTACCGCCTCGAGCGGATCGAGAGCGGCAGCCTCTACCTCGACGGCTTCGAGCAAGAACTCGAGATCGACGCGGTGCAGGAACTCGCGTGCCTGCGCCAGGTCGGCCCCACCACCATCGACACTCAGCGTGAACGCTTTCAGCCGCGCCGGGCTGTGCCCCAGCTCGAGCAGCTGCTGGTGCAGACACAGCAGCACCGCACCGCTGTCCAGGCCGCCCGAGAAGAGCACTCCCAGCGGCTCCTCCTTGGGCACCGCCAGCAACCAATCGCGCAGCTCGGCACACAGAGCACCCACGTACGCCACCCCGAGTGCGTCGAGATCCGCTGGCCCCGTGGCGCGCTCCGGCGCGAAGAAGCGACGGTAGACGGGATTCGGGTCCGGACAACCGATCAGGCGCAGCTGCGTCACGTGGTGCGCCGGCACCATCCGCGTGTAGGTCGGATGGAACTGACCGCCGTAGCCATGCTCTTCGAGACAGGCACGGATCTCGTCGATGCGCTCGGCGACGATCAACATCGGCCCCGCCTCTTCCTTGGCCAGGAAGTAGCGCAACGGCCGGTCGAGACTGCGCGCCAAGCTCACGCGCTCGCCGTCGCGAGCGATGAGCGCGAACGAACCGGGGATTTCCAACACGCCCTCCGGATCGGCATCGAGCAGTCGGGTGCGAGCCTCGTCGAGGCTCAGATCACCGAGCTGCTGCGTCGCGGGATCGACCAGGTCGAGGACACGGTGGACAGGGACGGGCGAGTTGGCTGCAGGCAGATCAGTCGGTGCATGCTCGGTCATGGGGTCCTCCGGAAGAGTGCTTTCGAACTTAGGATTCTACCCGTAACCCGCCGCTTTGCCATAGCCACCCCGCCCGCCATAGTTTCAGTGCATCAGCACTGCCAGTTGTACGTCGGCACGCAAGGACCAATGATCTCGGTGTACGTCGCACAAGCCCGGTTTTGCGACCCGGCGCCCTGCACCGACTGCAGCTCGGTGATGGTGGTCAGGGTCTCGCGATGTAGCTGCAGCTTCTGAGCCTTGGTGTGCTTCTTCATGATGTCTCCTCCTAGTTTCACTTCCCGGAAAGGGAAGCGGATTTCGAGATTATGGAAGCGTAGCACGGTGACTTCAGCAACCTGGCGACGGCCAGCCCCGTAGTCAGGTGAGAACTTCTAGTCGAACGGAGCCGCACATGCAGACCGAAACCACAACCCCCAAGTCCCGCAACCACCGCATCGACAGCCTCGACCTGCTGCGCGGCTTGGTGATCGTGATCATGGCGCTGGACCATGTGCGCGACTTCTTCGGCCCCTTCCCTTTCCAACCCGAGCAACTGGACCAAGCTCCACCAATGCTCTTCCTGACGCGCTGGATTACCCACTTCTGCGCCCCCGTCTTCGTCTTGCTCGCTGGAACCGGCTCCTACCTCTACGGTCAACGCCAGGGCTTACCGGCGCTGCGCCGTTTCCTGGTCACGCGCGGCTTTTGGTTGATCTTTCTCGAGCTGACCTGGATGAACTTGAGCTGGTGGAGCTACCCGATGGGCTGGGGCTTCGTGCAGGTCATCTGGATTCTCGGCTGGTCGATGGTTCTGCTCGCCGGCCTCGTCTGGCTACTGGAGAAAGGGCTCGACGAGCGGTGGTTGCTCACGGCGTCCCTGCTCTTGGTGGCAGGCCACAACCTGCTGGACGGAATCCGTGCCCAAGAACTAGCACGGCCTCTCGCCTATCTGTGGGCGCTGTTACACCAGCAGGCTTGGCTGGGCGTGGGCGACGGTTTCGGCTTCATGGTGGTCTACCCGTTGCTACCATGGCCGGCCGTGATGGCGCTCGGCTACCTGCTGGGACGCTGGTTCACCGCTCCGGCAGCCGGCGGCCTGGGCGCCGGTGAACGTCAACGGCGCCTGCTGGTGCTCGGCATCGGCTCGACCGTAGCCTTCGTCCTGCTGCGCGCCTGGAACCTCTACGGCGACCCCAGCCCCTGGATCGCCGATGATCGTGGGCCTCTGTTCACGCTGCTGTCTTTCCTCAACACCACCAAGTACCCACCGTCGCTACTGTTCTTGCTGATGACCCTGGGGCCGGCATTGTGGCTACTCCCACACCTGGAAGCCTTCCGCGGCAAGACCGCACAGTTCCTGCTGGTCTTCGGCCGCGTACCGCTCTTCTTCTACCTGATCCACTTCGTGGTGATCCATCTGCTCGCCGTCGGCTATTCGCAGCTGCGCTACGGCGAGGTCTACTGGTGGCAGCAAGCACCGCAGAACTGGCCCGAGAGCTACAGGCCGAGCCTACTGCTGGTCTATGGCGTCTGGCTCCTGGTGGTGGCGCTGCACTACCCGCTGTGCAAGTGGTTCGCGGGGGTCAAGCGGCGGCGGCGGGAGTCGTGGATCCGGTACTTGTGAGCGCGTTCCGCTAGGCCGACCCCATCAACTGCGCCGCCAGCGCCGGCGGAATCGGACGCGCGTCGAGGTCTCCAGACGGTAGCCTGCGCACCAGCACGTAGTACTCGCCCTCCTCCAGGTCCAGCGCCCGCGGATCGACGTCCGGGTCCTCCAACGCCGGCAGCAGTACTTCCGGGTCGTGGCGGAACTCGAGCAGCTTGGGCGGTGGGCTCTTGTGCTGCAACGCACTCAAGGTGGTGAGCTCGAAGTTGAGGACTTCTTCCAGGAACGGCTCGTCCAGCTCGCCCTCATCCTGCTGCAGGCGCAGGTGATCGGCGAAGCGAAAGGCCTCGTTGGAGTAGCGGAAGTCCTTGGGCGGCGTGGTGTGCCAGTACTTCTTGAGTAACGGCTCCGAGCGTGCCGGCCCCAGCAGGTTGAGGGTCTTGGGGAGCGTCTCGGCGACCAGGCCGAGCCGGAAGGAGTTGTGGATCAGGTTGCCGGCACCCATGCCACGGCGGTCGTGCGCCAGGGCTTCGAGACGGCGGCGATCCTTGGAGTTCAGTTGGTAGCGCGCGAAGGCAGCGTCCGGATCCTGGCAAGCCAGGGCTCGCATCTCGGGCGACGCCACCAGATCCGCCAGCGCCTGTTGGAAGCCTTGTAGAGACATGATCGGTATGCCGAAACCAGGTCAGGACATGAAAGGCATCACGATGTCGCGTGCCTGGGTCAACTCGGCACGGATCGCCTGGGTGCCCATGTCCTTGGCGTAACCACCGAAAGCCTCGAACACGACACCGCAGGCATTCGGAGTGCGCGGCATGATCCAGCGCAGCAAGTCCCAGACTTCGTCCGGGCACGGACCGCTGTGCGCGTCCATGTAGACGCCGTCGATTTCCAGACCGCCCGCGATGTGCAGCTCGACCACCCGGCTCAAGTCAAACCCTTCGAGGAACTCGTAAGGGTCGAAGCCGTGGTTCTTGGCGTTGACGTGGACGTTGTGCAGATCGAGCAGCAGACCACAGTCGGCCTCGTGCATCATCCGGTTGAGGAAAGTGGCCTCGTCCAGGTCTTGCTCGGGGATCTTGAAGTAGTAGACGTTGTTCTCGAGCAGGAACGGTACCGGCACTTCCTGCTGCATCACCTTGACCCGCTCGATGATCATCTGCAACACCTCTTCGTCATAGGGCACGGGCAGCGTGATGCCGACCTCCATGGTGTCGCCGTGGGGATCTTCGAAGCGGTTGAAGCTGAGATGATCGCTGTGCCAGGGGCAGCCGAACTTGCGCTGCCAGTGCGCGATCTGGGCCACGTGCTCCAGGTCGAATTGATCGGCGCTGCCGATCGACAGACCCACGCTGTGGGCGATGATCGGCATACGCTCGTGCACCCAGTCGAGCAGGGCGGCCTGCGTCTCGTTGACCTCGTAGCGCGGGATCTCGCCGGGACCCAGATCGTTCCACATCGAGTCCGGGACGACTTCGAGGAAGTCGAAGCAGTCAGCGTTCTCGTAGACGAACTGGCGCAGCGCTCCTTCGAAGCTCAGGCCCACACCGAGCTTGGGCAGGGCGGCCAGACGATCAGCACGGTCGTCTGCCGGCGCCTCGGCCACCGCGAGCGGGGGTGCGATGGTGGGAGTTGAACTCTCAGCGCGGGGCGTGGTCAAGGCAGGTCTCCTCGCAAACAAAAGGCGAAACACACTCCAACGCCGCGGCGATGGGCGAGCACCCACCGCCGCAGCGCGGGAACCTCAGCCGAGAGGCTCGTAAGACGTGGCGATGCTGCAGGTGCGGGTGCCGAGCGTCACGTTGTGCACGCCCGAGCAGCACTTGGGATGCAGCTCTTCCGGCTGCTCGCCGGTGGAGATGGTCGTCTCGATCTGGCCGACGACAGCTTCCAGCGCTGCGCTGTCGAGGATCTCGGTGGTCCTGAGGGTTCTCTTCTTCATTCCAACCTCCTTGAATAGTGAAACTTGACGAATTAAGGCCATTATAGTAGTGCGATCACGGAGGGTCAAAGGCCTCTCGCACTCAACCCTGCCTGGGGCCCCTCCGGCAGTGGCCATCCGAACCGGTTCGTCGATCCGTACTCCCCCCTGCGATACCATGCCATCACAACCGAGGAGGACTCACGAGTATGTGGCTACCCATGTGGCAGATGGTGCTCACCGCCGTGGCGGTGTACGTTGGACTCGGCGTGCTGTTCGCCTTGGCATTCCACGGTGCCGGGCTGCACCGTACGGACGCCGGTGTCGAGCACGCGGGCTTCGTCTTTCGTCTCATGATCACGCCCGGCCTCGTCGGCCTGTGGCCGCTGATGGCGGTCAAGTGGCGTACGGCACTCCGTGGTGACGGCCCGGGTGGTGCCGACACGGCCGGCCCGGTCGAAACCCCGTTGAGCCCCCGCGGCTTGCGCAGCACACACCGACGCCTGGCGCTGCTGGTGCTGCTCGTGGTGCCAGCCCTGGCGGCAGCGGCGTTGATCCTGCGACCGGCCCCAGCGCCGGAGCAGGCGCGCGCCGTGGCACCGGACGCGGAACTCCCCCAACTGGTGGCCACCGTCGAGCAGCCGTTCCCAGACCTGCCTCGGGCCGACATGGTGCGCGTCGAAGTCCGCACGGACGGAAGCGCTCATCAGCTGGTGGCCGAAGTCGGCACAGACCTCGAGATCCCGGACCTGGCGCTCTACCTGGCACCGGCACGCGGCTACGGCGACACGCAATTCCTCGGCACGCTGTGGGGCCCGACCGTCCACCGTTTCGCGCTGCCCGCGGACTTCGACCCTGACACCGGTTGGGTGTTGAAGCTCTACTCCCTCAGTCACCGCGAGTTCGTCGCGGTCCACGGCCTCAGCCTCTGAGCCGGCCACAACGGTAGCGCAAGGAGACCTCTATGTCCGTCGGCTACACCTCCGTGCAGTGGAACTCCCACAAGAAGCTCTACGACGCCGTGCTCGCCGGCGTGCTGCTGCTCAGCCTGGGCGCTTTCGTCGTGGTCAGCCTGCTGACCAACCCGCACATCACCGCCGAGACGCTGATCCTGCGCTCGACCGCCGTGGCCGCCTTCCTGCTGCTACACGTGATCCTGTGCATCGGCCCGCTGGCGCGCCTCGACCGTCGCTTCCTGCCCCTGCTCTACAACCGTCGCCACCTCGGCGTCACCATGTTCTTCCTCGGCCTGGTGCACGCGACGCTGGCGCTGATCCAGTTCCACGTGCTGGGACCGGAGAACCCGTTCCTCAACGTCCTCGCCGCCTACGCGCAGGACTACAGTCTGACCTCCCTGGCGCACTTCCCCTTCGAGGTCTTCGGTGCCGGCGCCCTGCTGATCCTCTTCTTCATGGCCGCCACCAGCCACGACTTCTGGAACCGCAACCTCGGTCCGTCGTTCTGGAAAACGCTGCACGTACTGGTGCTCGTCGCCTATGCCTTCCTGGTGCTGCACGTCGCGTTGGGTGCCCTGCAGAGCGAACGCAGCGTGGTCTACCCGGTGCTGCTCGGCGTCGGTGTCTTGACGGTGCTCGGCCTGCACATCGCCGCTGCCGTACAGGAGAGTCGCATCGATCGGCAGCGTGCCCAAGCCCGGACGGACGCCGAGCAGGAGGGCTTCGTGCGTGCCTGCCGCGCCGAAGAGGTGGTCGAGGGACGCGGCAAGGTGGTGGTGATCAGCGGCGAGCGCTTGGCCGTCTTCCGTCACGACGACAAGCTGTTCGCCATGTCCAACGTCTGCCGCCACCAGGGTGGCCCGCTCGGCGAAGGCAAGATCATCGACGGCTGCGTCACCTGCCCCTGGCACGGCTGGCAGTACCGGGCCGAAGATGGCTGCAGTCCGCCGCCCTTCACCGAGGTGGTGCCCACCTACCGCCTGCGCCTGGTCGAGAACGACGGCAAATCCAGTGACGTTTATCTCCATCCCGAGCCACTCGAGTTGCAGGTCAAGAGCGACGGCGTCCCCGCCCCCTCAGACCTTGCCGAGGCGGCCTCCGCAGCTGGTACCTCCCCAAACCAGGACGACCCCTTCTACGTCGGCTACCTCGCCCTCCCCGCCGGCCTCAAGCGCCACCTCGTCTTCGTCGGCGTGCTGCTCGCCGTCCTGCTACCGGTCGTCAGCGCCATCATCGCGCACCAGCAACGCGAACTGGAAACCGGTGTCTTCGAGTTCGGCGTCCAGCGCACCTTCGAGGGCGTCCTCTACGAAACCCCCGTCACCCTGCTGCACCTCACCACGCCCACGGATGACCCCGAGGCCGAGACAGCAGGCCTGCACGACGGTCGTACCGAGCTGCTGATCTCCGGCTTCGGCAAGAACGGCCTGCCCCCGTGGGCGCAAGGCAACCACGGCCAGAAGGTGCGCTTCGACGGCAGCCTGATCTACCGTCAAGGCTTGACCATGGTCGAGATGAACGACGAAGCCAGCTTCGAAGTGTTGGGCGCTCCGGCCGCGGAGGAACGGCTACCGCCGGCGTCGAAGTTGGGCGGCGTCGAGTTGGTGGGCGAACTGGTCGACACCAAGTGCTACCTCGGCGTCATGCGTCCCGGCACCGGTAAAGTCCACCGCGCCTGCGCCATCCTCTGCCTCACCGGCGGCGTGCCCCCTGGCTTGCTGGTGCGCGGCACCGATGGCACGGACGTCGTCTACCTGCTGGCCGGACAGCCGGGCGAGAAGCTCGACTACCAGATTCCCTGGGCGGGGCGCCTGATCCAGGTGCGCGGCGAGCTGGAGGTCCACGGCGAGACACCGGTGATCCGCGTCGAGGAGATGGAGCTGACGGACGGGTAGGTCGTGATGAAGGGATAGCCCAATACGAGTAACCAGTACGAGTAGCCCAATACAAGTAACAAGTACAATCCGGGCATGCTCTACCACCCCCGCCTGCGCCGTCATCTCGACGCCCACGTCGAGGCGCCGAATCTAGTCATCGTGCACGGCGACGGCACCACGGTCCGCTTCCACAACCGGCTACTGCCGCTCCTCGTGCCTCATCTCGACGGCGAGAACACTCCCGAAGATCTCGTCGACATCCTGACGCGCGAGGCAGCGAAGACGGCTGACAACTCTCTTCCAGACAGCACCATCAGCCTGCTGGACATCGTCTACGGGCTGCAGCTGCTGGCGGAAAAGAACTGTCTTTCCGACCTGGATCCGGAGACGGAAGAGGACGACCATCTGACCGCGGCGCACGACGCCCTGGGTCTCGACGCAGAGGCACGACAGCGGCTCCGCTCGACGCCAGTGCGCGTGCAAGCACTCGGGGACTTGGACACTGGACGACTGGTCGAAGCGCTGACGTCGAGCGGCATCCAGGTCGAGGACACTGCCGAAATCCGCATCGTCGTCACGGACGACTACCTCTCCCCCGATCTCGACGCCCTCAACCGCGCGGCCCTGGACCGTGATGCTCAAGACGGGGGCACGCCCTGGATGCTGCTGCGTCCGACGGGCACGACGCCCTGGATCGGCCCGATCTTCCGACCGGGTTCCACCGGCTGTTGGAGCTGCCTGGCGCACCGGCTGCGGCTGAACCAGCCGTACGCTGACCTGCTCGGCACGCCGCCCACGCCGACACTGCCGACCGCACAGCACCTGGCCTTGCAGACCGCGGCGCTGCGGCTTCTGCATTGGTTGACGGCAGACGACCGCGCCGACCTCGAAGGCCGTCTCTGGACGCTCGACGTGCGCACGCTGGAGACACAAGCGCACGTCCTGGCACGCCTGCCGGACTGTGCCGCCTGCGGCGCGCCCGTGGACGCCCCGGCATCGGCTCGACCGATCCGACTCTCCCCCATCCCCCTGGTCGACCAGAGCACCGCCAGCTTCGACGGAGGCTTCCGGGCGCTTCCGGCGGACGTGACGTTCGAGCGGCTGCGGCAGCATGTGAGTCCTCTGACCGGCTTGGTGCACAACGTCCGGCCCGGTGCGACGAGTCCGCCAGACGCGGACTACGGCCTGCACGTCTACCTCGCCGAGCACGCCTTCCCGTCCCCTCGACGCGAGCAAGCCCTGCGCACCGGGCAGCGCGCCCGTGCGGCCGGTAAGGGGATGACGGTGGCGCAGGCGCGGACGGGGGCGGTGTGCGAGGCGCTGGAGCGCTACAGCGGTGTGGTTCGCGGGGACGAGCCGCGGCGGCATGGGCGTCTGCGAGACTTCGAGGACGGCGAAGCGATCCATCCGCGGCACGTCCTACACTTCAGCAACGCGCAGTACGCTGAGCGCGACGCCCGCAACGCCGCGGCGGCACCGGGTCTGGCGCAGCAAGCGCTGTGGATCCCGGCGCCCTTCGACGTCGAGGCGGAAGTCGACTGGACGCCGCTGTGGTCGCTGACCGACCAGCGCCAGCGCTACCTGCCAACCGCTTGCTGCTACTTCCACGCACCACCCTCGTTGGCAGCCCCAGATCTGCCACGCTTCGCCGCCGCCGACTCGAATGGCTGCGCCGCGGGCACCTGCTTCGAGGAAGCGATCCTGCAGGGCTTCCTGGAACTGGTAGAGCGCGACGCGGTGGCCCTGTGGTGGTACAACCGGGCGCGGCGACCCGGGCTGGACTTGTCGACGGTCGGCGACGGCGCCGGTGCTGGTGGCCGACTCGGACAGCTGATCGACGGTGCCCGCGACCTGCACGCGCGGTTGAGACGCAACCTCCACGTGCTCGACGTCACCAGCGACTTCGGCTTCCCCACCTACGCCGCGATCTCGCGCTCCGCTGGCGAGCCCCAGGACTCCGACCCCGTCTTCGGCTTTGGCTGCCATCTCGACGCCGGCATCGCCCTGGCGCGGGCGCTGACCGAGCTGGGGCAGTCGCTCCCCGGCTTGCTCGCGGCATCGGCGGCACCGGCGGCATGGGCGGCACCGCGGCGGGTACTCAGCGGTCCACTGGAAGCAACGACGTTTCTCGATCCCGAGGGCAGCGTGCCCCTGCGGCCGGCTGCACCAGCGCGAGCACCGGAGCGCCTAGCGAGCCTGAAAGCAGCGGTCGAGATGTGCGTCGACCGAGCACGACAGCTGGGTCTCGAGACCCTCGTGCTCGACCAGACCCGGCCCGAAATCGGCCTGGTGGTCGTCCGCGTGGTGGTGCCGGGACTGCGTCACTTCCGGCCAAGGTGGGCACCCGGGCGGCTGTTCGAGGTGCCCGTGGCGCTTGGCTGGCTGCCGGCGGCGCGCCGGGAAGTCGAGCTAAATCCCGTATATCTGCTAACTTGAACGTACCGACTCGCGCCCGCCCCGACGCCGGCCCCCGACGCCGCCGTGCATCTGGTCTTTGCCGCGGTGCTCTGGTATAACGACATCATCCCTGAGGACTCCACTCCCCGATTCCGCGCTCAAGGAGGTGCGACGTGGCTGAGACGCAAGCAGCTGACAATCAGGCCAAGAAATTCCTGGACGATGTCTTCAAGAACAAGAATCTCCAGGATAAACTACCGGATATCCACAAACTACTGCAGGGCATCGGCAAGGTGCACGGCTATGACTTCTCCAAAGAGGAGATCAAGGCCGAGTTGCGACGACGCTGGGGCAAAGAAGACGAGGTGGACCCAGATACCTGCCTGATGTGCGTCTGCGTCTGAGAAGCGCTCCGGCCTGATGTTTCTCGAATCCCTGCGTTCCAAACTGCCTCAGCCGGAACGGATGACCGTCGGCTTGATCCTGCGGCCGCGCAGTGACAACTGCTCGGCCGTTCTGGCGCGGCAAGCGATGCACAAGCCCGCGAGGCGCGAGTACTTCGACTTTGACGGAGTTCAAACCCGCTACGGCGCCGCCGACGAAGACATCGCACAGGTCATCGGGTTCGCTGACCGACACGAGCTGGACATCGTCGAGATCAACCGTGACAGTCGGCTGATCCTGCTCGCAGGACCGACGCCCAAGATCATCCTGGCCTTCCACGTCTCGCTCGTCTTCGACCGCATCGGCGAGCAGGTAGTGCACTTCCTGGAAGGCGACGGGCTCGATGTGCTGACCGACGGAGAGCTGTCCGGCGTCATCGAAGGCATGTTCGGGCTCGACAGCAGGCCGCACTTCGGCTTCTTTCACTTCAGCTTGCGCAGCCTCGAACCTCCCTGGCTCCGCGCTGACAGCGACTCTGATGACAGCTATGGGGGCGACCAGGACTCGACGGCTCCGGACACGACGACTCCGGACACGACGACTCCGGGCTCGACAGCAGGCACGACGACCAAGACCAGCGACCGCGTCTGGACCGATCCCGCGGACTGCATACGGCGTTACCGGTTCCCGCAGGCTACCGGCCGCGGGCAGACCATCGGCATCCTGACGCTCGGCGGCGGTTTCCACGCGGAGGACATGAAGGCTTACTTCGGCGACGCCGTGCCTGAGATCGAAGTGGTGACGATCGGCGAGGCCAAAAACGATCCGGCTGCAGCCGAAGACGTGCGCCAATACCTGGCGGCGCTGCGCAGCGGCAAGATGCCCGAGATGAGCGAGGACATCGCCTCGCAGGTCGCCTGGACCCTCGAGACAACGCAGGATCTACAGCTCGCCGGTAGCTTTGCGCCGGGGGCCAAGCTGGTGCTCTACATCGGCAGCAACACGGAGTTGGGAGAAGTCCACAGCCTGCTGGCCGCACTCAACGACCGCAACCGTGACATCGACGTGCTGTCGTGCAGTTGGGGAACCGGGGAACACTCGGTAAGCCCGAATCTGGCCAAGGTGATCAACGAGACACTGCAGCACGCCGCACTGCGCGGTGTTACCGTGTGCTGCGCCTCGGGCGACAAGGGTGCCGATCTAGAGAACGGCGAGCCCAACGCCCACTTCCCGTCCTCCTGCCCGATGGCCTTGTCGTGCGGCGGCACCACGCCGCACGACGAAGAAGTGACTCCAGAAGTAGTGTGGAACGAGTCACGCGGTCCGCACACGGCGGCCAGCGGCGGTGGCTTCAGCCGCTTCTTCGAGCAGCCGACCTGGCAGCAGGGCACCGGCGGCAAGGACCGGCCCCAAGGCCGCGGCGTGCCCGATGTCGCCGCCAAGGCGGACCTGACACAGGGCTACCGCATGATCGTCGCCGGCCAGGAGTTCTCGGGCGGCGGCACCAGTGCCTCGACACCGCTGTGGGCGGCCCTGATCGCGCGCTGTAACGAAGTCGCGGGACGGCGTGCAGGCTGGTTGAATCCACTCCTCTACCGCGATCACATGAGCCAGGCTCTACGCCGCGTGCCGATCGGGAACAACGGCTACTACCACGCCAACGACCATTGGGACCCGTGCACCGGCTGGGGCACTCCCGACGGCGAAGAGTTGGTGAAGCTGCTGCTGGAGGAGTAAGGCTCTTACCGCTGCTTCAGGCGTCCGTAATCGGCACCGTGATCGTCACTTCCAGGCCCCCTTGTTCGCGGTTGCGCGCCACGATAGTGCCGCCGTGCTCCTCGACGATGCGGCGCGCGATCGGCAGGCCGAGGCCGGTGCCGCTGTCGTGGGTCGAGAAGTAGGGATCGAAGATGCGGCCGAGGTGGTCGGGATCGACGCCGGGGCCAGTGTCGGTGACCACGATACGGCAGAAATCGCGCGGCTCGGCGCCCTCGGTTTCAGGGGCTGGGACGCGGTGTAAGGAGACGCGCACGTCGCCGCCACCAGCGCTGGCACGCACGGCGTTCTCGAGCAGGTTGCGCACCGCGCGCGCCAGCACGCGGGCGTCGAAACGGGCGGGCACACTGGTGACACCACCGACTTCGACGTCCGACAAATCGAGGTAGACGGTGACACCGGGCGGCGGTGCGGCGCGGTAGCCGTCCACCAGGCCGGAGACGAGTTCGGCGAGATCGCCGAACTGCGGGTCGATGCGCGGGATCTTCGAGTAGGTGGAGAACTCGGTGGCGATCTCGCGCAGTTCGTCGACCTGGCGCAGGATGTTGGCGGTGCAGCGTTCGAACACCGCCGGAAAGGCTTCCGGATCGCCCTTGTGCACCAGTTGCATGTGCTCCGTGGACAGGCGGATGGGGGTGAGCGGATTCTTGATCTCGTGCGCGATGATGCGCGCCATTTCGGCCCAGGCCTGCAAGCGCTGACCGCGCAGCACTTCGGTGACGTCCTCGACCACCAACAGGGCCGAGGGCGCGTCGCTGCCCGGAATCGGCACCCACACGACGGACCACTCCTGCTCCAGGGAACCGGCGTCGCCCAACTCGTGTGCGGACGCCTCGTGGGCGGCGGCCTCGGGTGGCGGCAGGTGGACGGTGACGCGGCGCGGCTCGTCACCCGGGCGGCGCATCAGGTCACCGATCGGTGCCAGGCGGGGACGCCGTTCGAGCAGGTCCTCGAGCCGGTCACCGACCTTGACGCCGAGCAGTTGCCCGGCGACGCGATTGTGCATCACGACGCGCTGGTCGAGGTCGAGCGAGACGACGCCCGAGGTGATGTTGTCGACCATGCGCTCGACCACCTGTTTCTCGTGCAACAGCTGACGCCGGCCGTGGTCGATCTTGCGCGCCATGTCGTCGACCGCCTCGACCAGCTCGGCCAGTTCCAGCTCGCGCGGTTGCAGGTCGAGCGACGGCGCGCCGGCGGCGATCTTGCGCGTGCCCTCGACCAGCTCTTCGAGCGGCTCGGTGAAGCGGCGGGCCAGGCGGATGCTGAGCGCAACCATGACGGCAAAGAGGGCGGCTGTGACCAGCAGTGCCTGGCGGCGCATCTGGGTCAGCTCGCGAGTGACCTCTTTCTGCTGCGCCAGCAGCGGCATAGAGAGGAATAGCCGCTCCTGGCCGGCCGGGCGGTCGGGATCGCGCAACGGAGCATACAGCTCGACGTAGCGCAGATCGCCGACCACGTTGGTGCGCGACAGCTGGATGTAGTCGCCCAACACGAGGCGCGAAAAGATCTCGCCGGGGATGCGCTTGGGCAGCAGGCCGGCGGTGAACAGGTCGCGGCGCGACGACGCCGTGACGTTGGCACCACCGTAGTAGAGGTGGACATCGTGCTGGACGATACTCGCCAGCTCGCGCAGCCGGTCGTCGAAGGAAGTGTCGATGCCGAAGCCAGGCGGCAAGTTGAACAGGGCGTCGTTGATGTAGTAGCGGGCGGCACTCAAGGCGGCCTCGCCCTCCAGGCGCTGCTGGCGCCACAAGCGCTCTTCCATGCCAGTGACCAGGGTGACGTTGAGCAGCGGCAGCGGAATCAACAACAGCAGGCTATAGACCAGCAACAGACGCTTGGAATACGAGCGCAGCGTGCGCCGCAGGAGGTCACGGAAGGGCGCGCGCGGCAGGGCGAGCAGCAGGGTGAACAGCGAACCAACGGCGAACAGGGCGAGTACACCAAGCGCGTGAGTACCCGCGCGGTCGAGGGCGGCGAGCGGGTTGAGCACCGGTAGGTAGAGCACTTCCCAACCGTCACTGCGCAGGCGGCGGAAGGCCCAGGCGTTGCCCACCGGGGTGTCGACGACGCGTGGGCTGGGCTCGGGCTGGGCGCTGTCGATCATATCGCCGGGCAGTGGCGGCGCCTCTTCCCAGGGTGTCAGCAGTGCTCGCCCCTCGCGGTTGTAGAGCGAGTAGAAGACCGGCTGCGGCAGCCCCTCGACCAGATTGCCACCAGCGACGCCGCGCGTCAGCAGACCCTGGTCGATCTCGTCTGCTTGCTGCAGGGTGCCCAGCAAGAAGCCGGGCTGCGGCCACAGCCAGTAGGTGAGGGTACCCCAGCTCTCGCCGCGGAACTGTAGCTCGCTGACCGCCTCGATGTGCCGTGCCTCCCACGCCGGCTGCCGGCGCGAGGCCAGTTCCGGGGGCAGCTCGGCCTGGCGGAAACGGCGCAGCGACAGGCCGTAGGAGAAGGCCGAGGGCGGACCGCGGTGCGGCCGGACGACGACCGCCGACAGCGCGTTGTGGCGCGCCAGCGGCGAGCGTCGCCAGATACGGAAAGCGAGGTCCTGGTGTTCGAGTTGCTTGGGGTCGACCGGAACCATGTCGGCCAGGTCTCGGCGGTCGAAGTAGCGCGCCAGGTCACCAGCCAGGTCGTCCTCCTCCTGCTGCGACAGCGGCCGCAGACGGTAGAGCAAGTCGTCTTGCAGCGTCGCCCGCAGGTGGTAGCGGTAGCTGATCTCCCACGCCGTGGCGCCCGCCAGCGAGCCGAGCAGCACCATCGCCGTCAAGCTACTGGCCCGATGTGCGACGCGCCACGGATCGGCCCACACCGCCAGGCAAACACCGGCACCGGCGAGCAGACCGGCGGCCAGCAGCCAAGAATCGTGGAAGGCAGCGGCGCCGGCCAGCAGACCGGTGCACAGCCAGGCCCAACCGTCGCCGGCTTCGGGTACGTCTTGCCCTTCGCGCCCGGCGAGCAGGAACAAGCCGCACGCCGCCGCCGCCAGAGCGACACGCAGGACTACGGCGACCGGCGTGGCGAACAGCTCGGACGCAAGGTCGAGGGGCCCGAAGTAGGCCTGCAGCCACCAGGCACAGACGAGCAGCAAGAGCGCCGCAGCCAGCCCCTTGAAGGTGACCGGCAGGAAACGCCCGGAGCGATTGTAGCCGCGCAGCCCGAGGGCAGCGAGCAGACCACCACCGGCCAACGCCAGGGTCACCGACACCGAGGTAGTGGCCGCCAGACTCCAGGCGGCGGCACCGCCGAGACCGCAGGCGGCGACGCTGAGGCTGCGCCAGGGTCGACTCAAGCGTACGTTCTCGACACGCGGCCGGCGCTCGCCGTCGTTGCGCGTCGAGGGCAGATCGTCGGGCACGGCCAGCACCACGCCACGCATCACGGCCAGCGCCAGCAGGCCGAAGCCGAGGACGAACCAGGCCAGGCGTAGCTCCGGTCGCTGCAGCAAGGTTCCGGCCAGGGGCTCGCTGCCTGCGGCTCCGGCACCACGGTTGGGCCAGGCGACCAGGGTCGGGTGCCCCTGCAGGCGCACCAGACGCACATCCGCGGGCAGATCCTGCGGATCGTCAGTCAGGGTCCAGCTGAAGTCCCGCGGGCTGCCGCGGCCAGGATTGGCGAACGGCAGCTGGTCGGCGGGAAAGGTGCGGCCGGCGACGAGACGCCAGGGGCGACGTTCCTCGCTCAGCGGCAACACGTAGAGCACAGTGACGGCACCAAAGCTGACGCGATAGGTGACGCCCGACGGCGGCAGCGGGCGCTGCTCCAGATCGTGCAGCACACCCTCACCGGCCCAGGCGTAGGTCTCGCCGTCGGGCTCGAGCAACAGCAGCGCCGAGCGTGGCTCCAGTTCATCGGCCAGCAGGCCCAGGCAGGCGAAGACCTCGCCACGGTCGCCGCTCTCGGGGTCGTCGGGAGCACATAGCAGCCCGCGCCCCTGCTCGGCACGGGCCTGCAGACGTTGCCAGATCTGCGCGTAGCCGCCGCGCACCTGCGACGCCCACTCGGCCTCGGACAGCGATGGCCGGCGCTGCTGCATCCAGCCGTGGCCGAGGATCAGCGCCGCCGTCAGGATGGCGCCGCCGGTCAGCGCGACCTCGCGCAGCGGCGGTCGCACAAACAACCAACCGAGCAGCAGGAACAGCAGGGCCAGCGACGCCCAAGGCCAGTCGGGCACAGCATCGAGCAGCGCCAGGGCCGGCGCCGCCAGAGCCAACAGCAGCAGCAATAGTTCGAGCGGATTGCGCTTGGCGGTGCTTCGAACTGCGTTGCTTCGAATGGCGTTACTTCGAACTGCGGTGCTTCGAACGGGGCCGCTTTGATCTGGGCCGCTTCGGTTTGGGGTGCCCTGGCTCACGGCGTCATGACTCGCTCGCTCTAGTCGCGATCCAGCATCGGCACGTCGACGCCGTGCTCACGGGCGCACGTGATGGCGTCGTCGTAGCCGGCATCGACATGACGGACCACGCCCATGCCCGGATCGCCGGTGAGCACCCGCTGCAGGCGGGCCGCCGCTTCCGGCGTACCATCGGCGACCGACACCATACCGGCATGCAGCGAGTAGCCGATGCCGACGCCGCCACCGTGGTGGACGCTGACCCAGGTGGCGCCGTTGACGGCGTTGAGCAACGCGTTGAGGATGGGCCAGTCGCCGATGGCGTCGGAGCCGTCGAGCATGCCCTCGGTTTCACGGTTGGGCGAGGCCACCGAGCCGCAGTCCAGATGATCACGACCGATGACGATCGGCGCCGACACCTTGCCCGACGCCACCAGCTCGTTGAATTTGGCCCCCGCTCTGGCCCGCTCGCCGTAGCCCAGCCAGCAGATGCGGCACGGCAGGCCCTGGAAGGCGACGCGTTCCTGCGCCATGCGGATCCAGCGGTGCAACGGCTCGTCGTTGGGGAACAGCTCGAGGATCGCCTCGTCGGTGACCCGCAGGTCCTCCTCGTCCCCCGACAGCACAGCCCAGCGGAACGGCCCCTTGCCGAGGCAGAACAGCGGCCGGATGAACATGGGCACGAAGCCGCCGATGTCGAAGGCGTTGTCGACCCCTTCTTCGAGCGCCTGGCCGCGCAGGTTGTTGCCGTAGTCGAAGGTGACGGCGCCGCGGTCCTGCAGAGCCAGCATGGCGCGGATGTGCGCGGCCATCGACGCCTTGGAGCGGGCGATGTACCTGTCCGCATCGGCGGCGCGCAGCTCCAGCGCCTCGGCGTAGGTCATGCCGTGCGGCACGTAGCCCTGCAGCGCGTCGTGGGCCGACGTCTGATCGGTCAACGCCTCCGGGGTGACACCGCGCTCGAGCAGCCGTTCGAGCAGGTCGACAGCATTGGCCTCGACCGCCACCGAAATCGCCTCGCCGGCTTCCTTGGCGGCCAGCGCGCGGTCGATACCAGCGTCGATCGACGGCGCCAGCTCGTCCAGGTAGCGCGTATCGAGGCGCCGCTGGATGCGCGTCGCGTCGACCTCGGCGGCCAGGCAGACACCGCGGTTCATGGTCACCGCCAGCGGCTGCGCGCCGCCCATGCCGCCCAGCCCAGCTGTGACGGTGAGCGTCTTGTGCAGGCTGCCGCCGAAGTGCTGGCGTGCACACTCGGCGAGCGTCTCGTAGGTGCCCTGCAGGATGCCCTGCGTGCCGATGTAGATCCACGAACCGGCGGTCATCTGGCCGTACATCGTCAGGCCCAGACCTTCCAAGCGGCGGAACTCGTCGGCGGTGGCCCAATGCGGGACGAGCAGCGAGTTGGCGATCAGCACGCGCGGCGCGCCGGCGTGCGTCTGGAACACCGCCACCGGCTTGCCGCTCTGTACCAGCAGCGTCTCTTCCGGTCCCAGGCGCCGCAGCGTGTCGACGATAGCGTCGAAGCACGCCCAATTGCGTGCTGCCTTGCCCGAACCGCCGTAGACGATCAGTTCCTCGGGATGCTCGGCGACGTCCGGGTCAAGGTTGTTCATCAGCATGCGCAGCGCGGCTTCCTGCTGCCAGCCTCGGCAACTCAGCTCCAGCCCACGGGGGGCACGCACGGTACGGCTCGGATGACTCATGACTTCTGCTCTCCTCTTATCTAATCGAGGCAGGCACTGAGCCCGCCAACGTCGTCGGGTGTCACTTTATGCCCGAAGGAAACTCAACCTTGCAATCCATAGCGCTGCATCTTCATGGCCAGGCCGTTGCGCGACAGGCCCAGCAAGCGGGCCGCCTGAGACTTGTTGCCATTGCTGCGCCGCAGCGCCTCGCGGATCGCCGCGCCCTCGCACTCGGCAACCAGGCGTTCGAGATCCAGTTCCGTCGTGCTGTCGACCCGCGCGGCGGCACGCAGTTCACTGCCGCGCACCCGTTCCGGCAAGAGGTTCGACTCGATCGGCTGGCCATTCGGGCACAGGTTGACCAACTGCCGGCCGATGTTTTCCAGCTCGGTCAAGTTGCCCGGGTACTCGTAGTTGAGCAGCGCCGTCATCGCCTTGACGGTAATGCCCTGGACTCGCTTGCTGCTCTCGTGGCAGAAACGGTTGATGTAACTCTGGATCAGCAGCGGCAGGTCTTCCTTGCGCTCGCGCAGGCGCGGCACGTCAATGGCGAACTGCGACAGTCGGTACGCCAGGTCGACGCGTAGACGATCGCGGGCCACCAGCGGCTCCAGCGGCCCACGGCTCGACGCGATCAGGCGCACATTGACCTTCTGCGCCTGCTGGCTGCCCGCCGGCTCGACTTCCGAAGAGCGCAAGAAGCGCACCAGGCGCGCCTGCAGCTCCAGCGGTAGCTGATCGACGTCCTGCAAGTAGAGCGTGCCACCGTCGGCCAGCTGCAGCTTGCCCTGGCGTCGCACCGGCCCTTCCTTGCCCGGAATCTCGGCACCGAACAGATCAGCTTCGATCTGGAACGGCTCGACGCCGCCACAGCCGGCGGTGACGAACGGCCCGTGCCGGCGACTGCCCGACAGGTGCAGTGAGCGCGCCAACAGCTCTTTGCCCACCCCCGGCTCACCGCGCAGCAGCACCTGCACCGGTGGGTCGACCGCCGCCTTCAGCTGCTCCACCAGCTGCTGCATCACCTTCGACTCACCGACGATCAGCCCCGGATCGAGCGTCAGATTCTGGCGCCCCTCCTTGCCTGGCAGGATCGGCTCATACCAGCCCACGTGATGCACCAAGCCGAGAATCAGCAGATCGCCCAGCGTGCGCAGCGCCCGTCGCGGCGACCAGGCCTCCGGCGGGCCCTCCTCGCTGCCGGTCTCGCCACCCTCAGTGCCCGTCTCGCCACCCTCGGTGCGCAGCTCGGCGGCAATCGAAAGATCGGGACGGTAGCGTGGCAGCGCGACGACCAAGAAGTAGCGGCGCTCCATCGCCTTGTACAGGTGGCAGCAGACCCACGCCGGATTGCCCGCCAGGCGACCTTCCAGTTCAGCGCCGGAAGTGCCGAGCGCGTCCGACTGCCAGTTCTCACCCACTTGGTCCAGCAAATCCTCGGCACAGCTGAGCCACGCCGCCTCGCTGGTGACCACGAACTTCATGCCGGCGCTCTCGGCCTCGCCCTGGAACAAGAACAGCACGCCGCCACCGAAGCGGCGCAGCAGGTCGCTGACCAACGACTCCAGCGTCGTGCGACTCTCGGCGTCGGCCAGCACCCAATCACTGATGCGCGCCAGGTGCTCGATCATCGACGCCGGCGTGATGTCCACCTCCGGCAGCACTTCCGGCTCCGGCGCCGCCTGCGGCGTCTCCGGCACCACGTCCTCGACCAGCAGCGTCACACCACCCAGGCGGATCTCGTCGAGCACCTCCAGCGTCGCCTCGCGCACCCGCTTGCCGCTCACCTGCACGCCCTTGCGGCTGCCCAGGTCCTCCACGCGCAGCTCTCCATCGCGCCGCACCAGCCGCGCGTGCCGTCCCGAAACGCCCGTATACGGCAACCGAATATCGCAATCGGCCTCACTTCCGATCACCATCTCGTCGCGGTGCAGCGGGAAGCGCTGCACACCATCCGGGGCATAAGCAACCAATCTCAGCATAGACGCTCTATGGTAGCGCACTCCGGGCGAGACTTTCGGCCCCGAGTCTTCGCTTTCCAGCACACATCCACCCCCTCTTCTCGCACTGCATCAACCTATGCTCAACGGCAACAACTACTTCTCCTGCCCCATTCTTGGCCCTTTCATGCACCGTACATTGTGAAGAGCGGACAGCTACCGGCATAAAGCCGCGTGGCTCGGTGCCGCTCGCAGGAGTTTAGGCATGTTCCCCACTCAGCTACCTTGCCGCCAACCCACGCAATCCAGTGCAAGGAGGGCCTCGTTCCGAGGCTGTACAAGACACCTGAGTGGAGCGATGTCTCTGGGCCCCGGCCTGGACCCGAACGGAAATCCGATCGATCCAACCGGACTTCTTGCAGGCATCGACAGCTGACTCCACTCGGTAGGCCTCCCTAGGCCGGACCCGCGTCGGTTGACCGGCGCGGGTCCTTCTTGAACTTCGACCCTCCGCCTTGTCCCGAAATGTACCTTTGGATGCACTCCAACGACGATAGGCCGTTTTCTGACCGGAGGGAGATACTTAACATGCACGTCACGGCCGACCTGCTATGGGCTTTCTATCAACGTCAACTCGACAGTGATGCCTTCGTACAGCTGTTGGAGCACCCGATCGAAGAATGTTCGGAGTGCCTGACGGCAGTCGCCGAGTTCCAGGCACGCTGCAGTGCGCTCGACTATTCGGACATCGTCCACAACGTCGGTCAGCGTCTGCTGCGCCAGCACGAGCGCATCCACCACGATCAGGAGCTCGCCCAAGAATGGCGCCAGCGGCTCGAAGAGCTACCACCCGAGCAGCAACTCATGGCCGCGGCAGCCCACCAGGACGGTACTTTCCGCGGCTGCGCCTTCGCGCACGTCATGCTCGAGGCGGCACGCGAAGCCCTGCCGGGCATGCCGCACCTGGCCCTGTACCGCGCCCGCCTCGCAGGGCAAGCACTCGACCCTTGCTGCGACGACCCTGACCTGATCGCCCTGACCCTCGCGCACCAAGGCAATGCGCTGCGCGCGCTGGGCGATTTGCAGGGTGCCGAGGCACTATTCCAGCGTGTCCAGCAGCTGGCCTGGCGCCCCGCGGACCTGACCGCTGCGGCCGAGATCAACGGCTTCCTCGGTTCCCTGCGCCGTGATCAGCGACGCTTCGACGAGGCCATCCGGCACTTGCGGCGAGCCATCCGGCTGTTCCGTATCCTGGGCAATTCGACGGCTGCGGTCGCGCACATGCTGGTCTTGGGCTACACCCACTACTTTCTCGATGACTGCGAGAACGCCATCGCGCTGACCGACCGCGTCCTCGAACAGCTGGACCCACGCCAGAACGAACGTCTCTACCTGTGCGCCCGCCACAACCTGACGCTCTACCGCTGCGGCGCCGGACAATTCCACCAGGCCAAGCAAGATCTGCAGCACGACATGCCGCTCTACCGCCAGCACTTCGAGTCGTGGCCACGGCTGGGACTGGTCGTCGACTGGTTGGCCGGCCGCATCGCGCTCGGTCTCGACCACCGTCAAGACGCCGAGAACCTGCTGCGCGCGGCCCACTACCAGTGCCAGGAGGCAGGTGTCACCTACGACGCGGCCATGGTGTGCTTGGACCTGGCACTGCTCTACAACCAGGAAGGCAGACTCGACGAGTTGCAGGTGATTACCGCACAGACGGTGCCGCTGCTACGCTCCTTCGAGCTGCACCGCGAGGCGCGCGCCGCGCTCACCTTCTTCGAGACCGCGGTTCGCCAGCAGGCGGTAACCTCGACGGTGCTCAGTCAGCTGAACCTGCAACTCCTGCAGGCGCGCGCGCGCTGCATCGGCGCGGCCGCGAAGCCCTCGTGATCCTGGATTGTCGCGCCGAGTTCTCGGCAAAGGGGCTCCCACCTCGGGTACAATCTGCCCGACGCCATTCGACCGCGACGACTCGACCCGAGGAGACTGCGCCTTATGATTAGCTCGATGACTAGCTCGACCACGCGCCCCACGATCCGTGCCACCGCCTTGCTGACCACACTCTGCCTGCTGCCCCTGTGCTTGCTGAGCGCCGGCCCGGCCCTGGCGCAGGGCATCGACTACTCCTATGTCGAGTTGCGCTATATCAACCGCGACCTGGGCGTCTTCTTCGAGAGTGGCGGTGTGGTACCAACGACGCTGAAAGGCGACGACGGGGATGGCTATGGGTTCGCCGGTTCGCTGCTCCTGCTACGCAACGTCTACATCACCGGCGAATACATCTCGGGCGTCGACATCGACCTCAACACCGTGCTCACCGACGGCAGCCAGACGGTCGCCGCGGGCGCACCGCTGGAGACCAAGTACGCTCGTCTGGGCATCGGCCTGCGCGTCAGCCTGATTCCGGGCGTCGACGCCTTCGGCGAAGTCGCCTACGAGCGCACGGATCTCAACTTCGACGGCATCGACGTCACCTTCGACGCCGGTGGCGGCCTCACCCTCGCGGGCCTGAGCGTCGACGAGAACGGTCTCGACTACCGAGCCGGCCTGCGCTTCATGCTCGGTACCCGGCTGGAGCTCATGGGCTACGCCCGCTTTACCGAACAGCAGCTGAGTGAGATCTCCATCGACTCCGAAGGCAACGTCGAACTCGGCGACGAGACGGTCTACGGCGGCGCCGTGACGTACAAGCTGTCGCGCAACCTGGGCATCGGAGCCACTTACGAGTCGGGCGACCTGGACAAGACCAGCGCCTACGTTCGCCTCAGCTTCTGATCGCATCTCTCCCCACCCGCACGAAAAAAGTCAGTAACATAGAAGATCCACTCCGGCGGTCCCAGCCGTCGGCGACGCACCTACGCCACGAGGCACGAACCAATCGGAGTTCATCATGAGCCTTCCCGAAGCCCCCGACACCGACACCAACACCCCCGCCACGGAGGACGCTGTCAGCACGTCCGAGACCCCCTCCGCGGCGACGGATACCACGGCTGCCGGGGCAGCGGAAACCAGCGCGCACGCCGACAGCACGGCGGCAGCTGCAAGTAGCACGACCAGCACGGATAGCAGCGAGACGCCCGATACCGGCGACGCGGCCGACACGAGCGACACGCCCACAAGCGACGCAACAGCTAACGACGCGACAGCTCACGAGGAACCGACAGCCAGCGAGGAACCGCCAGCCGACGGACCATCAGGCGACGGACCATCAGGCGACGGACCACCAGCCGACGAACCACCAGCTGCCACACCCGAACCGGCCCCCGTTGCGGCGGCCGATGTCGGCGCACGCCTCGTCGAGCTGGCGACGGAAGCCGAGGCACTGGCCAAGGCCGACAACGCCCACCAAGCCGTACAGCGCTGGCACGCGATCCAGTCGGAACGCGACCAATTGGTCGCCCGCGACGACGTGGAGGCCGCTGGTGACGACCTCCTAGCTCGCTTCACCGCAGCCGGCGAGGTCCTCGACGCCCTGCATCAACGGGCCGAGAAGCAGGCACGCGACAAGCTGAGCGCGTTGGCTGGCCAGCTCGAAGAGATGGTTGCCACCGAGGAGTTGGTCTTGCGCAAGGCCGAGCGCAAGCTGCGCGACGCTCAGGACTTCCTCAAGGACCCGCCTGACGCCGTGCTGCCTCGCAAGGAGTGGCAGGACCTCAAACGCCGCCTCGAGACCGCGCGCGAAGCGTTGATGCCCAAGGTGCGCGAGCTCGAACAGCTCGAAGAATGGAAGCGCTGGGCCAACGTACCGGTGCAGGAACAGCTGTGCGAGAAGATCGAGGCCCTCCTCGAACGGAGCGACTTCCCGAAGATGGCGCGCGAGTTGCGTGAAGCACAAGCCGAGTGGAAGAAGGTCGCCGCCGCACCGCGCGAGAAGTCCGAGATCCTCTGGCGTCGTTTCAAGACCGCAGGCGATCAGGTGCGCGACCGCTGCAAGGTCTACTTCTCCGAACAGGACAAGGTCCGGCAAGAGAACCTGAAGCAGAAGATCCAACTGTGTGAACAGGCCGAAGCGTTGCAGGAATCCGACGACTGGGGTCCAACGGCAAACGAGCTCAAGCGCCTGCAGGCTGAGTGGAAGGCCATCGGCCCAGTGCCGCGCAAACAGAGCGACTCCATCTGGAAACGCTTCCGCAAGGCGTGCGACAGCTTCTTCGAACGCCGTAAGGAGCACCTGGGCGACCTGCACAAGGACCGTGAGGAAAACCTGACGGCCAAGGTGGCGCTGTGCGAGAAGGCCGAAGCGCTGCAGAACTCGACGGACTGGGCCAAGGGCACCGAGACCTTCAAGCAGATGCAGATCCAGTGGAAGACCATCGGCCCGGTGCCGCGCAAGCACTCGGAGACCCTATGGAAGCGCTTCCGCGGTGCCTGCGACCGCTTCTTCGATCGCCGCAGTCGCAAAGACGAGATCCACCTGGACGACAACCTCGTGGTGCGCGAAGAGGTGGTGAGCGAACTCGAAGCCCTGCTGCCCGAGGCGCGCGCCGCCGAAGCCAAGAAGGCCGCTGCCAAGGCACGCAAGGAAGCCGCCAAAAAGGCTGCCGGGGAAGCCGCAGCGGCCAAGAAGGCGGCCGCGGAGGAAGCCGCCAAGAAGGCAGCGGAAACCCCGACTGACGGGTCGGCCGAAGAGAAGCCAGCCGAAGAGAAGCCAGCCGAAGAGCCGGCTGATGCTGCTTCGGCCGAGGTCGTATCGGCCGAGGCCGTGCCGACCGAAGAAGAGCCAGACGAGGACAAGCCAACCGAGGACAAGCCAACCGAAGACAAGCCAACCGAGGACAAGCCAGTCGCCGAGGACAAGCCAGCCGAAGAAGCGGCCACCGAGGACAAGCCAAGCGCAGACAAGCCCGTCGAAGAACCGGCACCGCTGGGACCGCCAGAGGAGTTGGCGGACGTGGTGCGCAAGGCACAGCAGGTGTGGGACTCGGCCGGCCAGATGCCGAGCGGCAAGGCGACAGCAGTCGTCGAAGAGCGCTACCGCAAGGTGCGCACAGCCCTGATGGACGCCTACCCGGACGGCCTCGAAGGTACCGATCTCGACCCACAAGCCATCGAGGCCCGGCGCGAGAAGATCGTCGAGCGCCTCGAGACACTGGTCGAGAAGCGCCGTCAGGCACAGGAAGCAGCGGCCGAGAAGGAACCGTCTCTCGCCGACCTGGCCGCTCAGATCAAGGCCGCCATGGCCTCCAACACGATCCGCCGTGGGGGTGCCGGCGATTCGGCCGCCCGCAGCGCCGACGAGCGGGAGGCACAGCGCATCGAAGTGTCCTGGCGTCAGATCCCGGGCAAGGCTTCGAAGGAGATCGTCGAGCGCTACAAGCAGGCGAAGGCTGCCTTCGAAGAGACGTTGACGTCCTGACGGTGGACATCCTGGCGCGTACCGAGCGCCAGGATGTAGTGTGATTGCGGGTTAGGGGGGCTGTTCCAGCCCCCTCTTCAGTACGGGTCAGTCGGCTTGCTGCCAACCTTCGATGGTGTCGCTGAAATCGTCGAGCACCTGCTCGGTCAGGAACTGGTTGGTACCGAGGTTCTTCCGACCGACTTCGAGCGCCTGACGGCCGATCTCGATCGCCTTGGGGGCTTGCTCGTGCGCGGCCAGAACCTGGGCGCGCAGGCTGAGGGTGAAGAAGTTGGGGACGGCTTCCGTGAGCTGCTCCGCCCAGGCGACAACGCGGTCGTCTTGGACGCCTTGCTGCTGCAGGACACCGACCCACTCCCAGAGGACGAAGCCGTGCGGTTGGCTGGCCATGACCTCTTCGGCACGAGCCAGTAGCGCTTCGTGGGTGATTTCGGGCACCTGCACGGTGAACGGCACCTCCAGCTGATCCCAGCTCAGCACGACGTCCATCGAGCTGTCGGCGATCTCAGCGATCTCGATCTGGAAGGCTTCCTGGTGACTGGGGACCTTGCGTGCCTTGACGGGTACACGCAGCACGTCGTGCTCCGCGGCGTAGCTGAAGGCGCCCCACTGGTCCGGTTGACCGTTGAAGACCAGCGTCCAGCCGCCGTCGGAAGCCGGCACGGTCATCAAGGCGTAGCGGCCGGCGGCCAGCTTCTTGCCCTCGACCTCGACCTCTGTCGACAGCTCTACCACCGTCGCATTGTCGGCACCGGTGCGCCAGATCTCGCCGTAGGGCACGAGTTCGCCCCATACCTTGCGGTCGTTGACGCGCGGGCGGCCGAAACGGAAGCTGACCTCCGTCAGACCGACGACCTGGGTCACCTGGGCCGGCGGACTGAGCCGCGGCGGGAAGGGCAGTTCAGCGGCGGTCATCGGTGCCGGCAGCAGCATCAGTACCGTCGACAACAGCGCGGCTGCGAGCAGGATATGTCTCATCGTGGTGTCCTCTCTTCGTCGATGTCGTTTCTGTCGTGCCGCCCCACGGAACCGTTCCGCGGGACTGCACGAGCAAGATACGGCCGCGGCGAGAGGATGCTTCGGGCCGTTCGGTGAACGGGACGAGCCACCATCCGAAGGGGCGTAAGCCGTCGGTGAACGGCTAGAGGATCTGCTCGCGCAGCTTGCGCGAGGCATCGCGACTGGCGATCACGGTACTGCCGTCGCTCAGCGTCAGCCGCAGACGTCGCTCGTCGTGCGGTCGCAGCTCGGCCAAGGCGTCGAGGTTGACCAGGTGCGAGCGGTGGACACGCACGAAGCGCCTAGGATCCAGGCGCCGCTCTAGTTCGGCCAGCGTCAGGTGCACCAGGAAGCGTGCGCCATCGTCGGTGTGCAGACGCACATAATCGTCCGCCGCCTCGCAGCGCACCAGCGACGCCACCGTCAAGGGCACGATACGCTCGCCCTTGCGCGCAAACAGACGCTCCAGGGGTCGCTCGGCACTGCTCTCGGCCGCATCACCTTCAGCCAGTGCCCGGCGTCCACGCTCAACGTCCGATTCCGCGCTGGATGCCGGTACGTCATCCAACACCAGGCGCCGGCGCACGCGCTCCAGCGCCACATGCAAGCGCTTGCGACTGAAGGGTTTGAGCAGGTAGTCCAGCGCCTCCAACTCGAAGGCCGCAACGGCGTAATGATCGTAGGCCGTGGTGAAGACCACCGCCGGCCGATGCTCGATGCGCTCCAGAACCTGCAAACCGTTCAGCTCCGGCATCTCGACATCGAGAAACACCAGGTCCGGCCGCAGTTCGTCGATGCGCAACACCGCGGTTCGGCCGTCCGCCGCCTCGCCGACGCACTCCAGCCACGCCACTCCGGCCATCCCCTCGCGCAGCACCTGCCGCGCGAGAGGTTCGTCCTCGACGATCAACGCACGCACGCGGGCGGTATCGCTCATCGGGCGTCCTTCATGCCTCGTCCTCGTCGTCCACCGGCAGTGTCAGGACCACCTCGAAGCCCTGCCCCGGCCGCGACGCGACCTCGAAGCTCGCCCGCTCTGCATACAGCACCTCTAGCCGCCGCCGCACCGTGGCCAGCCCGACGCCCTTGCCCTCGGAACCATTCCCGTCGGCACCGTCACTGACCTCCGCCACGTCCATTCCCGGCCCATCGTCCGCGACGCGCAAGCGCAAACGGCCGTCGACACGTCGCGCCTCCAGCGTCACGCACCCGCCTTCCACCCGCGGCGCCACCGCGTGCCGCAGCGCGTTCTCCACCAGCGGCTGCAAGCAGAACACCGGCACCGGCACCTCCAAGGCGTCGTCGTCCAGCGAGCACGTCAGCTTCAGGCGGTCACCCAGGCGCAGCCGTTCGAGCGCCAAGTACTTCTCCACGAACCGCCATTCCGACGCCAGCGGCACACGGTCCAGGTCATCCGTTTGCACGCGCAGCGCGTAGCGCAGCAAATCACCGAACTGTTCCAGGGCTTCTTCGGCCGCGCTCGTCTCGTCCTGTCTTGGGTCTTGCTGTCGTCGGTCTTGCCGCACCAGTGCCAAGAGAGAGTGCAACGTGTTGAACAAGAAGTGCGGATCCAGCCGTGCCCGCAACGCCACCAGTTCCGCTTGCGCCCGCGCCGCCTCGGCCAGCACCAGACGCTCGCGCTCCCTGCGCAGCTCCCCGGTCACCACCAGTGCGTGTGCCACGCCGATCAACATGGTGTAGAGCATCAGTCCCGTCGCCGCCCACCACGGCATCCACATCCACTGCACCTGCAACTCGCCACCGAGCCAGAGCGCTTCGAGCAGCATGATGCCGATCATCCCCGCCACGTAGAGCGCCGAGTACACCAAGCCCCCGGCGACCAGCCACCAGCCCCAGCGCCCCTGACGCTCGCGCAGCGGCCACAGCCAGCGTCGATACCCTGCCAGCACCGCGACCCCCAAGAGCGCCGCCGGTAGCACGTTGGTCGAGGCTGACCACAGCCCCTGCCACGGATCGCCACCTTCACCCAGGAAGAGCAGCGTCAGCAGCCCCAGGTAGGGCAGCCAGGCGAGGGCGTAGAGGGTCCAGAAACGCGGCGAGCTGAGACGGTGCGGCATCATGAGGCCATTATGGCAGCCCCAGACGCCGCACTCTCACCCGACCGGAGATCAGCCCGGCGCCCCTTCTGCCGGCTTTGCTGCTGGCACGTACTGGCCGAACCACTGCCGCCACGCCGGTGCGTCGCGCTCGACCACCTGCGCGGCGCCGTCGCCGAAGAAGTAGAGGCCAAACGAGACGTAGGGACCGCACACGCTCACTGTGGCGAAACCAGGAGCCGGCTCGTCGATGCGAGCCAGCAATTGTCGATGCTCGTCCGTCTTTACCAGATCCACCTCGCCGGCCAGTGTCGGCACAGCAGAGGGCGCCCGGAAGAATGCGCCTTCGTTGGCGCCTTCGAGACCGAGGTCCGAGCTGAGAGCTTGCCAGAGTTGCCCGCCGTCGCTCTCGATCGTCCCCATCATCTGCAACGGAGCGACCGTCTGCCCCTGATAGTGCGTCAGCACCAAGCGTAGAATGCGGAAGAAGAACGGCCATCCAGACTCCGTGCCCTCGAGTTGGCTATCCCACTCGTCACTGCTGGCAAAGAGGCTGTGCACGACGCGCACGACGCAATGTCCACCGTCGCGGGCTTCGACCGCCCATTCCGTCGCCAGTGGTGGTGCTCCCGGTGGCCACTCCTTGCCCACGGCAACAAAGCGGTGCGGCGGTTGCCACTCCTGGATGGTGGCGGTTTCGTCCATGCCCTCACCGAAGCTCGACACGACCTTGCCGCCTTCGCGCTCTTCGATCTGGGTCGGCACGAACCAGGACGACACTCCCGGTCCGGTCGCGATCGCCTGCCATACTTGCTCCGGGGTTCCCGGCACTTCGACTTCCACCTGCACGGACCGCGATCCATCTTCGTTGATCTTGACGCTCATGAGAACTCCTCGTGTTGACTGTCGGTCGGAAACTGTTGCTGCATCCAAGCTTGCCAGCGCGGCTTGTCGCGCTCGAGCGTGGCGACGGCCTCGTTGCCGTAGAGATAGAGACCCAACGACAGGTAGGGAGCACAGACACCGACCGTGGCGAACCCCGGCGCCGGCTGCTCGAGGCGGACCAGCATCTGCGTGGCCTGGCTGTGTTCGACAACTCCCGACAGGGGCGGAAAGCCATCCGATACCCGGCAAGGCTCTCCTTCCTGGGCTGCGGCCAGACCGAGAGTTCCTGCCAGGGCGCTCCAGACTTCGTCATTGCTCGCCTGCTGGGTCGCCAACAGGTGCATGGTGGCCCAGGGCTGATCCCGGAACTCCGACAGCACTCCGGACAGGATACGGAACATGACAGGCCAACCGGCTTCCATGCCTTCGAGTTGGTCGTCCCATTCGTCGCTGCTGGCGAACAGGCTGTGTACGACCCGCACCACGCAGGTGCCGCCATCCCGCGCCTCGACGACCCACTCGGTGGCCAGGGGCGGTGCGTCGGGGTGCCAGGCGAGATTCTCGGTGGCGTAGCCGCGCGGCGGTTGCCAGGAGGTGATCGTCGCCCGGTCGTCCATGCCCGGGCCGAAGTGGTAGATCGAGTCTCCGCCCTCCCGGCCGTCGATCTCGGCATGGACGAACCACGACGATACCCCCGGCCCTGTCGCGATCGCTCGCCACACCTCTTCCGGAGTGCCCGGGACTTCGATTTCCACCTGGACGGACCTCAGTCCGTCGTCGTTGATCTTCACGCTCATGAGGGCTCCTTTGTCATCGTCTCTAGGGTCGGGCTGTCCAGCGTCGAGGACGTGTGCATCAAGGGGTGAGCCAGAACGACGAGACGATGTGCACGTCCGCCTTCAGCCTTGGCATCGTGGTAGCGCGACGCCAGCGTCGCGACGGCTTCGGCCAGCTCACGACTGAACGCCGCCCGCTCGGCCGCGGAGCGAAAGCGGATCTCGGTGTCGATCGACAGCGTCGGCAAGCGCTTCTCCACTTCCCGCGCCCGTCGCCACAGCGCACTTACTTCGCGGATCACCCGCGCCGCCAATGCGATCAAGTAGCTCGCCGACAGCCGATCCGCCGCACGCTCCGGCTCTGCCGTCAAAGGCCCGAGCGCTCCCGGCGACACCACGTACGACGCCGCCGTCGCCACCATCAGTCTCTCCGTCAAGCCACCCCAGCGCCGCTTTTCGGCCACCTGGACGAGTCCGTGCTTCTCCAGCGTGCGCAGGTGGTAGTTGATCTTCTGCCGCGGCAAGTCGAGGCGCGACGCTAGCGTCGCCGCCGACGCCGGCTCGGTGAGCGCGGCAAGGAGACGCCCGCGCACCGGGTCCAGCGCCAGGATCGCGGCGGCCGGGTCGTCGATGACCTCTACTTCGAAGAGAGGGGCATCGAGCAAGGGAGGATCGGGATGGACGGCGTCGAGCATGGGAGGATCGTAGTCTTGACAAAATTTTTTGTCAAGACTCGAATCGGACTCCCGGCAACGGTCCAGGGGTTGAACGCCAGAAAACTCCGTCACCTGGGACGGAAGCTGCTCCAGGCGGAATCCCTCGAAGAACTCGGCCTCGCCTGAGCTAGCCCGGCGGACGGCGCGGCCACCAGCAGGAGACGTCCCGCTGATACTGCTCGTACGGTGCACGTCCTTGCTGCATGCAGTCCTCCTCCACCCCTCGAGCCTACGGCACCAGCTCGCCGACGTCCTCCCCCAGCGCTCGGCGAGCCAGGTACCTCCCGGTGACGAAACCGAGCGAGAGGCCGTGGCCATTCATGCCTGCGGCATACAGCGCTCCGGGGACACCGGGAACGTCGCCGATCTCCGGCAAGCCGGTGTCCGTCCAGGCCATGATCCCCGCCCAGCGACGCACCACGGGCGCTTCGGCGAGACGCGGGAAGGCATCGCGCAAGAAAGTGTCGAGCGCGACCTGGATCTTGGGGTTCGGCGTCTCCTCGTAACCGACCTCTTCCTCCGGTGCCACGTTGCGACAGCCCCCCAGAATCAGAGTGCCATCGGGCAGTTGCCGCAGGTATTGGAAGCCATCGTCGATATACCAGACACCGGGCAAGAGACGCGCTTGCGGCGCGGTCGCCAGGACCTGACCGCGTACCGGACGCACGACGCCATCGAGGTGCGACAGGAGCTGCGGAGCGTAGGCGTTGAGGGCGAGGACGACGCGTTCGGCGATCACTTCCCCACTCTCCGTGTGCAGGTGCACGCGGCCGTCATTGGTCGGCTCCAAGGTCCGGACGCGCACGCCGGTGCGCAGTTCCAGGCCATCGTGCTGGGCCTGCGCGGTCGACGCCAGGCCGCGGGCGAGACGGACGGGATCGATGCCGCCGTCGCGGGGCTGGTGCAGGGCACCGCCGAGACGATCGCTGCCACTAGCCCGGCGCAGCTCGTCACCCTCGACCCAGCGCAGCCCCTGCTCCCCCCCGAAGAAACCCTTGGCCAGCAGACGCTCGGCGCTTTCGCGCAGCTCGCGTGTCTGCGCCTCCTGATCGAGCGACGCGATCCAGCTGCCTTCCGGGACGAACTCGGCGTCGACGATCCCGCCGTCCAGCAGCTCGGCACGCACCAGCTCGCGGTTGTCGTAGCTGAGCTGCCAGAAGGCGAAGGCACGATCTTCGCCGGCCTCGGCGGCGAAGCGGGTGTAGGGCTCGGCGCTACCGGTGAGCAGGAAGCCGGCGTTGCGTCCGGACGCCCGCCCGGCGAGGCCGCCGGCTTCGAGGAGCAGGACTCTCTTCGAGGTATCGCGCAGCAACCGACTCATCCACCAGGCAGTGGACAGACCGACAAGACCCCCGCCGACGATCACCACGTCTGCCTCGATCGGCGGGGTCGGACGGGCCAGCCAGAAGGAGGGCCCGTCGTTCGTCGACCTCATCGCAGAAGCAGCCAGCACTGGATCAGCCGGCCTGGACGACGATGGCGATACCCTGACCACCGCCGATGCAGGCAGACGCGACGCCGATACCGCCGCCGCGGCGCTGCAGCTCCTTGAGCACGGTCAGGGTGATGCGACTGCCGGTGGCGCCCAGCGGGTGGCCCAGCGCGATGGCGCCGCCGTTGACGTTGAGCTTGTCGGTGTCGAGGTCGAGTTCCTTGACCACGGCCAGGATCTGGCCGGCGAAGGCCTCGTTGATCTCGATCAGGTCGACCTGACCAGCGTCGAGACCGGCTTTCTTCAGCGCCTCGCGGATCGCCGGTGCCGGACCGATGCCCATGCGCGAGGGGTCGACGCCGACGACGGCCCAGCTCAGGATGCGGCCAAGCGGCTCGATGCCGCGGGCCTTGGCGCGCTCGGCAGTCGACAGCAGCAGCATGGCGGCGCCATCGACGATGCCGGAGGCGTTGCCGGCGGTGACGAAGCCGTCCTGGTCGAAGGCGGGGCGCAGCTTGGCCAGACCTTCCATCGTCGAGTCGGCACGCACATGCTCGTCGGCCTCGATGGTCTTGGCCCGCTTGCCGCGGCCGACCTGGATCGGCACGATCTCCTCGGCCAGGCGGCCAGCTTCCATGGCGGCAGTGGCACGGCGCTGGCTCTCGAGCGCGAAGGCATCCTGCTCTTCACGGCTGATGCTGTAGTCGCGCGCCAGATTGTCGCTGGTCTGCGCCATGTAGCAGCCGCAGTAGGTGTCCATCAGGCTGAGCATCAGCCAGTCTTCGAGCTTGCCATGGCCGAGACGGAAGCCCTTGCGTGCACCGAAGACGACGTGCGGCGCCTGCGTCATGTTCTCCATACCGCCGACCAGGCAGGTGGTGGCCTCACCGGCCAGGATCAGGTGGGCGCCCGAGAGGAGGCTCTGGATGCCCGAGCCGCATAGGCGATTGACGGTCAGCGCTGGCTTCTCGTGCGGCACTCCCGCGCGCAGCGCCACGTGGCGCGCCCCGTAGATGGCGTCCGGCGAGGTCTGGAGCGCGTTGCCGACCACCGTGTGATCGATCTCTGCCGGGTCGGTGCCGGTCTTCTCGAGTAGCGCCTTGGCGGCGTGAGCGCCGAGGTCGATGGCGGACGTGTCGACAAAAGGGCCATTGAACTCGGCCATCGGCGTACGGATGCCGTCGAGCAGAACGAGGTCTTGTATGTTCATCAGGATCTCCGTGCGGGTCATCGTTGGAGTGGGCAGGGTGGGACGGATATACTCCGCTCCTGGAGTTTAAACCACTGTCACCTAACAATCACAGCCACCTAACAAACACTGCCACCTAACAAACCTGTCACCCTGCAAACCCAGCGCCGCCGTCCGCGGCGCCGTCCGAAGGAGTCCTCCATGGTCGACACCACAACCCACGAAACCGAGGCCGTTCTGGCCGAACTGGACCGTCGCATCGCCAGCCGCTCGATTCTCGAGCATCCCTTCTACCAGGCCTGGACCGCCGGCGAGCTGAGCCAGCAGCAGCTGGCCACCTACGCGCGCATGTACTACCCGCATGTCGAGGCCTTCCCGGCCTACCTGCGCGACGCCATCGAGCGCGCTCAGGACGCCGAGGTGCGTGCCGAACTGCAGGACAACCTACGCGAAGAAGAGTCCGTGCCAGCGCCGCATCCCGCGCTGTGGCTCGACTTCGCCGCCGGCCTGGGTCTGGACGCCGACGACGTCGCGGCCGCCCGCCCCGCCGACTCGACGCAGGTCACCGTCGATACCTTCCGTCGCCTGTGCCAGGGCCAGAGCGTCGAGGCGCTGACCGCGCTCTACGCCTACGAGAGCCAGCAGCCCGAGGTCGCCGCCACCAAGTCGCACGGCCTGCGGGAGTTCTACGGTATCGAGGATGACGCCACCCACCGCTACTTCACCGTCCACGCCGAAGCTGACGTGCGCCACCGCGACGGCGAACGTGCCGCCCTCGCGCGCTGCCTGGAGCAGGGCGCCAGCACCGAGGCCCTGTACCAGGCAGCCGACCAAGCGCTCGACGCCTACTGGACGTTGCTCGACGGCGTCTGCGCCGAGACCGGTATCAGCTGCTGACCTGACCTCGGCGGCGCCCGAGTTCCCCTCGGAGACGACACGCCACGACACCCGTTCCAGGAGGAGGCTTTTTGGCCTCCTCTTTTTGTTTACCTAGACAACATATGCCGACTTCGTGTACCATCATGGGGAACTTTTCTGCTTCAATAGAAAAGATATGGAGGTCAAGAAGTCCATGTATTCCCTGGCATCGTCACCCCTGGCACCGTCTCCGCTGGCATCGACCACTCCTCCCGGCGAACCGCCCCCCCCGGAACCAACCCGCCCCTCTCCCACCGACTCCGCTTCCGATCGCTACCCCGATGGGCATCCCGAGGCCTGTCCCGACCTGCGCCAGCTCGCGGATGTGCTGGCCAGCCAGTCCATGGAGGAGCTGCAACAGCACAACGCTCCACCCTGGGTCGAGGCCTGCGGCACCTGCCGGGCCAACCGCGACCAGCTCGACCACTGGATGGACACCATCGGCTATCCGGACTACCGGATCGCCGCACACGAATACCCGCTCGCTCAGGGCCTGTGGCACCAGCTGCGGGGACTGTCGACGGACGAGCTGGCGATGCGCATCGAGATGAACTCCACCTTCGTGTTCTGGAGCTTCGCCCGCTTGCTGGTCGATCGCAGCGAAGAAGTCCAGGCGGCCGATCCCGCGCGCGCGCTGATCCTGGCCCAGGCTGCGGTGAGCCTGACCACGTTGCTCGATCCCCAGACGTACCTGCCGGACCTCGTGGCTGAGCTGCAGACCTGCGCCTGGCTGCGTCTGAGCGACGCCCGCCGCCTCGCCGGCCAGTTCGACGTCAGCTACAACGAGTTGCTCGGCGCCCACGACCGCATGGCGCGCAGCCCCAAGTCGGCCCTGTGCCAGGCACGCTACGCGGAGTTGCTCGGCACCCTGCTCTCGCGGCATGCGAGAGGGAACGTTCGAGGCATAGCGGCCCGTGAACTACGCTTCGCCGCGGAACTCTACGAGCAAGCCGGACTGGACGCCGAGCGCGGTCGCGTCGAGCTGCGCCTCGGCAGCCTGCACCAGTTCGGTGGTGCCTGGGACGATGCCATTCTGCACTTGACGCAAGCGCTGCACCACCTGCCGCGCACCGACGATCCCGCGCTCTACCTCCACTGCCTGTTGCGGCTGGCGAGTGTCCTGCGCTCTGCGGGGCAACAGGACGAGGCACAGCTGCGGCTGGAAACCGTCGCCCACCTCCTGCGACAGCTGGCGCGCGGCGTGCCGGCTTCGGTGGACACCCAGGACGTCTCGCGGCGCTGACGCCGGGGCTGGGTAGGGCCATGCGGTGAAACGAGCGCCAACCTCGTATAATCCGACCATGCAGTACGACCCGCTGGACCCTACCCCCTCCTCCTCCGCCACCGAAGCCCCGGACGAAGCTCGTGCTGCAGGGTCCCCCGAGCCCGCACCGGTCGTCGCGCAACCCCCTGCCTCCGAGGGTCGCGCGGCCGGCGGTGTTGCTGCGGCCGGCGGTGTTGCTACAGCAGGTGGCGTTGCAGCGGCAGGTGGCCTTGCGGCCACGCAGACCGCAGCTGCTCCCGAGAACGCTAGCGGCGAGCCCCAGGGCTGGCGCGCGATCCTGCAGCGCCCCGCGGTGCGCTGGGGCCTGCCGATCGCCGCCGTCGTCTTGCTCGGTGCTCTCGGCGGTGTCGTCTTCGCTGCCGCGATTCACATTCCCGAAGTCGAATCCTTGATCGGCTACCGGCCCAGTCTGATCACCCAGGTCTTCAGCCGCAACGGCGAAACGTTCGCGCAGTTCCACCGCCAGCGTCGTATCCAGCTGCAGGAAGGGCAGGTGCCCGAGGTCCTCCAGCGTGCGATCGTGGCGGTCGAGGACAGCAAGTTCTTCCAGCACGGCGGAATCGACGCCGAGGGCGTCCTGCGGGCCGCGTGGACCAACTTCCAGGCCGGCGAAGTGCGCGAAGGCGCCTCGACGCTCACCATGCAGCTGGCGCGCGCCCTCTACCTGACGCGCGACCGCACCTGGAAGCGCAAGATCGAGGAAGCCTTCACCGCCGTCGAGCTGGAGAAGCGCTACAGCAAGCAGCAGTTGCTCACCCTGTACTGCAATCTATTCAACGTCGGCCACGGCAACTACGGCATGGAAGCCGGTGCGCGCTACTACTTCGGCAAGTCGGTCGGCGAGTTGGAGACCCACGAGGCAGCGATGCTCGCCGGGATCGTCCAGCGACCCAGTGACTACAGCCCCTACCGCCGGCCGCAACGGGTACTCGAACGGCGCAACTGGGTGCTGCGCCGGATGCAGGCGGTGGGCTACCTGAGCGAGGCCGAGTTCGAGGTCGCACGCGTGCAACCGCTGGGCGTCATCCCGCAGCGCAACGAGGAAGCCGTGGCTCCCTACTTCGCAGAAGAGGTGCGCCGTCACCTGGAACAGACCTTCGGCACCACCCAGCTCCTCGAAGGCGGCCTCAGCGTCGAGACGACGCTCGACCTCGACATCCAGCGCGCCGCCGAGACCTCGATGCAACAGCACCTGCTGCACCTCGACAAGCGCAAGGGCTGGCGCGGACCGCTGCAGCGGCTGCCGGAAACAGAGCTGGAGACCGCCGAGTTGCCGTCGTGGAACGGTGACAAGCCGGTGCCGGAGAACTGGTTCGAGGGTATCGTGCTGGAAAGCGACCGCCAGCGCGCCCGCGTGCGGATCGAGGACCAGACGTACGACCTGACCTCCAAAGGCCTGGTGTCGCCGAGCGGCCGTGCCTGGACCTACCGTCGGCGTCCTGACCAAGTCCTGGAAGCGGGCGACGTCGCCTGGTTCCGAATCGAGCCACCGGAGACCGAAGGCGGCTTGCCGCAGGTCTTTCTAGAGCAGGTGCCGGAACTGGAATCCGCGGTGCTGGTGCTCGAGAGCGCCACCGGTGCGATCCGGGCCATGGTGGGTGGCTGGAGCTTCGAGCGCAGCAAGTTCAACCGCGTCACCCAGGCTCACCGCCAGGTGGGCTCGGCCTTCAAACTCTTCGTCTTCGGCGCCGCGCTCGAGTCCGGCTACACCGCCGCCGACACCCTCTTCGACGCCCCGACTTACTTCCCGGGCGCCACCGGCGAACCGGAGTACCGGCCGCGCAACTACGATCGCGAGTACCACGGCATGGTGACCCTGCGCCGCGCCATGGAAAAGTCGCTCAACCTGACCGCCGTCAAGTTGATGGACATGGTAGGCGCCGAGCAGACGATCGACTTCGCCCGCCGCTGCGGCATCCAGAGCGAGCTGATGCAGGTCGCCAGCATGGCCCTCGGCGTCGCGGACCTGACACCTCTCGAACTGGCCGCCTCCTATGCCGCCGTGGCCAACCAGGGCATCTTCGTCAAACCGTACTTCATCGAGCGTGTCACCGATCCGGACGGCAAGATCCTCGAGAGTCACCACCCCGAGACACACGGCGCCATGGAACCCCAGATCGCCTACGTCCTGACCCACATTCTCGAAGGCGTCGTCGACCGTGGCACCGCCTACGCCGTCGCCGATCTGCCGATCGCCCTGGCCGGCAAGACCGGCACCACGGACAACTACTCCGACGCCTGGTTCGTCGGCTTCACGCCGCGCTACACCATCCTCACTTGGGTCGGCTACGACAAGATGCGCCCCATCGGCCGCAACATGACCGGCGCCGAAGCCGCCCTGCCCATCTGGCGAGCCATCGTCGAAGCCGGCCTGGCAGACGGCTGGCTGCAAGAAGGCGAAACCTTCGATCCTCCTCCAGGCATCGAGATCGCCCCGGTAGAACGCTGGACGGGCCTACGTCCCGTTCCCGGTGCCGCCGAGGTCATCCAGGAAGCCTTCATTCACGGCACCGAGCCGGTCCGGTACTACGACCCGGACCAGGCCCGCATCTTGGAACTGCCGTGGTACCAGCAGCGTCCGTTCTATATCCCGAAGCAGAACGAGCGCATGCCGGAAGACTTCGAAGACATCGCGCGCATCGACGACTGGACGGGGGCGGAAGACAACGACTAGTCATGTGGCAGGAGTTCCCGGAACCACCTTCGAAGCCATCGAGCCTTCACAGGCGCCGCTGCCAACGCCGTGGATGTCGAGCGTGATGCATCACGGCAACTACAAAGATGTCCTTACGGCGCTCGACGTAGAAGACGCCATACGGAAAGATCTTCAGGTTGGCCCGCCGGACTCGCTGGAAGATGCGCGGAAAGCCCGACGGGAAACGTGGAACTCGCCCTAGGACGGAATCGAGATCCCGCCCGAAGCGTAAATCCAAGTCAGGCCCTTGTTCCGCGTACCAGGCTTTGGCTTCCTCGATATCCTGCCGCGCAGCCGAACTGAGACGCAGAGATTTCACGCAAGTTCAGGCCACAGCTCGGCTCGCACCGCTTCCCAAGGCTCACCTTCTTCCTTGTCTACAGTCGCCAGGCGCTGCTGCAGAATCTCGCGCTGCCACGCTGGAAGCTCAAAGGCATCCGGGTTGTCCAGACTCGCCCAGACAGCCTCGGCCAGAGCGAGGCGGTCTGCCTCGGGGAGGTTGAGAACTTGTTGCTGGAGTTCTTGTGGCTTCATCATTCTTTAGCTTACCACCGAAGTCAGCAGCCTCGTCCTCTGCTCATCAGGCCGCGGCGCGCCAGAGACCGGTCGCGGCGACCTCGCGGGCATAGGCAGCA
>CBDUPA010000026.1:0-71392 GCA_965368975.1 uncultured bacterium | reverse complement strand
AGGAACAACCCGTACAGCCCATCCAGGAACAACCCGTACAGCCCATCCAGGAACAGCCCGTACAGGAACAGCCCGTACAGGAACTCACCCTGCAACCTCTCGACGAGAGCGACACGGCCACGACGACCGTAGAGGCCTCTCCCCCAACCAGCCCCCCCATCGCCAGCCCCCCCGCCGCCAGTGTCTCCAGAGCGGAAAAGGACGCGACTGGAGCCGTCAGCAGCGACGCTCTGGCGCAGGCGCGCACGGCCTTCGAGAGCTACAAGCGCGAGCAGGAGCAAGGTCGCCTGGATGCCCTCTTCTACCAGCTACAACGGGGCGAAGTTCGCATCACCGCGGAGCGACCTGGGCGCGGGGGCTCCAAGACCTATGTCGTCCTGATCGCGCGCCCGGGCGACGACGGCATCTGGACCATCCACGAACGAGGAGTGCAGCCGACGCCCTGACCTGCGATAGCATGGGGCGTGGCGAACTCGCCGACAGTCACCGATCCCACTTCAGTCAACGAAGAAGCTCACGAAGAACTGCCGAGGACACGATGCCCAGCAATCACGACACCACAGCCGATGATCTCGTCGTTCGCCCTGTCAACGAACTCGACCTCGACGGCATCGTCGAGATCGACGAGAAGATCAGCGGCCAATATCGCCCCGAAATCTGGGAAGAGCGCGTCTCCTACTACTTGCGTCGCGATCCTGACGCCCCGCAAGCCGCCCTCCTCAATGGAAAAGTGGTCGGATTCATGCTCGGCGAAGTCCGTAGCGGCGAGTTCGGCGAAGAACAGCTTACCGGCTGGGTCGAAGTCATGGGCGTCGATCCGGAATGTCGCGGTCGAGCCGTCGGCCGGCAGCTGGCCGTAGCTCTCTTCGACCACTTCCGTGACCTGGGCGCCACCAGTGTGCGCACCCTCGTCGACGAGGACATGGCCGAGTTGGCCGACTTCTTCGCCGCCCTGGGATTCCAACCCGCTCCGATTCGCCCGCTGGTCCTGCACCTCGATTGAGCATCGGCCAGTATCAGAACGGCCACCCTCCGAACGGCCAGCAAAACGACCGAGTGGCCGCCCTTTGAACTGCCTTTTGAACCAACAGCCCCTCCGCCGCGCGAGCGCGGCCGCACCGGGCTCTCAGACATAGGGGTTTTCGACATGAGCACCTGGACGACCACCCTACCCCGGAAATATCACGACGCCGTCATCAAGTGGCGCGAGACCTTCCTGCCCGACTACGACTTCCTGGTCGACAACTGGGAGAAGTACTTCCCCAAAGAGCCGCAGTTCCGCCTCTGCGCCTACCGGGAACAGGGAATCTGCGGTGAGATCGAGTGCGGTGACAACGTCGGCAAGCCGAAGTTCACCAAGGCTGAGCAACTCGGCCCCAAGGTCGCGCACCAGTTGCTCGGTGCGATCCGAGCCCAGGCCAGCACCGAGTTCGGCTCGATCCAGCAGCACCGCCTGACCCTGGCCCGTGCCCAGCACGACCAGGACCAGATGTGGGTGTTGCGCATGATGGCCGAGGAACTGCGCCACGGCTACCAGATGCTGCACCTGCTGCTCGAGGACGATTGGACCACCGTGTCCGAGGAGTCTGGCGCCGACATGGTGGAAGAGATCTTGTCGATGACCACCGGCTCGCACGTCCTTGGGGCCTTCAATATCGAGTTCGACAGCTTCGTCGACAACGTCGTCTTCTGCGCCCTGATCGACCGCGTCGGCAAGTACCAACTGGCCATGCAGAAGGTCAGCGCCTACAAGCCGATGGCCGAGAGCATGCCGCAGATGCTGCGCGAAGAAGCCTTCCACCTGGCGACCGGCGTCGTGCCGATGCGCCGCTGGGTGACACAGGCGGCCAAGGGCGAGGTCTACGTCACCATGTCGATGCTGCAGAAGGTCTGGAACAAGTGGCTGCCGCGCGGCCTCGAGATGTTCGGTGACGAGCGGGGCGGCAGCTCAAACGTACGCCTGGGCCTCAAGCCGATGAAGAACGCCGAGGCTCAGGACCAGTACTATGAAGAGTGCGCCAAGGTCCTGCACGACTTGAACATGCGGTACCTGCGCGCACGCCTGCCGAAGCTCGGCCTCAACGAGGCGCACACGGCCATGGAGCGGCTGGAAAACGGCGAGGTGGTCGAGGGCGTCAAGCCGGAAGACCTGCTGCAGCTGCCGCACAAGAATTTCTACCGCCGCCGCGGTGTGCCGGCTTTCACCATGGTCGGCCTCGACGGAGAGCGCTTCGACGATCTCGACAGCTACCGCGAATACATGGCCGCGCAGCTGCCCGAGTCGTACCTGGCGAGCAGCGACTTCCAGACCTACCTGCGCCTGCTGAGTCAGGTCGACGCCGGCGAGCTGACACCGGAAGAGGCATCGCACCGCGTCCCGGCCCTGCGCCGTGTCGCTGGTTCCTGCCCGTGCGCCAAGTCGGTGCGCTGGGTGGTCGACATCGACGACAGCGCCGACGAGAACTTGCCGGTGGCCGGCGGCTGACGTACGCTCTCTCTTCTCAGACTCGAACGTCCTGACAACCGCTCCATGAGGCCGAGGCAAGGAACCTGACCAGCCGCAGCTGCAGGTCGGAACCACGAAACATCCATGTCTTTGTTCAATCGCGTCCTGGTCACCACGCTGCCGCTGGTCCCCAAATTCATCGTCGGTCGCTTCGCCGCCCGCTATGTCGCCGGAGAGACCCTCGACGACGCCATGCGGGCTGTGCAGGCCCTCAACGCCGAAGGGGCGATGACCACCGTCGACGTCCTCGGGGAGGAGGTTCACGAGCGCGGCAAGGCACGCGCCGCCGTCGACGCCTATGTCGAGGTGCTGGAGGCGCTCGAAAAGGGGCTCGACGCGGGCAAGACCTCGCTCGACGGCAACGTGTCCGTCAAGCCGACCATGCTCGGCCTCAACCTCGACGAGAACTTCTGCCGCGACAACCTGCGGCGCATCGTCGAAGTCGCGGCCGGGCACGGCAACTTCGTGCGCATCGACATGGAGGATCGCACGACCACCGATGCGACGCTGCGCATCTACCACCAGTTGCGCGCCGAAGGCTTCGACAACGTCGGCGTTGTGTTGCAAGCCTACATGCGACGCACCCTCGACGACATCGCCAGCCTGCCCGAGGACGCCAACGTCCGCCTGTGCAAAGGCATCTACATCGAGCCCCGGGACGTCGCCTGGAAGGGCTACGAGACGGTACGCCTCAACTTCGTCGAAGCGCTGAAGAAGCTCTTCCGCTGCGGCATCTACGTCGGCATCGCGACGCACGACGAATACCTCGCCTGTGCCGCCTGCGCCCTGGTCGACGAACTCGGCCTGCCCAAGGATCGCTACGAGTTCCAGATGCTCTACGGCGTCGACGTCCAGCTGCGCCGCATCCTCATCGCCGGCGGCCACCGACTGCGAGTCTACGTGCCGTATGGCATCGACTGGCACCCCTACTCGATGCGCCGGCTACGCGAGAACCCCGAGATCGCCGGGCATGTCTTCCGGGCCATGCTGCCACGGAGAACGCCATGACCCAGGAGGCTTCGACCGGCAAGGCCCGTGACATTCAACGCCTGGCGGTGATCGGCACCGGACGCATGGGCGAGACGCTGATCCGCGTGCTCCTGCGCGAAGGTGTCGTGACACCGGAGCGCGTCGTCGCCACCGCGCGACGTGCACAGCGACTGGGCAAACTGGCCGACGAGCTCGGCATCGAGATCGCGCCGGACAACCACGCTGCGGTGCAAGGGGCGGACCTCATCCTCCTGTGTACCAAACCGCAGACCGCCGACGCCGTCTGTGCCGAGTTGAGCCCGACGCTCGGACCAAACCAGGTGCTGGTGTCGATCCTGGCCGGCGTCTCTTGCGCCTACCTCGAGGAGCGCTTGTCCGAGCGCGTGCCGGTGGTGCGCGCCATGCCCAACACGCCGAGCTTGTTGGGTGCCGGCATGACCGCCGTGTGCAAGGGACGCGCAGCGGACGACGACGACCTCGCGACGGTGGCCCACGTGTTCGAGCAACTCGGCCGCACGGTGGCCCTCGACGAGAAGTACTTCGACGCCGTCACCGGCCTGTCCGGCAGCGGCCCGGCGTTCATCTACGTGATGATCGAGGCGCTGGCGGAAGGCGGCGTCAAGGTCGGCTTGCCACGCGGCGTCGCGACCGAGCTGGCGGCCCAGACCTGTCTCGGGGCCGCGCGCATGGTGCTCGAAACCGGGCACCATCCCGCGGTGCTCAAAGACGCCGTCACGACCCCGGCCGGCTGCACGATCGACGGGCTCCTGACCCTCGAAGAAGGGGGCTTGCGCGTGACGCTGATCAAGGCGGTCGTCGAAGCCACGCGACGGGCACGTGAGTTGGTGTCCTGACGCCCGCCCTACCCTTCCTCTCCCAACTCGCCGGCACTTCCACCCTCGCTCTTCCCCCCTCAGGGCTCTTGCGCCCTTGGGCTCTTGCCGCGATGGCTTTGCCCACAAGCTCCGCCCAGTTGCGAGTCTGAGTCTCTCATCCACTTCACAAACGACTCCGAAGAGACTAAACTCAATCCTGCAAACAGTAGCATGCACTGAGACAACGACATTCAAGAAGAGCCAGCATGCCCGAGAAACCGACATCCGAACACCATCCGTCCCCACGTCACCGCTCCGGCTGGCTCGCCTGCCTGCTGCTGCTAACGCTGGTCTGGCCAGCGGCGGCAAGCGCCCGCAACCCGGCGCCGACACAGGCGGGCATCGAGATACAGACGGTTGCGCAGGACACCTGGGCCGACCTATTGCAGAGACTCTGGCACTACTGGTGGAACGGTGCCGACGACAGCCAACCAACAACAGAGAACGTCTCCAGCAGCAGCCTCGCGTCAGGGAGTTCCGATCCGGATGGTATCGACCCAGAAAGCGGCGACGCAGCAACAATCGGCTCCGACCCACTGAATCCAGAGCCGGATCCTCCCGGCGAACCGGTGGACGAGAGAGGTTCGGTGATCGATCCCAACGGGGCGGTGCCGCCATGAAGGCACTGGAGCTGCCGCGCCCCGAGGCCTCCACGGTGACCTTGGCTGCCCGGCGCTGGGCTCGATCCTAAACCGCGGGCCCTCGACATCTTGGCCGCCCGTTTGACATTTGATGCACGTTCCAGTCGAATCGTAGGGATTGACGCGGAGACCCGACATGTCCGACTCTAATTCCGGCCAAGCACGCGTTCTGGCCTTCCCCTGGGTACAGCAGGAAACAGACTCCGAAGACGACCTGGTCGAGCTGTCGAACCGGACTGCCTCGGCCTGGGACAACGAAGACTACCGGCAGGCGATCGAGCACGTCACGGAACGCCTGCACAACGGCAAGGATCTTGCCGCCCGCGACCGCTCTCTGGCGCCGGTCCTCTACGCTGAACTACTCGCCTGCCCGTCCGAGGTACGGCTGCAGCTAGCTCGAGCCGACGAACGCTTCAGCAGCTACCTGCTGGCCGAGATGCTGCTCGAGAAGTGCCGCCAGTCTTGGTTCGACGACAGCCGTCAAGCTGTCGACATGGCGACCCTCGGCTTGACCGTGGCGCGCCGCCTCGACGCCACTGACTACGACCGCCGGCTACGCTCCGGGTTGCTGGCACGCGCCTGGGCCTACCTGGCCAACTCCCGCCGCGTCGGCTCCGACTTGCCGGGCGCCGAGCAGGCGATGGAAGAAGCGCGCAGATTGCTCGACTCCGCGACGCCGGCCGAGGAGCGCCTCGATCCCTACCTGCGCGCCGAAGTGCTGTCCTTGCGCGTCTCCCTGCTGTGCGACCTGGCACGCTACGCAGAAGCCGACTTGCTGCTCGACGCTATGAGTGACATCTACGATGCCGCCTCCGATAACCACCAGCTCGGCCGCGCGCGCATCCAGCAAGGCGTCGTACGACATCTGGCTTGGCGGGCAGTGGACGGCGACCCAGATGACCTCGACACGGTCGTCGACCTGCTCTACCAAGGTCTGGACCAGATCGACACCTGGCGCGAGGGCTCGCTCGTGGTCTGCGCCCGCCAGAACCTCTCCCTCTGCTTCATGGCCCAAGGACGAGACACCGACGCCCAGCGTGAACTCGCCGGTGCCATCCAGGTGTGCGAGCGCCTCGGAGACCGCCTCAACCTGCTGCGGCTGCGTTGGGCCGGCGCTGACCTCGACGCCGCTGCCGATCGCCTGGACCAGGCCGAAGAGAAGTACCTGGAGCTACAGCAACGCTACCTCGAGCTGAACATGAGCTACGAAGCCGCCCGCGTGTCGCTCGACCTGGCGATGGTCTACGCTCGGCGCGGCGAGGTGGTGCGCATTCAGCAGCTAGCGCAGGAAATGCTGCCCATCTTCCAGGGCCAGCAGCTCGGACGCGAGGTCATGGCGGCCCTGATCCTGTTCGTCAACGCCGCCGAGAAGCAACTGGTGACCTTGGGCCTGTTGCGCGAGATCGCCGCCTACCTGGAGCGCGCCCAGCAACGCTCCGAGACACAGCCGATCTGAGAGACACAGCCGATCTGAAGCGCGCCAGTCGAAGGGGGCCAAGTCGAAGGGGGCTGAAGCTTCAGACTTTAGACTGGAGTCGTAGCTTACCCAGTTCGTCGCGGAATGACGTCAAGTCCCCCACGACCACGGCTCCGATTGCGTCCAAGTACTCACGGTAGGCGGGTGCCGCGGCCCCTCCGATCAGAATCGAACAGGTCTCCGGCAGGTGTCTGCTTAGAAGTAGAAGATTGTCGCCCAGCAGCGGATCGTCCGCCGGGTAGACCAGGCTCAGCGCCAGTGCCCGTGCCCCCTTCAGGCGGCAAGCCGCGACAATTTCCTCCGCTGGCAGGTCCGGCCCGAGATAGGTCGTCCGCCAGCCTTCCGAAGCTGCAATACCGGCGACCATCAAGGCTCCCAACTCGTGCCGTTGCCCTGACGGCGTGGTCGCCACTAGCTGCGGTGCGTGCGCGTCGACCAGCGAGTTGGCGTGGATCGTGCCGATGAACGAGCGCACCACCGCCGTGCTCAGATGCTCGTGCATCGGCCGGAGGCTTCCCTCGCGCCAGCGGTCACCGATCTGCTGCAGAAGCGGAACCAGCATTTCCTCGATCAGGACCGGCCGACTCAAGTCGACCGCGGCCTGCTCCAGCAACAACTCCAACTCGCGCGCCTCCAGCCCTTCCACCGCTGACATGCACGCGGTGCGGTACTGCTCGGCGCCCCTGAGGCCATCACTGAGAACCGGCTCGCCCCGCAGGGGCACGCTGCCCACCGCCTGCTGATCCTCGCGCACCAGTTGCAGCAGTTCCTGGTGCGACAGCCTTGCGATCTGCCCAATACTGCGACCATTCTCGGTCGCCAAACGCAGCAGCGTCAATCGCTCGATGTCCAGATCGCTGTAAAAGCGATGTCGACCTGCAGTCCTCCGTGGCTGCACCGCCTGGTAGCGTCGCTCCCAGGCCCGGATCAGGTCAGGCTTAAGCGCCGTACGGCGTGCAACAATCCCAATGGGATGGCGCGCAACGTCGTCTTGCTGGACCGCGGACTCTAGCGAGCGAGGGAGTGGCATGTGAATCAGCTTACTGGACATTGCGGGACTGTACCAGCCTGTCCAGATTTGGTCAACAGAACATGGACATCACCTTGACAACTCAAGATCTAGTGCCTAGACTCCGGGTCGTGAGGAAACCGCACCGCACGCACAATCTCAGTGGGTCATCTCACAGTTCCTCCTCTACCACTGAGATGCGGACCTCGCACCACTGAATGGGCCTCCATACCCGCTGGCCCCCATGGCTGAGCTGGCCCTAGAGCGCCAGCGACTCGGTGACAACTCGAAACAGAAGCCGTAACCGGCTGTCCTCTGCCGTCGGGAGCTAGCAGCTCCCGACGCATTTTTTTGCCAAGAGCGCAAGCATGTCCGCGGGATCTCCTCGACAGCCCCGTTTCACCAGGCAGCCCCATCGCCCAACCGGTCGCCAGCTCCATTTCAGCGGAGATCAGTCTCCGCGGAAATCAGTCTCCGCGGAGACGGTCCATCTCGCGCCGCTGCTTCTTGGTCGGCCGGCCAGCGCCGCGCTCGCGCTTGGCAGCGGGCATCCGCATCAGCCTGCGCAGCGGATCCGGTGCCGGCTTCGGTGGGCTCTCATCCTCGTACAGACGCGCAGCTTCGGCCTTGGGAAGCGGCTTGTCACGCAATTCCTTCACCACCACGACCTGCGTCCACTCCCCCTTCTCCACCGCAATGCGATCCTCTAGCTGCAGGCGACGGTGCGCCTTGGTAACGTAGCCGTTGACCTTGACGCGGCCCAACTCGCACGCTCGAGTCGCCTGACTGCGCGACTTGAAAACCCGGGCGATCTGCAGCCACTTGTCGATCCGTACTTCCTTGTCCGCACCGCTGCTCATCGAGACTCCCTCCGGCCTCAGCTTAGCACCGCCCCGCCTTGCCTCTGGGCCGGCACAGCCCCATGCCAGCACGCTAGAATAGCTCCATGGTCTCGCGAGCCCGCCGCCGACTGTTTCTACTGTTGCTGTCCTTCCCCTTGCTGGTCATACTGCTGGCCGTTGTCTACCAGTGGGGCATGGCCACACTCGAGAACGAGACGCGCACCTTCTGGCAAGCCTTCGAGTGGTCCGTCGAGACTCTGACGACCACCGGGTACGGCAAGGATGCCGTCTGGACCCACCCCTTGATGTCGGTCTACGTCGCCGCTGTCCAGTTCCTCGGGGTCTTCCTGGTCTTCCTGATCATCCCGATCTATCTGATCCCCTTTCTCGAAGAGCGCTTCGAGAGCCGCCTGCCGCGGAACCTTCCCCCCAAAGTGCACAACCACGTGCTGATCTTCGGCTACGGCACCTCGGTGACCACCTTGATCGAGCAGCTGCAGGCTGCTGGCCGCCAGGTCGTGGTGATCGAAGAGGAGGAAAGCCGTGCGCGCCGCCTGATCGACCAAGGAGTGACGGTCGTGTTCCGCGACCTCGACGACGACGCCCTACCCGCCGCCGGCCTGGAGCGCGCCAGCGCCCTGGTGGCCAACGCCGCTGATGACCGCAATGCCAACGTCATCCTGGCGGCACGGCAGGCCGGATTCGAGCACGATATCCTGGCCTTGGTCGAGGAGCCGCAACACCGCAAGCCGCTGCACCTGGCCGGCGCCGACGCTGTCTACACTCCCCGCCACATGCTCGGCGCCGCTCTCGCCGCACGTGCCAGTCGGCGCCTGGCCTCGCCGGTGGCGGGCGTCGAAGCGCTAGGAGAACACCTGCGGGTCACCGAGGTCCGCATCCGCCCGGAGAGCCCCCTCGCTGGCCAATCCCTGGCCGATGCCGATATCGGCCGGCGAACTGGCGTCAATGTCATCGGCCAGTGGCACCGCGGACGGCTGGATAGTCAACCCGGACCCGACACCCTCTTGGTAGCCGACGGCCTCCTGGTGGTCGTCGGCACCGAGCAGCACGTCGACCGGCTGATCGAGCTGGCTGCCGGTACCGCGTTCGCGCTGCGTCAGAAAGGGCGCTTCATCGTCGGCGGCGGCGGCGAGGTGGGTCGCAAGGTAGCGCACCTGCTGCGCGACGCCGGCGAAGACGTCCTGCTGATCGACCGTAATCCCGGCCGCGAAGTCGATCTGGTCGGTGACGTGCTCGACCCGGATATCCTGCACCAGGCCGGCTTTGAAGAGGCGCAGAGCTTCATCCTCGCGCTCGACTCCGACAGCGCGACCCTCTTCGCCACTGTCATCCTCAAGGATATGTGCCCCCATCTGCCCATCATCGCGCGCGTCAACAAGGCTCAGAACGTGCTGCGCATCCACACCGCCGGCGCCGAGTTCGCCCTGTCGATGAGCCAGGTTTCGGGACAGATCCTCGGCCGCCGCCTGCTGGGTGAAGACGCGGTGTCGCTGTACCCGCAGCTGAAGGTGCTGCGCCTGCCGGTCGGCAACCTCGCTGGCCGTCGGCTGGGCGACTTGCGCCTGCGCGCGCGCAGTGGCTGCTCCGTGGTCGCGGTCGAGCGTGGCGCCGAGGCCAAGACCAACCTCGGCACCGACTTCGTCTTCGAGAAGGGGGACAGCGTCTTCGTCTGCGGCAACCCGAAGGCGGTCGAGGACCTGCGTGACGACTTCGAGGCGCACGCCGCCTGAAACCCCACCCTCGATACCCAGCCCCCTTCTCGCCACCACACACAGAAGGCCTCATGCAGCACCGCCATCTTCTCCTTGCCCTGCTCCTGCCGCTCTGGCTGCACGCCTGTAGCCCATCACCGGACGCACCGTCAGCTACTTCGCCAGCCGACACCACGCCCACGAGCACGCCACCGGTGATCTTGATCTCTGTCGACACTCTGCGTGCCGACCGCCTGCCGGTCTACGGCTACGACGGCGTCGACACCCCGCATGTGGACCGCCTGGCCGCCGACGCCGTGCGTTACGACAACGCCTTCACCTCGGCTCCTCTGACCCTGCCCGCTCACAGCAGCCTGTTCACCGGCCTGCATCCCTACCAGCACGGCGTGCGCGACAACGTCGGCTACCGCCTGGACGCGCAGCGTCTGGCCGCCGAAGGGCACCCCCTGCTGCCACAGCGGTTGCGCAGTGCCGGCTACGCCACCGCCGCCGCCGTCTCGGCCTACGTCTTGCGCGCCGACAGCGGCCTCGGCGAGGCCTTCGAGCACTACGATGACGGCGTCGACTATGGCGCCAACCGTGGCATGGGGGATCTGCAGCGCGCGGGGCTCCAGACCGTCGCTGCAGCCCGCGCCTGGCTCGACACGCAGCACCGAAACCGGCCGGATCAGCCCTTCTTCCTCTTCGTCCACCTGTTCGAGCCGCACACACCCTACACGCCACCCGAACCTTTTCGGAGTCGCTACCCAGACGCCTATGACGGCGAGATCGCCGCCGCCGACGCGGCAATCGGTCAACTGCTCGACCACCTGCGCACCCTCGACCTCTACGATGACGCCTTGATTATCTTCCTCTCCGACCACGGCGAAGGTCTCGGCGACCATGGCGAAGCCGAGCACGGCATCTTCCTCTACCGCGAAACGCTACGCGTGCCACTCCTCCTCAAGCTACCCGTCAACCTACCCACCGAGCAACGCGCCAACCTGCGCGCCGGCACCATACTCCAGCAGCCGGTCGGGCTGATCGATATCCTGCCCACCGTGCTGGACGTCCTCGACCTGCCACTTTCCGCGACACCCCCTCCTGGCCCCGGTACGGATACCCTGGCTGGCCGCTCCCTGCTCGCACCCGCGCCCGCGAGCGGCCAGGCGCGCCCACTCTACGCCGAGAGCTACTACGCTCGTCTCCATCTCGGCTGGAGCCCGCTACGCTCCCTGGTCGGCTTGCCTTACCAGTACATCGAGGCCCCGCGCCCCGAACTCTACGATCTCGCCGCAGACCCGGCCCAGCGGCACAACCTACTGACCGACGCCCCCTCCGGTGCCCCGCGCCGAGCCTACTTCACCCTGCGCGACGAGCTCGCCGAGCAACACCCCGACACTTTCGCCGGTCCCGCCGCCGTCAGCGACGAAGAAGCCGCCCGCTTCGCCGCCCTGGGCTACCTCTCCACGCCCTCCGCCGCGACGGATGGTGACCTGCCCGACCCCAAGGACGCCCTCCCCGTGCTCGAGGATGTCCAGGCTGCTTACGCTCGCGCCGCCGAAGGCGACTGTTCCGGTTCCGTCGAAGCTCTCGACCGCGTCCTCGCTCGGTTCCCCGCCATGTTCGACGCCCACGTCCAGCGTGCCGGCTGCCTGCAACGACTCGACCGTCACGAAGAGGCCCTGGCCAGCTACCGCCAGGCCCTGGAGCTCAGTCCCGCCGCCGCTGGCAGCTTGCTTGTCGACATGGGCCACAGCCTGCTCGCCCTCGACCGCCTCGAGGAAGCTCGCGAGCACGCTGAAGCCGCCGTCGGGCCCACGCCCGGCCCCGCACAAGCCCTGCTGGCGCGCATCGCCGAGCGAGCCGGCGATACCTCCGATGCTCTCGCCGCCGCCCGTGCCGCTGTCGACGCCGACGCCGTGGCACGTCCCGAGGCGGTGCTGCTACTGGCCCGACTACTGATCGAGGCTCAGCGCCTGCCGGAGGCACTGCAGCACTTGGACGCACTGCAAGCACGGGTCCGTAGCGGCAGCCTGGAACCGGTGCCTACGCTCTGCTTCCTGCGCGCCGACACCCTGGCGCGACTAGCACGGCCGCGGGAAGCGGAAGCCGCGTTCCAGGAAGAGATCCAGCGCTTCCCCGGCAACAGCCAGGCCTATGCGAACCTAGCAGTGCTCTATGCGTCGCAGCAACGGTTTGCCGCCATTGAGCCGTTGCTCGAAGCGATGGTCCGGGCGCGGCCGGAGCCGGATGTCGTTGAACTGGCGGCAGCGACAGCAGAGCGCTTGGGAGATGCCGAGGGAGCGCGGCGCTGGCGAGAGTCGAGGCCCTGAGGAGATCCAGCGTCCTCCCGCATCCCTCCACCTCAGATTTCAGCACACCATGCTAGGCTGAAGACAACCCTTGGCACAGCAACTCCGATCTCTGATTTTTTTCAGGAGACGCTCACCATGCCTGACGGAGACCTGTTTCACAGAGAGCAGCAAGTAACCTCTTCGTTTCTCCAACACTCGGTGAACGACAGCGAACAGGCCGCAGCCAGCGCGGCGCTGAACCACTTTCTGGCAGGCGTCTGGGCGGCGCGCCAGCGTGAGCTGGTCGAGCGAGCCAGCCTGGCCCTGGACGAACTGCGCCGGCAAACGGAGTGGATCCGGGGCTTCCGAGAACTGCGATTGGAGCTACAACCGCCCCCCGGACTCCGGTGCACCAATCTGCCAGCGGCCGCGCAAGAGGAGCTGGAAATCTGCCTGCCACTCGAGGGAACCTGGAGCCTGGCGGTGCAGGTCGAGGTGGAGCGCTCGCTGCCGTTGCTCGGAAACCATCACACCCTGGCGATCCAGTTGCGCGACCTGCGCATCCACGCGGCCCTGCAGGCACGACGGACGCGGCGAACAGAAGCCGAGCTGCTGCGGCACAGTCGGCTGCATGTCGACTTCGAGGTCGAGTTGGAGACACCCGACTCCGGCAGCAAGACTCCCCTGCTCCAGCTTCTGCTGGAAACGGCGGAACTGGTGGCGCGGCACGTAGCGCGCGGACAGGCCGAAGCGGCGTTGCAGGAACTCTTGCCACACCCGGAAGCCGAGGAGATCCGGCAACTCGGCCTGGCACCCGCAGCACCGGCAGTGGCCGACCCCGCTTTGCCCGTGGACCTGGAGGGAACCGCCCGCACGCTGTCGGCCCACATCCTGGCCGAGCACATGCCGTGGAATACCGTGCTGGGACTGCGCCTCAGTGCTCCCAGGGTGAAGGCAGCGCCGGCATCGTTCGTACAGTTTCAGGACAGTGCCATCTGGACCGGACACTATCTGGCCGCGGAGGTGCTGCATTTCGTGGTGACGCGCGAGGACGAGGCCGCCAGTGCGGTGGAGCGGGCGCTCGACGGCCTGGAGACTTTGACCCGACTGACCGTCGACCCCGGCCAGCTCTGCCGTGTCCGTGTGCCGCTGGCCTCACCGGTACTGGAAGCCTTGGAGCTGGACATCGAACGGCGCGGCAAGGCGGAATGGTTGTTCAACAGCCGCGAACCCGTGACCGGCGGGGGCTCGCTGGCGACCAGCTCGATCGTCGACCCCGGGGACTCCGTTCGCGCCCTCGGGCACATCACTCGCGATCAGTACGCTGGCGCCTTCCTCGGCGCCGGCCTGGCAGCTTTGCTGCTCGAGCCAGGAGAACCCGACGACCACATCACGCAGCTGCGCGAGCGAGCGAGGCAGCTGGTACTGGCGATGGCCGGCTATCTACTGAACAACGGCTGGTCCCCGGCCGAGGTGCGCCTGGACGCCGACGAACCACCGAGCAGTAGCGTCACCTACGGCTTCTCTCCGACCCAGGTCCTCTACATTCTGCACCTGGCCCAGCGCCTCGACCCTGACTCCTTCGCCGACGCGTACGGGCGGATCGCGGACGCGGCGCCGTGTTTGTGGTGGTTCTCGTGGCTGCAGACGCTCGACCCGCACAACAGGTACTACAAGTTCAATCTGGAGCACGGTCTCGCCCTCCTGCTGCTGGCCGAAGACAACCCAGAACAGAGGGCGCAGATGGCCCTACCCCTGCGCGTCCTGCGGCGGGCACTGCGCTACCACGACAACGCCTGGTTCAACCTGGTGGAACTGGCTTTGTTCGGCGAGACACCCGCACTGCTCAGCCGGCCCCGCTCCGAGCTGGAGCACGAGGTCCGCGGGCAGCTGGCGTTGTGGCTGCAGCGCTCGAGGATCTTCCAACCGTTCGATCACCGCGGCGACACCAGCCTGGAGACGGTACGGTATCCAGGCTTGTCCGGCGGCGGCAAGGAGCGGATCAGCCGCCAGCCCCTGCCCGTCGATGCGCGACCGAGCACGGACTTCCTGTGGCAGCGGTCACCGTTCAAGCTCGTCGGCGACCTGGCGGTACCGCGGGACATCGGCATCCGACCACCAGGAGTCGACTTCGTGCTGGTCTATTGGCTGGCCCGGCGCCTGGGCGTTGTCCAGGCGCTCTGATTTGCTAGTCCCATGCCTAGTGGCCTAGCTGGCGACCAGGGACACAGTAGCTACCAGCGAGCGTTCCACGAGCGCGACGTCTTGCTCTGTGTCCAGCCACCCTTGCTCGACGCACCGCCTCCGAAACTGGAACGCGACGTGGACAGACTGGAGCCGCTGGAACGCCGCGACGCCCCCCCCGACGAACCACCGAACGGGTTGCTGATGGTGAACGACGGCGCCGCGGAGGCGCGCTGGGAACTGGCGATGGCCGCCACCGCTGCAGCCGCGGTGGCAGCTTGCTGCAGCCGCTGCTGGCGCAGCCGGCGGCGTTGTTCCTGTTCGCGCCGGCGCGCTTCGCTCTGCGCCCGTCGTGACTCGGCCTCGGCCTCGGCCTTGGCGCGCCGCGACGCGCTCAGGACCTCGTCCCAATCGTTGGACGCCGCCGAACTCTCGGCACGCCGCAGCTCGGAACTCGGTCCCGAGGTGTTGGCCGCGACGCCGTGGCCAAAGTGCTGATACCCGAGAGCCCGCACGGCATCGCGCGCGGAGTCCAGCTCGGCTTCGGCCAGGCGAATCGCCTGCAGTTCGCTGCGCAGCACCCCTTCGGCCCACTCCAGGGCCGAGGCGGCATCGCGCACGGCGTGCAGCTGCTCGTCGCCGGCAACCTCTGGACTGTCGAGCTGACGGTCGAGATCATCGAAGCGCTGATGTACGTCGACGACGGCGCGCGCCACGTGCGGGCGATCGCGCCGCTCGCTCTCGACTTGCTGGTCGAGGGTTCGCAAACGGTTCTCGAGTTGCGCTGCCTGTTCACGCGCTTGCGCGTGCAGCGCGCGCTGCTCGGCGGCCTGCTGGAGCAGCTCTTCCAGGTCCTGGCGGGTGGCAGCGGCAGCGGCAGCGACCTGCAGCCAGTTGGGGCGATCCTCGTCGGCCGCGTCGAGCAGACCGGCGACCTCGGACGCCCGCTGCTCTAGCTGCCGACGCAGCTCGCTGTCGACGCCTGGACCGCTCGCGTTCGTCACATCGCCACGCTGACGCCGCAGGGTATCGAGATCGCCGAGTGCCAGCGAGCGGGCATCTTCGAGTCGCTGGTGAATGCTGTCGATCTCGTCGAGCAGGACGCTGCCTTGCGCCAGCAAGCCGCGGCACCCCTCGGCGTCCGCCAACGCCGCGAGGTAGTGATGGGCTCCCTCGGCTTTCAGAATCTGCGCCTGCCAATCGTCGAACCGCGTCAGTAGCTGGCTGAGCTCGTCCAGGTTGTCAGCCTCGCGACGGAAGGCGTCAGCGGCGTGCTCTTCGGCAAGTTCGTCGAGGATGCGGCGACCGTTCGGGACGCGCTGCTCCACCTGCGCCCGGTCGCGCTGCAGGTCAGCACGCAGCCGCGGCAGCGTCTCGGGTGCCTGGTGCCAGGCTTCGATCTCCCCTTCGAGCTCCTGCAGCCCTTCCTGCAAGCGTTGCAAGCGTTCGACGGCGGAGGCTTCCTGGCCAGCCGCCACCTCTTCGATCGCCCGTGCAGCCTCGGCACTACCGTGGTCGAGTCGCACTTCGGGCTCGAAGCCGGGCTCGCGCAGCGCCACGCCCTGGCCGCGCAGGTGCTCGACGCGCGCGCGAAGCCGGCTGCCCAGCTCGCTGACCGGACCGCGCAGCTGCTCGACCGTCGCGTTGCCCTGCTCGCCGCGCACGCGCACGGCGTCCAGCTGCATGGTGACCTCGGCGAAGGCATCGCCGATGCCGAGCGGGTCGCGACCCAGGCGGGCACGCAACTCGTCGCGCCGGGCCAGCAGCGGCTCCAGCTCCTGCATCAGCGGCTCGACCGGCAACTCGAGTGCACCGCGGGCTTCGGCCGCCGCCATGGCCGCTTCGGCAGCACGGCTGCAAGCATCGGCGGCGGCGCCAGCCTGTAGCTGAACCTCGGCGACGAACTCCAGGTGTTCGAGCGCTTCGGCGTAAGCGCTGTCCAGATCCTGCAGCAACCCAGGCGCGGTGTTCTCGTAGTCCCGCGTGAGCGGCAGGAAGATACGCCGGTTCGGCTCGGCCTCGCCGGTCTCGAAACGCACGACGGTCTCGCGCAGGGTCTTCAACACGTCCTTGTAGGGCTTGGCGGACCAGCCCCCCTTGGCACGTTGGGCCTGATTCTGAGCATCCTGCAACAACTCGAAAGCCTTTGAGTAGAGCAGGAAGAGGTGGTTGACGGCGTCGGCGCATTCCTGGTCTAGCTCGGCGCTTTCGCCCTCCCAACGCTGTGAGCCCGACTGTAGGTAGAGAGGATGCTGGTTCTCCAGCTCTAGCAGACGCTGACCGGCGGCGTTGATCTGCTCTTGCCAGCGTGCCAGCTCGGCCTCCATCTCGGCCCGTTCCCTGGCTGTCGCCTTACGCCGACCGCGCACCAGCAGCAGGCCGAAGAGCAGCACCAGGAAGAACAGCCCCCAAACACAGCCACCAGGCAACTCGGCCGGAGCCGCGGCCGTAGCGGGCAAAGCGCCGACCGGCTGAGCGGGTCGGCGCTCGCCGCGCTGCGGCACACTGAGCGGCGGCTGACCGGCGGTGTCCAGGGTGGTCAGGTAGGTGTCGATCGCCTCGACCAGGTTGCACACCGCCAGATCGGTGTTGCCGTCGCGCATGTAGTCACCGAACTTGCCCATGTCGACGCGGTTCGGATCGAAGTTTTGATCAGCCCAAGAGCTTCCCGGGTGGATGGCGACAGCACGATTCTCGAGCGCGATCAAGATCAGGATGTGGCGCTGTGGCTCGATACCAACGCCACGACGGCGCCAATCCTGGTACAGGGCGTCGACATAGGGCGTCGCCTCGCCGTCGTCGGGATCACCGCGGCGCGAACTGTTGTTGACCACCGCGCCCCAGTAGCTGGCGCCGGAGATCGAGTTCTTGTCGCGCAGGCAGGTGCGCAAGAAGTTGTACTGCGGGCCGTCCAGGCTCGACGGCACGGCCAGGCGCTGACCATCGGCGGGCACGGGAAACTCATCCCATGCCTGGGCGGCGGCCGGGCTGGTTGGCAGGTGAACGATGCCCACCAATACAGCTATCAGTACAGCACGTGCCGCCGATAGAGATGATCGGCGAAGGGACCAGACAGCAGGAGATCGGAACATCACGGTATCAGCCCGTAAGCCACCAGCGCAGCAGGTAGCCGGTCAGAACGGTCAGCAGAGCGGGCCACAAGCTCAGGCTACGCTCGCGGATCAGCCCCGCCAGCAGGCCAGTGAGCAGCGCCGCCAGAGCGGCGACAACCGCGCTGCCGAGCGATTCCAGGTCGAGAACGGCGGCGACGCTCGGCGCCGCGCCGGCGAAGTCGAAGAAGCTCAGGCCCAGGGTGGCGATGGCGAACAGCAGCGCGGCGAACCACACGGGACCGGAGACGAACCAGCCACCGCCCACTCGCTGCACGCGCGCGTCGAGCAGCAGCATGCCGTGCACCAGGCCACGGAAAGCCAGCTCCTGCACCAGGGCGAAGAGCAGTAGCACGCCGAAGATCGAAGCCACGACGCCATTGCCACCCACACCGACAGCGCCCCCCTCGGCCCCGATCTGCAGACGGCCCGGCCACCAGGCACCGCCGGCCAGCACGCTGAGCAGCAACGGTGGCACCAGTACCAGCCAGTCACGACCGGCAAAGTGGCGCCAGCCAAACAGCCACAGCCGCCGGTTGGAGAACTCGCGGCTGAGTAGCACGGTTCCGGCGAGCATCAGCAGCGCGGTGACAGCGCAGCGACCGGCCAATCCCATCGGAATCTCGGCGGCGCCATCGAAACGGTTCCACAGGTAGAGCACCAGACCCGGCGCCAGCAGCAAGACGGCGGTCACCAGGGTGGTCATGGCGATGTGCTTCAGCTCGGCCCAGGCTCCGGGCGTGCTGTAGGCCAGACGCAGGATGCGGCCGAGTTGGTTGGGGCTCAGTTTGGAGCCGCTGGGTCGCGGCGAGCCGCCGATATCGTCCGAGCCGCCCCAGCGCTTCTCCGCCGGCCGCCCGTCGACCGCCGGGTCGAGCAAGTTGAGTTTCTCGTACGCCTGCTCCAGGTCGATGCCGGACAGCGAAGCGGTACGACGCAGCGTGTAGTGACCGCTGTTCTTCTCCAGCGCCACCACGCCCAGACGGTCGCCCCACACCTTCTTGAGTCGCTTCTCGACGTCGTAGATACCGCCCTCGTCGCGGCACACGACCGCCACCTTACCGCCACCGATCTCGACGTGCCCGTATTCCTTCTCGACGCTGACAAAATCTTCGAAGTCGGCGCGCTCGTAGACCAGGTGATCGATGCGATCGAGCATGTCGACGGTGTAGGCCATCAGGTCCTGGCTCTCCCACTCGCCGGCGTTCTTGACCTCCTGCTCGCGCCGAAAAAGCGAGTCGAGCAGCACCTTGGTGTCCTCATAGACGCGCCGCGGCAAGCCGCAGAACTCGGCCACTTCGTAGCCGTTGGCGTCGATCGCGCCTTCCAGGCGCAGTAGCGGCGCGATGACGTCGAAGGCTTCCGGCCGCAGCGTGCGCAGACGTCGGTGGTTGAGCAGCACCCAGATCGAGAAGACCGTGTCCAGGTCCGGCTCGTTGGCCCACAGCTTCCAGTCACCGGATTCGAGTTCCAGCCCCTTGAGCACCAGTACCAGCGCCTGCTCGCAGGTCGCCAGGGTGAAGGCGCGCAGGCAGCCTTTGTGGTGGTCCAGGTTGTAGAGATGCTGGTTGTCGTCGAGCAGCGGTTGAAAGCGGCCGGCGCCGTCGAGCAGGATGACGTGGCTGCCCAGCTTGCGCGCGTCGGCCTCGGAGACGCTGTAGCTACGGTCGATGCCAACGCTCAGGTTCGGCGTCTCCTTGCAGTACAGGAAACGTGCCTCTTCCTGCTCGCGCAGGCCATAGCGTTCCGGCAGCGCGCCACCAGCGGGGGGCGCGACCAGTCCAGTGGAGGTATCGCCACCTCCGCCCAAGGTTCCGGGGAAACGGTTCGGCATCGTCGGCTAGTTTCTCACACTCGGCCCGGCTTCACCCAAGAGCCCCGGCTGTCCGGAATCCAAGAGAGCAGGTTCTCCGAACAGCTCGACCGGTAGTTGGTCACGACGCAGCCCAAGAGCGCGGGCCATGCCACTCAGCAGCAGCTCGCGGTGTTCCTGCATGCGTCGACCGTAGGCATCGTAGACCTCTTGGGCGCGGGCTTGCTCAGCGATGTCCAGACCCTCCAAGTAGCGCGCCGGTACTGACGCCGGTCGCTGTTCGAGCAATTTGGTGAAGGTGACGAGCCAGGTGAAGTCGCGCAGCACCAGGGTGCCACTCTCGTACTCCACCGCCGGTAGGTCGTCCGTGTGCGGCGGCACGTCGGCCAGCCAGGCACGCAGCCGATCGCCACCCAAGACGTAACACCCCAGCACTTCCGCCGGACCGTGTACACCCAGGTCGGCCAGTTCGCCGCTCACCCGTGGGTCGTGGAAGACCCGCTGCAGCTGCCGAGGGTTCCAGGGACGCACGCGGCCGTCCGTGTCTTCGACGCGGCCGGTGACGATGGTAAAGGAGTTGAGCGCCGACGGTTCGTACCATACGGTCGGCTCGGCGAAGACCTCGGCGAAGGCCTTGACCACCATCTGAAAGTTGCGCGGCGTCAGGGCGTAGGTGGGCAACCACATGGACGCGACGCCACCCGGTTCCAGGCGCGCGCGCAGCAGGCGGAAGTATTCGAGGCTGTAGAGCGAGCCGTTGCCCGAGTAGCGCGGGTGGATCGAGTCAGAGAGCACCGCGTCGAAGGTACGCTCGCTGGCCAGCAGGTAGTTGCGACCGTCGTTGATCTCGCGCACCACGCGCGGATCCCTGAGCACGTCGTGGTTGATGTGCCCGAACCAGCTGCCCGACGCATCGAGCACCGCCTGGCTGATCTCGATGATGCGGATCTCCTCCACCGGGTGGCGCGACACGGCCCAGGCGGTGCCGCCGCTGCCGAAGCCGATGTGTGCCACGCGCTTCGGCGCGTCGGCCAGGATCAGTGGCAGGTGTCCCTGCATCTTCTGCACCGCGTAGAGATCGGAGCTGGTGCCGGCGACGTTGACACCGTTCAATTCCAGCACCTCGTACGGGTTCTGGTCGGTGCCTTGACGGCGAATCGTGACGGTTGCCGAGGCGTCCTCGTGAAAGTAGAGCAGGTCGCCCGGACGGTCGGCAGCGAACAGGCCAGCGCTCAGGATCACGCGATCGGGTGGCAGCCAGAGAATCGAGGCGACGATCAAGACCGGCAGCGCCACGGCAGCCCAGCGCGCGCCGCGAGGTAGCCACGTGCTCGAGAGGGATCGGGGCACCAGCATCCACAGCACCACCGCCGCCAGCAGCGCATTGACGGCACCGACGACGACCAGGCTGTTCTGCGTACCGAGCAGCGGGATGCACAGGAAGCCGGCGGTCAGCGAGCCGACGACGGAACCGAGGGTGTTGGCGCCATACACCCTGCCAACGTCCCAGCCGACGCGCTCCGGGTCCGTCTGATGCAGGGCGCGCACCGCCAGCGGGAAGGAGGCGCCCATCAGCAGCGTCGGCGGCAACAACACGGGTAGCAGCGCAACGAGTTGGGTCAGAACCAGAGCGGAGAAGCCCTCCTGCCAGGGCGAGCGCTCAGCGGTCCAGGCCAGCAGGTCGTTGAGGTGCTGGAACAAGCCGACCTGCGCCAGCGCCCAGGCGCCCAGCGCCGCCTCCAGTACCGCCAGGGCGACGAGAGGCGAGCGTAGCCGGTCGACCCACGGCGTCAAGAGCAGGCTGCCGGCACCGACGCCGAGCAGGAAGAGCAGCAGCATCAGGCTGTAGGCATAGACGCTCGAGCCGAGGAAGAAGACCAGAATGCGCGTCCACAGCACTTCCAGCGCCAGACTCGATGCACCCATGAAAAAGAACAGGCCGAGCAGTGCCCAGCGTAGGCGTCGAGATGGCGGAGCAGGCTTGTTGCCGGACTCCGGAGGGCCGCTAGAGATCGATGCAGCGTCGGTTGGAGCCGGCTCCTCCTCACGTCCGACCGTCCGCGACAGCAACAAGCAGCCGAGGCCCGCCGTCAGGTCGAAGCCAGCGGCCAGCAGCAAGGTCGCGTAGAGGCCGAGCAGCCGAATGGTGAGAAAACCCGCAAGCGCGACTCCACACACGGCGCCCAGCGTGTTGAGGGCGTAGGCCAGCGCCGTCACGCGCCCCACATCGTGGCGCACGGTTCCGGTTGTACCCGCCACTCCATTGTCGCTCGCCGGTGCCGCTGTGACTGCGCGTAGGATCAACGGCAAGGTGCCGCCCATCAACAACGTTGGCGGCAGCAGGAAGAACGCGGCCAGGACGGCGCGCCCCACGGCGAACAGCAGCGGCTGCGCGCCCCAGGTGCGGTACAGCCAGACGTAGCCGGCGTCGATACCGTCGAACAGCCAGGGCGACGCCATGGCGAACAGCGCCACGCCGACCTGTACCGCGGCGAAGACCGCCAGGGGCCGCCGCAGCCGATCAGCCAAGCGACCGAAGAGCAGCGCACCGAGCCCGAGCCCGCCCATGAAGACGGCGAGCAGCGTCGCGGCAGCGTAGGTCGTGTTGCCGAAGCTCAGGCTCAGGTACCGCAGCCACACTACCTGGTCCATCAACGAGCCGGCACCCGAGAGGACAAACAGCGCCAAGACCGCGAGCGAACGCACCGGCAAGCGCTGACGCACCGGTGTGTCGGGTGCCCGTTCAGGTCGCATACACGATCCCCGTCACCGCCAGCCCCCACAGCGCCAAGTTGACCAGGAACGGCACGTCGCGCAGCATCGCCTCGGTGGGATTGCGTGGATTGCGGCTCTGGTAGGTCAGGTACAGGTAGCGGAAGATGCCGAAGAGCACCAGCGGAATGGTGTAGACCAGGTAGTTGGTGTCGTACTTCTGATCGGTCTCCGGCGCCACCGCATAGAGTGCGTAGCAGACGACCGTCGAAGCGGTGACGACGTTGATCATCTGATCAAGGAAGGTGGCGCTGTAGTGCTCCAGCACCAGCCGCTGGCGCGCCGCTTCGTCCGCCAACAGCACCAGCTCGTGGCGCCTCTTGGAGAGCACCAGGAAGAGCGAGACAAAGATGGTGCACAGCAGCAACCAGCGCGACAGTGCGACATCCACCGCCACGCCGCCCGCCAGCACGCGCAGCACAAAACCCATGCCGACGATCATAACGTCCAGGATCACCACGCGTTTGAGCCCCAGGGAATAGCCGATGTTGAGCAGCAGATACACCGCGACGACCAGCACGAAGTGCCAGCCCAAGACCGCCCCGGAGGCCATCGCCGCTACGGCCAAGACAGCGGCCGCGACAGCTGCCGTGCCAGTGGACAGGGCCCCGGAGGCGATCGGCCGGTTCTTTTTCAGCGGGTGCTGGCGGTCGGCGTCGCGATCGCGCAGGTCGTTGAGCAGGTACACCGCGCTTGCCGCGGCGCAGAAGGCGGCAAAGGCCATCAGGGAGCGGGCGATCAAGTCGCCGTCCAGCAGGCCGCGCGCAAACACCAAAGGTGCCAGGACAAAGAGGTTCTTGGTCCACTGGGCGGGACGGAGAGCTCGTAGCAGGGGATGCATGGGACGGGTATTGTACTCGCTCGCGGCCACCGACCCAGGCCAGTTGACGCGCGAAAGCTGATCAGCCTGCAACTTTTCTCTGTCGAACTCGTTTGGAGAAGCAGATATGACCCTTCAAGCCAAGGCCCCGCAGCCCCGAAACTCGAACTCGGCCCCGAACTCGGACCCGACTGTCAGCGCCTGGACCGAGTGGGATCCGCTCGAAGAAGTGATCGTCGGCATCGTCGAAGGTTCAGCCGTCCCCCAGTGGGATGTGGCCCTGGAAGCCACCATCGGCCCCGAGCAGAAAGCCTTCTTCGACCGCTACGCCGGCCAGCCATTCCCGCAGGAGATGGTCGACGCCGCCAAGCGCGAACTCGATGGCTTCGTCGCCCTGCTGGAACGCGAGGGCATCACGGTGCGCCGCCCCGAGCGCGTCGACTTCAGCCGTCCCTTCGCCACGCCCGCCTGGTCCAGCCCGGGCGGCCTGTACGCCGCCATGCCGCGCGACCTGCTGCTGGTGATCGGTGACGAGTTGATCGAGGTACCGATGGCCTGGCGCAGCCGATATTTTGAGATCGAGGCTTACCGGCCACTGCTCACCGAGTACTTCCGTGCCGGCGCCCGCTGGACCGCCGCCCCGTCGCCGCTGCTCACCGACGCCGCCTTCCACGCCCAGGTGCCCGAGCCCACCGACGGTCGTCCCTTCGCCTCGGTCGTCACCGAGCACGAACCCGTCTTCGACGCCGCCGACTTCATCCGCTGCGGTCGCGACATCTTCGGCCAACTCAGCCACGTCACCAACCGTCTCGGCTTCGAATGGCTACGCCGGCACCTGGAGACGCAAGGCCTGCGCGTGCACGAGGTCGACCTTTACGACGAGCACCCCATGCACATCGACGCCTCCCTCACGCCGCTGGCACCGGGCAAGCTCCTGATCAACCCGGAGCGCGTGCCAGAGGTGCCGGAGATGTTCAAGGATTGGGACGTGCGTCCAGCCCCGCCCCCCGCGCTGTGCGACCGCGGGTCGTTCAAGTTCTGCAGCCGCTGGGTGAGCATCAACCTGGTGTCGCTGGATGCCGAGCGCGTGGTGGTCGAGGAGAATGAGACGCCGCTCATCGAGATGTTGGAAGACTGGGGCTTCGAAGTCCTCACCCTGCCCTTCCTCAACTTCAACGACTTCGGCGGCTCCTTCCACTGCGCTACCCTCGACGTGCGCCGCAGTGGCGAGCTGGAGTCCTACTTCTAGGACCCAGGGCCGGTGTAGAGTTGCACCGGCATGGAGCCAGCAAATCCCGATCTGAATCTCGACGCGGAGTCCTCCACTCTGGACCGGCAACAGCCTCGGCTGCTGGGCTGGCCGTTGCAGGGCTGGTCGCCACTGCGCTGGCTATGGGTGGGGGTGCTGCTGGTCTGGTTGATCGTCAGCTTGCCGCTGGCGCTCGGGCAGGAGACGGTCTTCCTGCGCGACGTGTTCTCGAATCTGCTGCCGCATAAAGCCTTCGGTGCCGAGCAACTGCGGCAGGGCAAGATTCCGGCCTTCGATCCGACCTGGGGTCTGGGTCACCCCTACCGTGGCAACCCGGCCTACCAAGCGTTCTATCCGGACAACCTGCTCTACTTGCTGTTGCCGTTCTGGAACGCCTTCAACCTGCACTTCGTGCTGCACTGGCTGCTGGCGCTGCTGACCTTCACCTGGCTGGCACGCTCACTCGGACAGAGCCGGCCGGCGTCGTTGTTGGCGGGAGTGACGTACGCGGGCAGCGGCTGGTTCTTGACCCTGTTCACCTTCTACAACACGATCACCGTGGCGGCCTGGTGGCCGCTGGTACTGGTGGGAGCGGTGAAGGCCCGCGCGAGCGGGCGGCACGCGGTCATGTCCGGAATTGCAGTGGGAGGCCTGGCGTGCGGGCTGGCGCTTCTGGGCGGAGAGCCCTTGACGGCACTGCTCGGCGTGGTGCCGCTGTTGCTACTGGCCGTACCACTGAGCGCCCCTCCCTCGACGAGCACAGGTGCACAGCTGAGCTGGTGGCGGCGCTGGCGCCACGGACTTGGCGTGACCTTCGGCATCGGCCTGACGGGCGTGCTGATCGCGCTGCCGCAGGTGGTGGCGACGGCGCGTGTTCTGGGGGTCAGCTACCGTGGGGCGCACGGCAATCCGGAGTCGGTGGTGAGCAGCTACGCGCTCCAGCCGTGGCGCTTGTTGGAGCTGATCGTGGCCTTTCCCTTCGGCTGGCCGTTCCGCGACGACCTGCTGGGCACCTGGGTGCTCGAGCTCCAGCGGCTGATGCCGTACTTCTTCTCACTGCACTTCGGCATCGTCGCTCTGCTGCTCGCCCTCGTGACTCTGGTCGGCATTCGAAGACAGAAGCAAGCCGTCAAACTGTGGGCCGGACTGGCCTTGACGTCGCTGCTACTGGCGATGACCGGTGGCTGGTTGAGTGGCCTTCTAGGCCAGCTGAGCTTCGGCGTCTTCCGCTTCCCGGAGCGCTTCCTGGTGTGGTTCGCGCTGGCGCTGCCACTGCTCGCCGGCTTCGGGCTCGATCGTCTGTGCGCGGCGCCGGCGGCCTGGGTACGTCGCTGCCTGGGCGCGGCGGCGGTGCTCTTCCTACCAGTGCTGGCCGTCCTGACGCTGCGGCCGTGGCGGCTGGCCGAGGACGAAGCCTTGCAGACAGCGCTCAGTCTCCGCTGGCTGATGCCGTGCTTCTACCTGGCCTTCAGTACGCTGATCCTGGCGGTGATCGCGGGACTGTGCAGTCAACGCTGGCTGCCGGACACCAAGGTCGGGTCGGCACACCTGCGCAAGGTCGCAGTGGTGGCACTCCAGGTGGTCGCGCTGCTGCCGCTGGCGCCGCTGCTACTGACCGAGAAGATCGAGCCGTACCGCGAGGTGCCGCCCTGGACACGGCAAGTGCTGGCACAGCACGCGTCGGACACAAGCGATCCAACGGCCGAGCAACTGGGTCTCGGTCCCGGTGTGCTCAACCAGGACACACTGTTGGAGCTGTGGAAGCCGCAGGCGTACTACGCCGATGCGACGCAGGGCGAGCAGCAGCGAGCGCGCGCGCGCGATCTCTACCCGACGCCCGGTCAGCTGCACGGCCTGCACTACCCACTGGCACCGAACCTGGAAGGCATGGCGCCAGCCTTGACGGTGTTCGCGGACGTCAACCTGGCACGCGCGTCGTGGGCGGCTCGGCTGAATCAACTGCGCGTGCTCGGCGTCGAAGCGTTGGTGCTCTATGGAGCGCTGCCCTCGGAGTTGACGCTGCTCCCCGGCTTCGAACCGATCGCGCAGGCGCGCCGGCTGAGCGTCGAGAGTCATCTGCTGCGTATCCACGGCAGTGCCCCGCCGGCCTGGTGGCCCGAGCGGGTGCACGTGGCGTCCAACCCGGTCGCCGCTCTGAAGGGCCTCTACAGCAGTCCAGATCCCTTGGCCGAGGTGCAGGTACCGCCGCTCGCCGAGGCGGACGAGCCTCGAGGTCGTGGGTATCAGGGCGCCGGACGTGTGCGCCTCCTGCGCGCCGAGCCGGATCGACTGGAGTTCGAGGTCGACAGCGAAGGCGGCGTCGCGGTACTGCGGCGTGCGCACCATCCTCTGTTCGAAGCCCGGGTTGTCTCGTCAGAGCCAGCAGTCTCGTCAGAGCCCGCAGTCGCGTCGGATTCAGCCGCCGATCCCGGAGCCAGCCGACGCTTGCGGACCCTTCCCGTCCACCTGCTGCTGCTCGGCGTCGAAGTGCCTCCGGGACGGCATCGCGTGGTGGTCGAGGCGTCGGCGACACCGGAGAAGGCGGCGGCGGGTGTCGCCCTGAGCGCGGCGCTCCTCTGCTTGCTGCTGCTGCTCCGCGGTCGCTCTGGGGAGAAGACACAGCGCTCTGGGGAGAACGAAGAGACATGATTCGACTTCGACTCACGGCCGAGCAGCGCAAGCTGCTGCTGCTCGCCGCACCGGCGTTGCTACTCCTGCTGCTGGCTCTCTGGCCGCTGATCAGTGGCGAACGCACCCTCTTTCTGCGCGACTTGTTCAACGTTCACCTGGCGATGAAAGCCGAACAGGCACGAGCGCTGCTGGGCACAGACGGCGGTGACTCGGCGCTGGCGCTGGTCGGGCCGGGCATGGCGGGTGGCCAGCCGCTGCTCGGCAACCCGAACAGCGTGCCGCTCTACCCCACCAACGTGCTGTACCTGTTCACGCCGCTGTTCTGGGCGCTCAACGCCCACCTGTGGCTACACGTGCTGCTCGCGCCCTGGAGCTTCTACTGGCTGGCGCGCGTCTGGGGCCTGCGCCGGGAAGCAGCCTGGGCGGCCGGCGTCGCCTACGGCTTTTCCGGTTACCTGATCTCGCAGCTCAACTTCACCAACCTGGTCGCCGTCGCATCGCTCACTCCGGCGTTGATCGCGGCGGTGCTGCGCGTCACCGAACCGGTATCGTCCACAGCGTCCGCGTCGGCAGCCCCTGAACCGCCGACTCAACCACGGGGCCGCTACGCGCTTCTCAGTGGATTGCTGTGGGCGCTCCTGCTGCTGGGCGGCGAACCGCTGCTGGCGGTGCTGGCGCTCGGCCTGGCGGTCACGGCGGTGCTGGCGCGCGAAGGACACACGGTGGTGAGGCCCGACTTCTGGCGCGAGCACCTGCGGGGCGGCGACTGGCGCTCGCGCAGCTTGCCACTGGTGCTGGCGCTGGCCGCCGGCAGCCTGGTAGCCCTGCCGCAAATCGTCGAAACGCTGCGCATCTTGCCGATCTCGTACCGCGGGCACCAAGGCTACTCGGAAACCACGCGCACGGCCACCAGCCTGCACCCCGCGCAGATGCTCGAATGGCTGCTGCCGTCGGCGTTCGGGCGCATGGATCTCCTACGCTACGGCAGCTTCTGGGGCGGCCGTTTCTTCAACGAGATGCCGCCCTTCTACTTCAGTCTCTACCCGGGGCTGCTGATCTTCGCCCTGGTTGGCGCCAGCGGGGGGCGGCGGTCCAAAGGCGCACTCAGCGAGGGATACGGTGACGGATACGGACGCCTGCGTCTGTGGGCCTGGACGCTGATCGCCGTCGGGCTGTTCTTCGCGCTCGGCCGTCACAACCCGGTCGCCGATTTCCTGCTCGGCCTACCCGGCCTGCAGGTGTTGCGCTACCCGATCAAGCTGATGCTGCCGGTGGTGCTCGGCGCGTCGCTGCTCGCCGGCCTCGGCTTCCAGCGCTGCTGGCTGTCCGTGGAAGCTTCCGGAGCGTCCCTCGGGATGCCGTCCCCAGGAATGCCAGCACTGCGCCGAGCCTTGGGAGTCCTGCTCGCCGTCTTCGTCGGCGCCTGGCTGCTGCTCGACCTACTACCGCACAGAGCCTTCGCACTGCTGCGCGGCTGGGTACCGGCCGGCTTTCCGGACGACTTCGTGCTCAACGAGGTGGAACGCTGGCAAGCGCTATGCGTGCTCAGCCTCGGTCTGCTGGTGCTCTACTTCGCCCTCACCCTCCTGGCCGCCCGAATGCGTCAGCAACCGCGGGTAGTCCTGCTCAGCGCCACGCTGTTGCTCGGCCTCCACGCTGGCTCGCAGCTCTTCTTCCTGCAGCCGGCCATGCCGACCGACGAAGTGGCCGCCTACACCGAGGCGGTGCCGCTGCTGGGAGTCGTGCCACCTGGTGCCCGTGTGTTGCACGGTAGCGAAGACGGTGCCTTCGACCAAGAACACGTGCCGGGCGTCTATCCTGAGTCGACCGCCGCTTGGCAGCAGCGACGCGTCTTTCATGAGCTGTACAGCGCCGCTGGCATCCTGAACGACCGGCGTTACGAGCTGAACCTGTCGCCAGAAGGTCTGTCCTCGTTCCTGGCGCGCGCCGCCCACGACCTGATGCCGCAGCTCGACGACACCCAGCGACTGCGGCTACTCGAGGCTTGGGGAGTCGAGCGACTGATCCTCAACCGTCCGCTGGACGTAACCGCGGCCGAGCGCGTCGAGCTGATCAGCCACCAGCGACGCTTCGACGTCGACGTCTTCGTCTACTCCCTGCCCGCCACCACGCCGCAAGTCTTCCACGCCGGCACCATCCTGCCCGCACCCCACCTCAACGCCGCCGTCGAGCACCTGCTGAGCGCCGACTTCGATCCGCGCACCGCCGTCGTGGTACCTGGCGGCCTCGTGTCGAGCCCGGCAGCCACGGGGATGTCCGGCAACGTACGCATCCTGAGCCAGGGACGCGAGCACCTGGAGGTCGAGGTGGTGGTCCCCGAGAGTCCAGGCGGGACCGGCGACGGCGGCGCCCTGGTCTGGCAGCGAGCCCACCTGCCGCTCTACCACGCCACCGTCGATGGAGAGCCGGCCACGGTGCGCGTCGCCAATCTGTACCGCATCGCGGTCGAGACACCGCCGGGGCGGCACATCGTGCGCATCGAGACCGACCGTCGACCGCTGCAGCTGTCGCTGATCGGTTCACTGTTCGGTCTGCTCAGCCTGCTCCTGCTGTGGCGATGGCCATCCGTCGGGAGGATCGCGTGAAGCGACCGGCTCGCGAGATGCTACCGCTCACAGTGCCGGTGCTGGTCCTGCTGGCGCTGACCGTCCTGCCGCTGGCCCTGGGACAGCGCACGCTCTTCTTGCGCGACCTGTTCAACGTCCACCTGGCGATGAAGGCTGAACAGGCACGTGCACTCCAGAGTGCCGAGGACGGCGCGCAGGGGCCGGCCTTGCCGTTGATCGCACCTGGCCTGGCCGGCGGGCAACCGTTGCTGGGCAATCCCAACAGCGTGCCGCTCTACCCGACGCAGCTGCTCTACCTCTTCGCCCCGGTGCTGTGGGCGCTCAACACTCACCTTTGGCTGCACTGGCTTCTGGCCCCCTGGGCCTTCTTCTGGCTGGGCCGAGCCTGGGGCTTGCGACGCGAAGCAGCCTGGGCGGCGGGGGTCACGTACGGCTTCAGCGGCTTCCTGGTATCACACCTCAACTTCACCAACCTGATCGCCGTCGCCACCTTGACGCCCGCCCTGTGCGCCGCTGCGCTGCGCCTGACCGAGCCCGCCGACAGCAACACGCCGGCACCTAGACGGGCCCCTCGCCGGGCCCGTTACGCCGCCGTGCTCGGCGTGCTGTGGGCGCTGCTACTGCTCGGCGGAGAACCCGTGCTGGCGGTGCTGGCGCTGGCGCTGGCGTCGACCGGCGTGCTGGTGCGCGAAGGACGCGGAGCCTGGACGCTGCGTCATTGGCGCCAGCGTCTAGGACTGAGCGAGAGTGAGACCAGCACCTGGCTCTCCGGTGCCTGGACCTCGGGCTGGGCACCACTGGTGCTGGTCGTGCTGTGCGGCTCGCTGATCGCGCTGCCACAGATCGTCGAGACGTTGCGCATCTTGCCCATCTCCTACCGTGGTCACCAGGGCTACTCGGCCGACACGCGCACGCTGTCGAGCTTCCACCCCGCCCAAACGCTGGACTGGTTCCTGCCGATGTGCTTCGGCCGCTTCGACCTGCTGCGCTACGGCAGCTTCTGGGGTGGCCGTTTCTATAGTGAGCTACCGCCCTTCTTCCTCAGCCTCTACCCCGGATTACTGACCCTCGCCCTGATCACTGTCTCGGGCTGGCGCCGCTCCGCACAGCGCACCCTGTGGGCCTCACGGCTGTGGGCCTGGCTGCTGGTGGCCGGCGGCCTGTTCTTCTCGATGGGGCGCCACAACCCGATCGCCGACTTCCTGCTCGGGCTGCCGGGCCTCGACATGCTGCGCTATCCCGTCAAGCTGATGCTGCCGGTAGCCATCGGCGCCGCGCTGCTCGCCGGGCTGGGGTTCGAGCGCGTGCTAGCGGCCAGCGACGACGTCCGGCAGCGTCTGCGCTTGCTCTTGCTGCTGCTGACGCTCGGCTACCTACTCGCCTGGGCGTGGCTCACCTTCGCCCCCGACGCCGCCTTCGGCCTGCTGCGCGGCTGGGTGCCGACCAACTTTCCCGACGACTTCGTGAGCCACGAGCGCCTGCGCTGGGCTGGCCTGGCGCTGCTCAATCTGGGCGTGCTGGCGCTGCTGCTGGCCGCCGTCGCCGTGCTGGGCAAGCGTCCTCGGCTGGGCGCGGCACTGCTGCTGCTGGTGCACGCCGGTGCGCAGCTCACCCTGCTACGGCCGGCCATGCCCACCGACGACGCCGACGCCTACCGCACGCCGCCGCCCTTGCTGCGCTACGTGCCGACGAATGCGCGCGTCGTCCACGGCACCGAAGACGGAACCTTCGGCCGGCGCAACTATCCGGGCGTCTACCCTGAACCCACCGCTGCCTGGCAACAGCGGCGGGCGTTCTACGAGTTGTACAGCGTCAGCGGCGTCTTCCACGGCCGGCGCTACGAGCTGAACATGTCCCCCGAGGGCCTTTCGTCCTTCCTCACCCGCGCCGCGCACGACCTGATGCCACAACTCGACGACACCCAGCGTCTGCGCCTGCTCGAGTCCTGGGGCGTCACGCACATCATCCTCAACCGCCCGCTCGACACCGCTGCCCTCGGCCCCATCGCCGCGCCCAACGCCCGGCAATTGGCACACGAGCACCGTTTCGAGCTTGACGTCTTCGTGTACCAGTTGCCCAGAACGACACCAGACGTCTTCTATGCGAGTACCGTCCACCACGCGCCACATCTGAACGCCGCCGTCGAGCATCTACTGCGCGCTGACTTCGATCCGCGCTCCGCCGTCGTCCTACCCGGAGATGGGCCACCTGGCGGATCGCCGACCCTTGGCTCCCCGGCACGCAGTAACGCCGGTCGCGTGCGTATCCTCAGCCAGGGCCCCGAACACCTGGAAGCCGAAGTCGACGCGGTCGGCTCCGGAGCCCTGGTCTGGCAACGCGTCCACCTGCCGATCTACCGCGCCACCATCGACGGCGAGGACGTCCGTGTGCGCGTCGCCAACCTGCACCGGATCGCCGTCGAGACGCCGCCCGGTCGTCATGTGGTGCGCATCGAAACCGACCGGCGGCCGCTCCACCAGGCGTTGCTGGCCAGCCTTCTGGGTGTTCTGAGCCTGGTCTTCCTGGCCAGCCGCCTACGGCGCCGCGAAATCTGATCTACATCCTCAGCGCCCGCCGCAAGAAAGTCTCGACCTCCGCCAGCTCGTTGACCACCTCGATCGCTTCATCCAGATCCGGCACCTCGTCCCGTGCCCCGAGATACGCGATCACCGGACGCTGGTATTGCACCGCCAACCGCGCCTCGCTCGAGGTTCCCGAACTTCCCGGTAGCACCACGACAGCATCCGCAGTGAGAACGTTGATGTGGTTGCGCGACAGCGGGTCGGCACCGTCGAGGCCACTGAGAGGAAGATGCGTGCGGATCGGGATTTCGACATAGCGATTGGGGTAGCCGGACTTGGGGCGAAGCAACGGATCGTCCACCCGGCACGGCAGGATACCGATCACACTTCCTTGGCGATCTTCCCGTGCAAACGCCGCGCTGACGCTCTCCATCACGCCTGAGCCACCGCCGGTGAGCAGGTGGACTCCGAGTCGAGCCAGGAGCTGGCCCAAGGGCACAGTACGGTCTGGATGCGTCGAGCTACCGGAGCCCATGACGCCGACGATGGGACGCTTAGAAGGCTTCATACCATCACCCTACCGCAGAACCTTTGCCCCTCACCGACGCTTTCCTATACGCTCACTCCTCCGCCCCGTCGGAGCACCATCCAACTCGAACCGGAGAACACCGTGAGCACCTCGACCCCGAAGCCCAAAGCCGCCGAGTCCAAAGACTTCATCCGCACGATGGTGGAGCAGGACTTGCAGTCGGGCAAGTTCGGCGGACGGGTGGTGACGCGGTTTCCGCCGGAGCCGAATGGGTATCCGCACATCGGACACGCCAAGTCGATTTCGATCAACTTCGGTCTGGCACAGGAGTACGGCGGCACGTGCCACCTGCGCTTCGACGACACCAATCCCGAGACCGAGGACATGGAGTATGTCGAGGCGATGCAGCGGGACATCAAGTGGCTCGGCTTCGACTGGGGCGACAAGCTCTTCTTCGCCTCCGACTACTTTGATCGTTACTACGAGCTCGCCGAGCAGCTGATCCGCGACGGCAAGGCGTACGTGGACTCGCTGCAGGAAGACGAGATCCGCGAGTACCGCGGCACCGTCACCGAACCGGGCCGCAACTCGCCGTATCGCGACCGCTCGCCGGAGGAGAACCTGGGCCTCTTCCGCCGCATGAAGGCAGGCGAGTTCCCGGACGGGGCGCACGTGCTGCGGGCCAAGATCGACATGGCGGCAGCGAACATGAAGATGCGGGACCCCCTGCTCTACCGGATCCGGCATGCCAGCCATTACCGCACCGGCGACACGTGGTGCATCTACCCGATGTACGACTTCGCGCACCCGCTGGGCGACGCGATCGAACACATTACCCACTCCTTGTGCACCCTGGAGTTCGAGAACAACCGTGCGATCTACGACTGGCTGGTCGACAACGCGGCGGTGGAGGCGAAGCCGGAGCAGACGGAGTTCGCGCGCCTCAACTTCAACTACACGGTGATGAGCAAGCGCAAGCTGCTGCAGCTGGTCAAGCACGGCGTGGTCGCGGGCTGGGATGACCCCCGCATGCCGACGCTGGCGGGCCTGCGGCGGCGCGGGTATACGCCGCGGGCGGTGCGCAATCTGTGCGAAACGGTGGGGGTCGCCAAGGCCAACAGTGTGGTCGACGTGGCGCAGCTGGAGCATGCGATTCGCGACGACCTCAACTTCGAGGCCCCGCGCGTGATGGCGGTGCTGCGACCGCTCAAGGTGGTGCTGACCAACTATCCGGAAGGCCAGGAAGAAGAGCTGGAAGCGGCCTACTATCCGCATGACGTGCCCAAGGAGGGCTCGCGCCAGGTACCGTTCAGCCGTGAGCTGTACATCGAGCGCGACGACTTTCACGAGGACCCACCGAAGAAGTTCTTCCGCCTGGCGCCGGGACGCGAGGTGCGCTTGCGCTATGCCTACTTCATCCGCTGCGAGGAAGTGATCAAGGACGATGTAGGCGAGATCGTCGAGCTGCGTTGCACCTACGATCCGGCGACGCGCGGCGGCGACGCTCCGGACGGACGCAAGGTGAAGGGAACGCTGCACTGGGTGTCGGCGCGCCACGCGCTGCCCGCCGAGGTGCGGCTGTATGACCGGTTGTTCCAGGTCGAGCGGCCGGACCTTTCGGACGAGGACATTCTCGACCTGGTCAACCCGGACTCCCTGCAGGTGCTCGACGGTGCACGCGTCGAGTCCAGTCTGGCAACGGCCGTGCCGGGCGAGGCGTTCCAGTTCGAGCGTCAAGGCTACTTCGCCGTCGATCCGGACAGCTCGTTCGAGGTCGACGAAGCAGCCCGCTCTGGAAACGATGGCACGCTGGTGTTCAACCGCACCGTGACCCTGCGCGACACCTGGGCCAAGGTGTCAGGGCAGGCGGTGCCCGAGTCGGAAGCCAAGAAGGCGGCCGCAAAGCAGGAGAAAGCTCAACAGAAGGAGGTCGCCAGACAGAAGTCCGGCGCACCGAAGCCGAGCGAGAAGAAGGACGAGAAGCCGTTGACGCCGGAGCAGGAAGCGCGCCTGGGACACTACCGCGACGAAGTCGGCCTGAGCGACGCCGACGCCCGCTTGCTCACGCTCGACGCCAAGCTCGCCGCCTTCTTCGACACCGCCGCCGAAGCGCACCCGAAGAACCCCCAAGGCGTGGCGAACTGGGTGCTCAACGATCTGCAGCGCGAGCGCAAGGACCGTCCGCTCGCCGAGCTGCCATTCGGCCCGACCGAGCTGGCCGAGCTGGTGGCACTGATCGACGACGGCACGCTGTCGACCAAGCTGGCCAAGGATGTCTTCGGCGAGCTGCTGGAATCCGGTGGCCGGCCGAAAGCCATCGTCAAGGCACGTGGACTGGCGCAGGTGAGCGACCGCGGTGCGCTACAGACCGTGGTCGACGAGGTGGTGGCGGCACATCCGGCCCAGGCGGGGGAATATCGCGGCGGCAAGGAGGCCCTGCTCGGCTTCTTCGTCGGCAAGGTGATGCAAGCGACGCGTGGCCAGGCCAACCCACAGCTGACCCAGGAGCTGCTGCGCGCCGCTTTGGCTGGCTGACGCAGCAGTCGAGAACAGAATGGCCCTGCTCGGTGCGCGTGATCTGACCCTCGGCTATGGCGCGGATGCACCGATTCTGGACGGCATCAGCTTCCACGTCGACCCCGGCGAGCGCGTCGCGTTGGTGGGACGCAACGGCTGCGGCAAGTCGACGCTGATGAAGATCTTGGCGGGCGAGTTGCAGCCGGATGGCGGCGAGGTGATCACCTCGCCCGGCACGCGCATCACGCGCCTGGTGCAGGAGGTACCGCAGGACATCGAGGGTGAGGTGTTCGACATCGTCGCCTCCGGTCTGGCTGACCTGGGTGCGCTACTCAGTGACTACCATCACCTGAGCCACAACCTGCACGGCGACGCCGACCTGGCACGACTGGCGACGTTACAAGAGCGGATGGACGCGGCCGGTGCCTGGCAGCACGAGCAGCGCGTCGAGACGGCGATCTCCAAGCTCCAGCTCGACGCACCACCGCACGGCAGTGACGCACGGTTCGAGACGCTGTCCGGCGGCCTCAAGCGTCGAGCCCTGCTGGCGCGCGCGCTGGTCGCCGAGCCGGACCTGCTGCTGCTCGACGAACCGACCAACCACTTCGACATCCCAGCTATCGAGTGGCTCGAAGAACTGCTGCTCGGCTACCCGGGCACCCTGATCTTCGTCACCCACGACCGCGCCTTCCTGCGCCGCCTGGCAACGCGCATCCTGGAACTCGACCGCGGGCACCTCCGGGACTGGCCCGGCGACTACACGCGCTACCTGGAGCGCAAGGCGCATGAGCTGGAGGTCGAGGCGGAGCAGAATGCGCGCTTCGACAAGAAGCTGGCGCAGGAAGAAACGTGGATCCGCCAGGGCATCAAGGCCCGGCGCACGCGCAACGAGGGTCGGGTGCGGGCGCTCGAACGGCTGCGCGAGCAACGCCGGCAGCGTCGCGAGCTGGCCGGGTCGGCGCGCCTGCGGCTGGACGACCAGGAGCGCTCGGGCAAGAAGGTGATCGAAGTCGAAGGGCTGAGCTTCGCTTACGACACCGACGCCAACGCCAAAGCCACAGCACCCGACTTCCTGATTCGAGACCTGACCACGACCATCGCCCGCGGCGACAAAGTCGGCATCCTGGGGCCCAACGGTTCGGGCAAGAGCACGCTGCTCAAGCTGCTGCTCGGCAAGCTCACGCCGACCGCCGGCCACGTCAAGCACGGCACCAAGCTCGAAATCGCCGTCTTCGACCAGCATCGCGAACAACTGGACGAAGAGGCGACGGTGGCGGACAACGTCGCGGGCGGCAACGACAAGGTGACGGTCGGCGGCAAGACGCGCCACGTCATCAGCTACCTGAGCGACTTCCTGTTCCCGCCGGCGCAAACACGCAGTCCCGTCAAGTCGCTGTCCGGCGGCGAGCGCAACCGCCTGCTACTGGCGCGCCTGTTTACCCGTCCGTGCAACCTGCTGGTGATGGACGAGCCGACCAACGATCTCGACGTCGAGACGCTGGAGTTGCTCGAGTCCTTGCTGGTCGAGTTCCAAGGCACCCTCCTGCTGGTCAGCCACGACCGTGACTTCCTCGACAACGTGGTCACCAGCACTTTGGTGATGGAAGGGAACGGCAAGGTCGGGGACTACGCCGGTGGCTACGAGGATTGGCTGGCCCAGCGTCCAAAGCCCGAAGCCGGCACCACGACGAAGGGTACGCCCGCGAAGGGCAAGAGAGCATCCAAGCAGGACCCATCGCGGCCAGAGACCGCGAACGGCAGTAGACCACGGAATCTCAGCTACCGCGAGAAGCAGGAACTCGAAGCCCTACCGGCACACATCGAGGCGCTGGAAGCCGAGCAAGAAGAACTGCACGCGACGCTCGCTGACCCTACGCTGTACCGTGATGGCGATGGCGGCAAGGTGGTCGAGGTCAAGGCGCGGCTGGAAGCTGCCGCGTGCGAGCTAGCGACAGCCTACGAGCGTTGGACAGAGCTCGAAGCCATCGCCGAGGCGAGTTCGTAACACATGAAACCGCGCCGCATCCTCGACAGCGTGGTCACCCGCGACGGCTCCGAGTTAGTGCTCTACCAGCACGGCGACAGCTTCCAGATCGAGATCGACACCTACGACCTGATGTCCAGTCGAGCCCATGGCTCCGAAGAAGAGCTAGCACGGTTGGCGCTCTCAGCCCTGGGAACCTCAATCCCGTCTCCTCACGTCCTGATCGGCGGTCTCGGTATGGGCTTCACCTTGCGCGCAGCCCTCGACAGCCTCGACGCCTTCGAGAGCGCTACTGTCACCGTCGCCGAGGTCTTCCCCGCCGTCGTCGACTGGAACCAGCGTTACTTCGGTCACCTCGCCGACCATCCTCTCGACGACCCGCGCACCGACCTACAAGTCACCGACGTCCAGGATCTCTTAGGTGTCGAGGCACGCTACGACGTCATCCTCCTCGATGTCGACAATGGCCCCGCCGCGCTGACGCTGAACGGCAACGAACGGCTGTATATCCAGTCCGGCTTGCAGCGCCTGCAGCGAGCACTGAAACCAGGAGGCGTGCTCGCCGTCTGGTCCGCCAGCGACGACCCCCGCTTCAGCGATCGCCTGCAACGTGCTGGCTTCCAGACCAAGACCTACCGCGTGCGGGCACGCGCGGGAGGCAAGGGGGACCGGCACACTTTGTTCATGGGATTGACAGGAACCGGGTAAGGCCACATCGGTGGAAATCCTTCCTTCCGAGCAAGTCCGACAGAATGCGGAGCGCTTGCTCTTGCGGCATCCTCTTCGCACGGCGGACGCCTTCCAGCTCGGCGCCGCACTGCGTTGGGCGGAAAACCAACCGGACGGGCATCAGTTTCTCGCGCTCGACCAACGCTTGACGGAAGCGGCGCGGCGGGAAGGGTTCATCCTCGTTCGTTCTCCCGCAGGCACGCCGAACAGGTAGGGTGCCAGTATCAAGCCCTGAGTATCAAGCCCTGAGTACCAAGTCCTGAGTACCAAGTCCTGAGTACCAAGTCCTGAGTCACTCGGACCGCCGACTACTTCAGCGAGATCCGCGATCACGCGCCGGCCACCGACGCGACAACCAGACAGAGTCCGCGCGAAGACCTTTACCGTGAGCACCTCAGTACTAACCCAACCACTCGAAATCGAAGCTGGTCTATACTGGACCTCTCAGCTTGGGCTCGGCGAAGGTCGTCTCCCGAGCGTCTGCATGCTCTGATCACAGGACATCCGGGTTCCTCTTCACTAAAGACTGAACACAGTCGCCAGGTCACAGGGCAACGAGTACCGTGGCAGCCTAAGCGCTGCCTTGCGGTTGATTTGTGCTGTTGCCTTGAAAAGGAACCCGATGCCACCGAGTCAACCAAGCGGCCGCAGTGAACCCGAGGCGGAACTGATCGAAGCTTGGCGTGACCGCCTAGCGGGCGCCGAGCCGGGACGCTTGGAGTTGCCGATCGACCGGACGCGAACGAAGACGTCCCTAGGCAAACCGGGACGGCAAGTTCGTGCGTTGTCGGCGGCGCTGATCGAGCGGCTACGAGACCTGGACCCAGATCTGTCAGTCGCGGGCCTCGCCGCGTTCTCGGCTTGGCTCAGCCGCTTGACAGGGCATACGGACCTGGCGGTAGGGTGGATGCACGACGACCTGACCGTCGTGCGTGTGCAGCTGACGGCAGCCCCGGTCGAGGTCCCGGTCGAGGTCCCGGTCGAGGTCCCGGCCGAAGTCGGCGGGCAGCCAAGCTTCGCCCAGTTGCTCACACACGTTCGGACCCTCGCACGGAAGACTCGTGAGCAGGCGGTTCCGTGGTCAGACCTGGTCTCCGCGTTGCGACCAGAGGCCCACGCTGGGACAAGAAATCCGTTCACCGAGGTCTTGTTCGAGCACCGCGGCGTCGATCGTGAAACCACGGTGCCGGTTGCGCACGATCTGGCGGTAACGCTGGTGACGGTCTCGGACACCGAGCCTTATCTGAGCGCCGTCTACGAGAGCGAGCTCTTCGATCCCGCGACGATCGAGAACCTGCTGGCGAGCTTTGCCCGCTTGCTCGCGGCCGTGGCGGCGACGCCGTCGTCGCGACTGACGGAGCTCGAGATGGTGAGCGACGGCCAGTGGCAGTTGCTCGACGCCTGGAACGGTGCGGCGCGCACGCAGGCACCGCTCGACCGCGGTCTCACGGAGCTGTTCCAGCACGCCGTCGAGACGTACCCGGAACGGCCGGCGGTGAGCTACGGCGAAGTGTGTCTGAACTACCGGCAACTGGACGAGCGAGCGCGCTGCCTGGCGCACCATCTGCGCGCGCACGGCGTGCGACCGGGCGACCTGGTGGCGGTCTGCCTGGAACGCTCGCCAGAGCTGATCACCAGCTTCGTGGCGATCATCTTGGCGGGCGCGGCGTACGCACCGCTGGACCCCGCCTATCCAGCCGAGCGACTGGTGTGGATGGCCGAAGACACCGCGACGCCGGTGTTGATCACCGACAAGGTGCAGGCGGCACGCTTGCCGCTCGACGAGCTGGCGGCGCAGGGCTGCCGCGTGCTGTATGTCGACGAAGAATTGTTCACGGCGCCAGTTGCTGAGGGCGAACTAGCCTCTCAGGAAGAACCACCACTACCGCGCGTCGGCCCGGAGTACCCAGCGTATGTGATCTACACCTCGGGCTCGACCGGCCGGCCGAAGGGTGTGGTAATTCCGCAACGAGCCGTCGTGCGCCTGGTGTTCGGCGGCCGTTACTACGAGTTTGGCCCCGAGGAGCGCATCGTACAGGCGTCCAACACCTCGTTCGACGTCGCCACACTGGAACTCTGGGGCTCACTGCTGCACGGCGGCCACCTCCTGGGTATCGAGCGCGAGACGCTGCTGTCCGCCGAGCGCTTGCGCACGGCCCTCGAGCGCCTGCGACCGACCGTGCTGTGGCTGACGGCGTCGCTGTTCCACCAGTATGCGCGCCAGGTGCCGGACCTGCTGGCCCACGTCGGCACGCTCATGTTCGGCGGCGAGCGCTGCGATCCGGACGCCGTGCGCGCGTCGATGGCCCAAGGTCCGACGGTGCACATCAACGGCTACGGCCCGACCGAAGCGACCACCTTCACCACTTGCTACCGGGTACCGGAGGTGCCGCCGGGCGCGACGTCGGTACCGATCGGCGAGCCGGTCGGCAACACCGAGGTACTGGTGCTCGACCGCTGGCAACGGCCGGCACCAATTGGTGCAGCGGGCGAGCTGGTGGTCGGTGGCCCCGGTCTGGCGCAGGGCTACCACCGGCGACCGGCGCTGACCGCGGGCGTCTTCATCCCCCATCCCTGCTCGGCACGCGTGGGTCACGAGCAGCCTGGCGCGCGCGTCTACCGCACCGGCGACCTGGTGCGCTGGCTACCCAGCGGGGTGCTGGACTACATCGGCCGCATCGACCACCAGGTGAAGGTGCGCGGCTTCCGCGTCGAGCTGGGTGAGATCGAGGCGCAGCTGGGTCAGCACCCGGCGATCAAGGAGCGGGCGGTGGTGATGCAGGACGACGGCCGAGGCTCCAAGCGGCTGGTGGCCTTCGTCGTGATTGGAGCCGAGGTCGCGGCACCGAGCGTCGAAGAGCTGCGGTCGTTCCTCGGGCAGAGCATGCCGGAGTACCTGGTCCCCACCGGCTTCCAGTTCCTTCATGAACTGCCATTGAACGCCAATGGCAAGGTCGATCGGCGAGCCCTGCCGGCCTTCGACTTCGAACACGCTGGCGTCAGCGAGGCTGAGTTGGTCGAGCCGCGCAACGATCTCGAGCGACAAATCGCGGCGCTATGGTGCGAGGTGCTGGGCGCCGAGCGGGTGGGCGTCGAGACCAGCTTCTTCGCCCTCGGTGGTCACTCGCTGCTGGCTACCCAGCTGCTGGCTCGCGTGCGCGACATCCTGGGCCTGGAACTGTCGCTGCACGAGATCTTCGAGCACCCCACCGTCGCCGCGCTGGCGCGGCGCATCCAAGAGGTCCAGGCGGCCGGCACCTCGACGGCGGCGGCGCTGCCACCGATTCCGCGCCTCGACCCGACGCGGCCAGCACCGCTCTCCTTCGGCCAGCGGCGACTGTGGTTCCTACACCAGCTGGAGCTGAGTTCGGCGCTCTACAACATCCCTTCCGCCTTCGAGCTACACGGTGCCCTCGACATCCAGGCCCTCGACCGCGCCCTGGCCGATGTCGCCCGCCGCCATGCCGTGCTGCGCACGCGCTACGGCAGTCGCGACGGCGAGCCGGTGGCGCTGGTCGATCCGCCACGGCCCTGGCACCTCGAGATCGTCGACCTGAGCGGCCTCCAGGACGCCGACCGCCAGCGCAAGTCCAGGGACTTGGTGGCGCGAGAAGCCGGCGCGCCCTTCGACCTGGAGCACGACGCGGTATGGCGCACGCGTCTGCTGAGGGCAGGTGCCGAGCTGCACGTCTTGATCCTCAACATCCACCACATCGCCACGGACGGCTGGTCGCAGGACCTGATCGCCAAGGAGATGTCGCAGCTCTACAACGTCTTCCACCAGGGGCAAGCGTCACCGCTACCCGAGCCCGAGCTGCAGTACGCCGACTTCGCCGCCTGGCAGGCGAGCTGGCTGGAGGAAGCCGAGCAGCAGCGACTGGTGACCTACTGGCGCCGTCAGCTCGATGGTCTGGAGCCGGCCGACCTGCCCGCGGACCGACCACGGCCGAGGGTGCAGCAGGCGGACGGCGCACTGCATGTAGTGACCCTGCCCGGCGAGCTGTCCGAGGGCCTGCGTGGCCTCGCCCGCCAGCACGGTGAGACGCTGTTCACGGCACTTCTCGCTGCCTTCTACGTCCTCTTCGCACGCTTCAGCGGCCACCACGACCTGGCTGTAGGCACGCCGTCGGCCGGCCGCTACCGCACCGAGTTCGAGAACCTGGTGGGCCTGTTCGCCAACACCCTGGTACTGCGCCTCGACCTGGCCGCTGCAGAGCATGGCAACCGCACTTTCGCCGATCTGCTGGCCAACACGCGCCAGACGGTGGTGGGAGCGCAGATCCACCAGGCGCTGCCCTTCGAGCGGCTGGTGCAGGAGCTCGAACCGACGCGCGATGCCGCACGCACGCCGTTCTTCCAGGTGCTGTTCCAGGTGCTGGCGATGGAACTGGCCCCGTCGCTTCCCGGGCTCGACCAGCGCCCGCTCCACGGCCACAGCGGCACGGCCAAGTTCGACGTCGAAGTGACCATCTTCGACCGCGCCGAGGGATTGCGCGTGTCCGTCGAGTACGCCACCGCACTGTTCGACGCCACCACCATCGAACGCCTGTTCGAGGCCTATCGACTGCTGCTCCAGGGCGTGCTCGACCACCCCGAACTGCCGCTTTGGCGACTACCGCTGGTACCGGCCGCCGACCGCCAGCTGATCGACCTGGTCAACCGCACCGAGCGCCCGCTGCCGCCCGATGTGACGCTGCACGCTCTGGTGGCCCAGCAGGCGGCACAGACGCCAGCGCAGACGGCGCTGATCGCCGAAGGAGTCGCCGAGGGGACCTCCGGAGGAACCTCCGAGGCGGTCGAGACCCTGGCCTACGCCCAGCTGTGGCAGCGGGTACACCGACTGGCCGCGCTACTGCGTCGGCGCGGCGTGGCGCCCGAGGAGGCGGTGGCGGTCTGCCTGCCGCGCACGCCCGAACTGGTCGTCGCCCTGCTGGCGGTGCTGGAAGCGGGTGGCAGCTACCTGCCCCTCGACCCCACCTACCCACCGCAGCGCCTCGCCTTCATGGTGCAGGACACGCGTGCTCGACGCGTGCTCACCGACCGCGCGCTGGCCCATTTGTTCGATGAGCTGGTCGACAAGCCCTCCGACGAAACGGCCAAGGGGCCAGAACTGCTGTTCCTCGACGAGCTGGACCTCGCGGCGCCGACAGCAGACGCAGCGGCAGCCCCGGCAGCGTCCCGCGTCGACCCGCGGCAGCGCGCCTACTTCATCTATACCTCCGGCTCGACCGGCCGCCCCAAAGGTGTCGAGATCAGCCACCGCAACGCCGTCGCCATGCTGACTTGGGCGGCGCGTATCTTCCCGCCGGACGAGCTGGCGGGCGTGGCGGCAGTGACCTCGGTGTGCTTCGACCTGTCGATCTACGAGCTGTTCCTGCCGCTGACCCAAGGCGGCACGGTGATCCTGGCTCGCGACGCGCTGCATCTGCTCGAACACCCCGCCCGCGAGCGCGTCACGCTGCTCAACACCGTGCCCTCGGCCATCGCCGAGCTCGCCGCCGCCGAAGGCATCCCAGACTCCGCACGGGTGATCAACCTGGCCGGCGAACCCCTGCGGCGGGCGCTGGTCGACCAGGTGTACGCGGCATCGAAGGCGGTGAAGGTCTACAACCTCTATGGTCCTTCCGAGGACACCACCTACTCGACGTATTCGCTGGTGCCGGGCAAGCTGCTATCGGGCAAGCTGCTATCGCGCGGCCGTGACGCCGAGCCGACGATCGGTGGTCCAATCGACAACACCCAGGTCCACGTGCTCGACGCGCGCGGCGAGGCGGTGCCCATCGGCGTCCTCGGCGAGCTGATGCTGGCGGGCGAGGGCGTGACACGCGCCTACCTCGGCCGGCCCGGCCTGACCGCCGAGCGTTACTTGCCCGATCCCTTCGGCAAGGCCGGTCAGCGGCTCTATCGCACCGGTGACCGCGCTCGCTGGCGGGCCGATGGCGAGCTGGAGCTCCTCGGCCGACTGGACCACCAAGTCAAGCTGCACGGGTATCGCATCGAGCTGGGGGAAGTCGAAGCCGCGCTGCGCCGTCATCCATCGGTGACGGGGGCGGCAGTGCTGGTGCGCGGACAGCGGTTGGTGGCCTATGTCATCGCGGGAGCGGGGACCACCGTCTCCGACGCCGATCTGCGCGATTTCGCCGCCGCCCGCCTGCCCGGCTACATGATGCCGGCGGTCTTCGACCGCCTCGACGAACTACCGCTGACCCCCAATGGCAAGATCGACCGCAAGGCGCTGGCACTGCGACCGCTGCCAGACGAGCAGCACGAGACGGCCGCGGGAGCGCCACCGGCCGACGAGGCGGAGGCGTTCGTCGCCGAACTCTGGCGGCAGGTACTCGGCCTCGACGCGGTGCCGGCGGACAAGAACTTCTTCGACCTCGGCGGCCATTCGCTGCTGCTGCCGCGCCTGCACTTGCGCCTCAAGCAGCGCTGGCCGCGCGTGCGCATCCTGGACTTGCTCCAACACACGACCGTACGACGGCTGGCGGGGTTCCTCGGCGCGCCGGGGGGAGACAAGTCGGCATCCGCTCGCCCCGTCCACTCACCAGAACAGCTCCTACCAGAACGGCACCCGACGGCGGCAGCAGGTAGCGCGAGCGGGCGTGACATCGCCATCGTCGCGGTGGCCGGCCGCTTCCCGCACGCCCCGGACATCGACGCGCTGTGGCGGTGCATCACCGACGGCGTCGAGGCGATCGAGCGCTTCGACCGCGAGCAGTTGCTGCAAGCGGGCGAAGATCCGGCGCGGGTGGACGACCCGGACTACGTGCCGGCCGGGACCAAGGTCGACCACATCCGCGATTTCGACGCAGCCTTCTTCGACTTCGGGGCTCGCGAAGCCGCGCTCACCGACCCGCAGCAGCGCCTGCTGCTCGAGTGCGCCTGGGAAGCGCTCGAACGGGCCGGCTGGGCTGGCGACACCTATCCCGGCGAAGTCGGCGTCTTCGCCGGGATAGGCGGGCCGGGCTATCTGGTCAAGCACCTGCTGACGCGGCCAGAGATCCTGCACCAGCAGGGCGAAGTGCAATCGATGATCGCCACCGGCCCGGACTTCACCGCCACGCGCGTCGCCTACAAGCTCGGCCTGCGCGGCCCGGCGGTATCGGTGCAGACCGCCTGCTCGACCTCACTGGTGGCGGTCCACCTGGCGTGCCAGAGCCTGCTCTCCGGCGACTGCGACATGGCGCTGGCGGGCGGTTGCACGCTGCAGATCCCGCACGGCGTCGGCTACCTGCACGTGGCCGACAGCATCGCCTCGCCGGACGGTCACTGCCGCGCCTTCGACGCCCGTGCCGGCGGCACCGTCGAGTCGAGCGGCGCCGGCATGGTGGTGCTCAAGCGCCTGGCCGACGCGCGCGCCGACGGCGACCCGATCGTGGCCGTGATCAAGGGCACGGCGATCAACAACGACGGCGACGCCAAGGTTGGCTACACGGCGCCCAGCATCGAGGGGCAGACGCGGGTGATCGTCAAGGCGTTGCAGCGGGCCGGCGTGGCACCGGCCAGCCTGGGCTACGTCGAGTGTCACGGCACCGGCACCGTGCTCGGCGACCCGATCGAGGTCGACGCGCTGCGTCGCGCGTACACACAGCAAACCCACGTGGAGGAGCAGTCGATCGCGCTGTCGTCGTTCAAGACGCAGGTCGGCCACATGGACACCGCGGCCGGCGTCGGTGGCCTGATCCGGGCCGCGCTGTCGTTGCAGCACCGGCAGATCCCACCCAACCTGCACTTCCAGACACCCAACCCGGAACTCGACCTCGAAGATTCGCCCTTCTACGTGCCAGCCGAGGCGCGACCCTGGCCGGCGGGCGAGACGCCGCGCCGCGCCGCGGTCTCGGCCTTCGGCATCGGCGGCACCAACGCGCATGTGATCCTGGAAGAGGCAGCTTCCGAGAGCGCCGCAGACAGGCCGGGTCACCCCATGCAACTGCTGCGCCTGTCGGCCCGCACGGCCGCAGCCTTGGAAGCCAATGCTGCCAGTCTGGCCCAGCACCTCGAGGAACAGCCGGCATCACCAGCAGGCCTCGACTTCGCCGACATCGCCTTCACCCTGCACCGCGGTCGCAAGGACTTCGAGCATCGCCTGACGACCATCGTCGATGCGGCTGATCCGGCGCAGGCGGTGCAGCAGCTGCGGGGTCTCACTCCGCGCGCGCGCCAGCTCGGCCAGCTACCGCCGAGCCCACCGTCCGTGGTGTTTCTCTTCGCAGGACAGGGCACCCAGCATGCCGGCATGGCGCGCCAGCTGTACGCCAACGAAGAGGTCTTCCGCCGCCAGCTGGACGAAGGCTGCGCGCTGCTCGAGCCACTGCTCGGCCTCGACCTGCGTGAGCTGATCCTGGCCACCGGTGATACCTCCGAACACACAGCCGAGGACGCCCAGCGCCGTCTGGCAACACTCGACCTGGGGCAGCCGGCCCTGTTCCTGGTCGAGTACGCGCTGGCGCAGCTGTGGCAAAGCTGGGGCATCGAGCCGCGAGCCATGCTCGGCCACAGCCTGGGCGAGCTGGTGGCCGCAACGCTGGCCGGTGTCTTCGAGCGCGACACGGCACTGCGACTGGTCGCCGCGCGCGGTCGCCTGATGGCCGCGACACCGACGGGCGCCATGCTCGCCGTCACCCGGCCGGCAGCCGAGGTCGAGGCCCGGCTGCGCGAAACCGGGATGGCTGAAACGCTGTCCCTGGCGACCGTCAACAGCCCATCCGACTGTGTGGTGGCCGGCACGGTCGCGGCCATCGAGGCTTTCGAGACCACGTTGGCCGCGGAGGAGATCGAGACCCGGCGCCTACACTTGACCACCGCCGCCCACTCCTTGCTGATGGAACCCATCCTCGACGCCTACCGCGCCGAGGTCGAGCACGCCGCTCCCAAGACCCCCGAGCGTCCGTTCGTCTCCTGCATCACCGGCCGCTGGATCGAGCCCGCCGAGGCCGCGTCGATCGACTACTGGACGCGTCACCTGCGCCACGCCGTGCGCTTCGGCGACAGCCTGCAACGCCTGTTCGAGCTGCACCAGAGCGAGCCGGGCGGCATCGTGCTGTTGGAGCTCGGCCCCGGGCACACGCTGTCGACCCTGGTGCGCCGCAACGAGTCGCAAGGAACGAATCACCCCGTCATCCGCACCTTGCCGCATCCACGCGACGAGACGTCGGACCTGGCGCAGGTGTTGGAAGCCGTCGGCCGGCTGTGGCTGCTTGGTGTCGACGTGGATCCAAACACCTTCTGGGCCGGCCAGGAACGGCGCCGCGTGGTGCTGCCGACCTACCCCTTCGAACGCCAGCGCTGCTGGATCGAGCCGGGGCGGCGCGGCGCCACGACTCCTGGGATGGTTCCAGCGGAGGATGCCGCACCTGGATCTGTCGGGCCTGGGCATGTCGGGCCTGGGCCAGCCGAGCCCGCTCGCACGCCCGACGCAGTACCCCTCGGGGGGACGACGGCAGCCGTCGCCGACGCCTGGCGCGAGCTACTGGGCCTCGAGACCGTCGATCCCGACGCCGAATTCCTCGACCTCGGTGGCCACTCCCTGCTCGCCACGCAGCTGGCGCACCTTCTGCGTCGCCGCTTCGGCGTCGAGGTTCGAGCGACCGAGATCCTGGGCAAGGCACCGACGGTCGCCGAACAAGCAGCCCTGATCGACGCCCGGCGGCCGATGACTGGCGAGCTGGCGCCGGCACCCCGCAGCCAACCGCTACCGCTGTCGGACAGCCAGGAACGCTTGTGGCTACTCGCACAATTGGGTGCCGACGGGGATGGAGACGGCGGCTCGGCGGCCTACAACCTGCCGGTAGTGCTACACCTGCACGGGCGGCTCGACGCCGGCGCCCTGAGGCGCGCGCTGGCCGAGCTGGCGCGCCGCCACGAAGTGCTGCGCACCGCCTTCGTGCTCGACGACGGCAAGCCGGTACAGCGAATCGAAGAGCCCGGCCCCGTCGAGCTACCGGTGATCGACCTGCGGCGTATTCGTGGCGCCGAGACCTTCGTGCGCCAGCAGACGCTGCGCGACCTGGCACGGCCGATGGACCTGGCGCGGGCACCGCTGTGGCGAGCTCGGCTGTGGCACGTCCGGGAAGAGGCCGCGGATGATGACGAGAGCAAGAGCAAGAGCCAAGAGGCCTGCTACCTCGGTCTGACGATGCACCACTCGATCCTCGACGGCTGGTCCGGCCGCGTCCTGTTCCGCGACCTGGCGGCCTTGTACAGTCAGCAATCCGGGACAGACGACACCGCCGCGGCACGCTTGCCCGAGCTGCCGATCCAGTACGCAGACTACGCCGTCTGGCAACGTCGACGTTTGGATGAAGCCGGCAAGGCGAGCGCGCCAGGCCAGGACGGCTTGGCGCCTCAGCTGGAGTACTGGCGCCGGCAATTGGCGGGTGCGCCACCGATCCTCGAACTGCCGCTCGACCACGCCCGCCCGTCCGTGCACAGCTTCCGAGGCCGCCGCCTCACTTTCAGCGTGCCGGGCTCCGTCCTCGCCGGCCTGCGCACGCTCGCCCGCCAAGCCAAAGCGACGATGTTCCCGGTCGTACTCGCCGCCTTCCAGCTGCTGCTGGCGCGTTGGAGCGGACAGTGGGACGTGTGCGTCGGCACGCCGGTGGCCAACCGCGAAGAGCCGCGCACGCAGGAACTGATCGGCTTCTTCGTCAACACCGTGGTGCTGCGCACCGTGATCGATCCGAACTCCGACTTCGCACGTCTGGTAGCGCGGGTCAAAGAAGTGGTGACCGGCGGCTTCGCCAACCAGGAACTGCCCTTCGAGCGCCTGGTCAGCGAGCTGCGGCCACAGCGTGACGCGGGCGTCAACCCGCTGTTCCAGGTGATGCTGGTGTTCCACAACACGCCGCCCGTGGGCGACGATTTCGCCGGCATCCCCTTCGAGATGCTGGAACCCGACTCTGAGACTTCGCACTTCGACCTGACCCTCTCTCTGGAGGAGCAGGCGCCGCAAGCAGGGACCAAGGAGGGCAATGGCCAGCTGGCTGGCCTCATCGACTTCAGCACCGACCTGTTCGAAACCGACACCATCGAGCGCTTGATCGACGGCTTCCAGACGCTGCTGGCGGCGGTCGCGTCGCAAGCCGATGGCATTGATGTTGCGGCACTGCCAGTGATGAGCCCGGCGGAGGCCACACGCGTGGTGGTCGAGTGGAACGCCACGACGGTCGACTGGCGGCAGTCCCTCGCCGTTCCCGAGGCGACACCGCACGACTGCTTGCACGACCTGGTGCTGCGTCAAGCCACGCGGCGCCCCCATGCGATTGCCGTGGAGGCGGCCGACGGGCGGTTGAGCTACGGTCACCTCGTGCGCCACGCACGGGCCCTGGCCGCGCGCCTGCGACGCACCGGTGTCGCCCCCGGCGACCTGGTCGGGCTGGCGCTGCCGGGTTCTTGCAACGCCATGGTCGCCATCGTCGCGATCCACCTGGCGGGCGCCGCCTACCTCCCCCTGGATCCGGGCGCCCCGGCCGAGCGCCAGCGCCAGATCCTCGAAGACAACGGCTGCCGCGTGCTGATCGGCACGGCCCGGCTGACCGGTTACAAAGGCCGTCTGGTGCCGCCGCGCGGCCACTCAGCACCGGCCACGCCGCTGCCCACCAGCTCGAGCGCCGGCTTTAGCCCCGACTACCCGGCCTACGTCATCACCACCTCAGGCTCGACCGGCCGCCCCAAGGGGGTCGCCGTCAGCCACCGTAGCGCGGTCAACCTGGCGTACGCCTTCGTCCAGCACCACGGACTGCGCGAGACCCACCGCTTCCTGGCCATACCGCCACTGCACTTCGATGCCTCGGTGGGCGACCTCTTCCCCGCTTGGGCGGCCGGCGCCTGCCTGATCTTCCACCCGGCACCGGGCCGCCTGACCGGCGACCGGCTCGACCGCTTCTGCACGCGCCGCCGCGTGTCTGTGATCGACACCGCGGTAGCGTTGTGGAAGGCCTGGCTCGACGACTGGCTAGTCTCTCAGAAACTGGCCTCTCAGGGGAGGGCACGCAACCGCCAGCTCGTGTTGCCGGACCTGGAAGTCATGATGGTCGGCGGCGAGGCAGTGAACACGCACCAGCTGGCAACCTGGGCCCAGCTGGCATCGCCGCGGGCCCGCGTGTTCAACCACTACGGCCCCACCGAGGCGACCGTCTGCGCTACCTCCTACCCGACGCGCGACGGCTCGGAAGTGACGCGTCCAGCCCTACCGATCGGTGCACCGCTGCCCAACGTGCGCGTCTACGTGCTGGACACGCATCTGCGGCCGCAGCCAGCGTCCGTGGCGGGAGAGCTGTGCCTGGGTGGTGCCGGCATCGCACTCGGCTACCTGCGCTTGCCGGCGCGCACCGCCGAGGTCTTCGTGCCCGATCCGTTCGCCCGCGGCGAAGGCAGTTCCCCGGTCGGCGGAAACCCCGGAGGGCGCCTCTACCGCACCGGCGACCTGGCGCGCTGGCTACCGGTTCGTTCCGGAGAGCACGCCACCAGCACACAAGGCGTGCTCGAATTCCTCGGCCGCCGAGACCGTCAAGTCAAGATCCGCGGCTTCCGCATCGAGCTGGGTGAGATCGAGGCCACGCTGCAGCGACATCCAGAGGTGGCGTCGGCCGTCGTGGTGGCTTTCGGTGAGGGAGCAGCGGCGCAGTTGGTGGGGTACGTGGTCGCGAAGTCGACAGAGACCACCCCACCCGCCCTCGACACCCTGCGCACCTTCCTCGCCGACCACCTCCCAGCCTACATGGTGCCGTCGACGATCGTGCCGCTCGAAGTCCTGCCGCTGACCCCCAACGGCAAGGTCGACCTGCGCGCTCTGCCAGCGCCGACCGTCGGTACCGCCGAGCCGGTGACACCGCGCACACCGCTAGAGGCACAGCTGTTGGAGATCTGGCGCGAGCTGCTGTCCGCGCCGCAACTGGGGGTCGAGGACGACTTCTTCGCCGCCGGTGGCAGCTCCCTGCTCGCCATGCAGCTGGCTAGCCGCATGCAGCTGGAGCTGCTCCTGGAGATCCCACTGACCAAGCTGTTCGAGGCCACGACCGTCGCTGCCTTCGCTCGCGTCGTCGAGGCGCTGCGGGCGGGCGAGACACAAACCCTCGACCTGCGCGCTCGCGCCGTCCTCGACCCGGCGATCCAGCCGAGGGAGTCCCGTCCCGGGCAGCCCCGTCCGGAGAAGGACCGACCCACCGGCACCGGCGTGCTGGTCACTGGCGGCACCGGCTTCCTCGGCGCCTACCTGATCGACGAGCTGCTGCGCGCCCGCAACGGTGACATCTACATCCTGGTGCGCGCGGACACCATCGAGGCCGGACGCCAGCGCATCCAGCGCAATCTCGAAGCCTATGACCTGTGGAGCGACATCGAGTCTCGGGGCGACGCCGGGCGCAAGGATGCAGCACGCCTGGTGCCGGTACTCGGCGACCTCAGCCAGCCGCGCCTGGGCCTCGACGCCGCCGCCTTCGCGCGCCTGGCAGCCCAGCTCGGCGAACTGCACCACAACGCCGCCGCGGTCGACTTCGTGCGCCCCTATAGCGCGCTCGAAGCCATCAATGTCCACGGGACCGAGGAAGTGCTGCGCCTAGCGTCCCTCGACGGCGCGCGACCGGTGCACTTCGTCTCGACGCTCGGCCTGTTCCTGCAACCAGCCTACGAAGGCACGACGGTGACCGAAGACGACGCGCCGAGCCCGGATGGCCTGGACAAGGGCTACGAGCAGAGCAAGTGGGTCGCCGAGCAGCTGTGCGAACAAGCGCGCGAGCGCGGTCTGCCGGTCAACATCCTGCGTCCCGCCCGCGTCTCCGGTGCGGCGTCCAGCGGCGCCGCCAACACCCAGGATCTCTTCTACAGCTGGATCAAGGGCTGCGTGCAACTGGGCCTGGCGCCCGACATCGCCCACGCCATCGACCTGATGCCCGTCGACTACCTGGCCAAGGCGATCGTCTGCCTGGCGGCGGATCTGGCGACGGACCTCGATAGCGGCAACCTCGGAACAGGCACACTCGGCCGCGCCTACCACTTCTACAACCGCCGGACGCTGCCTTTCCGCGAGCTGGCCCGCTGGGTCAACGTCCATGTGCAGCCGCTGCGCCTGGTGCCCTACGGCGAGTGGGTCACGGCCCTGCGCAGCGCCGTGGCGGCGCAGCAGGAAAACGCCCTCGCCTCCTTCCTGGCCCTGTTCGGCGACACGCTCGAGGAAGACCGCCAGCCGACTTTTGAGCAGCACCACTCGCAGGCCCGCCTGCAAGCTGCCGGCCTGGTCTGCCCGCCCGCGGACGACACCCTGCTCACCACCTACTTCGACTACCTGGAACGCACCGGCTTCCTGCGCCGCACGCGCCCCGAAACGCCGAGGCTGAAACTTCCACCTCTGAAGACCTCGGTACCTCCCGCATGAGCCCCCCTATGAGCCAAGAAGAAGCACCAGTACAACGTGCCAACATGAAGCCCTTCTACACCATCTGGAGCGGTCAGGTGGTATCGCAGGTGGGCACCGGCCTGACCGCCTTTGCCCTCGGCGTGTGGGTCTACCAGCAGACCGGTTCGGCGACCAGCTTTGCCCTCATCTTCCTCTTCCTGGAACTGCCCGGTCTGCTGATCGCGCCGCTGGCCGGTGCGCTGGTCGACCGCCACGACCGCCGCACCATGATGATCGCTGCCGACCTGATGGCCGGTCTGGGCAGCCTGGCCGTCCTGCTGCTGGCCCTCAGCGGCCAGCTCGACGTGTGGCACATCTACCTGGTGGTCGCGATCTCGTCTCTCGGCAACGCCTTCCAAGAGCCCGCCTACCTGGCGTCGATCCCGCTGCTGGTGCCCCGCAAGCAGTTGGGTCACGCCAACGGCTTGGCGCAGACCGCGGTGGCGATCCGCCAGGTGCTGGCACCGGCACTGGCTGGCTACCTGCTGCTCGAGGTCGGCCTCAGCGGCGTGGTCGGCATCGACGTCGTCACCTTCCTGGTCGCGCTGGCAACGCTACTCGCGGTGCGCATCCCACGCCCGCCGCGGCTTGCCGAGGCGGGTGACGAGGGTGAGGGTGGCCTGCGGCAGGAGCTGACCTTCGGCCTGTCCTACATTTTCCGCCATCCCGGGCTGCTCGGCATCCTGGCGGTGATCGGCTGGTTCAGCTTCATGCTGGCCATCATCGGCCCGCTGATCACCCCGATGATCCTGGAGTTCACCAGCGCCGCCATGCTCGGCCTGCTGACCTCGATCGGTGGCGTCGGCATGCTGGTGGGCGGCATGCTGATGAGCAGCTGGGGCGGACCGGCACGGCGCATCCACGGCGTGCTCGGCTTCCTGGCGCTGGCCGGCATCGCCCTGATGCTGCACGGATTGCGACCATCGTCGCTGCTGATCGGCGTCTGCGCCTTCTTCTTCTTCGCCACCCTGCCCTTCATCTTCGCCTGCAACGACATCATCTGGCAGACCAAGGTGCCCAGCGGGGTGCTCGGCAAGGTCCTCGCCGCCCGCCAGATGCTGACCCGTGCCACGGTCCCGCTCGGCTACGTGCTGGCGGGACCGCTGGCCGACCACGTCTTCGAACCCCTGCTGGCCCCCGGCGGCACTCTGGCCACCAGCGTCGGTGCACTGATCGGCACCGGCCCGGGCCGCGGAATCGCCTTCATGTTCATCCTCGGCGGTGCCAGCGTCATCCTGGTCGCCGGTGTCGGCCTTCTCTATCCGCGCCTGCGTGGTTTGGAAGATGAGATCCCGGACGCCCTCGAACCATCGCGAGCCGACGCGCCGCTCGACATCGAATCCCCTGGAGCAGAGACAGCAAAGGACCTACCATGACCGAGAAACCAACCGCCCCCGCCGCCGTGGGCCTGCAAGACGCGTTGCGCCAGGGCTGCAATCCCAGCGAAGATGACGCTACCCAGCCGCCGACATCCCTCTACCGCATCTCACAGATCGAGTCGGGAGAACCCGTCGCCGAGGATCTCGGGCCACTGTGCGTCATCGTCACCTGGATGCGCGACTTCCTGTGTCAGCCGCACCCGGATCTCGGCCGCACCGGCCCCGTGTGTCCTTTCATGCCGATCGCGATGAAACTCGACTCGTTGTTCCTGACGTGCATCCACCTGAAATCAGACGCCGCGCCGGAGCACGTCGGCAAGATCGCCAGCCAGTACCGCGACGTCTTCTTGCACCAGGAACCACGCTACGGCGATGAGTCAGTCAACAAGGCCCTCTTGATGCTGTTCCCGGACATCGACGAAGCAGCCGTGCCGGAACTGATCGACGGCGTCCAGGCAACGCTGAAAAAGGATTTCACCCGTTGCGGCCTGATGCTCGGTGAGTTCCACGCCAAGAATCAGACGCCGGGCCTGCGCAGCGACAAGATCCGGCCGCTGCGCAGTCCGATCCCCATGCTGGTGATCCGTCACATGGTGGAGACCGACCTACCCTTCCTCTCGCGCCCCCGCGACACCGCGGGTGCCCGAGTCGGCTTCCTGCGCGCCTACCTACGGCGCCTCGGTCAGTCCGTCTCTGAGCAGCGTCTCGACCGTGCCATCGACGCCCTGGTGGAAGCCGAGATCGAGCTACGAGGTCTGGCTCCGCAGGAAATACCACCAGCAAGACCGCCGCTCCCATCGGACGCCGCAGAGATCTGAAGCCGAGGAGTCGACATGCCGATCCGTCTCAGCGACGAAGAAACCCGAGCCTTCTTCGACAGTGCCGATGCCCCGGCGCCGCAGCTCGACCTGCTCGCCACCGCCGGTTTCCGTGCCGCCGCGGCAGCGCTGCGCCTGGGCCTGTTCGAAGCTCTGGCCGAGGGCGACGCCCCCGCCACCGAGCTGGCGGCGCGCCTGGACACGGATCCCGCCGCCACCGGCTTCCTGCTCGAAGCACTGGAGAGCTTCGGGTATGCCCAACAGTTGGAAGCCCAGCAACCGGACCCGATCTGGACCCTGAGCGAAGCTGCCCGTCGCTGGCTGCGGCCCCCAGAAGGCGAGGGCTTCGACTTCACCGCCGTCGTCGAGTTCTGGTCACTGCAGCTGTTCGAGCTGTGGCACGACCTCGAAGGGACCATCCGGAGTGGCCAGCCCGGACTGCATCTCTACAGCTGGCTCGACGAGCGACCGGCGGCGCAGCGTGTGTTCCAGACCATGCTCGGGCAACTGGCGGAACTCAACGGCGACGAGATTCTGGAGCATCTGCAGTTGGACGTCTCGACCTCGACGGCAAATCAGCCACCGCGGCTGATCGATATCGGTGGTGGCCACGGACGTCACGCCCTGGCCTTCTGCCGCCGCATTGAGGGCGCCACTGCCACCGTCGTCGATCTACCCAGCTCGCTGGAAGTCGCGCGCGAGAACGCCGAAGCCGCGGGTCTGGCCGAGCGCGTCGAGTTCCGGGCAGCCAACTTCCTGGAGGACGACCTCAGGGACGACGCGTCCGCCAGCAGCGACGGCTACGACGTCGCGTATCTACTGAGCATCGTGCACAGTTTTCCCGCGGAAACCAACCTGGAGTTGCTACGCCGGGTGCGTACCCTGCTGCGGCCGGGAGGCCGGCTGGTCGTGCTCGAACAGCTCGCGGGCGAGGAGCGGCCCGAACTGCCCGCCGTCGCCGAAGCCTTCCATCGCATCTTTCGCCTCAACCTCTTCCATCTGCTGGGCGGGCGCACCTACACCCTGGCCGAGGTCCGCGGCTGGCTCGAACAGAGCGGCCTGCAGATCGAGACCTGCACGGTACTCGAATCGACCGGTGACCACCTACTCGTGGCCCGGCGGCCACACTGACGCGCCCGAGCGCGATTCCCTCGGAGATCCTGGCCCATGTCCACCTCACAGCCTCCTCACGAACAGGCCGCCTCCACGTCGGCACGACCGACAGTCGTGGTCGTCGGAGCCGGCCTGGCCGGCTCGATGGTGTCGATCTACCTGGCACGCGCCGGCTTCCAGGTCGACGTCTACGAGCGCCGCGGCGACCTACGGCAGACCGGCGGCATGGCCGGCCGCTCGATCAACCTCGGCCTGACCGCCCGTGGCCTGCGCGCGCTGCGCCGCGCGGGTCTCGACCAGCACATGCTCGACCGTGCCGTTGTCATGCACGGGCGCGCCGTCCATGCCCTCGACGGCAGCGTCACCTACCATGCCTACGGCAAGAACCCGAGCGAAGCACTCAACTCGATCGACCGCACCGAGCTGAACCGCGTGCTGCTGGACGCCGCCGAAGCCACGGGTCAGATCCGCTTCCACTTCCGCCAGCGCTGCGTCGAGTTGGACAAAGACGCCCGCACCCTGACATTTCTCGACCAGGATCAAGAGACCGAGCACAAGGTGCACGCGGACCTGCTCATTGGTGCCGACGGCGCCTTCTCCGTGGTCCGCCAGCACCTGCACGCCGGCATTCGCGCGAACTTCCACCAGGAATACCTTCCTTGGGGCTACAAGGAACTGACCCTACCCGCGGCCCGCGACGGCAGCTCGCAGATTCAGCTCGACGCCCTGCACGTGTGGCCGCGCGGTGACGCTCTGATCGTCACTCACTCGAACCGCGACGGCTCGCACACCGTCACGCTCTTCATGCCCGTCGCGCGTGAGGACGGCCGCTTCTGCTTCGACGACATTCAGACACCCGAGGCCGTACGCGAGCTGTTCGAAGCCTACTTCCCAGATCTGCTGCCCCTGATGCCCGAGCTGACCGAACAGTTCTTCAGCCATCCCGTCGGCCGGCTGGTCACCGTGCGCACCGCGCCCTGGTATCACGAGGACTGGGCAGTGCTGATCGGCGACGCCGTGCACGCGGTCTATCCCTTCTTCGGCCAGGGCATGAACGCTGCGCTCGAAGACTGTGTCGTGCTCGACGACCTCCTGCAAGAAGCTCTGCTGGGGTGCCGAGGCGGCGCCACCGAATTCGATCTCGATTGGCGCGCTCTGTTCCACCAGTTCCAGCTGAGCCGCAAAGTCCACACGGACACGCTGGCTGAATTGTCGAAGCAAAACTTCCTGGAATTGAGCCAACGCCTCCGTTCACTGCCCTTCCTGCTGCGCAAGAAGGCCGACGTGTGGTTGAATCGGCTCTTCCCAGAGCTGTGGAAACCCCTCTATGGCTTGGTCGCCCACACCACGATGCCCTACGCCGATGCCGTCGCCCGGGCGGAAAGACAAGAGAAGATCCTGCGCGGCGTGGGACTCGGAGCCGCCCTACTGGCGCTGCTGAGCTTGCTACGCCGACGTTCCTGATCCTTGAGGAGAGTCAAGATGTTGTCGCCGATACCTTCCCACCGTCTGCTGGCCAGCACCCTGCTGGCCGCCACCGCCTGCCTGAGCGCGGCCGCTCCGGCCTCCGCGCACACCGAGGCTTCCAGCGTCCCCGAGCTGCGGCCACTCTTCATCGACGAGAGCATCAGCGTCGATGGTCACCTCGACGACGACGCCTGGCAGCAGGCCGAGCCATCCGGTGACTTCCGCCAGCGCGAGCCCCAGGTAGGCGCCCCGGCCACGGAGCGCACGGTGCTCCGCGCGGTCTTCACCAACACCCATCTCTACATCGGCATCATGGCCTACGACTCGGAGCCGTCCGAGATCATCGCCAATGAGATGGAACGCGATGCCTTCCTTTTCCGCGACGATTCGATCGGCATCTTCCTCGACACCTTCCACGACCACCGCAACGCTTTCTTCTTCGAAACCAATCCCAACGGCGCCCGTACCGACGCACTGCTGACCGACGAAGGCCGCGACTTCAACGTCTCCTGGGACGGTGCCGTGTGGGACGTCAAGACTCACATCTCGGACGAGGGCTGGTCGGCAGAATTCGCCATCCCCTTCTCCACCCTGCGCTTCGACCCCAACAACGAGACCTGGGGCATGCAGGTGCGGCGCATCATCAAGCGCAAGAACGAAGAGACGTACTGGTCACCGCTGGGGCTCGAAGACAACGTCTTCCGCATCTCCAAGGGTGGCCACTTCGGCCCCTTCGAGCTCCGCCGCGGCCTCAACATCGAGATCAAGCCCTACGCCAGCTTCTCCTCCAGCAAGCAAGCCGGAACCGGCTCGGAAGAGGATTGGGAAACCGGCCTGGACTTCAAATGGGGCATCAACGAAGACCTGACGCTGGACGTCACCGCCAACACCGACTTCGCCGAAGCCGAAGTCGACGACCAGCAGGTGAACCTGACGCGCTTCCCACTGTTTTTTCAAGAGAAGCGGGAATTCTTCCTGGAGAGCGCCGGCATCTTCGAGTTCGGCCCGTCGTTCGCCGACGTGCCGCTGTTCAAGGTCTTCTTCTCGCGTCGTGTCGGCATCTCGGACGATGGGCGTCAAGTGCCGATCGACTTCGGCGGTCGCCTGACCGGACGCGCCGGTGGCTGGAGTCTCGGCCTGATGAACGTGCGCACCGACAGTCTGGGTAGTCAGAACGGCGCGCCCGTCCCTGAAAACGACTGGGGCGTCGTGCGCGTCAAGCGCAACCTGGGAGAACGCTCCAGCATCGGCATGATCTACACCCGCAGTGACACCGACGGTGGCAATCTCAACGAAGTCTACGGTATCGACCTCGATCTCAAGCCGACCAACGAAACCAACGTCTGGGCCTTCGCCTCGCGTAGTGACGATTCCGAGGTCGACGAAGACGAGCCCTGGAACGCCGGCGCCGGCTTCAACTACGACAGCGCGCTCTACGACTTCTCGCTCTCCGCCATCGACATCGGCAAGGACTTCAACCCCGATGCCGGCTTCCTGCTGCGTCGCGGCGTGCGCCGCTACCGCGGCTCCGGCGTCTACGAGCCTCGCCCCGTCGACCACCCCAGGATCCGCAACTACCGCTCCGGCCTGATCGCCGAACAGTACGAGCGCGACGGCGGCGGCACCGAGACCTCGCTGGTCCAGCTCGAGTTCTTCGGCCTGCGCTGGCATACCGAAGACGAGCTCCATTTCTTCGCCCGCCGCCAGGAAGACAACCTGCAGAACGACTTCCCGATCTTCCCCGGCGTCACCCTGCCGGCCGGTGACTACGACTGGTGGGAAGGCGGCTTCCAGCTGTCCACCTCCGACGCCCGCCGCGTTTTCGGCTTCCTCGAGCTCACCGCCGGGGACTTCTACGACGGCTCCAGCACCGCCTTCACAGCCTCCGTCAGCGTGCGTGCCTCCCGCTACTTCCGTACCGAGACCACCTGGGTGCGCAGCGACGTCAGCCTGCCCGTCGGCGACTTCGACTTCGATGTCGTGCGCCAGCGCCTGGAGCTATCGTTCACCCCGGACCTGTCGCTCAACGGCATCCTGCAGTACAACAGCGTCAGTGAAGTCTTCGGTGCCAACCTGCGCCTGCGCTGGACCTACCGCCCCGGTTCCGACCTCTACGTGGTCTACAATGAGAACTGGAACTCCCCCAGTTTCTCCGACCTGGAAACCCGCGACCGCCAGGTGATCGTCAAGATGACGTACCTGTTCCGGCTGTGAGGTACCCCGAGAGCGGAGGAAGCAAATCCAGCCCTGGCGACCCTTGGCGTCAAGCGCTAGAGTAGGGCTACATCTCAATCTGCCGAGCCGCGAGGTCCGCAGCGCGAACCCGCGCTCGCACAACACGGAGGAGGAGTACCTATGCGCAAGCGTAAGACGAACAAGTTGCAACTGAACCGGGAGACCATCCAGTTCATGGATCAGAGCAGCCTGCGCCACGCCAACGGCGCCGCGGTCGCCATCGCTGTCGACGAACCGAAACCATGTACTTGCAGTTGCGAGACCTGCAACCCGGATCGCTGCCTGGGCCAGACCAACGAGATCTCGATCTGCATCTCCTGCGTCACTTGCATCTTCGCCGGCTGCGCCTGAAGCAGGTCGAGCGAATCGAGTCTGAACCTCCGGCGAGCCTCACAGAGGCCGCCGGAGGTTCTCCCCTACTTGGCCGTCGAACCAAGAGATAAACTATACAGGTCCTGCACCCCAGGACCTTTGTTTCTTCGAGGCGTCCCCGGGCCGGCTTGGCTCCCCCCCCGGTTCGCGGCGTCTCAGGGATGGACTTCAGGAAGGACACCACATGCATTCCCATCGTCTCGGTCTCCCCCTCGTACTGCTCGCGGTACTTCTCACGGCGCTACTCGTGCCGTGCCTCCCGGCCAACGCTCAAGGAGGCGGCGAAGACCGCCTGCGCGCCACCGACCAGGCCGAGCGCTGGCCCGACAGCCGCACGCCGCTGCCCCTGGGCGAAGCGACGACCGGCAAGTTGTCCAGCAGGGACGGACTGCTGTTCGACGAAACCTACTTCGACATCTATACCTTCGACGGAGAGCCCGGTGATCTGGTCACGATTCAGCTCGCCTCGGACGACTTCGACCCGGTCTTGATGCTGATCGATCCCGATGGCTTCGTGCTCGAGATCAACGACGATGAGAACTTTGCGCGTGGCGATTCCTCCCAAATCGAGTTCTTCCCCAGCCTCCGGGGCACCTATCAGGCCTGGGCCAACTCTGTCGAGGTGAGCACCGGCATGTACACCATCTCGGTCAAGAGCCAGAGCGTACGTGAAGGCCATTCACAGCTGCAGGTCGGCCACACCGTCGACGCTTGGCTGGCACCAGGGGACACCATCAACGCCGCTGACAGCTACGAAGACGTCTGGCGCCTCGAAATGCCGCCCCACCCGGTGGCGGTCCTGGCCACCTCCCGCGAGCTGGACCTGCTGCTGTGGGTCAATTCACCTTCCGGCGAGCTGGTCTACTGGGCCGATGACATCAGCCTGTCCTCCGGCGACTTGCGCCCCCTGGTGTACCTCGAGCCGTCCAAGACCACGCCGGAGGGTAGCGAGGTGGTGATCGAAGTCAGCTCGACCAGCGAACTGCGCGGTGGCCAGTACCAGCTCACCGCCGCGCCCTTCCCGGGCCCTGAGCGCGATGGCGCCACGCTGCAGCTGCGCCTGCTGCGCGTGCACGGCGAGAACGGCAAGGGCGGATCGCAAGCGACCACAGATCAGGTTCTGCGCGTGGTCGAGCGCAGCCGTGACGTCTGGAAGCAGTGCGGCATCGGCATCCTGCTCGACAGCGACGAACCCCGACCTCCGGTCGAGGTTCCGGGTGTCGAAGACGCCCTGGAGATTGCCGACGAAGGCTGGACGGACGAAGAACTCGCCCTGCAAGAGCTTCCCGAACGCGTCGGCCCGACCGAGGGTATCCTGACTGTCTTCGTCGTGCCCCGCATCGAAGGCGGTGGTCCGTACAGCACCCACTTCTCGTCCACCACCTTCGCCCCCAGCCGCGTCAGCATCATTCTCAGCGATGCAGCGCTGCACGAACGCGAGCTGGAACTGGAGCTAGCGCGTCAGATCGGTGAGATGCTCGGCCTGCCCGATCCCACCGAAGGCGATGGCGACCCCAACAACGACACAACGCAGAACCTGATGGCCGAAGACGCGGATACCAGTAGCCTCGGCGGCCAGCTGAGCCCCATGCAGTGCGCCCTTGCCCGCCGTGCCCCACACTTCATCCAGGGCGGCGACGACGAGATGTTCACTCGCTTCGATGCCATCCTGAGCGACGATCGCCCAACCCATGCCTACCTGCTGCCGGGAGATGAGACCCTCGACGACGGCGAGTACCTGGACGTCTACTACTTCCACGGCCGCAAGGGGGAAACCATCCGACTGGAAGCAACCTCCGAAGACTTCGACACCTACCTGATGCTCGACCGCTTCGAGGGTGACCGCATCGCCGAAGACGATGATGGCGGCACCGGCACCAATGCCTACATCGAAGCCACGCTGCCCGAGAACGGCGACTACGGCGTCGCGATGACCTCCGCGCTGCCCGGCGAGGTGGGTGCCTACCAGCTGCGCCTGATCCGCGAATCCGCTCGCTGATCCGGCGACTCACCCAAAGAGGAGCCGCCGCGGCGCACGAGCACCGCGGCGGTTCCTCTATCTAGAGCTGACGCTGTGAGAGTCGACCCAGAACGTCAGATCACGTTGCAGGCGGCGTCGACCTCACGGCCCTGGCACATCACCTGCGAGCCGGGATACGTGTCGATCCAGCACACCGGGTACTGGCAGTTGGCCCCGTCGCAGTAGCTATCGCCGACACAGCCGCCAATTCCACACTGGGGCGCCAACCAGCCACACTCGCAGATGGCCCGCGACAGCGGACTACCCGCCGGGTAGCAGCCGAGATCGTCGCAGTACTGCGTGCCGTCGCAATACCCCGGACCGCAATCGCCGCACCCCCAGGTACTGGCGATGCTGTTGGGCGGCAGGTTGCCAGCATCGCGCAGCTCGCGGATCACCTTCTCGATCGGCACGCCGCGGTTCGGGCAGCTGCCACAGTGGTGCAGCGCCAGCACGACGTGGTCACACAAGCCGAGGACCGGCGAACCGGAGCTGCCGCCCTGCGTGTCGCACCAGTAGCCCACGTCATTGTTGCCGGCACCACCGCTGCAGGGCGGTCGCGTTGTACTCTCGACCTGGCAAAAGCCCGTCTCGTCGTCCGAGTGGGTCGAGAAGAGAGCGATCTTCTTACCCCAACCCGCAGGATGCTGCGGGATGTAGATACGCTCACCCGCTGCCGTACCACGATCCCGCATCTGCAAGAAGCCGTAGGTCGTCGTCGGGTTGGTCGGCAGCTTGACCAGCGCGTAGTCGAGCGTGAAATCCGACTGCACATAGGTCGTGCTGGTGGCCACGACAGTGCCAGGGCAGCCCAGTGCGGAAGCGCAGTTGGTCCCGCAGGTGGCCCCCTCGGCCATGAACTCCACCGTGGTGCTGTTGGCCTCGCTGGCATTGCTGATGCAGTGGTTGTTGGTCATCAGGTGGCCGTCGCTGCCGACCAACCACCCCGTGCACAGGCTGGTACCACCGATCAGCAAGCGGGCCACAGCACGTGAGCTGTTGTAGACCTGCGGATGGCTGGTCTGGTAGCACTTGGCCCACGCCGAATCGTCCGTGCCGCACAGCGCCTCGAAGTCCATCGGCAGATCGTAGCCGCGAGCATAGCTGTCGATGCTCACCTCGCCACCCAGCAGCGAGACGCTGGAATACAGCTCCACGATGGCCGTATCGCCATGGATATGAATACCCCAGAATCCGTCACCTTCGCCCTGTCCACTGCCCGTGTACTCCCACGAGCGTTCACCCTCGGGAGAGCGCACGACGAGACGTGCACCTTCCGGCAACTGGAAGGCATCGAAATGCGGTGCGATGTAGGCACCTTCCGGGTCCTGGATCTCCTCACTCCAGACCAGTTGCTCTTCCTTGCCGGCAAGCGTGACCGCGGGTGAGTCGAGGCTCAGCATGACCTCTTCACCGACCTGCACCGCCTGGCCGTCCTCGGACTTCGGCACGGCGCTGCAGATGTCTTCGGCCGACTCGGCGGCAAGAGTCGGGGTTAGCGTCAGGCTCAGCGCCAGTGCGGCACCGAGCCAGGTACAGCAGCGCTCTGCTGTCTTCATCATATTCATTCTCCTATCTCCTGATTGGTAGAACGCCCAAGCCACGACGATGCGCCCAGGCTGAACTCGTGCACGCAACAACATATTAATACTGTGCGTGCATAGCAGAACCCTATGTCAAAACATCAATCTAGAATAGCAGACTCTGGCCTCCCTACTCCTCGCGGCCAGTGGTAAGCTCCGGCAAGTTCATCCAGCCAACTGCCCCCCGGAGAGAACCGATGCTCAACCGACGCGACCTGCTTCGCACCTTCACTTTCGGAGGTCTCGCTCTCGGCGGGATCACTGCCGGCACCTTGAACGGCTGCGCCCGACCGTCCGCCAACGACGCGCCAGCACCGAAACCCGACGCACCGGATTTCACCATCGGCTTTCTGAGCGACCCGCACATCAATGGTGAACTCGACGCCCCCACCGGCACGGCCAAGGCCGTCGAGCACATGCTGGCGCAGCCACAAGCCCCCGAAGCCGTGATCACCGGCGGTGATCTGGTCTTCGATGTCTTGGAAACTGATCGAGAAGCGGCCGACGCCCAGTTCGACCTGCTCGATACCGCCCTGGCTCCAATCCAGGTACCGATCCATCACACAATCGGCAACCACGACTGCTACGGCGTCTACGAATCGAGCGGCATCTCGCCCGACGATCCCATGTACGGCAAGGAACTGTTCCGCCAGCGCTTAGGCCTGGAGTCGACCTACCGCAGTTTCGACCACGAAGGTTGGCACTTCGTCATCCTCGACACCATCGGCCTCGAAGAGCGCCACTACATCGGCCACGTCGACGCCGAACAACTCGCCTGGCTCGCCGACGATCTCGCCGCCAACAACAAACCCACCGTCGTTGTCGGTCACATCCCGCTGTTCACCAATTACGTCGAATGGAATGCCGGCACCACCCAAGGCATCCCTGCTGGTTACGCCGTCACCAACTCGCATGAAGTCGCCAAGGTCCTCCTGCAGCACAACGTCAAGCTCGTGCTCGCCGGTCACCTGCACGTCGTCGAGACCTTCAAGTTCAAGGGTATCGAATTCGCCAACGTCGGCGCAGTGTCAGGGAACTGGTGGCAGGGGGTACGGGACGGCTTCGAGGAGGGCTATACGATGCTGGAGTTCCGCGGGGACGAGGTCAGCTGGCGGTATGTCGACTATGGATGGGAGGCGCAGCAGCAGGACGCCTAGAAGCACCCGCAGGCTAGAGTTCTGGATTAGAACTGAGACCTGGCAACTTCAGAAAGAAAAACGCTCGACACCTTGGACGGTGCCGAGCACCTCAAGTTCCGGAAGTCCGCAATGTGCCCACCAGTACTCTCCACTAGAGCTCCGGCACGATCCGGAACGTTCGCCAGCCTTTGTGCCGATACACCAAGAAATCACGATCTGTCGTGAAGACCAGGTCCGACTCGACTTCCTCGGCCAGCACCACGAGCGTCGCGTCAGCATAGTCCATCGGCAGGTCCGCGTACTTCTCCATCAGTTCGCGGCAGCGCAGCAGCGCAGCCGGTACGGTGGGGACCAGCGTGGCACCGCCCTTTAGGAAGAACTCGGCACACGCTTCTCTACCGCCAGGCTTGCGACCCATCAAGTGGGTCGCTTCCGTGAGCACCGCTTCCGTACTCACCACCGCGTCCGTCCAGGCTTCAAACACCTCGACACACGCCGCATGCAGTCGCTGACTTCGGTCGAGGAGCGAGACCAGAGCTCCTGTGTCGAGCAGCAGCGTATTAGTCGCCATCCGCGAGCGACTTCAGAATATGGGTTCGATGATTCTCCGCCAGATCCGGAACCCCCGACTCGATACAGCCGAAGAGGTGACGAACTCGATCTGCGGGGCGCGTGCCGGGTCTTTGGAACCCAAGGTACTGCTGTAGCGCCAGACGGACGATCTCCGAACGCTTGCGCTGCGATTGTGCGGCAGCTTGGGTGAGCGCTCGGTCGAGTTCATCTGCGAGTCGGACGGTCAGTTGACTTGGCATGGTGCTGATCCTCGACGAAGCCTGAGTGACGAACTGCGTTGCAGTGCAATGCACTTTACCATGCTGGCTCCGCTCAGAACTTGTCATGCAACCTGCCGAAGACACCTACCACCACAAACAGCAAAAACGCTCGGCACCTGTGAAGATGCCGAGCGCGTCGAGTTGCGGAGATCACGCGAGACGCGCGACGCTCTTAGCGCCCGCCACCCCGGGCACGACGCCGACGCGGGCGTCCGGAGCCCTGACCAGCGGGGCGGCCAGCCGCGGGGCGGTGGGATGCGGTGCGACGGTTCGGAGAAGTACGATGTCCTTGCCCCTGCGACACGTGGTCCTGAGACTGCGGTGGCGGCGCGTCGTAGGAGAAGCCATCGAGTTGCTTGCGCGGCAGCTTCTTGCCAACAGCACGTTCGATCGCCCGCAGCTCCGACATCTCCTGGTCCGACACGAAGGTGAACGCCTCACCCGTCGCCTGCGCACGCGCGGTGCGGCCGACGCGGTGGATGTAGTCCTCGGGGACATTGGGGACGTCGAAGTTGATGACGTGCGACAAGGAGTCGACGTCGATGCCGCGGGCGGCAATATCGGTGGCAACCAGGATGCGGGTCTCGCCGTTCTTGAAAGCGGCCAGCGCCTTGGTGCGCTGTGCCTGCGTGCGGTTGCCATGGATGCGATCGGCGGCGTGGCCGCGGCCGTTGAGGAACTTGGCCAGACGGTTGGCGCGGTGCTTGGTACGAGTGAACACCAGCACGTTGTCGATCTCGCCCTGGTCCAAGAGCGCCAGCAGTAGCTGCTGCTTGAGCGTCTGCGGCACCGGATAGATCGACTGCTCGACACCCTTGGCCGGAGCCGACGGGCGATCGATGTCGATCTTCACCGGATCGTGCAGCAGCTGTCGCGATAGCTCCGCGATCGGACGCGGCATGGTGGCCGAGAAGAGGAGGGTTTGCTGCACCTCCGGTAGGTGCTTGAGCACCCGGCGGATATCCGGCAGGAAGCCCATGTCGAGCATGCGATCGGCTTCGTCGAGCACCAGGACTTCGAGGCCGGAAAGGCGCGCATAGCCGTGCTGGAAGTGGTCGAGCAAACGACCGGGGCAGGCGACGATCAGGTCGACGCCGCGGCGAAAGGCCTGCTCTTGTGGGCCAAAGCTGACACCACCGTGGACGGCGGCAGCCTTGAGGTTGGTGTGCCGAGCCAGATCGCGAAAGCTCTCGACGATCTGCGCCGCAAGCTCACGGGTTGGCGCCAGCACCAAAGCACGAGTCTCGCGGCGCGAGGCCTTGCCGTGCGAGCCGAACGGCGCGTCGAGCATGCGCTGCAGGATGGGAAGCAGGAAGGCGGCGGTCTTGCCACTACCAGTCATGGCACAAGCCAGGATATCGCGGCCCTCGAGACCGGCAGGCAGCGCTTGACGCTGAATAGGGGTGGGCTCGGTGAATCCGCAGTCGGTGATGCCGCGCAGAAGCTGAGGATGGAGATCAGAAGGAAACTGATTCATGAAATCGATATGTACTTTCTCAATATGCGCAGCGAACCTGCAGGAAGGGCTCAAGGTACGTGTGTACTAAAGGCTCTGAGGTACAGAGCTAGGCTCGAACCCAGACCAGCCGCGGCGCGGTTGGGTGAGATTCGCCAGCTTTTTGAGGAGAGGAAAATCTCGCGGGGGTGGGTTCTTCAGGACGAAGAACCGCTTGGAGTTGGCAGTGTAGCGGAAGGCGGCAAGAATAGCTACCACCACGGAACCTCCACGGCCCGCGCAGAGGCGCTAAGTCCCGCGAAATGTCCCGCCCTGATGCCGCTTCGTACGACTGAACGCACGTCTCCCCATCCGGCATCGTCCGGGTGGGGCGTCTCGTCTCGGGTCTGGGATTGAGGGAAGGAAGGAATGGTGCCCAGGGACGGAGTTGAACCGCCGACACCCTGATTTTCAGTCAGGTGCTCTACCACCTGAGCTACCTGGGCACGAGGAGCGAAAGTGTAGTAGCTCAGCCGCGGCACGTCAAGCCCGCGGCGTGAGATCGAAACGATCTCGTAGCTCGGGCGGGATCAGAGGACACGCCTGCTCGGGACGGCGGAAGAGGTGGTGGCGGATGCGGGCGATGACGTCGTAGACGAAATCGCGCAGGAAGCGGGGCACGAGTCGCGCGATCCTGGAGAGCGGACGCCAAAGCCCGCCGAGTCTGGCCCCGGCGTGCAGCGCCGCGTCGGACCGGATGAGCAACCGTCCGTCTGCCGTCGACAGGACGATGCTATCCGGCAGCCCAGCTTGTTCCTCGACGGGGACGTGACGATCAAAGGCGGCACCGAAGAGGGGGGCGAAGCGAAAGCGGCTGCCGTCCCGATCGCGCTGCAGGAGAAAGATCACCGAGTGGTGACACAGGCCACAGTGGCCATCGTAGAAGACCCACTCGGGAGAACTCGGGGTGCTGCCGGAAGCCTGCGATGCGTCCATGTCGGCAGCCTAGCATGGGGCCTTGCAAGACCATCCAGTGGACAGCACGGCTCGCTGGCCCGTACACCCTGCAAGCCTACCCCAGCACTCACGGAGTTCGTCATGCTGTCCCAACTGCTCCAAGAACTGCGCCAAGCTCTGCGCGGCCTGCGTCGACGTCCCGGCTTCTCGCTGATTGTCATCTGGACCCTCAGCCTCGGCATCGGCGCTACCGCCGTCGTGTTCGACCTGCTCAATCTGACGCTGTGGCGACAGGCACCGGGGCTGCAGGCTACCGAGGGCTTAGTACGTCTGCACACCCGCAGTCACATGGATTGGGTGGGCGCCTACGGCGGCACGTCGTATCCGGATCTCGTGGACTATCGCGCGACCGCGGTCTCGTTCGAAGACCTGGCCGGGAGCTTCCGGGTCGACCGTAGCCTCGATCTCGGCGATCAGACCGAGTTGGTGCAAGCCGACCTGGTGACCGCAAGCTACTTCCAAGTGCTCGGTGTCCCGGCAGCGCTCGGGTATCTACCCGGGAACGGCAAGGAAAAAGACACAAGAAGCGCAAGTAGTGACGCCAGCGATTCGCGTCGACTCATTCTGAGCCACCAGCTGTGGCTGCACCTCTTTCAAGGTGACCCACGGGTTCTCGGCCGCACGGTCCAGCTCGATGGTCAGAGCTACACCATCACCGGCGTCGCCGCCGAGGGCTTCGACGGTACCTCCGCCGGCGATGTGGTGGACCTGTGGCTGCTGCTCGAAGAGCATCTCGACGAGATCTCCATCCTGCGCCAGCGGGATCGCCCCGGCATGTCCATCTTCGCCAGGCTGCGTGCAGAGGTCCCGCTACAGCAGGCGCGTCAAGAGCTGCAGCTGCTCGCCGACGGTCTGGAAGCCGAGTACCCACACCCACGACGACGACGACAAACGACCATCGTGCAGGTCAGTTACATGCATCCGCTGGATCAGAACAACTTCCTGCCCAGCCTACGCTTGCTCGCCGTCGGCGTCGCCCTGCTCTTACTGCTCACCTGCGCCAACGCCGCCAACCTCTTGCTCGTGCGCGGCACGGCGCGCGGCCGGGAACTCGCTATCCGTGCGGCCCTCGGTGCCAGTCGCGCCAGTGTGCTGCGCCCCCTACTCTTCGAGAGTCTGTTGCTGACCACCGGTGGCGCTTTGCTCGGCCTGTTGCTGGCCATGGGCCTGCGTCGACTCGTCGCCTGGCAGTTCGACACCGTCTCCGCAATGCTCGGCGCGCAGCTGAACTTCGACGCGCGCTTCCTCGTCCTGATCACGCTGTGCACCCTTACCTGCGCCGTGCTGTGTGCCCTTCCGCCCATGGTCCGCGCCTGGCGTACGAGTCTCGTGCCCGCACTCAAGGACGGCTCGAGCACGGCCGCGCGCGGCGCCGCGCACTCGCATCTCCTGGGCCGCCTGACGGCACGCGCCTCGGCGGGAGATGCACTCGTCGTCGCCCAGGTGACGCTGTGCATGGTGCTGCTCACCGCCACGGGCTTGCTGACCCAGAGCCTACGCAACCTGTGGCACGCTGACGCCGGCTTCGACGCCACGGGCATCCTCGCCACGCGCCCCACCATCGCTCGCAACGGCTATCCCCAGGCCATCAGTCACGCCTATTACCAACGCTTGCTCGACGGCACAGCCTCGCTCCCAGGCGTCACAGCGACCAGTCTCGCCCTCTTCCTGCCCCCCATTCTGGTCGACGTTACCGTCGACATCCACCTCCCCGAGGATCCCGAGACCGCCTACACCACCCGCATCAATATCGTCGACCAGCACTTCTTCGATGTCTTGCACATCCCGATCGCGCGGGGGCGCACCTTCGACACCCGTGATCCGCAACTACGTCCCGACACCGTCGCCGACGAAGCCCAAAACCGCGGCGCCGGCACCGTCATCATCAGCCAAGCCCTCGCCGACCTGCTGTGGCCCGGCCAAGATCCGATCGGCCGCATCCTGCGCCTGCCGCCGAGGCAACCACAAGACTACGGCCCCGACCATCGCGTCATCGGCGTCGCCGCCGACACCAGCCAGGACTCCTTGAGGCGGCCATCGCAGCCGATCCTCTACTTCTCCGCGGAGCAGCGCTTCCGTACCGGCTTCACCCTGTTGCTGCGCAGTTCTGGAGATCCCTACGCCCACCTCCCCGCTCTGCGCGATCGCCTGCGCCAGCTCGATCCGACTCTCGCCTTGCAGAACACCCGCACCGGTGACGAAACACGACGCGCCTTCCTGGTCCTGGAGCGCATCCGCAGCCAATCCCTCGCCCTCTTCGCCACCTTCGGCCTCTTACTCGCCCTCATCGGCACCGGCAGCGTCCTCGCCTACCACGTGAGCCGTCGCGTCCGAGAGATCGGCATCCGCATGGCTCTCGGCGCCGATGGCCCGAACGTCCGCTGGCTGGTCCTGCGTCGTGGCCTATTCCTCACCATCACCGGCATCGCCCTGGGAGCCATCGGCGCCGCCTGGGGCATGCGCCTGTTGCACAGCTTCCTCTACGGCGTCGGCAGCGCGGACCCGTGGATCTTCGCCAGCGTCGCGGTGGTGCTCCTGGCTACGTCTCTGACCGCAGCCTGGCTACCGGCGCGGCGAGCGTCGAGGATGGATCCTTTGGTGGCGTTGCGGGAGGAGTGAGGAAAATCAGCGCCCCCTCGCCAACTCCGCCTCCGCCGCGATGTACCCGAACGCCGCCCATGACTCCGACTCGACGATGCGTCGGTGCACCTCGGTTGCACGCTCCGGCTCGCCGTTGAGTCGCAGCCAACTGCCGAGGCCATAGGCCAGCGTCGCCGAGGCAACGCCATCCTCGGCAGCGAAGGCCTCTTGCAACAACGCTTCGACGTTTCCGTCGCCCTGGAAAAGGCGTAGGAGACGGTAGTAGTCCTCATTCTCGATCAGTTCGAGGTCCGCGGTGATTGGTTCCAGGATCACCGCGGCTTCTTCGTTCTGGCCCAGGCGACGCAGCATCAGGTAGAGCCAGTAGGTCGTCGCCGACAGCATGTCCGGGTTCTCGGAGACGTCCAGGCACTCGCGATAGGCGACCGCAGCGGCTTCGAAGTCGCCTTGTAAGTAGCGTACGAGGCCGAGGTGATACCAGATGTTGGACTGGAGGGTGCTGGTCGGGATGTTCTGCGCATTGGGCAAGCCATCCGGCTCGATCTCGTCGGGTTGGCCCGCGACGAGTTGAGCGCCGCGCTCGAGGTCGGCGGCGGCTTCGTCAAGACGACGCAGGGTGAGATAGCGGTGACCTCGGTGGCGATAGAGGCGCGGGTCGTCCGGCGCGACTTCGAGGGCTTGCGAGTAGATGTCGATCGCCTCGCGATAGCGCCCCAGATAGGCGGTGCGACGACCTACCCAAATCCAGGCTTCCGGGTCAGTGGGAGCGGCGTTGCGGCGGGTCTCGGCTTCAGACAGCAAGACTTCTTGTTGGTGGCGGAAGTCGTCGGGCAGCGTGGGACGATAGAGCGGAGTGCCCAGGAGAGAGGTCGTTTCGGGCTGGCTCGCCTCGTCAGCATCCGGAGACACAAACGCTTCGCCTGCGGAGGCTTCTTCGCCCGGGGGTGCGGCGCAAGCCGAGCAGAACAGCACCGCCACAACGGCAAGGGTGAGTAGGAACGGAATTGGGCTCTTCAACAGTGGGGTCCGCATCGATCTCGATCCTCACTCACATGCCGACCAGACGGCATCCAGGAGCACTTGCGTCTCTATCGACACCCGCACCTGCTCCCGACGCTCAGCCTCGCTCCCCTCCACCACCAGACGCCCGAAGTTCTCGATCATCCACACATCCGCGGCCTTGGACGA
>CBDUPA010000025.1:0-79702 GCA_965368975.1 uncultured bacterium | reverse complement strand
GATTCACCGGTCGGTTTCAATCGGAACAAGTGGTCGGATTCCGCCGGTGCAGGCAGGTCGGGGTTCGGATAGCGGAATTCCGCGGTGCGATTCTGAGCCATGCGAGTTTTAGAGGGGCTGATCTGCGTTCAGCGCGGGGCATAAGACTAGACGACTGTTTGGTTCGGAATGCCATCTTCGCGCCTACCGCTACAGACCCTTGGTCAGTCCTCCGCCGAGGCTACTCCGGCCCGAAGTTGCTCTTTCACTTGCTCTTGCTAATTTCGTTTATCGTCCCCTACGCGGCGAAGACACTAATGTGGCTCAGCGTCAATAGGAGCCAGGAACTTATTCAGGAAGTGACGCAGGATCTTAAGAGGGTCTCGCTGGCCTTAGAGGTAGGCGAAGATCCCAGCGTGGAGCACCTGCGGCAAGTCACAACGACGCTGAGCGAACTCAAGCCGTGTCTGGCGCCAGAGTGCGAGAAGTACCACGTGATCGAACTTCTCATCGGAATCGACAAAGGCTGGCGGTTCTGGCTCCTGGGATCTCTATTGCTCCTCTACAACGGCCTGCGTGGTCTCCTGACATGGAGTGTAGGGCCGCTTCGCGACGAAGAGGAGAGGTCAGGCTACTCGCCAGCATGGAAGAACTACCAATGGCTCCACAAAGCTCATCAGGCGTTGCAGGTGCTGCTTATCGTTGCCCTTGCAGCGCTTGCGCTCAACGGCTACGAATGGCTTTGGGCAACCGAGGTCTACATTCCGGCTTGAGTCCTAGTCTAGAAGGAAAGCCGAGCAGGGTGGATCGAGGACGGTTAGGCGAACTCAACTCACACTGCCCGGCGTGCAAGGCACCCACAGCCAAGCCGCCGGCAGCAGCGTGCCGCAAGCATCTCGCCAACGGCATCACCCCAACGACCCGCCAAGGTCCACTTTGAGCTCCTAACAGCTCACCGGGGGACTGTGGTTATCCCCGACCCTGGCATTCCAACACCCCTGATGTGGGATGCTGTATTTCCTGGTCGGGCTTTTTCCGGTTACTCATCACTAGGTCGCCAACGAATTGGCCCAAGTGGCACCTCCTTTCGGTGGCGCCCCTCTCCAGTGAGAGGCATTGATAAGTATACGCGTTCTTCTTTGAGAAGTTGTGGGAGCGGAGGAGGGAGGCAGGGCCTTCGCTGCGGCTTCCGGTGGGTGGAGTTAGACAGGGTTGCCCGTTCTCAAGGTCGCCCCAAGGTCGCCAAAATTCATTCTTGTCTCGGATTGAATTCAGAAATGCCCTTTAAAATCAGGGACTATTGGTTGAAAACCAGGTTCGCCGAGGACGAGCTGAGATTGAGGTCAAATTACCTGAAGGTCGCGGGAAGGTCGCGCAATGTCTTCACGGTGTCGAATTGAATGCTGGAAAATCATGATTGGAAAGAGTTTACCTGGCGAGATTATTTTAGACCCCCTGACTGTGGATCAGGAGGTCGGCGGTTCAAACCCGCCCCTCGGTACCATCCCTTCCCGCCGTTGCATCGAAGCCAGTTTCCCCAGCTCCACCAGCCAGAACGGTACTGTACTGACGGCAAGAACCTTCCAGAGTTCCTGTCCGGATAGCGCTTGTGTTGCGAAGATGCTCTGCAGGAACGGAACGTAGATGACCGCCAGCTGCAGCAGCAGGGTCACGGCGATGGCGGCGAGCAGCGCTGGATTACCGCGCAGGCGTTGCAGGAATCGACGCGGCGTGAAGATCGAGTCGCGGCGCGAGCGGACGGCGAGGGCGATCCAGATCTGGGACAGCGTCAGGGCGGTGAACAGCTGTGTTTGCCAGGCTTCGACGCCGGTCGACCAGACGGAATACCCGAGCCCTAGCGCCGTCGCCGCCAGCAACAGACCGGTGACGCCGATGCGCAGTGCCAAGGTGCGCGGCACGATACCTTCGCCAGGCGGTCGAGGTGGCCGGTCCATGATCTGACGCTCGGCGGGTTCGAGCGCCAGCGCCAGCGCCGGCAGACCGTCGGTGACCAGGTTCATCCAGAGGATCTGCAGGGGTAGCAGGGGCAGCGGCATGCCCAGAAAGGGCGCGATGAGCATGACGGCGAGCTCGCCGGCGTTGCAGCTGAGCAGGTAGCGGATGAATTTACGGATGTTGTCGAAGATGACGCGTCCTTCTTCGACCGCGGCGACGATGGTGGCGAAGTTGTCGTCGCGCAGAATGAGGTCGGCGGCCTCCTTGGCGACGTCCGTGCCGCTGATGCCCATGGCGATCCCGATGTCTGCGCTCTTCAGAGCTGGTGCATCGTTGACGCCGTCCCCGGTCATTGCCACTTGCTGGCCGAGGGCCTGTAGTGTGTCGATCAGGCGCAGCTTGTGCTCCGGAGCGACGCGGGCGAAGACGGAAACGTCTTTCACGGCCGTGCTCAGCTGCTCGGGCGACATGGTGTCGAGTTCCGGTCCCGTCAAGAAGGGACGTTGGGGCGGCCGCACGGAACCGAGGTGTCCCGCCGCGGGCAGCATGGGCGGGCAGATGCCGAGCTGGACTGCGATGTGGTGAGCGGTGAGCGGATGGTCGCCCGTGATCATCACGGGACGGATGCCGGCGCGGCGGCAGGTGGCCACGGCGGCGGCGGCTTCGTCACGGGGCGGATCGATCATGCCGACCAGGCCGATGAAGGTGAGGTCGCGCTCGAGATCCTCGGACGGCGGATCCGGAGGCGGTTCGCTCAGGCGTCGCACTGCCACGCCGAGGACGCGCATTCCCTGGTCGGCGAGGCGGTCGTGCGCCTGTCGCAAGCGCTCTTCCCAGGCGTCGCTCCAGGGCTCGCGCCGACCGTCGGCCCATACCTGGTGGCTACGCTCGAACAGGCCGTCGACGGCGCCCTTGACGAAAGCGGCGTACGGCGGTGGCCCGGCCCAAGGCTGGCTGGCGTCTTGCCTCGGCTGGGCGCTATACCAGAGTGCCGCCAGGCCGGCGGGCACCCGAGCGGCATCGGGTGGGCAGCTGTGGACGGTGGTCATGCGCTTGCGCTCGGAATCGAAAGGCACTTCGGCGATGCGTGGAAAGAGCCTCTCGAGCTCGGGCTTGGCCAGGCCACAGTGGGCAGCGGCGAGGACGAGGGCCGCCTCCGTCGGGTCACCGAGAGCTTGCCACGTGGTTGGCTGCTGTTCTTGCTCGTCGGCGTCTTGCTCTTGGGTGTTCTCGCTGCGCTGCAGGACGGCATCGTTGCACAGGGCACCGGCGAGCAGCAGCAGGTCCAGCGTGGGGCGGAGGCCTTCGGGTGCTGGGCCACCGTCGTCGGTGACAATCTGTGAGCTCGAGTCCTGCGCCTCGACGATGCGCAGCGCACCGCCTTGGGATGGGTCTCCGGTGCGCGGCTGGCGCAGGCGCAGATCTCGACCGCCGACATCGAGCACGGTGACGGTCATGCGGTTGTGCGTCAGCGTGCCTGTCTTGTCCGAACAGATGACACTCACTGAGCCGAGCGTCTCGACAGCGGTCAGCCGGCGGATCAGAGCATGACGTCGCAGCATGCGCTGGGCACCTAGAGCCAGGGCAATGGTCACCGCGGCTGGCAAGCCCTCGGGTACCGCCGCGACCGCCAGGCTGACCGCGGTGAGGAACATCAGCTCGAGGTCTTCGCCACGCGTCAGGCCAAGTCCGAAGACGATCGCGACGATGACGAGGGCGGCCAGCGATAGCGCCTTGCCGAGTCCGTCGAGTTGCTGCTGCAGCGGTGTTGCTTCGACCGGCACGCTCTGGAGCAGTGAGGCGACGGCGCCCAGTTCGGTATCCATGCCGGTGGCGGTGACCAGCATCTCGCCGTGGCCATAGGTGACATGGGTGCCCATGTGCACCATGTTGCGTCGCTCGGCCAAGGCTTGAGAGCCGAAGGCGCGGGCCTCGGCGTCCTTTTCCACGGTTGCCGATTCGCCCGTCAATGCGGCTTCCTGGACCCTCAGGTTGACGCCGGTAAGCAGCCGCCCGTCAGCGGGCACCTGGTTGCCGGTTTCCAGGACCACCACGTCGCCGGGCACCAGGTCGCGAGCGGAAATCTCCCGCAACTGGCCACTGTCCTGCTCTTGGTCTCCGCGCCGTCGCACGCGCACGACCGGGGCCGCCAGACGCTGTAAAGCCGCCATCGAGCGCTCGGCCTGGTATTCCTGGCGGAAGCCCAAGATCGCATTGAGCACCAGGATGGCCAGGATCGCCACGGCTTCGGCAACTTCGCCGACAAAGGCCGAGACTACCGCTGCCGCCAGCAGCACTGCCATCATCACCGATGCGACCTGGCGCCAGAGTAGTTGCCACGCTGAGTGCCCGCTTCGTTGCTGCAGTTCGTTCGCCCCGTGCTCGGCCAGCCGCCGGGCCGCGTCGGTGTCGCTGAGGCCGGCGCTCGCTTCGCCGTATGGGCTGGTGTTCGAGTCGCTGTCAGAAGAGATTTCGAGCTGCTGCAGCAGCTCCGGCCAAGGCGTGAGGTAGGCGTTGCGCAAGGACATGTTCACATCCTACTGATTCGAACGCGCAGAGCTATTGTCGTGACTGCTAAGAAGCCGGCTTCAGGGCACGCCGAGCGTTACCGGACGGCCGTGCAGCGGTTGGACCGGCCGACTGTTGTGCCCCTCGGGCGTCGCGAACTTCAACTTGCCCAGCGTCTCGATGAAGGCGGCGAGTTGCCCCTCTGACACCTCGATCGGTGTCGCCATCACCATCCAGCGTACGTTCTCGCCGCAGTCGGGCGTGGTCAGCGAGCCGGAGAAGTTGTAGCTGCGGGTATTCTCCGGCAGCAGCCGCGCCGCGTCGATCGTCGCACCTTCCGGTGTGACTGTGCCTTTCTCGACCGGCAGCCATGTACGCAGCACCTCCGGTTCCGGCAACGCCGCGTTGGCCGCGCCTGCCTGCAGGAACAGGCTGACCACGAAGTAACGGCCGAACTGTTCTCGGTGAACCAGGTGCAACCCGAGAGGGTAGGATTTGCCGTCGACCGTATTCTCACTCGGCGTGTGGACGTGGAACTGCTCGAGCGCGAAGTCGGTACCGGCGAGCACCAGGCGACTGCCCGGTGCGTAGTTCATCTGCAAGGTGTGGCCGTTGTTGACGAACTGCACGCGGCTCGGCTTGTACTCGAAGGCGAGTGGTGGCAACGGGCGAGGCGTCAGGCCCTGCGTCACAATGTTGATCGGCGATTGCCGCTGACCGTAAGTACACTCCGCCCACTCCGGGCTCAGCTGCCCCCAATGCTCTGGGCCGATGTCGCCGGAGTAGCCCCAGATTGGGGCTGCGATGCGGTCTGCGAGAGCGGGTGCGGCACAGACGACGAAGAGGAGAAGGGCGAGAAGGTACGGGGTCTTGCTGGCCTGCATGGGGTTCTCCAAGGGTTGGGTTTGGCCCCATTGTACAGGCCTGGGCAGAGAGATCCGGCTGCGGCCTGCCCGGGAAAAGCAGACCGCGGCCGGCCGAGTGCTCAGATGCAGATATCCTGCGTGCAGCCAGCCTCGTGAGTGTGGCAGCCGGGGCAGAAGGTCAGATGTGTGTACGTCTGGTACGACGCACCACCAACGGCCTTGAGATCCTGCAAGAACGAGAGGGTTTCCCGGGTGAGGTTCAGCTTGCGCGTGGAACGCTTCTTCATGGTCGTCCTCCTCTTCTGTGATGAACAGCTCATCTTCTCTGAGGAACCGGTCATCAGGTGAATGGATTGTGGAATGAGGATACACGAACACTTCCTTTGGCTGTCTTGGCGTGGCTGTGCAGCATCGGCTCAACGAGGCGTTACGGATGGCTTTGGCGGTCGCGTACGACGAGTTCGTCTGACCGGTGGGACTGACTGTTCGAACCTTGCCCCTATGCTACAGTCTCGACCCTGACCGCGATGCCACCGCGACGCTGATTCCAGCATTTCTGAGGTGGCACACTCCGTTCACCTTCCGTCCGGGAGTCCCCAACATGGCAGCTGTCAAACCCCGCTTGTCCCGCGGCCTGCAAGATCTGTTACCTGAGCAGATGCTGGCGCGCCAGTGGATGATCGACACCATCCGCGGCGTCTACGAGCGCTACGGGTTTTCGCCCATTTCTACCCCCGCCATCGAGTACCTCGACGTGCTCACCGGTTCGGCGGGCGAGGAGGCGCACCAGTCGATCTTTCAGGTGGTCAGCCCAGAGAAGGAAGAGCTGGGGCTGCGCTTCGACTTGACGGTGCCTCTGGCGCGCGTGATGGCGCAGCACAAGGATCTGCCGCGGCCGTTCCGGCGCTACCAGGTCTCGCCGGTATGGCGGGCCGACAAGCCGGACAAGGGACGCTTCCGTGAGTTCACGCAGTTCGACCTGGACTCGGTGGGCGTCAAGAGCGAGCTGGCGGACACCGAGATCCTGGCGGGCATGTGCGACACGCTGACGGCGCTCGGGATCGAGCGCTACTGCGTGCGCTATTCGAGCCGCGGCATCCTCAACTCGCTGCTGCTCTACGCCGGCATCTCCGAGGAGCAGGGCAAGGACGTCTTCCGCGTGCTCGACAAGCTGGACAAGATCGGGCTCGAGAAGGTCAAGCTGGAGCTGACCACCGGCTATGTCGACAAGAGCGGCGACCCGATCGCGGGGGTCGGGCTCGAGATCGAGCAGGTGGACAAGATTGCGAGCTTCCTGGCGCTCAAGGCGGACACGCGACGCGCGTTGGTGGCCAAGCTGCGCCAGCTGTTCGCGGGTGTCGAGGCAGCTACCCCGGAGATCGACTTGGTGGAGTCGATCTCGAACCACCTATACCGGCTGGGGTACGAAGAAGACAAGGTGATCCTCGATCTGTCGATCGCTCGTGGTCTCGCGTACTACACGGGGCCGGTGTGGGAGGCGATCCTGCTGGACGCGCCGCAGTTCGGTTCCGTGTTCGGTGGTGGACGCTATGACGACCTGGTGACGCGCTTCCTGGGCGAGAAGATTCCGGCGACCGGCGCCTCGATCGGCGTCGATCGGTTGCTGGCGGCGCTGCAGCACCTGGGTAAGATCGGCGGTCGGACGACGGCGACCGAGGTGTTGGTGGTGCGCATGGACCCTGACCTGACTGACGATTACCTGGATCTGACCTATGAGCTGCGTCGTGCTGGGATCAACACCGAGCTGTACTTGGGCAACGCCAAGGGCATCGGCAAGCAGCTCAAGTATGCCGACCGCTGCGGCGTGCCGCTGGCCCTGATCGTCGGTTCGGATGAGCAGGAGCGCGGCGTGGTGACGCTGAAAGATCTGGAGGCTGGACGTGTGCGGGCGGCGCAGATCGAAGGGCGCGACGAGTGGCTGGAGAAGCGGCCGGGACAGCGTGAGGTTGTGCGGGCGGATTTGGTGCCGCTGCTCCAAGAGCTGCTGGACAAGTAGTGAGGCAGGCTCGTCTCGCTCGCGCAGCGAGACTTCGTATTGCACTAAGGAGTGATGGCAATGGTGGACGAAGCGGCACGAGTGTTGATGCTGGACGGCGGTACGTTGACGCTCGAGGATCTCGCGCGGGCGGCGCGTGATCCGCGGGTCCGGGTGGCGTGCACGCCGCAATCGATGGACCGTGTCGAGGCGAGTCGGCGCCAGGTGGACGAGGTTGTCCGACGCTACGAGGCGGAGCACCGGGCTTACCGGGCGGCGAAGGCAGGGGACGCCAAAGGGGCCACCAAGCCCGTCCAGGACTACGGCATCACGACGGGGTTCGGCGAGTTCAAGAACATCCCGATCGAGCCGGAAGACCTGGGTCCGCTGCAGAAGAATCTGCTGATCAGCCACGCCATCGGAGTCGGCGACACGGCGGAGGCGGACGATCCGAGCAACTACTTCACCGCCGAGGTGGTACGGGCAGCCTTGATCACGCGCCTCAACGGCGCGCTCAAAGGGCATTCGGGTGTCCAGCGTGAGTTGGTCGAGGCCGTGCAAGCGATGATCAACCAAGGCATTGTGCCGCAGGTGCCGATCCGAGGCTCGGTCGGGGCGAGCGGCGATCTGTGCCCACTGGCGCATTTGTTCGCAGTGCTTGTGGGCCATGGCAAGTACCACGTGGTGCATGCGGCGGACGACATGGGCCTGCCGCCGCGCGTCTGGAAGGACGCTTCCGAGCTGGCCGAGGACCTCGGCATGAAGCCGCCCGAGTTGCTACACAAAGAAGGCCTGGCCCTGATCAACGGCGTCAACATCTCGGTCGCCGTGCTGGCCCTGGCGGTGTTCGACGCCGACGTGGCCTGCAATACGGCGGACGTAGCCGCGGCACTCTGCTTGGAAGCGATGTGCGGCTGCGCCCGAGCACTCGATCCCAAGGTGCACGCGGCACGCGGTTATGATGGTCAGACGTGCTCGGCAGCTCGGCTGCGCGCCTTGCTCGAGGGCTCGACGCTGCTCGAATCGGCCGGTGCCGTGCAGGATGTCTACTCGCTGCGCTGCGCGCCGGTCGTACATGGTGCCAGTCGCGATGCCATCACCTACGTGCGTGGGATCGTCGAAACCGAGATCAACGCCGCGACCGATAATCCGTTGCTCTTCGGCGATGGAGAAGAGGCGTGGGACCATTCCTTCGAGGCCAACTGGCCCGAGGGCTACGACGGCCGCCGTCGTGCGTCCTATTCGGCAGGCAATTTCCACGGCCAACCGCTCGCCCTGGCCGCGGATTTCCTGGCCATCGCTGCGGCGGAGCTGGCCAATATTTCGGAGCGCCGGTGTCAGTTGCTGCTCGACAGCTCACAGAGCCGAGGTCTGCCGGCCAACCTGGTGCCCCAGCGCGGCGTCAATTCAGGCTACATGATCGCGCAGTACACGGCGGCCAGCCTGGTGTCCGAGAACAAGTCGCTGGCGCATCCGGCCTCGGTCGACTCGATTCCCACCGCGGCCAACAGTGAAGACCACGTGTCCATGTCGACGATCGCGGCGCGCAAGGCGCGCACGATCCTGGGCAACCTGCAGGTGGTGCTGGCGATGGAGCTGATGGTGGTGGCGCAGGCGGTCGAATGGCGCACGGCGATGGATTGCCCGCCGGTGATCGGTGGCGAGCCGGTGCGCGAAGGTCGCAAGCTGGCCAAGAAGGATTGGAGCGCCGCGGAAGCGGAAGCAGAAGCGTTCCTTTCCAGCACCCGTGATGCGCAGCGAAATGCGATCGCCGAGCGCCTGGGCCGCGGTACTGCTGAGGCGTACCGCACGATCCGCAAGGCGGTGCCGCCGCTGTGTCAGGATCGTGCGATGGCCGACGACGTCCGAGCGCTGCGCAAGCTGATCGCTGCCGGGGCGTTGAGCGCTTCCGGGGCTGGCCAGTAAGGCTCAGCCGAGGAGACGTTCCGCCGAGGAGACGTTCCGTCGCGTGCCCTTCTCAGGGCTGCAGCAAGGCTGAGCCGAGGACGTGACCGGTCGCGTCGGCCGGGGGTGGAATGCCCAAGACGTGGCTGAGTGTCGGAGCGATGTCGATGTGGCGCACACCGGGTATCTCGACGCCTTCGCGCAGGCCCGGGCCGGCGGCGTAGAAGATGGCGTGCATGAGTCGACGCTGTGGCCAGTGGCCGTGCATGCCGAGGCTGTTGCCACCCCGCGGCGGCGCAACGATGGTGTCGCTGGGCACGCTTCTTGGGTAGTAGCCCGGAGCGAAGTCGAGGTAGAGGTCTCCGCCTTTCGGTCCGCCCAGGCCGAGTCCGGGTGCTTCCTCGGCGGTGAAGACGCGCCACACCAGGTGCTTGCCGGTATTCGGGTCCTTGGCGTCCAGAAAGGCCTCGCGCGCTAGCTCCAAGAGCGCCGTCCGTTCCCCGGGCGCCATGGTGCGGCCCTCTTTCCAGCGCTGGTCGTTGACCACGAGGAAGAAGTCGCTCCACGGTGGTGCCAGGATCTGTGTGTGAGCCAGGTCGATGCGTCCGTCGTCGGCACGCCGGAAGAGGCCGGCGTCTTGCAGAATGCGGTTGGGAAAGACCTCGCTGTGAATCGCGTCCATACCGTGGTCACTGACCAGGGCGATCACCGTCTCGGGTGGCGCCATGTCCTGCAGGGCTCCGAGCCAGGCATCGAGGAGCTGGAAGGTGCGGATGTAGACTGGCCACAGCGCGGCTGCTCGCTCGGCATCGTAGTCAGGCATCGCTGGGTCGAGCATGCCGAGCAGCAGGTGCCCGGCGCTGTCGGTCATCGGTGAGTAGTGGAAGAGGATGTCCGGCTGCCACTGCTCGATGGCGAAGCGCGAACCCTCGATCAGCAGGTGCGTGTCGTGGGCCACGACTTCGAGCAGCCGGCGCTCGGCTCTACCATTGCCGCGATCTTCGCCGCGATCTCCGCCGCGATCTTCGCCGTAATCGAAGGCGGGTTTGCCGAAGAGGCCCATCGCGTAGGCGCTGAAGGCATCGTCGTGGAAGCCGGGGTAGGCGCGGAGGTAGTCGGCCAGTTGCTGGTCGCTGAAGTGGCCATCGAGCTGGCTGACCTTGCGCTGATAGAGCGCGAAGCCGGAGCCGTCCGGTGTCAGCTCGAAGAGGCGGAAGAAGGTGTTGGCCCAGCGGGCTCCCTTGTCGACGCGCATCGGCGGGCTCCAGCCGGCGAGGCTGTCGCTGCGCAGCAAGTCCTGGGTGTTGCGCTCCAGGTCGTCGGCGGCCGCGGCTGGGCGCGGTTTGAGCACGGTCGCGTCGATCGCTTCCTCGGCGTCGCGGCTGCCGCTGCGGACCAGCACGGTGTCGAAACCCTCAGTGGGGTCGGCGGTCGCGTCGAAGAGCAGGAAGTAGAACTGAGTATCCGCGACCTGCAGGCGCCCTTCCCGGGGTTCGCCGCGATAGGAGGGGAGGTGAGTCCAGTGGCTCGTTTCGGCCTGCGCGGGTGCCAAGATGGCGGAATCGAGATCGTCAGGTCCGAGCAGGACGCCGTGCGCCAGGACATGCTCGAAGCCGCTGAACGAGATCAGGTTGTCCTGCTTGCCAGCCGCGGTCAGGCGCTCGACGTAGGGGCCGGGTGGGTAGGCTTGGGTTGCCGAAAGCACCACGACTTTCTTGTCTGCCAGTGCGGCGGTGACGTAGAGCGGCTCGGCCGTGAGCGAGCGCGCGTCGAAGCCGGAGCGCTGCTCCAGGATCGTGTACTCAGGCAGCTCACCGCTCGCTGCGGGCCCGAGGGGTACCCAATTGCCGGTGATCCCGGAGACGTGCGGCCAGGTGCCTGTCCACACCGCCGAATGGCCGACCGCGGTCTTCGACGGATAGCTGGTGATGCTGTAGTCGGCGCGCACGCCACGACCGGCCAGGCGGGCCAAGTGGGGCAGGCGACCCTCGTCGAGCAGGCGGTCGACCACCCAATCGGCGCCACCGTCCCAGGAGATCACGATGAGCTTGCGCGAAGCTGCCGGCGCGGGCGGTTCTTCGGCAGGCAGCGGTGCCTGCAGGCACAGCAGCAGGGCGGCGAAGGTGTAGATGGCTCGGGTCTGGAGGGCTGGGGTCATGAGGGCTCGCTTCATCTGGGTTCGTTCTTCATGCCGAGGTCGCCAGGACATCGAGCAAGCGATCGATATCCCGAGCTTCGTTGAACACGTGGGGGGAGATGCGCAGCCGGCCGTTGCGCAACGCGACGTCCACGCCGGCCTCCTGCAGCCGCTGGTAGAGCCGTGGATTCGTCTCCAGCTGCCCAGTCTTCGTCAACCGTAGGCCGAGGAAGACGAGCGTGGAACGACGGGGTCCAGAGCGGGGGCTGAACAGCTCATAGCGGTCGGCGAGTCGATCGTCGTCGAGGCCATCGATCAGCCTTTGAACCAGCGCCTGGCTGTGCTCGCGCACCGCTTCGGTGCCGCAAGCCAGCAAGTACTCGACGGCGGCGGTCCAGGCGGTGAAGTTGAAGAAGTTGGCGGTACCGAACTGGTCGAAGCGCCGGCTCGCCAGGTCGACGTCGGGCACCAGGGGACGATCGGGATTGGCGAGATCGTCGGCGGTCTGCAGCGACAACCAGTAGCAGCGGTTCACCTCCAGCACCGCGCGCAGCTCCGGCCGCATCCACAGCAAGCCCGTGGCGTAGGGGCCGCAGAGCCACTTGTGGCCGACGCTGATCACCGCGTCGGCCCCGAAGGTGCGCACGTCGAGCGGTCGTGCGCCCAAGCCTTGGGACGCGTTGATCAGTAGCCAGGTGCCGTTGGCCCGGCACGCCTCGGCGATGCGCTCGATCTCCAGCATCCAGCCCGAGAACGAGTGCACCCAGCTCAGGCAGACGACGCGCGTCGCAGGGGTCAAGGCAGCGGCGACTTCGTCCGCCTCGAGCACCGCCTGGCGTGGCCGCAGCTGGCGAACCTCGACGCCCTGCTGCCGGTGCGCCAACCAGGGCAGCACGTTGGAAGGGAAATCGCCTTCCATCAGCAGCACCTCGTCGCCTGCCTGTAGCGGTATGCCATTGGCCAGCAGGTGGAGGCCGTAGGAGGCGCTGTTGGCGATCGAGACCTCGGTTTCCGGGGCGTGCAAGAGCTGGGCGAGGGCAATGCGCAGACGCTGAGGGACGCCGCTGAAGCGGCCCGTGGTCAGGTGGTGCGGGGCGAGCTTCCAGTCGATGGCTTGCCGGGCCGCCGCCGCTGCCACGGTCGGCAGGGCTCCCTGGTGCGCGCAGTTGATCCACGCTCGGCCGTCGAAATCGTCGAAGTCGTCGCGCCAGTTCGCCGAAGGAACCGGTACCAGTGTTAGATCTGGGGATGATGCTGAGTCAGGCATGATGCATGCTTAAGTCAGGATTCAATTGCGCCTCAGATTCAGGTAATCTGCGGATTCTATGCTGTTTTATGAGATCGCCCGCGCAGCTCGGGGAGGAAAACCGGCGCCCGTCGAACCTCAGTGTGACGGAGGGTGGTCATGGACCTGCCACTATCTTCTGACTCGTTGTCGTTGCTTCCTGGAGGAGGCTGGATTGCAGTATCGAATCATCTGACCCGAGCAGGTGAATTCCACGATCGACCGCCATTGTGTGGATCGAGAAGCCAAGAGGAGTGTAGCGCAGCTGTAGGGGCTCGGGAAGCCTCCGACGATCCGCTGCACATAGTGGTGCGTGCGCTGTGGCGCCTGTGTGTGCGTCAGGTGGGAGCCGATGGGGCCGAGCTCCGCGCGGGAGGGGGCGGTGCGGACGGCGGTGAGATGCGGAGCGCCGAGGAATCTCCACCCCATGTGCGCGTGCTGGCAGCGGGGGAGCGGCCTTCCATATTGCGGCGTGCATCGCCGGACCCGGCGGGTACGCTGTTCGTGGCGGCCGAAGACCTTCGACGCCCCCCCGCAGACTTGCTCGCCGTGCTGCTGCATGGCTTGGTGCACGTGGCCAACGCCCGTGCTGGCGTGCGTGACTGCAGTGCCACGCACTACCACAACCTGAAGTTTCGGCGCCTGGCGGAGGCCGTAGGCCTGTGGGTGCCGTCTTCCCATGCGCGGTTGGGGTGGGCAACCACCGTCGCCACGACCGGACTCATGCAGCGCTTCGGACCTCTGATCGAGACTTTGACGTCGACACCTCTGCCGTCACCGGCCGTGCCGCCGGTGCCGCCGATCGAACCGCGAGTGGTGCCGGCACCCTCGGAGCCGCCACCTGCACCTCCTGTGCTGCCGCCGGTGTCGACCGAACTGCCGGCGGAGATCGTGCTGCCGCCTGCACCACCGCCGCCGGGGCCGAAGCACTGGTTGTGCGGATCCAACTTGCACCGAGAACCCTGGAAAGCGCGTCCGGTCGAGACCGTTGAATTGCCGCCGCCTCCGTGCCTGCCACGGTATCGACTGGCTTTGGTGCGTGACAACGAAGGCCCCTTCGATCGCTACCCGCGGCTCGATCGGCCATCGCGGGCGGCCGCGCTGCTGTGGCAGTTGTTGCGTCACTACGACCGTGAAGCCTTGGTGGTCTTGTACTTGGATTCTCGGCGGCGGCTGATTGGCTACGACATCCCGAGCGTCGGAACGCTCCAGCACACGGCGGCGGAACCGCGAGTCGTGCTGGCGCCTGCGCTGGCGCTCAACGCTGCCGGGGTGCTGGTGGGACACAATCACCTGAGTGGTGACCCGCGGCCCAGCGCGCGCGACTTGCAAGCCAGCCATCGCTTGTTCCAGGCAGGTGAACTCCTGGGTGTACGGCTGTTCGATTCGCTGATCGTCGCAGACCAGGGACGCTGGTGTTCCTGTTTACTGTGAGCGGCCGAGACTGCGACTGCGAGTGCGACTGTGACTGCGACGACGGACAACGGTGTCCTGATCCCGGTACAATCGAAAAGTATTTTGTCGTTGCTCCTTTGTGTCAGTAAAGATGATAGAGCCGTTTGCAACTTGCGCGTGGGGCTGCGACAATGTCCGGCACCCTCCGCGCATGCGGCGGTCTGATTTTGACTGTTGTTCCAGCCTTGGAGCTGGTGATGAGCGAGTACCGAGCGTTCGGCCCCATGAGTTCTTGCGGCTTGGTCGCATTGTAGGTTCGCTGTGCCGGCCGTGGCCAAGTTGACTTCGATCAAGATGAAACGTTTTATGCCCTAGGGCAAGGACAGGGGGTTTCCATGGAAAGTCTGATTCATTGGGAAGACCTCAGCTATCGAGACATGGGGTTCTGCTGCCTGGCGCCTTCGGCGGCACGGGCGGCAGGAGTGGGCGAAGTCTGCGGCCGCTTCTTGGATTGCCGTTCGGCACTACCCGGAGCTGCCACCGACGCGGACCGTCCCTTCTTCGCCGAAGCCTCCGTGCTCGATCTGGACACGGGCGAGCACGTGCCGCTCGATGTCAGCTGGTTCGCCACCGAAGCGGAGGCGCGGTCGTTCCTGGAGCAGTGGGCCTTGGCGTTGACCGGCGACGGGTATCCGCCAGTACACGTCCACGGCCGCTTGCCGGCAGATAGCGGGGTCTTTCCTCTGCCCTACGTGTGCTGAGCCGTGCGCTCGTGGGCCAAACGGCAAGGCGATGGTGAGGCGAGCGGTGTGCCTTGACGCTCCTGGCGCCGCGGTCTAGAGTCTTCTTCACCGATGAGTTTCGCTGTGCCTCTAAGCTGTGTCCCTTCCCGTCCGCCGCAACCAGGCGTGCGATGGTCCGCGCGGGGTGTTCTCGCCGCCTGGCTGCTCTGCGCCGTGCTGCCCTGGCTCGGAGCCTGCTCGGCGGTCAAGACGGCGGGTGTCAATGCGGTCGCGGGGACACTCAGTGCCGGTGGCGCCGGCTGGGCTGTCGACGACGACCCGGAGCTGATCCGGGAAGCCTTACCCTTCGCACTCAAGACGCAGGAAACTCTGCTCGCCGAGGTGCCCAACAACGGTGCCCTGTTGCTGGCGACCTGCCGCAGCTTCACGCAGTACGCGTACGCCTACGTCGAGACCGAAGCGCTGCTGGTCGAAGCGCAGGACTACCGCTTGGCCCGGTCGATGAAGCAACGCGCGCTGTCGCTCTACTTGCGGGCGCGGGACTATTGCCTGCGCTCGCTGGCCGTGCGCACGGGTGTCGAGGTTGAGGAGGGCTTGCTGGGCTACGAGACCCATCGAGCGGTGCGGGCACAGGTCAGACGCATGACTTCACGGCTGCGTCTCGACACCGCTTCGGTGCTGCACCAGCTGGACGTCAGCGACCGTGACCTGACCTACTGGACGGGAGCCGCCTGGGGAGCCGCCGTGTCGCTTGGCCTGGACCGGCCCGAACTGGCGGCGGACGTCCCGATCGTCCGCACGCTGATCGAGCAAGCGCTGGAGTTCGAACTCGCCGCAGGTGGGGCCAAGTGTGATCCAGCGGTGCGACCACAGCTGCAGCCGACCGAGTCCTCGCCGCCGCACGCGCTGGCGGCACCCTTCTGCGACACGACGATTTACGAGACCCTCATCTCTCTGGATGCTCTGCCCGAAGCCTTGGGTGGTTCTCTGACGCGTGCGCGCCAGCACTTCCAGGATGCCGTCAACCTGAGCGGTGGGTTCAGCGCCTCTGCCTATGTGTCCATGGCGACCAGCGTTTGCGTTCAGGAACAGAAGCGCGACGAATTCGTATCCTTGTTGGAACGGGCCCTGGCCATCGACGTCGACGCGGACAGTGCCAACGCCTACCATCGTCGGCTGGCCAATCTCATTGCCCAGCAACGGGCGCGGCACCTGCTCGCGGTCGTCGACGACTTCTTCATCTAGCCGACTCCGCACCTGGCCGCACGTCCTCCAGTTCGCTAATCTTCGAGCCCATGATTCCACTGCTCACCTTTGCCCTGGAGCACCCCTGATGCTATTCAGAACTCTGACGACTTCGATCCCGCGCCCCCGCACCATCGTGGGTGCTCTCTTGCTGCTGAGCTTCGTGCTCGTGGCGCCGATATCCAGGGCCGCGACGGTCAACGTCAAGCTGGCCTCGCTGGCACCCGAAGGTTCCATCTGGGACGATGCCGTCAAGGAGATGGGGGCCGAATGGCAGGACGATACGGACGGGCGGGTGCGCCTGCGCGTCTATGCCGGTGGTGTCGCGGGCGACGAGCCCGACGTGGTGCGCAAGATGCGCATCGGTCAGCTGCACGCGGCGGTCTTGACCGTCAATGGCTTGGCCGATATCGACGAGGCCTTCCTGGTCTTCACCATTCCGCTCTTCTTCGACTCGTACGAGGAGCTCTACTTCGTGCTCGATCGCCTGTCGCCAGTCTTGCAGGAGCGGCTCGAAGCCAAGGGCTACAAGCTGCTGCACTGGGGCCACGCGGGCTGGGTCCACCTTTTCGCCAGCCGCGAGCTGCGCACGCTGGAGGATCTCAAGAGGGCCAAGATGTTCGTCACCGCGGGTGACGAAGAAGGCCTGCAGCTGTGGAAGAACAACGGCTACCGTCCGGTACCACTGGCCACCACTGACATCCTCACTGGACTGCAGACCGGCATGGTTGACGTCATTCCCAGTCCGCCGCTGGCCGCCTTGCTGCTGCAGTGGTATCGCCAGGCGCCCTACATGCTCGATCTCGGCGTGGCACCACTGGTCGGTGGCACGGTCATCAGCGCCCGGAGCTGGCAGCGTATCGGCGTTGCGGATCAGCAAGCCCTGCTGGCGGCGGCGAGCAGAACCGAGGAGCGCCTGGAAACGGAAGTGCCGGAGCAGGATACGGCTGCCATTGCCGAGATGAAGAAGCGCGGTTTGACCGTGGTGACGCCGCAGGGCGAGCAGGTTCAAGTGTGGGAGCAAGCAGCGGAAGCCTTCGCCGCGGCGGTGCAAGATAGCCGCGTACCGGCGGACATCCTGCAGCAAGCGCTGGCGGCGCGGCGAGAGTTCCGAGCTTCCCCACGCGGTCCCGGAGGGCAACCCTGAACGCGGACGGCGCGAGCGTTGCGCCGGCGGCTGAGCCGGCCTCACCGCCGCCTGAGGACGCGAATGCACTGGTGCGGGGCGGGCACTGGCTGGCACGGCATCTCGACCGTGTCGAGGGCTGGGTCGTGGTGCTGGCGTTGGCCGTCATGGTGGTGCTACCGCTGGCCGAGATCGTCGCGCGCAGCCTGTTCGAGACCGGTGTTCCTGGCGCTGGTGCCTTCACCCAGCACCTGACCCTCTGGGTCGGTTTCCTGGGAGCCGCGCTGGCGGCCAAGGAAGGCAAGCTTCTGGCCCTGGCCACTGGCGAGTTTCTCCCCGAGGGCCGCTTCCGCCAAGCGGCAAAGATCTTCACCGGCGCCGTCGGTGCTGGCGTCTCGGCGCTCCTCTTCCTGGCCTGCTATGACCTGGTTCGCAGTGAGTACGAGTTCGGCGGCGACATCGCGCTCGGCGTGCCGGTATGGGTCGGACAGCTGGCGCTGCCCGTGGGCTTCGCCCTGGTCGCTCTGCGGCAGGTCTGGTACGCGTCAGAACGCTGGTGGGGTCGCGGGCTGGCGTCCCTTGGTCTGGCGGTCGGTGTCTGGCTCGGTCTGCATCCGGAGATCTTGGAGTTCCGTCCCGCCTGGCCGGCGCTCGCCGTACTGCTGCTGGCCACGGTGCTGGGCGGACCGATCTTCGTGGCTATTGGCGGTGCCGCGGTCTTCCTCTTCCTGGCTGAAGCCGTTCCCGCGGCTGCCGTACCTGCCGAGACCTACCGACTCGTCGTGTCTCCGACGTTGCCGGCCATCCCGCTCTTCACCCTCGCTGGCTTCCTGCTCGCTGAAGGGCAGGCGTCGCAGCGCCTGGTCGGCCTCTTCCGCGCCCTCTTCGGCTGGATGCCGGGCGGCACCGCGGTGGTGTGCGCCGTCGTCTGTGCTTTCTTCACCGCTTTCACTGGCGGTTCTGGAGTGACGATTCTGGCGCTCGGTGCACTGCTCTTCCAAGGGCTGCGTCAAGAGGGATACCGCGATACCTTTTCCGTGGGGCTGCTCACGGCTTCCGGCTCCCTCGGTCTGCTGTTCCCGCCCGCGTTGCCCGTCATCCTCTACGGCATCGTGGCGCAGATCCCGATCGAAGATCTGTTCCTGGGGGGCCTGGTGCCGGGCCTGCTGCTGGTGCTGCTGGTCGTCGCCTGGGGCATGCGGGAAGGTTGGAAATCCAAGGTGCCGCGCGAGCCCTTCGACGTCCGTAGCGCCCTGTCCGCGCTCAATCGTGGCAAGTGGGAACTCGCCCTGCCGCTGATCGTCCTGGCGGCGATCTTCCTCGGCTGGGCGACGCCGGTCGAAGCCTCGGCGCTGGCGGCACTCTACGCCTTCTTCATCCAGGTCTTCGTGCACAAGGATCTCAACCTTCGGAGCGACGTGCCACGCGTGCTGCGCAACTGCGGCGTCCTGGTGGGTGGCGTGCTGATCATCCTCGGCGTCGCCATGGGTTTGACCAACTACCTGGTCGACGCCCAGATCCCCAGTCAGGTCGTCGAGTGGGCGCAGGCGCACATCAGCTCACCCCTGGTCTTTCTGCTTTGCCTCAACGTCTTCCTGTTGCTCGTCGGCTGCCTGATGGACATCTTCTCGGCCATCGTCGTGGTGGTGCCGCTGATCGTGCCGCTGGGCGTCGCCTTCGGCATCCACCCTGTGCACTTGGGGATCATCTTCATCGCCAATCTGGAGCTGGGATACTTGACCCCGCCGGTCGGCCTCAACCTCTTCCTGGCTTCGTATCGCTTCGAGAAGCCGCTACTGCAGGTCTACCGCGCGGCCCTGCCCATGCTCTTCATCCTCGGCATCGGTGTGCTGTTGATCACCTACCTGCCCGTGCTCACCCTCGGCCTGCTCGAGTGGCTGGGCCGGGGTGGCTGAACCTCGACCCTCCGAATCCGTGCTCGCCTAGAATCCGTGACTGCATCGTAGGAGACCGTCATCGTGACGCAGGAAACTTCGACCCATCGCCTCCCTTCACAGCTCTCGCCACTGCTCTTGACCGGCCTGATCACGGCCGCACTCACCGTCTTGGTGCTTCCAGCTGCTGCTGATAGCGCCAGGAGCAGTGCTGGCCCTGCTACCGGCACCGTCGCTGGTGCTCCGGTTCTGAGCAAGCAGATCCTGTCCAAGACCTACGAGGTCGACCGCAAGTACCGCTCGATGATGGGGCCGTGGAGCCAGGAAGAGGTCTTCTTGATCGACGACGCGCCGCGGCCAGAGCTGTTGTGGATCGTTGGCTACGAGGCCGTCATGGTCGGCCCCGACGGGCAGGAACCACGCGAGCAAGAGTTCATGTGCCACAGCAACTTGGACATCGATCCGAGCCTGCACCGCGAATTGTTCGACGCGCGCCAGGTTCTGAGCGGGCGCCTGTTCACGCTGTCGCAAGGCCAGTTCGACATTCGGATGCCCGAGGGCTTCGGCATCCCGGTCATGTCGCACGAACCGCTCAACCTGACCACCCAGGTGCTCAACCTCAACCACGATCCCGCCGACTTCCAGGTGCGCCACAAGGTCACCATCCAGTTCGTGCGCGACCGCCAGGTCGAGTCACCCATGCAGCCACTGATGCCGATCGGCGTCTATGGTCTCAAGGTACTCGACTCCGAGCAGCCGGCGCACTACGGCATGGCGATGGAAGAGCACGAAGGTCACGACATGGAAGAGATGGGCCCGGGCTGCCTGGTGGGCGAGAACGCCGCCGGTCACGAGTACCAGGACGCCCTCGGCCAGCGCTTCACCGGCCATTGGGTGGTCAAGCCGGGAAAAGAAGTGAACCATACCCTGGTCACCAACATTCTTCATCTGCCCTACGACACCACCGTGCACTACATTGCCGTGCACCTGCATCCGTTCGCCGAATGGTTGGAGCTGCGCGACCTGACCAGCGGCGAGACGGTGTTCAAGAGCCAGGTTCGACCGGCCGACAAGGGAATCGGCATTCGGCACGTCGAGTACTTCACGAGCGAAGAGGGCGTGATGCTGTACAAGGATCACGAGTACGAACTCGTCAGCTCGTACAACAACACCTCGGGCGAGGATCAGGACTCGATGGCGGTGATGTACATGTATCTGAAGGACCGCCAGTTCGAGAAGCCGTCGACGCGGGCGTCGAGGTAACGAGCAGACATCTGGACTTACCGAGGCGGAACTTGGACGCCCACGCGGTCAGCTAGAACTTGGGCCAGCTTGTGGAAATCCTTCTCCGCTTCCCTAACCGCTGTTAGATGAGAGCCTATGGCGCCGTCTGCCGGTTTCAGGTGAAAGATTGGTTTGCGAGCTTCTTGTGCCATCGGCATCAGGCTGCGGTAGTGCTTGAGCATCGCCAGGCAGTGCGGATCTTCCTGGACAGGCGGATTGACGTCGTCCTTCACCTGAAGCACGTACTCTCGGTAGGTTTCCGGGATGCGAGCGATCCAGTTGCTGTATGCCTTGACAGGGCGATCCAGTCGGATGCCATGCTGAAGAACAATGTAGCCTGCCGGTTCCATTCGACCGCTCGGTAACGGTATCGCCTGCTGATCAGGGTTGTCGGGAATGCGCTTGGCCCAAAGCTGGCGCCACGTCTGGAGAGCAGGACCTAGATTCTGTAGACCCTTCAAAGAGAAGAGATCGGGAGCCAAGGGAACCGTTACAAAGTCAGCAGCGATCATCGCTGCACGGTTCAGAGCGCCCAGGTTCGGACCGAGATCGATCAGGATCAGCTGAGCTTCGAAGGCTGCTGCTGCTCGCTGGATTGTCCTGGAGAATGCCGAAATCACGCGAAAAGGACGTGCTTCACCGTCCACGCATTGACGCCACTGAGATGAGAGTTCATCCTCGAACCGAGACAAGTTCAGGTCTCCAACGACAAGGGCCAGGCGTTCGGATTCGTCGGCGATGTGGAGATGAGGAGAGGTGATGTCGCCTGTCGCATCTATCAGTGGTTTGACGCACTGATAGATAGTTCCGCCGGGTTTCTCGGCGAGCCACAACTCAGAGAGTTGGTCTTCATCAAGGAAGGCGGCTGTGAGATTGGCTTGGGGGTCGAGGTCGGCAGCGACGACGCGCAAGCCCAGGTCGGCATACATCCAGGCCAGGTGGTAGACCAACGATGTCTTGCCCACGCCACCCTTGTTGTTGAAGAAAGCGATTGCCGTCGTGCTCATGCCGCTCTCACCGTGACCAGAACGCGATTACCGGGCAGTTCGAACTCAGCCGGCGGGTTGCCGTTCTTCTCCAGAGCTCGCTGGGCCGTGGAGATACCGTAACCAAACTTCTGGACGTAGCCCAGATTTTTCAGGACTTCCGCCAGATGAGGATTGCGATAGTCCGTCACGCCGGGCTGGCCGAAGTTGTCTTGGTTGACTTGACCGAAGAGTCCGCCGGGGCTGTGGAGTTCGATTCGGTCCGAGAACCATAGAAGCCGGGTGGGGGCATTGGTACCGTCGTAGGCTCGGTGCAGGATTGCATTTCGTGTCAGCTGTTGGAGAGCGGCAAGAGGGTAATCGGCCTGCCTTATTTCGCGAGTTGACGATGTGATGTCAACAGCTGTCGAGATGTTGATCTCCAGGGTCTGGTCGAGCTCGTGCAACATGTCCGGAAGAGGTCCCGACAGCTCTCGTTCTGTCTTGATTGGATCTCCAATTGAGGTCCCTTCGATGCGGAGAAACTGGATATAGGCTCCGGGCAGGAATCGCAGAGGGTCACTGCCGAGCGTCAACATCCCGAGAACGGTGGGGAAGCTCGGGTCGGTGCTGGTCGAAAAGCGAAGCGATTGAAGTTGCTGAGTCTCGGAGCGTTGATTCTCTTCGAGAACATCGGTCGGTAGCGCGCTCGGCAGATAGGTGCGACGAAATAGGCCCAAGTCTAGATCGTCGAGGGAGGCCGAAGGGAGTGGCTGCAGGTCGAAGGGTAGGTCTCGTGACCGCCGCTTCTCGTTCAGTAGGATCTCTTCTTGTCGACTCGCGGTGCTTCCGCTGGGACCGACTCGAACGTGGATTCTCCCGTCAAACCGCACAGGCGGCGCATCGGCGGGCATTACCTGAATCACGGCCAGACTCATACCGTGCAACCTGCGCTTCTGCACTGTCACCGCCGGGAAGGGTTGGATCTTCCCATCCTTGGGCATCTGTGCCAGCTGAGTTAGCAGCCTGTCATTGATCTCCAGGTCCGCGGAGGTCCCATCATCTTCGATGCCTACAAAAATGACTCCTGGCTTCCGGTGATTTGGGAGATCGTTGGCGAAACAGCAGATCGCCTGGCGAACCTTGTTGGGTTCTTTGGCGTTTCGCTTACGCTCGACCCAGTCGGATTCAAGGTCTAGGAGCAACGCCTCGAGTTCGTTGTCTTCCAACCACTGTGGGTGCATACAGGGAGCTTACACCACTTCCAAGGCCGTCGCGTTGCGGAAGCCGCGCGGCAGGGCCTTGCCGCGCTGGGCGCGGCTGCCCTGGAAGTGTTCCTGGTCGGCCAGCTTGAGGTTCATGTAACGCTGGCCGGCGTGGATGCGCAGGGTGCCGCCGACCGGGACGACGATGGCGTCGATGAGTGTTTCGGCGGGTTTGCCCTTGCGTGCTTTGGGTAGGTTGAGCAGCTTCACGCCTTTGCCCTTGGGCATCTGTGGCAGCTCGGAAAGCGGGAAGAGGAGCAGGTAGCCGTCGCTGCTGATAGCAGCGATCTGGTCGTTGCCCAAGTCGACGACCGGTCGCGGTAGCAGCGGTTCGGAGTCCTTGGGCAGAGTCAGCACGGCCTTGCCGGCCTTGTTGCGAGCGTGCAGCTCGCCGAGTGGTGCCAGGAAGCCGTAGCCAGCGTTCGAGCTGATCAGGTACAGGGCTTCGTCGGCGGCCATGATCACGGTCAGGAAGTGTGCACCGGCGGGAGGTGTCAGGTTGCTGCTGAGGGGTTCTCCCTGACCCCGTGCGGACGGGAAGCCGCGGGCGGGTAGGCTGTAACTGCGGCCGGACGAGTCGAAGAAGACGGCCTGGTCGACATTCTTGCCGTGGGCGACGGCTAGGAAACCGTCGCCGGCCTTGTAGCTCAGGCTGCCGGGGTCTATATCGTGGCCTTTGGCGGTGCGCACCCAGCCCTTCTCGGATAGCACGACGCTCACCGGTTCGGTGGGGATCAGGTCGGTTTCGGACATCGCTTGCGCGACGGCCGCGTTCTCGACCAACTTGCAGCGGCGCTCGTCGCCGAACTCTTCGGCGTCGGCTTCCAGTTCCTTGCGCACCATTGTCTTCAGACGCGTCTCGGAGCCGAGGGTCTGTTCGAGCTGTTCGCGCTCGGCCTCCAACTCGTCCTGCTCGCCGCGGATCTTCATCTCTTCGAGACGAGACAGGTAGCGCAGCTTGAGTTCCAGGATCGACTCGGCCTGCAGGTCGGTGAGGCCGAAGCGTTCCATCAGCTTGGCCTTGGGCTCTTCTTCGAAGCGGATGATGCGGATCACCTCGTCGAGGTCGAGGTAGGCGATCAGCAGGCCTTCGAGGATGTGCAGGCGCTGGAGGACCTTGTCGAGCCGGAACTCGAGTCGCCGACGGACGGTGGCGATGCGGAAGGCCAGCCACTCGTCGAGCAGAGTGGGGAGCGTGTAGAGGTGCGGCTTGCCGTCGAGACCGATGGCGTTGAGCTGGACACGGTAGGAGCGCTCGAGGTCAGTGGTGGCGAAAAGGTGCGCCATCAAGGTGTCGAGATTGACGCGGTTGGAGCGTGGCGTGATCACCACGCGCGTCGGATTCTCGTGGTCTGACTCGTCGCGCAGGTCGTCGACCATCGGCAGCTTCTTGGCCTGCATCTGGGCGGCGATCTGGGACAACACCTTGCTGCCGGAGACTTGATACGGCAGGTCGGTGACCACGATGTCGTCTCCTTCGCGCTGCCAGGCGGCACGCTGACGTACCTGGCCGCTGCCGGTCAGGTACATCTCGCGCAGCTCGGCGGCCGGCGTGATCAGCTCACCGGCGGTAGGGAAGTCGGGGCCGGGCAGGTGGAAGAGGAGTTCGTCGAGCGAGCACTTGGGGTTGCGCAGCCGGTGGATCGTCGCGTTGACCACTTCGCGCAGGTTGTGCGGCGGGATGTCGGTGGCCATACCGACGGCGATGCCGGAGGCGCCGTTGAGCAGCATGTTGGGCAAACGTGCCGGCAGCAGCTTGGGTTCGCGTAGGGTGCCATCGAAGTTGAGGCCCCAGTCGACGGTGCCCTGACCCAGCTCGTTGAGCAGCGTCTGAGCATAGCGGGTCAGGCGCGACTCGGTATAGCGCATGGCGGCGAAGGATTTGGGGTCGTCCTGCGTGCCCCAGTTGCCCTGGCCGTCGATCAGGGTGTAGCGGTAGGAGAAGTCCTGCGCCATCAGCACCATGGCCTCGTAGGCCGCGGAGTCGCCGTGCGGGTGGTACTTGCCGAGCACGTCACCGACGGTACGCGCACTCTTCTTGAACTTGGCCGCCGCGGACAGGCCGAGCTCGGACATGGCGTAGACGATGCGCCGCTGCACTGGCTTGAGACCATCGCCGACGTGCGGCAGAGCACGGTCGAGGATGACGTACATGGCGTAGTCGAGATACGCCTTCTCGGAGAAGTCGCTGAGCGCGCGCTTCTCGATCTCGGCCGCCATGGCGTCGATCCGCAGCTGGTGCTGCTGGGTCTTCTTGCTCTTCTTACGTGTCTTGCTTGCCATGTTCGCTCTTAGTCCACCGTTACCCTATTCGCCCACCCTATTCGACGCCTTCCTTCGACGCCTTCCTTCGACGCCCTACTCGACTGTCGCCAGGTCGCCCTTGTCCATCAGCCATTGCTTGCGATCACTGGCGCGGCCCTTGGCCAGCAGCATGTCGATCACCGCGTCTGGAGCGCCGCCGTCTTCGAGCGGTACGTCGAGCCGCAGTTGCACCAGCCGCCGGGTGGTGGGGTCCATGGTGGTCTCGCGCAGCTGCAGCGGGTTCATCTCGCCCAGACCCTTGAAGCGCTGGATGGTTACCTTGCCGCGCATGTTCTCGGCCTCGACGCGCTGCAGAATGCCGTCGCGCTCGGCGTCGTCGAGGGCGTAGAAGACCTGCTTGCCGACGTCGATGCGGAAGAGCGGCGGCATGGCGACGTACAGGCGTCCAGCGTCGACCAGGGCTCGGAAGTGCTTGACGAACAGCGCGCACAGCAAGGTGGCGATGTGGGCACCATCGGAGTCGGCGTCGGCCAGGATGCACACCTTGCCGTAGCGCAGATTGCTCAGGTCGGGTGACCCCGGGTCGATGCCCAGAGCGACCGCGATGTCGTGCACTTCTTGTGACGCCAGCACGCGCGCCGAATCGACCTCCCACGTGTTGAGGATCTTGCCACGTAGCGGCAGGATGGCTTGGAAGTCCTTCGAGCGTGCTTGCTTGGCCGAACCACCGGCCGAGTCACCCTCGACCAGGAACAGTTCGGTGACGTCGAGGTCCTGCTGCGTACAGTCGGCCAGCTTGCCCGGCAGCGCCGGACCGCCTGCCACTTTCTTGCGGGCCACCTTCTTGGCCGAGCGTTGCCGGGACGTCGCGTTGTCGATCGCCAGCTGAGCGATGCGCTCCGCGTCCTCGGTGTGCTGGTTGAGCCACAGGCTGAAGGCGTCCTTGGTGACGCCGGCGACGAAGGCCGCCGCCTCGCGCGATGACAAGCGCTCCTTGGTTTGACCGCTGAACTGCGGCTCGTGCATGCGCAGCGACAGGATGTAGCAGCAGCGTGACCAGACGTCCTCGGGGCTGATCTTGAGTCCGCGCGGCAGCAGGTTGCGGAACTCGCAGAACTCGCGGATGGCGTCGGTGAGGCCGAGGCGGAAGCCGTTGACGTGCGTGCCGCCTTGCGGCGTCGGGATCAGGTTGACGTAGCTCTCGCCCAGGGGCTCGCCCTCTTCCGGCAGCCACAGCACCGCCCAGTCGGCTTCCTGGTCTTCGCCCTGGAAGTGCCCCACGAAGGGGGCTTCGGGCACGCGTACCAACTCGTCCAGCTCGTCCAGCAAGTAGTCGCTCAGGCCGTCTTCGTAGCACCATTCCTCAGCGTCTTCCGGTTGCCCCTCGACGTCCAGGCTGATGGTCAATCCGGGGCACAGCACCGCCTTGGCGCGCAGCAGGTGGCGCAGCCGCGGCAAGCTGAATTTGGGCGAGTCGAAGAATTGCGGGTCGGGCCAGAAGCGCAGCGTCGTGCCCGTGTTGCGCACGCCGACATCGCCGATCACCTTCAGCGGCGACGCCTTGCCGCCGTCGCGGAACGCCATGTGGTGCTCTTTTCCGCCGCGCCGCACCCACACGTCGAGCTTCTTCGACAGCGCATTGACCACAGACACGCCGACGCCGTGCAGACCGCCGGAGAAGCGATAGCTCTTGTTCGAGAACTTGGCGCCCGCGTGCAGCCGCGTCAGGATCACCTCGACGCCGGAGATCTGCTCTCCCTTGTGCTTGTCCACCGGCATGCCGCGGCCGTCGTCTTCGACCGACAGCGAACCGTCCTCGTAGATCTTGACCTTGATCTTGCGGCAATGTCCGGCGACAGCTTCGTCGACGGCGTTGTCGATGACTTCCTGAGCGAGGTGGTTCGGTCGCTCGGTGAGCGTGTACATACCGGGGCGCTTGCGCACCGGCTCCAAGCCCTTGAGGACTTCAATGGCGGAGGCGTCGTAGGTGGCTGTCATGGAAGGAGGGGAACTCGCAGGGGTTGAGACTCCGGTGGGCGGTATTGCGGCGGGAGTCATGGCATTGTATCCACTGCTGGGTCCGAATGCCAAGCCCCATCAGGGTTCCGGTGCGATCGATGAGTGTGATGCAGCGGTCGGGTGTAGCTGGAAACCGCAGGCAACGGAATCCGCGACTGCGAAGCCATCAAGGGTGGGGACGAGGTGGTGGTCTCGGCGCTGCAGCAAGCCGCGAGCTTCGAGGTCGTCGACGTAGGCACCGTTGGCCGCCAGCAGGTCGACGCCGTAGCGCTGGTGGAAGGTCTCGACGTCCAGGCCGGCGCTGGTGCGCAGGCCGAGCATCAGGGCTTCGAAGGCCAGTTCGTCGGCGCGCAGCTCCTCGCTCTCATCGATCGGCCGTGCGCCCTCGTCGAGACGCGTGTTCCAGGGTTTGATCTTGCGCACGTTCCACCAGCGCCGCCCGCCCAACAGCCGATCGCCGTTGGTACGCGGGTGGAACGAGTGGGCGGACGGGCCCAGGCCGAGGTAGGGGGTGTGGTTCCAGTACTTACGGTTGTGACGGCTCTGGTGCTCGGGCGATGCCGCGAAGTTCGAGACCTCGTAGGCGGGCAGGCCGTGGTCGGCGAGGAAGGTGTGGGTGAGGCGGAAGAGTTCGGCCTGGTCGTCGTTGGGCAGTTCGTCGAGCTGACCGCGCTCGTGACGGAAGCCAAAAGGCGTGCCCTGGTGAATCGTCAGCTGGTAGCAGGAGAGGTGCTGCGGCTGGAGCTGGACGGCGATCTCGAGGTCACGCAGCAGGCGCGCGGGCGAGTCTTCGGGAAGGCCATAAATGACGTCGATCGACACGCTGTGGAAGCCGGCGTCGAGGGCTCGGTGGGCGGCGTCGCGGGCTTGCTGGCCATCGTGACGGCGACCGAGGAAGCGCAGGGCGTCGTCGTGGAAACTCTGAACTCCAAGGCTGAGCGTACGCACGCCGAGCCGCTGCCAGGCTACGACGGCCTCGGCGGTGACGTCCTCGGGGTTGGCTTCCAGGAAGAGCCAGGCGTCCGGCTCGAGGTCGAGGTGAGCGCGGGCGGCCTCGAGAATGCGTGCGAGCTGCTCGGGCGCCAGGGCCGTCGGGGTGCCGCCGCCGAAGTGGATGGTATCGATGCCACGCAGGCGCAGGTCCGAGCTGGAATCCCGCCACAGCTCGATCTCGCGCACCAAACGCCGGGTGAAGGCCTCTCTGGCATCGGCGTCGCCGAGCAGCACGGAGAAGTCGCAGTAGGGGCAGATCGCCGAGCAAAACGGGATGTGTACGTAGAGGCCTGGGGCCGCGGCGGAGAAGCAGTTGCCGAGCGCGGTCAGGGAGGCGTTGTTGTCAGCGTGTGAAGGTGTCATCGAAGGGTTTGTCTCTTGCCCGCAGTGTAGCGCTAGTGTCGTCCCGAGGGTCAAGAAGGAGCTATTTGGAAGTGGGTATATTTATCTGTTTTGGTCTTTCTTGACACGAGGTTTCGGCGAGTGCTAGTCTCGCGATTGTTCATCTGATTTCCCCTTCAAGACACGGATTAGCACCATTTCGGACTCTCCCCACGTGAGGGAGAGGCATCTGAGGACACGTTTCGGCAATCTCGCCGACACAAGGTTCGCTGCGTGCTTTCGCATGCCGGCGAACAAAAAGGGAAAGTGAGAACTCTCATGAAGAAGGCCACTCTGCTTTTGACTGTGCTGATCGTTCTGATTCTGGCTCCGGGCGCCTTTGCGCAAGAGTGCCACCCGGGCACCGCCGACGTCGATGCCGGCCCGATCTGGGACCAGGCGGACGCCAACAAGAAGTGCCCGACGACCTGCTCGAACAACAACGGTACCTGGAATGGCCAGTGGAAGACGACTGTGCCGGGCAAGATGTCGGTATGTGGTTGCCAGATGTGCTGCAAGGACGTCGACGCGGGTCCGATCTGGAATCAGGCGGACGCCGAGAAGAAGTGCCCGGCCACCTGCGCAGACGCCAAGGGTGTGTGGAATGGTCAGTGGAAGACGACTGAGCCCGGCGAGATGTCGGTTTGCGGTTGTTGCGGCAACTGCTGCAAGCGCACCACCAAGGACGTCGATGCGGGTCCGATCTGGGATCAGGCGGACGCCAAGAAGAAGTGCCCGACCACCTGTGCGAAGGCTGACGGTACTTGGAACGGCCAGTGGCGTACCACCAAGCCGGGCGAGATGTCGGTTTGCGGCTGCGTCGTTTGCGGCTGATCTAGACAGGACTGCTCTCGATCGGAACGGAAGCGCGGGTGCTGTGACCACAGGGTTGCTCACTCGCGCCTTTCGTTTCCACGTGCTTTGTTCCTTCGGCTCTCGAACTATCGATAGCCCTGTAACCATCGACCCACCCGGAGATCTCGCACCATGGCCCTACCGGAAACCCTGATCGTGCTCTACTGGCTGAGCTGTTCTTCACCGGCTTCGTCCAACTTCGCCTGCCCCAGCCTGCAGGACATCACCTGTTTCACCGACCAGCAAGGACGGCCGCAGGCCAACGTCGTGTCCCTGTTCTCCGCTCACTTCACCGGCACTCCTGACTCCTTCGAGCCGCCGTATGTCGCTTGGGACGATTCGATGACCGCGGCGCTCGACAGCGGACACATCGAGCACCTGCAGGCCAAGGGCGTGAAGGTCGTGCTGTCGATTGTCGGTAGCGGCGGTGATACAGGCATAGGCTGGGGCTGCATTCCTGACGACAAAAACACCGCTCTCGCCTCGTGGATGCGCAGCGAGATCGTCGACAAATACGGGCTCGACGGCATCGATATCGATGACGAATGGGGCTGCAAGGGCAACACGGACAGCCTGCTGAAGACCGTCACAGCGGTGCGCGGTGCGCTGGATGGCAAGTTGCTGTCGAAGGCGCTGTGGGACGATCACGACGACTTCAAGGACACCAATCTGGGCCAGCTTCTCGACTTCGGTAGCACCATGAGCTACGGCTGGCCTGCCGAGGTGATCGAGAAGAGCGTTGACGCCTACAACCAGTATGGGCTGTCGTACGACAAGATCACCATCGGCGTACAAGCCGGACCTCCGGATCAGAACTGGATGACCAGTCTGGAGACCACGCAGCAGCTTACCGAATGGGCGAAGGCCAAGCCGATCCGCGGCATGATGCTGTTCTCCTTCACGCAGGACATCCAGCAGTTCACCCACTCGCCGCAGCACGAGATGCCGTATCCGTCGCCCAACGACCACGAATGGCAGCAGAAGATCGTCGAGACCTGGTGGTCGCCCAGTGCCTGGGTGGTGCAGCCCAACTGCGCCTGCGCCACGCGCGATGTCGACGCCGGTCCGATCTACAACCAGCAGCAGGCGCAGCAGCGGTGCCCTGGCGTCTGCGGCCAGGCGGGCGGCAGCTGGAACGGCCAGTGGGTCACGCGCGGAGCGACATCGTACTGCGGCTGCCAAACTTGCCAATAGCGGCTGCCAGTCAGCGGTCGTGACAAGCGGTCTTGGCGACGGCCCTGAATGCCGCGGCTTGCGGCTTCGGGGCCGTCGGGGATAGCCTCTGCGTGGTATGAAGCGTCCCGACGATCTCCAGATGTGGCTGTTCGAGCCTTCGTCGACCCCGCACCCGTCGGAGTCGAGCCTGTCTGAGTCGAGTATCGGCGCCACGGCTGTGGTGCCGAGTTCGGCACAGCCACGCCGGCTTGCCGCTCCCTCGAGCCAGGCGCACGGCAAGGCGCGGGTCGACGTGCCACTGATGCTGCGCCTGCGGCTCGACACCGCCGACATGGAGACACCCGAGGAGTTTTTCCACCGTCTCGATGGCTTCATGGAAGGTTCTCTCGAGCGCCTGATTCTGACCGACAATCGCACCAGCATTCTCAACGCCCGCCCGGAAGCGGGGCGAGGCTTGCAGGTGCGGTTGCACTGGAGCTTCGCGGGAGCTTCGGACGCCTTGCTGTCGCAGGTGGCGGCGTTCGCCGAGGGGCGACTGCGCGGCGCCGAGCGCCGGCAGACCTTGACCGCCCTGCGGGAACACTTTCGGGCTCACGGGAGCGCCCTCCCGGCCCCCGGTACGGCGGGTGCTCCGACGGTGCCGGGTGCGCGTACGCGCCGACCGCGGTTGCGGCCGGTGGGGGACTGCTTCGACCTGCGCCAGCTGCGCGACACGGTCAACGAGCAGTACTTCGACGGTCGGCTCTTCGTCCACATCACGTGGGGCAAAGTGCCGATGCGGAGGCGCACCGAGCGTCGGCGCCGCGCGCCGGTGCGCCGCACGATCCATCTCGGCACCTACACGCCAGAATTGAATCTGGTGCGCATCCATCGCAAGCTGGATCAGCCGTGGGTCCCACGGTACGTGGTCGAGTCCGTGGTGTACCATGAGATGCTCCACGCCGATATCCCGGCGCTGGAAAAGAACGGCCGCCGGCGTCTGCACACGCCCGAGTTTCGTCGCCGGGAGCGGCTCTTCGAGCGCTTCGAGGATGCCGAGCAGTGGCTGCGCGCTCACCTGCCGCGCCTGCTCGACTGATACTGGCTGAGAACTCGATTGGCGACTCGGTACCTCTCTGGGAAAACGCTATGGATATGGATGTTTCCAGCGCTCGTGTACTCAATGCTTTTCGCTCGGTGCCGCGGACCGGTGTCATTTACGTCACCGAGAAGGCACGGGCCAAGGGTTTCGTTCCGGGGCACCCGGACTGGTGCAACCTAGGACAAGGGCAGCCCGAGACCGGCCCGCTGCCCGGCGCGCCACCGCGGCCCGAAGCGGTGACCTTCGACCCGGTGGACCAGGATTACGCGCCGGTTCCCGGTCTGTGGGAGCTGCGTCAGGCCGTGGCCGAGCTCTACAACTACCTCTTCCGGCGTGGCATGAAGTCGCAGTACAAGGCCGAGAACGTGGCCATTTCCGGCGGCGGGCGGGCGTCGCTGACGCGTGCCTGCGCGGCGCTCGGGCCGATCAACCTGGGCCACTTCCTGCCTGACTACACGGCCTACGAGGAGTTGCTGGACATCTTCCGCATGTTCACGCCGATTCCGATCTTGCTCGATCCCGAGCAGGGCTATGCCTTCACCGCCCGTGATCTGCGGCGCGAGGTGCTGGGACGGGGGGTGGCGGCGCTGCTGTTGTCGAACCCCAGCAATCCGATCGGGAAGGTCGTGCGGGGCGAGCAGCTGGCGCAATGGGTGGACACGGCGCGCGAGCTGGACTGCGCGCTGCTGCTCGACGAGTTTTACTCGCACTACGTCTGGCAACCGCCGGCGCCGGCTGCTGCGGTCGACCACGCGATCGTCAGTGCCGCGCGCTACGTCGAGGACGTCGACCGAGATCCGGTCATCCTCTTCGATGGGCTGACCAAGAACTGGCGTTATCCGGGGTGGCGCATCACCTGGACAGTCGGGCCGCGCTCGGTCATCGAGTCGATGAGCAGCGCCGGGTCGTTCCTCGACGGGGGTGGTTCTCGACCCTTGCAGCACGCGGCGGTCGAGTTGCTGGAGCCCTCGCGTGTGCTGGCCGAGACGCAGGCCATCCGCGACGCCTTCTTGCCCAAGCGCGACTTGATGCTCAGCCGCACCCGCCAGTTGGGCCTCGGGCTCGATCTCCAACCCGACGGCACTTTCTATGCCTTCGCCTCGTTGCGGGACCTGCCCGAACCGCTGAGCGACGGCATGGCCTTCTTCGAGCGCGCGCTCGAGCACAAGGTGATCTGCGTCCCTGGCGTCTTCTTCGACATCAACCCCGGACGCCGGCGCGCACGTCACATCTCGCGCTTCCACCAGTACGTGCGCTTGTCCTATGGACCTCGCTTCGAGGAAGTCGAGGCTGGCCTGCAGAGGTTGGAAGCCATGATCTGCGAGGCACGCGGCTGATTCAATTAGTCTGCTACAGGGTTTCATGTATCATTATTTTTGATACGCGTCGCCTTGCTTCAGTTTTATTGATACGCTTTGCCTTGAAGCCGTGCCGAGGCGGGAACTTGGTATAGGGAGGTAATGTTGGCGAGCCAATTTATCTTGATGGGAGATGTGGTCGACAGCCGAGATCTGGAGTCAGTACCTTTGCAGCGCAACTTCGAGCATCTGGTCGATGCCTGCAACCGAGAGCTGGCAGAACTCATCTTGAGTCCGCTGACCATCACCTTGGGAGATGAGTTCCAAGGACTCACCTTCGATCTGACGAGTGCGGTCGATTGCCTCTTTTTCTTGGAAGAACGCCGATTGGCCGAGACTCTCGACTTCGTCTTGCACTTTGTCGTGCATGAAGGAGAGATCGAGACGCCGGTCAACCGTGAGATCGCCTACGGCATGATGGGGCCCGGACTCACTCGTGCCCGAGAACTCTTGACCGAGTCTGCGCGGCCGCGTCCCCGATTCTTGTTCGAACTGCAAGATGGCGCCTTGTCGGAGGCTTTGAACCACCAATTCCGGGTCTACGAGGGGCTTCTGGAGCGCTGGAGTGTAGATGACTATCCGCTCATCCTGCGCATGTTGGCGGAGCCCAACAACACATCGGTGGCAGCGGAGTTCGACAAGAACAGATCGCAGATCTGGAAGCGCCGCAAGACGCTGTTGGTCGAAGAGTACCGGTCCACCAAGGAGGTGATTCGGTACCTTGTAAGTCAGGAGAGGTCTGTATGAGGTTGTTGCTGGTTCTGATCGTCTTTATAAGCGTTGAGCTGTTGCTGGCCTCCTGGATTTTTGAGATCTTGCGCTCGCTTTTTGGGTCTGAGATCGCAACTGCTGGAAGTTCGCGCGCCCGGAGCCGTGCTTGGCCGATCTGGAAGGGAATCGTCGAACGTAGCGTGGTCTTTTTCGGTTTGCTCAGTGGCTTTCCGCATGTATTGACAGTCTTCGGAGCACTCAAGATCGGCACGCGACTGAAGGTCGATGACAAAGTGTCCAACGACTACTTTCTGCTGGGCAATCTGTGCTCGATCGGACTGGCACTCTTCGAAGTTGCCGCCGTCCGTCATGGTCTCGATCCCATGCTTGCCGCGACTGCCTGGTTACCCTAGGGGGGCCGGCCACCCATCGATAGAGAGCGTGAGAGGCGACTTCTTCTTGTCGCCCTGAAGCAGCTGGCGCGCACAGGTTAAAGAAGAGGCTCGGGTCGTTTCCGGGTTTTTCCTGCGGTACACTCACGCATTCAGATGCAGCTGCGGGGGTCGCGTTGGATACCCGCTCTGTATGCAATCCAGCAGAAGTAGCCAAGGACTGATTTGAATTTCTACTGTTCTCTATGAAGAAGAAGCCCAACAACGAGTTCTACCCGCTGTCGCCGTTGCAGCAGGGCCTGCTCTTTCACGTTCTCGAAGCCCCGGACTCCGGGCTCTACTTCGAGCAATTGACCCTGGTGCTCGACGGCGCCCTGGATCTGGCTGCCCTGGAGGAGGCGATCCAGCAGGTCGCGTCGCGCCATCCTGTGCTGCGCACTGCCTTCCTGTGGCGCGGCGTCAAGGAGCCGGTGCAAGTGGTGCCACCGCGGGTGCGCGTGCCGTTGCACGTGGTCGACGTCCGCTGGCTCGTCCCCGAGGGGGACGCCGAGGACGGGACGGCGACCGAGGATGCGCTGCTGGAAGGGTTGCGGTGCGGCAACCGGCAATACGGCTTCCCGGTCGATCAGCCGCCGCTGCTGCGCTTCACGGCCGTGCGGCTGGCGGATCGTAGCTGGGGCCTGATCTTCGCCTTCCACCATCTGCTGCTCGATGGCTGGTCGTTGCCGCTGGTGCTGGCCGAGATCTTCGCCGTCTACGAGACCCTGAGCTCTGGCGCCGAGCCGCCTGAGCTGCCAGCGGTGCCGCCCTACAAGAAGTACATCGCCTGGTTGCGCAAGCGCGATCCGAAGGCGGCCGAGACCTACTGGCGCCAGCAGTTGGACGGGTTGCAGGAGCCGATCCAGCTGCGCGAGCTTGTCGGCCGCGCTGGCCGGGCCGCTGAGCTGCTCGACACGGCCCAGCTGCTGCGCCCAGAACTGGACCTGTCTGCCACCGAGACGGCACGGCTACAGGCTTTTGCGCGCAACCGCGGTCTGACGCTCAACACTCTGGTGCAAGCTGCCTGGGCCTTGCTGCTGGCGCATTACAGCGGCCGCACGGACGTGGCCTTCGGCATTGTTGTGTCCGGCCGTCCGCCGGAACTGCCGGCGGTCGAGCGCATGGTGGGCCTGTTTATCAACAGCGTGCCGCTGCGCGTGCGCATTCCGACCGCCGCCGAGGCCGAGCCGTCAGCCAGCTGGTTGGACCGCCTGCAGCGGGCGCAGGGCGAGCGCCAGGGGTTCGAGTACGCACCGCTGCCGGAAATTCAGCGCTGGAGCGGGGTGCCGCCGGGGCAGCCCTTGTTCGACAGCTTGGTGGTCTTCGAGAACTACCCGCTGGGCCCGCTGCGTCAGGCCATGTCGACTCTTCAACTGGCTCGCCGACACGGGGAAGAACGTACCAACTATCCGCTGACCTTCGTGCTGGTTCCCGGCGAGCGCCTGAAGCTGGCGCTGGGCTACTACGGCAACCAATTCGACGCCACGACGGTACAGCGTCTGCTACACCATGTGCAGGTGCTGCTCGGAGAGTTCCTCGACCACCCGCGGCGCACGCCCGACGCCCTACAACTGCTGACCCTGGCCGAGCGCCACCAGTTGTTGCACGAGCTGGACGCACCCACGGAGGAGAAGGACGACGAGCTACCGGACGTGATGGAGCGTTGGTGTCGCCTGGTCAGGGCGACGCCGGAGGCGGTGGCGCTGGTTGTGCCTGCGGCGACCGAGGACGCGCGCGGCGACGTCCACCTGAGCTATGGCGTTCTCGACGCTGCCAGTGCCGAGCTCTCGGATCGCCTACGGGCTGCGGGCGTCGGTCCCGAGGTTCCGGTGGCCTTGGCGCTGGAGCGCGGGCCGGGGCTGGTGACGGCAATGTTGGCCGTGCTGCGCGCGGGCGGTGCGTACCTGCCACTGGACCTGAGCCAGCCGGCGTCGCGGCTCGACTTCCTGTTGCGCGACAGCGGCGCGGCGGTGGTGATCACCGAGACGATGGCGCGACCGGCGTGCCTGCAAGATTTCGAGGGCGTGGAGGTCCAGGTCTCCGGTGTAGGAGCGGCTGGTGTAGGGGCGGCCCCATGTGGCCGCCCTGGGTGGGGGAACGGGGGTCCGGATGCGGAGGGCAGGCACATTGGCCTGCCTCTACACCGGAATCAGATCGGAAATCGAGAAACGGAATCCGGTGTCGGGGCGAACCCCTCCCATCTCGCCTACCTCATCTACACCTCCGGTACCACTGGCCAGCCGAAGGCGGTGGAGGTCGAGCGCGGCAACTTCGCGCACCTGCTCGACGCCGTCGAGCGTGAGTTCCAACTCGCGGGGACCGATCCAGGGCATGCCTCCCCGGAGCGCATGCCCTGCCTGGCCTCGCACGCTTTCGACATCTTCGGCTTCGAGTTGTTCAGCCCGTGGCTGAGCGGCGGCACGGCGGTGCTGGTGCCGCTGCGGCCCGTGCTCGACCTGGACGAGCTGGTGCGCCGCCTGCCGGGCTTCAGCCGCCTGCACGCGGTGCCGGTGCTGCTGCGCCAGCTGCTGGAAGTGCTCCTCGACAAAGCACGTGCTGAGGAGGCGGCGCCGGCACGAGCATTGCATCGCCTGCGCACACTCTTCGTCGGCGGCGATGTGGTGCCGCCGGTGCTGCTGCGCGATGTGCGACAAGCCCTGCCGGCCACCGAGGTGCGGGTGCTCTATGGCCCGACCGAGGCGACCGTGCTCAGTAGCAGCCGTCGACTCGACCCCGGCCAGATGTTGGAGCTCGATCGGGAGCCGAGTGGGGGTCTGCTCGGCCGGCCGCTGTCGCGCGTACGCCTGCGCGTCGCCGATCGTCGCGGGCGCTTGCTGCCGCTGGGCGTGCCCGGGGAGTTGATCCTGGCGGGAGCCGGTGTCGCGCGTGGCTACCGAGGTCGTCCGGCTCTGACTTCCGAACGCTTCAGCGTGCTCGTCGAAGCGCCCGAACTTGGCCGCGTCTACCGCACTGGCGACTTGGTGCGCCGCGCTGGCGACGGCGGTCTGGAATTCCTCGGCCGCACCGATCACCAGGTCAAGGTACGCGGCTTTCGCATCGAGCTGGGAGAGATCGAGGCCGTCTTGGCGGCACAGGCCGAGGTACACGACGCGGTCGTGGTGGCACGCTCTCCTGTTTGGGATGGGGCTGTGGGTGATGCCGGTGATCGGGCCTCGCTGGTGGCCTACGTCGTGGCGAAGGACGGCCATGAGCCAGTCGGGGCCGAGACGGCCAGTCTCGAAGCGCGCCTCCTGGACGCTCTCGCCAGTGCCCTGCCCGCCTACATGGTGCCCGCGCACCTGCTACGACTCGATGCCCTGCCGCTGAATCCGCACGGCAAGGTCGACCGTAAAGCGCTACCCGCGCCCGAGGCCTCGAGCGCGGGTACCCGGGCTGACATTGGAGCTGGAGGCGGACCGCGAGATGCCACCGAACACCTGGTGGCAGAGCTGTTCCGCGAGGTGCTGGGCGTCCAGGAGATCGGTGTCGACGACGACTTCTTCGCCCTCGGTGGACACTCGATCCTGGTCATGCGCGTGGCCGCGGGACTGCGCAAGCGCGGCGGCGTCGACCTGCCGCTCAAGGAATTGTTCGAGGCGCCGACCATCGCCCAGCTGGCGCGCCGCGTCGAGGCCGCGCGCGGCGACGCGGGCGTACCGCGTCTGACGCCGCAGGCACGCGAGACGGAGGAGCTGCCGCTGTCCTTCGCGCAGGAACGTCTGTGGTTCCTCGACCGCCTGGAGCCCGGCAGCGCCTTCTACAACATCACTGCCGCTCTGCGGCTCGATGGCCAGCTGCGCCTGGACGTCTTCGGCCGTGCCGTCGAGGCGATCGTGCGTCGCCACGAGGCGCTGCGCACGCGCTTGCCGGCGCGCGGTGGCAAGCCGGTGCAGGTGATCCTGACGCCGGCCTCGGCGCGCCAGGGCTTCAGCTCGACGTTGGTCGATCTCTCCGGCCTGGTGGATGCCGACCGCCGTTTGACCCTCGAGGCGCTTGCCGCGCGCGAGGCGGGTAGCGGTTTCGACCTGCAACGTGGCCCCCTATTGCGTCTGCTGTTGCTGCGCCTGGTGATCGGGCCTTCGGGAATCAGCGAGCACGCCGTGTTGCTCAACCTGCACCACGTGGTGGGTGACGGCTGGTCGATGGGCGTCTTCGTGCGCGAGTTGGGCGTGCTCTACCGCGCCTTCGACGCCGGTGAGACGGTGGTCGACGACTTGCTGCCGCCGCTGCCGGTGCAGTACGCCGACTACGCGCTGTGGCAGCGCAGCTGGATGCTCGGCGCCGCGAAGCCGGGAGACGCCGCCAAGCCGGGAGACCCTGAGACAGGCGCCGTGCTCGACGCCGAGCTGGCCCACTGGCGCGACGCGCTCGCCGGGCTGCCGCCGGCCCTCGAGCTGCCGACCGACCGGCCCCGGCCGCCGGTGCAGACCTTCCACGGCTCCACCCTCTACGCCGACCTGCCGGCGCCGCTGGTGGCGTCGCTCGAAGACTTGGCACAGCGTCGAGGGGCGACTCTCTTCATGGTTCTGCAGGCCGCCCTCCAGGCGCTCCTCGCCCGCTGGTCCGGTCAGCGTGACCTGGCGCTGGGCACGCCGGTCGCCGGTCGTCACCACGAGCATCTCGAAGAGCTGATCGGTTTCTTCGTCAACACCCTGGTCCTGCGCGCGGACCTGCGGCCCACCGCCGAGGGTTCGCTGCCCTTCGCACAACTGCTGCAGCGTGTGCGCGCCGCCACCCTGGATGCCTTCAGCCACCAGGACGTGCCCTTCGAGCGCCTGGTCGGCGAGCTGGCGCCGCAACGCGATCTGGCGCGCACGCCACTGTTCCAGGTGCTCTTCGCGTTGCAGACGGCACCGGTGTCGGCGTTGCGCCTGCCGCGCCTGGAGCTGAAACCGCTAGAACTACCTTCCGGCAGCGCCAAGTTCGATCTCACGCTGTCGCTGATGCCGACGCCCCCGAAGCCAGGAGCTACGAACGGCGAGTCGGGCGAGCGTCTGCACGGTGCTCTGGAATTCAACACCGACCTCTTCGATAGCGCCACCATACGGCGTCTGTTCGCGCAGTTCCGCCGCCTGCTCGACATCGTGGCTACCGAGCCGGAGGCCGACCCGCTGCGCGTCGTCCTCCTGCCGGCTGCCGAGCGCCACCAGCTACTCCGCGAGTGGAACGACGCGGCGACCCACGATCCTCTTGAACGCTCGGACTTTGATACCAGAGCGGTCCCCGCGCGCATTTCCACCTGGGCGTCGCGTCAGCCGTCCGCTCCGGCGCTCGAACAGGGCGGCGAGACGGTCAGCTACGGCGAGTTGCAGGTGCGTGCGGAGGCGCTGGCGGCGCAGCTGCAAGCGTTGCTCGCCGCCACCAGGAAGGACGGGGCGCACGCCGAGCCGATCGTTGCCGTCTGCCTGGAGCGCTCGCCGGTGCAGGTGATCGCGCTCTATGCGGTGCAACTGGCCGGTGGCGTCTTCTTGCCACTCGACCCGGCCAACCCCACGCAGCGCCTACGCCTGCTGCTCGAAGACAGTGGTGCCGCGCTGCTGCTGACCGATGTGCGCTCGAGTGAGCAGCTGCAGGGCGTTGACGGCTGCCGGCACCTGGTGCTCGACCCTGACGGCGGTGCCGATCCGGCGAGTCTCGACGGCGTCGAGGTCACCCCGCTGGCGCCGCGCCCGCTCGACCCCTATCGCCTGGCCTACGTCATCTATACCTCCGGCTCCACCGGCCGTCCGAAGGGCGTCGCGATCAGCCACGGGGCTCTCGCCGACCTGGTGGACTGGAAGCAGCGGCGCCATGACATTCAATCCGCCGACCGCATGGCTGGCCTCTCTGGCCTCGCCTTCGACGTCTCGGTGCTCGAGAACTGGACGGCGCTGGCTTGCGGCTGCGCGCTGTGCCTGCCGACCGCGGTGGAGCAGTCGGCGCCGGCGCTGGTGCTCGACTGGTTGTCGCGGGCGCGGGTCAGCGTTGCGTTCCTGGCGACGCCGCTGCTCGAATTGGTTCTCGACCTGCACCCGCCGGCCGACTTCGCGCTGCGCGTTCTGGCCACCGGCGGTGATCGCCTGCGCCGCACGCCGGGGCCGGCCTGGAGCTTCCTGCCCGAGCTCCTGGACAACCACTACGGCCCGACCGAAGCGACGGTCCTGATCTCGACCGCCCGCGTGGCCCCTGGCGCCGCTGGCCTGCGCGGCATGAGCGGCCTGCCGAGCCTCGGCCGGCCGGTGGCCAACACCGCGCTTTACGTGGTCGACCGCGCGCTGCAACCGCAGCCCTTGGGTGTTCCCGGTGAGCTGGTGACGGCAGCGGCCGGTATGGCGCGCGGCTATCTCGGGCGCCCCGCGCGCACGGCGGGTTCCTTCGTGCCGAATGCCTTCGCGCAAGGATTGGCGCAACTTGGCGGCGACGATTGGAGTGGTGCCGGCAGCCGGCTCTACCGCACCGGAGACCTGGTGCGCCAGCTGGCCGACGGCGAGATCGAGTACCTGGGTCGTATCGACTTCCAGGTCAAGCTGCGCGGCTTCCGCATCGAGTTGGGCGAGATCGAAGCGGTGCTGGGCCAGCACGAGGCGGTGCAGCAGGCGGTAGTACTGCTGCGCACAGGGCTGCCAGGGGGCGATCGGCTGGCGGCGTACGTGGTAGGGGAGGTGAGCGTCGAGGACGTGCGCGCCTACCTGCGCGACCGCCTACCCGGTCACATGGTGCCGGCATCGTACGTGTTCCTCGACGCTCTGCCGCTGACCCCCAACGGCAAGCTCGACCGCCAGGCGCTGGCGCAGCTACCGTTGCCCGGCCTGGCCCTCGACGCGGACGCAGCTTCGCCTGAGGCTGATGTCGTCAGCGCGGCGCAGCCCGGCGACGATCTGGAAGCGACGCTGATCGGCATCTGGAAGCAGGTGCTGGGCGTGCAGCGCGTGCGCCGCACGGATACCTTCTTCGACCTCGGTGGCCATTCGCTGCTCTTGGTCGAGGTGCAGCACCACTTGCAGGCAGCGCTCGGACGTGAGATCCCTGTGGTCGAGCTGTTCCAGCATCCGACCGTCGCTGCCCTTGCCGATCACCTGCGTGGTGACACGGTCGTTGGCTCCCGGCCTGCCGAGGTAGGTCTGCGGACCGCCGCGGCCTTGCCGGCCGTGACGGCCGAAGAGCGGGCTGTGGCGATCGTCGGCATGGCCGGCCGCTTCCCGGGGGCCGACGACCTCGACGCCTTCTGGAACAACCTGGCGGGGGGTGTCGAGAGCGTCTCGTTCTTCAGCCGCGAGGAGTTGCTGGCCAACGGTGTCGACGTCGAGGAAGTCGACCACCCGGACTATGTGCCGGCACGCTCGCTGCTCGACAAGCTCGATCTCTTCGACGCCGACTTCTTCGGCTTCTCGCCGCGTGAGGCGCAGGTGCTCGACCCGCAGCAGCGCCTGTTCCTGGAGACCGCCTGGCACGCGCTCGAAGATGCCGGCATCGACCCGGAACGCACCTCCTCCAAGGGCGGACCCGGACGCGTCGGCGTCTACGGCGGCGCCAGCGACAGCACTTACAAGCTACACCTCTTCGCCCACCCGCAAGTGGCCAGGGCGGTCGGTGGCATGCAGGTCGGGTTGTCGACCAACGCCCAGTTCTTGCCCCAGCGGGTGAGCTACAAGCTCGACCTGAAGGGCCCGTCGGTCAACGTCCAGACCGCTTGTTCGACGTCCCTGGTGGCCGTGCATCTGGCCTGCCAGGTGCTGGCCGAGGGCGCCTGTGAGCTGGCGCTGGCCGGTGGTGTCTCGGCCGACACCGGTGGTGCGCGCGGCTACCTCTACGATCCGGGCGGCATCTCGGCCAAGGACGGCCACTGCCGCTCCTACGACGCCGACGCCACCGGCTCGATCGAGGGCAACGGCGTCGGCATGGTGGTGCTCAAGCGCCTGGCTGACGCCGAGCGCGACGGTGACCGCATCTACGCGGTGATCCGCGGTTCGTCGATCAACAACGACGGTTCGACCAAGGTCGGCTTCACCGCGCCCAGCGTCGAGGGGCAGGCGGAGGTGATTCGCGAGGCGCAGCGCCTGGCCGGGGTCGAGCCGGGCAGCGTGCAGTACATCGAAGGTCACGGCAGCGCGACGCCGCTGGGCGATCCGGTCGAGGTGCAGGCCTTGGCGCTGGCTTTTGGGGCGCCGGCTTCCGGTGCTCCAGAGGGTTCCCGCGATGGCGCGCGCTCGACCACCTACCTGGGGTCGGTGAAGAGCAACATTGGTCACGCCGACGCCGCCGCCGGCATCGCCGGTCTGATCAAGACGGTGCTGGCTCTGTGGCACCGCCAGCTGCCGCCGAGCCTGAACTTCGAGTGTCCCAACCCGCGCCTGGTGCCGCACGTGGGCTCGGGCGAGGACAGTGAGAGCCGGTTCCAGGTCGCCACCGAGCTGATCGACTGGCCCGCCAACATCGCCAGTGATGATGCCAGTGATGATGCCAGTGATGACGCCACCGGTGAAGGCCAGCGCGAAGTGCCGCGGCGCGCCGGTGTCAGCTCCTTCGGCATCGGTGGCACCAACGCCCATGTCATCTTGGAGGAGGCTCCGGCCGGACCGAACACTCCGCAGCCCGGCGCCGCGTCCACGTGGCAGCTCCTGACGCTGTCGGCGCGCAGCGAAGCCTCGCTCGACGCGCTCACCGAGTCCTGGGCCCACACCCTGCCCGAAGCGCCGGCGGACCTGGCACCCTGGTCGCACGCCGCGCTGACTCGACGCTCGGCGCTCGAACTGCGCCGCGCCTTCGTGGCGCGCGATACGGCGGACGCGCGCGCGGTACTGTCTGGGGGCGTACTGTCCGGGGAGGCACTGTCCGGGGAGGCACTCTCCGGGGAAGGCGACGTGGCGGGCCGCTTGCTCGAAGGCTTCGTCGAGCGTGGCGCACGCCCATCGGTGGCCTTCCTGCTGGCCGGCGTAGGTGACCAGTATCCGGGCATGGCCGCGGGGCTCTACCGCGACGAGCCAGTGTTCCGCGCCGCCCTCGACCGCTGTGCCGAGCTGCTACAGCCGCGCCTGGAAATCGACCTGCGAACCGTGCTCTATCCCAAGGGGACGGAGCAGGCGCAGAGTGGTGACGCGACCGCCAAGCCCAGCCTGCGCGCCATGCTCGGCCGCACGCGTCGCCAGCAGACCGACCTCGACCGCACGCGCTATCTGCAGCCGGCGGTGTTTGCCATCGACTACGCCCTGGCGCAGCTGTGGCGTAGCTGGGGTGTCGAGCCGGCGGCGCTGCTCGGCTACAGCTTGGGTGAGTACGTCGCTGCCTGCCTGGCCGGCGTACTCAGCCTCGAGGATGCCCTGACCCTGGTTGCCGAGCGGGCGCGCCTGCTCGAGACGCTGCCCGGCGGCGCCATGCTGGCGGTGTCGCTGTCCGAGCAGGACGCCCGCGCGCGCCTGCAGGCGGCCGACCTTCCAGGCACGCTCGATGTCGCGGCGATCAACGGACCGGAGCTGTGCGTGGTGGCGGGCAGCGTCGAGGCGGTGGACGCCTTCGCTGCCACACTGGATGCGGGTGAGGACGGCGTTGCCCATCGCCGCCTGCCGACCAGCCATGCCTTCCACTCGTCGATGATGCAACCGGCGGCGGACGAGCTGCGGCGTCTGGTGGCGGCGCTCGACCTGCGCCCGCCGCGCTTGCCGTACCTGAGCAACGTCACCGGCACCTGGGCGCGCGCCGAGGACGTTACCGACCCGGACTACTGGCTGCGTCACCTGGTCAGCCCGGTGCGCTTCGCCGATGCCGTTGCCGAGCTGTGGCGCCAGCCAGATCGTCTGCTGCTCGAAGTCGGTCCGGGTCACGGCCTGGGGAGTCTGGCGCTGCAGCAACTGCCGGAGCCGGCAGAAGATGTACCCGCGACCGGCGCCGTCTTCGCTTCGCTGCGCCACGACTACGAGGCGACGAGTGGCCCGAACAGCGACGCCGCGGGCGACCGTGCTTTTGCCCTGACCACCCTGGCGCGCCTGTGGCTGCACGGCGTCGAGGTGGACGCCGACGGTCTGTTCGCCGGTGATCGAGCCGAGAGCGCGGCGACCTGGGTCGACCTGCCACGCTATCCGTTCGATCGTCAGAGCTACTGGCTGGAGGCACCGAAGGGCGGTCTCAAGGGGTTGCTGGCGGGGACCGCGATGGACGGCGCGGGCCAGGGCGCGGGGATGCCCGGCGCCGAGGCTCGCTTGCAGACGCCCGCACCGCGTCGCGCCCAGCGCAAGTCTCAGGGCAGCCCGTTCCAGAGGCGAAAGGTGCAGACGCCGTACGCCGAGCCCTCGACGCCGCTGCAGGCGCGGCTGGCCGAGTTGTGGGGCGACCTGCTGGGCGTCGACGTCGGTGTCCACGACAGCTTCTTCGAGCTGGGGGGCCATTCGCTGCTCGGCACACAACTGATGTCGCGCCTGCGCGGTCGCTTCGGCGTCGAGCTGGACCTGCGCGACCTGTTCGAAGAGCCGACCGTCGCCGGCCAGGCGCGGCACCTGGAGGCGCGTCTGCGCGACGAAGGTCGCAGCCTCGACGACATCGAACGCACCGCCCCCAGGGGTACGCAGGCGCCCGTTCCCGCCCTGGTTCCAGTGCCCCGCGATCAGCCCTTGCCCCTGTCCTTCGCCCAGCAGCGCCTGTGGTTCATCGACCAGCTACTGCCCGGCAACGCCAACTACAACCTGCCAGGTGGCTTCTTCCTCGACGGCCGCCCCGACCTCGGCGCCCTGCAGCGCGCGCTCGACACCGTCGTGTCGCGTCACGAGACGCTGCGCACGATCTTCCCAGAGCCAGCCAGCTCCATACCGGCGCAGGGCGAGGACGAGCCGGTGCAGGTGATTCTGCCGTCGATGGACCACCACATGCCGCTGGTCGATCTGAGCGGCCTGGCCCCAGCGGCGCGCGAGACGCGGCTGCGCGACCTCGGTCTGCGCGGCGCGCTGCTGCCCTTTGACCTGCGACGCGGTCCGGTGACGCGCATCCACCTGCTGCGCCTGCAGGTCGACGCCGAGGGTGCTGGTATTCGGCATGCGGTGTTGATCACCTTCCATCACATCGCCTCCGACGGCTGGTCGCTCGGCGTCTTCATTCGCGAGCTGGGCGAGCTCTACCGCGCCGAGATCGAAGGACGGCCGCCGGTGCTGCCGGAACTGCCGATCCAGTACGCCGACTTCGCCGTCTGGCAGCGTGGCTGGTTGCGCGGTGACACGCTGGAAGCCGAGCTCGACTGGTGGCGCCGCCTCCTGGCCGGGGCACCGCCGCTGCTCGAATTGCCCACGGACCGGCCGCGCCCCTCCGTCCAGGGGTTCCGTGGTGCGTCCATGCCGCTGCGTCTCGACGCCGCGTTGAGCGGCCGCCTGGAAGCGCTCAGCCGGCAGACCGGGACGACGCTGTTCATGACTCTGCTCGCTGGCTTCAGCGTCCTGCTCGGACGCCTGACGCGCGGCGACGACATCGTCCTGGGCTCGCCGGTGGCCAACCGCAACCGGGAGGAGATCGAGCCGCTGATCGGCTTCTTCGTCAACACCCTGGTGCTGCGTGCTGATCTCTCGGGTACCGAGACCTCAGCGCAGCCGACAATGCGCGAGCTGCTGGCGCGCGTGCGCGACATGACATTGGGTGTCTACGCGCACCAGGATGTGCCCTTCGAGAAGCTGGTCGAGGAGCTGGTGCCCGAGCGCGATCTCTCGTACACCCCGCTCTACCAGGTGGTCTTCGTGCTGCAGAACGTGCCTCTGGGTGCGCTCGAACTGCCGGGCTTGCAGCTGACGCCGCTCGAACCCGAAGCGGTCAATGCCAAGTTCGACCTCAACCTGGCCCTGTTCGAGGTCGGCGAGGGCGCGAGCAAGGAGCTGGTCGGTAACCTGGAATACGACGTTGACCTGTTCGACGCCACCAGCATGCGCCGCTGGCTCGACGCGTACGCCCGCCTGCTGACCGCCGCGGTCGACGCGCCCGACGCCGGTATCGACACGCTGCCCATGCTGGCCGCTGCCGAGGCACACCAGCTGTGCCACGAGTGGAACGACACGGCCGCCCCGCTGGAGGGGGCGACGATGCCCGAGCTGTTCGGGGCTTGGGTCAAGGCCACGCCGGACGCCGTTGCTCTGGCCTATGACGCCGCCTCGGCGTCGGTGGGGGAGCCGGTGCTGCCGCGCTACGTCAGCTACGGTGAGCTGGAAGCGCGCGCCAACCGCCTGGCGCGCTGGCTGGTGCGTCGCGGCGTCGGTCCGACGTCGTCCAGCGTCGTGGCGCTGGCGCTGCTGCCGGGGCCGGCGTTCTTCGCTGGCGTGCTCGCCGTGCTCAAGGCCGGTGGCGCCTACCTGACGCTCGACCCCGCCCACCCGTACGACCGCCTGAGCTACATGCTGGACGACAGCGGTGCCGGTGTGCTGCTCACCGACGCCGCCGCCGCTGCTCAGCTCGGGCCCCTACTCAGCGACTTTGACGGTCCGGTGCTGCGCCTGGACGCGGAGGGCGGCGACTGGCGGCGGCACGTCTCGCGCCTGAGTACCAAGCCGCCGTTTGCTGGTAGGCGTGCCGCAGCGGAGGACCCGGCGCGCTACGGCGGCGGCCAGCTGGCACACTTGATCTACACCTCCGGCTCGACTGGTCGGCCGAAGGCGGTGGCGATTCCGCACCGCGCCGTGGTGCGTCTGGCGCGCCACACCAACCACCTCGACTGGCAGCCCGGCGAGCGCGTCGGGCAGCCGACCAACCCGGCCTTCGACGTCATCACCTGGGAAACCTGGGGCACGCTGCTCAACGGCGGCACGCTGGTCGGCCTACCGCGGCCGTTGGTGTTGTCGCCGCCGCGCCTGGCACGTGCCATCGAGGCGCAGCGGCTGAGCATCTTGCTGCTCACTACCGCGGTGTTCAACCAGATCACCGCCGAGCCGCCCGAGCGTCTGACCTCCTTGCGCGTCTTCTTTTTCGGCGGCGAAGCGGCGGATCCGGTGGCTGTGCGCCGTTTGCTCGACGCCCAAGCTCTGCTGCGCACTCGGACAGCGGCTTCGCAGCCACGCCTGGTCAACGCCTACGGGCCGGCCGAGTGCACTGTTCTCGCCACGGTGCAGCCGGTGCCGGACGGGCAGCGTCCCGAGGCCGGGACGCTGGCGATCGGTCGACCGCTGTCCAGCACCCAAGCTTGGGTCCTGGACGCGCGTCTTCAGCTGGCTGGTATTGGTGTGCCGGGCGAGCTGTGCCTGGGGGGCGATGGCCTGGCCTGGGGCTACCACGGCAAGCCGGCCTTGACCGCCTCCGTCTTCGTACCCTCTCCTCTTGCCGCCTCATCCCCGGGTCACCGCCTCTACCGCACGGGTGACCTGGCGCGCCATCGCCACTGCGGCGAGATCGAGTTCCTGGGTCGCGTCGACGACCAGGTCAAGATCCGTGGCCTGCGCATCGAGCCGGGCGAGATCGCCGCCTTGTTGCGCCGCCACCCGAGCGTCGCGGACGCGGTGGTGCTGGCGCCCGAGGTCGAGTTGCCGTCTGGGCGGCGGGAGCGGCGGCTGGCGGCGTGGGTGGTGCCGGCGGGGGGCGCCGAGTCCCAGGAATTCCAGGTCGATGCTCTGCGTGCCGGGCTGCGCGAGCACGTGCCGGACTACATGGTGCCGGCCGCCTTCACCGTCCTCGACGCGCTGCCGCTGACGGTCAACCGCAAGATCGACCGTCGTGCCTTGCCGGCCCCTGCCTGGGGTGCCTCGGTCGGCGGGGCCGTACATCGGCCACCGACCACCGCCACCGAGAAGCGACTGGCGGCGCTGTGGCAAGAGCTGCTGGGCGTCGAGCGGGTCGGGGCCGGTGACGACTTCTTCGCCCTCGGCGGTCACTCGCTGCTGGCCACGCGCGTGGTGGCGCGGGTGCGCGGAGACTTCGGCGTCGAAGTCCCGCTGACCGAGATTTTCGAGGCGCCGAAGCTGTCCGCGCTGGCGGCGCTGGTCGACACCCTGGCCGCCGCCGGCCAGCGGGCCACGGCGCCGCCGCTCGAGCGCCTACAGCGCGATGCTCGCGGTCTACCGAGCATGCCCGAGGATGCGGCGGACGCGCGTCTGCGCCTGTCCTTCGCCCAGGAACGCCTGTGGTTCCTCGACCGCCTGGAGCCCGGCAGCGCCTTCTACAACGTGCCCGCGGCGCTGCGCTTGCTGGGCCAGCTCGATCCGGGTGCCTTCGAGCGCGCGGTGCTCGGCGTGGTGCGCCGCCACGACGTGCTGCGTACCACCTTCGCCACCGTCGGCGGCAAGCCGGCGCAGCACATCGCTCCGGCGTCCAGCGCCGTCTCCGTGCGCGCCGCCGAAGCTGCCCGCCTGGTCGCCCTGCCGCGTCTCGATCTGACCTCCCTGGTTCCTGAGACCGCTGCCGCCGAGCTGCGACGCTTGGCGCGGGCCGAGGGAGCGCGTCCGTTCGACCTCGATCGCGGGCCGGTGCTGCGGACGTTGCTGGTGCACGTGACGGCGGAGCCCGGTGCTAGTGAGTGGGGCGTCCTGGTCACCATGCACCATATCGCCAGCGACGCCTGGTCGATGGGCGTCTTCGTCGCCGAGTTCAGCTCCCTGTATCGCGCCGAGGTGAGCGGCAGCGCCGCGGATCTGGCCGAGCTACCGGTGCAGTACGCCGACTTCGCCGCCTGGCAGCGCGGCTGGCTGCACGGCGACGTGCTCGAAGCCGAACTCGCCTACTGGCGCCAGGCACTCGCTGGCCTGCCGCCACGCCTGGAGCTACCCACCGACCGGCCGCGTCCGGCGCTGCAGAGCTATCGCGGCGACCTGATGCCGGTGCTCCTGCCGGCGTCGCTCACCGCGCGCGCCCTGGAGACCGCTCGCGCGCACGGTGTCACGCCCTTCATGCTGCTGCTGGCCGCCGTCCAGGCGCTGTTCGCTCGCTTGGCACACGCCGAGGATCTCGCCGTCGGCACGCCCGTGGCCGGCCGTACGCAGGCCGAGCTGGAGGGCTTGATCGGTTTCTTCATCAACACTCTGGTGTTGCGTTGCGACCTGTCTTCAGGAGATGAGGTCTTGGCAGACGGGGCACGCGGCGACCTCACCTTCATCGACCTGCTGCGCCGTACCCGCGCCACGACGCTGGCGGCCTTCGCGCACCAGGAAGTGCCGTTCGAGAAGCTGGTCGAGGAACTGGCGCCGCAGCGCGACCTCGGGCACGCACCGCTATTCCAGGTGATGTTCGCGTTGCAGAACGCGCCGGTGCAGGCGCTGAAGCTGCCACGACTGGAGCTGCAACCCCTAGAGGTCAGCTCGGGCACGGCGCAGTTCGACCTGACGCTGACCCTCACCGAAACCCCGACGCCAGCGGGCGATGTCGTGCTCAGCGGCGGCTTCGAATACGCCAGCGATCTCTTCGACGCCACCACCATCCGGCGCTGGAGCGGCGCTTTGGAGGCGCTGCTGGAGGCAGTGCTGGAAGCGCCCGAGAAGCCGCTCGCCGACGTGCAACTGTGGACGCGTGCGCAGCGCCACCAGGTGGCGCACGAGTGGGCGCTGTCGCTGCGTCGACGCACGCTGCACGCGGTGCCGCGGGTCGATACCTGGATCGCCGAGCGAGCCGCGATGCAGCCCGATGCCGTCGCGCTGACGGCACCGTTCCTGCGCCACGAGGATCTACCGCCGGCGCTGCGCGCCTCCGGGGGGGCGACCGGGGCACCGCCGGAGCAGGTGTTCAGCTACGCCGGCCTGCTGGGGGCGGCGCACCGGCTGGCGCATCACCTGCGCGCCCAAGGCGTACGGCCCGGCGACCTGGTCGGCGTCTGCCTGCCGCGCTCGCCGGAGCAGATCTTCTCGCTGCTGGCGGTGCTGAGCACAGGTGCCTCGTACCTGCCGCTCGATCCCGAACTACCAGCCGAGCGCCTCGCGTACATCTTGCGGGACGTCACCGCGCAGGGCCGACCGCTGGTGATTCTCGGGCACCAGGGCCAGTCCCCAGCGCTGGAAAGCGCGCTGGCGTCTCTGGCTCCGCAATCGGAGACCCTGAGTGCGCGTCTCCTGTGCCTCAGCTGCGAGGCGACGGCGATTCGCCAGCAGCCGGCGACCGCGCCCAGCCTCAGCGACGCCGAACGCGATCCGCTGCACCGCGCCTACGTGCTCTACACCTCGGGCTCGACCGGCAGCCCCAAGGGCGTGTGCATCTACCACGCCGGTCTCGCGACCTTCACTGCTGGCGTCGTCGAGCAGCACGGCCTGACGGCAGCTGATCGTGTGCTGCAATTCGCCAACCTGAGTTTCGACACCAGCGTCGAAGAGATCTATCCGATCCTGGTCGTCGGTGGCACGCTGGTTCTGCGCTCCATCACCATGCCGTCCCCGATCGAGTTGCTACGCCAGGCCGCGGCGCAGGCGCTCAGCGTTCTCGACCTGCCGACCGCCTACTGGCACAGCCTGGTGCGCACGCGCGCCACCCGCGCGTTGCCGAAGAGCCTCCGCCGCGTCATCCTGGGCGGCGAAGCGGTGCACGGGGAGGCGCTTACCGCCTGGTTCGAGCAGTTGGCGGTTTCCCCGGCGGCGAGCGGCGCTGGCGTTGCACTGATCAACACCTATGGTCCCACCGAGGCGACGGTAGTCGCGACGAGTACTGACCTGACGCCACGGACCCTGCAGGCACCGCGCATCCCGATCGGGCGGCCGGTGGTGGGCGTCGAGGTGCGGCTGATCGACCGCCGGCACTACCCGGTGCTGCCGGGCGTGGTCGGCGAGCTACTGCTCGGTGGCGCCAGCGTCGCCCGCGGTTACCTGGGCTTGCCGGCGCGGACGGCTGCCAGCTTCGTGCCGGCGATCGGCGGCTTCCATCCCGGTGGTCGTTACTACCGGACGGGGGATCTGGCGCGCCAGCGCTGCGACGGACAGCTGGAGTTCCTGGGGCGCGGTGACCACCAGCTGAAGATCCGCGGTTTCCGCGTCGAGCTGGGCGAGATCGAAGCGACGCTGGCCGAGCACCCGGCGGTGCGCGCCAGCGTGGTGCTAGCCATCGGCACGAGTCCCGACGTGCGCCTGGTGGCGGCCGTCGAGTCCGAGGACGGCACGCCGGTCCTGGCCCGCGAGCTACAAGCCTTCCTGCGCCAGCGCCTGCCCGCCTACATGGTGCCGGCCGACGTGCACCAACTGCCGAAGCTGCCGATCACGCCGTCGGGCAAGATCGACCGCCAGGCCCTGGGCGCCCTGTTACCGCCTGGTTCACCGGGCGCGGCCTCCGCCGCGGCGCTTGCCGCCGGCACCCCAATCAGCGAACCCGTCAATCCACCCGCCGTGGCGCGCACGCCGGTCGGTGGCCTGCAGCGCACGATCGCCGGCGTCTGGCAGAAGGTGCTGGGCGTCGAGCAAGTAGGGGTCGAGGACAACTTCTTCGACCTCGGCGGTCACTCACTGTTGCTGGTCGAGGTGCAGCACGAGCTACAGCAGGCCCTCGGCCGCGAAGTGCAGGTACTCGACCTCTTCCAGTTCCCGACCATCGCCACCCTGGCCCGCCACCTGGCCGGGGTCGACGCCGATCTGGAGCCGGAGGTCACGCAGGTCGAGCGGACCGAGGAGCGCGACATCGCGGTGGTCGGCATGGCCGGCCGCTTCCCGGGCGCCCCCGATCTCGACGCCTTCTGGCGCAACCTGCGCGCTGGCGTCGAAGGCGTGCGTTTCCTCGACGCCGAGACGCTGGCGGCGGCCGGTGTGCCGCCGGAGATGGTCGAGGCTCCAAACTACGTGTCGGCGATGGGCGTGCTCGACGACGCCGACCTCTTCGACGCACGCTTCTTCGACTACGCGCCGCGCGAGGCGCAGATTCTCGACCCGCAGCAGCGTGTCTTCCTGGAGCTGGCCTGGCACGCGCTCGAGCACGCCGGCTACGACCCGCACCGGCCACACCTGCTGCCCGGTCGCGGCCGCATCGGCGTCTTCGCCGGTGCGGGTCAGAGCGGCTACGTGATCAACCTCTACTCGAACCCCGAGGTCATGGGTAGTGTCGGCAGGTTGCAGGTCGACATCGCCTCCGGCGCGCAGCTGCTGACCTTGCCGGTGTCCTACCAGCTCAACCTGCGCGGGCCCTCGATCAACGTCCAGACCGCCTGCTCGACGTCCCTCGTAGCGGTGCATCTGGCGGTGCAGAGTCTGCTCGATGGCGACTGCGACATGGCGCTGGCCGGCGGCGTGTCGGTCGACGCGCTGGCGCAGGGCTACGTCTACCAGCAGGGCGGCATCTACTCGGCCGATGGGCATTGCCGCTCGTTCGACGCCGAGGCGACCGGCAGCGTCAAGGGCAACGGCGCCGGCCTGGTGCTGCTCAAGCGCCTGTCCGACGCACGCCGTGACGGCGACGTGATCCATGCCGTGGTCAAGGGCACGGCGGTCAACAATGACGGTGATCAGAAGGTCGGCTACACGGCACCCAGCGTGGTCGGGCAAGCGGCGGCGATTCGCGATGCCCAGCGCACAGCCGGAGTGACGGCGGACACCATCCAGGTGATCGAGTGCCACGGCAGCGCCACGCCGCTGGGTGATCCGGTCGAGGTGCGGGCGCTGGCTCAGGCCTTCGCCAGGGGCGGTTCTGGGCAGGCGCAGCTGCCCGCGCGCTCGGTGGCCATCGGCTCGGTGAAGAGCAACGTCGGTCACCTGGATACCGCCGCGGGCATCGCCGGTCTGCTCAAGACGCTGCTCGGCGTCAGCCACGGCGAGATCCCGCCGTCGCTGCACCTGCGCCAGGCCAATCCCGAGATCGACCCGCAGGGGCCATTCTTCGTCAACGCCGCGCTACGCCCGTGGCCCGAGAACCGCGACGCCGCCGGCGAGCTGGTGCCGCGTCGCGCGGGCGTTTCGTCCTTCGGCATCGGCGGTACCAATGCGCACGTGATCGTCGAGGAGGCGCCGGCCGCGCTGCAGCCGACCTCGGATCCGTCGGCGCCGTGGCAGCTGCTGGTGCTGTCGGCGCGCGCCGAGGCGGCGGCGGATGCGCAGGTCCAGGCCTTGGGGGCAGCGCTGGCGGAGTCGCAAGCCACACCTCCGAAACTGGCCGATCTTGCGTTCACCCTGCATGCCGGTCGCGGCGTCTTCGAACACCGCCGCGCCGTGGTGGTCGAGGATCTGGACGATGCCCGCGCCGTCTTGGCCGATCCTGCGGCGGCGCGGGGCCGTCTGCTACGGGCTGCCAGCGTCGCGCCCGGAGAGCGCGCGGTCGCCTTCCTGCTCGGGGGTCTGGGTGACCACTACGTGCACATGGCCAAGGGCCTGTACGACAGCGAGCCGGTGTTCCGGGCCGAGCTCGATCGCTGCGCCGACGTGCTGCGTGCCGACCTGGACATCGACCTGCGCACGCTACTGTTCCCGGACGGCGTCCCGGTGCCGGGCGCCCCGAACAATAGCAAGAGCAGCGGCAAGCTCGACTTCAAGGCCATGCTCGGACGCGGCGGGGCGGGCGGTGGCGGGGCGTCGGAAAGCGCGGAGGCCCAGCAAGCGCGGCAGCGGCTAGACCGTACCGTCTACCTGCAACCGGCCCTGTTCGCTGTCGACTACGCGCTGGCGCGTCTGCTCCAGCACCGCGGCGTCCTGCCTTCGGCATTGCTCGGCTACAGCCTGGGTGAGTACGTCGCGGCTTGCCTGGCGGGTGTTCTCGACTTGGAGGACGCGCTGCACCTGGTAGCCGAGCGCGCGCGCCTGATCGATGCCCTGCCCGGCGGCGCTATGCTCGCCGTCTCGCTGCCCGAGGCCGAGGTCAGTGCCAGGCTGAAGGACCTTGGCGCAGACCTAGGCCTATCGCTGGCGGCGGTCAACGCGCCGGACGTTTGTGTGGTCGCCGGCAGCGCCGAGGCGGTGGACGCCTTCGCCGCCCACCTGAGCGACGACGGCGTCACGCACCGGCGGCTGCCCACCACCCACGCCTTCCACTCGCACCTGATGGCCGGCGCCGTCGACGAGCTGCGCGGCGTCTTGCAGGCGGTCGAACTGAAGCCACCGTCGCTGCCCTACGTGTCGAACGTCACCGGTACCTGGATCACCGCCGAGCAGGCCACCGACCCTGAGTACTGGTTGCGCCACTTGCAGGGCACCGTGCGCTTCGCCGATGGCGTCGAGGCGGTGGTCGCCAGGCTGGGGGGCGCACCCGGCGCTGGTGGGGGTGAACCCTTGTTGGTCGAAGTCGGTCCCGGTCAGGGGCTGTCGACGCTGGCTCAGCAGTGCTTGCAGAGCACTGACGCTGGGACTTCCGCTGGGGCTTCCAAGGAGATGGCATCCGTGCGCCGGGCGGTCACCGTTGCAACGCTGCGCAACGCCTACGAAGCCCAGTCCGACCGTGCCTTCCTGCTCACCGCGCTGGCGCGCCTGTGGCTGGCCGGCCTCGACCTCGATCCGCGCGCCCTCTTCGCCGGTGAACGCCGCCGCCGTGTCGTGCTGCCGCTCTATCCCTTCCAGCGCCAGCGTTACTGGATCGAGCGTGCGCTACCGGCGGCTGCCGGAGCCGCCCTGCCGGCGGGTACGAGCGTGCCCGCAGCGCCCGGCGTCGCCGTCTACGATGACCACGACGTGAGCGCCCCGGCCCCGTCGAGCATGGGCGGTTTCGAACGGCCGCAGCTGACCACCGAGTACGTCGAGCCGGCAGCCGGTACCGAGGCGCAGGTCGCCGGCCTGTGGAGCCGCCTGCTCGGCGTTACCCAGGTCGGGGCGCACGACAACTTCTTCGAGCTGGGCGGCCACTCGCTGCTCGGCACCCAGCTGCTCGGCCGTCTGCAGGCCGACTACGGCGTCCAGCTGGAGCTGCGCCACCTGTTCGAAGACCCGACGGTTTCCGGCCTCGCGCGCGTGCTGGAGGAGCTCGGTACCGACGGGGCTGCTCAGGGTGCCGGCGAGCGGGCGGATGGAGCCCCGGCATTGGAAGTCGTCGACCGCGCCGAGATCGAGCGTCAAGGTGGCATTCCGCTGTCCTTCGCCCAGCAGCGGCTGTGGTTCCTCGACCGCCTGCAGCCCGGCAACCCGACTTACAACCTCTACACCGCCTTCGAGCTGCGCGGTGCCCTCAACGTGCGCGCCTTCCGCGGTGCCGTGGCACGCCTGGTCGACCGACAACAGGCGCTGCGCACGGTCTTCCGCCAGCGTCCCGACGGTGGCGCCCGCCAGGTAGTGCTCGACCGCCTGCCGAGGTCGATCGAAGAGCTCGTGCCGGTGCTCGACCTCAGCGGCCTGCCAGCGCCGGTGCGGCGGCCGGAGGCTGAGCGGCTGTGCGAGGCTGGCTACCTGCACGGCTTCGATCTCGCCGAAGGACCCCTACTGCGGGTGCCGCTGCTACGCCTGGACGCCAGCGGTCCCGTGCCGCGCCACGCCATGCTGCTGGTGATCCACCACATCGTCAGCGACGGCTGGTCGATGGGCGTCTTCGTCAACGACTTCGGGCCTCTCTACCTGGCCTCGGTGCAGGGCGTGCCGGTCGGTCGCGAGCCTGGCTTGGTGTCGGGGCTGGTGTCTGGATTGGCGCCGTTGCCGGTACAGTTCCCAGACTACGCCGTGTGGCAGCATCGCTGGCTCGACGCCGGTGGCCAGCTCGAGCGCGAGCTCGACTACTGGCGTCAGCGTCTGGCCGGCCTGCCGGCACGCCTCGATCTGCCGACGGACCATCCGCGCCCGCCGGTCGAAACGCACGTCGGCGCTGCCTTCGACTTCCACTTGCGCGCTGAGCTGGCCGACAGTGTCGACCGCCTTGCTCGTCATGCCGGGGCCACGCCGTTCATGGTGCTGCTGGCGTTGTTCCAGGCGCTGCTCGGCCGCTGGGCGCGCGTGCGCGACCTGGCCGTCGGCACGCCGATCGCCGGCCGGGATCGTCCCGAGCTGGAGCCGCTGATCGGTTTCTTCGTCAACACCTTGGTGCTGCGTGCCGAGTTGCCGGCGGGGCAGAGCTTCGAGCAGCTGCTGGCGCAGGTGCGCACGGACACGCTGGGTGCCTTTGCGCATCCGAATGCGCCCTTCGAGCGCCTGGTGGATGAGCTGACACGGGAACGTGACATGTCGCACGCGCCGCTGTTCCAGGTGCTGTTCGCGCTCCACAACACTCCACCGGGCGGTGGCGGAGGTGGTCTGCGTGGCCTGGAGCTGCGGCCACTGGAGGTGGAGGAGCACATTGCCCGTTTCGAGCTGACGCTCAACGTCACGCAGGGCCGGGACGAGGAGGGTGCCCTCTACTTCTGCCGTCTCGACTACAACACCGACCTGTTCGACGACACCAGCATGCGGCGCCTGATGCGCGCCTACCGGACGCTGCTGGCGCGCGTCGCTAGTGCACCGTCGACCTCGCTGGAGCGCCTGTCACTACTCACGGGCGTCGAGCAGCAGCAGGTGCGCGAGTGGAACTACTCACCACGGCCCATCGAGCCTCCTGCTCCCGTTCTCCAGGAGCTGGCACTCCACGAACTAGCACTGCGTCACGTCGAGCGTATTCCCGACGCCGTCGCTGTCGCCGACGAGGCTGGCCGTCACATCAGCTACGGCATGTTGGCGCGGCGCGTCGAGCAGTTGGCGTCCGAACTGGGTGATCTGTGCGGCCAGGTCGTCGCGGTCAGTCCCGAGCGCGACGCTGACTTGCCGGCGCAGCTGCTGGCGGTGCTGGTGGCGGGCGGTGCTTATTTGCCGCTGGATGCGGCGATGCCGGAAGAGCGGCGGCAGTACGTGATCGAGGATGCGGGAGCGGGGACACCTCCGGACCCGTCGCTCGCCTACGTCATCTACACTTCTGGCTCCACCGGCAAGCCCAAGGGCGTCGAGATTCCGCACGCCGCCGCGGTCAACCTGCTCGAAGACCTGGCTGGCAGCGAGACGCGCGCGGGTAGCCTGTGGCGGCCCGGCATGCGCTCGATGGTGGCGCTGACCACCATCTCGTTCGACATCTCGGTGGCCGAAGTCTTCCTACCGCTGGCGGCGGGTGGGCGCGTCGAGGTGGTGAGCCGGGCAACGGCGATCGACGGCGAGAAACTGGCGCGCCGTCTCGACGCCATCGGTGCCGACCTGGTGCAGGCGACGCCGGCCACCTGGCGCTTGTTGCAGGCGGCGGGCTGGACGGCGCGACCCGGACTACGGCGGGTCTCCACCGGCGAGGCGCTGCCGGCGGATCTGGCCAAGGAGATGCTGGCCGGTGCGCAGGCGCGGGCCGAGCTGTGGAACCTCTACGGTCCCACCGAGACGACCGTCTGGGTCACCGGCTGCCGTCTGCCGGCGAACTTCCGGCGCATCCCGATCGGTGCTCCGGTCGCCGGTGCCGTGCCGCGCCTGCTGGAGTGGGGCGGCACTGAAGCGCCAGCCGGCGCCCCGGCGGCACTCTACTTCGGTGGTCCCGGCCTGGCGCGTGGCTATCGCGGTCGCCCGGCCCTGACCGCCGCCGCCTTCGTGCCCGATCCCTGGGCCGGTGTCGATTCGAGTAGTCAACCCGGAGACCGTCTCTACCGCACCGGTGACCTGGCACGCCGTCTCGGCGATGGTTCGCTCGAATACCTCGGCCGTCTTGACCACCAGGTCAAGCTGCGGGGTTTCCGCATCGAGTTGGGCGAGATCGAGGCCGTGCTGGCCGAGGTCGAGGGTGTGGCCCAGGCGGTGGTGTTGGCAGTGGGGGAGGGAGTGGAACGGCGGTTGGTGGCGGTGGTGGTAGAGGAGACGGATCCGGATGCGACCCCCACCCCGGAGGGCGGCCACATGGGGCCGCCCCTACATCGGACTTCGGATGTCGCCCTCCGCTCTCACCTCGCCGCCCATCTCCCCGACTACATGGTGCCGGCGCATTTTCTCTCCCTCGACACTCTGCCGCTCACCGGCAGCGGCAAGGTCGACCGCAAGACTCTCACCACCCGCCTGACCACCGGCGACCTGGCGGCCGGCACCACGGTGACCGGAGACAAGCCCTACCGCGCGCCGCGCACGGCGGTCGAGGAACAATTGGCCTCGGTGTGGCGCGGCGTGCTGGGTGTCGAGCGGGTGGGCCTGGACGACAACTTCTTCCAGCTCGGCGGCCACAGCCTGTTGGCGACACAGCTGACTTCGCGCGTGCGCGCGGAGTTGCGCGTCGAGCTGCCGCTGTCGGCACTGTTCGAACTGCCGACGCTGGCGGCGCAGGCGGCGGAGCTGGAGCGGCTGCGCGCCATCGGCGCGGTCGACACGCTGCCGCCGCTGGTGCCCGCGGACGGCGACGACCCGGCTTACCGCGACGGCTTCCCGCTGTCCTTCGCGCAGCAGCGTCTGTGGTTCCTCGACCAGCTGGCGCCGGGCAATCCGTTCTACAACTTGGGCGACGTGCAGCTCCTGCGTGGCGCTTTGCAGCCGGCGCGCCTGCACCGCGTGATGGTGCAGCTGGTGCACCGGCACGCGTCGCTGCGCACGCACTTCGTCGAGGTCGGCGAGGGACCACAGCGGCGGCCGGTGCAACGGGTCGACGCGCCTCGGCCGTTCCTGCCCATTCCGTCGCCGGACCTGACGGCTCTGTGCGAAGACGACGCGCGCGCTGAATTGCGCCGCCTGGCCGGCCAAGCGATGAGCTTCAGCTTCGACCTGGCGGCCGGGCCGTTGCTGCGCTTGACCCTGGTGCGCGTGGCGCCGGAACTATGGGGCATCTTCGTGGTCATGCACCACTCGATCAGCGACGGCTGGTCGATGGGCGTCTTCCTCGACGAGTTCGTCCGTCTCTACACGAGCGAAAGGAACGTCGAGGAGGTTCTGCCGGCACTGGCCATCCAGTACGTCGATTTCGCCGCCTGGCAGCGCTCGTGGCTGCACGGCGAGGTGCTGGACGCCGAGCTGGCGCACTGGCGGCGTGTGCTGGCCGGAGCGCCGCCGCTCCTCGAACTGCCCACCGACCGCCCGCGGCCGTCGATGCAGAGTTTCCAGGGGGCCTCACGGCCGTTCCGCGTCCCGGCGTCGATCCGCGACGGTATTGCCGAGCTGGCGCGCGAGCACGGCGCCACCCTCTTCATGTTCCTGCTCGCTGCTTACCAGGTCTTGCTCTACCGCATCTCGGGTGAGCGCGACATCGTCGTTGGCTCGCCAGTGGCGGGACGCAACCGGGCCGAGATCGAGCCGCTGATCGGCTTCTTCGTCAACACCCTGGTGATGCGCGGCCAGCTGCGCGGTGACCTCAGCTTCGTCGACCTGCTGGAGCAGGTGCGCGGCGTCAGCCTGACGGCTTTTGCGCACCAGGATGTGCCCTTCGAGCGCCTGGTCGAAGAGCTGGCGCCGCAGCGCAACCTGGCCTACGAGCCGATCTATCAGGTCGTTTTCCTGTTGCAGAACATGCCGATGCCGGCGCTCACCGAGGGTGGCACCACCGGCCTGACGATCCAGCCGCTGGAAGCCGAGTCGGCGACCGCGCGCCACGACGTGACGCTCACCGTCTGGGAGCTTCCCGATGATCCTGGTGGCGAAGCCGCGGACGGCCTGCTCGGCCAGTGGGAGTACAGCACCGACCTGTTTGATGACACCACCCTGCATCGTTGGGGCCGCGCCTACACTGAGCTGCTGGCGTCGGCGGTGGCGGAGCCGCGCGCCCAGCTGGTCGATCTCTCGCTGCTCAGCGCCGCTGAGCGCCACCAGGTGCTGTGCGAGTGGAACGCCGACGAGCGCGACTATCCGCAGCACGGCATCGTCGAGATCTTCGAGGCCTGGGCAGACGAGGTGCCGCACCGCATGGCGGTCGTCTTCCCGACCGTCGACGAGCCGGCCGAGTTCGCCCGCCACGGCTTCCAGCACGGCATCACCTACGCCGAGCTGGACGCCCGCGCCAGCCGCCTGGCCTGGCACCTGCAGGCGCTCGGCGTCGAGCCAGAGCAGCCGGTGGCGCTCTACCTGCGCCGCTCGCCGGAGCTGTTGGTGGCCATCCTCGGCGTGCTCAAGGCCGGTGCCGCCTACCTGCCGATCGATCTCAGCTATCCGCCCGAGCGCGTCGCCTACATGCTCGGCGACGCCCGCGCCGCGGCGGTGATCACTGATCCGGCATCGCGCGGCGGCCTGCCGGAAGCGTTGACGTCCGAGACCGCCACGACGCCGCTCCTCAGTCTCGACGCCAGCGGTCGCGACGGGGACTGGCGCCTGCTCGCCGGCTGGCCGGTGACGCGACCGCGCCTGGCGCCCGCGGGTCGCACGCAACTGGCCGAGACTTTGGCGCTGGTGGTCTACACCTCCGGTTCGACCGGCAAGCCGAAGGGGGTCATGGTGCCGCACCGAGGCCTGATGCGCTTGTCCTGGCAGTCGCCCTTCCTGCGCTTCGAGCCGGGCGAGCGGGCGACACAGATGAACAACGTCGCCTTCGACGCCGCTGGCATCGAGCTATGGGGCGCGTTGCTCAACGGTGGCACGCTCGTCGGCGTACCGCGACCGGTAATGCTCGACCCGCGCGCGCTCGCCGAGACGGTGGCGCGCGAGAAGCTGGACACCGTGGTGCTGACCACCGCCATTTACAACCTGCTGGCCGACGAGGACCCGCGCTGGTTCCGTGGCGCCAAGCAGCTGACCTTCGGTGGCGAGGCTGGCGATCCGGCGGCGGTGCATCGCTTCGTTGCCGGCATGACCTCGCTGGGCCTCAGGCCTCCCATGGTCAACGGCTACGGCCCGGCCGAGAACAGCACCATGCTGTCGACCTACCGCGCCGAGTTTCTGCCCCAGGAGGCCGGCAGCGTGCCGATCGGCCGGCCGGTTGCCAACACCTACGGCTACGTCGTCGACCGCCAGGGCCGGCTGCAGGGCATCGGTGCGCCGGGTGAGTTGTGGGTCGGTGGCGACGGCGTCACCCGTGGCTACCTGTATCGACCCAGCCTGACCGCCGAACGCTTCCTGCCCGACCCCTACCGCGCCCGCTTCGCTGGCACCGACAACCCTGGCGGCCGGTTGTACATCACTGGCGACCTGGTGCGCTGGCTCCCCAGCGGCGACCTCGAATTCCTCGGCCGTATCGACGACCAGGTCAAGGTGCGCGGCTTGCGCATCGAGCTGGGCGAGATCACGGCGTTGTTGCAAGCGCATCCGCGGCTGACCGACGCCGTGGTGCTGGCGCCGGAGGTAGAGGGGGAGCGTCGTTTGGTGGCGTGGGTGGTGGCAGAGGGGGAGACGGTCTCTGATGCCGATCTGCGTGACCACCTGCGCGCCAAGCTGCCGGACTACATGGTGCCGTCCGCCTTCGTCACGCTCGGCGAATTGCCGCTGACGCCCAACGGCAAGGTCGATCGCAAGGCGCTGCCGCTGCCCGAGCTGGGCGCGCCCGCGGGCGTCGAGTTCGTGGCGCCGCTGGGCGCCACCGAAGAGGGTGTGGCGGCAGTGTGGTGTGACGTGCTGGGAATCGAGAGGGTTGGCCGGCTCGACAACTTCTTCACCGTCGGCGGCCACAGTCTGCTGGCGACGCAGGTGGTGTCGCGTCTGCGTGAGCGTTTCTCCGTCGAGCTGACGCTGGCGGAAGTCTTCGAGGCCGACGATCTGGCGGCGCTGGCGTTGCTGGTGGACCATCGCCTGGGTGTCGTCAGCACTGCCGTACCGCCGCCGCCGCTGGAACCGCTGGCGCGCGGCGAAGACGGCCGGCCGCTGGTGCCTCCCCGGCTGTCGTTCGCCCAGGAGCGCCTGTGGTTCCTCGACCAGCTGGAGCCGGGCAGTCCGCTGTACAACCTGCCGACCGCGTTGCGCCTGCGTGGCGCCCTGGACGTGCGCGCCTTGCTCCGGTCGGTGGTCGAGATCGTGCGCCGGCACGAAGTGCTGCGTACGACCTTCAGCGCCAGCGGCCACGAGCCGCTACAGATCATCGCGCCGCCACCGGCCCAGGCCGGGGACCTGCGGTCCGTCGGCATGGTGGCGCTCGATTTGTCAGCCTTGCCAGAGGCCGCCCGCCTGGTCGAGACGCGCCGTCTGGCCGAACGCGAGGTGCTCAATCCCTTCGATCTCGAACAGGGGCCGCTACTGCGCGTACAGCTGCTGCGTCTGCAAGGCCATGTCGACGCCGCCTCTGGAGGAGGCACTGCTGGAGACTATGCGCTGATCGTCAACATGCACCACATCATCAGCGACGGCTGGTCGATGGGTGTCTTCGTGCAGGAGCTGACGGCGCTCTATGCTGCGGCCGTCGAGGGCAACTCGCTCCGGGCTGCGCTGGCGCCACTGACCCTGCAATACGCCGACTTCGCCACCTGGCAGCGCACCTGGCTGGAGAGCCGTGACGCCCAGGGCACGACGGTGCTGGAGCACGAGCTGAGCTTCTGGCGCGCATCGCTGGCTGGGCTGGCGCCGCGCCTCGAGCTGCCCACCGACCGTCCGCGCCCGCCGGTGCAGACCTACGCCGGCAGCGATCGCCCGGTGCAGCTGAACGCCGAGGTCAAGGCCGGCGTCGACGCGCTGGTACGCGACACGGGGGCGACCACCTTCATGGTTCTGCTCGGCGCCTTCCAGGCCGTCCTCGGTCGCTGGGCCCGCAGCCGTGACGTGGCCGTCGGTTCACCGATCGCTGGCCGCAACCGGCGCGACATCGAGCCGCTGGTCGGTTTCTTCGTCAACACCCTGGTGCTGCGCTCCGAGTGGCGCGCGGACACCAGCTTCGGCGACCTGGTACGTGCCCTGCGCCGGCACACCTTGGAGGCCTACCAACACCAGAACATCCCGTTCGAGCGCCTGGTCAACGAGCTGGTGCGCGAGCGCAACCCGTCGCACTCGCCGCTGTACCAGGTGCTCTTCGCGCTGCAGAACGCCGATGTTGGCACCATCCAGCTGCCGGGCGTCAAGCTGGAGCCGCTGGAAGCCGAGGGCGGCACGGCCAAGTTCGATTTGACGCTCAACCTCTTCGAGGCTCCCGCGGGTTCCGCGGCCGGCGCCGGCGAGGCCGGCTACTACGGCAGCCTCGAATACAACACCGACCTCTTCGACGCCGCCACCCTCGACCGCCTGCTCGGCCACCTGGGTACCTTCCTCGGAGCTGCCGTCGACACGCCGTCGCGGGCGCTGGCCGAATTGCCGCTGCTGGATGCTGCCGAGCAGCGCCAGGTACTGGCGCTGGCCGATGGAGGGCCGCCGCTGGAGAACGAGTCCACCGCCGCCTCCACGCCGATCCACTCTTTCGTCCCGGTGCATGCGCGCGTCGCTGTGCAGGCCGAGCATCAACCGCAGGCTCCGGCGCTGCTGCAGGCGGGCGAGACGGTGAGCTACGGCGAGCTGATCGAGCGGGCGTCACGCCTGGCTGCCCAGCTGCGTGCCTTGAGTACCCTGGCTGGCGGCATGCCGCTCGGGCCGGAGGGTGTGGTCGCCATCGCCTTGCCACGCACGCCGGGGCTGATCGTGGCGCAGCTGGCGGTGCTGTGGACCGGCGCCGCCTACCTGCCGCTCGATCCCGACTCTCCGGCCGAGCGCGTCGCGTACCAACTGGCAGACGCCGGCGCAGAGTTGTTGCTGACCAGTCCGGCGCTCGACCTCTCGGCGCAGCTGTTGGAGGTGCACGGGCAGGAGTTGCCGCGGGGGCTGCAGACGTTGCACCTCGACGCTGATGGCGCGCCCTGCGAGTCCAGCTGGCCCGCGGGGCTCGGGACGGCGGACATGCCAGTGCTCGAACCGGTGACTTCCGATCCGTTGCACGCGGCTTACGTCATCTACACCTCGGGCTCGACCGGCAAGCCCAAGGGTGTGGTGGTCACGCACGGTACGCTGACGCAGCTGCTCGACCACCGCGCCGCCGAGTTCGGCTTCGGGCCGCACACGCGTAGCTGCCTGGTCGCCGGTCTCGGCTTCGACGCCTCAGTGCTCGAAACCTGGCCGCTGCTGACTGCCGGGGGTCTGCTCGGCCTGCCGACGCCAGAGCAGCGCGAAACACCCGCCGCCCTGCTGGCCTGGCTGCACGAGCTGCGCGCCGACTTCACCTTCCTGGTGACGCCGCTGGCCGAAGCCATGCTGGAGCTAGAACCGCCGCCCGGCCTGGCCCTGCGGATTCTCGGCATCGGCGCCGATCGCGCGCACCGGGCACCGGGTGCAGCTTGGCCGTTGACGCTGGTCAACCAGTACGGTCCCACCGAGTGCACGGTGCTCAGTACCTCGGGACCGGTGGTGCGCGGCGAGCACATCGGCACGCTGGGTCTGCCCACCATCGGTAAGCCGGTGCCCGGTCACCGCGTCTACGTGCTGGAACCGACGTTGCGCCCGGCACCGCTGGGCGTACCGGGCGAAGGTTGCATCGCCGGCGCCGGCGTGGCGCGTGGCTACCGTGATCGTCCCGCCTTGACTGCCCAAGCCTTCGTCCCCGATCCCTTCTGCGCGCAGCGCCCAGGGGTGAGGGGTTCCTCCGGCGATCGCATGTATCGCACCGGCGACCTGCTGCGCACCCTGCCGGACGGCCGCCTGGAATTCCTCGGCCGCATCGACCAGCAGGTCAAGCTGCGCGGCTTCCGCATCGAGCCGGGCGAGATCGAAGCGGCGCTGGCGGCACACCCGGCGATTGAGGCGGCGGCGGTCGTACTGCGGCCGGACGCCCCCGGCGGCCCGCGCCTGGTGGCGTACCTGGTGGGAGAGGCCGATATCGAGGAGCTGCCTGCTTTCCTGCGCCAGCACTTGCCCGCGCACATGGTGCCGCCGACCTACCAACGGCTCGACGCCCTGCCGCTGACCGCCAACGGCAAGCTCGACCGGCGCGCTCTGCCGACGCCGGACTGGCGCGGTACCGGTGCCGCCGCGGTCGAGGGGCGGGCACCGTCGACGCCGCTCGAGATCCAGATTGCGGGCATCTGGGTCGAGCTGCTGGGTACCGAGGCTTTCTCGGCTGAGGATGACTTCTTCCAGCTCGGTGGCCACTCGCTACTCGCCACCCAGCTGATGTCGCGTCTGCGCACCTTCGCTGGCGTCGAGGTGCCGCTGCTGCAGCTGTTCGAGCACACCACCCTCGCGGCGCAGGCGCGCCTGGTCGAGACCTTGCAGTCGAGTGCCCGCCGGCAGGCCGCGCCGCCGCTGGTCGCGCGCACGCGCCAGGGAAATCCGGCGCTGTCCTTCGCCCAGGAGCGGCTGTGGTTCCTCGACCGCATGGACCCGGGCAACCTGAGCTACAACATGCCGCTGCCGGTGCGCCTACAGGGCACGCTGGATATGCGCCCGTGGCGTCGCGCGGTGGTCGAGATGGTGCGCCGTCACGAGGTGCTGCGCACCACCTTCGGCGTGGTCAATGGCAAGACCGTCCAGCGAGTTGCGGTCGCTCCTGCGGCGGGTGCTGCTGAGTCTCCGGCGGTGGAGCAGACCTTGGTCGATCTTCGGGCCTTGTCCTCGCGTAGCCGTGAGTCCGAACTGGCGCGCCTGACGCAGGCCGCGATCAACCGGCCCTTCGACCTGACCAGCGGGCCACTACTGCGGGTGCCTGTGATCCGTCTCGCAGCCACGGACGCGAGCGGCGATCATGCGCTTCTGGGCAGCATGCACCACATCATCAGCGACGGCTGGTCGATGGGCATCTTCCTGAGCGAGGTTTCGACGCTCTACCACGCCCTGCGCCGGGGTGAGCCTTCGCCGTTGCCGCCGCTGGCGTTGCAATACGCCGACTTCGCGGTGTGGCAGCGTGGCTGGCTGCGCGGTGAGGTGCTGGAAGCCGAGCTGCAGCACTGGCGCGACACCCTCACCGGCCTGCCGCCACGCCTCGAACTGCCTACCGATCGTCCGCGGCCGGCGGTGCAGAACCTGGCCGGCTCGGTGCGCCACATGCAGCTGTCGGCACGCCTGGCGCAGCGCCTGCGCGAGCTGGGCAAGGAGCATGGTGCGACGCCCTTCCAGGTGCTGCTGGCCGGCTTCCAGATCCTGCTGGCGCGCTTTGCCGGTACCCGCGACCTGGCCGTCGGAACGCCGGTCGCCGGGCGCAACCGAGGGGAGACCGAGGGGCTGATCGGCTTCTTCGTCAACACACTGGTGCTGCGCGGTCGCGTGGCGCCGACGGACAACTTCCGCGACGTGCTCGAACGCGCTCGCCGCACCACCCTCGATGGCTACGCCCACCAGGACGTGCCCTTCGAGCAGCTGGTGCAAGAGCTGGCGCCGCAGCGTGATCTGAGCTATTCACCGCTGTTCCAGGTGATGTTCGCGCTGCAGAACCTGCCGTGGACGACGGGGGATGCCGCGGCGGTTGGCGGTGAGGACGGAGACGAGGCGGCGGGCGGGCTCGAGCTGGAGACCCTCAGCGCGACGCTCGAAGCCACCAAGTTCGACCTCACCTTCACTTTCTCGGACGGTCCCGGCGGCAGCCTGCAGGGCGACCTCGAATACGCCACCGCGCTGTTCGACGCCAGCACCGTGCTACGCCTGGGGGACAACTACCGCGTGCTGCTCGAAGCGCTGGTCGCCGCGCCCGAGACGCCGCTGGCGGCGATCGATTGGTTGCGGCCGGCCGAGCGCCACCAGTTGCGTCATGAGTGGGGACCGGGTGCACCGGCCACGCCCTTACCGGCGCACCTACCGGGTGGTCTGCACGAGCTGGTCGCGTATGCGGCGACGCGCCGGCCGGACGCGGTGGCGCTGGTCGACGGCTTCCACCACGTCAGCTTCGGTGAAGCGGTACGCCGCGCCGCCGGCCTGTCCGAGCGCTTGCGCGCGCACGGTGCTGGGCCGGAAGTGGCGGTGGCGGTGTGCGCCGACCGCGGTGCCGAGCTGGTGCTGACGCTGCTCGGCGTGCTGGGAAGCGGTGCCTTCTACGCGCCGCTCGATCCGAAGTACCCGACGGAGCGCCTGCGCTTCATCCTGGAAGACAGCCAAGCATCGATGGTCCTGGTCGATCGGGACCGCACGGCCCAGCTCGGCGAGTTGAGCGTGCCGGTCTTCGAGCTGAGTTCTTGGCTCGAGCCGTCGAGCGACACCGCGTCCGCGAGCTTCGCGCCCGGCGAGCCGCGAAACCTGGCCTACCTGATCTACACCTCGGGCTCGACCGGCCGCCCCAAGGGCGTGGCGATCGAGCACCGCAGCACGCTGCAGCTGGCGGCCTGGGCCGGCAGTCCGCAGGCACCGGCCGACATGTCGCTGGATGCGGACGGACCGCAGCCGGGCATGCTCGCCGGCACCTCGATGTGCTTCGACATCTCGATCTACGAGACCTTCGTCACCCTCGCCTACGGGGGCTGCGTGGTGATCGCCGCCAACGCGCTGCAGCTGCCCAAGCTGCCGGCTGCGTCGCGCGTCAGTGTGCTCAACACCGTGCCCTCGGCAGCCGCAGACTTGCTGCGGGTCGCTGCGAAGAACGGTGCAGAAGGTCTGCCATCGTCGATTCGCACTGTCAACCTGGCTGGCGAACCGCTGAGCCGCGAGCTGGTGCGGCGGCTGCACGAGCAGGCGCCCCACGTCGAGGCGGTGTACAACATGTACGGTCCGTCCGAGGACACCACGTACTCGACGGTCGCGCGCGTCGGCGGTGCGATACATCTAGCTGGCGTCCCTCGTTCTGGCGATGTGTCGACAGGCAGTCCGTGGCCACCCGTGCCGCCGATCACTGTCGGTCGCGCGGTCAGCGGCAGCGACGTGCGCGTGCTCGACCGCCGTCTGCGGCCAGTACCGACCGGCGTCGCGGGCGAAGTCCACCTCGCCGGTGCCGGCCTGGCGCGTGGCTACCTCGGCCGCCCCGCGCTCACCGCCGAACGCTTCATCCCCGACCCCGCGCCCCTCTCTGCCGGTCGGGGCGAGCGCCTCTACCGCGTCGGCGACCTCGCCCGCTTCCTGCCCGACGGCCGCCTGGACTTCCTTGGCCGCCTCGACCACCAGGTCAAGCTGCGCGGTCTGCGCATCGAACCGGGCGAGATCGAAGCACGTCTGCGCCGGCACCCGCATGTCGAGGCGGCGGTGGTCGAGGTGCGGCCCAACCCGCAGGGCGATCCGGTGCTCGTCGCCTGGATCGAGGCACCATCGACAGGGGCACCATCGACCGAGGCCGCGAGTTCCGGCGAGGACTACCTGGCGCCGGTGACGTCTGCCGAGCTGCGTGCACACCTGGCCGAGCAGGTGCCCGACTTCATGGTGCCGGCGGGCTTTGTCATCGTCGAGCGCTTGCCGCTCAACCCCAACGGCAAGATCGATCGCGGCGCCCTGCCGCCTCCGGAATGGGCGCGGCGCAAGGCGAGCGCGGCACTGGTGCCGGCGACCGGGCTAGAGTCGCGCATCGCGGCGATCTGGGCCGAGGTGCTGGGCGTCGAGGAAGTGCGGCCGGACGACCACTTCTTCGAGCTGGGCGGCCACTCGCTGATGCTGGTCGAGCTGCAGGAGAAACTGCAGGCCGAGTTCGGGCGCGAGATCGCCATCGTCGACCTGTTCCAGTTCCCGACCGTCGGTGACTTCGCTGCTTATCTGGATGATGGCTCGCTCGACCTGGATGCCACCGTGACCTCGGTCGCGACGCCGGCCGCCGACGCTATGGCACAGCCGGCGGTGCTCACCGCCGCGGCACCTGAAGCGCGTGCCATCGCCATCGTCGGCATGGCTGGCCGTTTCCCGCGCGCCGACGACCTCGATGCCTTCTGGCGCAACCTGAGCCAGGGTGTCGAGTGCCTGCGCCACTACAGCCGCGAAGAGCTGATGGCACACGGCGTGCCGGCCGAGATCGTCGACCATCCCGAGTACGTGCCGGTGCACGGCAGCCTGGACGAGATCCAGACCTTCGACGCCCGCTTCTTCGGCTACGCCCCGCGCGAGGCCGAGTTGCTCGACCCACAGCAGCGGCTGTTCCTGGAGACCGCCTGGCATGCTTTGGAGGATGCTGGCTGCGATCCCTACCGCTACGCGGGACGGATCGGCGTGTTCGGCGGCGCGACCCAGAGCACCTATCTGTACAACCTCTACTCGCAGCCCGGCCTGATGGCGTCGCTCGGCGGCGTGCAGGCGACGCTGGCCGGCAACTCGACGACGCTGACGCTGCCGGTGTCCTATCGCCTGGACCTCGAAGGTCCGTCGGTCAACGTGCAGACCGCGTGCTCGACGGCACTGGTGGCTACCCACATGGCCTGCCAGGCGCTGCTCGACGGCGGTTGCGAGATGGCGATGGCCGGCGGCGTATCGGTCAACGCCGCGCCTGAGGGCTATCTCTACGAACCCAGCGGCATCTCGTCCAAGGACGGCCACTGCCGCTCTTACGGCGCCACCGCCACCGGCTCGGTGCCGGGCAACGGCGTCGGCGTCGTGGTGCTCAAGCGCCTGGCCGACGCCGAGCGTGACGGCGACGCGGTGTATGCGGTGATCCGCGGCACCGCGATCAACAACGACGGTGCCTCCAAGGTCGGCTACACCGCACCCAGCGTGGTCGGCCAGGCCAAGGCGATCCGCCAGGCGCAGCGCGCCGCGGGCGTCGAGCCGGCGAGCGTGCAGTACATCGAGGGGCACGGCTCGGCGACCGACCTGGGCGACCCGATCGAAGTGCGTGCCCTGACCGAGGTCTTCGGCCGAAGCGAAGGTACCAACACCCCCGACGTCGCCATCGGCTCGGTCAAGAGCAACATCGGCCACCTCGACGCCGCCGCCGGTGTCGCGGGGCTGATCAAGACGGCGCTGGCCTTGCACCACGGCCAGCTACCGCCCAACCTGGGTGGCGAAGAGCCCAATCCCAAGATCGATTTCGGCGGCCGCTTCTACGTCAACAACGCGCTGCAGTCGTGGCCCGAGTCGGGCACCGGCACGCCACGTCGCGCCGGCGTCAGCTCGTTCGGCATCGGCGGCACCAACGCGCACGTGGTGCTGGAAGAGGCACCGGCGTGGGCGTCGAGTTCCGAGGCCGGGGCGGCGCAGCGACCTTCGAGGGACTGGCAGCTGCTGGTGGTCTCCGGACACAGTCCCGAGGCCCTGGACGGCAACTGCGCCCGTCTCGCCGACGACTTCGAGGCCCACTCCGGGCAGGCCCATATCGAGCAAGCCCATATTGAGCAACAGAGCTGGGACCTGGCCGACGCCGCCTGGACGCTACAAACTGGTCGCGGTGTCTTCGAGTACCGCCGAGCGCTGGTGGTGCGGCGGGATGACACGGCCGGGGCGGCGGCGATCTTGCGCGGTGAGCAGCCGCCTCGGCTGCTGCACGGCACGTCGGCCACCGGTGGCGTCAAGGAGAGCAAGAGGCCGGCTATCTTCCTGCTCGCCGGCGTCGGCGATCAGTACCCCGGCATGGGGCGGGCGTTGTACGAGCGCGAGCCGGTCTTCCGCCAGGCGATCGACACCTGTTGTGACCTGCTGGCGCCGCGCCTGAACGACGCCCTGGGCGCCGACCTGCGCGAGTTGCTATGGCCGAAAGAGACTGCAGACGTAGCGACGTCCTCCGAGACGGGCGGCAAACTCGACCTCAAGCGCATGCTCGGTCGCGCCTCTGGTTCTGGCACCGGTGCGAGCACTGGCAGCCACGACTCGGAGCTCAACCGCACGCTTGCGCTGCAGCCGGCGATGTTCGTGCTCGGCTACGCGCTGGCCAAGCTGTGGCAGAGCTGGGGCGTGACGCCGCAGGCGCTGGTCGGCTACAGCCTGGGCGAGTACACCGCCGCCTGCCTGGCCGGTGTCTTTAGCCTGGAGGACGCGCTGGAAGTGGTGGCCGAGCGAGCACGCCTGATCGAGGCTCTGCCCGAGGGCGCCATGCTCGCCGTGTCGTTGCCCGAGGCCGAGCTGCAACAGCACCTCGACGCGCTCGCCGCCGACGGACACCGGCTGTCGCTGGCGGCGGTCAATGCCCCCGAGGTGTGCGTCGCCGCGGGCGCTCCGTCCGCCGTCGAGGCGCTGGAGGCCGTGCTGCGCGCGGGAGAAGAGATCCCGCACCGCCGTCTGCCCACCGACCACGCTTTCCACAGCTACCTGATGGACGGGGTCGCCGGGCAGCTGCAAGCGCTGCTGGCATCCAAGACGCTGCGACCGCCGCAGGTGCCCTACCTTTCCAACGTCACCGGTACCTGGATCCGACCCGAAGACGCCACCGATCCGGCGTACTGGGCGCGTCACCTCACCGGTACCGTGCGCTTCGCCGATGCCATTGCCGAGCTGTGGCGCGAGCCGTCACGCGCGCTACTGGAAATTGGTCCCGGCTTCGGTCTCGGCAGCCTGGCCGTGCAGCACGAGGCGGCGCCGGCCGACAAGCTGGTGCTGCCCAGCCTGCCGCCGTCGTACGAACGCGGCGATGCGCAGGCCTTCCTGCTGACCACGCTCGGCAAGCTGTGGCTGGCCGGGCGACCGCTGGATAGCGCGGCCCTGTATGCCGAGGAGACGCGGCGCAAGGTGCGCTTGCCGCTCTACGCCTTCGACCGCCAGCGCTACTGGATCGAGCGCGCGCTGCCCACCGGGGCTGCACCGGCTCCATCTTCAGCCAGTGGAGAAGGCCCGGCAGATCAAGGCCTGGACGGTGGTGCAGGTGGAGCGCCCGCACCCGTGGCCGCCGCGCCGACCACGACGGCGGGCGGTTCCTATGATCGGCCAGCCCTGGCGACCGCCTTTGTCGAGCCTGAGGAGGGCCTGGAGCGCGAGCTGGCCGGCCTGTGGCGTGACCTGCTCGGCGTCGCGCCGGTCGGGCGCTACGACAGCTGGTTCGAGCTCGGCGGCCACTCGTTGCTCGGTACCCAGCTGATCAGCCGACTGCGCTCCACCTACGGTATTGAACTGGGCTTGCAGCAGTTGTTCCAGGAGCCGCACATCGCCGGGCTGGCGCAGCAGGTGGCGGCGGTGCGCGACGGCGCGGCGGGTGCTGGCCAGGTCGTGCTACCACCGATCGATACGTCAGCCCGAGACCACGCGCATCCGGAAGCCGGCTGGCCGCTGTCCTTCGCCCAGCAGCGTATGTGGTTCCTGCACCGCCTGGCACCGGCCGATACCGCCTACAACATTCCCACCGCCTACCGCCTGCGCGGCCCGCTGTCGGTGGCGCGCTGCCAGCAAGCGCTCGACATCATCATCGAGCGCCACGAAGTGTTGCGCACGCACTACCGCATGGCCGGCGGCGAGCCACGGCAGGTCGTGGAGACGGACCTAGCGCGCGATTGGGCTGGTCTCCAGCTACCGTTGATCGACCTGCAACGCCTCGAGGGTGGTTCGGACAGCGCTGACCGCAGTCCGGTGGCACGCACCCTCGCGGCGCGGGCCGCGGGCATGCCCTTCGACCTCGAAACCGGTCCCGTGCTGCGCACGCTGCTGGTGCGCCGGGCACCCGACGAGCATGCCATTCTGGTCAATGTCCACCACATCGCCGCCGACGGCTGGTCGCTGGGCGTGTTCATGAGCGAGTTCACCGCGCTCTACGGCGCGCTGGAAGGCGGGGCGGGTGTCGTGCGCGCCGAGGCAGCGCTACCGCCCTTGCCCGTGCAGTACGCCGACTACGCCGCCTGGCAGCGCGCCTGGCTGTCCAGTCCGGCCCCTGCGTCGATGCGCGGGGAAGCGCCGGACGCCGAAGTGGTCCCGGACGATGACGAGTTCACCGTGCTCGACGCGCAGCTACGCTTCTGGCATCGCCGTCTCGGCGACGCGCCGGTGCTGGAGCTGCCGCTCGACCATCCGCGCCCACCCATGCTGGACTCGCACGGTGGCCGCGCGGAGCGCCTGTTGCCGCCAGCGCTCAGGGCCGGCCTCGACCGCCTGGCCGCGGCGGAGGCAAGTACGCCGTTCGCCGCTCTGCTGGCGGTCTACCAGGTCTTGCTGTGGCGCATCACCGGCCAGCCCGACTTCACTCTCGGCACACCGATCGCTGGTCGTCGCCAGGCTGAGGTCGAGCCGCTGATCGGCTTCTTCGTCAACACGCTGGTCTTGCGGGCGGAGATCGGCGCTGCGTCGCCGGGGCAAGACACCTATCGTTCCCTGCTGCAGCGGACCCGCACGTCCGTGCTCGCTGCCTTTGATCACCAGGATCTGCCGTACGAGCGCTTGATCGAAGAGCTGCAGCCCGACCGCACCCTCGACCAGACGCCGCTGACGCAGGCGCTGTTCGCGCTGCAGAATGCGCCGATGTCCCTGAGCCCGGGCACCGGGTTGGGCCTCGAAGCCATGGAATCCGCCGGCCAGGCGGTGCGCTTCGACCTCGAGCTGAATCTCTTCGAGGCGGGCATACCGCGGGGGGAGACCTTCGAGAGCACCTACAACCTGGGCCTCGACTACCGCCGCGCCCTCTTCGACGCCACCACCATCGAGCGCCTGGCGCGGCACTTCGAGATCTTGCTGGCCGCCATCGTCGCCGCGCCCGATCAGCCGCTCGCCGAGCTGGTGCTGCTCAGCGCCGCCGAGCGCCACCAGCTGCGTATCGAGCGCAACCACGTCGTGGTGCCGGCGGCGCACGGCACGTGGCTGCCCGAGGCGACCCTGCTCGGCCGCTTCCGCCAGCAGGTCGAGGCGCGTCCCGACGCCATTGCCGTGCTCTACGGCCGGCGCAACCTGAGCTATGCCGTGCTCGATGCCCGCAGTCGTGCGCTGGCATCGGTGCTGCGGGCCGAAGGCGTGGGTGCCCATGGTATCGAGACCGCGGTCGCGCTGCACCTGTCGCGTACACCAGAGCTGATCGTCGCCATCCTGGCCGTCGTGCGTGCTGGGGGGTTCTACGTCCCGATCGATCTGGCGACTCCGGCAGAGCGCATGGCCTTCGTGCTACACGACGCCGGCTGCGCGGTGGTGCTGACGGCGGAGCCGGAGGCCGAGGGGCTGGCCGGGTTCGGTGGCGTGGTGCTGGATGCGGCTGCGCCGCAGGGCAGGCACATGGGCCTGCCTCTACCCGGAGAAGACGAGGTCGAACCTTCGACCCACCCCGACCGCCTGGCCTACGCCATCTACACCTCCGGTTCCACCGGTGTGCCCAAGGGCGTCGCGGTGGCGCAGCGTGGCGTGACGCGCCTGGTCTTGGGAACCGACTTCTTCCACGGCAGGCCCGGTGTGCGCGTAGTGCACGTCAACAATGTCGCCTTCGACGCCTCGACCTTCGAGATCTGGGGGCCGCTGCTGCACGGTGGCACCCTCGTCGGCGTGTCGAGTTCGCTGGTGCAATCTCCCGCCGCGCTCGATCGCCGCATGCGCGAGCTGCGACCGCACGTGCTGTCGCTCACCGTGGTGGTGTTCAATCAGCTGGTCCGTGGCGGCACCGAGGGCGAGCCGTACACCGGCGGTCTGCGGCAGCTCGAAACCCTGCTGGTGGGCAGTGAAACGGTCGATCCGTCGACCGTACACACGTTGCTGGCCAGCCCCGACGCACCGGCCGGTGTGCTGCGCAACATGTACGGTCCGACCGAGGTCACCACCTTTGCCACCACCGGTCCGGTGCGCCGTCTCGGCGGAGAAGCGACGGACCTGCCACTGGATGTCCCATTGGGAGGGCCGATCGCCTACACCGAGATCTTCTTGCTCGACCGCAGCCGCTGGCCGGCGCCCGGCGAGCCGGCACCGCTCGGCGTCGCGGCGGAGCTGCTGCTCGGGGGGCCGGGTCTGGCCCGCGGCTACCTCGGCCGGCCGTCCTTGACCGCCGAGCGCTTCGTACCACACCCGTACGCGGATCTCAGCAACGAGCCGGGTGCCCGCCTGTACCGCACGGGCGACCTGATGCGCTTCGATGCCACCGGCCAACTGCACTACCTGGGGCGTCTCGACCACCAGGTCAAGGTGCGCGGCTTCCGCATCGAGCTGGGTGAGATCCAGGCGCGCCTGGTCGACCTGCCGCAGGTGCGCGAGGCGGCGGTGCTGGTGCTGGGGACGGGCAGCGACAAGCAGCTGGTGGGTATCGTGGTGCCGGCGCCCGCCCGCACCCAGGAGAGCGCGCCGGCAGCCGCCCCCGAAGATACCAACGCCTTCCTGCGCGGGGTGCGCGAGACGCTGGCCGAGCAGCTGCCGCCCTACATGGTGCCGGCCCGCTTCGTGCTACTCGACACCTTGCCGATGACCGCCAACGGCAAGCTCGACCGCCGAGCTCTGGCCAAGATGGCCGGCGAGCAGGCGGCGGCGGGCGCCGGCACCGTGCGTGCCGCCTACCAGGCGTCGCGCAACGACACCGAGGCGGTGCTGGTCAGCATCTGGATGCGCCACTTGAACGTGTCGCGCATCGGTGTCGACGACGACTTCTTCGACCTCGGCGGCCACTCGATCCTGGCCACGCAGATCCTGGCCGAGATCGAAGCCCAGTTCGGCTTCCAGGTGTCGCTGGCCAGCTTGTTCGAGTGGCCCACCGTCGCTGGTCTGGCCACCGCCATCACGAGTGCGGCGCTGCAACAAGGCGGCCACCGCCTGCAGCTGCCGCCGCTCGAATCCCAGCCGCGGCCCCGATCCTGGGGTGATGATGCGCGGCGCGACGCGGAAGAAACCTCGGACGAAGTCTTCCGGGCACCGCAGAGCTTCGCCCAGCAGCGCCTCTTCTTCCTCGACCAGCTGGAGCCCAACCAGGCGACCTACAACATTCCGTCGCCGCTGCGCCTGGCTGGTGATCTCGACGTGCGCGGCCTGCACGCGACTCTCGACGCCGTGGTCTACCGCCACGAGAGTCTGCGGACCACCTTCGACCACTACGCCCCGCCGGGGGCGCCGGCGCGCGCGGTGCAGGTCGTGCAGCCGCGCCGGGCGCCGCTGCACAACTTGGTGTTGCCGCTGGTCGACCTGAGCGCTCTGTCCAGCGCCGCGCGCGAAGTGGAAGCCCGCCGTCTGGCGACCGCCGACGCGCTGCGCCCGTTCCACCTCGACCGCGACCGCATGCTGCGCGCCGTGCTGGTGCGCCTGGCGCTGGACGTTCCCGAGCATGCCGTGCTGCTGACCCTGCACCACATCGCCAGTGACGGCTGGTCGGTCGGTGTCTTGGTCGACGAGGTGGCGGTTCACTACAAGGCCTGGGTCGAGGGCCGCTGGACGCTGCAACCCCAATCCGAGCAGCCACTATCCGAGTTGCCCCTGCCAGAGCTACCCGTCCAGTACGCCGACTTCGCTGCCTGGCAGCACGCCTGGCTGTCCAGCTCCGCTCCCGGCCTCGACGGGGAAACCGGCCGCACCATCCTCGATGTCCAACTCGCCTACTGGCGCTCTCAGCTGACGGGTGTTCCCGCGCTCGAACTGCCCACCGATCGCCCGCGTCCGCCGGTGGCGACGCCGGTAGCGGGAGTCGCGCTTCGCATGTTGGGTTCCGACCTCACGGAGAGCACCGACCGGTTGGCGCGCAGCGCCGGCAACACGCTCTTCGTCACCCTGCTCAGCGTCTTCGAGACTCTGCTGCTGCGCTGGAGCGGGCAAGCCGATTTCGGTGTCGGTACCCCGATTGCGGGCCGGCGTCAGCGCGAAGTCGAGCCGTTGATCGGCTTCTTCGTCAACACCCTGGTACTGCGGGCTCGCCTCGATCGCGACGCTACCTTCAGCCACCTGCAGCAGCACGTGCGCATCGCGGCGCTCGGTGCCTTCGACCACCAGGACATCCCCTTCGAGCGCCTGGTCGAGGAGCTGGCCCCTGAGCGAGATCGCAGCCGTTCGCCGCTCTTCCAGGTGCTGTTCGCGCTGCAAAATGCCCCCACCGGCGGTGGGGAAGGTGGACTCAGCCTGCCGGGACTGCGCCTGCTCAGTCAGGACAGCGACGCCGTGGTGGCCAAGTTCGATCTCGAATTGCAGGTCTTCGAAGGCTCCGACGAGCGCGGGCAGCGCGTGCTGTCACTCAGCTGTGCCTATCGACGCAGCCTGTTCGACGGCACCACTATCGCCCGCCTGCTCGGTCACTTCGAGACCCTGCTCGCCGCCGTCACCGAGGACCCCGCTCGGCGGCTGGTTGAGCTGCCGCTGCTGCGCCCCGCGGAGCAACACCAGCTGCTGATCGAGATCAACGACACGGTGACCGACTTCCCGCGCGACGCCTCGCTGCCCGAACTCTTCGCCCGCGCCGCCGCGTCGCGCCGCGACTCGATCGCGCTGCAAGCGCCGGCACTCCTGGGCCACGGCGCCGCGCGCGCCGAGGTTGAACACCACCTCAGCTTCGCGACGCTCGACCAGCGCACCGATCGCTTGGCCGCCGAGTTCCGGGCTCGGGGTGTGGGTCGCGGCGATCGCGTTGCGCTGCACCTGGAGCGCGGCCTGGCGCTGGCGGAATCGGCGCTAGCAGCGGTCAAGGCGGGAGGGGCGTACGTGCCCGTCGATATCAACTACCCGCCGGAGCGCGTCGAGTTCGTGGTGCGGGATTGTGGGGCCGTCGTGGTGGTGGGGGAGCGGGGAACTACGGATTCGGACGCGGCTGCGCCGCAGGGCGCCCACACAGGGATGTCCCTACCCGGAAGGCAGGAAGCCGCCGATCTGGCCCCGCTCGATCTGGCCTACCTGATCTACACCTCCGGTTCCACCGGGCGACCCAAGGCTGTGGCCGTGCCGCACCGTGCGGTGGCCCGCCTGGTTCTGGCCACCGGCTATGCTGATTTCCATGACGGTCTGCGCGTCGCCCAGGTGGTCAACACCGCTTTCGACGTCTTTGTCTATGAACTGTGGGCGGCGCTGCTGCATGGTGGTTGCCTGGTGGTCGTGCCGCGCGAGGTGACCCTGGAACCGGCTGCCTTCGAGCACTACCTGGCCAGCCGCCAGGTCGAGAACGCCTTCGTTCCCTCTGCGTTGTTCGCGCAGACCGTGCGCGTCCGTCCTTCGACCTTCGATGTTTTGCGCGACCTCATCGTCGGTGGCGAGGCGGTCGATCCCGAAGCCAGCCGCCGCCTGCTTGCTGGCCGCTTCGCACAGGGTAGCGGCGACCAGTGTGGACGCCTGGTCAACGGCTACGGCCCGGCCGAGAACACCGTCTACTCGGTGATCGGTCGCATCACCGCCGAAGACGCTCGCCCCGGTGCCGCCTCCGTCCCCATCGGCCGCCCGCCCGCCAACTCCACCGTCTACCTGCTGGACGCTCGGGGCGACCTGGTGCCGGCCGGGGCAGCTGGTGAACTGTGCGCCGGTGGCGATGGTCTTGCCTGGGGCTATCTCGGTCGCCCCGCACTGACCGCCAGTCGCTTCATGCCGCATCCCTTCGCCGGCCTAGGTGCGGGGTCCAGAGGTATTGGTTCCGGTGTCGAGGCCGGCGCCCGCATCTACCGCACCGGCGACTTGGTCCGCCTGCTGCCCGACGGTCGCTTCGACTATTTGGGCCGTTTCGACCACCAGGTCAAGGTGCGAGGCTACCGCATCGAGTTGGGCGAGATCGAAGCCCTGCTGCAGGAGCACGCCAGCGTCGACGACGTGGTCGTGGTGGCGCGCAAGGATCTCGAAGAAGCTGCCCGCCTGGTCGCCTACGTGGTCGCTGAAGACAAGCCCGAGGTGAAGGTGCTGCAGGAGTACCTCGCCGAGCGTCTGCCCGACTACATGGTGCCGCAGCACTTCCTGTTCCTCGACCGGCTGCCGCTGACCGCCAACGGCAAAGTCGACCGCGCGGCCCTACCCGCACCCCACCTCGATCGCGCCGCCACCGAAGCCGAATTCGAGGCACCGCGCACGGAACTGGAAGAAGCGCTGATCGAACTCTGGCAGCAACTGCTCAACGTCGAGACGATCAGCATCCACGACGACTTCTTCCAGATCGGCGGCCACAGCATGCTGGCGATGCAGATGATCGCGCAGCTCGAAGACATGGTTGGTTTCCCGGTTGCCCTCGAACGCCTGTTCGACGCGCGTAGTGTTGCCGAGCTGGCGCTGGTGCTCGAGAAGCTCTCCGAGTCCTACGACGAGGACGATGACGAGGACGAGGATGCCGAAGTCGACGAAGAGCCAGAAGACGGGCCCGAGGACGAGGACTGACACAGAGGGTTAGGCTGCGGATTGCAACCTTGGCGTCGCCGAGCCGTTAGTGAGCAGAGCACTGACAACCTGAGACGGGAGATCTCCTATGCGTCACCTTCGTGCCGGATATACCCTACGAATGCTCCTCCGGAGCCTGGCTCTGCTGCTGCTGCTGCCGTCGATCCTGCAGGCACAGGAGAACGGCTACACCAATCTGCAGGTGCTGCCCAAGGACATCCCGCGCGACGAACTCGGCCGCGTCATGCTGGACAACCTGCACGGCCTGGGGCTGCCGCGGCTCGAAGGACGTGGTTGCCTTTACTGTCACGTCGGCGACCTGGAGCAGCCGCGCGCCACTTGGGATTGGGCCTCCGACGCCAAGCCGGAGAAGCAGACAGCACGCTTGATGATGCGCATGGTGGAGGACATCAACGGCAAGTACCTAGGGAGTCTCGAGCAGCGTCTGGATGCCGAGTCTCGGGTCACCTGCGCCACCTGCCACGCCGGTCGGACCGATCCACGGCCGCTGGGGGTGATTGCACTCGAAGCTTACGAAGAGGGCGGTGTCGAGCGTGTCGTCGAACGCTATCGTGACTTGCGCGAGCGTTACTACGGCAGCAACGCCTACGACTTCCGGCCGCAGCTGCTCTCACGGCTGACCTCGGGCCTGGCCAGAGAGTCCCTCGACGATGCGATCGTGCTGGCCGAGCTGAACAGGGAGTTCAACGGCGACGATCCCGCCGTGCGCCAAGATGTGGTGCGCTTGCAGCTGGAGCAGACGATCGAAACGCAGAGCGTCGAGGCAGCGCTGGCATCGCTCGATCAGCAGGCGGCGACGCTCGGACCGGAGGTGCTGACTCCCAATCTGTTGGACTCGTTGGGCTGGCGTCTACAGCGCTCCGAGCGCAAAGAAAAGGCCTTTCCACTCTTCCAGGCCAACTACGAGCGCTTCCCGAACGAGTACGGACCGCACGAGAGTCTCGCCTTCGTGCTCTTCGACCGCGGCGAGCGAGAGCAGGCCTTTGCCTTGCTGGAAGCCTGGCTCGAGAAGCACCCGGGCCACGAGCGAGCGCAGCGGCTGATCGTCAACCTGAAGGCGCGGGAGTAGGAAGAGGAGTAGAAGGAAAGTGCTATCAAGTCGGGGGTTCGTTCTGGGCTATCTTGAGAAAGCCAGCCACAGCTCGCTGTCTCCTAACTTCTGACTTCTCGCCGGGCAGTGTCAAACTGTCAGGAGCTGGGATCTAGCTAGATCGCATCCAAGAACGCGTAACTAGCTGAAAAAAGGGGACTTAAACGCGCA
>CBDUPA010000024.1:0-87688 GCA_965368975.1 uncultured bacterium | reverse complement strand
GTCGACCACGCTGGACAGCACGCGGGGCGTGGGCATCATGAAGATGGCGTCCCGCATGTGGTGCGAGTAGGTCGAATCGCCCTCCGCCTCGTCCCCGCCGTGGCTCCCCAGCTCCTTGATGAAGGGGAACACCTCGTCCTTCACCGTCTCGAACATCTTTGCCGGAGCCGTCTCCTTGAACCGCGACCAGCGCAAACCGGCCTGGCTCTTGTGGAAGATCGGCTCCTCGATCGGCTTGCCGGTGCGGGCGGCTCTGTTCTCCCGCAGCGTGTGCAGTTCGTCCAGCCGCTTGATGAACAGCAGATAGGTCAGCTGCTCGATGACCGAGAGCGGGTTCGAGATGCCGCCGGACCACATCGTGTCCCAGATGCCGTCAACCTTGGATTTGAGTGCACCGGTGATCATGAATCAACCTTCCTTACAAGGTAATAGTCATCCTCGCACCGCGCTCCGCCGTGCTAAGAACTACAGAGGCTCTAGGTAACACCTCACTCCGCCCGATACCAATCCTGCAACGACCGGACGCTCAACCCATGACGCCGCACCGCCGCGATCCCTTCGGCGGCGGCCATGGCGCCGGAAAGTGTGGTGACGCAGGGGATGTCCAGCTTCAGAGCAGTACGCCGGATTTCGGCGTCGTCGTGGGCGGAAGCCGATCCGAGCGGGGTGTTGACGACCAGCTGCACTTCCCTATTCAGCAGCGCGTCGACAATGTGCGGGCGGCCCTCGTGAACCTTGCGCACCATCTCGACTTCGACACCTTGATCGTGCAGCCAGCGCGCGGTACCGGCGGTGGCGATCAGGTGAAAGCCGATGGAGCTGAGACGGCGGGCGACGGGGAGGAGGGCTTGCTTGTCGCGGTCGTGGACGCTGAGGAAGGCGGTGCCTTCGGTGGGCAGGGGGTGACCGGCGCCGAGCCAGGCTTTGGCGAAGGCGTTGCCGAAGCTGGCGCTGGCGCCCATGACCTCGCCGGTGCTCTTCATCTCGGGACCGAGAATCGGATCGACGCCGGGGAAGCGACGGAAGGGGAAGACGGCTTCCTTGACGAAGACGCCGGGGACTTCCGGTTCTTCGGTGAAGCCCAGTTCATCCAGCTTGTGCCCGGCCATGACGGCGGTGGCGAGGCGCACCAGGGGGACGCCGACCGCCTTGGCGATGAACGGCACGGTGCGCGAGGCGCGCGGATTGACTTCGAGCACGTAGAGGTCGCCCTCGTGCACCGCGAACTGGACGTTCATCAAGCCGACGACGCCGAGGCGTAGCGCCAGGCGACCGGCGATGTCGCGCATTTCGTCCAGGCGCTCGGGGGGAATGCCCGACGGACCGACACGGTAGGGCGGCAGCACCGCGGCGGAGTCACCGGAGTGGATGCCCGCTTCCTCGATGTGCTGCATCAGGCCACCGACTACGGCGCGCTCACCGTCGCACAGCAGGTCGAGGTCGAGTTCGAAGGCGTCTTCGAGGAAGCGGTCGAGCAGCACCGGCGCGCCGTCGCTCACCTGCGCAGCTTCGCGCATGTAGCGTTCGAGCGTCGGACGATCCCAGCACACGGCCATGGCGCGACCACCGAGCACGTAGCTGGGACGCACGACGACCGGAAAACCGATCTGCTCGGCAGCGGCCAGCGCGTCCTCGACGGTCACGGCCATGGCGTTGGGTGGCTGGCGGATGTCCTCTTCGCGCAGCAGGGTGCCGAAGCGTTCCCGGTCCTCGGCCAGGTCGATGGCGTCCGGCGGCGTACCCAGGATCGGGACGCCCGCTGCCTCGAGGCCCCGCGCCAGCTTGAGCGGCGTCTGGCCGCCGAGTTGCACGACGACGCCCTCCGGTTTCTCGACTTCCAGCACCGCCAGCACGTGTTCCAGCGTCAAGGGTTCGAAGTAGAGACGGTCGGAGGTGTCGTAGTCGGTCGAGACGGTCTCGGGGTTGCAGTTGATCATCACCGTCTCGAAGCCACGTTCGCGCAGTTCGAAGGCCGCGTGGACGCAGCAGTAGTCGAACTCGATCCCCTGGCCGATGCGGTTCGGGCCGGAGCCCAGGATGACGACCTTGCGCTTGTCGGTCGGCTCGCTCTCGTCCTCGACGCCGAAGGTCGAGTAGAGGTACGGCGTAGTGGCCGGGAACTCGGCGGCGCAGGTGTCGACGCGCTTGTAGATGCGCCGCACGCCGCGCGCCTGCCGCACCTGGCGCACGCTGGCGACATCGCTGACCACCAGCGAGGCGATGCGGGCGTCCGACAGGCCCACTTCCTTGGCCTGGCGCAGCAGCGGCGTCGGCAAGGAGTCGAGATCCCAGCACGCCAGCTCGGTCTCGATGCGCACCACCTCCGCCATCTCGTGCAAGAACCACGGGTCGATGTGCGACGCGGCCGAGATCTCGTCCACCGACCAGCCCTGGCGCAGCGCCGCGAAGACGGCGAACAGGCGCTGCCAGTTGGGCGTGGTCAACCAGTGACGCAGCTGCAGCGGGTTCGACATCGACTTCTCGCGCGCGTCGAGGGTGCCGTCGAGTTCCAGCGCCGCCAGCCCCTTGAGCAGCGCCTCGGCGAAGGTACCACCGAGCGCCATCACCTCGCCGACGCTCTGCATCGACGTGCCCAGCACCGCCGGTGCCTGCGGGAACTTCTCGAACGCCCAGCGCGGAATCTTGACCACGCAGTAATCGAGACTCGGCTCGAAGGCGGCCCAGGTCTTGCCGGTGATGCGATTGGGGATCTCATCCAGCGTGTAGCCGACCGCCAGCAACGCCGCGATCTTGGCAATCGGAAAGCCTGTCGCCTTCGACGCCAGCGCCGAGCTGCGCGAAACGCGCGGGTTCATCTCGATCACCAGCTGCTCGCCGGTTTCCGGATGCACCGCGAACTGAATGTTCGAGCCGCCCGTCGCGACGCCGACGCGTCGGATCACGCGGAAGGCATCGTCGCGCATCTGCTGGTACTCGCGGTCCGACAGCGTCTGCTGCGGTGCGACGGTGATCGAGTCCCCGGTGTGCACCCCCATCGCGTCGACGTTCTCCACCGAGCACACCACGATCGCGTTGTCGGCGATGTCGCGCATCACCTCCAGCTCGTACTCCTTCCACCCCAGCACCGACTCTTCGAGCAACACCCGCGTCGCCGGGCTGGCGTGCAGCGCCGTGTCCACGACGCGGTCGAACTCTTCCCAGTTGTAAGCGATCCCGTGCCCTTCCCCACCGAGCGTGAAGCTCGGCCGCACGATCACCGGCAGGCCAATCTCCTTGGCGATCTCCCGCGCCTCGGCGCGCGTGCCCGCGTAGCCGCTCTTGGGCACGATGAGCCCGATCTCCTCCATCGCCTGCTTGAACTGCAGCCGATCCTCGCCCAGCTGCAACGCCTCGATGCCGGCGCCCAGCACCTCGACGTCATACTTCTCCAGCGCCCCGGACTCCGCCAGCGCTACCGCCAGGTTGATCCCCGTCTGCCCGCCCACCGTCGGCAACAGTGCGTCCGGGCGCTCCTTCTCCAGGATCTTCTCGACGATCTCCGGAATCAGCGGCTCGACATAGGTCGCGTCCGCCAGTTCCGGATCCGTCATGATGGTGGCGGGATTGGAGTTGACCAGGATGACCCGGTACCCCTCCGCCTTCAGTGCGCGGCAGGCCTGGGTACCGGAGTAATCGAATTCGCAGGCCTGGCCGATGACAATCGGGCCGGAGCCGAGCAGGAGGATGGACTGGATGTCGGTGCGTTTCGGCATGGTGCGTCAGCTTCCTACTCGCGAGGTGATCGTCAAGAGCCGATCGAAAATATCCTCTGCATCGTGCGGCCCGGGGGCCGCTTCGGGGTGGTATTGGTGCGCGAAGACTGGACGCTCGACCAGTTCGAAGGCTTCCAGCGTGCTGTCGTTCAGATTGATCTCGGTCACCCGGCAACTCGACGGCAGACTCTCCGGATCGACCGCGAAGCCGTGGTTCTGGCTGGTGATCTTGACGCGACCGCCGTCCGGGGAACGGACGGGTTGGTTACCACCGTGGTGACCGAACTTGAGCTTGAAGGTCTTGCCGCCGACGGCGAGGCCGAGGAGTTGGTGGCCGAGGCAGATGCCCAGAACGGGCAAGGGCTTGCCGTCAACATCGGTCTGGATCAGCTGACGCACCTGCTCGACGATGCCACCGAGGGGTTCCGGATCGCCAGGACCGTTGGACAGCACGACGCCGTCGACGCCGAGAGCCAAGACATCCACGGCTGGTGTGCGCGCGGGGACGACGGTGAGCCGAGCGCCGCGAGCGCTGAGGCAGCGCAGGATGTTGGCCTTGGCGCCGAAGTCGTAGACGGCGAGGTGGCAGCGGGGTTCGCCGCCCTCGTCCGGCGCCAGCTCGTAGGGGGCGTCGCAGGTCACCTCGTCGACCAGGGCACGACCGGCCATGGACGGGAAGGCGGCGAGTTCTTGGCGCAGCGTATCGATGTCGGTGCGCTCCGTCGTCACGACGCCGCGCAGGGCTCCGTGCTCACGCAGGCGACGCACGATGGCGCGCGTGTCGAGGCCGTCGAGGGCGGGGACCTGGTGGGTCTGCAGGTAGTCGCCCAGGCCGAGTGCGCGCATCGGGTCGTCAGCGCTGCGCGTCGAGGCGGTACCGGACGGTGCGGCGGTGATACGGCGGGCGAGGAAGCCCTCGGCCCAGGGGCGTGACGACTCGGCAGCGTCGTCGTTGGCGCCGTAGTTGCCCATGTGCGGCTGCGTCATGACGACGATCTGACCGCGGTAGGAGGGGTCGGTGAGGATCTCCTGGTAGCCGGTCATCGAGGTGTTGAAAACGACCTCGCCGAAGCGCGTGCCGGGGGCGACGGCTCGGCCTTCGAACAGGCTGCCGTCTTCGAGCAGGAGCAGGCCGGTCGGGTGTTGCTGCAGGGTCGTGGCTTGTCTCTTCATCGGGGTCGGCATTGGGATCGACATAGGGCGAGTCTATGCCGAGGAGGACGCGGAAGCCACCGGCGGCCCTGGTAGGATCAGAGGGTGAACCAGGCCGGTTCACAGCGACCACTCGAGATCCCTCGCAGGAGATAAAGATATGACCGCCAAGCGTTCCGATTCGACCCGCACGGAAACCGACAGCCTCGGCCCGATCGAGGTTCCCGCCGATCACTACTACGGCGCCCAGACCGAGCGCGCGCACCGCAACTTCCCGGTCAGCGGCCTGCGCTTCCCGCGCCGTTTCATCGCCGCCATGGCGCAGATCAAGCGCGGCGCCGCCAAGGTGAACGCCGAGATGGGCATCGTCGACGGCAAGCTGGCCGACGCCATCGTGCAGGCGGCCGACGAGGTGATCGCCGGCAAGCGCGACGCCGACTTCCCGCTCGACATCTTCCAGACCGGCTCGGGCACCTCGACCAACATGAACACCAACGAGGTGATCGCCAACCGGGCGATCGAGATCCTCGGCGGGGAGATCGGCTCCAAGTCGCCGGTACACCCGAACGACCACGTCAATGCCGGCCAGTCGTCCAACGACACCATCCCGACCGCCATCCACGTCTCGGCCTACGACGCCATCGCCCACGACCTGGAGCCGGCGCTGGAGCGCCTGGCGAGAGCCCTGGAAGCCAAGGCCGAGGAGTTCGATCCGCTGGTCAAGATCGGCCGCACGCACCTGCAGGACGCAGTGCCGGTACGCCTGGGGCAAGAGTTCAGTGGCTATGCGCAGCAGGTCCGCAACGCGCGCGCGCGGCTCGACGCCGTCAAGCCGCGGCTGGCCGAGCTGGCCCTCGGTGGCACGGCGGTCGGCACCGGGCTCAACGCCCCTCCGGGCTTCGCCGACAAGGTGATCACGCGCATCGCCGAGGCCACCGGCCATCCCTTCGTGCCCGCGCCCAATCGCTTCGAGGCCCTGGCCGGCAAGGACGCGGCGGTCGAGACCTCGGGCGCGCTGAAGACGATCGCGGTATCGCTGCACAAGATCGCCAACGACGTGCGCTGGCTGTCGTCCGGCCCGCGCTGCGGCATCGGCGAGATCATGCTGCCCAGCTTGCAGCCCGGCAGCTCGATCATGCCCGGCAAGATCAACCCGGTGATTCCGGAATCGATGTTGATGGTCACCGCGCAGGTGATCGGCAACGACACCACCATCGCACTCGGTGGCCTGAGCGGCAACTTCGAGCTCAACGTCATGATGCCGGTGATCGCGTACAACCTGCTGCAGTCGATCGACATCCTGGCCAACGCCAGCACGATGTTCGCCGAGCGCTGCGTCGAAGGCATCGAGGCCAACCAGGCCCGGCTGTCCGAGATGGTCGAGAAATCCCTGGCCATGTGCACGTCGCTGGCGCCGGTGATCGGCTACGACAAGGCAGCCTCGATCGCCAAGGAAGCCTTCGCCACCGGCCGCACCGTGCGCGAGATCGCCCAGGATCAGCAGGTGCTGCCGGCGGACGAGCTGGACAAGGTGCTCGATCCGTACGGTATGACCGAGGGCGGCATCCAGGGCTAGAGCCAGCGCATACAGCAGCTCGTGGTGGTGGACGCCAAACTCTGGGTAGGGGCACCCCCATGTGGGTGCCCTGGGCGCGGGACGGGACCTCCCGAATCCAGATGCGGCTACGCCGCAGGGCGACCACACGGGGTCGCCCCTACACCAGATTCCTGATCCCAGTATTCGGGGCACCCCTCTGGGGGTGCCCGTCTGCAGCGGCCGAGGGTGCCACACGTTCGCATCGAACCTGATAAACTAAGGTATCTAGGGAGGTCCAGCTCCCGTACCCTTTGTCGGCACCTTCCCATTAGACCTCCTACACCGGCCGGTTTGTCCACCTTCGCGCGCCCAGCGTTCGAGAGGAGCGACCATGTGCCGTCCCACCCGCTTCTTCGCCCTTATTCTCTGCCTGTCCCTCCTCTTCACAGCTGTGCCTCCGGCATCGTCAGTGGTCGAGGCCGTCCACCCGAGACTGTCTTCCAGCGCTGAGCCCGGCCCTCCGACGACCACGGCTCCGCCCTTCCACGTGATGTCCAAGAACGGCGCTTCGTGCACCGAGATCAGCTTCGAGGGCATCGCCAACAACGCCCCCATAGGCACCATCGCTGGCGTGCCGGCCGTGACCTTCGGGCCGTCATGGCTCGGCTTGGTCGATCAGGACGCCGGCGGTACCGGTGACTTCGCCAACGAACCGTCTCCGAGCACCGTGGCGCACTTCCTGACCGAAGTCGACCCGATCACCTTTGACACCTTCGTGCACACCGTGGAGGTCTGGTATACGGCCTCGCCCTTCTCGGTGCCGGTGACCCTGTCGGCGTGGAACGGACCCAACGGCAGCGGACAGGTGGTCGCGACGGCGACGGGCAACGTCGACGGCACGGTGGGATGCACCGGCGATCCGACCGGCGTCTTCTGCAAGTGGGACAAGCTCATGCTGACCTCGGACGTCAACAACATCCGCAGTGTCACCCTGGCCGGAGCCCTGGTCAACGAGTTCGGCTTCGACGACATGACCCTGTGCTCCGGCCTCGCTCCCAACGCCGACTTTCGCTGGGCGCCTCCGGTGCCGCTCGCCGCCACACCGGTGATCTTCAGCGACCAGTCGCGCGGCACGGAACTGGTCTACGCCTGGGACTTCGACGGTGACGGCGTGATCGACGACGACGTGCCCGACCCCGTGCACACCTTCGCCACCGCCGGCACCTACCCGGTCACGCTGACAGTCAGCAACCCCTATGGCGAGGACACGCAGACCTACGACGTGGTGGTGGTCAATGCCTTGCCCCACGTGATGCGCGTCGACCGGCTGTACCAGGGCGTCTTCCTCGACGGCGTCGACCAGATCAACCGCCTCGACGTGTTGGTCGATTGGCAGGGATCTCCGGGCAAGCTCGAAGTGCAAGTGAACCAGGGTCCGGTGACGGTACTCAGCGCCAGCGGTCCAACGGTGATTTACAACCTCGACCTCGGCAAGCTGCCGGAGAGTACCCAGCCGAGCCTGGTGCGCCTGACGCCCACCAACGGCGAGGGCGTGCGCGGCGACACCCAGGTCGAGAAGGTGTACGTCTTCCCCTATCCGGAATGGCTGAAGATCGCGACCGAGATCGGCGGCACCGTCACCGCCCGAGCGGGTGATGGTGAGATCGTCTTCGGCCTGCTCTACAAGTACCCCAAAGAACCCATCAGCAAGGGCTGTGACATTGGCTGTGCGTTGAGCAATTGCCCGAAGTGCATCCAGGTTCCCAAGTGGGTGCCCCTCTTCGGAGGTACCTTCGACCTGCTGGAGACACAGCTCAGCGTCGAGGGGTCGGTGTCGAGCGTGGGAACGGGCAGCTTGAGCTTCGACGCCAAGACTGGATTCTTCGCCCTCGGTGGTGGCAAAGCTGGTGGAGGCGTAGAAGGTTCAGCCAGCGGTAAGGGCGAATTTCGGCTGGCGGTGATCGACGGCCTCGACCTGATCAAGGCGACCGGTGAGCTGAAGATCGTCGGAGTGCTGGCGGCAGAGGCTGGCATCTTCGACGCGATTCCCGGCTTGCAGAGCCTCTCTGGTCTGCCGGTCCTCAGCACGATCAACAAGAAGGTGACGCTACGCGGCGAGATCCGGCCGTCCATCACATTGATGGTGGTCTTCGCCGAGAAGGAAGACGACTTGCTGCACTTCGACGAGATCACCGGCACCCTCGGTCTCGATCTCACAGCGGTGCTCGACGTCAACATCTGCCGCAGCCTCGACCTCACCGGCTGGGCCAGCGGCGGGGGCAGCGTCACCGCCGGCCTGCCGACGCCGATCTTCCGCCAGGCCGAGATGCACGTGGAGGCCGGCGTCAAGCTCGTGGTCTGGTTCTGGGACTTCACGGCCAAAGCACGGTATCAGTGCACCTACAAGCGCAGCGGCGAGTTCCGCTGCGGCCGTAGCAAGAGCGCCCCGGAAACACCGAGACTGCACCTGATCGCAACCGATATCCGCCGCTTCGGTGAGCCGTCCCGCTTCGTCGAGGCCCCACGCTTGCGCCCCGACGGACCGCTCTACGGCGACGGTGGGTCCGTGTCGCGACCGCGCGCCCTACTGCCGCACGCGGTGCAAGAGGTGACGCTGCTCGAGAACGTCTACGCCCAGGCGTCGCCGGCCTTCACGGAACTGCCCGGTGGCGACCACCTGCTGCTGTGGTTGTCCCAGGATCCTTCCCTGCCGACTCCGCAGTCGACCGAGCTGTACTTCTCGCGCAACTACGGCGCCGGTTGGGCCGCCCCCCTGCAACTCACCGACGATCGTCGGGCCGACCTGGCACCACAGCTGGCATCCGACTCTCGCGGCAACGCGGTCGCCGTCTGGACGCGCGTCCGAGACGCTCGCTTCGACAGCCCGATCGAAGAGCTGGAAGACTTGCCGGCCTTCCTCAGCCGCCTGGACGTGGTGAGTGCCTTCTACAACACGGCCACCGGCTTCTGGAGCACCCCCGTGGTGCTCACCAACAACGCCCTGCACGACACCGACGTCCAGCTGTCCCGCGCGACAGACGGACGGCTGATGCTCAGCTGGCTGCAGCAGCCGGGCGGTCTCTTCACTTCCGACGCGGCCCACCCGGCGACCCTGCGGGTCCGCTTCTGGAATGCCGCCACGCGCACATGGGGGCCGGCACAGACGGTGGCCTCCGGCCTGGTCGGAGTCACCCGACACGCGGCTGCCTACCGTGGCGACGAGGCCTTCGCCGTGCTGTCCCTCGACCCCGACCCGACAACGGGCGGTGACGAAGTCCTGCGCCTCTACACCTGGGACGGCATACGCTGGCTCGCCAACCCGCGCTGGGCGGCCGGTGGCGGCGGCAACCGCGCGCCGCAAGCCGCCTACGACCACAGTGGTACGGGGCACATGGTCTGGCTGCGCGGTGACAACCTGGTGCAAGCGACGCTGGACGACAAGACGCCTCGGCCGGTGCGCACCGGCAGCTCTTCCGCGACCTTCGACGACCTGCGCCTGCTGCGCCAGCCACAAGGTCACCTGACGCTGCTGTGGCAGGAAGTCACCGACGATGGTCCCGCTAACCTATGGGCGCAGATCTACGATCCTGGATGGCAGAGCTGGAGTGAAGATCTCCGCCTGACCAGCGAGTCCGACGCCACGCACCACGATCTCACCGCCACCTACGGCACGGATGGCGTGCTGCGCGCCGCCTACCTGCGCACCCAGATCCTGCGCACCGAAGACACCGAAGTTCTCGACGGCGTGCCGGTGACCTTCGACAACCTTCCCGACGCCGGCCGCACCGATCTGCGCCTGCTCGAACACCACCTGGACGCCGACCTGACGGTGGCCGAGGGTGACTTGCACACCTCGCCAGCGACCCCGGCCGTCGGCGACTCCGTGCAGGCAACCCTGCAGGTGCACAACACGGGCGCCCTGGCTACCGGCGCCTTCGACGTGCGCCTGTATGTCGGAGATCCAGACGCCGCGGGCGTGCAGGTCGCCGAGCAGCGCGTAGACGGTCCACTGGTCGGTGGTGCCACGGTCGAGGTGAGCCTCGGCTACGTCCAGCCGGCCGGCGACGCCGAGCTGGTCGCGGTCGTCGATGCCGCGGACGAGATCGACGAGTTGCTCGAGACCAACAATCGCGTCAGCCTGGCGCTCGACAATCAGGCCCCCTTCGCCGTCATCATCGCCGACGTCACCAGCGGTGCCGCCCCGCTGACGGTCTACTTCGACGCCAGCGGCAGCCTCGACCCCGACGGGGACAGTCTACGCTTCAGCTGGCTCTTCGCCGACGGTGCCAGCGCGGTGGGAGCAGCGGTCAGCCACACCTTCGCTAGTGCCGGCAGCTACCCGGTCAGCGTCCTGGTCACCGACCAGCACGGGGCGCAGGCGGCCGCCAGCGTGGTGATCACCGTGACCGGTGACGGTGGCCGAGAATGCCGCCTGGAACCGTGCACCTAGACCAGCGTGGCCCGCGCTCCCAGGATGTCCAGACGTGCAAAGGAACAGCAAAAAGCCGCAAAATGGAGCTGCGCCCCGGAACCTACGCCAGCTGTCAGCGTACATTCGATGCAGGAGGCTTCCATGACCCATCGACCTCACCCCTTCCGTTGCCTAGTCCACCTCGTCCCCATCCTCGTGATCGCCTTGTACCAGCCCGGGCCCCTCGACGCCCAGCAGCTGTCCGCCGATGAGCGTCGTGTGCAGCGACTGCTCGCGGACGAGAAGTACGACGAAGCCGCTCAGCTCACCGAACGCCTGAGCCGCGAGACGCCGGATCGGGCAACCGTCTGGTTCGGGCTCGGCATCGCACGCCACGGTCAAGGCCGCTACGCCGACGCCATCCCGGCCTACGAGAAGGCCGCCAGACTGTCACCGCGCATGGCTGCTACTGCCTTCTACAACATCGCCTGCAGCCTGGCCCGGGCCGGCAACCCAGACGCCGCCTTCGCCGCCCTCGACCGCGCCCGCTGGCTCGGCTTCTCCGACCACGACGGCATGCGCGACGACCCCGATCTCGCCAGCCTGCGCGACGACCCACGCTTCGAGCTGCCCAGCCCGCGCACCACGCACCGCTTTAGAACTCCGCTCGGCGTCGAGATCGAGTACGTCCGGGTACTCCCGCACGGCTACGACGCGTCCAAGACCTACCCCGTCCTGCTCGCCCTCGGCCCCGGCTCCGAGAGCCTGGCCGCCACCGACTTCGTGCTCAGCAACTACTGGGGTGAACAAGCCGCTCGTCTCGGCTGGATCGTGCTGGCACCCGCTCGCCCCAGCAGCGGTTGGCGCGGTCCCGAAGGTGTGCGCGCCATGGGATCCTTCCTCGACTCGATGGCCGAGAACTACAAGGTCGAAAGCGGCAAGTTCCACCTTGGCGGCTGCAGCAACGGCGGCAACAGCGCCTTCCACTTGGCGCAGCACCTACCGAGTCGCTTCCACTCCTTGACCGTCATCCCCGGGAGCACCAGCACCGACCTCCTGGAACGGCTTCAGGGCATGCATGTCGCCATGTACGTCGGCGAGCACGACGGCCCCTGGGTCGGTGCCGCCAAGCGTGCGCACGAGAAGCTGCAAGAGCTAGGCGTCAACTCGACGCTGGAGATCGTGCCGGACCAGGGGCACGTCGTCGAGACACTGTTCGGAGATACGTTGATCCGGCGGATGGAGGAGTTCCGGGTGCCTTCACCCCTCCGTGGCCAGGGCATGGACGACGCCCATGAACTGCTCGACCTGCGCCGGTAGACCCTGACGCAGCCGCTGCGCTGCCTTCAGTGCCGGCTTCATACGCTCACCTTGCAGCCGCGTGCCGTAGTTGGTGCGAAAGACATGCCGGAATCCGCGCAACTCGTCGAGTAGCTCGAAAGAGGCTTGATCGATCACTGCCGGCCGAATCGGCTGCAGATCCAAGACCATGCGCTGCAACAACTGACTGTGCCAGCCCTTGTCCTTCTCCAGCTGATTCTCGAAGCCGCGAGCGATGTTGAAGAAGAGATTCTCGATCGCCGTATAGAGGTGATGGAGGCGATAGCCTGTGATGATCAGCGGCCCTTCCTCGGTATCGCTATCGACCGAGACCTCCGCGAGCTGGTCCAGGAACCGCTCCACAGCCTCCCAGTCGCGCTCGATCTGTCGCTCAAGCAGCAGGTACTTTTCGTTCATAGACCTTCTCTCCGGTCTGCTCGACTGCTTCCGCCACTCGTTCGACACACGGACGCACGTCAACCTGCCGGTGGCAGCGGCGCTCCAGTTCACGCCGAAAGCGGCTCTCGACGAAGACATCCGCGCAATCAATCGCTACGTCGATGTCCGAATGCTCGCTGAACTTTCCTGGACGAAGAATCGAACCGAAGAGGTAGACCGTCTGGATCGCCGGGAACTCAGGACCGATCTCTCGGATCGCTGCCCGAGCATCAGCCAGGACTGTCGAGCGTAACGCTTCTCGACGCGCGTGCTCTTGGGCATCGCGACGGCGGTGGTACTCGATGATCTCTTGCAAGCGACTCGACATGGGCACCTCAAGCCACCAGTCTAGCGCAAGAGCCTTTCCCAAGCCTGTCCGGTAGAATATCGGCATGACTCAGGAAGAAATCGCCGCGGCCAAGCTGCGAACCGCCTTCGACCTTCACATCGCCGGTCGCCGGATGATGCTTCAGACTTTGAAGAGACGGCATCCAGAAGCCCCTGAGGAAGAACTCCACCAGCGGCTCCGGGCCTGGCTGCACGAACGACCTGGGGCCGAATTCGGGGACGGGCCTGGAGAACCGATCGAATGGCCACGCAAGAAACATGTAGCGACCTAGAAGCGCTTCTGCGACGAGCGCAGAAGCGCCTGAAGCGATTTGGCCATCCTTGGGCGCTCGTCGGTGGCTTGGCCGTCTCAGCCCAAACAGAACCACGCTTTACGCGGGATGTCGACTTGGCACTTGCCGTAGCGAGCGACGCGGATGCCGAGCACCTGATCCGAGAACTTCAGGGTGAAGGTTATCAGGTCGTTGCCGTGGTCGAGCAAAAGGCTACCCTGCGGCTATCTACGGTTCGACTACTACCGCCAGAAGCAACTGGGAACGAGGCCATTCTGGACTTGCTGTTCGCATCCTCGGGCATAGAGCCAGAGATCGTGGCCCAGGCTCGGGTATTAGAAGTCTTCCCGGGATTGCTACTGCCCGTAGCGCGGGTGGGACATCTGCTCTCGCTGAAGCTTCTTGCGCGCGACGATGAGAACCGACCTCAGGACGCGATGGACATCAAGAGTCTGCTGCAAGTGGCTACCGAAGAAGACCTTGCCGATGCAAGACGAGCCGCGCAGTTGATCCAAGAGCGGGGATTCAACAGGGACCGCGACCTTCCACAGGAACTCCAGATTGTCACTACTAAAGGGATCGCATCGTCTCACCTAAACTCAGGTAGAATGTGGTCAGGCTCAAGTTAGACCACTTTGGTTTTAGCTCCAAAGGGCAAGCTTCACCACCAAAACTACACTGCTCACACCCTTGGCAGAAAGAGAAGGCAATGTCCAAGAACAAGGCCACCGCAATCACAGGCAACAGCGTTGCAAAAGCCATTCTAGCCATGTCGCTTGTCTTCTTACCTGACAGCCTTTCAGCCCAAGACACCTTGCCCACTTACCGGCACCTAGCGGAGCAAGACAGATTGATCTCTGGAAGACTAGACTTGCCAGGAATGCTGGAGATCGAATTTGAGATCATTGACAGCACAGTATTGATAATTGACCCTGGATCTGATCCAAACTACCAGATTGGAGTCGTGCTGTTCGAACGTAACTCTGGGGGTTCGGCAAAGGTCTCTGCCAAGCTTGGACTGGTTTCTAAGACGGGAGCTGAAGGCTATATGTCGGTTGGCAGCAGGCAGGAAATAGAAATCGGAACTTGGACTCCACTACAACAACTTGCTCACCCCTCGGGCGAAGCCGCGGTCATTGCCCCCTTCCAAAGGATCCTGGAAGGGAGAATAGTATTCGACTCACTTCTCGATATTGAACTCTCTATCCAACTCCGGGAAGGTGAAGGTAGCTTCATGACCCAAGTCCAAAGCGCGCAACATTGGAAGCGATCTGAGAGGAGCGTCTGTTGTGTTCGTTGTCAAGAGGTCTATATTTGTGCAGCATCTGTGAGAACCGCTTGCGGCACCTGCACCTCCTGGGCAACAGAGAACCTAGATCACTAGACATATTCAATGCGACACATACTCCACTACTACTTACACAACACCCACGCTTTCGCCAGGCTAAACGCAAGCAGTGCTAAAATCCGAAACAGATTCAGAGTAATTTCCAGAGCATCGGCAATAACCGTGCTCGTAGCACTAATTTACACCAAGGGCACGGACAGATCCCTGATAGTAACTAGTCATGACCTCATCCATCCAACCGGAGCGGATACACATAAGGCTGCTTATCAAGATCTCTGGCTACAGAACGACCGAATCTATGGAACGTCTTTCAATGCCTACAAGGGCATCATTAGTTACTCGTTATGGAGCCCAGCATCTGCGAGCAATGACCACTCCGCGAAGCACAGAGAGATAAGTCTCGAAGAAGATCCTACAGTCGTAGCATCACAAGGAGGCCAACCATTCGCATTTTCAAATCACAGGTTGGATCAGAATCGCATAGTACTGCTGAACGAGGACTCAATTTTGGCTGGACGCCTTGCCTACACTTCAGCAGGTAGCTCAGACACTCCGAACGAAAGCCATAAGGATCAATTCCATGTCATCTCGGAGCTTGCTAATGACTACTTTTCTCTAGCTGACATCAGAACTGAGGACATAGCACTACTGGGAACTCTGATAGTTGAAAATCGCCTTATCATCTGTCTAGTCCTAATCGACGGCAGCTACAGTTTTATCGATGCTGAGACCGGAAGAGAAGCAGCAACAGCAGGAAGGCTAGAGCGCGCGTCAGATGAAACAGAGTGCGCACGCTATTTTCTAATCTCTCCTAGTCAAGATCTAGACATGGACTTTATCCTAGCGAACAACCTTGGCCACGTCTACTTGGGCCACACTTTCCTCGACCTCAATACGGATGAGCCTCTAATACTACAAAAAAATACAGCCAAAGATTTTGTCCCGTTCAAACATTTTCGGTTCCCTACCTCAAGGGCTAGCCCGATTTGCTCCCTGATGTTGACCGAGAGAAATAACCTACTTGCTATCCAGGAAAATGGAGACATATCTGCTATTAATCTTGCCACCCGCGAAGAATCCAACGCTATCTACTCTGGATTCAAATCGGATTTCATAGTCGAAGACATCTACGGCCAAAACATTCTAATCTCAAACTCCGACAACGCAATATACGGCTGCAGGCCAAAGCGACACAACGGCACCCCATGCTACCTAATTGAGCAAACGCCTAGAATCCTTGCCGTCGTAAAGAAAGGTTCAGGCTTGATACTATCAACTGAGAACGGAGCAGTTTTTCATATTAACTTTCATGTGCGCATGACCTGGAACCGAACAGCCGACAGAATTCTAGCAACATTCGCACTTCTAATAGCGGTGGCAACTTGGATTGAACCGCGGCCAATAAACGCAACGTAACCTCTGGTGCGCACTGATTAGCGAGCCTAGGAATCTCAGGCATGGCTTCTCGACGGGGCTATGCTGAAGCCCTGTCTTCCTACTCCGGCCCCCCCGGACGCTCGAGCAAGTAACTGACCGGCACGAACTCGTAGCCCTTCTCGCGCGCCGCGGCGACTTCTTCTTGCAGCACCTGGAAGGTGTGGTCGTAGGGGTGACCGATGGCGATGGCGGCGCCTTGACGGTGAGCTAGGTCGAGCAGGCGGCGCCATTGGAAGCGGATGGCTTCGAGGGAGGGGTCGGGGTCGAGGAAGACGTGACGGCGGGCGGTGGCGATGCCCAATTCTGAGGCGAGACGGTAGCCGGCGCTCTGGGCACTGGTGCGTGAGTCGAGGAAGAAGAGACCTTCCTCGAGCAGGGTCTCGAGCACCGGGCGCAGGGCTTGCGCGTCGGAAGTGAGTTGCGAGCCCATGTGGTTGTTGACGCCGACGGCACCGGGGGTGGCGAGTAGGGCTTGACGCGTGGCGTCGACCAGTTCCTCGCGTGTCATGCTGCGCACCAGGGCGCCCGGACCGGGATTGGCGCCGCCGGAGGCTTCCATGGGGAGGTGGCAGAGAATCTCGGCACCGCGAGCGCGCAGCACGTCGATGACCTCGGAGGTGCGGATCTCGAACGGTAGCACCGAGTAGGTCACGGGGACGCCGAGGTCGCGCAGGATGTCGAGGTCGCGCAGGTCGCGGCCGAGGTCGTCGATGACCAGGGCGATGCGCGCACCGTTGCCGGACGGCGGCAGCACGATCTCGGTCGGTAGGTCGGCATCGGTGCCGGTGGCCGCCCCGTTCAGCTCGTCAGGCAGGTCTTCTTCGTACGGGCGGTCGACGTCGTACGGACGCACGGCGTCACCTGGACCCGTGCCGTTCGTCGACGAGGTCGCAGACGGCAGTCCGGAAGCGTCTATAGGCGACTCCGGTGCAGGCGGCGACACGGGTGGCGCCGAGGTGAAGTAGCGACCCACCAGGTAGCCGACGCCCAGCAGGACGACGGCGACAGCGACCAGCACGACGACCCGGGGAACGGGGGGGTGACTCGGGCGTACGGAGTTGCGGGGCATGTGAGGGCTGAAATTCCTGAGAGGCTGCTCGTCGTGGTTCGATCGGGGCCAGTCGCGGTAACGTTCGGAACGGGCGCGTGCCTCAGGCCACGGCGGCTTCGGGCTCTGCCAACGGTTCGTCGCTCAGCAGGCGCTCCAGGCCGCGCTTGCGGATGGCGTCTTCGGGGGCTTCGCTGGGGTCGCGCTCTTCGTCGGCCAGGGCACGACGGATGGTGTCGGCGACGCGCAGGTCGGGCACGAGACCCTGGTTGACCGGTTCCCCGTCCGGACCCGTGTAAAAGGCGTCGGTGATCCAGAGGTCGCCGCCGGAGGGAATCTCGACGCGGGTCTGCCGACCAGCGTAGCCGAAGCTCGGTTCCCCGACCAGTTCGGCGTCGACTTTCTGCCGCAGCACGGTGGCCAGAATCTCGGCAGCGCCGAGCGTGCCGCGGTCGATCAGCACGACGAGGCGACCGTGCCAACTGGGCGCGTCACCTTCGAAGGTCTCGACTTCACCGCCGCGGCCGCGCAGGATGCCCAGCTGACCGTCAGCGAACAGGGCCGCGACCTGGTAGGCAGCATTCATGTCACCGCCAGCGACACCGCGCAGGTCGAGCAGCAGGCGATCGTGCTGGCGCGCCGCCCAGTCGAGAGCACGGCGCGCTTCGCTGGCGCTGTCGCCATCGAGGTGGTGCATGCGCAGGGTGGCGACGCCGTCTTCGGAAGCATACTCGGCTGCGCGCCGCGGGAAGACACCCAGCTCGAGTGCCACCGGGATGTGACGCTGACCGCGCAGCAGCTCGAGGCGTACCTCGGTACCGGGAGGCTGGCTGAGCCGGTGCTGGATCGCCCACATGGGCAGGCTCTGACTGAGGTCACCGTCGATTTCCCCGATGATATCGCCCACCAACACGCCAGCCTTGGCGGCCGGGCTTTCCGGCTGCACGGCCACGGCGTAGACGAAGCCACGTTCGCGCAGCAGCATCAAACCGCTGTGGCGAGCGCCGATGCGGCGTGCCTCGGCGTACTGGTCGGAGCCCTCGGCCGGCACGTAGATCGAGAACGGATCTAGAGCGTCCGTGGCACCGTCGAGAGCCCCCAGCATCAGGTCGTCGGAGCCGGTTTCGTCGACGTAGCCCTGACGCACTAGGCCCATCACTTCGGTGAACATCGCCAGGTGTTTGATGAACGAGTCTTCGTCGGCACCGTCGTCGCGCGCGGCAGCGGCACTGTAGCCGGCGGCGAAAAGGCCACCGAGGACGGCGAGAGAGAGGACGAGAAAGACAGCTCGGCTGGGGATGAGAGAGCGGCTGGGGACGGGTCTGGCGGGCATGGGCATCGACCTCTGGCTGTGGGATGGCGGGCGGGAGCACGGCGCACGGCGCGTCCGCGGCTTGGGGCCTGTACCCCCTCAGTGCTGCTAACCAGGACACCGGAGCGGCCATTCCTGGAGTGGCGTCCGATTTGCTGGGTGTCACCTGAATTGACAGAGCCCCTACCGGAGCGTCAGCGCAGCCACTGCTGAGGGTCTTCGGGACGGTTTTCGACGCGGATTTCAAAGTAGAGGCGGTCGCCGGCCCGTCCCACCACGGAGGCCAACGATAGCACATCGCCTTGGGCCACTTGCAGCTCGTCGAGACCGGTGTAGATCGAGAATACGCGGTCAGGATGCACGACCACGACCATCGTGCCGTAGCCTTCGAAGGGCGAGGCGAAGAGGACCTGCCCCGGGTAGACGACGCGCACTTCGGCGGCCTCTCGATCGCCCTCGGGAACCGCGATCTCGATGCCGTTGTGCGGCACTTCGGTGCCGTAGCGCGGATCGCGCCGGGTGCCGTAGCCCTCGACGATCTCGCCCCGCAGGGGCCAGTCGAGCACGCCACGGAACTGCTGAATCGGCTCGGCGGCGACGGCCGGTGCGTCGCCAGCTCGAGCTTGGGCCTCGCCCTGGGTCGCGACGGGATCGGTGCCAGCCAGGGTGTCGATCAGACGGCCCAGCTTGCGCTCTTTCTCGCGCAGGGCCTCGGCCCGCTCGGCCAGCTGCTCGCGCTCCTGCTGCAGCTGTGCCAGCAAGCGGCTTTGACGCTGGCGCAGGCGGCTGAGTTGACGCCGGCGCTCTTCTTCTTGCTGCGCCCAGGCCTCGACCTGCCGGCGCTGCTCTTCCAGCTCGGCGACTTCCTGACGCAGGCGATCGCGGCCATCGGCGTAACGATCGATCGCCTCGGCGTCACGACGCGCCAGGTAGCGCAACGCCCGCACGCCGCGCAGCGGATCCGCGGCGTCTTCGATCGACAGCAGCAGGCGCAGGTAGCCCCAGCGACCGAGCCGGTAGAGTCCGGCCAAGCGCTGCTGCAGTTCTTCGCGCGTCGTGGCCAGCCGGCCTTCGAGGTCTTCGACGCGGCGACGGCGGCTCTCGACCTGCTCGACCGCGACGTCGCGCGCCGCCTCCGCTTCGGCGACGCGCTTGCGCTGCAGCTGCAACTCGACCCGGGTGCTCTCCAGTTCGCCGGCCAGGCCCTGGGCGCTGGCCTGCACGTCCTGCAGCTGCTGTTCCAGGTCCGCGACGTCGGAGCGCAGGCGTTCGAGATCGCGCTGGCGCTGCGACGGCTCGGGTTGGGTGGCGACGGGCAGCGACAGCAGCACGGCGGCGACCGCGATCAGCAGCCGCCCCGCGCATCGCTTATCGAGCCACCCAGGTGCCCGCATCGAGTCGCCGTCCCCCCCGCGTCCTCAGTTCACCAGCAGACTCTTGCCATCGAGCTGCACCGGCGGCTCGACGCCATAGAGTTCCAGCAGGGTCGGCATGACGTCCGCCATGTAGGGGTCCTCGGTGTCCAGCTGCAGCGTGCTGAACAGGATGCCCGGCACCAGCGGCGGGTAGACGGAGCAGTGATCGCCGCTCCACGGCCGCGTGTTGGGCTCGATCACCGAGGTGCCGAAGCCGCCCAGGCTGTCCTGCCAGCCGACGCGGTAGCCGTCGTTGTTGGACGGCACCAGGTCGGGCACGTGGTTGGGATCGTAGGTGCCGAACGCCTCGTCGCGCGTGAAGACGTAGGCCACCGGGTTCTCGCCGGTCTCCTCGTCGACGTAGGCCTCGAGCGCCAGCTTCAATTCCTGCACCAGGGCATCGTATTCCTCGGGCTTGACGATGCCGTCACGCTCGCGGCCCTGCAGGTTGATGTAGATCTGGCCCAGTCCCAGGGCGTAGGCCTTGGTCTGACTCCAGTCGACGTTGCTCAGGAAGTCGCCGCTCTTCTCGAACAGCTGCTCCAGGTTGCGCTTCTCGGCGTCCTGCCCCTTGAGCGTCATGTAACCGTTCTCGACCAGCCAGGTGTTGTAGTTGACGCTGTGGCGGAAGCTGGCGAAACCGTGGTCCGAGGCGACGATCAGGTCCGAGCCCTGGGGCTTCTGCTCCAGGACGTTGCCGATGATCGCGTCCATGCGCTGGTAGGACTCCAGGATGGTGCCGGCGAACTTGGCCGCCTTGTCGGCGTCGTAGAGCGGATGCTCGGGGTCGAAGTAGCGGTACATCATGTGCTGCACGCGGTCGGTGAACTCGAAGTAGAAGAACAGCACGTCCCAATCGTCGTCGTCGAGCAGGCCGTAGAGCATCTTCTCGTACTGGCTCACCGTGTTCTCGACGTCTTGCATGAAGACCTCTTCGTCGATCGTGCCCTCGGACAGCGACCAGGTGTCGGTCGCCCAACCGATGGTCTTGTAGAGACCGAACTGCGCCGCCAGGTCAGGCGCCAGCTGACGCGGCGTGCTGATGTCGACGATTTCCGGCAGGTTCTCCGGGTCGAACTGCACCGGCGACAGGTAGAGCCGCACTTCCGGTTCCAGCGATAGCAGGTGGAAGCGACCCATGCCGTGGAGCGAGATCAGGTCGTTGAAGGGGAACTCCAGGCGCACCCAATCACTCCACTGCCCGGGCTCGAGGCTCAGCTGTTGGCCCGAGACGTCGATGTCGAGACGCGAGCGGTCTTCGGCGACGGTCAGCTTCATCGGCTGGTAGATGTAGTCACTCTGCTCCGGGAAGAGCTTGTTCGGCGGGCCCTTGATCTCGGTGATCAGCTCACCCTGGTTGTCGTACAGCTCCACCACCTCGATCGAGAAGTCATTGCCGAACTTGGGCGTCAGGAACAGCTCGGAGGTGAAGTAGAAGGGCTTGCCGATGCGCGCGGACAGATCGGGGGTTCCCAGGCCGGTGAGCAGCTGGCCGTGGCTGAACGGCTTGGGCGGGAAGGTCACCGGCATGCGGATCACCTTGACGCGCTTGCCAGCGTTGCCGAGCGTCTCCCAGAAGGTCTCGCCTTGCTGGTAGTTGATCGCCTCCGGCCGCTCCTTGGGCAAGTACCGCTCGGCCGCCATGCCGGCGGCGACACCGCCGAGCACGCCGAGCACCAGGGCCGCGATGGCGGCGGTCAGCCACTTGAGGCGCAACAGCTTGAGCAGTAGCACCAGGACCAGCAGCAGGCCGGCGCCGACCATCAGGCCGATCATCAGACCATTGCGCTCGCCCCACAGGAAGGGTACCTGGATGGCGTCGGCGAAGCCGAAAGCCGGCTGGTAGGTGGCCGGATCGCGACGCAGGAAGTCGAAGATGGTGTGCCGTCCGGGGTTGAGGCCGGTCGAGAAGGTCGACCAGGCCACCGGCGTCTGCGACGGGATGGTCACGCGCATGGGCGCGAAGGTACCTTGCTCCGCCAGCTCAGCCATGTGCGGCAGGTACCCCTCGTCCATCCACTGACGGGCTTTGTTGCCGTCGGCACCATCGAAGCCGAGGACGATCACGCGCCGCCCATCCTGGGCGATACCGTCCTGGGCGGTGGCGTCCTGGGCGGTGGCGTCCTGAGCGGTGGCGATCGCGGGCAGCAGCAGGGTGACGAGCAGGCCACCCAGCAAGAGGGCGGTGAACTGGAAAACTGGACGTTGCATCAGAGGAGGGCGTTTCATGGCGGCTCCGGACGGTGTCGTCAAAGGAACGGGTTCTTGCGGATGATCGAATCTCCGGTGAGGAGATGGAGGAACGGTGGCGGGACGCCGCGCGAACGCGGTCGTTCGCCGCGCATGCTAGCAGATCTGGCAGGACGCCAGCCCGAGTCACCCGCGTCGGCGCTTGCGCAGCAGAACGAGCGTCGCACCACTGCCACCTTGACGCGCACCGGCGGTGGTGAAAGCCAGGACCAACTTGTCGAGCGGCGATGACGAAAGACACTGCGGCAACCAGCGCTTGAGCACCGGCCCGGCCGCCGAGCGCAGGCCACGACCGTGCACCAGGAGCACCCGGCGCTCGCCCGCCAGGTATGCCTGCAACAGCCGACGCTCGATCCACTCGCGCGCGCCTTCGCGGTCGAGTCCGTGCAGGTCGAGACGCAGATCGAACCGCCCCTCGTCGCGCAGTCGCCAGACCACCCGCTCGTCGACGCCCGCGGCGACACCGCGCACCTCCTCGCCCAGCGCCTCGACTTCGATCCGCCGGCTCGCTCGAGGCCCGGCAACCGGGCGCGAGCGCCGCGCCGTACGCGCCGCATCGAGCAACGCCAAACCCGGACCACGGCGACGCTCCGCCAGCGGCTGCACACCCCGCATGGCGTCGAGAAAGAGAGATCGCTCCGTATCGTCGGCACGTTCGTCGTCATCCTGGCCCATGACGCGGCCACCCTACCAAACCACCGCATGGGCAAACGTGATCCCCGACCTTGTCTCACAGAGCAATTGTCTCGGCAAGCATACGCATATTTCTCGCTTGGCCGTACGTGGTCGCTCCGGGATCCCTATAGACAAAAAATGGCCTCTAAGGATCCGATCAACCCATCTTGTATGGCTATAATTGCTCTCGGAAGCGACGAAGAGCCAAAGACTTCGCAGGCACGATTTCGTCACCCTAGAAGGCTTTATTTGTCGCCCGGAAAGACACCATGCGCCCTGCGACACCTTGCTCCACGACCGGCAGCCAGCGGCCCGAGATCGAGGCGCAGCCCCTGCTCGATCTCGGTGAACCCTGGTGCGACTTCCTGCAGCGGCTGCAACCCGAACTGCGGCGCATGCTCTACCGTTTCCGTATCCCGCAGCAAGATCGCGAAGATATTGTCCAGGAGTCGCTTCTCCTCCTGCTGGGCAAACAGCATCTGGACGAACCGGCGGCCTACCTGATGGCCGTCGTGCGCAACCGCTGCCTGATGTACTGGCGCAAGGTCTACGGACGCCACGATGAGCCGACCGAGATAGAGCACATCGAGGCGGTCGCCGGCGGCCAGCGCCCCGAGCAGGATCAGGTAGAGCTCCGGTGCGACCTCAACCGGCTGCTGCGTGACCTGCCACCACGCAACCAGGAGCTGCTGCAGAGGTACTACCGGTACGGCTACACCTTCTCCGAGCTGGCCGCCGACAGCGGCGATCTGGCGCGCAACCTCAAGCAGCGCTGCTACCACGCCCGCTTGCGTGCCCGCGACCTGGCACGCCATCTCGACGATCCCCGCGCCTAAGGGCCGCCGGCGTCTACAGCCTGCCGTCGCGGCACCACTCTTCCTCTCCAAACAATGCAGTCCGGCGAGAATGAAGTCCGGTGAGTAGGGGTATACTTCCCTCCTCAAAGACGCGGCGATCCATGAAGCAGGGCAATACCGGAGCGCTCATCGGGCGCAAGATCTCGCACTATCGCATCCAGGAACAACTGGGTCGCGGCGGCATGGCCGTGGTCTACCTGGCCGAGGACACCTGGCTGCGGCGCCAGGTGGCGATGAAATTCCTGCCCCTGGGCATGCTCGACGAGACCACCGCTCGTCGCCGCTTCTTCCAGGAAGCTCAGAGCGCGTCCGCTCTCGACCACCCCAACATCTGCACCATCTACGAGATCGACGAGACCCCGGAAGGGCAGCTGTTCATCGTCATGGCCTACTACCCGGGCGAGACGCTCGACCGGCGAATCGCGCGTGGCGCAATGCCCGTGTCCGAGGCGGTCGACGTGGCAATCCAGGCGGCACACGGCCTCGGCGCCGCTCACAAGCACGGCATCGTGCACCGTGACGTCAAGCCCGCGAACCTGATGATCACCCCCGACCGCGTGGTCAAGATCCTCGACTTCGGCGTCGCCAAGCTCGGCTCCACTCCCGATCCCGGTGACCGCTTGACCCAGGAAGGCACCGCCGTCGGTACCGTCACCTACATGTCGCCCGAGCAGGTGCGCGGACTGGGCGTCGACCACCGCAGCGATCTGTGGTCCCTCGGCGTCGTGTTCTACGAGATGTTGACCGGCAAGGTCCCTTTCCGTGGTGACAGCCACATGGCGGCTCTGCACTCGATCCTGCACGAAGAGATCGAGCCGATCGACAACTTGGGCGACGGCGACCGCGGCAATCTCGACCTGATCCTCGACAGCGCGCTGGCCAAGGAAACGTCCGACCGGTACCAAGATGCCACCGAGATGCTCAACGAGCTGCACGTGCTGCGCCAGGCCAGCACCTCGGTGACCTTGATCACTCCCGCGTACCCGCCCGCCAGTCTGCCGCCCCAGCAGAGCGACGGAGAATCGTCCGTCGGCGTGCTGCCCTTCGCCGACCTCAGCGCCGAGCAAGACCAAGAGTACTTCTGCTGCGGCATGGCCGAGGAGCTGATCAACCTGCTGACCCGCGTCCCCGGCCTGCGCGTAGCGTCGCGGACCTCGGCCTTCCAGTTCCTCGGCCGCTCCGAAGACATCCGCAAGATCGGCCGCAAGCTGAACGTCGACTGGGTGCTCGAAGGCAGCGTGCGCAAGGCTGGCTCGCGACTGCGCATCAGCGCCCAACTGACCAAGGTCGCCGACGGCTACCACCTGTGGTCCAGCCGCTACGACCGCGAGCTACGCGACCTATTCGACATCCAGGACGAGATCGCCGCCGAGATCGCCGAAGCCCTCGAGACCACCTTGATCAAAGCACCGCCCCGCACCACCGCCGGTCGCGACACCGCCAGCCTCGAGGCCTACAACCTCTACCTGAAGGGCCGCTTCTGCTGGAACAAGCGCACCGAAGATGACCTGCACAAGGGTATCGGCTACTTCCAGCAAGCGCTCGAGAGCAACCCCGACTACAGCCGAGCCTACGCCGGCCTCGCCGACTCCTACGCCATCCTCGGCATCTACGGCGCCGCGCGACCACGAGACGTCATGCCACGCGCCAAGGCCTATGGCGAGCAGGCGCTGGCGCTCAACCCGAACCAGGCCGAGGTCTACACCGCCCTCGGCTGCGTGCGCGCCAACTACGACTGGGACTTCGCGGGCGCCCGCCAAGACTTCCGCCGCGGCCTGGAGCTGGACCCCAACTACGCCACCACACACCAGTGGTACGCCATGAATTGCCTGCTGCCCCTGGGCTACGTCGCACAGGCCGGCGAAGCCCTCAAGCGCGCGCAACAACTCGACCCGCTATCACCCGCCATCCAGATCAGCCTCGGCCTCTTGTACTTCTACTCCCGTCGCTACCGCGAAGCCACCGAGGCCTACCGCACCTGCATCGACATGGACGGCAGCTTCGCCATGGCACACTGCTTCCTGGCCCAGGCCTACGAGCAGGTCGGCATGTACGACGAAGCCGTCAAGGAACACAAGCAAGCGGCTCGGCTGAGCGGCGGTAGCCTGGAGATCACCTCGGCGCTGGCCCACACGTACGGCCGCATGGGCCAAACCCAGCGCGCCGAAGAATTGCTCGACGCCCTGCGTACCACCGCCACCTTGCGCTACGTCGCCCCCACGCTCTTCGCCTGCTGCTACACCGGCCTGGGCCGCATCGCCGAGGCTCTGGACGCCCTCGACGACGCCGTCGAAGCCCGCGCCGCCGACCTGGTGTGGACGCATGTACGGCCGTACTTCGACCCGCTGCGCGGTGAGACCCGCTTCCAGGAACTCCTGGAGCGTATCGGCCTGAGCGGGACCCTGAGCGGCGGCGAACCGCCTCCGGTGTAGCGGAGACCTGACTCCCCCTCACCTTCTCAGCCCAGCTCGTCGACGCCTCTCGCGAATCCTGGACGCTCCTCGCCAGCGGTAGGAGGTTGCATCCGAACGATGCTTCGCCGAGGATACGGGAAACTACATGGAGACAAAGACCGTGAATCAAACCCTCTCGTGCCTCTCCCTCTGCTTCCTCCTCTTGCTACCTGTCGCCACCACCGTCACAGCGCAAGACTATCCCGGAGCCCAAGAAACACCCTCTGGTGACGCCAGCTATGGCGAGGGCGTCACCGTCGAGCAGGCGACTCCGATCGCTGACATCCTCGCTGACCCCGACGCTTACGCTGACAAGACAGTCCGCGTCGAAGGTCTCGTCACCGAGGTGTGCAAGAAGAAAGGCTGCTGGATGATGGTCGCAGATGGCGAAGGCAATCTGCTACGCGTCAAGGTACAGGATGACGTCATCATCTTCCCGCAGGGCGAGAACGGCCGCCAGGCCGCCGCTCAGGGCACCATCCGCATCTTCGACCTCAGCCGTGAAGACTACGAAGGCTGGCAGCGCCACGTGGCGGAAGAGCAGGGTCTGGAATTCGACCCGGAGAGCCTCGGAGATGGTCCGTACCGTATCGTCCAGTTGCAGGGCACGGGAGCGGTCACCCGACCCGGAAAGTAACGTCCGCCTAGAACAACAGGTGCCGATCCAGCACCGGCTGGACGGACTTGACAGGAGGCCACTATGTCCGAACAGAAACAATCTCTGGCACAACACGCCAAGTTCGTCCCCGCCTACCACTTCGTCCTGTTCCCCTTGGGCATGCTGCTCCTCGGCCTGGCCGTCTGGGAGTTGATCCGCCAGCCATCGATCCATAGCGCAGCGATGGTGGTGTTGGCGTTCGTCTTGCTCGGCACGCTGCTCTACGCCCGTGTCTTCGCGCTCCAGGTGCAGGACCGCTTGATCCGCCTGGAGATGCGGCTACGCCTGCAAGACCTGGTGTCCGACGACCTGCGCCCGCGCATCGCCGAGCTGACGCCGGGCCAGATGGTGGCGCTACGCTTCGCCAGTGACGAAGAGCTGCCGGAGTTGGTGCGGCAAGTACTCGACGAAGGCATCCGGGATCGCGGCGAAATCAAGAAACGCATCCGTACCTGGACGCCGGACCACCACCGCTGCTAAATCCACGCAGCCCCTCGACGTCACATCCAGTCAGGAGATCCCCGTGTTCCAGCGTTCGAATCTCGTCAAGCTCGCGATCATCGCCGTCGTCGTTCTGGCCGCGTACTTCGTCAACGTCGAGGTGCAGAGCTACCTCGGCCGTCAAGCGTTGGCCGAGACGGAACTCGAATTCCTATCCCTCGACGCCGCCCAAGCCGCAGCCTTGCAGGACGGCTCGCCGATCCTGGTCAACGTCTCGGCGATCTGGTGCCCGAGCTGCCGCAAGCTGGACCAGAGCGTGTTCGCGGATGCCGACGTGCGCAGCGAGCTGGCGCGGTGGAAAGTCGTGCGACTGGAGTACGAGTCCGACGAGGGCGAGGCCTTCCTGGAGCAGCACGAGGCGGCGGGCTTTCCCCGTCTCTTCGTGCTGCGCCCGGACGGTAGCCTGCAGAAGCAGCTCCCGGTCACGTTCGATGCGGCGGTGATGGTCGAGCAGTTGAGATCCCAGCGTGGGGCAGACTCTCCCGCGCAGACCAGCTAGAGCACCAGCTGCGCGACACCCCCCGGGGTGACGGTCACACTACCGCTCCAGCTGGTGCCATCAGCGGCCGTGACGTTGACCCGCCACGACCCGACGGGCACGGAGTCGATGCGCACCTGGCTACCGCGCAGCGTCCAGGCGGAGCGCGGTGCTCCGAAGCGGTAGACGGCGGCGTGGGCACGGCCGTCAGCGCTCACGAGCTCGGCCTTGACCGGTTGCTGCACGCTGCCACCGTCGAGTTCGGGCACGATCACCTCGACGCTGCCGGCGTAGGGCAGGCGGATGGCAATCGGTGGACCGGGAATACTCGCACTGATGCGCACGGTGGCACCACCATTGCCGCTGACCAGGACGTCCCATTGCCCGGGCGGCGCCGAGGGGACGTGCACGCGACCTCCTTCACCCGTGCCGTAGTTGCCGGTGAAGCTGGGGCGATTGCCGGTGTCGACCACCGCCACCGTGACTTGATCGGCAGCTTCGCCGGAAGGCAGCAGGACGTCGAGGGTCAGGCCCTCGGTGGCGCTGAGGTCGAGCACCACGTCATCGACGGTGTCCCCGGACGCCAGAGTCACCCGCCGCTCAGCTGGGGCGTAACCGTCCTTGCTGGCACGGACGGTCCAGTCTCCAGCGGCCACGCCCTCGAAACGGAAACGGCCTTCGCCATCGGTGGTCACGCGACCACCGGGCAAACGCCGTTCTCCCTCTGACTGCAGCTCGACCCGCGCGTCGGCCAACGGCTCGCGGCTGCTGGCGTCGCGGACCTGGCCTGCGAGGAGGTTGGTGGGCAGCTCGATGGTCAGGTCGCTGCCATGACTCACCTCGACGTCCTCGTTGTGCTGGATGCCGCTGTCGAAGTGGTGGATGCTGGCGGTGTAGGTGCCGGGAGCCGATACTTCGAGCCGGAAGCGGCCCTGGTAGTCGGTGGATACGGATGCGCCGATCCGCTCTTCGGCGCCTTCGCCGCTGGGCACGAAGTTGACCCTGGCATCGGTCACCGGCTGCCCACCCTGCACGACCATCCCCGTCACCTCGAAGCCCGGCGTGAACTCGAGGTCGAGCCGCACTTCGGTCGCCCCTTCGGGCAGCTCAATGTCTCCCTGCACTGTACGTCCCTGTCCGTCGAGAGAGGCGACCACTGTCCAGGTACCGGGAGCCAGGGAGTCGATGCGGTAGTCCCCCTGGTGATTGACCGTGCCGTCGCCACCGTTGCTACGGGCACGGCGGGCGTTGACGCGCAGTTGGGACAGCTCGAAGAACTCGAGACCGCTGATGGTGCCGACGATGGCGCCTCCCTGGCGCAGCACGAGCTCGACACCATCGACCGACGCTCCCACCAGCTGGACTTGGGTGTAACGCTCGTCCGACGTGTAGCCCTCGAGTTCCGCACTGAGCCGGAACATGCCTTCGGGCAGACCGCTGAGCACGAAGCTACCGGCACGATCGCTTACCGTTTCGCGAAAATCGCCACCCCCCGTGGGGAACGACCGCACGCCCACGCCCGACAGCGGGGTGCCGAATGCATCGACCGCGCGACCTCGAATCTCGAAGCCGGTCTCGAGGTGCAGATCGAGCGCGTTGGTGCCCGTTCGAACCTCGAGATCGGCCACCACACGGCGGTACGCCTCGTGCCTCGCCTCGATCGATTGGCGACCGGGTGGCAGGCCCTGCAACCGGTAGCGGCCATCGCCATCGGTACTGGCCTGCGCCGTGTTCATCACGCCGCGCACGAAGGGATTGCTCTCAGACTCGACCATCAGCTGGACGAGGGCTCCGGCAACGGGGCGTCCCTGCGGATCGAGCACGCGACCAGCGACCTCAGAACCCGGCTGCAGCACCGCTACCAAGCCCTCGACATCGCTGCCCGCCGTCACTTCGACGTCAGCTCCCTGGTAGGGCAAGAAGCTCTCCCCAGCGACGTTGAATTGGTAGGTGCCCGGCGGCACCTGATCGAGGATGAAGGTTCCATCCAGCTCGGTCACATGGAACAGCGGTCCCCGGAAGCGATCGGTCCTACCACGCGTCACCAGCATCACCCGCGCTCGCTCCACCGGCTCTCCCTGCTCGGTCTCGACGCGGCCACGCACCTGGCTCGACGCCTGCATCACGGCTTCGACCGGCAGGGCCGGCGGCACTTCGACGCCGGGGATCTCCACCCCTTGGTAGCCCTCGCGATCGAAGTGCAGATTCACCTTGCTGCCGAGCGCCAGATCCGGCACTTCGAAGACACCATCCACGGCGCTGCGAATCCCACCGTCTTCGCCACCGAGTCGCCTCCGCATGAGATCTCTGACCAGGCTGCCCCCCACTTGCCCAACCGGCCGGGCCGTTACGGACACTTCCGCCAGCGGCTGGCCCTGCGCATCGGTCACCCGGCCGCTGATCGTCACGCCCGGGTCCAGATAGATGTCTCCCAGGTCCAGATCGTCCGTTCCCGGCGCGACCTCCAAGCCCGGAACCGTCGTGGCGACAAACCCGACCGCGTCGGCCTCCAGATCGTAGGTGCCGGCGGGTACGTGTACGAACTCGAAGCGGCCCTCGGCATCGGTGAAGGCTTCCAGTCCTTTCTCGGGTGCCCCCTGCAGGAAGCGCAGACTTCGGCGATACGTCCGCTGCATGGCCGGCTGGCTCTCGGCCAGGACCACGCCGGCACCGGCGATTGGCGTCCCTTCGACGTCGAGAATCCAACCGAAGATGCGACGGCCACGCTGCAGCGTGAAGGTCGGCCGCGGCTGCTCCTGGCCAGCGGGCAGTGTGGTCAGGGTTTGCGACATCCGCGCATACCCCTCGGCCTGCAAGCTGATCTCGTAAGCGCTCTCAGGACCCAGGGCAGCCAGGACGAATCGGCCCTGGGCATCGGTAACCGCCCCGTCCCCCGACAGTGTCTGGAACTGCCGCCGCACCAGATCCGGCCGAGCACTCACACGAACACCGGCGAGCCCGCGATCCTGAGTATCGACCACCCTGCCGTGCACCTGCACCGCCGGCAGCAGGGTCAAGGTGGACTCCGTATCGTCGGCAATCTGGACCGTGCGCGGGCCGCCCCTGCGAGCCACCCCATCGAAGGAGTTCAAGTACCCAGCCGCGGCGGCCTGCAGGACACTCTGCGCGCGCCCGGTGCCGGGTGACAAGGTTCCGGTCTCCATGTCGAAGGTACCCCCCGCCCCTGTGCGCACCACTTCGGCTTCACGCCCGGAATACCAGACCCAGGCTCCCGCGATCGGCTGGCGACTGTCTTTGACCAGTACCCGGCCACGAGTGCGTACCAAGGCCGGCAGGGTGAGCTCCAGGGGCATATTGTCAGGAGGCGCTTCCAGCGCGGTGCGTCCCCGGCGACCATCGGGCGCCAGCAGCTCGATCCACAAGCTCTCGACACCCATCGGTGGCGCCAGCGCGCACCGTCCCTCGGCATCGGTTTCGGCGGCCGGCCAGCCAGCCTCCCCGAGCCGCAGCACAACACCAGCGGCCACCTGCCCCCGAGCATCCTTGACCACCACGGAGCGCGCGCCCAGCGGCTGCAAGGTCAGCGTCACGGAGCTATCGCGCCCCGTCGCGTCCACCATGGCGCTCGAATACCCAGGCGCCCAGGCCTCCAGGCGCAGCCGCTCACCAGCGTCGACCGGCACCTGTACCGGGCCACCTGCCCGCGGCGCCGACACCACACGCGTCGCCATCCCCCAGGCTTGCAACTGGAAGGGATTGGCGCGCAGCATCCAGCCTTGCCCCAAGACCCGGGCCGACGCCGGCAAACCACGCACCACCAACCAGGTCACCGGCTGTAACTCGACGTCCGGCAGTGCCATCGAGTGTACGAGCGGGTGGAGCGCGAACTCCTGTGTCCCCCGTCCAGGCGCCTTGGCCAGCACGACCCACATTCCGGCTTGCGGAGCGACCAGGCGGAAACGACCGTCCGCGGCACTGCGCGTCTGCACCGTCGGTGCCGGATACGCCCGCCCCTCGGCCAGCAACTGCGACCTCTCGTAAGCCGTCGGTTCCGCCACCAGCTCCAGCGTCGCGGCCGCCAGGGGTTGCCCGGTGTCGTCCAGGATGCGGCCGGAAATCGACAGCTCTTGTGCTGCCAACGGTATCGAATCCCAGGGCTGGACCAGGGCCAGTGCCACCAGCAGCAGGTTGTGCAGTGCGGATCGCAGTGCTCGCTTCATGCTTCGTCTCCCGAGGGAAAATTGTGACGGCTCTCGGAGCCGGGTTGGGTACTCCACCATGCTGCAAGTTGAAGGCAAGTGAGCTGGACGGGAAATCTATCTAGTCATACGGATCCAGCGGTCTTTCCGTCCTATGAGTGTTGTTTCGGTCCTCGGCATTCCCCACAGGCTCGCGCCACGAGCAAGCCAGCGCCCTGCTAGGATCGGCGGCGTGACGTCCTCGCCAGCGCCCGCCGCCGATCCACCACCTGCATCCAACTCCGCTTCGCCAGCCATCCTGCGCGACGCCGGTCGCTTTCCACGCCTGCGCTACATGGGCAGCAAGCATCGGCTGCTGACCTGGCTGCACGAGATCTTCGCCGATCTCGACTTCGACAGCGCACTCGACCCGTTCTGCGGCAGTGGCTGCGTGCCCTACTTGCTCAAGCGCATGGGCAAGCAGGTCCACGCCGCCGACACCCTGGAACTGGGACACCAGATCGCGCGCGCCACCGTCGAGAACTCGCACCGCCGGCTCGACGAGGCGCAGGTCGAGGCGTTGCTGACGCCACCCTCGGCGCGGCCCGACCAGCCACCTCGACGCTTCATCGAAGAGACCTTCGGCGGCATCTTCTTCACTCTCGACGACCTGCGCTTCCTGGACACGGTGTGGGCTCGCATCGACACCTGGGAGACGACGGCCGAGCACCACCACGCACGTGCCCTGGTGCTCGCGGCGCTGGCCCGCGCCTGCATGAAGCGTCAACCGCGCGGCGTGTTCACCGTTGCTGGGGACCCGGAGCGCTACAAGGACGGTCGTCGCGATCTGCGCCTGCCCTTGTCGCAGCTGTTCCGGGAGTCGCTGGACGTGTTCCAGGGGGCGGTCTTCGACAACGGCCGCGACAACCGAGCGCTGCGCGCCGACGTCTTCGCGCTACCGGAAGTGCTGGGCAAGACCTTGGAGGACATCGACCTGGTCTACCTCGACCCGCCCTACGTGCCACGCGCCGACGACAACTGCTACATCAAGCGCTACCACTTCGTCGAGGGCTTGATGTCCTGGTGGCGGGCACCAGACGCCGAAATCCTGAGCACCAGCCGGGTCAAGAAACTCAAAAAGAGGCGCACCCCATTCGGTTCCAAGCGCACCGCCCTCGACGCCTTCGAGCGCCTGTTCGCGCAGTTCCGCGATGCCACCGTCGTGCTCTCCTACTCCTCCAACGGCTTCCCCGACCTCGACGTGCTGTGCGACCTGCTGCAGCGTCACAAGCCGCGCGTCGACGTGCACGAGCGGCCGCATCGCTACCACTTCGGCAACCACGCCGGCGTCGACCGCAAGCGCACGCTAGTGCGCGAGTACGTGCTGGTGGGACGGAGCTAGCCGACGTCACGCTGAGATACACTGGACTTCTTCACATCCTCGATTTCTTTCCCGCAGCGCCTCGGCGCGCTCGCTTCACGGAGATGACCGTCATGAGTTCTCAGTACTTCCGGATCCAGGTCGAAAACGACCGGAGCCAGCCCGGTACGCCGAAGATCCCCACGAACACTGTGATCAATCAGTTCCGTGCTGGCGACAGCCTGATCTGGGAGTTCGACCAAGCTCTGCTGAACAACGAGCAATTCGCCCCTACGGTGCTGTCCCCCAGCGGGACCTTCACGCGCATTTCCGTCTCCGGAAGTACCGTGATCCTCGAGGGCTTCGAACACTTCCTCGACCCCTGCGCGCCGAAGAAACCCTTGCGCTTCGACTATCACGCCGCCCTCGTGCCGCGCAGCGAAGATTGGCGCATCCGCGCCGTCAAGCGCAGCAACCGAGGCCGCATCACTCTGACGCCCGCCAACCGCATGGGTACATTCGCCGCCGGCAAGCGCATCAAGGTCACGGTACGCGCCGAGCTGGCCGGTAGCGGCAGCAACAAGTCGATCCGACTGCCACTGACCCTGGCGCTCGACCCTCCAAACCTGTCGATTCAACCGGGCGACACGGCCGTCTTCGAGTTCAACATCGCGCCCGACTTCTTCGGCCAAGACGCGCGCTGGATCCCCGAGGTGGCCTTCCCGGGAGACCAGCCGATCCTGGGGCCGTTCAAGAACGTGACGTCCTTCCTCGACGTACCGGCCCAGGTCGTGCTGAGCGGTGACAGCGGGCAACGTGGCAGCTTCGGCTACCTGGTGCGCATCCGTACCGTCGACGGCCTGATGGCACTGTCGAGCGAAGACCCAGCGATCGACAACGACGGTGAACTGGTCGGCCCGATCTCGCCCTCGATCCGCCCGTAGGCGCCCGTGGCGCCCGTAGGGCGGCAAGCTGCCGCAGCCGATTGGAGCGAGAGCCCTAGAGCGCTGGCGAGGCCAACAAGTCCTGGAACCCGGGCTGCGCCGCCAGCTTGTCGAACACCGGCACGCGCAACCAGCGCGGCTGCAGTCCGCGCTCGATCGCCTGGCGCGCCGCCAGCAGCGCCGACGCCCGTTCACCGGCAACGGCATAGACCACGGCCGCCTGGTAGGCCAGGTCCGGGTTGTCCTGATCCTGCTGCCAGGTACGCTGCACGACTTCCAGCGCCGACTGCACCTGCCCCAGGTGGGCCAGGCACTGTGCCCGCACCATGCGGTAGTTCAACGGCAAGTCTGTACCCGCGGCATCGAGCCGCTGCAGCAGACGCTGGTAGATCTCCCGCGCCTCGTCCGCGTGCCCCAAGGCCGTCTCGGCATCCGCCAGGTTGAGCAGCACGATCGGATGTTCGGCATCCAGTTCCAGGGCTTGCTGGTAGCTGTCGACGGCGTCGTCGTAGCGGCCCAGCAGGTACTGCGCCAGCCCCAGATTGGTCAGCAGACTGCGCCGCGGTGCTGCTACCACCAGTTGCTGGTAGAGCTCGACCGCGGCCCCCACGTCACCGTAGAGCAGCTCCGCGTCGGCCAAGCGGGCCAGCGCCCGCGGGTGTTGCGGCTGCTGTTCGAGGATGTGCTGCAGCTGTTCGCGCGCGGTCGCCAGATCGCCGGTTCTGGACGCCAGGGAAGCCAGTCGGTAGCGCAGTTCCCAGGACGGCACCCGCTCGACCGCCTTGCGCAGGAAGGTCAGCGCGACCTCCGTGTCACCCTGCTGACGCGCCAGATCAGCGCGCATCGACAGCAGGTTGACATCGGCGGGCGTCAGGCGGGTCAGCCGGTCGAGGGTCGCGCCGGCTTCTTCGAGCTGGCCACCCAGGCGCTGGACGACGAAGCGCAGGGACAGCACCTCCGGGGCCTCCGGTGCCAGCTCGGCGGCGCGGTCGAGCTGATCGGAGGCGTGCTGCAAGTGCTCGACGCGGCGGCTGGAGGTGAAACGCTGCAAGTGCATCGTGACCGCCAGGAGGTAGCCGCTGTAGAAACGCGGCGAGTTCTCGAGGATGGTCTCGATGGTGTCGAGCTGCGACGGCTCGACCAGGCGCTCGGCGACGAACTGCCGGCGTAGATCCAGAAAGGCCGCGTAGTCCAACGGTCGCACGTCGAGCACCGGCACGCCCTCGCGCGGCCGCTGATGCGGCCAGGCCCGCTGCAGGTAGGCGGCAACGCTGTCCGCCGTCAGGCGCAACTCCAGTCGATCGGTCGGCACCGCGAAGCTGTCCGCCCAGAGAACCGCACCCGTAGCCCCATCCAGGCGCCGCAGAGACACCCGCCCGCCACCGCCGAAGGGCTCTGGCGCCACCTCGGCGTAGAGCAACTCGTCCGCCGCCGCCGCCCGCGCCTGCAACACAGGCGTTTGCGCCTCAGCCGCCAGCGCCGGGTCCAGCGCTTGAACGCCGTCCAGGCCACCCAGACCGCTCAGCGACGCGGTCAGCACGGCCGAGGCCACCGCCTGCAGGCGCTGGCGCTCGACCTCGTCGCGCACGGTCACCTCCGGCTCCAGCACCAGGACGCGCAGCGGGGGCGACACTCTCGACGACAGCAGCCAGGCGAAAAGCCCCGCCAGTACCACCGTAGCGGCCAGTACCACGCCGATCCAGCGCAGCCACCGACGGCGACGTTGCCGCACCTGGTGCTGGACCTGGCGGCGCCGCGCCGGGGGCAGCAGCAGGGTCGAGGTACTGCCGCCCGTGTCGGCTTCCGGCACCACCGCACTGCCAGTCATGGCGGCCAGTGACTGTGCCACCTCTTGCCCGCTCTGCGGCCGCCGATCCGGATTCTTCGACAACAGCCGGTCGACCAGCCGCGCCAGCGGTGCCGGCACCTCGGAGCGCCGCTCGGAGAGCGGAATCGCCGTCTCGTCGCGCAGCCGGCGCAACGTATCGGCCGAGTCGGCTCCCGCGTAGGGCGCCGCGCCGCACAGCATGCGGTAGAGCAGCACGCCGAGCGCGAACAAGTCCGTGCGCGCGTCCGTCGCCTCACCGCGCGCCTGCTCCGGCGCCATCGCCGACGCCGTCCCCAGCACCGCGCCCGGTTCGGTGAGGGTGGTTTCCGCGACCGTCGGCGCGCGCGTCGTGACCAGGCCGAAGTCGAGAATCTTGGCGTCCAGCGACTCGGTGAGAATGACGTTCTCGGCCTTCAGATCGCGGTGCACCAGCCCGCGCGCATGCGCTGCCGCCAGGCCTTCCGCCACCTGCTGTGCCAAGCGCATCGCCAGCGGCATCGCCAGCGGTCCGTGGCGCACCAGCTCCGCCACCGTCCGCCCGGGCACGTACTCCATGACGATGCCGTCGCCTTCGTCGAGCTCCAGGATGTCGAACACCTGCACCACCGAAGGATGCTGCAGTTGCGCCGCCGCCCGCGCCTCGCGCCGGAACCGCTCCCGCTGCGCATCCGTCACCCGCTCCGGCCGCAACCTCTTGATCGCCACGTGCCGCTCGAGTCTCTGATCCCAAGCCAGGTACACTTCCCCCATGCCGCCGCGTCCGAGCAACCGCTGCACTCGGTACGCCCCCAGGCGCTCCGGCCAGCCCGAGCTGCTGACCTCGTCACTGATCAGGTCCGAGTTCGGCGGTTCGGAGGGAGATTCCCTCAAGTGACGTGTGGTGCTCATGCTGGCGCAGATCTTACCGTTCAAGAGCCCGAAGTAGGGAAACACAAGGAGAGACCATGCACACCGCCACTCAACTCAACCTGATCAACCGGTCGCAAGACTCGGGCGACGTCGAGATCGTGATCTTTCAGAAGAATCTCGCGCTCAGCAACGACCCAAGCCCGATCGCTTGGCGCGTCGTCCAGAACCTCGGCATCGGCGACTTCCACCCCTTCGCCTTCCCGATGCAGATCCAGGCCAGCGCCAGCGATGCCTACGGCAACTTCACGCCCCTGATGGACGTCCACGCCGGCGAGCAGTGGGACATGGTGCAAACCGCCACCGGCACCGTCCTGCAACGCAGCCAGCACCCGGCTCCCGAGCCCAGCGAGGTCGCGATCCTCAATGCCCTGCAACAGGGAGTGATCGACGCCCACATCTTTCGGGACGGCAAGAGGCTGGCGCTGTGGCCCAACGTCGTCCCCCAACAGCGAGCCGTGTTCCAGTTCAATCGCTCGCTGTACATTGGCGTTGTATCGCAAGTGCAGGAAGGGGAAGTACTGAACTCGGCGATCGTGTCGACGATCAACACCGAGATCTCGCTGTTGGGCGTCGCCTCCGCCGACATCGTCATGACCGGTGGCGGTCCCGGAGCCAGCGCCACTCCCTTCCGCTTCGACTTGCAGAATGTCGTCGCGCAGGAGGCTGTAGGCGAGGACAAGTCCTAGAAACCTGCCTGCGGTGGATTCATGCCCGACACCAGGACCAACCGCGGCGCCCATCCCAAGGACGCCCACGACTTCGCCGACGCCGAGCTAGGCGTATTGCGCCGGGCGGCAGCCGACTATGCCTGGCTGCTCAGCCGCGACTATTCGACCAGGGCTTCGCTCAAGCTGGTGGGCGACCGCCACCGCCTGCGGCAACGTCAACGCCAGGCGCTGCAGCGCTGCGTCGCGTCCGCCGACGCGGTGGCGTCGCGGCGAGCTCGGCGGGTCGAAGCCAAAGCCCTACGTGACCAGCCCCTGCATGTCGACGGCTACAACGTCCTGCTCACCGTCGAATCCGCCCTCGGTGGTGGGGTCGTCTTCCACGCCTTCGACGGCACCGCGCGCGATCTGGCCTCCATGCAGGGGCACTACCGCCGCGTGCACCAGACGCTGCCGGCACTGGAGTTGATCGGTCGCTTCCTCGAGACGAATCGCTGCCGGCACACCACCTGGTACCTCGACCGCCCCGTCTCCAACAGCAGTCGCTTGCGCGGCCTGATGCTCGAAGTCGCTGAACAACACGGCTGGCCGTGGAGCGTCGAACTCGTACCCAACCCCGACCACCTGCTCAAGCGCACGTCCGAGATCATCGCGACGGCGGATAGTGCCATCTTGGACAGCTCGATCCTGGCGAGCGAACGGATCGAGGCTCCGGGGCAGCAGAAGATGGCCGTGCGGTGGGTCAACCTGGCGTGGGAGGTAGTGCAAGCGTCAGTGCCGGAGGCTTGGGTCGTCGACCTACAGCTGTAACCTCCAAGCTCCCCGCGGCTCTATGCCCATGGAGAACGCTATGGAGGTTCCGAGAATGACTCGACACATTGAACTGCCGTTGCTGCTGCTCTTGCTGGCAGTTCTGCTCACCACAGCAAGCCTCGCGGCGCAGCCGGTTGCGACGCCCAGTGGCACCGCCCCGCTCACCCTCGACGCCGCCCTTGCGCTGGCGATCGAGCACAACGCCCATCTGGCCGCCGGGGCCGCGACGGTCGAGGCGGCCGGGAGTGGAGTGGACGAGGCGAAGGCGGCGTGGTGGCCCACGGTGGAGCTGGAGGCGGGTGCGGCACGGACGACGAATCCGGTGCAGGTGTTCGGCAGTCTGCTCAACCAGGAGCGCTTCGCCGAACCCAACTTCGACCCGAACTTCCTCAACCAGCCGCCGGCCACCGACGACCTCCTGCAGCGCCTGACGGTGCGCCAGCCGATCTGGACCGGTGGACGCCTGCAGGCCGGCATTCGGGCCGCGAGCTACCAGCACGACGCGGCCGCCGCGGCGCAGGAACGGGCGCGGCATGCTTTGATCTACCGCGTCACCGAGCGCTACACCGGCCTGCGTCTGGCCGAGCAGGCCCTGGAACTGGCGCAGGAGAGCCTCGAGACGGCGCGGCGGCACGAGGAGATGGTGCGCGCGCTGTTCGACGGCGGCCTGGTGGTCGAGTCGGACCCCTTGCAGGCGGCGGTGGAGGTGAGCCGTCGTGACGCCGAGCTGGCGGCGGCGGAAGCGGATCTGGCGGTGGCACGAGCGGCACTCAACCTGGAGTTGGGTCGCGACCTCGACACACCACTAGAGTTGGCGGAACCGCCTACCCTGGCTCCGCTGCCGGATCCGGCGGACGCTTCTCAGGAGTCGATCGGCACCTCCTCGATCGGCACCTCCTCGACCTTGAGTGGCCTGCGCAACGAGGCGAGGCAGCAGCGCCCCGACCTGCGCGCCGCCGAGGCGCAAGTGGCGGCGGCGCGCCAAGCGTTGCACCGGGCCGAGCGCGACGATTGGCCGCAGCTGGGTTGGAGTGGTAGCTACGAGCGCCATGCCGGAGATCTGAGCGATAGCTTCGACGATGCCGGCACGAACTGGAGCGTCGCCGTCGGATTGCGCTGGACCGCCTTCGACGGTGGCGCACGAGCGGCGCGGCAACGACAGGCGCGCGCCCATGTGGACCGCGCCGAGCAGATGCTGCGCCTGCAGCAGCAGCGCGTCGACCTGGAAGTCGAACAGGCATTCCGGCTGCTGGAAGCAGCGATCCGGCGCGACGCGCAGGCCAGGCGTGCCGTGCAACTGGCCGAGCGCAACGCGCAGATCGTCCGCGATCGCTACCAAGAAGGATTGACCACCATCGTTGAGTTGCTGCAAAGCGAGACCACCTTGCGCGGCGCCCGCCTTGCGTACCTGCGCGCTTCCCGCGACTGGCAGCTGGCCGAAGCGGCCCTCACGCTTTCTAGAGGATCTGGGGCACGAGATGAGTCGGTACGAAGCCATGTGGCCCGAGGAAAATGACATGACACGCCCAACCCTGAAGACCTTCACTCTTCCCGCCCTCGGGGCACTCGTACTGCTGCTCGGCCTCTCCGGCTGTGGCGGCGGCGAAGCCCCGACCGCGACCGCCGGCACACCCGCGCAGCCGATCTCGGTGCGCACCGCGGAGGCGAGCCTGCAGGCTGTCGCCAGCACGATCACCGCGACCGGCAGCGTGCAGCCGTCACGGCGAGCCCTGCCCGGCACCAAGATCCTGGGCCGTGCCGCCGCCGTCCCCGTGCGCGAGGGCGAACGTGTGACCACCGGCCAGTTGCTGGTTCGGCTCGACGATCGCGACCTGCGTGCCGCGGTGGCGCAAGCCGAGGCCGCGGTGACTATGGCCGAGGCGCAGCGCGAGAATGCTCGCGCCCAGCATGAGCGCATGCAAACGCTGCTCGAACGTGGCGCCGTGACGGCGAAGAATCTGGAAGACGCCACCGCAGCCTTCCGCACCGCCGACGCCGCCGTGGCCCAGGCCGAGGCCAACCTGGAGGCGGCGCGCGTGACGCTGAGCTACGCCCGCGTCGCCAGTCCCTTCGCCGGCTGGGTGAGCGCCAAGCACGTCGAGATCGGCGACATGGTGGCGCCCGGTCAACCGTTGTTCGTGATCGAAGACATGGATCCAGCCAAGATCGTCGCCGAGATTCCGGAACAGAACGTGGCAGCGCTGACCCGCGAGAGCGAGACGCCGGCGCTGCGGATCGAGGTCGACGCCCTCGGCTTGACGCTGGACGCCACCCTCGAACGCCTGCTGCCCGCCGCCGACAGCCGGGCACGCACCTTCCAGCTCCAAGCGCGCGTCGCCAATCCCGATGGCCGGCTGAAGTCCGGCATGTTCGTGCGCGTCGAGGTGCCGGCCGCCACCACCCTGGACCAGCAGGCCTTGTTCGTTCCGGCCTCGGCGCTGGTGCGCCGCGGGCAACTCGATGGCCTTTACGTGGTCGCGGACGGGCACGCCCGCCTGCGCTGGGTGCGCATCGGCGGCAGCCGTGACGGCAGCGTCGAGGTGCTGTCCGGCCTCGAAGCCGGGGAGCACTATGTCGTCGCACCGCCGGCCACGCTGACCGACGGCGCCCCCGTCACGGAACTCCCGGTGGCGGCACAGGTAGGAAGGAGCTGAGCGCCGTGCGTCATCCTGACACCTCTCACCTGGGCCCCGCGGGCCGCTTGGGCAGTTTCTTCATCGACTCCAAGTTGACACCGCTGCTGGTGCTCGCCGCGCTGCTGCTCGGCGTCGCCGCCATCGAGCTGACGCCGCGCGAAGAGGAGCCACAGATCGTGGTGCCGATCGTCGACCTCTACCTCGGCCTGCCCGGCGCAACGCCCGAGGAGGTCGAGAACCGGCTGGTCATCCCGCTCGAGAAGCGCCTGTGGGAGATTCCGGGCGTCGAGTACGTCTACTCGGCGGCGCGCGCGCACGGCGCCGTCGTCACCGCTCGCTTCCACGTCGGCGACGACCCCGAGCGCGCGCTGGTGCGTGTCTACGAGAAGGTCACCTCGGGCCTCGACCGCATGCCGGACGGCGCCACGCCACCACTGATCAAGCACCGCACCATCGACGACGTCCCCGTCTACACGCTGACGCTGTGGGCCAGCGACGTTGATGGCCCCAGTGGCGACGATTACAGTGGAGGCAATTATCGTGGTAGCAGCTACGACGGCTACCAGCTGCGGCGGCTGGCCAGCGAGCTGGCGACGGAGCTGAGCAAGCTGCCGGACGTGTCCGACATTCGCCTGCACGGCGGCCAGACCCGCACCCTCCGCGTGCAGCTCGACGCCAGCCGCCTGGCGGGCTTCGGCCTCGACCCCCTGCAGATCGCCAGCGCTCTGCGCCGTCAGAACGCGGGGGGCCCGGCCGGTCGCTTCGAGTCCGGCAACCAGGAAGTGCTGGTCGAGACCGGTGCCTTCCTGACCGATGCCGACGAACTGCGCCGGCTGGTGGTCGGCGTCCACTCAGGGCTCCAGCCCATCTACCTGCAAGATATCGCCACGATCCTCGACGGTCCGGCCGACGCGACTAGCTACGTCGAACACGTGCCCGTCCAGGGTGAGGGCGCGGCTTCCGTGCCGCATCCGGCCGTGACCCTGGCCCTGGCCAAGCGTCAGGGCGCCGACGCGCAACACGTGGTCGACCAGGTGAACGCCAAGCTCGAAGTGCTAGAAGCGCACCTGCTGCCGCCCGGCGTCGAGCTGACGGTGAGCCGCAACTACGGCGCTACGGCCACCGAGAAGGCCGACGAGCTGCTGATGCACCTGACGCTCGCCATCCTGGCGGTCACCATCGTCATTGGCTTCGCCCTCGGCTGGCGCGGCGCGCTGGTGGTGCTGATCTCGGTACCGATCTCCTTCGCGCTCACCCTCTTCGTCTACTACGCCTTCGGCTACACGCTCAACCGTGTCACCCTCTTCGCCCTGGTCTTCGTCACCGGCATCGTGGTCGATGACTCGATCATCGTGGTCGAGAACATCGTGCGCCACCTGGCACAGGAGCGCGGCAGCGACCGCAAGAGCCGCCTGCGCACCGCCATCGAAGCGGTCAACGAGGTCGGCAACCCGACCATTCTGGCGACCCTGACGGTTATCGGCTCGGTGCTGCCGATGGCTTTCGTGCGCGGCCTGATGGGCCCGTACATGCGACCGATGCCGATCGGCGCCTCACTGGCCATGCTGTTCTCGCTCGGCGTCGCGCTGATCGCCGCACCGTGGTTCGGCTACCGCCTGCTGCGCGCGACGGGTCATCTGCAGGAGGAGGGGCATCTGCAGGGAGAGGCCGACGAAGGCGCGGGCATCCGCAACACGCGCACCTACCGCCTCTACCGACGCATCCTCGGTCCGCTGCTCGAGCGTCCTCTGCTGCGCTGGGCCACTCTTGGCGTCGTCGGGCTGCTGCTGCTGGCGTCACTGGCTCTCTTCCCGCTGCAGCTGGTGACTGTCAAGATGCTGCCATTCGACAACAAGAGCGAGCTACAAGTCCTCTTCGACCTGCCCGAGGGCACAACGCTCGAGACCACCGCACGCGTGACCCGCGAGGCGGCCGACTACCTGCGCACCGTGCCCGAGGTCACCCACCTGCAGCTCTACACCGGCACCGCGGCACCGATCAACTTCAACGGCCTGGTGCGCTACTACGACCTGCGTCAGGGCAGCAACCTGTCCGACATCCAGGTCAACCTGGTGCACAAGGAACACCGAGACGAGCAGAGCCACGACATCGCCAAGCGCCTGCGGCCGCCGCTAGAAGCCATCGCCGAACGGCACGGCGCCCGCGTCAAGGTGGTCGAGGTGCCGCCAGGACCGCCGGTGCTGTCGACCCTGGTGGCGGAGGTCTACGGCCCCGACATGGACAGCCGCCTGGCGCTGGCCGAGCAGGTGCGCGAGCTGTTCGAGCAGACGCCGGGCGTGGTCGACGTCGACTGGATGGTCGAAGACCCGCAGCCGCGCCTGCGCTTCGGCGTCGACCGTCAGAAGGCGGCGCTGCACGGCATCAGCCCGGCGCAGATCGCCGGCATGCTGAGCCTCGCCTTCGGCGCCCTCGACGCCGGCAGCCTGCACGACCCGCGTGAGACAGCCGCCGTGCCGCTACGCCTCGAGCTGCCGCGAGCCCAGCGCGCCGGTCTCGATCAACTGCGCCAGCTGCGCATCGCCTCACCCAGCACCGGCGCCCTGGTGCCACTGGCCGACCTGGTCACCGTTGACGACAGCCCGGCACCGCCCAGCCGCTACCGCAAGAATCTGCAGCCGGTGGTCTACGTCACCGCTGACGTCGCGGTGGAGGTCGAGAGCCCGGTCTACGCCATGCTCGACCTCGCCAAGCAGGTCGAAGAGCTGCACGCACCGGACGGCTCGCAGGTCGCGCAGCTGTACACCGCACAGCCACTGTCCGAGGAGCAGCCGAGCCTCAAGTGGGACGGCGAGTGGCAGATCACCTACGAGGTCTTCCGCGACCTCGGCGCCGCCTTCGGCGCGGTGCTGGTGCTCATCTACCTGCTGCTGATCGGCTGGTTCGGCTCCTTCCGCACGCCGGTCGTCATGATGGTCGCCATCCCCCTGAGCCTGGTAGGTATCCTGCCCGGACACTGGCTGTTCGGCGCCTTCTTCACCGCCACCTCGATGATCGGCTTCATCGCCCTGGCCGGCATCATGGTGCGCAACTCCGTGCTGCTGATCGATTTCGTCCACCTCGCCCTCGACCGCGGCCGCGGCCTCCACGACGCCCTGCTCGAAGCCGGCGCCGTGCGTCTGCGCCCCATCCTGCTGACGGCCGGTACCGTCGTCGTGGGTGCTTTCGTCATCCTCTTCGACCCCATCTTCCAGGGCCTCGCCATCTCCCTGATGACCGGCACCCTGGCCTCGACCGCCTTGACGCTGGTCGTCGTGCCGCTGATCTACGCCATGCTCGAGAAGAGCGAGGTGGCACGCGAGATGCCCGCACCCAAGATACAGAGCGAACCCGATCCCGAGGAGGCCGGTGATGAGGAGTAAAGCTGCGGTAGGCTCAGGGGCGCATGAACACGTCGCCCCCCACTCCACCCTCCGCCCCAGAAGTGACCGACGAAGTCCTCGTCCAGCAGGCCAAGGCCGGCGACTTCGAGGCCTTCGACACCCTGGTCCGGCGTCACGAGCGCAGGCTGTACGCCCTGGCGATGACCCTGCTGCGCAACCCACCAGACGCCGAGGAGGCCGTCCAGACAGCCTTGCTCAACGCCCTGGAACACCTCGACGGCTTCCGCGAAGAAGCCTCCTTTGCCACCTGGATCACACGTATCACCACCCATACCGCGCTGAAGGTGATCCGCAAGCGCAAGGGACTGCCCACCGTCTCTCTCGACGCCGCCACCGAGCCGAACAGCGAAGGCAGCATCCCGCACCCAGAGTACATCGCCGACTGGAGCCAGGACCCGTCCGAGCTGGCACAGCGCTCCCAGGTGCGCACGTTCCTCGAACAGGCCGCCGCCGAGTTGCCCGAGTCTTACCGCATCATCTTCCTGCTGCGCGACGTACGCGAGTTGAGCGTCAAGGAGACCGCATCGATCCTGGGCATCACCGAGGGCAACGTCAAAGTACGCCTGCTGCGTGCCCGCCTGGCCCTGCGCGAGATCCTCACCCGCCGCTTCGGCGATCCGTCCACTCGACTCCTGCCCCATAAGCACGACGAGTCGGATCAGCATGACGGAGACGGCCATGAGCATCAACAAACTCGATCGGCCGGCCTGCAAGATCCAGGGAACAACGATGAAGTGTGACGACCTACTGCGCGCGCTCAACGACTATGTCGACGGCGACATCGATCCCGCTGTCTGCGACGACCTGGAAGCGCATTTGGAAGGCTGCAACCCGTGCCAGGTGGTGGTGGACAACATCCGCAAGACGATCCGCCTGTACAAAGAGAACGAGGTCTACGAGATCCCCATCGAGTTCCAGAGCCGGCTGCACGCCGAGCTGCGGGCGAGGTGGAAAGCGACGCGGGGACAGTGAGCTCGGAAGTGAGTTCGGAAGTGAGCTCGGAAGAAAACCGACAGCGCCGCTGTTCGTACCTATAGCGAGACACACTGGAGGACCGCTATGACTCGAACCAGCCGATTCCCCGCCGCACCCCGCACTATCCTGACCGCCCTGGCTCTGATCAGCCTCGGCTTGACACTCGCCGCGCCCGTCGGCGCTGTGTCCGAGCGCGAACTGGATCAGCAGATCCGCGAACGCGGCTTCGATCCACGAGAGGTTTCTCATCCGCTGCACGTGACCGACGAGATGCGTGCCTGGCTGGAAGAGAACGTGCCGCAGCGGGGCATGACGCAGAAGAAGCTCAAGGGTCTGTTGCAGGCGATCCTGGGCGAGGACGGGCTGGCACTGGAATACCAGAACGACGTCACCGGTACCGCCGAGGAAGTCTTCCGTACCCGCAAGGCCAACTGCCTGGGCTTCACGCAGCTGTTCGTGGCGCTGGCGCGCGAGATGGACCTCGACGTCTACTTCCTGCAGGTGCGCGACCTGCAGAGCTTCCGCCAGGAAGGCGACCTGGTAATCAACTCCGGGCACGTGACGGCCGGCACCGGGCCGGAGCAGAACCGCATCATCCTGGAGTTCACCGAGATCGAAGGCATCGACTATCGCTACATGCAGCGCCTCGACGACATCACCGCGCTGGCCCTTTACTACTCGAATCGCGGCACAGAGCTGCTCCGCGCTGGCGATCTGGACGGAGCCCGCGAACTGGCCGACATTTCGGTGCAGCTGGACCCGCAGATGGTCGATGGCTGGATCAACCTGGGTGTGATCAAGCGCCGTCAAGGCGACATCGCGGGCGCCGAGCGCTCCTACCGGCAGGCACTGGCGGTGGACCCGTCAGCGTCGACGGCGTACCAGAATCTGGCCGCGCTCTACCAGCAGCACGGCCGCCAGGAGATCGCCACCGACGTCCTCTTGCTGGCCAACCAGCGTGACAACCGCAACCCCTTCACCTACATGGAGTTGGGCGACATCAGCATGCAGATGGGCGACCTAGAAACGGCGGAGGACTTCTACCGCAAGGCGCTGCGTCTGGACGATGACTTGGCGGAAACCCACGCCGCACTCGGCTGGTGGGCGGCACAGGCAGGCGACGAACGACTGGCCAAGAAGATGCTGCGCCGCGCTCGACGCATCGACGACAGCAACGCCCGCGTGTTGCTGCTGGCTGGCCGCCTCGATGGCGAGCCGCCGGCCTTCCGGCGCCAGCACGTGCAGGACACCGAGCGCGGCAGCGAGTTCGAGTTTGGCTCCGGCGTGCAGGCGGCAATGCTGAACCCGGCTGCACTGGCCGCGGCGCAGGCGACGACCCTCAGCCGCAAGGACAAGATCATGCCGCAGCACTCGGACACGGCGCGCCAGCGCAACAACTGAAACCATTGGCAGCTAGGCGCGGTCGATCGGAAAGGTGAGCACGTCCTCGATGCGACGGGCACCGACAGCCAGCATCACCAGACGATCGACGCCGACCGACACACCGGCACACGCCGACAGACCGACCTCCAGAAAGCCCGCCTCCTGGGCCGCCAGCAACCGCTCGTCGAGCGGCACCGCGGGCAGGCCCCGGAGGCGTCGCTGTTCGAGGTCGTCCTCGAAGCGGCGGCGCAGCTCAGCGGCGTCGGTCAACTCCTGGTAGCCGTTGGCCAGTTCGACACCGTCGACATACGCTTCGAAGCGCTCGGCCACCAGCGTTCCCTCCTCGTCGCGGCCGAGGCGCGCCAGCGCGGCCTGCGACGCCGGGTAGCCGTGCAGCAGGAGAGGCTGCCTGCCCCCGGACACGTCGAGCCCCAAGCGCGGCTCGACGACCAAGCTCATCAGGGCATCGAGCCAACCGTCCCGGTCGTCCGCCTCGAGTCCTAGCGCCTCGACGTCGAGGCCGGCGCGCGCCGCCACGGCGCGCAGCTCAGCCCCCGTTGCTTGGTGTGGATCGAGGCCAAGATGGCGCCGGAAGACGTCGCGGTAGCTGGCACGCTCGGCCGGGCGCGTGCCCAGGATACGCTGTAGCAGCTCGTCGACCTCATCCATCAAGCGGTGGTAGTCCCAGCCCGGGCGGTACCACTCCAACATGGTGAACTCGGGGTTGTGACGGCTGCCGGCCTCACCGTCGCGAAACACCTTGCCGAGCTGGTAGATGGCCCCCGCGCCGGCGGCCAGCAGGCGTTTGAGCGCGTACTCGGGGGAAGTCTGCAGGTAGAGGCGCGACTCGTCAGGAGGGAGCCGCTCGCCCGGGAGATCCTGGCCGAAGGGCGGCTGATAGGTGCAGGAAAAGCTGTGCAAGTGCACGGCCGTCACGCTGGCGCGGCCGAGCAGCGGCGTCTCGACCTCGAGCACACCACGCTCGGCAAAGAAGGCTCGCAGCTCGGCCAAGATGGCGCCACGCTGGCGCAGCGTCTCGAGCGTCGCCGTCGGGCGCCACCTCGGTGCGCGGCACGCGCCCGAGGAGGCGTCAGGCTCGCGAGAGGTACTCACCAGTGCGGGTATCGACCTTGATCTTCTCGCCTTCCTGCACGAACAGCGGCACCTTGACCACCGCGCCAGTCTCCAGGGTCGCCGGTTTGGTGCCACCCGAAGACGTATCGCCCTTGACGCCCGGGTCACTCTGCGTGATGGTCAGCTCGACGTGATTGGGCGCCGCCACGGAGATCGGCGAGCTGTTCCACAGCGTGACGGTGCACACGTCCTCAGGCAAGATCCACTGCTTGGCGTCGGCGCAGGCGGTCTCGTCGGCCTGGTATTGCTCGTAGCTGTTGGGATCCATGAAGTGCCAGTACTCGCCGTCGTTGTACAGGTACTGCATGTTGGTTTCCATGACGTCGGCGCCTTCCTGCGACTCGCTCGACTTGAACGTCTTCTCCAGCACACGGCCGTTGAGCAGGTTGCGAATCTTGACACGCGCGAACGCCTGGCCCTTGCCCGGCTTGACGAAATCGATGTCGACGATGTTGCACGGTTCGCCGTCGATCAACAGCTTGAGGCCGTTGCGTAGCTGATTGGTGTTGTAGGTGGCCATCATTCCTCCTGCGTTGCCGCTATGCTTGCACCGCGATGGTGTTTCTTGAACGGGATGCTCTTCGACCGCTGTCTCGATGGGGGCTGGACCGTACCGTGAGCGTCCGGGAAGTCGAAGATCTCTTGCGTCCACGGGACGGCCGCTCATGATATCGCGTGCACACCGGGATGTACCACTCTGGCAGCGCCAGCTGGCGGACGCCGTCACCGACCTCGACGAGCTACTGAGCCTGCTCGACCTCGACCGCCAAGATGTCGACGTGCCTTCCGTGCTGGCCACCCGTGGTGCGCAGCAGCAATTCCCGTTGCGCGTGCCGCGTGGCTTCGTCGCTCGCATGCGGCGGGGTGATGCACGCGATCCGCTGCTGCTGCAGGTATTGCCGCGAGACGTCGAGCAGGAGGCCGTGGCGGGTTTTTCTCGCGACCCCTTGGCCGAGGTCGGAACCTCGAAGGCCGAGACCGAGGCGAGCCCCGGCGTCCCCGGCCTGCTCCACAAGTACCGTGGGCGTGCCCTGCTGGTGCTCACCGGTGCCTGCGCCATCCACTGCCGCTACTGCTTCCGCCGCCACTTTCCTTACGCTGACCAGGCCGTCCACCGCTCGCAGCACCAAGCAGCCCTCGACTACCTGGCGGCCGACCCGTCGATCACGGAAGTTCTGCTCAGCGGCGGCGATCCACTGTCGCTGCACGACGACACCCTGGCGCGGCTGGCTGGCGAACTGGCCGCCATCCCGCACCTGCGGCGCTTGCGCGTACACAGCCGCCAGCCCGTGGTGCTGCCCGCGCGCGTCGACGATGCGCTGCTCGCCTGGCTGACCGGCGGACGCTTGACGCCGGTGCTGGTGCTCCATGCCAACCATGCTCGAGAGCTGGATGCCGAGGTCGCCGCCGCCATCGGTCGCCTGCGCGCTTCCGGCGTCACGGTGCTAAATCAGGCAGTACTGCTGCGCGGCGTCAACGACAACGTCGAGACCCTGGCCCGGCTGAGTGAACGCCTCTTCGAATGCGGCGCGCTGCCCTACTACCTCAACCTGCTCGACCCAGTGCAGGGCGCACACCACTTCGATGTTCCCGAGCTCGAGGCCCTGGGTCTCTACGGCGGCTTACTGGCCCGCTTACCGGGCTACCTGGTCCCCAAGCTGGTGCGCGAGATCCCTGGTGCCGCATCGAAGGTACCGCTACAGATGCAGCAGAACCGCCAGCAGGCCGAACACCAACCCTGAAAAATTCTTGATAGGGTTTCCTTCTTCAGAGCTCGCTGGCCCCAGTGCGGAAGCTAGCGCCCAGCCGGTCCGACGATCCGCCGAGGAGACAGATCATGAGCCAAGGTCCCGTTACCCAGTTCATCCACCACCATTACCGCCACTTCAACGCCGCTGCCCTGGTCGACGCCGCTGACGCCTACGCCGCACACCTCGAGGATGGCGGCAAGATGCTGGTGTGCCTGGCCGGTGCGATGAGTACCGCTGAGCTCGGGCTGTCCTTGGCCGAGCTGATCCGCCAAGACAAGGTCCACGCCATCAGCTGCACCGGTGCCAACCTGGAGGAAGATCTGTTCAACCTGGTGGCCCACGACCACTACGTGCGCGTGCCCCACTACCGGGATCTGACGCCACAGCAGGAGCAGGAGCTCCTCGACCGTCACCTCAACCGGGTCACCGATACTTGCATCCCCGAGGAAGAAGCGATGCGGCGGCTGGAGGTGCACGTCAAGCGCGAGTGGTGCGCCGCGGACCAAGAAGGGCGGCGCCACTTCCCGCATGAGTTCCTGTACCGGGTTCTGCGCTCGGGCAGTCTCGAAGAGCACTACCAGATCGACCCGAGGAACAGCTGGATGGTCGCCGCCGCGGAGAAGGACTTGCCGATCTTCGTCCCTGGTTGGGAAGACTCGACGCTCGGCAACTTCTTCGCAGCCGCCTGCCTGGCCGGCGAGCTGAAAGACCCGCGCACCGTGCGCAGCGGCATCGAGTACATGATGCAATTGGCACGCTGGTACCAGGCGACCAGCGAACAAGGTTCGATCGGCTTCTTCCAGATCGGCGGCGGCATCGCCGGTGACTTCCCGATCTGCGTGGTGCCGATGTTGCACCAGGATCTGGACCTGGAAGACATCCCGATGTGGGGCTACTTCTGCCAGATCAGCGACTCGACGACCAGCTACGGCTCCTACTCCGGCGCCGTGCCCAACGAGAAAATCACCTGGGGCAAGCTGGAGGTGGACACGCCGAAGTTCATCATCGAGTCCGATGCCACCATCGTCGCACCGTTGATCTTCGCCCGCTTGCTGAACTGGTAAGGCCTTCTCTCGCGGGCGCTACCTTCTACTTCAAGCGCAGCTCGAGACGGCGCACGACATCGCGCTCCAGCAGTCGGTCGTCACCGCAAGCGTGCTCGATAAACTCCGCCCACACGCACGGGTGCAGCTCGACCGCCGAGCGGGCGACGCGCTCGATACGTTGCTGCTCCGCTGCTGACTTCGATGGCGGCGCGTTCGGTACCACTGGGTTCCATGGCGGCGAAGGCTGCGTCTTCTCCATGGCCCTCAGTCTGTCATAGAGCCTACGCAGAAACTCCCCCTCGACCTGAGGCCGAGGGGGGATCGAGTTGCACACGACCGGCGCGCACACCGGTGCACGTCGATAGCGTCAGCGGTCGCCGCAGAGACCACCGTCCGGCGCCGGAGCGTCGAACAAATCAGCCTGCAGTTCGTAGGCGCCAGCGAAGCCGGCCGCCCCGCGCAGGTGCAGCGTGTAGGCGCCCGGCACCACCGGCAGGAAGAGGCTGCCGTCGCGGCTCAGACGTCCCGCACTCACCGCCGCATCCTCGGAGAACGGCGCGCCGTCCAGCCAATCGCCGGCGTCGAAGAGCACCGCGTCGAGCTCGGCACCGTCGGCCTGCAGGCGCAGGAAGCCGGCGCTGAGCACGGTCAGGGTGACGACGTCGACCTGTGCCGCATCGATGTCGTCTGCCAGGCTGGCACTGCAGCCGCCATCGAAGGTGAGCGCCAGGCGCGGGCCGAAGCCGGCGATCGGCGCCATGGTGGCGCTGCAGGTCCGGGCGAAGCGGATGGCCAGCACCTCGGCGTCGAAACCGGCCGTGCCGTCCAGCACGTAGATGCTCGACGAGCTCTCCGTCAGCGTGCCGTCACAGCCACCGCCATCGAAGGTGACCTGCGCCAGGTCAGCATCGTACTCGTCGACATCCTCCACCACGTGCGCGGTACAGCCGCTGGTGGCGGTGGGATCGAGCGTCAGGTAGTCGTCTTCACTACCGGTCTCCTGAGTAACGCTGGAACCACACAGCGGGCTGAAGGAGATCGACACCAGGTCAGCGTCGTACTCGTCGACATCTTCCACCACATGCGCCGAGCAACCGCCGGTAGGCGAAGCGGTGAAGGTGATGACGTCCGCGCTGTAGGTCGTGGTCGACTTGTCGAGACTCGACGCGTCACCCGGTCGCCGGATCATGCCCTCGTAGTGCGGCAGGATGCGGTTCAGCTGCGCCGCCGCGGTGGCAACACAAACTCCCGAGTCACTCTCGGGGCCTTCAGCCCCACGTACCGTGCGCAGCCCGTCGGCCGAGATGCCGAGTGGGGAAGTGCCTAGCGCGTGTCGGCTGAGACCAGGGCCGGGCTCCGAGCTCTGAGCCAGCAGCTCAGCACCCGAGAGCCCGACCCCCACAACCACCACGCAAGACACTAGAAAAACACGCACGGAAACAAATACACCAAATGAACTACTTCCAAACATTGACAAACCTCCGGTTAACAGAGAACCTCTGTAATTTTCCCCAAAGCCCCTTATTCACGGGCCTCAGGCACTGCTTCTGAACTTCGAAACGCGAGTCAATCTATTTTTTCGACTCACCCCTGCCTAACGCACTAACAATCAACTTTGGCCGGAAACGGAGGAAAAGAATTTCGTCGACGCGGGATGCTGTAGGATCCCTGCGGGGAGCCCTTGTTCGGAGGGAGTTCATTTGGACGGTCTATTTACCGATTACGTGCGGCAGCTCGACCCACAGGGCGAGCCACCCGACAACGAAACTTTTCGCCTCGTCTGGCAGGCCCTACGTGCCTGGCTGAAGCGCGAACTGAATCGCCGTGGACTGTGGGAAAGCCCACCCAGCTACCTGGGCGTACATGGCTATGGCCACTGGTATGAACACAGCGAGCGCGGCGACGCGCTGGAAGAGCTGACGGCGGATGCGTATACCTACATCTTTCTAGATCGGCTGAACGCGCTACTCCACCAGCTCGAAGTCAAAGACGACATCGACGGCCTCGTCCGGCTCAACATCAAGCACTTCGTCTTCGAGCGTCAACGCACCAACGACCCCCTGGGCTACCGGGTCTTCGAGGTGGCACACTCCGCGCTCAAGGGCGCTGTCGACGCCGGCCAGCTGCGCGTCCTGGGCGGCACCAGCGTGCTGCGCAACGACACGCGGCTCAGCTTCACGGACAGCGGCGTCATCGAGCCCGACATCGAACAGAGCCTCGACCGGGTCGTGCCCGTGTGGGCTCAGGACCTGCTGCCCGACCTGATCACCGCGCGTGGCAAGCGGCGACGGCAAGTCGCCGAGAGGCTGCGTTCCCAACTGCCCCAACTGCGCTCGGAAGGCATCCACGGCTTCACCGTCAAGCAGCTGCTCGACGTCATCAAGCGCTACGTGCGCTCGCACTGGAGCACCCTGCTCTACGAAGCCGGTGAAGTGGTCCCCCAGGAGCACGCGGACAGTGACCTGGGTCAGATCCTGCGCCAAGTCCAGCCAGAGGCCTGCGACTTCGAAGCCCACAACGTCTTCCGCGCCCTGGTACGCTGCGTCGAGGACGCCATCGACAACCTGCCTGCTCGCCACCGCACCCTGGACTACCTACACCGCCTTTGGCGCTTCCTGTGTGTGTTCAGTGCCGAGAGTACCGCCGGAGAGCTGAGACTGCCGAATGGCCGCACCGCCAGCCTGGAAGATCTCGACGACTTCCCGTCGCGGCGCAAGGTGTCGGAATTGCTCGACATCCCCCGCGACCGGCTGGCGGAGCTCTACGCCACTCTCGGACGGCTACTCCAAGGCTGCCGGCGAGAGCCACCCAACTGACCGGGGAGACGAGTTTGAAGCAAGGAGGCCTACCCCCCTCGAGCCCTTACGCCGCTGAGCGTCGAGAGCGTCTGCGTCTGCAGACCGGCGAGGCTGCACTGCGGCTCAGCCGCCCGGCACAGCGGCACGGCGCCACCCTGCAGCCGGGAGACCTGCTGGTCCTTCCGACCTGCGAAGCGGCGCTCTGGTGGCTGGTCTTGAAAACGCAGGACCAAGCGCTGACCCTGATTCCAGCAGACGACCGGGAGTGGACTGGAATCAGCGACCTGCGCGTTCCGGCCGATTTCTTCCCCGGCCCCCTCACGCTCCGCTGTGCCTTCCTCGCCGAAACCGAGGCCCGCACCCCGGCCCTGGCCGATGCTCACTGTGTCGGCCAGTTGCCGGCAGCCTTGCTTCGACGAGCCGTCGAAGTGCACGAAGCCTTCGAATCCGGCACCTTGGACCCCTCGGCACGCCAGGAAGACGACGATTTCGATCCCCTGTACCAGGACTGGATCCAAGAGGCCATTCGCCCCGCCCTGACGGCTCTAGCCGCGCACACGGCTGGCGGCGGAGGCGCTGGTCGCGTCGACAACGTCGTCAACCTGGCAGCGCGCCGGACACCGACGTCCCCGGTGTGGCTGCGGGCGTTGGCGGCGGTGCTGGCCGTGGCGTTGGTGGGGGTGGGATGGGGATGGTGGGGAGCGCAGCGGGAGTTGGGGGAATACCAGGCTGTCAGCATCCAACCGGAGACGATCGCGCGCTTTGCGGGTCAGCGCGCAGAGATCGGTGAGGTCCAGGTTCCGCACAGCAGCAGGCCGGTGGCCTCCGTCAACATCGAGCTGCCGATTCTGCCCACCGTGGCCCCAACCCTAGAGTTACAGCTCCTTGCTGCAGACGGCACAGTTCTCTTGAGTCTTGCTGAGCACTGGCCCAAGAACGACCAGCTCAACGTCAACCTCCCTCGGTCGCTGTTGCAAGACGATGGTCTGCTGCGCCTGCGACTCTCCGGCGAACCGGAACCTCTGGACCTACGGATACGACTGCTGCCACCAGGGGTCGAGCCGACTCCGCCTAGATCCTGAACACGAGGGGGGCATGCCGGGTCTGGTCTCTTTCGGACGCCGATCTCGCGTAGTCTAGCGATGCGTGTATTCCCGATTCGGTTTTCGTTCTCGCAGCTGGCGGGCGGTCTGTTCCTAGCGTTGGCCAGCATTGTTCCAGGTGTGCCTGGAGACCACTCTTCGCGTTCCCTTTCGGAGGAGTCTATGCTGCTGCTTCCCGACACCCCTGTTACGACTGCTTTCGCAGCCGAAGACAGGCAGGACTTCGAATTCGACCTACCACCGAACACCTTTGGTCAAATCGAGGCGGAACAACAAGGAGTAGATGTCGCGCTCCGATTGCTCGATGCCGAGGGCAACGTCGAGATCGAGGTGGACCGTCCGACCAGCATCCGTGGCACCGAGAGGCTGTCTGTGGTTCACCATGGGGCACAGACGATCCGCCGTCAACTGCGCATCGCCTCGACGGCAGTCAGCAGCGGAACCTGCCGGATCACGTTGCGAATCGAAAGCCCGGTTGGCCCTGTTCATCATCAACAGCAGGACGCCGAGAGGGCTTACGCGCGTGGACGCCTGCTTCGAGCTACCGATCATCTAGTCGCAGCCAGCGAGTTCGCCGTTGCCGCCGAACTCTGGCAGCAATTGCAGGTGCGCGACTGGTTGGCCTTCAGTTTGCGCGCGCAAGGAAAGGCACTGCTGCGAGCCAACCAGAGCGGGGCCGCCCTGGTGCCACTGGAGGCAGCACGCGGTCACTTCGAAGAGTTGGGCACAGAGGGTGAGATCTGGCTCGTGACCATCCACAACGATCTCGGTGAGGCACTGCGCAAGGCCGGAGATGCGACCACCGCCATCGCGCACTTCCAACAGGCCGGCCAGCTTGCGACCCAGCACCAAGATGAAGCCGGCCTTGCGGCTGCCCTGCAGAACGAGGGGCAGGTACGCGAACTCTTCGGCGAGCAGGAACAGGCCTTGCGCCTCTATCTCGACGCCCTCGCACGAGCCGAAATGCAGCCGGCGAGGCGGGAGATGGAGATCCGCCTGCGCGTTCGCGCCGCCAACGTCTACCTGACCCTCAACCTGGCAGACGATGCGGCCCATCTACTCGACCCTATCGCCGACCTGGAGAGCTTGCCTCCTACCCTTCGCGACGAGGTGATCCTAGCGCGCGCCCGCCTGGCAGAAGCGGGAAACAACCTGCGCACCGCCGCAGCCAGCCATCGCCAGGCCCTGGATTTCTTCAGCCAGCATGGGCTGGTTGCTGGTCAGCTGCAGGCGCTCAACAGCCTGGGCCAGCTGTACCGACGCTTCGGTGGCTACGACGAAAGCGTTCGGTACCTCCAACAGGCCGTCGAACTGGCTGAGAAGGCGAAATTTCCACCTGGAATCGCCTTGGCTCGAGCCAACCTGGGCCGAACGCTCGGCTTGACCGGCGACCTCGAAGGGTCGATTGCCCATTTCGACTCGGCCCTGAAACTCGCCGAAGAGCAAAAAATCCTTCAAGTCCAAGCATCCTGCCACTTCGGCCTCGCTTGGGTTCAACGCCAGCAGCGTGACCTCCAGACGGCACTCCATCACATCGAGCGCGCCCTAGGACTCACGGAGCAACTGCGCCAGCAACACCCGAATCGCCAGCTGCGCGGCGAGCTCCAGGCGATCAAGCACCATTACCACGAGCTCCACGTCGAGGTCTTGGCGGAACTCGGTCAACCGTCTCCTCCGATGGACGATCGAATCCGACTCGAGGCCGAAGCAGTGGTAATCGCCGAAAGCGGTCCGGACTTGCCGGACTACAGCGTTCTCGCCTGGCAGGCCTCCGACCGTGCCAAGGCCCGTCTCCTTCTCGACCAGCTCCAGGAACAGCACGTCGATCTCTACAGCGATGTCGCCCCGGCAACTCTGGCCCGGCTGCGCGACCTGGAGACCGAGATCGACGAGCTCCAGGAGCGACGCTTGAGGACGATGCGCCCGCAGGTACCTGCCGAGCAGCGTGAGGCCATCGAGACGCAACTGACCGCCGTCCAGCACCAGTACAAGATGCTCGATGCAGAGATCCGCGTCGACAGCCGCCACTATCGGAATCTCAACGACCCACCTTCTCTGACACTGCAACAGCTACGCGCAGACTGGCTCAACGAAGACACCGCCCTCGTCAGCTATCAGCTTGGAGAAAACCAAAGTCACCTTTGGTACATCGACGACCACCAATTCCAACACGCTCGGTTACCACCTCGCTCCGAGTTGGAACAGAAGGTTCGTCGACTGCACGATGCTTGGAGTCAGGGCGCAACTACCGCGGGAGCATTGGAAGCCGACCTCAGCACGATCCTGCTCGGCCCGCTAGCGCGCTGGGCGCCAAAATCTCGCTTGGTGATCAGTGCAGACGGGCCGCTACACGCTCTCCCCTTCGCTGCCCTCCGCGCCCCTGGTGGCGGAAGCAACTTCCTGATCCAGGATTACGAAGTAGTCCAGGTTCCATCAGTGACCGTCCTCGCCGCACTACAACCCATCCTGGAGCAGCGTACGACCCCTTCTCAGGACTTGTTCTTGCTCGCCGACGCGGTGTACTCCTCCAGCGACCCACGGAACGGTAACACTGCGACAAAGCTAGACATCCCGAGTGAACGCCTGCGCGGGGCCTTGAGCGATGGGCGCGTCACTTTGCCGCGCCTACCTGGTACCCGGCGCGAGGCAGAAGCCATACTCGCGCTGATCGGGGACCGGCCCGCGTTCTCGGCTCTGGGCTTTACAGCCAGCCGAACCACCCTCGACCGAGTTCAGCTAGACGACTTCCGGATCCTGCACTTCGCTACGCACGGCCTAGTACACAACCAGCATCCGGAACTCTCCGGACTGGTGTTGTCGCTGTGGAACGAACAAGGCGAAGCCCAGGACGGCTACCTTTATGTCCAGCGGATCGCCCGCCTTCGGTTGCGAGCAGACTTGGTGGTGCTCAGCGCATGCGATACGGGCCAGGGCAGAGAGCTACGCGGCGAAGGCGTCCAGAGCCTGGCACACGCCTTCCTGGTTGCCGGCGCACCGCGTCTGGTGGTGAGTGTGTGGAAGGTCGATGACAACGCCACAGCAGACTTGATGACGCGCTTCTACAGCGGCATGTACCAGCAGGGCCTGCGCCCCGCCGCAGCGCTGCGGGCAGCGCAGAAGCAGCTGATTGAGAACGGCATGCCAGTGTCACACTGGGCGGGCTTTATCCACCTCGGCGATTGGAGAGGAAAAACGCGATGATGCAGGAACCGTCAGAGAAGGAGTTTCGATCGGTCCTCCCAACGTGGCGCAAACGTTGGCGCGAAGATCCCGGCTCAATCGAAGAGACCCCGAAGGGGGAAGGCGAAGACCCGCAAGCTGCGTATCTCGACTTCCCTCCCCCCGGCGAGTGGGTCTATCTCAATGGCATCGACGCCCGGTGTGGCGAGTACTTGGCTCCCCCCTTGAGCTGGGACGAGATTCATGCTGCCCGCTTCGGCACTCCCCCACCCAAAGATAAGACGATCCTGGACTGGATCCGGCGCTGGGTCGAGCGGATACACCGTCTCACCAAGCTAGAGCCCAGGCGTGCACCCGTGCCGTGGGTGAACCACCAGCGGCTGGACGAAGCGGGCTGGGCCGTGGTCATCCCTCAACATGCTGATCCCAAGATCGAGCACAAGCTCCGGCGCCTGCTGGACCATCGAGAAGACGAAGCTGGAAAGCGCTACAAGATCTGGAGTGGGCCGGACGGCTACCGCCCAGGAGAATCGACCTTCCAGTTCCTGCGCCGTGTCGGCGTCGGCTTGGGTCCGCCGGATGCCGAGACTCTGCCCTACTTCATCCTACTGGTCGGAAGTCCAGCCGAAATTCCCTATCAGCTACAGTTCGAACTCGACGTCCAATATGCCGTCGGCCGACTGCACTTCGACGATATCGAGGACTACGCCCGCTACGCGCAGAACATCGTGCGTGCGGAACAGCAACGGTGTCCTCTCGAACCGGGAATTGACTTTTTTGCCGCTCGCAACCCCCGTGACGTGGCGACTCAGTTGATGCAAGCGGAGTTGATCCTTCCGCTCATCCAACGCCTGGAGAAGATCCCGGAAGCGTGGGAAATTCACCGCTACCTCGGGGATCAGGCTTCTAAGCAGCAACTTGCGTCATTGCTCGCTGGCAGCAGCAACTCCGCTTGTACTTTCCTCGGTGGGCATGGTCTCGCCTACCCGCGCAGCCACCCCTTGCAGCAAAGCCAGCAAGGTGCCTTGCTGTGCCAGGATTGGCCCGGCCTCGGTCACCCACCCGAAGTGGGACAGTGCTTCCATGCCGGCGATCTCAGCCGAGACATGGAGTTGCTGGGACGGGTGTTCTTCCAGTTCAGCTGCTTCGGCGCCGGCACCCCGAACTATGACCACTTCCGACAGCAGAACCGCCACGGCACCGACTTCAGCGCCGAAGAGCCCTTCCTGGCCAAGCTGCCACAAGAGCTGCTCGCCAACGGTGCGACCGCCTTCATCGGCCACGTCGATCGCGCCTGGGAGACCTCATTCTCGTTCCTCGGCGAAAGCAGTGAGCTGATCACTTACGAAGCCGTGTTGCGTTCCCTGATGATGGGCTACACCACCGGCTACGCCATGGAATGGCTGAACTCGCGTCACTCTCAGCTTTCCACGATGCTCAACGCCGAGATCGACCCCAACCGCAACACCCAATTGGTTGCGCGTGATGAGAACGCGCTGTGGCTGGCCAACAACGACGCGCGCAACTTCGTACTACTGGGCGATCCGGCGACCCGGTTGCTTGGCGGACATCTGAAGCGAGCGGGCTACCATCAGACAGTGCCGCTTTCAGGTTCACCTGACCTCGAGCCATGACCCTACGCACAGCCGCGCACCACAGCTTCCTGCTCCTGGACGCCGACGAACTGGCTCGGCGTCTGGGGCAGTGGCTGGTAGAGGTCGACTTCACCCACGTCCTCGTGCGCCGGCAGGACGAGCACGGAGCGCTCTACTACCTGCTCAGCCGGCGGACACTGCGCCACCTGCGTCTCGACACTGATGAGCCACTGGCGCAGGCGCTGCAACTCGGCCAGCTACAGGCAGTAGAACAGGTCTCGTGGAACCTGCCGATCGAGCAGGCCCTCGAGACTTGCGTTGTGCTCGATGACGACGGTGAGGTCTATGGCTTTCTCGCGCCCGAGCTGCGGTCCCTGGGGCCGACGCGCAGCGCGCGCAGCGGCGGGAGGGTGTCGGGCTCGCTGCACGCGAAATTCCCGCAGCAGCTTGTTCTCGGTGACACTGCATCTCTCCTCGTCTACCTCACACCCGAGGTCGTCTACGCCTTCGACGCCATGCCGATCTACTTGCCACCGGGCGCCGAGGTCGACGTAGTGATCGAGGTCGAACCGGGACTGGAGCGGGGCAAACGGCGGGAGGCAACTCTGATCTTCGATGCCGATAAAGATTCCCCCGCAGAGCAATTCAAGATCAGAGCCGTGAAGACCGGAAACACGAAGGTCCTGATCTATGCCTTTCACGAGGGTCAAGCACTGGGCAAGTTGACGCTGAGGGTGGAGGTAACGGCGGAGCCGAAGCAGATGCGGGCGGCAAGCCACTCTACGCACAATGCAACCTTGTCGTCCGTAGATCTCGACGGCCTGCGCAACGCAGCACCCGACATCGACCTGATCATTCGTCGGACCTGGCGACACGGACGTCAAGGCTGGGTGGTCCGCGCTCACTCGCAGCCAATCGGATTTCACTTCGAAGCCTCCGAGCCCTTGTGGTTGACTCAAGATCCGCAGGAGTTCCTGAGGCCACTGTTGCGGGACCTGCAAGACTTGAAGCAACCGTCTCGCCAGCATCTGCGCAACCTGGGCTTCGAGTTGACCGATCAACTGCTCCCGGCAGAAATCCAGGCCCTCCTATGGCAGCACCGTAATCACATTCGGACGCTGCACATTCACTCGGACGAGAGCTGGGTCCCCTGGGAACTTTGCACCTTGCAGAGCAAGAATGCACAGGGTCGAGTGGAAGTCTTCGGCATGCTGTGTGAACGCTTCGAGGTGACGCGCTGGCACTCCAAGGCCCAGGCCTACAAACTAGCGCGCTGGCGCAAGGCTCTGCTCATCGTGCCCGGTGACTCGAAGCTTCCGGAAGCCTCACGCCTGACACCCGCATCTTTTGGCCTGGCAGATCCTCCCGAGTGGCAGCACGTGGTGGCGCGCCGCAACGCGGTGACCAGCGCCCTGTCGAGAGGCGACTTCCACCTCATTCACTACGCTGGTCATGCGACCGCTTCCAGTACTAACCCGCTGCGCAACGCCTTACATCTGGAAGCCAGCGAAGAGTTTACCCCTGTCGACCTCAACGGTAGCGCCGGAGATCTGGGCCTCGGTCACCCCCTAGTCTTCCTCAACGGTTGCAAGTCCGGGCAAGCCGGCCTCGCCCTGACCCGGGACGTCGGCTTCGCCGAGCGCTTCCTCGAGGTCGGTGCCGCCGCTTTCATCGGCACTCGCTGGGAAGTTCCGGATAGTCAAGCGGCCATCTTGGCCCGCGTCTTCTACCGGGCCATCGCCGGCGGCCGGACAGTCGCTCGTGCCCTACGTATCGCACGCTGGGTGGTGGCGCGCAAGGGCGGCACGGCGTGGCTCGCCTACATGCTGCTCGCCCAGCCCGACGCGCCGCCACCCTTACCCAAAGCTACGCAGCTCGTCTACCGCTGAGCACCCGTCCCTTGACGCCCCCATCGACCATCTCTTCCAGCTGCACCGGCAGCAGACGATTCCCCAGATCCTCGCTACTCTCAGTAAAGACACGCAGGTAGTTGTCGGTCATCCCCTGCCACACTCCCTCTCTCGCTCCCTCCCACAACACTTCCGCTGTTTGCCCCAACTGGGCACGGCGGAAGTCTTCTTCCGCAGCCTCGGTGACCGCCAACATGCGGGCCATGCGTTCGCGCTTGACGCTGTGCTCGACGTGGTCCGGCAGGTTGGCGGCGAGGGTGCCGGGGCGGCTGGAGTAGGGGAAGGCGTGGACCTTGGCGAAGACCATGCGCTGGGTGAAGGCGAGGTTGTCATCGAACTCCGCGTCGGTCTCGCCCGGGAAACCGACGATGACGTCGGTAGTGACGGCCATGCCGGGGACGGCGTCGCGCACTTCGGCCAGCAGGTCGGCGTACTGCTCGGCCGTGTAGGGGCGGCGCATGCGATGCAGGGTTTCGGTGCTGCCGCTCTGCAGGGAGAAGTGGACGTGACGGCACAGTCGGGTGCCCCTGTGGCTCGTCCCCTGGTGGCTTGCTCCGTGGTGGCTTGTCCCCTGGCGACCGCCACGCGCGCTGCCGGCTTCGGACCAGAGGCGCAGCAATCGACGGTCGAGCTGCCAGGGGGCGATGGAGGTCAGGCGCAGGCGCGGGATGTCGGTGTCGGCGAGCAGGGCGTGCACGAGGTCGTAGAGGCGTTCACCCTCGGGGGTGCGGTAGGAGGAGATCTGGACGCCAGTGACGACGACTTCCTGGTAGCCACCTTCGGCCAGCGCCTGCACTTCGGCAACACAGTCGGTCAACGGACGGCTGTGCTGGCGTCCGCGAGTGAACGGGATGATGCAGAAGGAGCAGCGCATGTTGCAGCCGTCCTCGACCTTCACCAGGCCGCGCGTGTTGCCGAACTCGAGCGGCCCCCAGGTGCCTGCGACTTCGGGCAGGTAGGGCAGGTCGCCGGGACGTCCCTGCAGGTGCCCGTGCAGCTGCTCGGGGACCTCGTCCGGGAAGGCGGCGTGAACGCGCGCCAAGAGTTCATCCTTGACGTCGTTGGGCACCACCAGGTCGACGCCGGCCAATTCGGCGGCTTGCTCCGGCTGCTCGCTCACATAGCAACCGGTGAGCACGGTGCGCAGGCCCGGATGGTGGCGGCTGCCGCGGCGCGCGAGCTTGCGCGAGCCACGGGCGGCCATGTGGGTGACGGTGCAGGTGTTGATGACGTGCAGGTCGGCACGGTCGAGCGTCGCTACGACTTGGTGGCCGGCGGCATGAAACTGCCGCGCCATCTTCTCCAGCTCCGCCTGGTTGAGCTTGCAGCCGAGGTTGGTGAAACAGACGCGCATGGCCGCGACAGCTTAGCAAACCTCGATTCCACCTGCGGCCACGGCGCCCGCGCCGGAACCTTCGATGCAAGCGCGGCGATTCCCAGGCATACGGCAAGAGCGGCGAGCCAGACAATGAAGCCTGACGCTCGCCGCCGGATGGGGCAGGAAACGGGGTGGGATGACTGTATGGGGTCCCTCCTCCCAGACACGAAGCCTCGAACCAGCTTCGGGTGACTCGTCGGAGAGGATGAGACATAGAGAAATTAGCATAAGACTATTCATGAAGCAAGGAATCGTGTCATCTTCGAGGCCACACCGGTAGAATCGCTGCGAAAGGAGTTCACTCTTGGAGTCGATCAAGGTACGAAACGGCCTGGTACAGCATGGCTTCACAGACGGCCTCTACTTGCGCAGCACGTGCGAGGCCGCTGCCGCGGATGCGCAGCCCCTCGGCACCCAACCCCTCGGCACGCTGCTCTACATCCATGGCCTGGGAGAATCCGGCCTTGGCTTCGAGAACCAGCTGGCCGATCCGCGGCTGGCAGCTTGGCGGCAGCTGGCGGTCGACCTGCCGGGCTATGGCAAGACCCCCTGGCGCGAGCAGCCCCTCGACCTCGACGGCCTCGCCGACCTCCTCGCCGCCTGGCTGCGCGGCCGCGGTGAGGCACCGGTGGTACTGGTCGGACATTCGATGGGCGGCGTCCTCGGGTTGCTGCTGTGCGAGCGCGCACCGGAGCTGGTACGCGCCTTCGTCAACGTCGAGGGCAACATCTCGCTCGACGATTGCGGCTTCAGCAGCAAGGCGGCAGCCTACTCGCTGGCCGATTTCGTGAACAACGGCTTCGCGGCGATCGCCCAGCAGCTCTATCTCGACGGCGTCGAAGACCTGGCGCTACGCACCTACTACCCGAGCCTGCGCCTGTGCGACCCGCGGCAGTACCACCGCAACAGCCTGGACCTGGTCGCCCTGTCGAAGGCGGCCGAACCCGGCGCCGCGGTGTCCGACACCGGCGAGTTGGCGGCACGCCTGGCGAATCTGACGCTGCCGCAGATCTACCTGCTCGGCGATCCACGCGGCACCGGCGAGTTCTCGCGCTCGCGGCTGCGCGAGGCGGGCGTCGAGTACTGGCCGATCGCGCATGCCGGCCACTGGCCCTTCCTGGATCAGCCGGACGCGTTCGTGCGAGATCTGCTGAAGTTCCTCGACGCGCTGGAGTGAGATATCGGATGTGGCTATACCGTGGGGCACCCACACGGGGGTACCCCTACCCAGAGGGGAGTTTCCTCGGAGCCGGAACTCACGTCTGCCGATCTTCGTCTTTCTGCTGGCCTGGTCCGGGTAGCAACTGCAGTTCCAGGCTGCCCGTGCTGCGCGGCACGTAGCGTGTACCGCGCGGCGGACGCACGGCATTGGGAGCTGCGCCACCGGCATTCGGTTCGGTGCGTAGGCTGCGCGTGGTCAGGCCACGCACGCGCGTGCCGGGAGCCGTGTCACTGGTCGCAGCATCGGCACCTACCGTGCTACCGCTGACGGTCAGGGAACCGCCACCCGAGCGTGCCCGCTCCTCTGCATCTTCATCGAGTGCACCCTCTGCCTCCTCGTCGCCTGGCGCCATCGTCGAACGTGGCCGATCAGGCCGCGCGCTGGTGTCGCTGGCTGGCTCCCCCGCCGCCCGCTGGTCGTCGGTGAACTCCAACTGCACCATCAGCTCGGCAATGCGCTGCGGATCTTCGTAGTCCCGCGGTGCCAGCGGCTGCGTCGAGGTCTTGCGGTAGGCCAAGATCATGGCCTCGGTGAGCAGGGGATTCTCGATCACGTGCGGATTGACGCGACTGGACGCCAGGTTGGGGTCGAGGAAGAGCGCCTCGGCGTAGGCCTTCACCGCGGCGTTGACCAGACCCTGCCCGTGCAGCACGGTGCCCAACTGGTAGAACGCCCAAGCGTGCTCGGGATCGAGCCGAACCGCTTCTTCCAGGGCCTTGCGCGCGCCGGCACCATCCCCGCGACGGTCGAGCAACAACGCCAGGTTGTAATAGTAGCCAGCGTGCTGGGCATCGAGCTCGATGGCGCGGCGGTAGGCACTCTCGGCCTCGCCCAGGCGGCCGGCCAGAAGTAGCAGATTGCCCAGGTCGTTGAGCGTGTCGGCATCGCTTGGACGCTGCGCGGCCAGAGTCTGCTGAACTTCCAGCGCACGTTGGAGGTTGGGTGGCGCCGGCGAGGCCACCGTCAGGGAGACGGCAAGGCCGAAACCGGCGGCGAGGCAGCAGGTACGGAGGATGATTTTACGCAAGGGAGGAGATCTCCTATCGGCCGGCACCGGGGCGCCGAACTCTCATTTCTCGGATCGCGATGTAGCAACTCGGATCATCTTGGATCGATTCAGGAACGGGCTTTCAAGAACGCAGCGGCCGCGCCTTCAGGCGCATCTTGCCGCCATCGTCCTGCTCCAGCCGGAACTGCACCTGAGCGGCACCCGTCTTCTGGCGAATCTGCTCGGCTTGACGCTGGAGATAGGTGTTGAAGCTGTCGAGGTCGAACTTCGGCGGATTGGAGCCGGCCGCCAAACCACTATAGAGCGCCTCCGCGGCGCCGGCATCGACGCTGTCGCCAATGACGACACCGCGCTGTGGATCGTGTGCCGCACGCTCCTTGGACACCGCCGTCGTGCGCACGGTACCAATCCGCGTGCGGCCTTCTTCCATCAGGCGCATGCGGCGGTTGAACATCTCGGTGTAGCTGTTGAACTTGCCCTCGAAAGTGCCGAGACGGAAGCTCTCGGTCGAACTCAGAGGCTGGTTGCGCAAGCGGCGCAGCTGCGTCTGCAGCTTCTGGCGCATCTCTTCGGGTGGAATCTCGCTCGCCCCATTGAAGAACTTCTCGTACTCGACCTGCAGCTCCTTGAAGGCTCGCTCCAGCGCCTCGATCTCTCCCATGTGGATGGGGCGCCCCAGAGAATCCTTGCGCTGCTGCTGCTCGTCGTGCAGCTGCTGGCGATACGGCTTGGTCGGATCGTAGCCGGCGGGCGCGGGCGCGTTCTGCGACCGATAGGGCTTGTATGGGTCCATGATCTACAATGCCTCAAGCGATGAGCGAGATTTCTACGGACACCGAATCGGCGAGAACCGACGACCGGCGTCGGCATTTGCCGGCGGTCAACCGGCTGCTCGACGATCCGGCGGTGGCGAACCTCGTAGCATTATACGGTCGGGACCAAGTACGGGTCCAAGCTCGACTCGAACTCGACGCCTTGCGCCGCACGTTGCAGCAGGGAGGTGACGCGGGCGACGCCTTGCGTGAACTCGAACGGACTCCCGCGCAAGTGCTGGCACGGCGCCTGGAGGCAGCCCTCGGAACGCCGCTGCGCCGCGTGCTCAACGCCACCGGCATCCTGCTGCACACCAACCTCGGCCGTGCTCCGCTGCCGCGTGCAGTAACGGCCTCTCTGCCCCCCTTCCTCGACGCCTACTGTGACCTCGAGGTCGATCTATCCACCGGCCGCCGCAGCGACCGGAACCAGCGGGTCGGGCAGCTACTCGCCGCACTCACCGGCGCCGACGCCGGCCTCGTGGTCAACAACAACGCCGCTGCCATGGTGCTCGTGCTGAGCACGCTGGCCAAGGGGCGCGAGGTGCTGGTGTCGCGCGGCGAATTGGTGGAGATCGGCGGCTCGTTTCGCATCCCGGACATCCTCGAGATGTCCGGTGCCCGCCTGGCTGAGGTCGGGACCACCAATCGCACGCGTCTGGGCGACTACGCAGCACGCCTGCATGACGACACCGGCCTGCTGCTCAAGGTCTTCCCGAGCAACTACCGGATCGAGGGATTCACGCAGGCCGCGTCGCCACGCCAGCTGGCCGAGCTGGCCCGGCGCCACGACGTGCCTCTGCTGGTCGACGAAGGCAGCGGCCTGCCGCGCCCGCACGCGTCACCACAGCTGCGGGATCACGCCAGCCTGCAACAGTTGATCGCCGATGGCTGCGACCTGGCCTGCGGCAGTGGCGACAAGCTGCTCGGCGGACCGCAGGCCGGCTTGCTGGTCGGTCGCGCAGACCTGGTCCGGCGCTGCCGCCAGCACCCGTTGTACCGAGCGCTACGCCCGGACCGCACGGTGCTGGCGACGCTGGAGGCCGTCCTGCGCCGGCACCTGGCGGGTGCACCGATGCCCCTCGATCGCCTGTGGCCGGACACCGAGGCCCACCAGGAGCGGCTGCAACGTGCCGCCGAGACACTGCGCCGCGGCGGCGTCGAGACGGAGATCTTGCAGGCCGACGCCTACCTCGGTGGCGGCTCAGCGCCCGAGAGCCCGATCCCAGGCCAGGCTCTGGGTGTGCGAGCCCCCCTTCGCAAGGAACAGGGAGCTGGCCAAAAGCCAGGATCTGCCGACAGCCGCGTCTCTCCGAACGAGTTCGCGGCACGGCTGCGGCAGGGAGCAACACCGGTGATGGGCTACGTGCGCGGAGAGGTACTGATCCTCGACCTACGCACCGTCGACCCGGACGACGACGAGGCGCTGCTAGCGGCGGTGCGGGCGGCGGCTACTCCAGCGCCTTCTGCTTGAAGACCCTTCGGTCGTCGAGACGCACGGCGGTCAGTGCACCGCCCCAGACACAAGCACTGTCGAGCGCCACGAGATCCTTGCGCAGCAGCCGACCGAGCGCCGCCCAATGGCCACACACCACGGCAACACCCCCCTGCTCCAGCGTCGATCGCCGGCCCGGCACGTCGAACCAAGGCAAGCAGCCTTTCGGCGCCTCTCGCGGCGGACCGCTGAATCCGTGGCACAGCTCACCGTCCACGGTGCACGTGCGCAGTAGGGTGAAGGCCTCCTGTGCCTTGCGCCGGCCTGCAGCCAGCCCAGCGGCCTGATCGCCGCTGGCATCGCGCTGCAGCAGCGCGCGTGCCCGCCGTGGCTCGCGGTGGGCGGCTTCCAGCTTGCGCGCCGCGGCCATCGCCTTCGACACCGTCCACTTGGGACGCAGGCCGGCATGCACGAGCAGATGGTCGGCGGCGGCGTGGACACCACCCAGGTGCAGGAAGGGACGCGCATGCAACCAGGAAACCAGATCGTCGATGTCACGAGCTTCGAGCACCGTCTCCAGCGTGTCCTTGTTCTTGGCCTCGACCAGTCCGGCGTGGCGCGCCAGTAGATGTAGATCGTGATTGCCCAAGACCGCAACCAGGCGCTCCCCCATCGCCGCCGACAGTTCGGTGACCCAGCGCAGCACAGCCAGCGAGTCCGGGCCGCGGTTGACCAGGTCGCCGACCAGCCAGAGCCGGTCGTGAGCCGGTTCGAACGGCAGCTGGCGTAGCAGAGTACGCAGGCTGGTCCAGCAGCCGTGGATGTCGCCGATCGCGTAAGTGGCCATGGTTTCAGTCCTCGAGTACCCCGAAAAAGCAAGAAGCCTCCCGCTCCCAGGTCCGGGAGGGGAGGCTTCGACGGCGAACTCTCACGAGACGCTCGTCCGCTGGACGCCTCAGTTGGCGTCGCCCTCGGAACTCCCTTCGGACGCGCCACCCTCTTCGTCTTCCTCGTAGGCATAGCGCAGGTCTTCCGGGATCTCGAATTCGAGCTTGTCCTTGCAGAAAGCCTTCCAATCGTCGCTGACGTCGTTGTAGAGGTAATCCTCCTCGTTGAAGACGTCAACCACGACGGTCAGGTTGTCCTGCACATAGACGATGCTCTCGTCGTTGAGTTCGTCCTTGTCCTCGCGGTCCAGTTCCTTCCAGTTCGGGAAGGCCCGCAGGTCCTTCAGGTAGTAGGCCTTACTGTATTTTCTCATCGTGAACTCACTCAGTTTTCCTGCGCAGCTTCAGCGGCGCGGCGTTTCTCATCTTCTGCCATCTTCTTGCGCAAGCTGAGCGGGCGCATGTCGGTCCACACCTCTTCGATGTGATCCAAGCACTCCTGCTTGGTGCCGCTCTTGCCAGCGTCGTTCCACCCCAGAGGCAGCTCACGATCCGCGGGCCAGATGGAATACTGCTCTTCGTGGTTGATCACCACACGATAGATTGTCTTGTCGTCCTCTTCCTCATCCCAGGCCATTTTCAGTCCTCCTATGACCGCCGCTGCGCGGGGCTGGTAATCGGTTCGGTAGTTTTTCAACCCGGAGATCCGCACACCGAGGTCTGTTGTCTCGACAGCTGCGCGCACACACCGGGCACCAACTTCTCTAGTGCCGGGAATGAACCCTGGCGGGACAGTTCGACCGAAGGAACTTCGGCGAACTCACTCGAGAGTCCATTCGACGATAGATGCTAACGTAAAGCGCGATGGATTCGAAGCCCCGCCGAACGATTCCGAGCTTTTGCACATGATCTTCTACAGGGTCGCTGCGACACGCCCGGACTTTCCTGCTACCGCGCAGCTGGTTTTCACCACTCAACCAGAGCACGCGGTCTTCGCCGCCGAGCTGCTATCCCTGTGGCGCCGCGACGGTCTGCCCGAGCATCCGCGACGCGCCGAACTGCTGTTCGCGGTACGCGAGCACGACAACGGCTGGCGCGAACCGGACGCCGCCCCCAGCGTCGACCCGGCCACGGGTGTGCCCTACAACGTACACACTTATCCCACGAACGAGCGTGCCGAGCTGTGGGCGCGCGCGGTGGACCGATTCGCCGACGAGCACCCCTATGCCGCGCTGCTGATCGCGCACCACACACTCTGCTTGCACACTCCTGAACGCCAGGACGACGCCTACCACGACTTCTTCGCTGCCCTCGACCCGCGCTACGACGCCCTGCTCGACCGCGTGGCCGGCATCGAGCCGGCCGCAGAAGGGGCGAAGACAGACCTCGACGCCGACGCCCAGGAAGCACGCCAGCTGGTGCTCGACGAGGTGCGCGCGGACTACGTGTGGCTGGAGCTGACCGACCTGATGTCGCTGGCACTCTGCAGCGGTGGTCTCGGCAAGTGGTCGCACGAGATCGAGCGTCACGGCACACGCTTCCGGATCGACGGCGACACGCTCGCCATTTCCCCGTTCCCGCTCGCCGGCAGCACGACCTTCACCATTCGCTGCCGCAGCATCCCCGATCGCCGCTACGACAGCGACAGCGACCTCACCATGACGCTGGTCGAGGCACACTGGCAACGCCGGCAGGTGCGCGTGATCGAGCTATGACGGCGAGTTGTGACGGCGAGCTGTGACAAGGCCCCAGCCAGGGCCGTAGACTCAAGACCATGCCTGATCTGATCCGCGATACCAGCCTCGACGCCCTGGTCGCCGAACTCAACCGACGGTCCTCCACGCTGGAAGCCGGTGCACAAGACGCCGATGTGGAGAGCCCCGTGGCCCCACAGACGTCCACCACCGTTGCAGCGACGCCGCCGCTCGACCCACCGCGTTTGCACCACCTGCAGCCGGACTCCCCCCTGTTTCCGCTGCTGCGCGACATGGTGCGGCGGGGTGCCAGCGACCTGCTACTGGTGGCAAGTGAACCACCAGTGCTGCGCATCGACGGTCGGCTGCAGCGCAGCGAACGGCCGCGCCTCGAAGGCGACGGCGTCGATGAGCTGTTCGCGCCGCACTTGAGCCAGCGCCTGCGCCACCAGCTGCGCGAACACGGCGCCGCCGACTTCGCGCTCGCCTGCAGCCTCGAAGACGCCTCTGCCACCCTCGAGAGTGGCAAGCAAGGCAGCCCCGAGCGCCGTCGCTTCCGCGTCAACGTGCACCGCCAGCGCGGACGCCTGGCCGCCACGCTGCGAGCCCTACCGCCCGAAGTGCCAACGCTGGACCAACTTCACCTGCCACCGGCGATGGCCGAGCTGGTCAAGAAGCTGCGCGGCCTGGTGCTGATCTGCGGTCCGACCGGTGCCGGTAAGACCTCGACCCTGGCCGCCCTCGTGCACGAGATCAACCGCAGCCGCGAGGCACACATCCTGACCATCGAAGACCCGATCGAGTACGAGCACGCCAACCTGCGCGCCATCGTCGAGCAAATCGAGATCGGCATCGACGCCGGTAACTTCGCCGGTGCCCTGCGTGCCTGCCTGCGCCAGGATCCGGATGTCATCCTGGTCGGTGAGATGCGCGACCTCGAGACCATCGCCACCGCTCTGACCGCCGCCGAAACCGGCCACCTGATCCTCTCCACCCTGCACACCAACGACGTCGCCCAGGCCGTCCACCGCATCGTCGACGTCTTCCCCGCCGGTCAGCAGGCACAGATTCGCCACCAGCTGGCACTGTGCCTGAATGCCGTCGTCTGCCAGCAGCTGGTACCCCGCCCCGGCGGTGGCCGCCGGCCCGCAGTCGAAATGCTGGTGGCCAACTACGCGGTGCGCAACCACATCCGCAAGGACAACCTGCAGAACATCCAGACCGAACTGACCGTCGGCCGTCGACACGGCAGCCAGTCCCTGGAAGCGTCCCTGGCCCAGCTGGTGCAGCGCGGCGATCTGCACGACGAAGAAGCCTTCCTGCGCGCCAACCACCCTGACGAACTGCGCAGCCTGCTACGCGGGGCCGGGCCGGTCTGAACGCCGCCCCAGCTCGAGCACAGAGGACGACTATGCCCCCGCCCACCACACCGACCATCGACCCCGACATCCGCCGTGCCTCGACGCTACCGGGAAGCTTCTACCGCGACGCTACCGTCTTCGAACAGTTGCGTGAGCGCGTCTTCGCCCGCAGCTGGCACTTCGGCCCCGACCTGCCGCAGCTGCGCACCCCCGGTCAGGCGCATCCCTTCACCCTGCTCGAAGGCTTCCTCGACGAGCCGCTGCTGCTGACCCGCGACGGCGACGACCAGTTGCACTGCCTGTCCAACGTTTGCACCCACCGCGCCAACCTCGTCGTCGAGGCTCCGGGCAAGGCACGCTACCTGCGCTGCCGCTACCATGGCCGCCGCTTCGGCCTCGACGGCGCCTGCCAGCACATGCCCGAGTTCGAGGACGTCGAGGGCTTCCCGTGCGCCGCCGACAACCTGCCCGAGGTCGCCTTCGGCAGCTGGGGGCCCTTCACCTTCGTCAGCCTCGACCCCGCCTTCCCGCTCGACGACCTGCTCGCGCCGCTACGCCAGCGCCTGCACTGGGCGCCGATGGAGCAGTTGGTCTTCGACCCGGGCCGCTCACGTGACTACCTGGTGACGGCCCACTGGGCCCTCTACTGCGACAACTACCTCGAAGGCTTCCACATCCCCTACGTCCACTCCAGCCTCAACGCGGTGCTCGACTACAACAACTACCAGAGCGAGCTCTATCCTTGGGCCAACCTGCAGCTCGGCATCGCTGGCGACGGCGAGGAAGCCTTCGACGGCATCCAGGAAACCGACGCCAGCGGCCAGCTCAAGCCGGTAGCCGCCTACTACTACTGGCTGTTCCCGAACCTGATGGTCAACGTCTATCCCTGGGGCATCTCGACCAACGTCGTGCACCCCCTGGCCGTCGACCGCACCAAGGTCAGCTTCCGCACGTATGTGTGGGATCCGAGTCGCCTCGATCGAGGTGCCGGTGCCGGCCTCGATCGCGTCGAGCGCGAGGACGAAGAAATCGTCGAGCAGGTCCACCGAGGCGCCGGCTCGCGCCTCTACACCGCCGGCCGCTACTCCCCCAAGCGCGAAGCCGGAGTCCACCACTTCCACCGGCTGCTGACGGCAATGCTGTGACCTCCTGACACGGCACAGCGACCGGAGGGAGGCATCCCAGCACCAGCGCGACACCCGCTTCCAGTCCCAACGCGATCCAAGCCCACGCCGACGGTCACGCGGTACTGAGCAATATCTTGGCTCGCAGGTGAGAGATCCGGAACCCTCGCGACAGATCTCCAGTGAACACCCAACTCACACCTTCCAAGGAGACTTCACATGGCAAGCACCCAAGCATCCGGACTCTGCAAGACGGTCGCGACTGGCTGTGTCGGCGAATCAGGCTCGGCGCGGTTGGTGACGCACGAGGTCACAGGGCAGCTCGAGATCATCATGGTCTTGCGTCGGGGCGAGAGCAGTCTGTGCCCGAACACGGGCGCCGTGGCAGTCTTGCTGGTGAACGGCGTGCCGCAGGCGCACGGCATGATCACGGACGAGGGCAGCTCGATTCAGGTCAACGCCCGGCCGGGCGACAGGATTGTCGCGATCGTCCACACGGTGCCGCTGTTCAACGACATCCAGTGCTTCCGGCTGGGGGAATTGCACTTCCAGCTGGACCAGTGTGACCTCGAGTAGGCACCAGGTTTCCGCGGAAGAGACCGACGGCCACATTTGGCCGACACGCCCCTCCGGGCGCGGTGGGCGCGATTAGCGGAGTGGTGCCTCTTCGAGGCACCACTCCAACACAGCCATGGCGCTGAACATCTTGTGTTCGGCCTGACGCCAGGCGAGGCTGCGGGGGCCGTCGAGGACTTCGTCGGTGACGTCTTCGCCACGCACGGCGGGTAGGTCGTGCAAAAAAACGGTGCCGTTGCCTCCTGGCTTGGAGACCCGGTCCATCAGTTCAGGGGTGACGCACAGCGGACGAAAGAGGGGCTTCCAGTTGTCGACGTTCTTGGCCACGCCCATGGTTTGCCAGCGCGTGGCGTAGACGGCGTCGACTCCCTTCGGTAGATCATCGACGCGGTGGTGGTGCTCGACGGAGGCGCCGTTGGTCTTGGCCAGCTCCTGCGCGCGCGAGAGATAGTCCTCGGGAACGCCGAAGCCTTCGGGGGTCACCAGCGTCAGGCGCATACCCGGAGTGAGGGCGGTGGCCAGGGCGAGGGCGGCGGCGGAGTTGTTGCCCTCGCCGACATAGAGCACGTGCAGGCCCTCGAGCCGTCCGAAGTGTTCGAGCAGGGTCGAGAGATCGGCTAGAGCCTGTGTCGGGTGCTCGGCCTCGTTCATGGCGTTGACCACTGCCATGCGCGGCTGATCGGCCAGGATCTGCATCTCTTCCATGCTCTCGTTGGTCCGGATGACCAGAGCGTCGAGGTAGCCGGACAGCACCCGCCCCGTGTCGGCGAGCGTTTCACCGGTGACCAGTTGCAGGTCCTTGGGACCATAGGAAATGATCTGCCCACCCAGCTTCAAGGCGGCGGCCGAGAAGGAGGTGCGCGTGCGCGTCGAGGTACCACGGAAATAGATGCCGACGACGCGGCCGGACAGGGGCCGATCCTTGGCCTGGCCAGCACCGAACTGCACCGAGCGTCGAACCAATTGGGCGACAGCTTCGGTGCCGACCTCCGCCAACGACAAGACGTGTCTGACCGCCATACGATTCTTCCTCCTGAAGTTCATCCAATCCTGCTCGGACTTCGCTTCGACGATCATGAGATCGTGCGCTGCCCGGCACGGTTCGACCTCAGGGATAATACCCGCGCAGGGTCTTGGCTGCCAGCCCGGAACGGCTCAGCTCGACCTCGATCTCACGGAAGCTGCTTTCGCCCCCGGTATTCGACGACTGGTAGGCCAACAGGTACTGCGAGCGCAGCTCTTCTTGAATGGTGGTGTAGATGGCGCCCAGCTCCGCGGCGCTGTCGATGAAGAAGGCACGGCCGCCGGTCTCTTCGGCCAGTTCGGACAGACGTTTGCGCGAGTCACGATCGTCGGCGGCCTCGCTCATGCCGATGGCGTAGAGGGTGACACCGGCACGGCGGGCGTACTCGAGGGCATCCTCGAACTCGAAGCGGCTACTCTCATCTTTTCCATCCGAGAGCACCAGGATCGCCTTCTGGCCACGAATACCGTTGAAGTAATAGAGGCTGAAGATCAGGCTGTCGTAGAGCGATGTGCCACGCTCGGCTTTGAGACCGGCCAAGCCACCAGCCAGGCGGGTGGTGTCGTTGGTGAACTTGACCGCCAGGTGCGGCCGGTCGTTGAAGGTGATCAGGGTGGCGCGATCTTTGGGGGAAACGGCGTTCTGGAAGAAGCCGAGGGCGGCTTCCTGGACCTCGCTCATGCTGCCGTCCATCGACGCCGAGACATCGAGCAGAATGGCAGCGTGGAAGGGACGATCAGAGACCTGGTCGAAGCGCACCAGGGTCTGCGGCACGCCGTCCTCCGACACCTCGAAGTCGTCCTGGGTCAGGCCCTGGACGGGGCGATCCGAGCGATCGAGCACGGTAGTGTAGAGCTCGACGAACTGGACGTCGACTTCTTCCAGGTAGTCGGGAGCGTTGACGAAGGCGACGTCCTCGGTGGCGTTGCCGTCCGGCAGGTAGGCAACGGCGCGCACGTAGTTGGTTTGCCCGGGTTCCGGCAGCAAGATGGTGTGGGTAAAGGGCTCCTGGTAGAGCGTCGCCAGCTTGGTCTCGCCGAGGAAGATCTCGACCCGCTCGACCACTTCGCCCTCGGGCACCGTGATCTCGGCGCGCGCCTGCAGGCTACGCTCGTAGGTCTTGCCCTTGCGCGGTTCGACGAGGCGCACGGCGAAGCGATGGCCACCCGAGTTGACCAACATTTCGTCGCTGGCCATCTCGTCACCCGCGGCGTCGTAGCCAACGACACGCAAGGTGCGCGTGCGCGGCAGGTGGCCCAGGTCTAGTTCGACGCTGTAGGGTGGACGGCGCTTGGACAAGATCGGCTTTCCGTCGAGGAAGAAGGTGACCTTGTCGAAGGCCTTGCCGGTGGTCAGGGTCTCCAGACGCAGCAAGCCCGCTTGCAGGGTGCCGGTGGGGCGCACGAGTCGGATCGTCGTCTCCCCGGACGCGATCACTTCGTAGGCCTCGCGCAGCAGCGCCGCATCCTCGGGATCCTCGGGCTCGGGCGGCGGCAGTTCGCCTTCTAGCTTGGGCACCACCAATGCCTGCGCGACGCGATGAAACTTGCCCGAGTTGATGTCCTCGACCTTGAGGATCAGCTGGTAGTCACCGGGACGCAGCTGGCGCTGGAAGGTGAGCGGCAGCCGGGGTCCCGCGACCGTCTCGGTGCTGGCGGCGACAACGGTAGATGGATCCGTGGCTGCGTCGGCTGCGGCTGCATCCACACCGGCAGCGTCGGCACCGACAGGGAAATCGTACTTGTAGCGGAAGCTCTCGAACAACGCACCGTCACGCAGGACTTCACCGTTGAGCACCAGGTTGTAGGAGCGGTAGTCGGCGAGTTCGGCCGGCGTCAACTGCGACGGCGGCACTTCGAGCAGCCCCTGGACAACGGTGCGTGTCTGGCGTCGCCCTGGGAAGTCGAGAGTGAGCTCGGCGTCGAAGGTGCCAGCGTCTTCCGGCAGGTCGGTCGAGTAGGCGTTGAAGGTCGCCACCCATTCGCTGACTTCCGGCTCCGGCGCCTTGTCGATGCGCGTCATCAACACGTTCCAGCCGGTGACACCCTGCCCAATCACCCAGCCGATGGCGCGCGCCAGGACGTCACCATCCTGGCAGGCTCGAGAGATGGTACCCAGGTCGAGGCCATTGCCCGGACTGAGCAACGTGGTATTGATGATGTGCCCCAGACCATCGGACGGATACCACAGGCGGTAGGGCGGACGGCCGTCGCGCTTGACGAACACCAGGACGAATTGGAAGCCCACCGTCTCGGAGCCGTCGTAGAGCCAGATCTGCACCGGATTGATCGTGCTGCAACGCTCCCAGGTGAGGATCTGCGCCGGCTCGCCGTTGGTCAGTAGCAGTCGGGCCCGATCGCTGTCCATACGCTCGAAGTTGCTGCGCACGTAGGCGATGCGCTCCTGCCAGCGGTCGCGGAACTCGTTGCGCGCGGTTTCCGGATAGGGGTCGCGCTCGCGCCAGAAGCGGTCAATGAAAGCATCGCGCTGGTAGTCCTTCAGCAGCTCGACGAAGGTGTCGAACTCTTCTTCCGAGATCAGCATCTCAACTTCGAGCAGGAACTCCTGGTACTTCGGCGCCTGCTGCTCGATCAGTTCCTTATGCGCCCGCTTGTAGTAGGCGTGTGCCGGGCTGGCGAGCAGGCCGGGCAGGAGGGAGAGAACAGCGAGGAGGAGAACGAGACGGCGGGTCAGAGTCATGGACGGCTCCGCTGCGAAGGTCGAAGATGGGATCTCAGGCATACAACTCGGGCAGACGATTGGGGCAGACGCAGGATCTGCGGCCACGTAGAATAACAACACCATGGACAGCGCAAATTTCACTTCGCCGCACACCGACGCGGATTCTCCACCCCGCGTCGACCCCGAACTCTACTTCGATCACGGCGCCACGACGCCGTTGCATCCGCGCGTGCGCGACGCCATGCTGCCCTGGCTGGGCGGGGCCTGGGGCAACACCTCGTCCGCCCACCGCGCCGGCCGGCAAGCGCTGGCAGCGGTCGAGATGGCGCGAGCGCAAGTCGCACGACTACTGCACGGACGTCCAGAAGAAGTGCTGTTCACCGCCTCCGGCACCGAAGCCAACAACACCGTGATCTTCGACCGCTTCTCTCCTTGGGATGCCAACACTTCGGGCACGGGACACCTCGTGGTCTCGACGCTCGAGCATCCCTCCGTCACCGCCGCTGCCGCCCGTCTAGAAACAGCGGGTGTCGAGGTGTCGCGCGTGACTCCCGGCAGCGATGGCGTGGTGGCGGCAGAGACGATGATCGAAGCCCTGCGTCCGGACACACGCCTGGTCTGCCTGATGCTGGCCAACAACGAGATCGGTACTCTGCAGCCGGTACGCGAACTCGCGGCGGCATGCCGCGATCGGGGGGTGCCCCTGCTGTGCGACGCGGTGCAGGCGGTGGGCAAGATCGAGGTCGATGTCGCGGATCTCGGCGTCGACTACCTGGTGCTCGGCGCCCACAAGTTCTACGGCCCGCTGGGTGCAGCTGCTCTGTGGACACGCACGGGAGCCGATGTGCCGACCCCGTATCTGGTCGGCGGTGGGCAAGAAGGTGGGCGGCGTGCCTCGACGGTGAACGTTGCCGCGACCGCCGGCCTGGGCGAGGCCGCCGCGCTGGCACGCGAAGAACTGCCGGGACGAACCAAGAAGCTTGCAGCCCTACGCGATGGCTTCGAGTCGGCGCTGGAGCCCCTCTCGCCCTTCGCTGTCCATGCCCAGGACGTTCCACGCCTGCCCAACATCAGCAACGTCGCCTTCCTCGGGCGGCCAGGCTTCGACGTGATGAGCGGCTTCGATGTGATGAACGCCCTCGACGAGCTGGGCGTGTGCATCTCGACCGGCTCGGCCTGCCACTCGGGCACACCGCAGCCATCGGCGACGCTGCGGCAGATGGGCATCGACGAAGCACAGGCGCTGGCGTCGATGCGCATCAGCTTCGGCCATGGCAACACGGAGGCTTCGGTGCAGCAGCTGGTCGACTTGCTGCGGCAGGTGCTGGGACGCTGACGGGCAGCACCAACTGTAGTGGTTAAAAAGAAGGGCGCCGAGCCTCCGCTCAGAGTCTGAGCACAGGCCCGGCGCCCTAAGCAGCGAATGAAGTCGTACAGCCCTACCTCAGGGGCAGCTCAAGGGACGCGGTGACAGGACGAGCTCGATGTTGTCGCCGTTCAAGTCCCCGTGCGAGTCGATGTTGATGCCGTAGGCATAGATCGGCGTGCCCGCGGGGATCGATCCGGCCGGCACCGGCCAGTCGAAGCCGTGTTCCTTGTCGGCGAAGGACAAGTCACTGCGGTACAGATCCGCCAGGAACGTCGCTACGACCTGGCCGCCGGAACCGGCGGGGGCTCCCTTGTAGAGATGCACCTGGATCGGCGCGGTGTTGTCGGCGTCGCGAGCCCAGCCGGTGATACGCGTGCACGTTGCCGTATCGAGCGTGCCTTCGGGCTGGTGGTTGTTCACTGCCGGGCCGTTGGCCGGGCAGTTGTAGCTCATCGGCGAGCCGAAGAGCAGCGTACTGCTGGCGGTCTCGGTGCCGTTCGAGTCGACACCGATGCCGTAGACGTAGATCGGCGTGCCGTGCGGGATCGTGACCCCGGCGGGCACCTGCCAGTCGTAACCGTGGCTCTTGTCCGCGTAGGGCAGGTCGGAGCGGTAGATGTCGGCCAGAGCGTGGCCGACCACGGTGCCGCCTTGACCGGCCGGCGCATCGCGGTAGATGTGCGCTTCGATCGCGCCGCTGAAATCACCGTCCCGCGTCCAACCCACAATGCGGCTGCAGTCGGCGATCTCGAGCGAGCCTTCCGGTTCGTAGGTGTTGGTTGCCGGACCGCTGATGTAGCCGGTGTCCGCGGAACTGAAATCGCTGGTGCCGGTATTGTTGTGCGCCGCCACCCAGTAGTCGTAGACCAGACCTGGGACGGCGGAGGTGTCGTCGAACACCTGGCCGGTCACTCCCAACTGCAGCAGGACGGCCGCGCCGCTGCCGACTTCGGCGCGCCAGACGTTGTACGACGTAGCGCCGGAGACCGCATTCCATGTCACGCGCACCTTGTCCGGGTAGGTTCCATCCGTGGCCGCGACGCCGGTCGGTGCCCCAAGGTCAACAGGACAGTCGAAACTGAACGGCGAGCCACCGAGGAGGCTGCTGTCTCCGTCCTGGTTGCCGCCCGAATCGACATTGATGCCGTAGGCATAGATCGGCATGCCGTCGGGGATCGAGCCCGTTGGCACGTTCCAGCCGAAGCCGTGGTTCTTGTCGGGGAACGGTAGATCGCCACGGAAATCGTCGGCCACCACGTGAGCCAGCACCGTGCCACCGCCACCGGCCGGACCACCCCGGTAGAGGTGGACCTGGATCGGGCCGGTAGTGTCGGCATCGCGCGCCCAGCCGGCGATGTGCGTGCAGTCGGCGACGTCCAGGTGACCAGCAGGCTGGTGATCGTTGACCACGGTTGCGCTGGTGGAGCCGGTCGCCATGGAGCTGAAGTCGCTGGTGCCGTTGCCATTGCTGGCCTTCAGCCAGTAGTAGTAGGTCGAACCCGCCTGGACGCTCATATCGTCGTAGGCAGTGGTCGTGACGTTGCCGGCGACCATGGTCGCGGCGCCGCTGTTGTTGGTGGTATTGCGATAGACCTGGTAGTCATTGGCGCCGTTGGCGGGTGTCCAGCCCAGCTGCACGCGGTCCGTGTAGGTACCGTTGCTGGCCGAGAAACCGACCGGGATCGTTGGCGCGCTGCCACCACCTCCGCCAGAGCAGGTCAACAGCCGGGGCGACAACTGCAACTCCGACCACTCGCCGGTCGCTTGTCCCTGCGCGTTCAGGTCTCGCGCGTGGGCGTACACGACCTCCGTTTGTCCGGTCTTCAACTCGCTCGGAGTCTGTACGGTGAAGCAGTTGCCCGAGCCGCCAAGGCCCGTACAGGACTCACTCGCGACTACCTGGTCAATCAGGCCTCCCGCACCGCGAGGTCCGTCCCGATACAGTTCCACGACGACCGCGGCGGAGGTATCGGGATCTTGGGCATAGCCATAGAGGATTTCGCAATCAGCAACTGTCAATGCACCGGTGGCGAGAGACGCGTTGCCCTCGACGACGGTGAAGCTGTACTGCGCCACTGAGCGCTCCTTGCCGCAGACATCGACAGCCACGACTCGGAGTGTGTGCTGGCCCAGGCTCACCTGTGGCACGTTGACCAAGAAGAGCGGACCGTTGTTGAAGACGGTGACCTTGTTGCCGTCGAGGAAGAAGTCGACGTGACTCATGCCGATGTCATCGCTGACTTCGGCTTCGAGCGTCAGTGTGTTCCCCAACTCGATGGGTGCCGCTTCGTTGGCGGCCGGTGAAACACGCTGGATCACAGGCGCCTGGGAGTCACCGTCGCAGAGCACCGAGCCGGTGACCGTCACAGTGACGGGATCGGAGAAGGTCGTGGCGCCGGTGACACTCTGAGCCAGGGCCTGTAGCGTGTGTGATCCCGAGCCGTTGGGCACCCAGGCGATGTCGTAGAGGTGGGTAGACGAGGTGGAAACGCCGATCGACGTGCCATCTTCGTAGAAGACCACCTCTCGCACGCCGCTGGAGTCGCCGGCTACCGCCGTCACCTGGATGGTGCCGTTGGCGGTCGGCTGCACGGTGTCACCGTCGGCAGGCACCAGGATGCGCACGTTGGGCCGCGTCGGATCACAGCTCAGGTTCGCGATATCCACGACGTTGCCGGAACCACCGATCGCATTGCCCGTCGATTCGACGGAGCATTGCGGATAGTCGTCCTTGTTCTCGATGGTCAGCAGGTACGAGTCGGCTGCCGGCACCGGGACAGGGAACTGGAACTGACCATTCTCGGTCACCGTGACCAGGGCGGCGATCTGCGTCGGGAAGTCGCCTTCCAGATGTGCCACCACGGTCACCGCGGCGCCCGACGGCAGGTTCTCTGCCGTGCCGAGCAAGGTGTAGAGCTGACCGCAGCCTGCAGGATCGGTACAGCGGCAGTCGAAACGCGGCACGATAGCCTCGGTCAAGCTGCCGCTGTACTGTGGAATCATCGGCTCGTCCCCTGACCCTGGGGCATCCGCCAACGTGCATTTGTACGTGCTACCCCCCGGCATCTGCACGGGGTAGGTACGGACATCGTAGGCGCTGCTTTCCGGACAGCTCATCAAGTCGAAGTCGAGCGAATTGGATAGGCTGACCGTCTCGCGCTCGTCGAAATCCAACCCTCCCGAAGTACGGCATCGGGAATAGACGTCGACCGACGCCCCAACCGGCAGGTTCAGGATCTCGTAGCCGATGAAGTAGGTGTTCTCACAGTAGCGATTCTCGCGGTTGCAGTAGCACGTCTTGGTATCCCGCAAGGCCTGTTCCAGGGCCTCGAAGAACTGGCCGCCGGCCACGATGCAGCCCGCTGTACCGAGGACTGCGCCGGCACAAGCTGCGAAGCAGGGGCCGATTCCCGTGCAACCGGTACAGACCCATAGCGCTTTGGTCGTTCCGGTCACACACAGGAACGCGGGCAGTGGATGAGCAGCGTAGATCTCGCGCACCGTCCCGCAGTAGTTGGTGGCACAGACGTCGGCGGCGTTCACGTTCTCGCAGTCGATATCCGGCGCGTCGAGGTCCGGGTTGTAGACGCGGATCAGGTCGCCTCGGATAGTCAAACGATAGGTGCCGTCATCGGTATTGCCTGTGCGACCGTACCGGAAGGAGAAGGAGAACGTGTAGGGTCGATTGACGTCACCCGTTTGACCACTGAGCTCGATCTTGCCACCGAGGTTGAGAACACCACCATTCTTGGTAATGCCCAAGACATCCCCAGGGTCACTTCCCTCGGGTACCCGTGTCACCCACGCCCACCGCAGTGGCCCGCCCGAGGTCCTGAGTGAACGTACCGCGTTGATGTAGTACGTGGACCCCGTTGGGTTGGTGATCCGGATCACTGGCAGCAGTGGAAGTTGGTCATGCTGCCCCAGGTTCACTTCACCGTTGTCGATAGTGAACCCTACCACCTCGACATCGAGGGGAGCCGGCCGCACCGTTTCGACTTCCAGACGGAAGGTGTACGGCATGTTGGTGCCGACGCCCGGAATCGTCACGGTGGTTCCGAAGACTTCGCCGGTCCCCTGACCCTCGCCATCGAAACGCACGACGAATCGCGAGGTCTCGTCACTGCCAGCTGGAAGCTGGGTAGGGAATGGTTGCTCGACGACGCTGTACCGGTGGAAGCTACCGAGAGTCGTAACCGGCGGCTGGATGACCAGCTCCTGGTCACCGACGTTGGCTATGAAGAACTCCACATCGTGCGTACCGACGTTCGACAGCTGGAGTCGATGGGTGTCGAAGACCACATCGCCACGGGCATCCGTGACGGCCGCAACCGGACCACAGTTGCCACCACCACCGCACGCCGTCAAGAAGCCATCGATGTCGATCATGAAGAGCTCGTCGAAGGTGGTCGGAATCGCGGTGTCGGTGACCCGGAAGGCGATGCGGATGGTGAAAGCTCCCGGCACGGCGGTACTGAGCACCCGCAGCTGCCCCCCGAAGGGTGCCGAAGTGAACTCCGGCACCACCGCCGAGGTGGGCGACGGGAAGTACGCCAGGCCGGTACTGGCCGGTCCGACCAGGGTCGCGGTGAGATCCTCGATACGCATGTCGGCGTTGTTGCCGTTTTCGACCTCGAAGTCCACGGCGACATCCTCGCCCACGGCTCCGAAGGACAACGAATCGAGATGGCTACCTGCAGCTCCGGAGGCCAGCCGAACGGTGACATTGCCCAGCGACAGCTCCGGTCTCAGGATCTCGAAGGTACCCGAGATGTTGAACGTCGTCGTGGCGCTGGTGTTGGTGGGATTGACGCCGATGTTGGCCGAGTACTCACCATTCTCGGCAAAGATGGTGGCGTCGATCAGAATGCTGAAGGTGTAGCTCTGACCGGGTTGCAGCTCGATGACGGAAGCCCCCGGCAGATCGAAAGCGGTCGAGATTCCCGGTGGCGCGGCCACAATGTCGGCCCGGAAACCACTGACCGGAATCGAGAGACAGACCGACGGGTCCTGGTTGGTGACGCGCCCTCGGAAGGTCAGCCGGCTCGGAAGATCGTCTTCCGGAATGGTCTCGACGAAGGGCCCGCCATAGTCTTCGATCTGAAAATCCCAATTGTTGGTGTCCGCGTCACCGCAGGCCGCCTTTTGCGCCGTGCCCACGACTTCGAATTGGAAGGGCCCGCCCAGGTCGTGATCGAAGGCGATGACGACGCGGAACGGCACCTGCCCACCCGGCGCCACCTCTTGCAGCATCTTCTTCTGCACCACCAACGTGCCGGCAACGTCCAGGCCTTGCTGGGCCGGAATCTCGGACGTCCCCGTCAGCTCGCTGGCGAGCGCCCCGAAATCGACCTTCACCGGTCCTTCCTCGCTGACCACTCGCAGGTTGTACATCGACCCGGCGAAGCTGTCCGGCGCGGCGACGCGGAAGGTGAAGGCTGCTGGCGAATCACCTTCCCGCAGCACACCCCAATCGAAGACCTGGCCGTTCTCCAGCACCTGGTCACGCGGCTGCATGAAGCGCACGCCGTAGTCGTCACAGGTGACGTTGATCTGCTGCGCCGCGACCTCGCCGAACCAGCGTACCCAGGTGTGCACCATGCGCCAGTCCGTGGTGTAGGTACCCGCGGCGTCCGGGGCTCGGATGTCGAATTCGAAGGTGTGCGACTGGCCGGGCGCGACCTCGACGGTGTCGGGCATGTGGACGCGCGTGACCAGGCCGAACGGATCGGCATTACCCGGATCGCCGAGGCGCATCGCCAGGTCCTTGCTCCAGAAACTGGTGCCGGTGTTCTCCATGGTGATGCCGACGCGGCGCGTGCTGCCGCACTCCATCAACTCCGGCAACGTGTGCGACACGACGCGCGCGTCGTCGGTCAGGTCACGCTGGCAGACTACGAACAACTTGCGCGACGCGATGTCGCCAAACCAGCTGCCGTCGCCGGCCACCAGCTGCCACTCCGAGGTACCGCTCATCTGGACGTCGGCAGGGATGGTCAGCGGCACCGTCACGTCGACCGTTTCGCCGGGCCTGACCAAGCGCGGCAGGGCAACGCGTGGGGCCGGATCAGTGCGGAAGGGGTCCGCGTCGCCGGTGGCCCCCAGCGACACGCGACCGTCCCAGGTCTGCGAGCCGGTGTTCTGCAGTGTCACGACCAGATCCAGCTGCGTGCCACAGTCGACGCGGTAGCCGGTCGCGTAGTTGATGGCCGGCTTCACCGATACCACCGTCGCTGCTGCTCCGCCTCCTTCGGAAATCTGCGCCTCGGCCGCGAAGGGTAAGAGCGAGAGCGCCAGCAGCAGCCAGGCCGCGAGGCCAGCCAACAGCGTGAGCACGACACGCGGCAGGGGAACGTCTCCCGAGCCTCTGGGTTGTGGACGTGGCGACGTGAACGCCCGTATGGATGGAATCTGTTCGGACCGAACCAGTCTCTCGAATGGCACACTCATGACGGCTACCTCTCTGCATTGCTTAGATGAAGGACCCGAAGGTCGACGACACCCTGGTTGGCGCAGACGGGAGGCTCACGGGATCAGAAGGAGAGAGGGCGCCGGCTACTTGAAGGCCAAGGAGTGACCGGCGCCCGGTGGGAAGCCCAGGTCGGGCACCCCGGAGAGAAAGGTCAACGCCCCATCAGCGCCACGTGAAGACATCGTCGATCGTCAGGGATCCCGTCCAGTCCTCCAGCACCCCCATGCCACCGATCGAGACCTCTTCGACACGCATACCGGCGTTCTGCACGTCCTGCAGCTCGGCAACCAGTTCCGCGTCCGACCACAGGCGCATTCCTCCGCCGTCTGCCCCTTCCTGCGCCCACCACTGCATGGCCACATCGAAAGCCGTCACGCCCGGCTCCAAGGTCGCCCACGTCGAACCGACCTGGCCGGTTCCGGTACCTGCAACGATGCGTAGCTGATACGCTCCGAGCGCGGCCGAGTACCGAGTCTGGACGCGGAAGAGTACGTTGCTACGCTCGGCATTGTGAGCCTTGAGGAGCGTCCAACCGAGAGCTCCCGGAGCCAGATCCTCCACATTGACCGAGAAGCGCGCTCGGTAGTGTCGCTCGGCCTGCGGAGAACCGTCGCGCATCGCCACCTGGCGGCGAGTGCCGTCGAACATCAGCGAGAACTGCGGGTCCTGCTTCAGTGGGTCGGTAACGACCGAGATGTACTGACCGTTGACCAATGAACTCCAGCGCTCCAGCGAGAGGGTGCCCGCGCTGTCGGCGAAGATCGGCTCGAAGATCGGTTGGCGTGGACTCGTCCAAACCTCTGGGTCGTACAGGATGAAGCCGCCACTCGCGCCAACGGATTCGCCGAGAACACCGAAGTGCCAGTTCCAGGGCTGCTCCAACAAGCCGAAGTTGTCTACACCGTTGATCTCGGCCTCCAAGAGGCCGTTGCGCGATAGCAGAAGCCCACCATCGCTGGCCCCCGGAGCACTGGCAAACCACCAGTCCAACTCGAGTTCCTGTGGGCCCAGCTCGAGAACTATGGGCGCCGACTCGGTGTAAACGCCTTCCGCATCATAGGCGCGAGCAACCAGGGTCGCATCGTCGATCAACACCAGTTCGAAGGCAACGGATCCGTTCTGGAGGATTCCCGCAGCCAGCGCCACCGTCAGCCCATCGGGTACGTTCGGGAACCCGGGAAACCCACCGATGCCTGGATCGAGCGTGATCGAGGTGTTGCCACCTCCGGGTCCGGTCAGCGCCTGCGGGCGCGGGCGCAGGGCGATGGCCGGAACGCCCAGCTGCAACTGCATACCGCAGTCACCGTTCAGCCCTTCGGCAGCGACCACAGTGAACCCAGTGAGATCGCCCTCCAGCTGCCACAACTCTCCGATCGAGCATCCAGGTAAGGCTTCACCGGCGAAATCATCCTCACGCAGGTTGGCGATCAGAAACACATCCCGCAGCTGCCCATCTACCTCTATCTGAAAGTTGTCAACACCGGCCTGCCAGAATTCGGACGTCGGTAGGTAGCGAAAGGAATCACCCTTGTTGTCCTCCAGGACTCCGTACGCAGGCGAGATGCTCGTCGCGTGACTCACCGGCAGAGGACCGGCCATTCCAAGCTCGTCGAACGAGATCTCTACTTCGGCTTGTTCCCAAGGCACGGTCTTGACCGACTGCGCTTGCGCTCCAATGGTCAGGAGCACAGAGAAAAGAGAACCGACGATCGCCAGATCCAATCCGTGCAAGCGGCGAGATCTGCGGGAGAAACGGAAAAACGGAAGTGCGCTGCTCATGTCATGACTCCTTTCGAGCCTTGCGTGCCCGAAAGCGGTCGCGGCTCGCATGAGGTAGAAGATGCAAACGGTACGACAGGCCTCAACGAGAGTTTGGCCCAATCGGACCTCTGAGAACTGCGAAGGAGTTGGCGCAAACAAGCCCCCTACGGGATCATGGTTCGGAAGATTGTGCCTCAGCTCGATGGTTTAGCGGCTCGTGGAGCAGTGCGACAGGTGTTGGAACCACAGACAGGAGAAGGCGCCGGCCCTCCCAAGGAGAAGGACCGGCGCCCGGTTCAGGTTCCCGGTACGGGTACCTGGTGAGGGAGGGTTACTGCAACGAGGAACCTCGGGGAAGTAAGGCCCTCAGTAACCTTGGGATCCAGCTACATCACGGACACGTCAATGGCCGCGGAGACAGGTTGAGCAACGGACTGCTGCCGTTGATCTCGCCGTGGGAGTTGACATTGATGCCGTAGACGTAGATCGGCGTGCCGGCGGGGATCGAGCCGGCCGGGACAGGCCAGTCAAAGCCATGGTTGGTGTCGGGGAACGGCAAACCGGGGCGATTCAGATCAGCCAGGATCGTCGCCACGACTTGGCCGCCCGCTCCGGCCGGACCACCCTTGTAGATATGGACCTGGATCGGGTCGGTGTTGTCGGCGTCGCGGGCCCAGCCCGCGATGTGCGTGCAGTCGGCCACGTCGAGCGTTCCTTCCGGCTGGTGATTGTTGACCGGGGGTGCCGATGCCGGACAGTTGAAGCTCATCGGAGAGCCGTTGAGCAACGTGTTGTCGCCGTTGAAGTTGCCATGGGAATCGACGTTCAAGCCATAGACGTAGATCGGCGTACCGTGCGGAATCGACCCCTCGGGCACCGCCCAATCGAAGCCATGGTCCTTGTCTGGGAAGGGTAGACCCGGGCGAGTCAAGTCCGCCCAGATTGTCGCCACCACCGTACCGCCGCCACCGGCAGGGCCATCCCGGTAGATGTGGGCCTGCGTGCGACCGGTGTAGTCCGCGTCGCGCACCCAGCCTGCGATGTGATCGCAGTCCGCCACGTCCAGCGTGCCGTCCGGCAAGTGCTGGTTCACCGGTGTGTTGTTCGCGTAGCCGGAGTTGACCGCACTGAACGGGCTGGTGCCGGCGCTGCTGTGCGCCTTGACCCAGTAGTAGTAGGTCGTGCCAGGTGTCACACCCATGTCGTCCCACAGCGTCGACGTCTGTCCTGACCGAACACTCACCGCCTGGGCCGAGTTGTTCGACGTGTGACGCCAGATGCTGTACGACGTCGCACCCGAAGTGGCATTCCAGGTGATGCGGACACGATCCGAATAGGTGCCGTCCGTGGCGTTGACACCGCTCGGGGCCGCCGGAGCACTCGGGCAGTTGAAGCTCATCGGAGAGCCGTTGAGCAGCGTGTTGTCGCCGTCGAAGTCACCGTGTGAATCGACGTTCAGACCGTAGACGTAGATCGGCGTACCGTGCGGGATCGACCCCGCGGGCACAGACCAATCGAAGCCGTGGTCCTGGTCGGGGAACGGCAAGCCGGGACGATGCAGATCCGCCCAGATCGTCGCTACTACCGTGCCGCCGCCACCGGCAGGACCGTCACGGTAGATATGGGCCTGCGTTCGACCGGTGTAGTCCGCGTCGCGCACCCAGCCTGCGATGTGATCGCAGTCCGCCA
>CBDUPA010000023.1:0-92331 GCA_965368975.1 uncultured bacterium | reverse complement strand
CAGACAGGTCCCGTTGGTAGTCAGCACGGTCGGGCTCGCCTTCCGCTAGACGCTCTCGGATCTCAAGGCTGTTCTGGTAAGCCGTACGGGCCTGTTCACCCTGACCAAGGGCGCTATAAAGGTCGCCGACTTTGTTGTACGACACAGACAGGTCCCGTTGGTAGTCAGCACGGTCGGGCTCGCCTTCCGCTAGACGCTCAGCGATCTCAAGGCTGTTCTGGTAAGCCGTACGGGCCTGTTCACCCTGACCAAGGGCGCGATAAAGGTCGCCGACTTTGTTGTACGACACAGACAGGTCCCGTTGGTAGTCAGCACGGTCGGGCTCGCCTTCCGCTAGACGCTCAGCGATCTCAAGCGAGTTCTGGTAAGCCGTACGGGCCTGTTCACCCTGACCAAGGGCGCTATAAAGATCGCCCAGCTCGACATGGGACCAAGCCAGCTGCCGCTGCAACCGCACCGACTTGGGCTCAACCTCCAGCAGGCTCTCCAGCTCCCTGTGCAACTCCAACTGACACTCCAGCGCCTGCGAGATCCGACCAGTGCGGTAGGCGATACTCGCCACAAGAGAGAGCCCATCTACCACCTTTGCAGAGCTCCCCTCCTTCCGCGCCAACTCCACCATGCTCTCAGCCCGCTTCACCGCCTCTGAGAGTTCTCCGCGTGCGGCATCGAGTTCCGCAATCCGTAGGCCCGCATCGAGGCGCGAGTCGATGGCTGCCTCGACATCACCCACGACACGCAGGAGCACCTCTCGCTCGGCCAGCGCTGCGGGATCGTCCACCGGCAACCTTCTCGCGTGCCAGCCGGCTCCATCCCCGAGCTGATGCAGCATCGGCTGCGGCGGCGCTTCGACTTCGGTGGGGAAATACAGCGTCGACAGAATCACATTCGAGAGATCCGGCGCAGCCTGGGCAAAGCGGATCCGACCTTCCGACGAGAACCACAAAACGAGACGGGCCGGCACGAGTTCCGGCAGGCGGTCGCGAGCGTAATTCAGAGCCCGAGCGAAACGGCCGTCCCCCGTGCTAGGGGCCAGTTGGTCAGCACTCCGGACGAAGAGAACCGAACCCGCAGGCTCCCCGAGCGCCCGGGCAAGAGCATCGATGATGCTCTCATCCCTCGGCAAGTCTCGGACATCAACCTCGACGACAGCAACACCGACCTTGTGGGCATCGGCGGTGATCGCCGCGCGCAGTTCCGCTTCATGCCTAGAGTCGTCGACACAGGCCGCGAGTAGGCCGAAGCACTGACCGGGCGCCACGATGAACCGCAACAGCCGTTCATACTCACCGCGGAACGCTGTCGCCTCAGCGGTCATGGCGCTGTTCAGGAAGCAGAAGCGCCGGCATCGAAGCGCCGATCGAGGCGCACGAAGGGATGCACGTCCCACCAGGCTTCGCCGTTGTACTCCAACACCAGCAAGTGCAGCAGCAAGTACCCGTCGACGGGATCACTCACGATGTCTTTCGTCTCGGCAATCGCATGCAAGCGAGGCCAGTCACCTGGACGAATCTTCGCGTTGTGAGTCCGGCTCAGACGACGGGCCGCGGCATCGATCTGCTCCAACCCGATCTTCGGCCCCGTGAAGAGTTCGCAGGCTTCGCGCGCTATCGCCAGCACGTCGCGCAGATGTCCTCCCGAGTGCCTCAGCAACTGGGTCACCGCTGCCTCGGGATCCTCGAAGATCGCATCGACATCAACACGGCGATCCAGGAGAGCCCGGACCGCCGCCACACAGTCCGACTCGACCCTCTCCGGTAGATCCTTGCGTTGCCGAATCGGTAGCGCGGGAACGGAGATGACTTTCTGAAAGGCAGCGCTTGCAGAAATCGTCCGGGGAGCATAGAGATCGGCTGGATGCAGAAACGCAACGAGGTGGCAGCGCAGCTCACGCAGTTCCCCCGCGCGGCTGATCACCGCTCGCTCGACGATCTCCCGCTTCTCGAACTTCTCGAGATTGTCGATCACCACCAGCAGCCGGCAACGCGCGCCGTGGCGCTGGCGTACCGACTTGGTTGCCTGGTCGAGCAGAAAATTGACGCGCCGGACGAGTTCTCGCGGATCGCGCTGCACAGAACGCCGCACCTCGCGCCGATAGTCGCTCTCCGCCTTCATGCTGGCTTTGAAGCGGGCCAGCAATTGTGCCAGAAACGGGACACCTCCCGCGGCTTTCGCCTCAGCCTCTAGTGTCGCGCTGACCCCATGCTTGGTGGTCTCGACGTAGGTCTCGTCGGCGAAGTAGTCCTCCAACAGCCTTGCCTCCGCCTCCGGCACGTCGATACCGGCATCGAAGAGGGCTACAAGCACGGACCGAGCCAGAGTGAACAAGATGTCCGCGAAGTCGAGATCACTAGGATCGAGTTCGGTCTGGGCGTTGATCATCACCGGGAAAACATCTTCGCGCGGCATGGCATCGATTGCACCTTGGACCTGCGTCGTCTTGCCGACACCGCTCTGCCCGAGAACAGCAACCTGTACGAAGTCCGGGGCGTTCAGCGCCGGCCGGAGATGGTTGGTCAACTTTGCACCAAGCCCGTAACGATGCTTCGACAGACGTGCCGAGAGATCCTCGTACCAGAGATGACCTGGGCCAACCACGGCGAACGGATCGAAGGCCCAGTAGGCCTCGCTGGGTGTGCTGACTCGTAGCTGTTCCATCGATGGGAGGACTCTTCATGTGCGGCCTACGCGGCTGCAAGGCGGCCGACCCGGCATGGTCGGCAAGTGGATGGCCCCGAAGTCTAGCATGCTGGTCCGGGATGATCGGGAACGTACTCGCACTCCCAGAACGTGAAAACGCCAGGCGGCTGACAGCAGCGGCCTGGCGTCCTCCGAGCACGAAGCTCTACTCCAGAGGCTTCAGATGCAGAGGCACTCGTCCGTTGGGTACGACGCGTTGCAGGTGCCGAGACCGTTCGCACCACAGGAATCGCCGTGGTTCAAGCCCTTGCAATCGGCGTGGCTATCCGCACCGCAAGCCAGAGGAACCGGCTTGATCTCCGCCGGACGAACCGGCGCAGGAGCTGCTTGAATCTTGGATGACATGGCCTCATCAGCCGATTCCAAGAACAGCGGCTCGACAACGTCAGTCGCCGACGCAACCTGCACTTCGGTTTCAGCTTGAACGTTGTAGTTCAAGACTAGGAAGCTACCCGCGCACAGAACCAAGGCAGCCAAGAGATAGAACTTGAGATTCTTCATACCTGCTCCTCCAAATGTTGTAGCTCGGGCGACCTCCACACGGAGACGCAAGAGCCAGTGATGGGAATCACCGCACTATACACCCGGGAAATAGGGGCATGCAATCGCAGACGCAACAAGCTCAGTCCCCGACCTCCCCCGCCCTCTGCCGCGCGAAGAAATCCCTGGTCTCCTTGACGATCACACCGCTGAGCAGCAGCAGGCCGATCAGGTTGGGTAGCGCCATCAGGCCATTCATCACGTCGGACAGCGTCCACACGAAGTCGAGGCTACGGATGGCGCCGAAGAAGACGAAGAAAATGAAGGCGAAGCGGTAGGGCTTCACGGCGACATCGCCGAAGAGGTACTTGATGCTCTTTTCGCCGTAGTAGCTCCAACCGAGAATGGTCGAGAAAGCGAAGAGGATCAGGCCGACGGTGACGATCAGGCCGCCGAGGTCGCCGGGCAGGCCGTCGCTGAAGGCGGTCTGGGTGAGCAGGGCGCCAGTGAGGGCGTTACCCGCTTCGTCCACTTGCTGCCAGGCGTCGGTGCACAGGATGGCCAGGCCGGTGCAGGAGCAGACGACGAGGGTGTCGATGAAGGTCTGGGTCATGGACACCAGCGCTTGCCGCACGGGTTCGCGGGTCTGCGCGGCGGCGGCGGCGATACCGGCGGAGCCGAGGCCGCTCTCGTTCGAGAAGATGCCACGCGCGACGCCGAAGCGGATGGCCTGGGCAACGGCGGCGCCAACGAAGCCGCCAGTAGCGGCGGTGCCGGTGAAGGCGTCGCGGAAGACCATTTGCAGAGCTTCCGGCACGCGCTCGATGTGCAGGGCCAGGACCAGCAGGCAGCCGATCATGTAGGCGACGATCATGACCGGCACGAAGACGCCGGTGAAGCGGCCGATCGAGCGGATACCGCCGAGGATGACGGCGCCGGCGCCGAGGGCGAGGATCAGGCCGGTGACCCAGGTCGGAACGCCGAAGGAGCCCTTGACGGCGTCGGCGACGGAGTTCGACTGCACCATATTGCCGATGCCGAAGGCGGCGACAGCGGCAAAGAGGGCGAAGGCGCCGCCGAGGAAGCGGCCGAAGCCACTTCCGGACGACCCCGCCAATCCACGGCTGAGGTAGTACATCGGGCCGCCGCTCTGCTCGCCGTCCTCACCGGTGACGCGGAACTTCACGGACAGCAGGGCTTCCGAGTACTTGGTCGCCATCCCCACCAGGCCAGTCATCCACATCCAGAACAGCGCGCCAGGACCACCGGCCGCGATGGCGGTGGCGACGCCGACGATGTTACCGGTACCAACGGTGGCGGCGAGCGCGGTCATCAGGGCCTCGAAGTGCGAGATGTCGCCCTCGGCCCCCTTCTCCTTGCGCACCACCAACGCTACCCACAGGGAGTGCCACAACTTGGTGAACTGCAGGCCCTTGAGCCTCACGGTGAGGTAGAAGCCGGTGAGCAGCAGCAGCGGAATCAGTAGGTAGGGGCCCCAGACGAAGCCCGAGGCGGCCCGCAACCAAGCGTGGATAGCGTCCATGGCGATGTTCTCCTAATCGCGCCAGAAGCGCAGGTGGAAGATGGCGGCCAAAGCGTACACCTCCAGGCGGCCGAGTACCATCAGCAACACCATCAGCAACTTGGCCGGTGCGCTGTAGAAGGCGAAGTTCTGCGTCGGACCGACGTCACTCAAGCCCGGACCGACGTTGCCCAGGGTCGCGATGCAGGCGGTGGCGGCGGTCTCCAGATCGCTCCCTTCGAGCGTCAGAAGGAGCGTGCCGATGCCCCAGGCGGTGAGAAAGAGGATGAAGAAACCGGAGACGCTGCGCACCACCGCGCCCGGCACCGCCTTGCCGCCGACGAAGACGGCCGACACCGTGTTGGGGCTGAAGATCGATCGCACCTCGTGCAGCGCACTGCGCAGGCCGATGACCATGCGCATCACCTTCATCGAACCGGACGTCGAACCGGCACAGCCGCCGACGAACATCAGCGCCACCAGCAGGATGCGCGAGATGTTGGGCCACAGGTCGTAGTCGGCGGTGGCGAAGCCGGTGGTGGTGATCAGCGAGCTGACCTGGAACAAGGCGTCGAGCAGGACCCGGAAGACATCGCGATGCCCCTGCTCGACCACCAGGTCGACGCTGATCACAGCGGTGACGCCGAAGATGAGCAAGAGGTAGAGGCGAAACTCCGGATCGCGACCGATGCGCCGGAGGCCGTAGCGCAGGCTCTGGAAGAAGCCAGACACGCGCAGGCGCCAGCCGAGGGCCGGTAGCGGTTTGGGGCGATTGGCCAGCACCAAGCGCAAGCCGTAGTAGAGCGAGAAGTTGCCACCTGCCAGGATCATAAAGACGATGATCACGATCACCAGCCAGGGCTGGTCCATGAAGCCGGCGACCGAGTCATTGTGCGGTGAAAAACCGCCGGTCGACAAGGTCGCGAAGGTGTGGGTCAGGGCGTCGAAGAGGGTCATGCCGCCGATCCACAGCAGGCTGGTCTGCACCACCGTGAAGCCCAGGTACAGGCGCCACAACACCGCCGCGGTATCCCGGATGCGCGGGCTCAGCGTCTCGGCGGTCGGACCGGGTACTTCGAGCTTGTAGAGGAAGCGGGCACCCGGGCCGAGTTCCGGCAGCAGCGCGACGAAGAGGACGATGATGCCCATGCCGCCCAGCCACTGCGTGAAGCTGCGCCAGAAGAGAATGCCGTGGTCGAGGGCAGCAATGTCGGTGAGCACCGAAGCGCCGGTGGTGGTGAAGCCGGAGGCGGCCTCGAAGATCGCGTCGACGGGATGCGCAATGGCACCGCTGAGCACGTAGGGCAAAGCACCGAAGACAGACGCCAGGAACCAGCCGCCCGTGACGATCAGAATGCCTTCGCGGCGATAGAGTTCTTTCTGCCCGCGGCCGAAGAACATCATGGCACCGCCGGCCAGGGCGGTGATGGCGGCCGCGCCGGCGAAGGACCAGGCGGCGGTCCCCTCACCGTAGAGCAGCGCACACAGAAGGGGCAGTAGCTGGGCACCGGCCAGCACCAGGACGAGTCGCCCGAGCATGCGACTGGCGGGACCGATGTCGATTGGACCGATTCGCACGCGTGTCCTCGGGTCCTAGGAGCGATCCCGGCCAGGGAACAGCAGACGCACGGTGTCCATCTCCTCTTCGCGCACGAAGAGGATGACCAGGTCGCCTACTTCCAGCCGGTCGGGACCGGCGGGGACGAAGACTTTGTGGCCACGCACCACCGCGCCGACGATCAGACCGCGCGGCGGGTTCATCTCTGCCAGCGTGACGCCAGCGGCCGGGCTGGCGCGGTAGAGGCGACGCTCCAGTACCTGCGCGGCACCGTGGCGCATGGAGACGATGTTCGAGCTGTAGCCGCTGTCGATGTATTCGTGGATGCGCTCGTTGGCCAGCGCGCGGGGCGAGAAGACCTCGACCGAATCTCCGCCCAGGCGTTTCCACAGGTGCGACGTCTCGGCCCGATCGACCAAGGCCACGACTTCCTCTACACCCTGCTCGCGCGCCAGCAGCGTCGCCATCAGGTTGCTCTCGTCGTGCCCGGTCACCGCTACCAGGCTTTGGGCCCGGTCTAGACGCTCAGCCTTGAACAGGTTGAGGTCGGTAGCGTCGCCGTGCAGGATCTGGTACGCGGGAAACTCTTCGGCCAGCTCTTGCGCCCGTCGGCGATCTCGCTCGATCAGCTTGACCGCCGTGTCCAGGCCCTGGACAGCACGCGCCAGCAAACGGCCGTAGGCACCGCCGCCAGCGATCACCAGTTCGCCCAGCCTCGCCGGCCGGCGCGTGACCATGCGCTCGAAGCGATTGATGACATCCGTCTTGCCTAGGATCAGAGCTTCGTCACCGGGACGCGCTTGGTCTTCGCCAGACGGGATGATCGCTTCGTCGCCGCGGAAAAAGGCGGCCACCAGACTCCCCCGCGGCAGGTCGATGTCGCTCAGCGGCTTCTGGGTCAGCAGTGAATTCTCTTCCAAGTGGATCTTGCGCAGCTGCACCTTGCCATCGGCGAAGTGCTCGACCGCCACCGTGTTGAGACCGCGCACGTGGTTGAGGATGCGCGTGGTGGTCAGCAGCTGCGTCGACAGCAGCAGATCGACCTGGAAAACATCCTCGTACAGCTGGCGGTGACTGAGCACATCGTCCGCGGTCTCGACCCGCACCGCGCAGCGGGCAGCCCCCAGGTGCTTGGCCAGCGCCGAGGCGGCGAGATTCGCCTCGTCGTCCGATGACACAGCCATGAACAGTTCACAGCCCTTGCCGAGGGCCGCTTCGAGCACCGGTGCGTGCGCTCCATTGCCGTCGAGAACACGTACGTCCAGCTCCTCGGCGACGTGCTCACGGGCCTCGCGGGCCGGTTCGATAACGGTGACGTCGTGCCCTTCCTGAGACAAAGAGCGAGCAAGCTGGAAGCCCACTTGACCGGCACCCATGACGGCGAAATTTCTTCTTTGCACGGTCATCAAGCCTGACACAAGGCTGGCGCCGCGGCAACACCCCTACGGCTCGTTTCCACCCTCTCCAACCGAACAGCGCCGCGTCGCGGCATTCACGAAGTTTAGCGCCGCAGTGCGGCGTGGACAGCTCCGACTCCCGAATGTAAGCTTCGGCGTAACGACAATGGGACATCGCGAGGACCTCCGACGGGCGATACGCACTCGAAAGACAGACACGATTCGGCTGCATGTGGAGATCTTCATCTCCCGAGTGCAATCCTCGACCGGTACCGGCTCCGGAGCGCGGTTCCAGATCTTCGATTAGGGACTCAAACCCGCAAAACGCACCCAGACATCCGAGTGCACGCTGTGTGCACCGCAGGAGCAAAAGTGCAGGAGGCTTCCATGAGAAAAGCGTACGTCTTTCTTGCCGTCGGCGTGCTCGCCCTGCTGCTCACCGCAGCGCCGGTCCTGGCCCAAGGCAACGGCCGTATCGACGGCCAGGTCACCCGGGCGGACGGAACCGGTGTCGGCGGTGTCGCCGTCATCCTCGATGGTTCATCCGAAGTAGACGTCACGGACGTCAACGGCGCCTACTCGCTGACCGCGCCAGCCGGAGAGCACACGATCACGTTCACTCTCGGAGACAACACCGCCAACGAGACGGTCAACGTCACTGCTGGCAGTACCACGACGCAGAATCTGACGGTGGACTGGGACGTCAGCTTCATCGAGACCATCACCGTGACTTCGGCCTCGCGGCGCACCGAGCGCATCACCGAAGCTCCGGCCGCGATCACGACCGTGTCGACCGAGGCGATCCAGCGTGAAGCTTCCCACGGCCAGCTGCCCAAGCTGCTCGAGCACTCGGCGGGTGCCGAAGCGACGCAGAGCGGCGTCTACGACTTCAACTTCAACACCCGCGGCTTCAACAGTTCGCTGAACCGTCGGGTCTTGGTGCTGGTCGACGGCCGAGATCCCTCGGCCCCCTTCCTGGGTGCCCAGGAGTGGTCGTCGATGCCCTTCCCGCTCGAAGAGCTGGAGAGCGTCGAGCTGATCCGTGGCCCGGGTTCCGCGCTCTACGGCGCCGACGCCTTCAATGGCGTCATCAACATGGTGACGCGCGCGCCGCGCTACAACCAGGGCGGCTTCTTCAAGCTCACCGGCGGCGACCTGAGCACGGTGCGTGGTGACTTCCGCTACGCCGGCGCCCTGGGCGACAACACCTTCGCCCGCATCACCGCCGGCTACACTGAAGGCGACGACTTCTCGCTGTCGCGCAACCAGAGCGTCGAGTATCCGGGCCTGCCCTTCGAGGCGATCCCGCTGCAGTCCGACCAGAACGAGCTCCTGGTGGGCGGCCTGCGCCTGGACCACTACTTCGACGGCGGCGCCTCGCTGACCGTCGACGCCGGCATGTCCGACGTCGAGGGCCCGGTATTCGTCACCGGCATTGGCCGCGTGCAGATTCGCAGCTCGGAGCGTCCCTACGTGCGTGCCAACTTCAACACCGATCACCTCAACATCATGGGCTACTACAACGACCGCGACGGCGACCAGCAGTCGCTGCAGTCGGGCTCACCACTGCTGCTCGACTCCAACAAGTGGCTCATCGAGGCCCAGGGCAACACCGACTTCGCCGACGGCAACGGCCGCTTGGTCGGTGGTATCTCCTACAGCGAAGAGGAGATCGACTCGATGGGCACTCTGATGTTCCAGCCGGTCAAGGGTGAGTTCGAAGGTGTCTTCGGCCAGATCGAGTACAGCTTGACCGATAAGCTGAAGGTGCTTCTGGCCGGCCGCTACGACGACAGTAACTTGCACGACTCAGTGTTCTCGCCCCGCGTCGCGCTGGTCTATGCCGCCCACCCGAACCACACCATCCGCCTCAACTACGGCGAAGCTTTCCAGGCTCCGGCGTACAACGAACTGTTCCTACGTGCCGCGGTGGCACCACCGCTCAACGCGCTCGGCGCGCTCGAAGCCGGCTTTTGCACGCCCTTCGGCGTCACTTGCGGCCTGGACTCGATCCCGATCCTGGGCCTGGGCAATGACGATCTCGAGATCGAGGAAGTCACCGCCTACGAGATCGGCTACTCCGGCATCCTGGGTGGCAAGGCGTTCCTGACCATCGACTACTACCACAACGAGATGGAGAACTTCATCACGGACCTGATCACCTCGGTGAACCCGACCCTCGGTCGGATCAACCCGAACTTCGGTCCGTACCAGGCACCGGCCGGCTTGCCCGCCCCTGTGGCCGCGCAGCTCGAAGGTACGCTGGCGGCAGTGTTCCTTTCCAACCCGCAGCTGGCGCCGCTCTACGCCTTCCTCTCCAACAGCCCGGTGGATGGCACAGCGCTGCTCTACCCGGTGTCCTACACCAACTTCGGTGAGGTGGAGAGCGATGGCCTGGAAATCGCGCTCAGCGTCTACCTGACGCACGACTGGGTGCTCGACGCGCAGTACACCTGGCGTGACATCGAGGTCAAGCAGCAACTGCCGGCGGACCCGATCCTGCTCAACGCGCCGGAGAACCAGTACGGCCTGGGGCTGTCCTACATCGGCGACGGCTTCAGCGCCGCCGTCAAGTACCGGCACTCCGACAGCTTCGGCTGGAACGCCGGCGTCTTCCAGGGCGAGGTCCTGTCCTACGATCTGGTCGATCTGTCCGCCACCTACCAGGTATCGGAGAACATCGAGCTGGGCCTGAACGTCAGCAACCTGTTCGACGAAGATCACTACCAGATCTTCGGCGGCGACCTGCTGGAGCGTCGCGCCCTCGGGCACATCGCGTTCACCTTCTGAGTTCGACCCCCAGCAGCTCTTGAGCTGACGAGCGAAAGCGCCCTCCGAACCGGCTTGCAAAAGCACGGCGGAGGGCGTTTTTGTGTCCACCTTCGCGGCGCCTTCTGCTGCGAAGCCGCCGTGAAACCTGATTGACACCGTCCCTGGGCCAGTTGTACACTCTGCCTTCGTCGTGACGGGGCGTGGCGCAGTCTGGTAGCGCACCTGCTTTGGGAGCAGGGGGTCCTCAGTTCGAATCTGGGCGCCCCGATTTGTCCACCGCGGGTCACCTGCCTGGCAGGCCCGGCAAACGGCACACGACGAGACGCGAGCAGACGGCCAGTACCTCCCCGAGGGGTGCTTCTGATTCGGTAGACCAGGCTGCCTGTAGCTCAGCTGGATAGAGCGGCGGCCTTCTAAGCCGCGGGTCGGGGGTTCGAATCCCTCCAGGCAGGCCATCCCGACCCACTCTGCGTCGCCTCTTCACTCCTGCACCCGTAGCTCAGTTGGATAGAGCGACGGCCTCCGAAGCCGTAGGTCAGAGGTTCGAATCCTCTCGGGTGCACCACTCTCCAACTCCCCTGCGTCAGCCCACCCACACGGTCTTGACATTCACCCACTCGGCGACTCCATCGAGCCCCAACTCGCGACCGTAGCCTGAGTCCTTGACGCCGCCGAAGGGGAGGCGCGGATCGCTCTTGGCCATGCCGTTGATGAACACCGAACCGGCATCGATCTCGGCGACCAGCCGCTCGACGCGCTGCGCATCCCGCGTCCAGACACTGCTCGCCAGGCCGTAAGCCGTTCCGTTGGCGACGGCTATAGCTTCGTCTTCGCTACCGAAGGGGTAGATAGTGGCGACCGGACCGAAGAGCTCTTCCTGCGCCGCCGGCTGCTGCGGAGACAAGCCGGTGAGCACCGTCGGTGGATAGAAGAAGCCGTCGCCGTCGGGCATCTCGCCACCAGTGAGCACCTTGGCACCCTGACTCTTGGCACGCTCGACCTGCTCGGCCAGGGTGTCGCGCAAGTCCCGCCGGGCGAGCGGACCGAGATCGGTGCCGTCAGCCATCGGATCGCCGGCCTTCTGCGACGCCATGGCGTGCGTCAGCCGCTCGGTGAACTCCTCCTGGATCTGCGCCGCGACCAGGAAGCGCTTGGCGGCAATGCAGCTCTGGCCGCTGTTCAGGCAACGCGAGAAGACCCCCTTCTCGACCGCCGCGTCCAGATCGGCGTCGGCAAAGACAATGAACGGATCACTCCCGCCCAACTCCAGCACGGTCTTCTTGAGGTGCTGCCCGGCGATGCTCGCTACCTGCTTGCCGGCACGTGTGCTGCCGGTGAGGGTAACGCCGCGGAGGTATCGGTGAGCGATCACGTCAGCGGCCTGCTCATGGCTCAGGAAGAGATTCTGGAACAGCCCCTCTGGAGCACCAACGCTGCGCCCCGCTTCCCGAAAGAGTGCGGAGATGGCTTCCGCGCACTGGGGTGTGTTGGGAGAATGCTTGAGCAGCGCCGCGTTCCCCGCCACCAGGGCCGGTGCCGCGAAGCGCAGAACCTGCCAGAAGGGAAAGTTCCAAGGCATGATGGCCAGGATCGGGCCCAGGGGATCATGACGTATGTACGCTTCGCTCCCGTCCGACTCCGCGCAACGCTGGTGCAGAAAATCTCTAGCATTGTGCGCGTAGTAGCGGCAAACCCAGGCACATTTCTCGACCTCGGCCTCCCCCTGACTCCGCGGCTTGCCCATCTCCTGCGCCATGAGGCGGCCATACTCGGCAGCCTTGTCCTCGAGGCCCTGCGCAATGTGCAGCAACAACTCGGCCCGCTGATCAACAGCCACCCGGCGCCAGCGACGGAAGGCCTCCTGAGCGCGCGTCAAAGCCCGCTCAACCTCGGCGTCAGAGGCGATAGGAAAGGAGGCGACAAGTTCGCCAGTAGCCGGGTTGATCGTCTGGTAGTTCATTGGCACACGGTATCACTCGCCCCGCACTGACCGTTTCACTGACTGTTGCACTGACCCGCTCACCGTCCTCTCCCCAACACACACCAGGGCGCCTCCCAAAGGACTATGTTAAACTATCTATCTACTTCGATCACGGCCTCAAATGGAAGATCCGGAGAACCCATGACCAGCTCATTGATGCCCTCACGCTTGCGCTCCTCCCTGCTCGTCGCCGGTGCCCTGATCGCCAGCCTGCTGCTGGCCGATGCCGCCAGCGCTGCGCAGTACACGATCCAATTGCACAACGGCTCCGAGATCGGCACGCTGCGCCAGCCGCGGGAAGCCAGCTGGGACCGCACCATGGTGATGGTGCTGACTGAAACCGGCAGCTGGATGGCCATTCCGCAGGAAGACATCAAGCTGGTGGTCTTCGAGGTCGAACGTCGACGTCTCGGCCAGGTGATCGATGAGAAGACCGTCTTCCTCGGCCTGTCGTTCAACGACGCGCCCACCGAGGAAGAGGAAGAAGCCGAGCGCGAGCGCAGCAGCCGCGACCCGCTAGAGCGCCTGATGGAAGCGCAGGAACGCGCCCAAAGTCAGGAGAGCGACAACACCGTCCGGCAGTTCGTGCAGCCGGGTCAGGCCGGCGGCGCCGGCTTCAGCGCCAGCGGCTTCACGCAAAGCAGCGCGTCCTTCACCTCGTACACCTCCAGCGGTGACGACGGCGGCTCCTGACGTAGCGACCCGATCTGCAGTACACTGCACGAACCCGCTTCGGCGGGTTCAACCCATCGCGGTGCGGTGATCCAGCCTCAGCTCGCCCGAGCCTGGGTCCAAAAGGGAAGCCGGTGCAATTCCGGCGCGGCCCCCGCCACTGTAACCGAGGACGAAACCGGAGCCGTTCGCCCACCTAGCCAGACGGCAAGGATGCGCCAGCGGCAAGCCACTGCGCGGCACGATCCCATCCATACGGGGGGTTGACCGCGTGGGAAGGTCCGGGAGTAGGGTGATCCGGAAGCCAGGAGACCTGCCGACACTGCATTCCCTCCTGCTCTTTCGGGTGGAACGAGCCGGGGCGCGTGCGGACCGCCGAGAGCGAGCCTCTCACCGACACGCTCCTCGGGGCGCGTCCGGCCGTGGGAGCCGGATCAACCCCAGCGCGCCGTACATGGCGCACAAGGAGCACGGCATGTTGTACGCCCTGATCCTGCTCGGGACGCTCGGGGGCGCGTCTCCAGCACTCGCCCAGACCGATACCCCCCCTGTCCCCGAGCCTTCTACCGCCCCCGAGCCCTCCACTGCCTCCACCTTCCAGGACGACCTGACGGTCACCGCGACGCTCGAAGCGACGCCGGCAGCCGACGCACCAGCGTCGGTGAGCGTCTTCGACCAGGCCGACATCGAGGCCCGCCAGGCCACCACGGTGATCGACCTGCTGCGCACCGTGCCCGGCGTGACCGTCGCGCAGAGCGGTGGCCCCGGCACCGTCACCTCGGTGTTCAGCCGAGGCACCAACTCGACACACACGCTGGCGCTGTGGAACGGCGTGCCGCTCAACAGCCCCTACTTCGGCGGCTACGACTGGGCTTTCCTGCCCACCGTCGGAGTCGATCGCATCGAGGTGGTACGCGGACCACTGAGCAGCCTCTACGGCAGTGACGCCATCGGCGGCACGGTCAACGTGCTCAGCAGTCGAAGCGACGGTATCGCACTCGACCTCGAAGGCGGCGACAACAGCTACGGCCGCGCCGCCGTCACCGCCGGCCGCAGCTTCGCCACCGGTGACTCGGGCAGCTTGCGCTTCGACTTGCTCGGCCTGGCCCGTACCTCCGAAGGCGAGCTGAACAACGACTTCTACGATGGCGAGGACATCACCGCTCGCTTGGAGTGGAGCTCCGGCACGAGCTCCGACAGGGGCACGGGCAACGCCTTCTCGATCGGCCTACTGGCCCGTGTGCACGACGCCGAGATCGGCATTCCACTCTCCGGCGCCACGCTGACGCCCAACCGCCTCCAGACGCAGCAAGATCGTCAGCTCGCCGTGCCACTCCATGCCGGCTTCGGCGCCTGGGAACTCGACGTCCTGCTATCGCAGATCGACAGCGACTTCGAGTTTCGCGATCCGGACGCCTTCTTCGACGCCAACGACACCGACGCTGAGAGCCTGCGGGGCAGAGCCGTCGCGACGTACCGCTTCGCCGCCACATCCGACGCCACCTCCTGGCTGGCCTTCGGCGGCGAGTGGCGGCGCGAGGAGGTGACCAACATCAACACCTTCGGCACCAATCTCGACGACGATCGCCAGATCAGCCGGGCCGCCTTCGGCCAGGTGCACTGGCAACAGGGCCGCTGGCTGCTCGACCTCAGCCTACGCCAGGACGACCACGAGGCTTTCGGCAGTGAAACCAGCCCCGGGGTCCACATCGCCCTGCAACTGTCCGAAGGAACGCGTCTGCGGGCCGGCTGGTCGCAGGCCTTTCGCGCTCCAAGCCTGGGCGAGCGCTTCTTCCCGTTCAGCGGCAATCCGGACCTCGAGCCCGAGACCAGTGACAGCTACGAGATCGCGCTGGAACACCGTAGCGGCCCGTGGCAGTTCGGCTTGGTGGCCTTCGACATCCGTCAAGACGGCTTGATCGACTTCGATCCCGTCACCTTCAGCAACGTCAACCGTGGCCGTGCCGAGAGCCAGGGACTCGAAGCCGAGGTGTCCTGGACAGGGAACGGGCTGAGCGTCCAGGTCGGTGCCACCTTCCTCGATGCCGAGAACCGCGACACCGGCGAGGCTCTGCTACGGCGTCCCGACGAGAGCGCGTTCGCCGTCCTCACCTGGAAGCCCAGCGCCTGGAAGCCCAGCGCCTGGAAGCCCACTCTCGGCGGCACAGGCAGCGGCACAGGCAGTGGCACAGCCGACTGGACTTTCCACCTGGAAGCCAGCTACACCGGCGCGCGCCCAGACTCCGACCCGGTGACCTTCGCGCGCACCACCAATCCCAGCCACACGCGCATCGATCTCGGTGCGCGCTGGCAGGCCACACCGATGCTGGCACCCTACGCCCGCGTGGAGAACGTCGCCGACGAGGCCTACGAAGAAGTCCTCGGCTTCCCGGCTCTCGGCCGCAGCGTCATCGGCGGCATCGCGCTGCGCTGGTAGAACCGGCCCTCTCTTCCTCAAGAACAAGGGGCCCCAGAAGCACGACGGCCGGGGTTTCGACCCCGGCCTTTCTTCTCTCTCGGTCGCAGTGAGCGCGAACGCTACTCTGGCAGCCGCGCGTGCGTGCCGTCGCACATCGGAGAGTTCTCCGTGTACTTGCACGCGCACATCGCGTACCGCTTCTTCTCCGAGATCTCGACCTCCATCGGCTCGAAACCGGACCCCGCGTGGGCACCATCGCAGAATGGCTGGTTCGCGGACTTGCCGCAGCGGCACCACCAATAGGTTCCAGGCTCCAACTCGAGCACGACCGGCGTGCGGGCGGCAATCGTCGGCTTCTCACTCATCGGGTCTTCTCCCTCTCTGAAGGCGCGTTGACGGATTTCACAATGTGACGGCCATTCTATCAGCGGAAAACTCTATCAGCCGAAAAGCTATGGCAGCCGAAGAACTCTAGCCGAGCCACACTCGGCGCCCGACCTCAAGACGCCATGCGCTGCCGGAACATCCCCGGCTCGTAGGCCGTGATGTAGCCAGCGAAGGCCGAAGCCGCCACCGTCAGTGGCGACGCCAGGTAGAGCTTGCCCGGACCCGAGCGCCCCTTGTAGTTGCGATTGATCGCGCTCACCGTCACCTGCTCGGCGTTCTCCGAGACACCCGGGCCGCAGCCAATGCAGGCGCCACAGCCAGGTTGGATGACGGTCACCCCAGCACGCTCGAAGTCGTCCACCAAGCCGTTGCCACGGGCATAGCGCTCGACCTCCTGGGAGCCGAACTGGATCAAGAAGCGTACGTTCGGGTGCACCTTCAGGCCCTGCTCCAACGCCTCCTTGACCACCCGGTGGTAGAAGTCGAAGTCGTCGATCTTGCCCGCCGTGCAGCTACCACCGTAGGCGATATCGATCTCGACGCGGCCGATCTCGTCGACCATCGCACCGTTGGTCGGATCCGATGGCACGCCGTGGTCCGGATCGCCCGGATGCGCCACCATCGGCCGCATGGCCGACAGGTCGATATCGTGCTCACCACCGGCATAGACCGCACCTTCGTCCGGCTCGACGGCTCTCTCTCGCGCGCGCTCGAGGTCGAGGCCGGGCCGGTGCTCGGCCAACCACTCGAACAAGACCTCGTCCGCCGAGATAATGCCGCCGCGCGCCGAGCACTCGGTCGCCATGTTGGTCAGCGTCGCGCGCTCGTCCATCGACAGACTGGCCAGCCCCGGGCCGGTGAACTCCATCACCCGGTTGAGCGTCAACTGCGGCCGCGCGTAGTGCAGCAGGATGTGCAGCATGACGTCCTTGGCCGTGACGTTGTCCGCCAGTTCGCCGACCAGGTGGAAACGGATCGCCTCCGGTACCTCGACCTGCGTGAAGCCCGAGTACAACAGATTGGCGTACTCCGTCGAACCAACGCCCCAGGCCAGTGCGTTGTTGGCGCCGCCCATGCAAGTGTGGCTGTCCGTCGCCTGGATGAAGTCTCCCGGCTCGACCATCTCGACGCGCGCCACCTCGTGGCAGATGCCCGGCGACACGCCGTCCTTGGCCAAGAAATCGCGCACCCCGGTGTGTCCTTGGAAGTCGCGCTGCAGCTGGCGCAACACCTCGATCTTGTCGCGGAAAGGCGCGAAGCGGGCGACGCCGTCGGCGTAGATCAGGTGATCTTCGAAGGCGCCGAAGCGCTCCGGCGTCTGTACCTGGTAGTCGTCGCCGTACTCCTGCTGCAGGAAGTAGTGCACCTGTGCCGACGTGAAGTCGTGCGAATAGCCGCCATCGACCTCCACCAACACCGCGTCGCCGGGCTGCACGTAGCGCCCTGCCGAATTGACGCCGACCAGGTGCGCCGCCAGGACCTTCTCGCACATCGTCATCGGCCGCTCCCCCGTGGCAGGTGACGGCAGTTGCACTTCCTTGGCCTTCAGCGCACGTGCGAACGGGAACAGCCCGCCGTGCCGCACGATCAACTGCGTGATTGGGTCGTACTCGCGGTAGAACTCCTCGAGCGGCACACCCTCGCCGTCCATCAGGCGGCGTAGCATGGCATGGTTGGCCATCAACACCCCTTGGTTGATGTTGTTGCGCGCATGGATCGGCGCGAACGATTCAGCCACCGCGATCCGAATGCCGCTCCACTTCTCCGCTTGCACCGCCGTCTCCCGTGACGACCCGACGCCCTTGCGATAGCCCGACACGATCACTTCGAAACCGCCGTTGATCAAGGCGTCACGCTCGAACACCCGCTGCCCGTCGACAATCAGGCCCGCGTACGCCTCGCGCGCCAGGTCTTCGGGACGATGATTGAAGCACACCCAGGCTGGCGTCATGGCGTCAGTGTTGATGTCGTCGAGCAGGTCGTCGACGCCAACATCATCGAGCGTCAGGTTCAGCTCGCCGGTGAGCTGCTTGCGGATCAGCTCGGGATCTTTGGTCAGGAAGAGGATGCGCTTGTCGGGCGTCAGGGTGACAGTCTCGGCCGGGCGGGAGGACGGAATGCTGGAGGACTCGATGCTGGAAGATGGGGAGCGAGCGGGAGTCGTCATCGTATTTCTACCTCCGAGGGGAAGGGAAAAGGAAGGTGGGGAAACGGCCTCGCGAGGAAGCCGGGTCCGGTTATTGTACACCGCAGCTTCGGCCCCCCCTGGTCTTCCTTTCGAACCGCTTCTCCGCGTGGAGGCTCTTGAAAACTAGAGCGGCCACACCTCGGGGCAGATCGCCGGATCCGCGTAGTCCGGCTGGCCAGCGGCGTCCTTGCCGCACAGAATGTCGTTGATGTGAATCACCGGCTTGCCGTTGTCCTGCAGCGCAGCCTGGTAGACGTTACCGCCGTCCTGCAGGTGGATGGCGTAGGCCAGACGCGGGCGGTCGGAGACGTTGGGGTAGCTGCCGTGGATGGTCAAGCAATGGTGGAAGCTGACCTGACCGGGCTCCATCACCAGCGGCACGCGCTCCATGGGGTGACCGCTGGCGCGGATGCGCGCTTCGAGCGCGGCGAGGTCGGGATTGTGGAAGGTGCGCAGGCCAAGCTCGGCGCTCCAGTGGTGGCTCTTGTCGAGCACGACCAGTGTGCCGAGTTCTTCGGTGCTTTCCTGCAACGGGATCCAGGCAGTGAGCATCCGCGTCGAGGTGCAGGTCTGCCAGTAGGCCTTGTCGGCGTGCCAGCCAACGGTGTTGCGCTCCGGCGGTGCGCCAGGCGGCTTGTAGATCAGCTGGTCGTGGAACAGACGCAACGAGTCCGCACCGCTCAGGCGGGCGGCGGTAGCGGCGACCAGGGGATGGTGCAGCAAGTCGCGGAACTCGTCGACCTGGCGCGAAACATAGTCGTTCTGGCGCAGCACTTCGCCGTCCTCGGGCTTCCAATCGGTGTGCAGGTCGACCAAGAGCGGCGCGTCGCGCTCACCAGCGTAGTAGCGCTCAGCACCAAAGTTGGCGTCTTCGAGTTCGTGCGCGTCGAGCAGTACCGGCGAGATCCACCAACCGTGTTCCTGATAGAAATGCACGTCGGCGTCAGACGGTAAAAGGGCCTGCTGTTCCGGGGTCAGGTCCATGGCTTTCTTTCTCCTGCCACCCAATGAAGGCGGCCAATCTAGGCCGTGAGTTCTTTGACCACCGACGCAGCCTTGGCCTTGAGCACCTTGAGGATGGCTGGCGACGAGACGATGGTCTGGATCACGTGCTGCTTGACCGCCAGCAGTTGGCGGGCGTCCAGCTCCAGCAGTTGTTTGGGCTCCAGCAGCTGCGCCGCCAGAAAGGTATCGAACATGGAGCTGGAGAACAGGTTGGCAGCCGCGCCGCCGCTGACTTCGGCCAGGCTGCCGACCGGTGTCAGGGCCTGCACCGCGACGTCGAAGGTCTCGCCGCCGTCGCGCAGGCGCACCGAAACAGGAGTCACTGAGGCGGCCGGGCTCAGGGAGGTGATCTTGGCGTGGCCGAAGCTAGCTTCAGGGGTCAAGCTCTGCGCCTCGCTCAGGGTGTTGACCACCAGGGTGATCTCGGACAGCGAGCGCTCGGGGCTCAACGTGTTGATCAGTGCCGCAGCGGGCTTGCCGCCTTCTCGCAACGCGGTCAGCGTACGGCCCTTCAGCTTCGCCTTCTTCTTCGCCGCTTTCTTCTCTTTTGCCATGATCAGGAATCTCCTTCGAACGCAGTTTGGGGGAAGGCCTCGGCATCCGGAGCCTGCCCTACTACCCGAGCTTGCGCATCGAGAGATAGCGACAGCTGACTCAGTGGAGTGTCGGAAGCGTTGGCCAGGTCGACGAGTGCTTCTATGAACGACAGTATCAGTTTGGCAATCGTGCGGTCATCGAAGAGATCCGTCTTGTAGAAGGCGGACAGGGTGAGCGCATCGCCGGCTTCGCGCAGGAAGAAGGTCAGATCCGCGGACGAGGCGGTCAGTAGGCGAGTGATCTGGAATGGCAGCTCGGGATGTGTCGGCACAGGGTCGGCGGAATCGACGGCGGACTCGGGTTCGTAGGGACTGAAGTGCAGGCCACGGACATCGAGGCCTTCGAGTTGCAGGAACTGTAAGGGGTACTTGTCGAGAACTAGCATCGCACGGTGCAGTTCTTTGTGGTCGTGGCTTCCCCCTGTCTCAGCGAGCGCATCCTTCTCGTAGAGTTCGGCGACCAGTGGAAAGGGGATGCGCTGGTGCTGCAGGGTCTCCTCGACACAATCCGCCAGCCGCTCCAGCACTTCGACCAGGTCCGGATCACCACCCAGGTCGGCGCGCACCACAATGGTGTTGTAGTGCGCACCCAGCATCTGGGTGCTGCCCGGTGGCCGGTTGGCGGCAAGGCTACCGATCAGCACGTCGGGATCGCCGCGCCAGCGCGCCAGCACTGCCGCGAAGCCGGCTAGCAGGGTGGTGAACAGAGATGTGCCCAGTTGGCTGCCGAGGTCGCGCAGAGCGCTGACCAGGACGGCTGGTAGCTGCGCCACTTGCCGCGACGAACGCAGGTAGGGCACCGGCAGCCGAGGTTTGTCGTAGGGCAGGGCGCTCGTCGCTGGCCGCGGGCGGGCGAGACGCTGCTGCCACCAGGCGAGTTGCTCGCCGGCTTCGGGATCGGTGAGCCAGCGCTCCTGCTCGGCAGCCCAGTCGATACACTGACGTTCCAGCGGTGGCAGCTCGGGTTCGGCGCCTAGATCAGCGCTGGATCTGCGATGGGCGACGCGGGCGCGGTAGAGCTCGGACAGATCCTTGCTGAACACTTCCATCGACCAGGCGTCGCCGCAGACGTGATGGAGGCCGAGTAGCAACACGTCTAGCCCGCTCGCCGCATCGGCAGACTCCAGACGCAGCAACGCACCCCGCCACACCGGACCGTGCGCCAGGTCGAAGGCGCGCAAGAGGTCGGCGGCGGCCCAACGTTGCACCTGGCGCTCACGGTCCTCGGGACGCAGACCGCGCAGGTCGACGTCGCCGAAGTGCAGTGGCGACGACGGCAGGACACGCACCACCACGCCCGTACTGCCCTGCTCGTAGACGCTGCGCAGCGGCTCGTGGCGCGCCTGTAGATCAGCCAGCGCCCGCCGCAGGGCACGCGCATCCAAGGGCCGGCCCTCCGGCGCCGGTTCCAGGCGGACCGCGTAACACATGTTGAGCAGTGCATCGCCGCCCTTCGAGTGATCCTGCCGCCACAGCTGGCGCTGAGTCGGGGTCAAGGGCCCACGGTCACGGTGCATCCAGCGGGGGATGGCTTCGCGCTCGCCGAAGGATGCCTCGCCCTCCTCCAGCAGGCGCTCGTAGAGAGCCCGCTTGACCGACGAGAGCCCAGACAGGCGATCGCGCAGGTCATCATCTCGCATCCGGGCGCCTCTCTCGAACTCAGGAACGGATGGCGTAGACGAAGTGGACCACCGAACCGGTATGCAGCGAATCCTGATCGGTGGCGGTGCGGTAGCCGCGGCTCTGCAGCAACTCTTCCACTCGCCGCAGGCGGCCGTCCTGATCGTGCACCTCGACCACCACCTGGCGGATCTTCGGCCAGTCACCATCGGCCAGACCCTGCAGCACCTGCAGCTCGGTCTTCTGGACATCGATCTTGAGCAGGTCGACGGCGTCGATCCCGGTCTCGGTCAGCACCTCGGACAGCGTGCGCAGCTGTGCCGGGAAGCTCTCGCTACCCAGGCGATCCTCGATCAGGGCGTCGACGTCGGACATGACGTGCTCCATGCCCTCCTCGCCGCGCTCGGCCTGATTGCGCACAATGGCGCCGAGCAAGGCACGCTCGTCGTCCTTGTCGGCTGCGAAGGAGGACATGCCGGGCAAGCGCGGATAGTAGGTGAAGGACGCCTCTCCAGCCTGATCCGCAAGACCGACATCGAAGGTGCGGACCTGCTCCCCGAAATCCTCGACGTTACGTCGCAGCAGCTCGAACAGGCGCGGTGCCGGCTCGAAGGCATAGACGCGTGCCTTCGGCGCCCGCTCCAGGGCGTAGAGAGCGAACAGGCCGATGTTGGCACCGACGTCGACGTAGCAGCCGTCCTCGGGGTAGACGATGCCATGGCGGTCATAGGTCTTGTGCTCGAAGATGTCAACCACCAGATGGTGCGTCTCAGCTCGGTACTGATCGACGACGCGGCGGCCGTTCGGCAGCTCGTAGAACTCGCTGACGGTACTGCCTGCTCCAGGTTGGCCTGCTCCAGGTTGGCCTGCTCCAGGTTGGCCAGGCTCGTCCCGACCGCCGCCTTTGGCCAGCTGCAGCGCGTCCTCCTCGGACATCTCTTCGACTCGAGCCAGCAGCAAGCGTTCCACTTCCTGCGCCAGCGACGCCACTGTCGCCTGGTTCATCAACGAACTCAGGCGTACGGTGATGCCGTAGAGTTCGTTGATCTGCGACACGATCTGCACGCCGACCAGCGAGTGACCACCGAGGTCGAGGAACTTGTCGTTGACTCCCACCTGGCCGACGCCCAGTGTCTTGGACCAGATCGCCGAGACCCGCTTCTCCAGGCTAGAGCGCGAGGCGATGTAGCTCTCACTCAGCTCCGGCCGCTCCTGGCCGGGCTCGGGAAGCTTGGCCGGGTCGACCTTGCCGGTGGCGGTGAGCGGTAACTCGGCAAGACGGACAAAGGCGGCGGCAGCTGGCACCATGTGCTCGGGTAGCCGCTCGTGCAAGGCGCGCCGAATAGCTACCAGCGGCGGCACGTCCGGCGCCTCGGTGACGATGTAGGCAACCAGCGCCTGGGTGCCCGAAAGGTCTTCGCGCGCGGTGACCACCGCCTCACGCACCCCAGCGATGTCACGCAGCGCCACCTCGATCTCCCCCATCTCGACGCGGTAGCCGCGGATCTTGACCTGGTGATCGCGGCGGCCGAGGAACTCGATCTCACCGTCGGGTAGGAAACGGCCGAGGTCGCCGGTGCGGTAGAGCCGGCCGCCGAAAGGGTCGAGGCCGGCTTGCGCGCGGTAGGGATCGGGCTGGAAGGGCGAGTCGCCGTCCTCGGCGAGGCCATTGTAACCGCGCGCCACCGCGACGCCACCAATGCAAATCTCGCCCGCCACGCCCACCGGCACCGGACGTAGCCGGGCGTCCAGAATGTAGGTCGAAACGTTGTGTACCGGCCGCCCGATCGGCGGCAGCGTCGGCCAGCGGGTGCACGGTCCCTGCAGACGGTAGCTGGTCACCACATGGGTCTCGGTAGGGCCGTACTGGTTGTCGAGGCTGCAGTCGACCTGGCGGAAGAAGCGCACCAGCGGCATGGTGATCTGCAGCCGCTCACCAGCGGTGACGATCTCCTTCAAGGTCTCCAACTTGTGGGTCTGGACGGCGAAGGTCTCGGCCAGCTGCTGCAGCGAAACGAAGGGCAGGAAGGCGCGTTCGATCCGATGCTGCTCGAAGAAGGCGGGCAGCAGCGAGATATCCGCCCGCACCGCGTCCGAGGCCACCACCACCGTACCGCCGCCGGCCCAGGTGGAGAAAATCTCTTGGAAACTGACATCGAAGCCCAGCGAAGTGCGGTGCAGGGTGCGCGCGTTGGGCGGCGCGGCCCCGTGTTGCAGCTGCCAGCTGCACAAGTTGACCAGCGAGCGATGCTCCATGCACACGCCCTTGGGAAAACCGGTGGAGCCCGAGGTGTAGAGGATGTAGAGCAGGTCACTCGCGTCGCTGCCGAGATCGGAGCCAGCGGCCTCCGGAGGCGTTGCCGGCTGCGCTGCTAGCTTGGCGCTCAGCTGGTCGTAGCAGAACGCCTGGTAGTCCCCCTCGGGCAGGCGATCGAGCAACGCCGTCTCGGTGACCGCGGCGGTGAGTCCGGAGTTGCGAATGATCAGCTCCAGGCGGTAGGCCGGGAAGGTGGCGTCGAGGGTGACCACCGCGCCACCGGCCTTGAGGATCGCCAGCAGCACCACCAGCGAGTCATCGGTGGCGCGCAGACTCAGGCCTATGCGGGAGTGCCGGCCGAAGCCCTGGGCACGCAGATAGTGCGCCAGGCGATTGGCCTGGGCGTCGAGTTCGGAGTAGGTCCAAGAGCGCTGCTCGAAAACCAGCGCCTCGGCATCCGGATGCTCCGCCGCACTGGCCTCGAAGAGATGGTGTAGGCAGCGGTCGGAGGGAAACTCCGCCGCCGTCTGGTTCCAGTCGACGATCAACTGCCGGCGTTCCGTATCGCGCAGCAGGTCGAGATCGAGCAACGCAGCTTCGGGTTCCGCCAGAGCCGCCGCCAGCAGGGTCAGCAAGTGCCCGGCGAAGCGCTCCAGGGTGTCGGTGCGCAGCAGGCGGGCGCTGTAGTCGATCTCCAGCTCCGCCTTACCCTCAATGCCCAGCCGTACCTCGACGTCATGGCGCAGTGCCGCCAACACCGGTGGATCGCCTGGCAGCACAAGAACGATGTCGAACACGGGGTTGCGGTTCTGTACCTCGGCAAGGCCGAGCCGCTCGACCAGGGTCGCCCATGGCATCGAGGCATGCGCCCGCGTCGCGGCCACCGCCGCCGTCGCCGCCTCGGCGAGATCCGAGAAGCGCTGCTCCTGTGCCACGCCGTCGATGATCACCGGCAGGACGTTGCCGCCCGTCTCACTGGCAGCAACCGGGATGCCGATCACGGGCCGCTCACAACTGGTGTAGCGGTGTAGTACCGCCACCAATCCAGCGAGTAGGCGCCCCAGGGCACCGGAATCGCCCCGACCCACCGCCTCGACTTCCCCGCGCAGCGCTGCCGGCAGCGCGACCCGCACCTGCGCCCGCTTGGCCGAGAAAACCTTCGACCGCGCGCGGTCGAGAGGAAGGTTAGTTTCGTCCGGCGGCGGCTCCAGCCGCTCGAGCCACCAGCCTTCGTGTTCGTCCGTCCCCTGCTCGCTCATGCATCTTCTTCCCACAGAATCGGGCAGATCTCAGGATCCGCATAGTCGGGCTTGCCCTCCGCATCCTTACGCACCAGCATGTCGTTGACATGCACCGTGCGCCGGCCGGAGGCATCGATGTGCTCCTGGTAGCGATTGCTCTCGTCCTGCATGTGCACCGCCAGTGCGATACGCGGCTGCTGGCTGCGGTTGGGCAGGCTACCGTGGATGGTCAGGCAGTGATGAAAACTCACCTGTCCCTTCTTGAGCTGCATCGGCACTTCTCGTACCTCCTCGCCGCCGGTGCGAAAGCTCTGTACCAAGGCGTCCAGATCGCGCTCGCGGAAGGTAGCCATCGACTGGTTACCCTTCCAGCGGTGGCTGCCGTCAATCACCGTCAAGGTTCCCATCTCGACAGTGCAGTCCTGGAACGGGATCCAGGCGGTCAGCAGGTTGAGCGAGGTGCAGGTATGCCAGTAGGCACTGTCCACATGCCAGCCAACCACCGTCTCCTCACCGTCCGGCTCGGGCGGCTTGTACACCAGCTGATCATGGAACAGCCGAACCGTCCGGCTACCACTCAGCCGCGCCGCGATAGCGCCGAGGACCGGGGCTTTCACCAACTCGTGGATCTCGTCGTTCTGCAGCGACACGTAGTCGCTCATGCGCAGGGTGTCGCCATGCTCCGGTTTCCAGTCCAGGTAGCCCCCGGACAGAGGTAGCCGCGAGTCCCGCTCACCGGCATGGTGACGCTCTACCCCATAGAGAGCTTCGTCCAGCAGGTCCTCGGGGAGAACCTGCTGGGACACGTACCAGCCCCGCCGCTGGTACTCGGCTACCTCTTCTTCACTGGGGAGCAAGCTGTGAAGCTGCTCCGCGTCGATCACGGAGGGCTGACAGCGCTGTTGATGTCCGTGGTCGACAGGGTCGGGCTGACACGGTCCGGGCTGAGGCGGTCCGGGCTGGTGGTATCCACACCACCGACCGCTACAGCCAGTACTTGCTCGAGAATCTCGTCGCGCGCCAGCAACTGGCTTGGCCGACGCAGCAGGGCTCTACGCTTCATGGTTCCTCCTGGCTCCTCCACTACGGAGGGCTGGTTATGTTCTGGACCTTGAGTGAAGCGAATGCAATCGACTCAAGTGCAGTCGACGCAAATAGATATTAGAAGTAAGACGACTATAGCACCCGCGTAAAACGCAAGCAAGATGACCTTGAATCGCACACCCGCGCTGCCGGCCCCTCTGTCTTCCGTCCCAATCGCGGCGAGCTAATGGCATATCCTTGGGACAGAGGTTTCATCGAAGTGACGTACCGCATCAGCCACCACACCCGAGCCTTCTGGGCGCTTTGCACGGGCTGGCTCACGGCCATCGGAGTGACGGCCATCGGAGTAACGGCCCTCTCGATCACGGCCCTCGGGGTCACAGCGACAACTGCCGAGAGCCCCAGCTCCTTGCCCTCCCAAGGACAACCCGACGAGCATCCCGACGACCCCTACATGGCCATTCCGCGCATCCTGCGCCGCACCACACCGGCACCGCGCGTCCAGACCGCAGGCCACGTGAGCGTGCAGGTCAACGTCGACGCGCAAGGCAACAACCTCGTCGGCGACGCCGCCAATGAACCCTCGCTCGCCGTCGATCCGACGAACCCCTCGCGCATGGCGGTCGGCTGGCGTCAATTCGACACCCTCGCCAGCAACTTCCGCCAGGCCGGCTTCGCCTACAGCAGCGACGGCGGCACCACCTGGACCTTCCCCGGCGTCCTGGAACCGGCTGTCTTCCGCTCCGACCCAGTGCTCGACTTCGATGCGCAGGGTGCCTTCTACTACAACAGCCTCGAAGGCGACTTCACCACCGACCTCTTCCGTTCCGCTGACGGTGGCGCCACGTGGGACAGCGGCGTCTACGCCTTCGGCGGCGACAAGCAGTGGATGGCCATCGATCGCACGAGTGGTCCATCGCAGGGGCACATCTACCAGAACTGGTATGGCCCCATCGGCTGTTGCCCACCCGCCATGTTCAACCGCTCCACCGACGCCGGCGCGACCTTCGAACCCCCGATCGAGATCGGCGACGGTCTACGCCGCGGCACCACCACCGTCGGCCCCGACGGCGCCGTCTACACCACCGGTCATCTGCCGACCGACTTCTCCGTCTTCCTGGTCGCCAAGTCCACCACTGCCAGCGATCCCGAGGCAGCCCCGAACACCGACTTCATCGCCACCGTCGACCTCGGCGGTAGCTTCGTCCGTGGCGCCGGCCCCAACCCCAACGGCATGCTGAGCCAAGTCTGGATCATCGCCGATCCCACGAACGCCAACCGCCTCTACCTGCTGTCCTCCGTCGATCCACCCGGCGACGACCCGCTCGACGTCCACTTCTCGAGGTCACTCGATGGCGGGGCCACCTGGAGCGTTCCCGTCCGGATCAACACCGATCCCGTCGACATCGGTGCCTGGCAATGGTTCGCCACGCTGGGAGTGGCGCCGAACGGCAGGATCGACGTCGTGTGGAATGACACGCGCGCCGATCCCAGTGGTTTCGATAGCGTCGTCTACTACGCGTTCTCTGAGGATGCCGGCGTCACGTGGTCGGCGAACGAAGCTCTGACACCCGCCTGGGATCCGCACCTCGGCTTCCCGAATCAGGACAAGATCGGCGACTACTACGACCTCGTCTCCTTCAACGACGCCGCGCACCTGGCCTACGCGGCGACCTTCAACGGCGAGCAGGACGTCTACTACCTGCGCATCGAGCCGAGCGCGTCAGATTTGATTTTCGCGGATGACTTCGAGGCGGGGAATCTGCTGCGCTGGACTGTCTTAGAGTAACTGGCTCCGAGTAACTCAAGGGGAACGAGGTTGTCCATGAAGGTTTTGGTCATCAATTGCGGCTCATCGAGCGTCAAGTACCAGCTGATCGATACGGCGACCGGCGAGGCACTGCACACCGGTGCCGCCGAGCGAATCGGGCAAGGGGGGCGAACCCACGAGACGGCCGTCACCGAAGCTCTCGCGCAGGTCGAAGCGTTCGAGGTCGAAGCCATTGGCCACCGGGTGGTCCACGGCGGTGAGCGGTTCCACGACGCCACCTTGATCGATGACGCGGTCGTTGCGGCGATCGAGGACTGTGTCCCGTTGGCGCCCCTGCACAACCCGGCGAACCTCGCCGGTATCCGCATCACCCGCCAGGCGCTGCCGGCCTTGCCGCAGGTGGCCGTGTTCGACACCGCCTTTCACCGCCGGCTGCCCCGCAGGGCCCAGAACTATGCCCTCGATCTCGACCTGGCCCGTCGCCTGGGCATCCGCCGCTATGGCTTCCATGGTCCGTCCCACGAATACATCTCCAAGACGGCCGCGACCTACCTCGAGCGGGACATCCGCGAGCTGCGCTTGATCACCTTGCATCTCGGCAACGGCGCCAGTGCCTGTGCCATCGAATACGGCGCCTCGGTCGAGACCTCGATGGGGTTGACCCCGCTCGAGGGCCTGGTCATGGGAACCCGCTGTGGCGACCTCGATCCAGGGGTCGTACTGCAACTGGTCCGCGAGTTCGGCGTCGACGAAACGGATCGCCTGCTCAATCACGAGAGCGGCCTGGCTGGCCTGAGTGGTCTGGGCAACGACCTGCGGGATATCGAAGCGCAAGCGGCGGCCGGCAACGACCGTGCTCGTCTCGCCATCACCGTCTATGCCCACGCCGTGCGCCGCTACATCGGCGCCTACGCGGCCGCCATGGGCGGTGTCGACGGCATCGTTCTGGCCGGCGGCATCGGTGAGAACAGCGCTCAGATGCGCCACCGCATCCTCCAGCAGCTCGACTTCCTGGGCGTCCGACTCGACGACGACCGCAACCAGGACGTGAAGCTCCGTGCCGATGCTCCGGTGGTCGACATCAGTGCCGGCCGGGCACTGGTCCGGACCCTGGTGGTCAAGACCAACGAGGAGTTGATGACCGCTCGCCAGACCGCCCGGGTGGTGCAGGGCGAGACGGAAGTCCGCTCACCCGGACCGATTCCGATCGCCATCAGTGGTCGTCACACGCATCTCGACCGGGCCTCGATGGACGCTCTCTTCGGCGCGGGAAGCGAGCTCACGGTCTACCGCAACCTGTCGCAACCCGGTCAGTTCGCCGCCCACGAAACCGTCACTCTGGTGGGGCCGCGAGGACGTATCGAAGGCGTTCGCGTGCTCGGGCCGTTGCGCAAGGCAACCCAGGTCGAGATTTCCCGAACCGACGAGTTTGCGCTGGGGGTCGACGCGCCGATTCGAGCGTCGGGCAACATCCGAGGTTCGGCGCCGATCACCTTGGTCGGTCCCGCCGGCACGCTGCACTTGGACGAGGGCCTGATCTGCGCCTGGCGCCACATCCACATGACCCAGAAAGACGCCGAAGCCTATGGCGTCGAGAACGGCGACCAGGTGGAGGTCGCCATTGAAGGAGGCGATAGGGACCTGACTTTCGGCGACGTGCTGATCCGGGTCAAGGACAGCTATGTGCTGGAGATGCACATAGACACCGACGAAGCCAACGCCGCCGAGCTGTCCAACCGCGGCGCCCGCGGCGACCTGCTCTACCAACCACCGGACGTGGCCGCTGCCGCCAGCCTGCAGCGTCGACTCACGAAGTAGTGTCGACACACCAGGGCAGCCATGAAGCGCTATCACTGATATCATCGAGCTGAACTTGAACCTGGAGGCACTATGGCCAGCCTGATCGTTCGAAACCTAGAAGACAGCCTCAAACTGCGCTTGCGCAGTCGCGCGGCCGAGCATGGACGCTCCATGGAAGCTGAAGCGCGGGCGATCTTGCGTTCGGCTCTCACAGAGGAGGAAGCTTCCGGTAGGTCCCTGGCAGACCTGGCAATGGAGTGCTTCGGCCCTGCGCACGGCTTCGACTTGGCGCCTTATCTTCCCGCTCGAGAGCCCATGCGCGAGCCGCCGGATTTCGAGGATTGAGCTACGGTGATCATCCTTGATACCAATGTCGTCTCGGAGTTGATGAAGAGTCGACCAGATCCAGCTGTCGTCGCCTGGATGCAAGAAGTCCGGGAATCCGCAGTGGCATTAGCCGCACCAGGAGTTGCCGAAGTTCTATTCGGTATTCGAATCCTGCCTCAAGGCAAGAGACGGACTCAGCTGGCTGAACGCTTCGCTCACTTTCAGAGCAGACTGCACGTCTTACCCTTCGGTGAGCAGGCTGCGGAGATGTATTCCGTGTTGGCAGCAGATCGTCGCAAGTCGGGAGAACCGATTGGAACCGTCGACTGCCAGATCGCGGCTATTGCACGCGTCCATAGTGCGGGAATCGCTACGCGGGATGAGGGTGGGTTTCGGCACTGTGGAGTCGAAGTAATCAATCCCTGGGAGAGCTGACTCGGTTTCACCGCTACAACCGCCCCAAACCCGACACTCACGCCTCCACGCGTGATCCCAACTCCATCGGCTGCTGCTCACCGGCCATGTTCAACCGCTCCACCGCCGCCGGCGCGAACTTCGAAGAGCCAATCGAGATCGGGCAGGTCGGCCAACGACCCCTGCCCCCCCGCCTAGGGATCCGCACCTCGGATTCCGCAATCAGGACAAAGATCGGCGACTACTACGACATCGTCTCCTTCAACGACGCTGCGCACTTGGAGTCTGCGTCGACATTCAACAGCGAGCAGGAAGTCTATTACCTGCGTTTCGAGCCGGGAGGGTCGGCGTCGATCTTTACGGACGACTTCGAGGCGGGGACCTAGCTCTCTGGGCGGTGTTCGACTGAACCCACAGTGCGACACCAGTGACCGAGACCAGACCACTTCGAGTACGCAGAAAGTTAATGCCAAAACTAACGAAGTGCCCGAGCCAGTTCGCCTAATCTAAGACGCATCTCTGCCACGACACTAGCCATCTGCTGCAGACGCTCCTGACTTGAAGCAAGTTGACTCTTCGTGGCCTCGCCAAACTCCTCTCTCTTTAGAGCTTCAAGCTTGATCGCTTCCTCTAGAGCTTGGATGTCAGTCGAAAGCTCATCAAGTCTAAGAATCAACTGAGCCACGGTAATTGCTTGTTGGTCTGAATAGGAGCGAAACCGAGAGTCCTGCCTCTCCACCTGCAACGAGAGCGCTTCAAACTCAGACGTGCTGGCACAGGAGCACGTGATCAACATGCACAAGACAGAAGCGTACTTCAATGCTCTTGAAATTCGCATCTACAACTCCAGGCTGATGAATTCTTTCTCATAGTTGATGAATGCCTCCTGATGATCAACATCCATCTCTTCGACAGTTAGCTCGATCCTCTCTGTGGTCCCCTCTCTGCAAACATCGAACCCAACTTCACAGCACTTACTGGATGCGAACAACACCAAGCCCTGGTCAGGAGTCATGAGATAGCTATTCTCGCCATCTGCAGAACTCCGATTACCATCAAGAGCCTTCACAAAGTCACAATTCTCGATCGCTACAACGGGGCCCCACTCACTAATCCTTACAATCCTAGCGAAGAGAGAAGAATACGTCATTGGAAACTCTAAAGCCGAACCCGTCCTTACTCGAACTCTACCTGCAGATTCCAGTGTACTGACTATATTAATCAAACCATCTGGTGACGTACAACGACCCCATTTTTCCTCTAAGTCTTCAACCTGCAACCTCGACGCCTCCAGTGAAATCTCTAAAGATTGAAAATCTCGAGTGAGGCCTTGTATCTCTAGATCTTGCCTCTGCATCTTCTGCTGCAGTTTTCCATTCTCAACATTCACACGGCGCATCTCGGCAATTTGAGCCTCAAACCCTTCCTTCTCTTTCTTATAATTCCACTCTGCTAAATGCCAGCCAATAATGGCTGCAAATAGCGAGATCAATGCCGCCCCAAGATTCACTACACTCGCGCGCATACCATGACTTTCAGAATCTGAACCGCCCCAATTATCGCTGAATACAACTTACAAACCGGAGTAAACCATACATCACAGGAAAGAGCAACCCGAACCTTGAACCTTCGATTGCCTCAAGCACAACCTGACAAACACTAACTGATCTCGTGCTGCAAAGGGCTTCTACCGATACAGCCGCCCCAACACCCCCGACACCCACCGCTCCACCTGCGGCCCCAACTCCCGCTCGACGAGCCCGCGATCTTCCTTCCCCCACCGACGCCAAGTCTTCAACATCTCCTTGACGTCCACCTTCTGCAGCACCGCATCCACCTCCCGCCGCCAGACTTCCGGCATCTCGCCTTCTTCGAACACACCCCGTCCACGCCCGAAGTGAGCGACGGCGAGGTAGCGCAGCAGGCTTTGACGCAGCAACTCGTGCAGGAACTCCGATGACCAGCTAGCAGCGGGCTCGCCGCCGAACTGGATCAGCTCGTGCGCGCGGCTCAGGCCGGCACCACCGAGCACGCCGAGAATCGCCCCCGCGACCGCACCGCCGCCGAAGGTGAGGCCGCCGGCCAGGAAGTCGGCCATCAGGCCACCGAGAGCACCGCTAACCAGGCCGCCCCAGAAGGCGCCTTGCTCGGTGCTCAGCTTGGTGGTTCCCTGGAGCAGGACGTCATCCAATTGGCGGTAGAGCTTGGCCTCGCTGCGGCCTTCTAGGCCATGCTCGCGGATCAGGCGGTCCATGAGCTTCCTGGTCTCGGCTTCCAGACGCTCTGCAAGTGTCTGCATCGCTCGGGTCGACTCGACCTTGCTCGGACGCTTGCTAGTCAAAGCTTCACGATCCGTAGCGGTGGTCGCCAGGTAGGTGGTGACGTGGCCCAGAGAGCGGCGGAAGATCTCTTGGTTGCGCGCTTCCCAGGCGTCGGCGAGGGCGGCCATGACAGGCTGCTTCTCCGCTGGCAGAACGGCCTGGACGCGGCGTAGGAGTTCGTTCTCTTGCACCCAGCAGCGGGTGAAGGCGTCGAGCGTCAGGACGTCCTTGACCACTTCATAACGCTGCGCGTAGTCGCGCCAGGCGCGTTCGGCGGCGCGGGTGTCGCTGCCGGCGGGACCGGTCTGGTTGAGCAGCAACAAGACCGGGCGACCCATCCAGCCGAGCAGCTCGAGCTCCGGGTCGACGTAACCGGCTTCGCTCGGGTGCTCCATGGCATTGACCAGGTAGAGCACAATGTGGGCCTGCTCGCGCAGGTGCAGGACGGCTTGCTGGCCGGACCAAAAGGCGCGATCGGTGAAGCGGTCCCAGGTCTGTTGCAGAAACCAGCGGATCGGGAACTGCTCGGTGTGCAGGCGACGCAGCAGGCGGATGCTGTCGCCGAAGCCGGGGGTATCCCACAGTTCGAGGCGGTGCGGACCAGCAGTGATCAGCTCGTAGGCTGCGGGTTCGAGGGTGACGTGCGCGCGGTCGAGCACTTCGCCGACGTCGCGGCGCAGCAGGGTGCGTGCGAGGGTGGTCTTGCCGACGTTGGTGTGCGAGATCAGGCTCAGGTGCAAGACGCTGCCGGCAGCGAGGTTCGGATCGCTCTGTGGATCAGCCACGCTCGGACTCCTCGCGCTCGTCGCCGAGGGCAGCCGCGAGGGCGCCCCGGTCCATCGCCTCGAGATCGACGAAGGTCGCCCGCGCCCCCGCGGCCTCGACGACCTGCGTCCAGGTCGCCTTGCGTCCTTGCAGCCGCGTTTCGTCGCCGTGCAAGCGCTGACGGTAGGCACTGACCTCGATCAGCGCGCGTGGCGGTTCCCCGTGGCGCGCGGCGAGGGCTCGCAGAAGCTCGCCATGCACCTCGGCTTCGGGCGTCTGGGCGAGATTGAACAGGACGAGGGGTTGCGTGAGGACCGCGTCACCGCTCTCCGACTCCTCCGCCAGAACTGGCACGTCCTCTCCGTAGGCCAGTACGGGTTGGAGCCGGATGTCGGCGCGGCGGCCGAAGGCGTCGTGCAAGGCTTCGAGCAGCTGCTCGCGACGCTGGATCGACAGCTCCAGGCTGTACGGCCACAGCTCGACAGCCGGCGGCTCGGCGCGTCCCGTGGCCAGTAGGCGGCGTAGGTAGGGGTCGCCCTCGGGCATCGGCACCCGGCGCGACAGGCGTAGCAGACGCAGTGCCTCGACCAGCGCCAGCAAGCCGCGTGGCAACACCACGAAGAGGACAGCCGTGACGGCGAAGAGATGGATCCACAAGGCCGCGGGCCCGTCGCCGGGAACTCGCAGAGGTAGCAGCGGCGGGATCTCGACGCCCAGGATCGACGCCGCGGGACCGAGAATGCCGTGCAGCAGGTCCCGCACGGTGAGCGCGTCGAAGAAGGTGCTCTCCCAGGTGGCGCGGTACTCGAAGATCAGGCCTCGCACGTACATGCCGGCGACGGCACCGAGCATCAGCACCATCGCCGCCAGGTGCATCAGCCGCCGGCCGCGCGCCTCGACCAGCGCGGCTCCGGCGGTGCGCCAGGCGTCGAGGTAGCCCCGGACGCCGCCAGCGGTCACGGCGGAGGCCGCCTCGCTACGGTCGAGCCCGCCGAGCCTGCGTCGCAGATAGAGCAAGGTCGACACCGGCGCCAGCACGCGGGCGGCCCCGCGCCCTGGCTTCTGAGCCCGGCCCTTGAGCACCCACACCAGGACGAAGATGGCGTACATCAGCAGGTTCCAGGCCAGAATCCCGAGCAGCGGCACCGACAGCAAGTTGATGTGGCGCGCCGGGCCGACGAGGTTCGAGGCGAGGCCGAGGACGAAAGCCACGATCAGCAGCAGCGGCCCCAGCCGGCCGGCCAGTCGCGTCACGCGGCGCAGGCCAGGTACCAGCGGCACCTGGGTTTCAATCTCCGCCGACAACGTGCGCGCTCGTCGGACCAGCCACGCCTGCGGCTTCTCTTTGTTCTGCGGTGCTTCCGCGTCGGCACGTTCACGCACAGAGCGCGCCAGCACGACGCCTTCCGGGTCCGCCTGCTCGAAGGCGCGCACCAACAGCACGGCTTGCGCGTCCATCTCCTTCAAGAGGAGCGGTCTGGGGGGCATGTCAGCTCTCCTCCGCGACGACCGCGACGGATTCCAGAGTCCACGCTGGCACCGCCGCCACCAGCTGCCGGAGTTCCCGCTCAACCGCAGTTGCATCGACGCCCCCTTCTTCGGCCAGGGCTGCCGGCAGGTAGGCGACGAACCAGGCGCGCTCGGTCGCCGCCGTCACCCCCGCACGCCGGCTGCCGGTGATCGGTGTGTCGCACGGACCGTCGACGTCGGCGAGCAGCGGCTTGCCCGCCAGGTTGAAGTCGCCGCGCAGGGACTCGTAGCGCTCACCGTCACGGCCGGCACGCAGGGTGAAGGGCGGCTTCAGGCGGTCGATGTCCAGCATGCAGCAGGGGATGCCCAGACGCGCCGACAGCAGGTTGCCGATGTCGACCAGGGGATGGATGCGCGGCAGATCTTCGCCCTTGAGCAACCGGCGCAGTAGCGCTTCCGGTGACGAGCGGTAGCGCGTCGGATCACACCCCGCTGCCCGCAGCAGCTTGCGCAGCGCCGCAATCGCCGGATCGCTGATCAGCGGCTGCCCTGCGCGCTGCTCCCGCACTTCGGCGAGCACACGCTCGACTGTGCTTTCAAGCTGAGCGTTCTCGTCGAGTCGAGTGCTCTCGTCGAGTTGGGCGGCGCGCACAAACGACGCCCAGACCAGCGTCCACCCAGGTAAGTCGAAAGAAACGGCAGGGGCATCCATATCTGGATTCTGCCACATCGCCCACAGCTGCGTGGAACGAGAGAAGGCCCGGCTCGGAGCACTCGAGGTGGAGTACTCGCGAGCCGGGCCCGTAGACAGGACCAGGGTGGAAGGAGAGGGGAGGGCTTCAGTTCAAACTGAACGTCACCGAGAAGCGATAGATCACTGGAACCGGCTTGCCGCGCAGCGTTGCCGGCTCGAACTTCCAGTTCACAACGGTCTGCAGCGTCGATTGGTCGAGACCCATCGGCAGCGGCTTGATGATCTCGGCCTTCGTCACGTTGCCTTCGACATCGACGATCGCCTCGACCACCACTACGCCTTCGATGCGTGCTCTGCGCGCCACCTCGGTGTAGGCCGGATTCGGGTGGTAGATCTTTATCGGCGGCACGACCGCCCCGCTGATCTCGATCGGCCCGGTGATCTCCGGCGCCGGCGGACCTTCTGGGATGGCGTCATAAATGACGTCAGGACTCGGCAGTTCGTAGATCGGCTCGATCTCGATGTTGCGCAGGTCTGGTTCCGGATCGTCCGGTGTCGGGTCCGGTACAGGCACCCGCCGCTCGCGCGGTGTCGGCGGCGTCACAGGGTCGACCACCGGCGGCTTGAAGCGCACCTGCTCGACCACGTAGACCTTCGGCGGCTCCGGCTCGAAGGCTTCCGTCGTCGCTTCCGGCACGCTGAAAGCCAGCAGCGCGATGTGGAAAACCACCGCCAGTGCGATCGCGGCGCGGCGCGTGCCACGGCTAGTGTCGTTCTCGATCAGGTACGACGGAATCAAGTTGTCGTCGGGACTTGGAGCGTCGGGGCTCGATGTATCTGAACTCGATGTCTCTAGACTCGATGTATCTAGATTGGGAGTAGCTGAGTTCTTGTCGCGCATGGCGTGCCTCCTCGACCTTTCCGCAAGGTCCTTTTTCTTACCGTCAAGGCTGGTGGTCAGAAGTTCGGAGGGTCGCGACCCCGTTCGTAGTGATTGGACAGAGGGGGTGTCGAGAAAGTTCCCGGCCGGGGAGAGCCCTCTGATACTCTCTGCGCTAGGAGTACACTCGCAAGATGGCCAACGGCACGACGACACAGCAAGCAGCTTCCCCTCCCGCACGCCCCCTGGCTTTGCCGACTTCGATCTTCAAACTCGGTTGGAGGCTGCTCAAGTCGGTGATCAAGTGGCCTTTCTATAAAGTCTACGAACACCACCTCGAAGGCCAGGTTGCCAGCTGGCACCGCCCGCAGCACATCGGCGTGATCATGGACGGCAACCGCCGTTTCGCGCGTGAGATGGGGGCGGGCACGACCAACTTCGGACATCAACGGGGAGCGGACAAGCTCCAAGAGCTGCTGTCCTGGTGCTACAACGCCGAGATCCCGGTGGTCACGGTTTGGTGCTTCTCTCTCGACAACTTCCAGCGCGGGCACGAAGAAGTGCAGGCGCTGCTGCAGCTGTTCGAGGACAAGACGCGCGAGATGGCCGACCACTCGGATGTGCACGAAAACAAGGTGCGGGTGCGCTATATCGGGCGACTGGAATTGCTGCCGGACAGCTTGCGCCAAGAGATCCAGCACGTCGAACAGGTGACCGCGGGCTACGATCGCTTCTGCCTCAACATCGCCATGGCCTACGGCGGCCGTGAAGAGATCGCCGATGCGCTGCGCAGCTATCTCGAAGACGAGGCCGAGCGTGGGCATTCGCTGGAGCAAGTGGCCGAGACGTTCACGGCGCGTTCGATCGAGCCGTACCTCTACACCTACGGCCAGCCAGAGCCGGACTTGATCCTGCGCACCAGCGGCGAGGTACGGATGAGCGGCTTCCTGCTGTGGCAAAGTGCGTATTCGGAGTACTACTTCTGCGACTCCAACTGGCCCGCCTTCCGCAAGATCGACTTTCTGCGCGCACTGCGCTCCTTCGCCGAGCGGCATCGCCGCTACGGTCGCTGACCCGCCTTATCGCTTCTCCTCCCAGCACGGACAACAAGATAGACTGCTCGGTATCTGATGAGTCGGAACCCTTTCGTTCCGCGTAACTTCGAAGTCTCGCTTGTTCATTCCAACACCCGCCTTCGGTGAGTCGTTCGTTTCGGGCGTGTGCTAGGGGGAGCTTTCCAATGAGTGTGAAGGACCTGTATCGACGCATCGCGTCGTTACCGCCCGAGAAGCGGGCGATGCTGGCCAAACAGCTGGCGCGCCAGAAACAGAGCAACTCGGCACAGGACACCGCGGAGCAAGGCATCGCGGAACCGAGTGTCGCGGCGATGCCGGCGCCAGCACCGCAGGACGACAGCACGACGCTGGCCGAGGATCGCAGGCAGGCACCGCTGTCCTTGATGCAGTTGCGTCTGTGGTTGGCCGATCGGCTCGACCCGGGTAGCCTGGGCTACAGCTTGCCGATTCTCGCCTTCACCCTCGACGGACAGCTGGTCACGCGTCAGCTGCACCGCACGATAATCGAGATCGAGCGCCGCCACGAATCGCTGCGCACGCGCTTTGCCGAGATCGACGGCGAACCGATGCAGCTGATCGGCGAACCGACACGCACACCGATGCCGGTAATCGACCTGTCGGCTCTGCCGCGCCAGGTGGCACACGAGCATGCACGCTCGCTGGCGACCCGCGAAGGACGCCGCTCGTTCGACCTGGAGCGCGACGCGCTGTGGCGCTGCACGCTGTTTCGCGAACGACCGGATGCGCACCTGCTGATCATCCTCAAGCACCACATCATCTCGGATGGTTGGTCGTTGGGCGTGCTGTACGACGAGATGGCGGCCATCTACGGCGCCTTCTGCAAGGGAGAAGCGTCGCCGTTGCCGGAACCGTCTTTGCAGTACCAGGACTTCGCGACCTGGCAGCGTGACTGGTTGAACGACGAGCGTCTGGCCGAAGAGCTGGACTTCTGGCACCAGCAGCTCGACGGCGCACCGATGATCCTGCCGCTGCCCACCGACCGGCCAAGGCCGGCGGTCAAGACGACGCACGGCAAACGCATCATTCACAGAACTCAGCCGGGCCTCGAAGAAGCGGCGCTGCAGCTACAGACGGAGGCCAATGCCAGCCTGTTCATGGTGGTGCTGGCCGCCTACCAAGTGTTGCTCTACCGCCTCACCGGCCAGCGCGACCTGCTGGTCGGCTCACCGGCGGCGGGACGCTTCATGCAGGGGTCGGAGAAGATGATCGGCTTCTTCGTCAATACCATCATCCTGCGAGCCCGCATGCACCCGGACATGAGCTTCCGGGAACTACTGACACAGGTGCGCGAGCGCGTCTTCGAGGTCTACGAGCACCAGGGCTTACCCTTCGATCGGCTGGTCGAGGCGCTTGCACCGAAGCGCGACCTGGCGTACTCGCCGGTATTCCAAGCGGTGTTCTCGCTACAAAACATCGAGATGCCACCGCTCGAATTGGTTGACCTGACGGTCAATTCGGAGTGGGTGCAGAACTACGTGACGCAGTCCGACCTGGTGCTGTTCGCCGACGTCTCGGCAGATCGCCGCTCGCTCTCGGCGCCGCAGGTGGAATACAACACGGATCTGTTCGACGACTCGACCATCGAGCGCTGGCTGACCTACTGGGAACAGCTGGTGACAGAGTTCGCCGCCAACCCGGATCTGCCGCTGGCGGCGCCGGCACTGTTCACCGGCGGCGAGCGCCAGCAGTTATTGGTGGAGTGGCCGACCTCGCCGGTACCGCATCCGGCACCGGACGCAGCGGTGCGGGTCGCCGAGCAGGCACGCACCTGCGAGCATCGCATCGCGGTGGTCAAGGGAAGCGCGCACCTGAGCTACGGCGAGCTGTGCCAGCGCGCTGTCGAGATCGGGCGCCGCCTGCAGGGGCTCCGTGGCGGTGCACCGCTGACCGAGCGAGTCCTGGCGATCAGCCTCAGCGCCGGGCCGGAGCAGCTGATCGGCCAGCTCGGAGCCCTGTGGGCGGGTGCCGGCTTCCTGACGCTGGATCCGACGCTGCCGGCCAAGCGGCTGGCCTGGATGCTGGAGGAATCGGTGCCGCTGGCGCTGCTGACGACGGACACCGCGGCCGCAGAGATGCGCGTCGAATGCCCCGTCTGGCGACGCTCGGAGCTGCGCGCCAAGGTGTCGCTCCCCCGCCTATCCTTGCCGGTACCGCAGACCTCCGCCGCACGTCCCCTGGAGCCGATCCACCCGGCACAACTGGCCTACGTCGTCTACACCTCGGGCTCGACCGGCCGCCCCAAGGGCAGTGCCGGCAGCCGCGGTGACTTCAGCGAGCGCTTGCACAACCTACCGCGTACCAGCCGGCCCGGCGCGCGCATGAGCCACCAGATGGGCCCGGGCTTCGACGCCTCGGTGCTCAACGGCTGGGCAGCGCTCTACCACGGCCTGACGCTCGACCTGCCGTCCGAGGACGTGCGCCGCGACCCGCAGGCATTAGCGCACTGGGTCGAGACGCACGCCATCGAAGACCTGCACCCGCCGACACCGCTCGGCGAGGCCCTGCTGCGACGCGTCGCCATCGAGAGCCCGGACTCCGGGCACCATCGACCAAGCTTGCCCGTACTGCGTCGCATTGTGGTCGGCGGCGACCGCCTGCACCGCGACACCGTCGAGCTCCTGCGCCAGCTGCCGCACGTCGAGTTGGTCAACGACTACGGACCGAGCGAGACGACGATCATCGCCACCAGCCGGACGCTGCCCGCCCCGAACGCAGGGCTCGACAAGGAGGCCGGCGGCGCGACGCTCGAACACCCGGACGTCGGCTACGCCCTGCCCGGCGTCTCCACTTATCTGCTCGACCGCCAGGGCACGGCGGTGGTACGCGGCACCGTCGGTGAACTGGCGCTAGGCGGCAGCGGGCTCAGCCGTGGCTACCTGGGACGACCGGCACTGTCGGCGGAACGGTTCCGGCCCGATCCGTACGGTACAAGCTCCCGCGACGAAGGACTGCGTCTCTTCCACACCGGCGATCTGGCGCGCCACCGTCCAGACGGCCGGCTGGAGATCCTCGGACGTACCGACTTTCAGCTCAAGGTGCGCGGCTTCCGCGTCGAGCTGGAAGAGATCGAGACGGTGCTGGCCGGGCATCCCGCGATCGCCGAGGCAGCGGTGGTGGCACGGCGTGAAGAGGGAAGCGACGCCCGGTTGGCGGCTTTCTACGTCGCCCGCGACGAGATCGCGGTGATCGAGCTGCGTCACTACCTGGGCGAGCACCTGCCTGACTACATGCTGCCCTCCGCTTTCCTGCCTCTCGACGCACTGCCGCTGACCGCCAACGGCAAGCTCGACCGCAAGGCGCTCGAAGCGCTGGCCGCGCCACGCCTGCAAGCCGACGCGCTCGATGCCAGCCGTACCTTTCAAGCACCGCGCAGTGCCGAGGAGGCGACGCTGGCGCGGCTGTTCGTCGAGTTGCTCGGCGTGCCACGCGTCAGCGTCGGCGACGACTTCTTCGAGCTCGGCGGCCACAGCTTGCTGGTGACACGCCTGTTGGCCCGCATCGAGCGCGACTTCGGCCGCCGACTGCCGATGCGCAGCGTCTTCGAAGCCCCCAGCGTCGAGGCGCTGGCCCGGCGACTCGGCAGCCTCGATGAGCAGGATGCCGAGGCGCGACGGCCACCGCTGCAACCACGGCCTGCGGCCTTCGCCGAGCGAGCGCCGGTCTCCTTCGCGCAGCAGCGCCTGTGGTTCCTCGACCGCTTGCAGCCAGGCAACACGGTCTACCACCTGCCCGGCGCCTGGCGCCTGCACGGCCGGCTCGATGTGGCTCGCCTGGAAGCCGCCCTCGACGCCGTGGTGGCCCGCCACGAGAGCCTGCGTACCCGCTTCACCGCCGATCGCGGCCGTCAGCCCGAGCAGGTGATCCTCCCCGCCGCACCGCTGGCGCGCTTGCGCCTCGACCTCGGCCGCCTGCACCCCGCCGATCGTGATCGCGAGAGTGCACACCTGGCGCCGGCCTTCGCCGCTGTACCGTTCGACCTGACCCAGGCCCCCCTGGTGCGTGCCGCGACGCTGCGCCTGGCCGACGACGACCACGCCTTGCTGGTCAGCCAGCACCACATAGTCACCGACGGATGGTCGGTCGGATTGTTGTTGGACGATCTGGCGAAGGCGTATCGGCACACGTCTCTTTCTCCCCTACCGATCCAGTACGCTGACTACGCCGTGTGGCAACGCCAGTGGCTGGACGGCGACGAACTCGACCGGCAGCTCGCCTGGTGGCGCGAACGCCTGACCATCCTCGACAGCGGCACCGCGCCAGTCCTCGAACTTCCCACCGACCGGCCACGGCCACCACGCCAGGGCTTCCGCGGCGGCGTCTGCGAGGTGGTGCTGCCGGCGGCGCTAGGACGGCGGGTGCACGAGTTCAGTCAGCGTCGCGGCTTGACCCCCTTCATGACCCTCCTCGCCGGCTTCGCGGCGCTGCTCGGGCGCGCCGCGGGAGAGGACGACCTGATCCTCGGTTCGCCACAGGCCGGACGTACACACGCCGAGTTGGAACCCGTCATCGGCTTCTTCGTCAACACCCTGGCGCTGCGCTGCCGACCGCGCGCTGGTAGCAACTTCGACAGACTCGCCGACGAAGTACGCAACATGGTCCTCGGCGCCTTCGCCCACCAGGACGTACCGTTCGAGAAGCTGGTCGAGAAGCTGGCGCCCGAACGTGACCTATCGCGCAACCCGCTGTTCCAGGTCAGCTTCGCGCTGCAGGACTTGCCATCAGCCGCAGGCCTGGGTACAGCGTTCGGCGACGACGTGCGTCTTGCCTCCTTGCCGGCGGCGCTGGCGAGCACTCACTTCGACCTGGAACTGCATCTGACAAGCTCCGGCGGCTCCAGCTCCAGCGAGGTTGGCTCCGGCGAGATTGGCAACGAGAGTGGCGGCTTCAGCGGTGCCCTGGCGTACGACGCCGATCTCTTCGACGCTACCACCGTCGCTCGGCTGGCTGGCCGTTTCGCGCATCTGCTGCAGCATCTCCTGGACGCTCCCGATGTCGAGCTGGCGCGCCAACCGTGGCTGCCCGCCGGCGAGCGGCATCAACTGCTGCACGAGTGGAGCTGGACGCCAGCGCCTCCCTTCGAAGCCCGTCCCTTGCACGAGATCGTGGCCTGGTATGCAGCGACGACACCGGACGCGGTGGCCGTGCACTTCGGCGTCCAGCACCTGAGCTACGCCGCGCTCAGCAGCGCCGGGCACCGACTGGCGGCGGCCCTGCATCGTGCCGCCGAGGATCGCGGACAACGGCTGGGCCAGGACATCGCCATCGGCCTGTGCCTGGAGCGCGCCGCCGACACGATCGCGGCACTGCTCGGCATTCTGCAGACGGGCGCCGCCTACGTGCCGCTCGATCCGGACTATCCACCCGAGCGCCTGCGCCACATGCTCGCCGACGCCGCACCACCTCTGGTGCTGGGACGCCGCGACTTGCTCGCCAAGCTGCCGCTCGGTCCGCGCCAGGGCCTTGTGCTGGAAGAGGCACTGGCGGCAGAGCCGCCCGCGGCACCGGCCCCTTCTCTGCTCGCAACGGGCCTGGCAGCAACGGGCCTGGCAGCAACGGGCCTGGCAGCAACGGCCCCGGACGCCCTCGCCTACATCCTCTACACCTCCGGCTCGACCGGCAAGCCGAAGAGCGTCGGGGTGTCGCACCGCGCTGTCTGCCGGCTGGTACTTGGCGCCACGGGCGCGCTGGTGCTGCGGCGTCCCGGCAGCGCCGAAGAAAGCCCGGAGCGCGTCGCGCAAACCTCCAGCCTGTCCTTCGACGCCGCCACCTGGGAGTTGTGGGGCGCCTTGCTCAGCGGCGGCACGCTGGTCGGTATCGACACCTACACCTTGCTCGAGGGCCCGGCAATGGCGGGCGTGCTGCGCGACCGCGGCATCACCACGTTGTCGCTGGTCACTTCGGTACTCAACCAGCTGCAGAACCGTGCACCCGGTGCCCTCGCCGGCCTGCGACGGGTGCACTTCGGCGCCGAGACCGTCGACCCTTACTGGATCCGCGAAGTGCTGCGCCACGGACCACCACGGCGGCTGCTACACATGTACGGACCGACCGAGAGCACGACCTTCACCACCTGCGAGGAGGTCCGCGAGGTGCCCTCATCGGCACGCACAGTCGCTATCGGGCGCCCCCTCGGGCACACCCGCGTCCACGTGCTGGACGCGGCCTGGCAGCCGCTGCCGGCCGGCTCGGCGGGCGAACTGGCAACCGGTGGCCCGGGGCTGGCGCGCGGCTATCTCGGCCATCCGGCACAGACCGCCGACAAATTCATCCCCGACGCCTACGGTCCTGTCGGCGGCGGCTCGAGGCACCTGGCCACCGGAGCTGGTCGCCTCTACCGCACCGGTGACCTGGTGCAGCACTTGGCCGACGGACGCCTGGAGTTCTTGGGTCGCATCGACAGCCAGGTGAAGGTGCGCGGCGTGCGCGTCGAGATCGCCGAGGTCGAGGCGGTGCTGCACGGCCACCCAGACATCGCCGAGGTCGCGGTGGTGACGCACCAGGTGCGTGGCGATGTGCGCCTGACGGCCTTCCTGGCCGCCCAGATCGCGGACGACGAGCAACAGACCGAACTCGACCTGGCACAGCTGCGCCGCTACCTGCAGCAGCACCTGCCGGACGCCATGGTACCTGCCTTCTTCGTGGCCCTGGATACGCTGCCGCTGACCCCCAACGGCAAGCTCGATCACAAGGCCCTGGAAGCGCGCGCCGCAGAGCAAGGTGGCGACGACGACGGCGAGATCGTGGCGCCGGGCACCGACCTCGAACGCCACCTCTTGGAGCTGTGGCGCGACGTGCTCAGCCTGCCCGACGAGCGTGAAGTGGGCGTCGAGGACGACTTCTTCGACCTCGGCGGCCACTCTCTCTTGGCCACCTGGTTGGTAGCGCGCGTCGACGAGCACCTGGGTGTCGAACTACCGGTCCGCTCGGTCTTCGAACACTCGACCGTCGCGTCGCAGGCGGTGGTGGTCGAGCGGGCGCTGCGCGAGGCGGCCGAGCGACCCCCGGAAGCTCATGCTGGCCGCAAGGCGCCGGTGGCCTTGCCACGTCCGTTGCCGGAGCCAGTGCCGCTATCCTTCGCGCAGCAGCGCATGTGGTTGCTGCAACAACTCGACCCACACAGCCCTGCCTACTCGGTGCCGATGCCCGGACGCCTGCGCGGTCAGCTGGAGCCGCGGCGCTTGCACGCGGCGCTGCGCGCGTTGGTGCGCCGCCACGAGATCCTGCGTACGACTTTCCCTGCCGGGAAGTCCGGGCAGGAAGGTATGGGTACCGCAGAGCCGCCCCGCCAGTGCATCGCCCAGGTACCGCCGGACCACGTCTCGGCAGCACCCTCGCTGCCCGCCATCGACCTCAGCAACCTGTCGAGCGACGCCCGCGGCACCACCCTGCGGCGGCTGATCGAGATTGATGCCTCCCGTCCCTTCGACCTGCAGCAAGGCCCCCTGCTGCGCTGCCATCTGCTGCGCCTGGCACCGGACGACCACGTCCTGCTGCTCAACCAGCACCACATCCTGACCGATGCCTGGTCCGACGGCGTGCTATCGCGCGAGTTGGGCCAGCTCTACACTGATCCGTCCACGCTGCCGCAACCGAGCCTGCAATACGCCGACTTCGCCATCTGGCAACGCCAGTACCTGACCGGCGACGTGCTGGCCAACCACCTGGGCTGGTGGCGCAGCATGCTGACCTCCAGCGGTGCCACCGCGCCCCCTTTGGAGCTACCCCTGGACCGGCCGCGCCCGGCGGTGCCGGGCTACGAGGGTGGTCACGTGGCGCTGCCCGTCTCGGCCGCGCTGCGCCGACGCCTCGAACAGCTCGGCGGTCGCGACGTCACCCTGTTCATGGTCCTGCTCGCCGCCTTCCAGGTGCTGCTCGGCCGCCACGCCGGCGTCACCGATGTCACCGTCGGCACGCCGGTAGCCAACCGCACGCGCGCCGGCCTCGACAGCATGCTCGGCGTCTTCATCAACACGTTGGCCCTGCGCAGCCACTGGACGCCAACGTCCGCGCCCTCGTTCCGTCAGCTGCTGGCGCAGGTGGCCGAGGTCGCCCACGGTGCCTACGAGCACCAGGAGTTGCCCTTCGAACGCCTGGTCGAGGCGCTCCAGCCGGAACGGCGTACGGTGCGCAACCCCTTGTTCCAGGTCCTGCTGGCCCTGCAAACGACCACCGAGGGCCCCGCCTTCGTCGACCTTGGCGACGTGCGCCTCGAAGACATACCCCTCGGCAGCTCGACCGTCCGCGCTGACCTCGAGCTACTGCTGTGGCCGGTTCCTGACGACCTTGCACCGCAAAACCCTGAACCGCAAGACCTCGGACCGCAAGAGAACAGGCGGCACTTCGAAGCCGGCGGCCTGCGCGGCGTCCTGTTCTACGACCGCGACCTGTTCGACGCCACCACCGTGCAGCGCCTGGCTCGACACTTCCAGCGCCTGCTCGCCGCGGTCGCCGCCGACCCGGACCAGGCAATCGACGCTATCCCGCTGCTCGACTCGGCCGAGCAGCATCAGCTGCTGCGCGAGTGGGGCACCTTGGCGCCGTTGCGGGAACAGGCGCAGTCTCGTGAGGCAGAGATTGGCGAGACTCCGCTGCACGTCATCGTGCACCAGCTGGCTCAGCGCCATCCAGACGTCACCGCCGCCACGTATGGCCGCCACCACCTGAGCTACGCCACCCTCGACCACAGCGCCCGCCGTCTTGGCGCGCACTTGAGTGCCGTCAGCGGCACATCTGTCGAGGACGTCCAAGACAAGCCGATCGGCGTCCTGCTCGAACGTTCCGTCGGCTTCCTGATCTCGCTGCTCGGCGTGCTGCACGCCGGAGGCGCCTACCTGCCGCTCGACCCCGAGCACCCGCCCGAGCGACTACAGCGCCTGGTCGCCGACAGCGGCATGTCGCTGCTGCTCGGCCGTCGCCGCCACCTGCAGTGGATGAACGAGGACACGCGGGTCACCGCCGTGGTCGCCGAGGAAGTGCCGATCCTGTCAGCACCACTGCCCGCCTTCCCTGCCGAGGCACACTGCGACCCGCAGCGCCTGGCCTACGTCCTCTATACCTCCGGTTCCACTGGTTTCCCGAAATCCGTCGGCATCCCGCACCGGGCCGTCACAGCCCTGATCCTGGGTGCCGAGGGCGACCTGCGCTTCCACGCGGGGGAGCGCTGCGGCCAGCACGCCAGCGCCAGTTTCGATGCCGCCACCTGGGAGATCTGGGGGCCACTGCTCACCGGCGGCACCATCGTCGGCATCCAGACGGACGTGCTGCTCGATCCGCCAAGGCTAGCGCGCACGCTGCGCCGCCAGGCGTTGCACACCCTGTGGATCGTCACTGGCGTGTTGCAGCGCGTGCTCGACGTTCAACCGGACGCCTTCGCCACGCTCGATCGCATCGCCTTCGGAGGCGAAACCGCCGATCCGGTACGCGTCCGACGCCTGCTCGGGAGTAGCTCCGCGCCACGGCGCTTGGTCCACGTCTACGGCCCGACCGAGAACACCACCTACACCACCTGCCGTCGACTCGACACAGTCGCCCCCGACGCCACGTCGGTGATCATCGGCCGGCCGCTCGGACGCACCACCGTCTACATCGTCGACCGCCGGCTGCGGCCGATGCCGCCGGGCGTCGCGGGCGAGCTGTGCACCGGGGGCGACGGCCTGGCCCGCGGCTATCTCGGCCGCCCCGGCCGCACCGCGCGCAGCTTCATCCCCGATCCGTTCGCGACCCACGAAGAGGCAGGGAGCCGGCTCTACCGCACCGGTGACCTGGTGCGCTTCACGCCGCGCGGCGACGTTGACTTCCTCGGCCGCATCGACTCGCAGGTCAAGATCCGCGGCGTGCGCATCGAGCCGGGGGAGATCGAGGTGCGCTTGGCCGCCCTGCCGGGAGTCGCCCATGCCGTGGTCACCGTGCACCCGGACCCGAGCGGTGGCCAGCGCCTGGCGGCCTACATCGTGTGGCATGCGGAGGTCGACGAACCGAGTATCAACGACCTGCGCCGGGGCCTGGCGGCGCAGCTGCCGCAGGCGCTGATCCCGGCCGCGCTGGTGACACTGGACGCCGAAGACCTGCCGCGCACCAGCGGCGGCAAGGTCGACCGTCGCACCCTGACCGCACGCGGTTGGCCCCACCAGGGCAGCGGGAGTTCGAGTGACGGACGGCGCCCACGCGGCCACCTGGAGCTGGCAGTCGCCGAGATCTGGAGTGAGCTGCTGGGCACACCGGTGACCTCCGCCGAAGCCGACTTCTTCCAGCTCGGCGGTCACTCGCTGCTGGCCACGCAAGTCGCTTCGCGGCTGCGTGCCGCCTTCCACGTCGACCTGCCGCTGCGCCGCCTGTTCGACGCCCCCACCGTCGCTGAGCTGGCGGCACTCCTCGGACAGGCGCTGGAAGCCGACCCCGACCACAGCGGTGAACCCGACCTCGTGCCGATCGCGGCCGGTACGCCGCCCGTGCTGTCCTACGGCCAGCAGCGTCTCTTCTTCCTCGAACAACTCGGCGCCGGCGGCGCCGCCTACAATCTGCCGGCGGCACTCGGCCTGGCCGGTCACCTCAACGTGCGCAAGCTGGCTAGTGCACTGGCTGGCATCGTCGAGCGCCATCATGTGCTGCGCACCGCCTACGTACAGCAACGGCCGGAAGAGCCAGCGTTGCCACGCATCACGGCGGTGCCAGCAGCGGTACTGCCACTGGTCGATCTGAGCGCGCTGGTCGACGGAGACGCCAATCGAGAGATGGAGCGCCTGGCCACCGAGGATGCGATGCGTCCCTTCGACCTGGCATCCCCCTGGCAGGACGCCGCCCACGCCGGTATCTTGGCGACGCCCGTCCTGCGCACCGTGCTGGTGCGTCGCAGCTTGGCGCCCGCACCCGTCACTCATGAGACGGCAGTCAGCCCGCGCAGCCACGACATCCACGCCCTACTGCTCAACATCCACCACATCGCCGCCGACGGCTGGTCGCTCAACCTGCTGTTCCAGGAACTGGCGGCACGCTACCGAGGCGACCTGCCGGAGCCACTGCCCCTGCAGTACAGCGACTTCGCCGCCTGGCAGCGTCGCTGGCTCGAAGGCGATCGCATGCGCGCCCAGGTAGCCTGGTGGAAAGCGCAGCTCCAGGGTGCCCCGCCGGCTCTCGACCTGCCCCTCGACCGCCCGCGTCGAACGCCTGCAACGAGTGCCAAGAACGACCAGACGGTCCACGGCGAACAGGTGCGCCGATGCCTGCCCGCCGAACTGCTGCGCCGCCTGCACCAGCGCGCCCGTGCAGGAGAGTCGACGCTGTTCATGGTCCTGCTCGCCGCCTTCCAACTGCTGCTCGGGCGCCTGAGCGGTCAGCGTGACGTGCTGATCGGTTCACCAATCGCCGGCCGTACCCGGCACGAAGCCGAAGAACTGATCGGTTTCTTCATCAACTCCCTGGTCTTGCGCGGCGATCTGCGCCCCGAAGGCGGCAGGCTGACCTTCCCTACCCTGCTGCGACGCACTCGCGAACAGGTGCTCGGTGCCTACGCGCACCAAGACCTGCCATTCGAGAAGCTGGTCGAGGAACTCAATCCCGAGCGCAGCCTCGACCGTACGCCGCTGTTCCAGGTGTTCTTCAACTTGATCAACCTCGGCCACCGTCCAATCCAGCTGCCGGGGCTGGAGCTGGAGCTGGTCGACAACGGCGAGCTGACGTCCAAATTCGACTTCACCCTCTACCTGACCGAGAGCGCCGCGGGCCTCGACTTGCTGCTGATGTACAACGCCGACCTCTTCGACCGCGCGCGCATGCACGAGTTGCTCGGGCAGTACGAGACGGTGCTGCAAGCGGCAGCCGTTCCGCTCGAAGCTACGGCGCCGGGCGCTCATGAACCGGACCTGTGGACACTCAGCTTGCGCACCCCAGAGAGCCAGCGCGCGCTGCCCGGCTTCGACGGCGACCCGTGGGCCAGCTCCCCGCCGGAAGTTCCTTCCCTGCCCGTGCGCCTGGCCGAGGCCGCGACGCGCTGGCCCGAGCGGCCAGCCATTCGCTTCAGTGACGCCGCCGGCACGCTCAGCACCTGGAGCTACGCCGAGCTGCTGACCCGCGCCGAGCAGATCGCCGCGCACTTGCGCCACCAACAGCACCTCGACGAGGGCGACATCGTCGCGGTGATCGCACACAGGCGACCCGAGCTGGTAGCCGCACTGTGGGGTGCCTGGCGTGCCGGGGCCGCCTTCGTGGTGATCGACGCGGCGTACCCACCGGCGCGCCGCCAGGAGCTGATCGAGCGCTCGCGCGCCTCGGCCGTGCTGGACCTCGACGCGCTGCCGCCAGCCGCACCTGCCCCGCAGCACGCGGGGCCTTCCCCAAACCACACCATCTCGCCTGCGATCCTCGACAGCCTGGCCGCGACCCTCACCTTCACCTCGGGTTCGACCGGCATGCCGAAAGCGGTGGTCAGTGGCCACCAGGCGCTGGCGCGCTCCTTCGACGCCTACCTACAGGCCTCTCAGACACTCGGCGCTGACTCGACTTCCACGGCGAACATCCACGCGCGCGTCGCCGGGCTGTCCGGCCTCGGGCACGACCCGCTGCTGCGCGACCTGTTCGTGCCGCTCCTCACCGGTGGCTCGCTGTGCCTGCCGGCCGATGAGATCCGCCACGAACCGAGCCGTCTGCTGGCCTGGCTGGCCGAGGAAGACGTCACCACCGTGCACTGGACGCCCAGTCTGTGCCGGTTGCTGACCCTGCTCGCCGGCCCCTCAGGTGAAGGCAACGGAGACGAGCCGGCGCGCTTGCCGGCCCTACGTCTGGCCGTCTTCGGCGGCGAGACGCTGACCTACGGTGATGTCGCGGCGCTACACCGCCTGGCCCCGCGAGCCACCGCCATCAACGCTTACGGCGCTACCGAGACACCGCAGATCCAAGCCTGGCACACGGTCACGAGCACGGCCGATACGAGCGCCCAGCAAGTCGTGTCGCTCGGCCATGGCCTGGGCGAGACTCGGCTGTTGCTGACCCAGCAGGCGAGCGGAGCCGCGCACGAGAGCCTGACCAGCCGGCTGACCGGCGTCGGCGAGCCGGGTGAAGTCATTATCGCCGGCCCTTGCCTGGCCTACGGCTACCTGGACGATCCGGCCCTCACCGCCCAGCGCTTCGTGCCGCTGGACGGAGGCTCCGGCGCTCCGCTGCGCGGCTATCGTACCGGCGACCTGGGACGCTACCGGGTCGATGGCAGCGTCGAGTTCCTGGGCCGCGCCGACCAGCAGATCAGCGTCCGCGGCTACCGCGTCGAGCCTGCCGAGATCGAGGCGACGCTCAACTCTCATCCGTCGGTGCGCGAAGCGGCGGTTGTCGCGACACCCACCGTCGCGGCCGAAGGTGGTCCCGGCGGCGAGTTGCGCCTGGTGGCCTACGCGGCGCTGCGGCCTACCAAGCCGCAGCGCCAGGACAGCCGTCCCGAGTGGGCACGGGGACCGGAAGGCCGCGCCCGGGCCGCAACGGCTCCGTCTGCAACCGACCCCAAGACCGCAGACGACAGCGCTGCAGACGCCTCCCTCCCGGATCAGGCCGCACTGAAGGCATACCTGGCCGAGCGCCTGCCGGACTACATGGTGCCGTCGACCCTCGTGCTGCTCGAGGCCCTACCCCGCCTGGCCAGCGGCAAGCTCGACCGGGGTCGGCTACCCGAGGCGGACGCCACGGCCGAACGCAGCGGCGAGTGCGTCGCCCCCCGCGACGACCTGGAACGGACCCTGGCGACGATCTGGCAGAACCTGCTGGCCGTCGAGACCGTGGGAATCCACGACGACTTCTTCGACCTCGGCGGTCACTCTCTGCTCGCCGGCCGAGTGCTGGCCGCGGTGCGTGACGAGTTGGGCACTGAACTGCCACTGCGTACCCTGTTCGAAGCGCCCACCGTTGCCGCGCTGGCGGTGCGCGTGGCGCGCGAGCGCGCGAGCGAGGTCGAAGCCGAGGACCTGGAAGCCATGCTCGAAGAGTTGGAGGGCCTGTCCGACGCTGACGTCGAGGAACTGTTGTGAGCCTGAAGGATCTGTATCGCCGCATCTCCCAGCTCACCCCCGAGCAGCGGGCCGCCCTGGCTCGCCAACGCCGGCAACAGCAGCAACCTCCAGGTCGACAAGATCCGGCTCGAGAGCCTCCAACCCATACGTCTTCAGCCAAAGGGGCTTCAGCCCCCCTCTCCCTGATGCAGCAGCGCCTGTGGCTGGCCGACCGCCTGGAACCTGGCACCCTGGCCTACAGCCTGCCGATCCTCGCCTTCGACCTGCATGGCCCGTTGCAGGTAGCGTCGCTGCACCAGACCCTGAGCGACATGGAGCGGCGTCACGAGTCGCTGCGCACCACCTTCCAGCAGGTCGAGGACGCCGCCGGCGAGCACTGGCCACGGCAGGTCATCCATCCGGCATCCGAACGGACCCTACCCCTGCCGATGCAGATGCCGCTGCCCGTGGTCGACTTGCACCGCCTGCCTCCCAAGACCGCCCTCGAGCTGGCCGAGGATCTGGCTGGCCGTGAGGGCCAACGGCCTTTCGACCTGGAAGCCGGGCCACTGTGGCGCTGCACTCTCTTCCGTATCAAGGCGTTCCGTGTCGAGGCGCCCCGCGCCCAGACGCAGTACCACCTGCTGGTGATCCTCAAGCATCACATTATTTCCGACGGCTGGTCGCTGGGCGTCTTCTACGACGAGGTCAACAAGATCTACGACGCGCGCCGTCAGGGCCTGCCCTGCCCGCTGCCGGTACCCAAGCTGCAGTACCAGGACTTTGCACGCTGGCAGCACGAGTGGCTCGGCCGACGGGAGCTGGAAACCGAACTGAGCTTCTGGCGCGCGCAGCTGCAAGACGCACCGATGATCCTGCCGCTACCCACCGACCGGCCGCGCCCGCCGGCCCAGACCACACACGGCAAGCGCATCATCCACTACGCCTCGCCACGCCTGGAAGTAGCCGCCGTGGAGTTGCAGATGCAAGGCGGTGCCAGCCTCTTCATGGTGATCCTGGCGGCCTACCAGGTGCTGCTCTACCGCCTCACCGGTCAGCGCGACCTGCTCGTCGGCTCGCCGGCCGCCGGCCGCGCCATGCCCGGCTCCGAGCGCATGCTCGGCTTCTTCGTCAACACCATCGTGCTGCGCGGCCAGCTCGACCCGGCCCAGCGCTTCCGCGACTTCCTCGCCGAGGTACGTGAGCGCGTGTTCGCCGTCTACGAGCACCAGGCCCTGCCCTTCGACCGCCTGGTCGAGGCGCTGCAGCCCCAGCGCGATCTGGCGTACTCGCCGGTCTACCAGGCGGTGTTCAGCTTGCAGAACATCGAAATGCCACCGCTGCAGTTGGGCGAGGTGACGGTGGACAGCAACTTCGTGCAGAACCATGTCACGCAGGTCGACCTGATCCTGTTCACCGACGTCTCCACCGGCCACGACGCGTCAGATCGGCGCTCGCTGTCGGTGCCGCAGATGGAGTTCAATACCGACCTGTTCGACGACACCACCATCCACCGCTGGCTGTACGCTCTCGCTTCGCTGCTCGAAGGCTTCGCCGCCGATCCAGATCTGCCCATCGGCGAAGCGTCGATGCTGAAGATCGGCGAACGCCAGCAAGTGTTGCACGAATGGGTCACGACCACGCCGGCCGCCGAGGGTGACCTCGCGGCGGATGGGACGGGCGCCAAGGATTGGACAGGCACCAGCGAAGCGGACGCACCGGGTATCGCCGAGCGCATCGCCGACCACGGCACGCGCGTGCCGGACCGTATCGCCGTCCACGACCAGCGGTTGCACCTGAGCTATGGCGGCCTGCACCGGCTCGCCCTACGGCTGGCCACCGAGATCCCATGCGAATCTGCCAAGCCGGAGCAGCCAGTCGCCCTGTGCGTGCCGGGCTGTGCCGAGCAGGTGCTGACCCAGGTCACCGCGCTCTATGCCGGCGTCCCTTTCCTGCCGCTCGACCCTAGCGTGCCGGTCCAACGGCTGCTCGACATGCTGCGAGAGTCACGACCGGTGGCGGTCCTGGTCGACGCCGAACCAGGCCAAGGTGCCTCCAAGAACCAGGGGCTGCAAGCCGAGCTGGTTGCAGGACTGGTCGTGAGGAAGGAGCAGATCTGGCAACGCCACGACCTGCCCCGCCGAGCAGCTAACGTCTCGTCCTCCCTATCAGCACCACAACGACGACCGCACCAGCACCTCGCCTACATCGTCTACACCTCGGGCTCCAGTGGCCGACCCAAGGGCAACGGCATCTCGTGCGGCAGCTATGCCGCCCGCATGGCGGTGCGGCGGCACGAGACGCCACCCAGCAGCGGCCCGACCGTGTGCCCAAGCCAGCGAATCGCCCAAGCCTACGGCCCCGGCTTCGACGCTTCCCTGCTCGGCCTCGGCGCCCCCCTGACCAGCGGCGCCACCGTCTGCGTGCCACCGTCGAGTGCGCGCCTCGACCCGCGACTGCTGCGTGCCTGGCTAGAACGCCTCGGCTGCAGCGGCATCTACGGACCAACCCCGATGCTCGAAGCGCTGCTACGGGACGTACCACGAGAGCCCCCCGGTCCCCTACCCACGCTCGCCTGCCTGCGCCAGCTGTATCCGGGGGGCGACCGCCTGCACCGCGACGCCGCCGAGTACAGCCGCCGGCTACCCCACCTGCGCCTGATCAACGACTACGGTCCCAGCGAGACCACTATCCTGACCACCAGCGGTGCCGTGCCGCGTCGCGCCGAGGGCAGCCACACGCGCGGTACCGACCCCGACATCGGACGGCCGTTGCCGGGCGTGCGCGCGCTGCTGCTCGACCGCCGCGGCCATCCCGTCTCCCTCGGTTGCGCCGGGGAGCTGTGCCTGGGCGGCAGCGGCGTCGGCCGAGGCTACCTGCACCAGCCCGCGCTCACTGCCGGCCGCTTCCGTCCCGACGGTCACGCGCCCGCTGGTCCAGCCGCCGGTTCTCCCGGCGCGCGCCTGTTCCACACCGGCGACCTGGTGCGCCATCTGCACGACGGCCGGCTGGAGATCCTCGGCCGCGCCGACGCCCAGGTGAAGGTGCGTGGCTTCCGCGTCGAATTGGAAGAGATCGAGGCCGTACTCACTGAGCATCCGGCGGTGAGCGCCGCCGCCGTTGTCGCCGAACGGCAGCGCGCAGGCGGGCCGAGCCAGGGGGACGCCCGGCTGGCCGCCGTCTTCGTCACTACCGGCATCGCGCCGGAAACCGCCGAGCTGCGCCTCTTCCTCGGCCAGCGGCTCCCCGACTACATGATCCCCACGGTTTTTCTGCCCGCCACCGCCCTGCCGCTGACCGCCAACGGCAAGCTCGACCGCCGGGCGCTGGCGCGGCGCGCGGCACCTGAGCTACGCGCCGCACTGGAAGAGTTGGGCGGCGGCGAGCGTCCGTTCACCGCTCCCCGCACCAGCCTCGAAGCCCAGCTGGCGGCGCTCTTCGTCGAGCTGCTCGACGTGCCGCGCGTCAGCGTGCGCGACAACTTCTTCGAGCTAGGCGGTCACAGCCTGCTCGCCACCCGCCTGGTCGCTCACATCGACCGCCGGCTCGGCCGCCGACTGCCCATGCGCACGGTCTTCGAGGCCCCCACCGTCGCCGATCTGGCCGAGCGCCTGCGACGTGCGTCGAGCGAACGGAGACCACCGATCGGCACGCAGCCGCGGCCCGCAGACAGCGTATTCCGCGCACCGGTCTCCTTCGCCCAGCAACGCCTGTGGTTCCTCGACCGCCTCGACCCTGACAACGACACCTACAACTTACCCGCCGCCTGGCGCCTGCGCGGCGCGCTCGATCCGGCGCGCCTGGAGGCGGCCCTCGACACCGTGGTTGCCCGCCACGGCAGCCTGCGCACCCGCTTCAGCAGTAGCCGCGACCGCGACCCCGAGCAGATCGTCGAGCCCGCGCGGCCGCAGCCCAGGAGGCGTCTGGATCTGAGTCGGCTGTGCCCCACGCGGCGCACGGTAGAAGCGGTACGCCTGGCGACCGCCTGGGTTCGCCGCCCCTTCGACCTCACCACTGCACCCCTGCTGCGTGCCGTGCTCGTGCGCCTGGCGGCGGACGAGCACGCACTGCTGGTGAGTCAGCACCACATCGTCTCGGACGGCTGGTCGATGGGTGTGCTGCTGGCGGATTGGGCCCAGGCGTATCGCGGTGAGCCCCTCGCTCCCCTCCCCGTGCAGTATGTCGACTACTCCCAATGGCAACGCGCGTGGCTGGCTGGCAACGAACTGGAACGTCAGATGCAGTGGTGGCGCCAGACTCTGACCAATCCAAACGGTACCAATCCAGACGGTACCAATCCAGACGGTACCAATCCAGACGGTACCAATCCAGACGGTACCAGCCCAGCCGCCAGCCTGCCGCCGCCGCTCGAACTCCCCACCGACCGCCCGCGCCGCAGTCTGCAGCGCTTCCGCGGCCGAGGCCTGGCCGTCCACCTGCCCGACGACCTCAGTCACCACCTGCACGCCTTCAGCCAGCGCCGAGGCCTGACACCCTTCATGGCACTGCTCGCCGGCTTCGCCGCCACCGCCGGCCGCCTCGCGGGTGCCGTCGACGGACGGGACGACGTGGTCATCGGTTCGCCGATAGCCGGCCGGCCGCTGGCCGAGCTGGAACGGCTGATCGGTTTCTTCGTCAACACCTTGGCGCTGCGCTGTCGACTGCGCACCGAAGACGACGAGGGCGGGCGCCGGGAACTCTCCTTCGAGCAGCTGGTGGAGCAGATCCGCGACACCGCGCTGGGCGCCTACGAGCACCAGGACCTGCCGTTCGAGAAGTTGGTCGAAGAACTTTCGCCGCAGCGCGACCTGTCGCGCACGCCGCTACTGCAGGTCAGCTTCGCGCTGCAAGACCTGCCGCAGCCGCGCGTCGACTTCGGCGGCGAGGCGACGGAAGCTCTGCAGCTCGAACCGCTGCCGCTCGACTTCCACGCCACCCACTTCGACCTGGAAGTCCACTTCCAGAGCCGACCCGGAGGCGGCTTCAGCGGCGCTGCCTCCTACGATGCCGACCTGTTCGACGCTACCACCGTCGCGCGCTGGATGCGCCACTACCAGGCCCTGCTCAGCGCCGGACTCGAACAACCGTACACGCCGGTGCAACACCTGGAGTGGCTGCACGCCAGTGAGCGGCACCAGCTGCTCCACGAATGGAGCAGCGTCGCCGAGTGCTCCTCAGCGACGCTACAGTCCGCGAGAAGACAGTCCGCGAGAAGGCAGTCCACGAGCAGACACGACGACCTGACCCTGCTGCCCGCCTTCGAAGCTATCGTGCATCGGCAGCCGGACTCCGTCGCCGTGGTCTATGGCAGACTTCATCTCAGCTACCTCCAGCTCGACGCCCGGGCGCGCCACCAGGCCGCCCGACTGCGGCGCCAAGCCGCTACCCACGAGCTACCGCTGGGCCCGGATGTGCGCGTCGGTCTGTGCTTCAGCCGCTCCCCCGAGCTGATCATCGCCGTCCTCGCCGTGTTGCACACCGGCGGCGCCTACCTGCCGCTCGACCCCGACGATCCCGTCGAGCGCCAACGCTTCCTGCTCGAAGACAGCGGCGCCGTCTGCGTCCTCGGCCACCCAAGGCATCTCGACGCCCTGGAACTGCCCGCGTCACGCTACATGGCGGAAGAAGAGCAGAAATTCGCCCCGTCTACCGACGAATCTTCGGCCCTAAACATTGTCGCCGCACAATTCACGGATTCTCCCGCTAAGACCGAGAGAATCTCGGAGCAAGCCCGGGCCGACAGCCTAGCCTACGTCATCTACACCTCCGGCTCCACTGGCCGCCCCAAAGGCGCCGCGATCCCCCACCGCGCCGTCCACCGCCTGGTGCTCGGCGGTGGCCTATTATCCAGTGAGGGGTTACCCGGTGGAGGGCTACCCAGTGAAGGACTACACGGCGTTCCACAAACGCTACCCGCAGCCGGCGAACGCGTCGCCCTGGTCGCCAACATTGCCTTCGACGCCGCCACCTGGGAGCTGTGGGCGCCGCTGCTCACTGGCGGTACCATCGTCGGCATTCGCCGCCGGCTGCAACGCGACCCGGCACGCCTGGCGCGCGCGCTGCGCCAGCAAGGCGTGAGCAACCTCTTCGTCCTCACCTCGGTGCTCTACCAGATGCAGGAGCTCGCTCCAGATGCCCTCGCCGCCATCACTCAGGTGCAGTACGGCGCCGAGCTGGTCGACCCGGCACGCATCCGCCGCGTGCTCAGCGAATCTCCCGGCGGCCCCGAGCGCCTGCTGCACGTCTACGGCCCGACCGAGAACACCACCTACACCACCGCCGGCCGCGTGCGTCGCGTCCCGGCCGGAGCACGCACCGTACCGATCGGCCGGCCCCTGCCGCACACCCACGTCTCTCTGCTCGACCGCCACGGCCAACCAGTACCGATCGGTTGTGCCGGCGAGTTGTGTGCCGGTGGCGACGGACTGGCGCGCGGCTACCTCGGCCGCCCTGCCCTCACCGCCGAGCGCTTCGTCCCCGATCCCGCCTCCGGGACTGGCTCTGGTACGGGTACGGGTGGCCGGCGCCTCTACCGCACCGGCGACCTGGTGCGTTGGAATCCGCTCGGCGAACTCGAGTTCATCGGCCGTCTCGACCAGCAGGTCAAAGTGCGCGGGGTGCGCGTCGAACCCGGCGAGACCGAAACCGTACTCGCCGGCCTGCCACAGATCAGCGAGGCCGCCGTAGTACCAATCCAGGTCGAGGGCGACACCCGCCTGGCGGCCTATATCGTCCCGGAAGGTGTCGTCCCGGAAGGTGACCCGTCCGAGGATCTGGACCTCGACGCTATCCGCCAGCAGCTCGAAGCCGCCCTATCCAGCCACCAGGTACCCGCCGCCCTTGTCGCTGAGCGTAGCCTCCCCCATCTGCCCAACGGCAAACTGGACCGCGGCTCGCTGCGCGACCGTGGCTGGCCGGGCAGCACCACCGCTGCCTACCTGGCACCGCGCAGCCACCTCGAGCACACCCTGTGCGACATCTGGCAAGGCTTGCTCGGCGTCGAACGCGTCGGCGTGCGTGATGACTTCTTCGACCTCGGCGGCCACAGCCTGCTCGCCGGCCGAGTGGTCACCGCCATCCGCGATCAGATCGGCGTCGAAGTGCCCCTGCGCGCCGTCTTCGAAGCCCCCACCGTCGCCGGCCTGAGCGTGCGCGTGGCGCGTGAGCAAGCCGAAGTCGTCGGAGTGGACGACCTGGATGACCTGCTCACAGAGATCGAAGAGATGTCAGAGGCGGACGTCAACGAGCTGCTGTAGCATGCGCCATGACCGCTATCGAACGTCGACAGAGACGAGGAACCCCGCAGACCCACCGCACTGACGCCACCCGTGCACCGACCACGGCCCTGCTGAGCTGGGCGTGGATCTTGCTGCTGTGGCTGACCTCCGCGGCCGCTGCACCAGCAACTTCCAACCCGCCGCCGGCTGCCAACCGCGAACCCAGCGCACAGCTGCAGCGCATCGTGGTCGAGTCCTGCAACCCGGAATCTGCCGCCGCCGCGGCAGGGCTGCGACCGGGAGACGAACTACTCTCCTGGCAACGGCTACCGACCTCTCCGCGCCTGCCAGCGGCGGCGTCCGGACCGCTGCTCACGCCGTTTCACTTCGACGAGGTCGAACTCGAACACGGACCGCTGGGGCCGGTCGTCCTACACGGACAGCGCGGTGGTTTGCCCAGAGTCTGGACCGTCGGTCCCGAAGCCTGGGACTTCACGGTGCGAGCCTTCTTGCACCCGGACGACCGGGCGCTCTACCAGCAAGGCTGGAGCCGGCAAGCTGATGTGCAGCGGGGCCCGGTCAACGATGCCTGGACGCGGTTGGCGCAGCAGCTGCAGACGGCGGGAGACCACGGCACGGCGGCCTGGCTCTACGTACTGACAGCGCGGCAGATACCGGCGGATACCGGCTGGGCGGCCGCCGAGGAGCCGCTCGACGCGGCTGCGCGGGCCGCCGTGCAGTCTGGGGACACTCTGGTACAGATCCATGTCGTCGAGACCCGGGGACGCATCGCCGAGCGTTTCGACCAGCTGGGCAAGGCTCTCAAGTACTACCATGCCGCGCTGGATCTGCGCCAGCAGCAGGAGCCACAGAGTCTGGGCGTTGCGCGCGTGCTCAACTTCCTGGGCGTCGCCACCGGGCGCCACGGCAAGGTGCACGAAGCGGGCATCCTGCTCAACCAGGCGCTCGAAATCTGTCTCGACCTGGCCCCGGAAGGACAGTCCACTGCGACCGTGCTCAACAACCTGGGCATCGTCCACCGCCGGCTCGGCGACCTCGAGCAAAGCGAGATGTACTTCAAGCGCAGTCTCGACCTGGCCGAGCACTGGACGCCCAACAGCATGTCGGTGGTGCGAGCGCTGATGAATCTGGGACTCCTGCAGCAGACTCGCGGAGACCTGGTGACCGCCCAGACATACCTCCAGCGTGCTCTGGACATCACAGAGCAGACCGATCCGCGCAGCCCGGAAAGAACTCGAGTCTTGTACAACCTGGGGACAGTCTCGTATTTTCGCGGTGACCTGGAAGGTGCCGAGACCTTGGTGCGCCGCAGCCTCGAACGGGAAGCACCACAGAGCCTCGGGGCCGCGGGCTGCCTGAGTCTGCTCGGCTCGATCGCCTTTGTACGCTCCGACCTGGAAGCTGCGGAGGCCTACCACCTGCAGGCGCTGGAGATCAACCGCCAGCTCTCCCCCGGCAGCCCAAACGTCAGCCTGAACCTGAGCAATCTCTCCGACGTCGCCGCACGACGCGGTCAGCTGCTGCAAGCTCGCGCCTACCAGGAACGCGCACAGGCTCTTCTGGAAAAACGGCTGCCCGACAGCCTGCCGTATAGCCTTGGTCTCCACAATCTGGGCCAGCTCGCCCTGCGCCAGGGGGAACTCGACGCAGCCGAGCGCTACCAGCGTCAGGCACTGGAGATCCAACGGGCGATCGACCCGAACAGCCTGTCCGTAGCGCGCAGCCTGCACTTGTTGGCGACCGTCTTGAGCCACTCCGACGCCGCGACAGCCGTGGCTCTGCTAGAGGAATCCTTGGGCCCCAGCTTCCTTCGTCCTGCCGGCACCTTGGAAGAAGCCGAGGCGGCGCTGCAGCTGGCGCGTCTCTACCGGCAGCAAGGCCAGCTGACGCACGCCCTGTCCTTGCACCAGAGAGCCCTGCGAGCACTGGAAGCCCAGCAGCTGCGCGCTGGCGGATCCGCCGAGAACCACAGCCTCTTCGCCGTTGAGTTTTCAGCCTACTACCACGAGATGATCGAGTTGCTGCAGCAGGCAAGGCCACCAGCGTGGCAAGCAACAGCCTTCGAGATCTCGGAACGCTACCGAGCCCGCGGACTGCTGCGCCTGATGGCGCGCCGGGACCTGAGCTTCGACCAGGAGCTACCTGCAGCGCTGCAACGTGAGCGGCGGCTCGTCAACGCCGAGTACGATCGCCTGTACGCCGAACTGACCACGACCCCGGTCTCGCAAGAGCGCGGCGAAGAGCTGCGACAGCGACTGATCCGAGTGCGCCAAGAGCAGCACGAGCTGGCATCGCGCATCCGGACGGAAGCCCCGAAGCTCGCCGACCTCGACCACGCCGTCCCCCTCGACCTGACAGCTGCACGGGCCGCGCTCGACCCGGGCACCTTGCTGCTGTCGTACGTCATCGGCGAGGCGACGAGTTTCCTGTTCGCGGTTGGACCGGGGCGCTCGGACTTCGCCATGTTCGAGCTAACCACGAGCCACGAGCCACTGGCCGCCGAGGTCGAACGCCTGCGCGGGCTGCTGGCACGCGGCACCACGGACGCGCGCGTCGAACCGGTGCTGGCGCACAGCCGGCGTCTGAGTGCGCTGCTGCTGGCGCCGGCGACAGACCAGATCCACCGCGCCGAGCGCCTGCTGCTTGTCGCCGATGGTCCGTTGCACCGGCTGCCGTTCGGCGTCCTCGCCGATCCGTCCGTCCCCGGACCACCACGCTACCTGGCCCAGAGCAAGTCACTGCACTTTGCCGCCTCGGTGACGGTCCTCGCCCAGCTGAAGGATCGTCGACGGGCGGACTCCGCACAACGCCTGGTCGCTTTCGGCGACCCCGAGTACACCCGTGAAGCCGTGGCCGGTACACCTGCGTCAGGCAGCTTGCCTCAGCTACCGGGAAGCCGCGCCGAAGTGCGTGCCCTGCAGCGTCTCTTCCCCGAATCCCTGGGGTTCCTCGGCGACGCCGCGACAGAAGAGCGCGTCAAGGCCCTGGCCGGGCAGGCCGACTTGGTGCACTTCGCCTGCCACGGCCTACTCAACGACCGCTCCCCTTTCGAGTCAGCGCTGGCGCTGGCTTTACCCAAGAATGAGAACTTGCCGGAGCCAGGACGAGAAGAGCGGGAAAACGGCCTGCTGCAAGTATGGGAAATCTTCGAAGAGCTGCGGCTCGACGCCGATCTGGTCACCCTCTCGGCGTGCGACACCGCACTCGGCACGGAAGCCGGCGGCGAGGGCCTCATCGGCTTGACTCGAGCTTTCCAGTTCGCGGGTGCGCGCTCGGTGCTCGCGTCGCAGTGGCAGGTCGACGATGCCTCGACCAGCCAGCTGATGCAACGCTTCTATCACTACCTCAGGCAAGGAAAGAACAAGGCCGAATCTCTGCGACTCGCCAAGATGGACCTGCTGGCTCTGCCGGGAGCAGCACACCCGTTCCACTGGGCAGGCTTTCAGCTGAACGGCGATTGGCGCTAGATGCAAAGAAGAGCCTCCCCCCTCAAGGAGACCCCCCTATCGAACATCCTACGGGCAGGACGTTCATCCGACAGACATGACGATCAGCTGTAGCAGCTGCAGGTCATATTGTTGCAGTTGGCGCTGTAGTACAGATAGCCTTGGAGGGCACAGTAGATGCTGCACTCGTCGTGGAAGTCGAAGCAGGCAGCGTGCCCAGGATAGGGACCCTGCATGAAGTCGGGACTCGGGGTGTCCGTGGACATCTCGGCGCCCGTAGTCTCGACGCTCGACTGGGGGTTGACGATATCCGCGAGATCCAGCGTCTGGTTGGCAACCGGCACGTCGGCAGGGGCTTCGTTGGCGAAGGTCAGCGGCGCAAAGATCAGCGCGGCCAGACACAGGACGGCGAGCAGACTGAGGAAAGTGTTCTTCATGGTGTTGAACCTCCTTGGTTCGTAGAAAGTGACCTGAGGATGCCGCTCACGCTGAACGGGCTGAACCTCGTAGAGGGTTAGTCACCGAAGCGCCCGGAAGCGTTACACTGCCTATTCGTGAAGCACCCTTGGAGTGCTCACACCAGAGCTATCGCGGGAATTCCCCGTGTACGAATGTCTATTTCACTAATGACAACTTCACTAGTGACAAGCACCAAGACACTCGAGCACAGCTCCTGACACCGGGGATCATGCACGGAGACGATCAGCAGCTCATCGCGGACTTCCTGAACGGCGACGCCAACGCAGTGGCCCAGATTCGGCAGTGGTTGGGGCAGGCAGGCAGGCGCTTCCGGGTGTCGCTGCGCATGCCCTGGGAGGATGTCGAGCAGGAGCTACTGCTCGAAGTCACCAGCCTGCTGCGCACCGGATCCTTCCGCGGCGACTCGCGGCTGCGCACCTACCTGTGGCGAGTCACACAGTGTACGTGTCTCAACTTGCTGCGTGACCAGAAACGCTCGCGCGAAGTCAGCGCAGAGGACGACAACCTGCCCGAGCCACGGGCGCGCGGACCCTCCGTGCTGCGGCGTATCGAAGAGGCCCAAGCCGTGACCCGGCTACACCACCTGATGCACCAGATGCCCGCCGACTGCCGCCGGCTGTGGACGCTGATTCTGGCCGGCAAGAGTTACCGCGAGATGAGCGACGAGCTGGGCATCGCGACCGGCACGTTGCGCGTGCGCGTGCTGCGTTGCCGTCGACGCGCCCTGGCTTGGTGGCAGACGCACCACGGTGAGCCGAAACAGCCAGCACACGACGAGGGTTCCCCAGAACGCCGTCAAGCTGTAAAGTAGGCTCATGTCGGAACAGGCCGCGTCGAGCGGGACCTCGGGCCTCGAGTGCCGGACGGTGAGCGAATTGCTGCCCTGGTGGTTGAATGGCACCCTCGACAAGCACGAAGCGCGGCTGGTGGAGCAACACTTGCGCACCTGTGATGCGTGCCGCGAGGAATTGCGGGCCACGCGCCGCGCCCGCGATCTGCATGCTGGTCACGTACCGGCGGAAGACCTGGTCGACTTCGCCCTCGGGCAATTGGAGGCCAGCCCGCGCTTGACGCTGGTACGCAATCACCTCGAAGCGTGTGCCGAGTGCCAGCAGGAACTCGAACTGGTTTGTGAGCCTACAGCCGAGGATGCAGCTCCCTTGCCCTTCCGTCGTCCACAGGAGCCAGGTGTGAGCCGCAGCGCCCAATCGTGGCGTCGTTGGGCCCTGGCGGCCTCGCTGATCGCCGTCGTGCTCGCGGTCGCCTTGATCTACAGCCTGCTCGCTCCGCAGATCACCACCGACGACCTCGGCCCCTTGCTCAACACGCCGGTCGTCAACCTGCTCGCCAGCACCCCGACCGCCGTCTCCCGCGGTTCTCGCCCCCCAGCCGAAGCTGCCTACGTCAACGACGTCGAGATTCCGCCCAACAGCCCGTTGCTGACGCTGGTCCTGCTCGACGGCGCTCTGGGCACGTCACAGACCTCCGGTGCCAGCGTCGAGATCCTCGATGCCGGAGGCGAACCAGCCTGGCGTAGTGACGGCCTGCTGCGCAACACCGATGGTCACTTCACGCTCACCGTGCCGGCGCAAATCTTGCCGGCAGGGTCGTGGACGCTGCAGGTGTCCATGGGCGAGCAGGTGCTGCGCTACGAAGTGCGCCAGCCTTCGTCCGCGAACTGATGCTGTCGCGCCTTCGAGGCACCGACACTCCGGCGCCCCCGGGCCGACTCGTCTTCTGGGCCGCCTGGCTTCTGCTGGTTCTCGCCACCGCGGCACAGGGGTATGTCTCCCTGGTGTTCGGACAGAAGCCCGCCTCCATATGGCGGGAGTTGACCGACGCTCTCCTGCTGTGGTGGCCCTGGGCCGCCGCCTCTGCGGCCCTCCTGCACTGGATCTTACACCGCCGCTGGCAGCGTGAAGACGCGGGAGAACAAGGCGCGAAGTGGTCGAGGCATATCGGCGAGTTCGCCCTGCACAGCAGCACGGCGGCCGGCTGGGCTTGTCTCTACTCCACCTACCTGGCACTGCTCCACATGTGGCATGCAGGCACGCTGAGCCAGGCGTCGGTACGCAGCCTGTGGCTCGGCTGGCTGCACTACATGAGCGTCGGCTTCGTGCTCTTCCTGCTCGGCTACGCAGCCATCGGCGCCGCCGGTCTAGCCTACGACCTGCTACGCCGCCAGCAACTCAGGCGCTTGGAGACCGCCGCGCTCCAAGCTCAGCTCAGCGAAGCCCAGCTACAGGCACTCAAACTCGAGCTGCGACTCGAGGGTTTGCTGCGACAGCCAGTGGACACGCCGCCACGCCTGAGCGTCCGCGTCGGCGACCGGACGCGTCTGGTCGATGCCGCGGAGGTCGATTGGGTCGCGGCCGACGGCAACTACAGCCGCCTACACGTAGGGCCTTCGAGCTACCTGCTGCGCGAACCGCTGAAAGACCTCCACCACCGCTTGCAGGTCCACGGCTTCCGGCGTATCCATCGCTCCACCCTGGTCAACACGGCACGCGTGAGGGAGCTGCGAGCGGTCGGCCATGGTGACGCTCATCTACGGCTTCAGGACGGCACGGAGCTCCGCGTCAGCCGCCGCTACCGCTCCAGCCTGAGCGATCTCGACAGCCTCGGCTAGCGATCCGGAAACTGTCGCACCACCGCTCGCCCCACCCTCAGTCCCACTTATCCCGCCACCGCCAACCGAACGTACGACGCCGCGTACTGGCTCCTGAACCCACGGCCTTCGCCGCGGATCGCCCCATGCCACAACCACGAAGGGAGCCCATCCATGCCTGTTCGCCCTGTCGTCATCGTCCTGCTTTTCCTGCTTTCCTCACAACCGTCCTCCGCCGTAGATCGCGCTCCGATCCGGGAACCCGCGTGCGACGGCATCGAAGCACACGCACTGCAAGTGATTCAGCGTGCCGTTCAGGCGCAAGGCGGTGAGGCCGCCCTACGTTCCGAGCACAGCCGTCGGGAAACCGGCACCCAGACCATCCTCTTGCGTGGCGAGGTCTTCCGCGAAGCGTCATACCTGCGCCTACAGAAGAGCCCGAACCAGAGCTATCTCGAAACTCCGGCCAACCTGCCGCCGTTTACCGAGAAGCTCATCTTCGCCACCGACGGCACGACCTCCTGGACGCAGAACGATGGCGCTCTCGCTCCCTATGCCCTCCCCCCGGCCGAGGGCTTCAAGCGTGACGAAGAAGCGCACCCCTTCTACTTCACCCTGTGCGAACGCGGTGTGCAGGTCTCGTACGTCGGGCGCGAAGAACTCGACGGCGAAGTCGTCGATCACCTGCGCTACCTGACACCGGACCCGCAGCTCGACGCGCCACGCCAGGCCGATGTCTACTTCACTGCCGACACCGGCCTGCCGCGCGAAGTCACCCGCACCCTCGAAACCTCTCAAGGCACGGCGCTCAGCCGCTATCGCCTGTTCGAGTACCGCCGGGTCGGCAACCAGACGGAGAACTTGCCGATCCTGCCGCACCGTACGGAATCCCTCTTTCCGCCCGATGAGCGTCACATCAACGTCGTCGAGTCCCTGGAAATCAACGTCGAGATCCCGGACAGTGCCTTCCGACCACCCGCAGCACCCGAGCTCTCGGAGCAGCAGTTGCGGCGCCTGGCAGGAACCTACGAACTGGACGGAACCTCCCTCACGATCTCCAGGCACCAGGGCGAGCTGTGGATTCAGCTGCCGGCAAAGCCCCGAGAGCGCTTGATCGCGGTGACGCGAGAGCGCTTCCTGTTCCAAGACGGCCGCGGAGCTGGCAGCGCGATGGGCAACGTCCAGTTCTCCACAGTCGATCGTGACTCGACACAGCTTCAGTTGCAGCTCCGGCGCGAAGCAACCGTCTGGCGACGGTCAGCACGGCTCCCCGGCCGGTAGAACATCTCGGCATCGGCATTGCCAGCGAGGCGGGCTATGGCGCCCCCGACTGTGGCGCCCCCGGCTAGGGCGCCCCCGGCTGTGGCGCCCCCGGCACGAAGAACACGTCACCGCTGGCATTGATGTTGGCCAGGTAGGTGAGCACTGGACCGCCGGAGATGACCGTCGTGCGCACCGTCCAGTTGCTGCCATTGCCCAAACTGTCGAAGATGCCCGCGAAGTTGCGCTCCAGGTGTTGGAAGGGCCTGAGATTGACCTCGGCCTGTCGCAGCACAGCACCGGCGCCGTCGACCAGTTCCAGACTCAGGACGGTGCCGCGGTCGTGCAGGTTGACGGCGCCGTAGCTGGAGCGGAAGAGATCGCTCTGCTCAGCAGCGAACTGGACGCCCTCGGTAGCGATGGCGTCTGCCGCGGTGAGGGTGCCGATGCGCATGCCGAAGCGGGCGCCTGCTTCTCCGTCCGCAGCACCCTCCGGAGTCGGCGTGCGGGCAAAGCCGTAGCTGAGCAACCGTGGGGCGACGCCGTCGGCATTGCTCCAGTTGACGCGCAAGGCACCGGTAGCGACATCGAGGCCGAAGAGGTCTTGAATGACGTCCTGCAACACCAGCGTCTCGCCCGCCGCCAGCGTACGGGTGGCGCGCTGGGGATCGCTGTTGTTGGCACCGCGTAGCAGCAGCTCGCCGATCAGCTGGGTGGCGTCCGTGCTCTCGTTGACCACCACCAACCAGCTGGAGAGCTGGACATCGAACTGGCCCGTGGCTCGCACCACGCGCGGCAGGTAGAGGACGGAGTCGGAAGTCGGCTCGCTGGCGGGCACGAAGACCTGGTCCTCGCTCTCGGCTTCGAGCAGAGTCGCGGAGGCAGCGAAGGCGATGCCGTTGGAGCGGAAGCGCGCGGTGAAAGGACCTTGGTGGTCGACTACCTCGGGGAACAGCTGCAAAAGCCGGCGGATGCGGCTGACACCCGGCCCGAGGGGCAGATTCTGTTCACTGCCCACCTGGACACCAGCAGCGTCAAACAGCTCGACGGTCACGAGTCCCTGGGAGCCGTCGAGGTTGGCGGCTAGCAGGGTGGTGATGAAACCGTCGCCCTCAAGGATGCCGGCGGTAGTCTTGGACTCGGCGTTGAAGGAGAAGACCCGATCCTCGGCCACCAGTTGGCCGAAGCTGCCTTCGACCTCCGCCGCCTCGACGAACGAGCGACTGATCGCGGCCAGGTGCGGCCCCGATTCGGCATCGCCGCCGATCAGCTCGGCGCGGTAGTTGAGCAAGATCGAGCCCTGGCCGTTGTCGATGCCGAAGACCGAGTTCAGCACGTCGGGCACGAAGAGGGTGGCGTCGGGCAGGATGGTCAGACGCTTGAGCACCGCCTCGGCGGAGCCGATACCGCGCGGCAGGAAGATGAAGTCGACGGAAGCGGCCAGCTTGCCGGCGTTGTGGACCCAGACGTTGCTGCGGAAGGTGCCGGTATTGCCGCGCGGGCCGAGGATGACGCTCTGCAGGAAGGCGGCTTCCGAAAGCTGGCTCAGCTCGCCGTCGATCACCTGCACCTGCTTCGTCGCTTCGGCCAGCTGTCCCTTGTCGCCGCGCACCGCGACGCGCACCGAGTAACTGCCGGCCTCCGGGAAGATGTGCGTAGCGCAGAATTCCTGAGCGTCGCACGGCCCGGCGGGCAAGGCCATGCCGTCGTCGCCGAAGGTCCAGCTCGCCTCGATGCCCGGCCCGGTAAACGGCACTTCGAAGCGAATCGGCCGGCCAGCGAGCAATGCACCGCCGGGGTTCGGACTACCGTTGGCCTGCGCCGGCTGCGCGCTGACTGTGGCAACCTCGACCGGCGCCGGTAACACGTCCGGACGCAGCAGGAACACGCCCTGGCTGATGTCGGTGAGCAGCACCACGCCACTCTCGAAGAAGGGGTAGACGCTCCAGCTGCCGCTGAAGCCGGTACTGTCGCGGCCGGGAGCGACATCGAAGTAGGCGATCTCGGTCAGCTTCCCCTGGCCGACGCGATCGAGGTCGAGAATGCGCAGGCCCGCCAGGTAGTTGGCCTGGAAGGCGTGGTCGCCGCGAATGTAGAGGTTGTGGTCGATCGAACCAGTGGAGGCGTTATAGCGGCCAATCAGCTTCGGTGCGTCGAGGTCACGCACGTCCCACACGTAGGTGCGGGTGCGGTGGCCCTGCTGGCGCTCGTCGGCCTCGTCGTCCATCAGCAGGAAGCGGTGGTTCTCGGTCAACCAGGCCTGGTGCGTGTAGCCGGAACCACCATAGCCGATGCGCGACACCATGCGCGGCGCGCTCTTGTTCTGCACGTCGACGACGGTCAACGTGTCCTCGTTGCTGGCGAAGCAGACTTCTCGGTTGAAATAGTCCGCGTCGGCGCCGCGGTAGATCACGCACTGGACATCATGGGTGTAGCCGTCGGCGTCGAAACAACCAGCGAACGTCGGATTCTTGGGCGCCCGGATATCAATCATGTGCAGGCCACCCTCGCAGGTGTCCGAACCCACGGCATAGGCGAAGCCGGTGGTCTCGTTGATCGCGATGTTGTGCGACGAACCGAGACGACCGTAGACGGTGTCGGCATTCCAAGTCTTGGCGCTCGTCTGGCCGCGCAGGCGCTTCAGGTCGAAGACTTGCACCCCGTGCTGCTGCGCCGCATCGGCGACCACGAACGCGTGATCGCGGTAGACCTTGGTGTCGCGCCAGCCGGTCGCGATGGTATTTGTCGGCAGCTTGCCGAGGTACCTCGGACGCTGCGGGTCGCTGATGTCCAAGAAGGCGACGCCGTCCGAGTGCGCGACGATCGCGTATTCCTTCTCCGTCACCGGATCCGTCCAGCCCCAGACGTCGTTGGCCGTGGTCTGCGTCGTCCCCCCCATCTCCCCCAACGGCACAAAGGCCAGCAGGTCAACACCTCGGCATGGGTAGATTCCCGCCTGGCCGCCGCGACACTCGGTGAGTCCGAATTCGGACTTGCCAACGGTGAACGCACGCTTGGCGGGTGCGAGGTGCGAGTGGGCGTGGATCGAATCCGCTTGGCGGGCGTTGCAGGCTTGCACCGGCTCGACTGCCGGCACGAGAAGGAGCAGCGGAACGATGAAACGGAGCAGAACAGCCACCTGGCGCACGAAGCACCTCCTAATTTCTGGACAGAGTGTGTCGCCAGTGAGAACAACCCATCACAGCTCTGGATTCCCGCACCTCACCATGGCTCACGCAAAGCCTGAACAAAACACCTCATTGACACAGAGAGTAGCCTGCTATAGAAATTCTGTATCGCACTCTCGCAGATGTTCCCGACAATTCAAGTAGAGGAGATTCGCAATGAAGAAGCGTACCCGGAAGAAGCTCACCCTGAAGCGCGAGACGCTAACCGAAGAACAGCAGCTCGAACAGGCTGCCGGCGGTACGACCAACTCGTACTGGGGCGTCTGGACCTACTGCGCGGCCGGCTGCTGCGCCGACCAGTCGGATTGCTCCAACTGCATTCTGTGCAACACGGTCGCCTGCCAGTAGCCCCAAGGTCTACAGCCCTGCTCTCCTCTCTGGCGCAAGAGAGGAGAGCAATCGACGTCTCTAGCCCCTCTGCAACCGCTTTGCAATCCCCGCCGCCAGCTCCTCGGCGGCCGGTGGGTGGAAGCGTAGGAAGAGTTCGGGCTCGACCAGCTCCAGCTCCATGACGCTCAAAGCTCCACCCGCGTCGCGCACCACGTCGACGCGGGCGTAGAGCAGATCTCCGCCGCCAGTCTCCGGCACCGCAGCCGGTACCGCGGCATGGGCCGCCGCCTCGGCGAAGGCGGCCTCTTCGGCGCTCGGCGCGTGCTCGTGGACGGTCCCTCCGTGATCGTCCTGAACGCGGAACTCACCCTCTTTGGCCAACTTGCGGACCGCATGTGTGGTCACCCCGTCGATCACCATCAAGGACAGCTCGCCATCCCGCAGGATCGACGCCTGGAAGGGCTGCACCATCATCGCTTCGCGCTCCAGGCACTCCTGGAAGCGCTCCTCCAGCTCTCCCGCGGTGACCTGATCGACACGGAAGGTGTCGCGACCAGCCGCCGAGACAACGGGCTTGACGACCGCCTCTTGCCAGTCGCGCGCCACGAGGATGTCGAGCAGAGCGACGTGCTCTCCGGTTTCCACCACGTGCTGCGGCACCACGTTGACGCCGCGCTTCGGCAGCTCGGACAGATACCGCTTGTCGAGGTTCCAAAGTACGACTTCGGGCGGATTGAGCAATCGCGTGGCCTGCGACGCGCGCTGCAGCCAGGCATCGAACTCGGCGCGACGCCAGGAGTAGTCCCAGGTGGTCCGGAAGACGGCACAGCGGAAACGACTCCAGTCGACGTCCCGGCTCCAGGACAGCCGCTCGACGCTCAGGCCACGCCGCTCCAGGGCCGCGCGCAGCAGCGCGTCCTCGTCGAGAATCTGGCGCACATACCACTCGGGCATGCCGCCGTTGGCTTCTCTGGCAGGTGCACTGCCCGCTGCAGAGTCGCCGAAGTCCAGCCGCTCATAGCGGTCTTCCGTCAACAGAGCTACATCGATCTGGGACATCCGAGTCTCCGAGAGAGTGAGGTTTACATCCGGCATTGGATCCGATGGTGTGACAGAGGTGGCGCCAGGGTGACAGCCGGTCACCCAGCTTGGCAGGAAGACCCCCGCGTCTTGCCCCCCGCGCTCCATCCTGCTACTTTCTGCGCGCGGCAGCCGCCGCAGTATCTCATCCCATCTCCTGCTTCATCCCATTTCTTCGCCGAGAAGAACTACCCGGACCAACTAGTACCGGGCCCACCCCAACTGCGTTTCGAGGAGGAAACGAGAATGCGAATCCCACGGACAACTGCGTCCACTGCTACAAAGACACTGTTGGCCATCGCGCTGTCGGCGCTGGCTCTGCTCTGCGTGGTCCAACCCGCCGGCGCCCAGACCTCGGACTTGATTCTCTCCGAGGTGGTCGAAGGCAGCTCCTTCAACAAGGCGGTCGAACTCTACAACGGCACCGGCGCCAGCATCGACCTCGCCGCTGGTGGCTACACGCTGCAGTTCTACTTCAACGGCAACCTGTCCGCCGGCACGACGCTCAGCCTGAGCGGCACCATCGCCGCGGGCGACGTCTACGTGATCGCCGACGACAGCGCCGACCCGGCCGTCCTGGCGGTGGCCGACTCGACCCCCAGCAACTCCTTCTTCAACGGCGACGACGCTATCGTGCTGCGCAAGGGCGGCGCCACGGGCATGATCGTCGACAGCTTCGGTGAAGTCGGCTTCGACCCCGGCTCGCAGTGGGGCTCGGGCACCGTCTCGACGGCGGACAACACCTTGCGCCGCCAGAGCACGGTGTGCGCTGGCGACAGCAACGAGACCAACTCCTTCGACCCCACCACCGAGTGGGACGGCTTCGCCACCGACGACTTCAGCGGCCTCGGCAGTCACACCGCCTCCTGCGGCGGCACCGGTGGCCCCGGCGGTGGTGGTCTGAGCGACCTGCTGCTGTCCGAGTACGTCGAGGGTAGCTCGAACAACAAGGCGCTCGAGTTCTACAACGGCACCGGCGCCAGCATCGACCTCGCGGCCGACGGCTACCAGGTCGAGATCTACTTCAACGGTTCGACCTCCGCCGGTCAGACCATCGCACTCACCGGCACCGTCGCCGACGGCGCCACCTACGTGCTGGCCAACTCCAACGCCAGCGGCGCCGTCACCAGCGTTGCCGACCAGACGTCCGGCGGCGTGACCTTCAACGGGGACGACGCGGTGGTCCTGCGCAAGGGCGCCGGCGGCCCGATCGTCGACAGCCTCGGGCAGGTCGGCGTCGATCCGGGCCAGGAGTGGGGCTCCGGCCTGATCTCGACCAAGGACAACACCCTGCGCCGTCTCGACACCGTCTGCGCCGGTGACACCACCGAGACCGACGCCTTCGACCCCAGTGTCGAGTGGGACGGCTTCAGCCGTAACACCTTCGACGACCTGGGCAGCCATACCGCCAACTGCGGCAGCGGTCCGGGACCGGGCAGCAGCGTCGAGATCTTCGACATCCAGGGCAATGGCCTGGCCTCGACCTACGCCGGCCAGAGCGTCACCACCGAGGCCAACGTGGTCACGGCGGTCGGCGTCGATGGCTTCTTCATCCAGACGCCGGACAACCGGGCCGACGCCGACCCCGAGACCTCCAACGGCATCTTGGTCTACACCGGCACGGCCCCGACGGTGAGCGTCGGCGACCTGGTGGACGTCAGCGGCACGGTGGTCGAGTACTTCGACTTCACCGAGATCAGCCCAGCCTCCAGCGTCACCGTCACCGCCACGGGCCAGACCCTGCCCACCGCGGTCACCTTCGATGGCTCGACACCATCACCCGTCGCGCCGCTGTCGGCCACCGAATTCGAGCGCTACGAGGGCATGCGGGTGAGCGTCACCGGCGGCGCCGTCTCGGGCCCGAACCAGAGCTTCACCACCGATCCGGTCGCCGAGGTCCACATCGTCGCCGGCGGCACACGCGCCTACCGTGAGCCCGGCATCGAGTACCCCGGTCTCGCCGGTCTGCCCGTGTGGGACGGCAACCCCGAGGTATTCGAGCTCGACCCCGACAAGCTGGGCCTGGCCAACCAGACCATCCCGGCCGGCTCCAGCTTCACCGCCGAAGGTGTGCTGGCCTACGAGTTCGGCGACTACGAGATCTGGGCCACCAGCCTCACCACCACTCCCACCTCCCTGCCGCTGGCCGTCGGGGCTCGCAACGCGGGTGAGTTCACCGTCGGCTCGCTCAACCTCTTCCGTCTGTTCGATGACGTCGCCGACGGCGGTGAGACGGTGGTCACGACCGCCGAGTACAACATCCGCCTGAGCAAGTTTAGCCAGTACATCTTGGGCGTTCTCGACGCGCCGGACATTCTGGCCGTGCAGGAGGTCGAGAAGCTCGGCGTGCTGCAAGACCTGGCGGCCGAGATCGCCAGCGATGATCCAGCCGCGATCTACAACGGCTACCTGGTAGAAGGAAACGACGTCGGCGGCATCGACGTTGGCTTCCTGGTCCGCAACACGGTCAGCGTCACCGCCGTGACCCAGCTCGGCGCCTCCGAGCTGCACACCTTCGACAACACCCTGCTCCACGACCGTCCGCCGCTGCTGCTGGAAGCCAGCTACACCGGCAACGGTGCCGCCTTCGACATCTCGGTGCTGGTGGTCCACAACCGCTCTCTGGGCGGGATCGACGACCCAACCAGCGGCCCGCGCGTGCGCAACAAACGTCTCGAGCAGGCACAGTCGATCGCCACCATGGTGCAGAATGAACAGAGCGCCGATCCCAATGTCCGGCTGGTCGTCACCGGGGACTTCAACGCCTACCAGTTCACCGACGGCTACGTCGACGCCGTGGGCCAGATCATGGGCGACTTCGTGCCCGGCGACAACTTGCTGTCCGGTCCCGACCTGGTCAGCCCCAACCTGACCAACCAGGTGCTCGGTCTGCCCGCCGCCGACCGCTACTCGTTCATCTTCGGCGGCACCGCCCAGGTGCTCGACCACGCGCTGACCAGCTCGGCGCTCAACACCTTCGCCCGCGGCATGGCCTACGGCCGCGGCAACGCCGACGCCGCCCGCGACCTGATCAACGACGACACCACGCCGCTGCGCTCCTCGGACCACGATGGCCTGGTGCTCTACGTCATGTCCGACTTTGACGCCGACGGCGTCCCGGACGACCAGGACGCCTGCCCGCAGAACGCGTCTTGCCAGTGATCTCTCCCTGATCACGCGGTAAGACCGTACTGACTTCGAACGAGCCCGGTTCCGCGTCGCGGGGCCGGGCTTTCTCGTGTAACAGAATCGGATGTCCGCACTCACACATGCCTGCAGCTGTCGGCAATCCGATCGGTACCTGTCCGAAAACGGACACTCGCCGCGAGGCGCCACCCGGAGCCAGGGACTTCCAGCCCGGCACGGATCGTGCAATGTCGGTACTCCGACCGAGAACCGCCCCGAAGGAGACATCGATGGACACCCTGCGCGCCGACCTCGTCTACGCTTTCCGCACCCTGCGCAAGAATGGCTCGATCACCGTCATTGCCGTCTTGACGCTGGCGCTCGGCATCGGTACGACGACGGCCTTGTTCAGCGTCGTACACGCGGTACTGCTGACTCCGCTGCCCTACCCGGAACCCGACCGCCTGGTGCACGTGTTCGCCGAGAAGGCAGACCAGAGTATCTTTCAGGCCGGCGTGTCCCCCGCCGACTTCGTCGACCTGAGGGAACGGACACAAACGCTGCAGTACATGGGTGTCCAGAATTGGTACGGCCTGGCGCTGACCGGAGAGGAACAGCCACGCGAACTGTCGACCGTGCTGGTGACGCCCGGACTGCTGCACCAGCTCGGTGTCGAACCGCTGCACGGCCGCCTCTTCGCGCCCGAGGAAGAAGAACCGGGCAAGGACCGCGTAGTGCTGCTGGGGCACGGGTTCTGGCAACGGCAATTCGGCGGCGATCCCGGCCTGGTCGGGCAAACACTCAACCTGGACAACGTCGACTACTCGGTCATCGGCGTGCTGCCGCCGACGGTCGACTTCCCAGTCCTGGGTATCGAAGTCTATGCTCCTCACACGCTCCACCCAGAACACCTGCCGCGCGACAATCGCGGCCTGAACACCTTCGCCCGTCTGGCTCCCGGGGTCACACTCAAGCAAGCGCAAAGCGAACTCACCAACCTGGCCGCCGCCTTGCAGGAACAGTATCCAGAGAGCAACCAAGGCTGGACGATCCGCACCGTCAGCGTCCAGGAAAACTTGGTACAGCCGGTACGGCCGGCCCTGTGGGCGCTGCTCGGCGCTACCGTACTGGTACTGCTGATCGCCTGCGTCAATGTCGCCAACCTGCTGCTGGCGCGCGGTGCCACACGCCGCCGGGAGGTGGCCCTTCGTGCCGCCTTCGGTGCCTCGCGACGACGCCTGCTGCGCTTGCTGCTCACCGAGAGCGTGCTGCTCGCCCTGATCGGCGGCGGCCTGGGCCTGTTGCTAGCCCTCTGGGGACTCGACTTGCTCCTGGCCGCGGCACCGGACCTGCCACGCGTCCACGAGGTAGGGATCGATCGCCAAGTCTTGCTGTTCACTGTCGGCGTGTCCCTCGTCTCCGGCCTATTCTTCGGCCTGATTCCGGCGCTGCAGGCCTCCCGCCTCGACTTGAACGACACCTTGCGCGGCAACGACCGCGCGGTCCAAGGTGACCGCCGCGGCCTGCGCAGTCGCAGCACGCTGACCATCGCCCAGGTTGCCCTGTCACTGCTCCTGCTGATCGGTGCAGGTTTGATGCTGCGGAGTTTCGGCAAGCTCGCCTTACAAGACCCCGGCTACGACGCCGAATCCGTGCTGGTCCTGCAGGTCTTCGCCTACGGTGAGCGCTACCGCGAGCCGGCGCAACAGCTGGCCTTCGGCGAACAAGTCTTGGAGAGATTGCGCGCGCTGCCCGGGATCGAGTCCGCCGGCCTCACCAATGCGGTACCGCTGAGCGTGATCCAGGGTGGCTCTATGCCGGTTTGTTTCGCCGGCCGCAGCGAGGACGAGAAAGAGCAGATCGGCTACAACGCGGTTGACTCCGGCTACTTGACGACGCTCCGCATGCGCCTGCTACGCGGACGCCTGTTCAACAACGACGACCGCGGCGGCGCACCGAAGGTGGCCCTACTCAACCAGACCGCCGTCGACCGCTTCTTCAACGGCGCAGACCCGCTCGGCGCCCAGATCGTCAACATCTACGAGCAGCCGATCACCATCGTCGGCGTGGTCAACGACGTGCGTCAGGACGGCATGGCCATGGCCCCCACACCGGAACTCTACCAGCCGTTCACCCAGAGCACTGGCGGCACCATGAGCTTCGTGGCACGGACCACCAGCGATCCGCAGCGCATGCTCTCCCTGGCACAGGAGCAGTTGTGGGCTGTCGCTCCGTACCAGCCGATCTGGCGCTCCTTCCTGCTCCGCGACCTGGTCCGGGGCTCGACGTCAAGGCCACGCTTCTACGCCATCCTGACCAGCCTCTTCGCCTTGCTCGCCCTCATGCTGGCCAGCATCGGGCTCTATGGCGTGGTGTCCTACTCCGTGGCGCAGCGCACCCAGGAAATCGGCGTGCGCATGGCCATCGGCGCTCGCACCCGTGACGTGCTGCGCTTGGTCCTGCAGCAGAGCACACGCCTGGTAGCCTCCGGCGTCGCCGTCGGCCTGATCGCTACCTGGGCTGCAGCGCAGGTCGCCAGCAGCCTGCTCAGTGAGCTCCTCTTCGAAGTTCAGACGACCGATGTGGTGAGCTTCGCCGGCATGACCCTGCTCCTGATGCTGGTCGCCCACCTGGCATGCCTGGTGCCGGCCCGTCGGGCCGCGCGCGTCGATCCGGTGATCGCGCTGCGCACCGAGTAGCGTCAGCCGCCCCCGCACCACAGCGGCACTGTCGCCTTCGGGCCCACCCCAAAGGGTTGGCCCGAAGGCAGACACAAGACCACCCACGGGAGGGGTTTCGCAAAACTCCTGTCTCTGTACTATGACTTTGTTGAGTCCGACAACCACCCCTTCCGTGGGGAAATGCGGGCGCGGTAACCGGCACCGCACCCGCCTTTTTTGTCTCTGGACTCCTCTGCTCTCGAATCTCTTGTTCGGAAGATCGTGGATCGCGTGATAGCGTTTCGCCAGGAGTCACTATGCTGATCGGAGTGCCCCGCGAGAGCCACCGCCACGAACACAGAGTTGGATTGACCCCGTCCGCAGCCGGCCACCTGTGCCGCCAAGGCCACGAGGTGCTGATCGAAGCTGGCGCGGGCAACGATGCCCACTTTCGGGACGCCGACTATCAGCAAGCAGGCGCCCGCATCGTCTACGACCGGGACGAAGCCTATGGCCGTCCCGACTTGCTGGCACGGGTCGGCCCCCTGAGTGCCGACGAACTGGATCTGCTGCGTCCCGGCCAGTGGATTTGCGGCTTCCACCATCTGGCCGTGGCACCGCGAGCGCACGTCGAGACCCTGCAGCAGCTGGAAGCCACCGTGATCGGCTACGAGATCGTCCGCGACGCCGAGGGTGGCATGCCGGTGCTACTGCCACTGTCGGAACTGGCCGGTCAACTGGCCGTGCACACGGCCGCGTACCATCTACAGAACGAATCCGGCGGACGCGGGATCCTGCTTGGCAATGTGCCTGGCGTGCCACCACCGACCGTTCTGATCCTGGGCGCCGGCACCGTTGGCAGCACCGCCGCGCGCCAGGCAGCGGCCATCGGTGCGCACGTCATCGTGGTGGACCACGACCTCAGCAAGCTGCGCCACCTCAACCAAGAGCTGCACGGCCAGGTCGTCACAGCAACGCCTGGACAGCAGCGGCTGGCTCGCTTCGCCACCATCGCCGACGTCGTCATAGGAGCGGTCCTGATCCCCGGCCGGCGGGCCCCCTTCGTGCTCAGCGAGGAAATGGTGCGCGGCATGAAACCGGGCAGCGTGATCATTGACGTCGCCGTCGACCAGGGCGGCTGCGTCGAGACCAGCCGGCCGACGAATCTGCAGCATCCGACCTTTGAAGCGCACGGCGTGATTCACTACTGTGTGCCCAACATGACGGCCAACATCGCCCGCACCGCTTGCCGCGCGCTCGCCAACGCCGCGCTGCCCACCCTCACCGCTCTGGCTGCGGACGGCGCCGCAGCGCTACGCGCCGACGCTGGCCTGCGCCAGGGCGTCTACCTCTACCGGGGCTGCTTGGTCCATCGCGACGCCGCCGATACGCTCGATCTGCCGGCTGAACAGCTCGACCTCCTGTTGCAGAAGGAAGCTCCGACGCCATGAAGTGGCTGGACGACTACAAAGCCAAGCTCAAGACCCCGATAGAAGCCGTCTCGCTCGTGCAGAGTGGTGACAGCGTCTACTACGGCGGCAATGCCGCCATTCCACAAACCCTGGTCCGCGCGCTGGCGCAGCAGCGCGACGCGTTGGAGAACGTGCAGCTGAGCCACGTGTTGCTGCTCGGAGACGATCCGCTGTCGGCGCCGGGCATGGAAGGGCACTTCCGCCACAACTCCCTCTTCGTCGGCCCCGCAGATCGCCAGGCGGTCAACGACGGCCGCGCCGACTACACACCGATCTTCCTGCACCAGATCCCGCGCCTGTTCCGCGACGGCATCGTGCCACTCGATGTCGCCATGGTGCAGTGCTCGCCGCCTGACGAACACGGCTTCCTCAGCCTCGGCGTCGAGGTGCTGGCGTCCAAGACGGCCTGCCAGCAAGCCAAGAAGGTGATCGTACAGGTCAACGAGAATATGCCGCGCGTGCTCGGCGACTCCTTTCTGCACGTCAACCGCGTCGACGCCTTCGTCGAGGCCACCGAGCCCCTGCCCGAGCTACAGCCCAAGCCACCGAGCGAGGTCGAAACCGCCATCGGCCGTCACGTGCTGAGCCTGATCCAGCCAGGCGCCACCATGCAGATGGGCATCGGCGGCATCCCCGACGCCGTCTACGCCGCCCTCGACGGCCCCATGGATCTGGGCATCCACACCGAGATGATCTCCGATGGCGCCATGGCCGCCATCGAACGCGGCGTCGTCACTGGCAACCGCAAGAGCCTGCACCCGGGCAAGGTCATCGTCACCTTCGCACTCGGCACCGAGACCCTGTACGACTTCCTCGACAACAACCCGCTGATCGAGGCCCACCCGGTCGATCACGTCAACGACCCGTTCGTGGCCAGTCAGAACGACAATCTCGTCGCCGTCAACTCGGCGATCGAGGTCGACCTGACGGGGCAGGTTTGCTCGGACTCGATGGGTACCTACATCTACTCCGGCTTCGGCGGCCAGGTCGACTTCATCCGCGGTGCCGCGCGCTCCAAAGGCGGCAAGCCGATCATCGCCCTGCCCGCCACCGCCAAGCGTGGAACCCTGAGCCGGATCGTACCAGAACTCAAACCCGGCTCCGGCGTCGTCACCAGCCGCGCCGACGTCCACTACGTGGTCACCGAATTCGGCGCCGCGAACCTCTTCGGCCGCAATCTGCGCCAGCGGGTCGAGGCCTTGATCGGCATCGCGCATCCAGACTTCCGAGAGGATTTGGAGCGGACGGCGAAGGAGCGCAAGCTGCTACCGTAGCTACTTCAGATCGGCCAGCCTCAAGCGCAAGTCCTCCCGCTCCGGCGCCAGCACGACGGCCCGCTCCAGCTTCTCGACCGCCGTCTCGATCTCTCCCAGCGTCTGGTACGCCGCCGCCGCCCCCACCAGCGCCTCGACGCTGTCCAGCAATCCACTGAACTGCGCCGCCGCGGCCACAGCCTTCCCCTCGCGCAGCAACACCCAACCTTGATCCAGCGCCGCTCGCTGGCGCCCGGCGTCACGGCGGCGCTGTTGCTCGGCGGCAAGGAGTTCGCGGTAGCGCGCCATGGCAGCCTGCGCGGCTTCTGGGTTGCGCTGGAGCTGGTAGACACGCGCCAAGCCATAGTGCGGCGCTGACGACTGCGGCGCCAGCTCGGCAGCGCGCTCGAAGGCGGCGAGAGCACCCTGCAGGTTCTTGACAGTTTCGTAGGCACGTCCAAGATCGAGTTGCACGGCCGGATCTTCGGGTCGACGCTCGGCGACAGCAAGCAGCGACGAGGCTGCCTCCCGCGCTCGCCCCTGCCACAGCTGCAGCCGTCCCAACTGGTACACCGCGGTCGGCGCTGCGGACAGCTGCCACACACCCGGCCGTGCCACTGCTTCCTGCAACACGCCTTCCGCCGCACCGGGACGCCCACTTTCCCACAGCGCGGCACCCAGATAGAGCCGCAGACGAAGAAGCTCCTCTTCCAGCTCTCGCTGCCCCGCCGCCGCGGGCAGGGCTTCCAACGCAGTCCGCAGGTGCTCGACGGCGTCGGGATACGCTCGCTGCCGACTGAGAATCCTCCCCAACAAGCCATGGAACGGTACCGTCTCGATGGGTGTGCCGGCCAACTGCAGCCCCTGCTCCAGGACCGCCACTGCCGGCTCCAGAGCCTCCACCTGCCACAGCGCTCCGGCGACCTGCAGCAGATGTGTCCGCGCCTCGGCCACCCTTCCCTGCGCCGCGAGCGCCGACGCCAGCCCCTGGTGCGCATCGACCCAGGTGGGGGCGATGTCGAGCAAGCGACGAAAGCTCGCTTCGGCGCTGGCAGCATCGCCCGCATCCAGGGCACGCTGAGCCTCGGCGAGAAGCGTGGGGGGATCCGGCGGTAGAGGTGGCGTGTCCGCAATCAGCAGCAGGGAGAGGAGGAAGGCAAGCATGGTGCCAGTGTACCTGCTGTCCCCTGCAGGGGGCACCACGATACAATCGCCCGCCATGCGCAAGACCCTCTTTCTCCCGCTCCTCCTGCTGCTCACCGCCTGCACCCAAAACACCCCCGACGCCATGCCCCCAAGACCCACCGTGACGGACACGAAACTCGACAGCTTCCTGCTCGGCGGCATCCAGGTCAACGAGCCGGATCACGACGCCTGGGTGACCTCGCTCGACGCGCACGGTCTCAACACCGTCGCGGTGACGGTTTACGCTCACCAGGGCAACTGGGACACCGATCACCTGTGGTTCGACGAAGACAACAAGTGGGTGCTGCACGAGATCCGCACGGCCAAGCAGGCAGGGCTCGAAGTGGTGCTGATCCTGCGCCTGGCACTCGATCACGCGTACGACGCCAACCGCTTTCTATGGCACGGCATGGTCATGCCCGGCACCGACGAACAGGTACGCACCTGGTTCCGGCGCTACGCCCGCTTCGTCAACGAGTGGGCGGTGATCGCTCAGGCCGAGGGGGTCGACCTGCTGGGCGTGGGGAGCGAACTGAACGCGCTGGCGTCGACGTTGCCGGTGGACGAGATCCCGCCTCTGGTGGCCTATTACCTGGACGAAGAACAGCAGCAGATCCACCTGCGCGACGTCCTGGCGCAGCGCGGTCCGGACGCGGCCGACGAGGTGCGAGCCGAGATCGCCAAGAACCGTGCCTGGGCCTCGACGATGACCGGCGGCGGTGCGCCCGACCGCTTGGCGCGCATCAACGCCCGGCGCCAGCTGCTACAGGAGTGTTGGGTGTGGCTGATCGACGGCGTGCGCGAGCACTACGCGGGACCGCTGACCTACGCCGCCAACTTCGACCAGTACCACGAGGTCGGTTTCTGGCAGCATCTCGACGTCATCGGCATCAACGCCTACTTCCCGCTGCGCACGCACTTTCTAGACCAGGAGCTGGGACCGGCAGCCCACCAGCTCGAAGGCGAGGCGCGCGCCGAGGTGCTGCGTCCACGGCTCGAGGCCGGCTGGCGCAAGGTCTTCGACGACATCGATTCCTTCCGCGGCGACCAGAGCATCGAGGAGTTGCCGATCGTCTTCACGGAACTGGGCTACACGCCGCGCCGCGACGGCACTCTGGCCCCCTGGGCGGGCGATGGTATGACCGTCGTGTGGACGCCGCAGCTGGAAACGAACGAGGCTGGCGAACCGCTCGGCGAGGGTGAGAAGCGCGCCCTGGTGTGGGCCGAGCAACCGGTCGACCGCCTTGAGCGAGCTTGGGCGGTCGAGGCGCTGCATCGTGTACATGCAATGCGCACCCAGGCCACCGCAGAGCAGGACGTGACGCGCGGACCGCTGCGCGGTATTCTGTACTGGAAGCTTTCAACGCAGCCATCGCACCGAGACATCGAACCCTTCGTCCTGATCCTCGGCGACTCCCCGCCGGATCCACTGCTGGCGGCACTACAGAGTTTTCGCCTAGGAGATTGATCGGCCTTCATGAGCATGGACCTCGACGACACCCAGGCCCTGAGACGCCAGCGCGCCGAGCAGCGCATCCAGGCGGTTGACGACACCACCGGCCTACCGGTGCTGGCCGCGCTGCTGCCCGATCTGGTCGATGCTCTGGCCGAGGGCCGACGTTTGGGCCTGATCTATCTGGATTTGTCGGCGGAGGCACGGTTGGAGTCGATCTACGGCTGGGAGACCTTCGAGCAGCTCCTCGTGCAGGTAGCCAACGCGGTCAACAGCTTCCGGCGCGACGACCTCGACGCCGAAGGGCGCTTGGCACTGTACGCTAGTCACAGCGACGAGTTCGTGCTCTTCGTCTTCCTACCTGGCGGCGAGGATCACCAGCACTACCTCGAACACCAGCGCCTGCGACTGCAGGAGTTCCTGGAAGCCCAGCTGACGGTGCAAGTGAGCGGCGAATCGACGCGTTCTCTGGCGGTCGATAGCGACTCGGAACTGGTCTTCGTGGAACCGATGGTGCGAGCCGAGCGCGCGCTCTACCACGCCATCGACAACGTCCGCTCCCGCTGCCGGCGCCAGCGCGAGAGCGAGCACAGTGATCGCCTACGCGAGCTGCGACGGATTGTGCGCAGCGGTGACGTGCACATTCACTACCAGCCCATCGTGCACCTGCACACCGGCGAAGTGCTGGGCTACGAAGCCCTGACCCGCATTCCGTCCGGCGGCGTCTTCGAGACCACCGAGATGCTGTTCACTTTCGCCGAACGCAGCGACCACATACTGGAACTGGAACGTCTGTGCCGGCTCGCGTCGATCCAGGGAGCCGAAGGTCTGCGCGCACCCCAGAAGCTGTTCCTGAACTGCTCGGCCCCTGGCTTCACGGACCCGGAACTGTTCGGCTATACGCTGGTCGAGCAGGCCGAGAAGATCGGCCTGAAGCCGGGCGACATCGTGATCGAGATCACCGAGCGGGTGGCGATGACCGCCTGGCAGAAGTTCCGCCGCAGCGTCGCCGCCCTGCGCCTGATCGGCTTGCAGGTCGCGCTCGACGACATGGGCTCCGGCTACTCGTCGCTGTCGTCGTTGGCCGATGTCGAGCCGCACTACCTGAAGGTGGACCGCTCGCTGATCCACGAGCTGCACAAGAGCGAGGTCAAGCAGAGGCTGATGAAGAGCTTGCTCGCCATGGCCACCGAGATGGGCGCCCGGGTGATCGCCGAGGGCGTCGAGACGGCGGACGATTACCGGGTGCTGCGCGACATGAACGTCGAGCTGGCGCAAGGCTATCTGTTCGCGCGACCCGCGGCGGCACTCGGTGCAACGCGCTTCGCGCTTCCCGCCGGCTAGGAGGCTGCTTCGGCGGTCGCCATCAGCTCTTCCAGCGCCAGGTGGTAGCCCTCGACGATCGAATGTGGATCCGGCGCCAGGCCCGTGTCCGTCGCGATGCCGATGCGGACCTGCCCACTGTAGCTGAGCACGCTGATTCCCAGGCCGAGACGCCCGCTCTGCGGCACCCAGAACATCAGCCCGTCGACCTCGCTGCCGGCGAGTTGCAGCGGCGAACGCGGGCCGGGAACATTGGTGGCGACGCCGGTGGCTTTCTGCCCGAAGAGGTTGAGCACCATCTCTTCGATCTCGGCGGTGGTCATGCCGAGGGCCTGCAGCACGCCAAAGGCGACGAAGGCCTCGGGAGACTCCTTGATCGCGTCCATGCGTTCCTTGGTCTGCCGCAGGCGTTCGCGCGGGTCCTCGACGCCCACGGGCAGGGCGAGAAAGACGAGCCCGAACTTGTTGCCCAGACTGAGGTCGTCGAGCGGGCGCAGGTTCACCGGCACGACGACACGCATGTCGGCGGACGGAGTGTGTCCACGGCCGACGAGGTAGCGGCGCAAGGCACCGGCTACAGCGGACATCAGCACATCGTTGACGGTGGCCCCCAGCACCTTGCCGATGTCCTTGACCCCCTGTAGAGAGATGGGGCGGGACCAGACACAACGCTTCTGGGTGCCGAGCCGACCACGCAAGGGGGTCGGCGTGTCCGCGGGCAGGGCCACCAGGCGGCCGAGCACGCGCGCCGCTTCGCCGCCGGTCTTCCACAAGTCCAGGATACGGCCGGGGTCGGCGAGCACCTGGGCGCCTTCATGCAGCAGCGTCTCGGTGAGCGAGCGCTTGCTACTGCCAGGTTGGCCTCTTCCGGGTGAGTCGCCGCCGGGTGGGCGGCCAGCATGACCGACCGCAGCGGACGCTTCGTTCTGCGCATCGGCGAGATCGAGCGTCACCTGCATCAAGCTCATGCCGTCGCCAATGCAGTGGTGCACGCGCAGCACCAGCGCCGAACCGCCCTGAAAGTTGTCGATGAAGTGAAACTGCCACAAGGGACGCGCGTAGTCGAGCGGCGTGCTCATCAGGCTGCTGACCAGCTCCTCGAGCTGCTCCTTGCCGCCCTCGCTGGGCAAGGCGGTGCGGTGCAGGTGATGACTGAGGGCGAAGTAGTCGTCGTCCTGCCAGCGCGGCCCGCCGAAGCGTGCTTCGACCACCTTGCGGCGGAAGCGCGGGTGATCCAGCAGCTTGTCTTCGATCAGCCGCTTGATGCGCTGGAACTCCACCACCCCCCGGAAGGTCATCACGCCTGTGATGGTCATCAGGTTGGTGGGGTCCTCCATGCGCAACCAGGCGCTGTCGACCGCACTGAGCTTGTGGGCACTCATGATAATTCCCTTTGGGCGACCACCGGGCCTACTCGGCCAAGCCCTCTGCCAGCGACGCTGCCAGCGACGCTGCCATCGACTGGGCCAGCCCCTCTGCAGCTTCCGTCTGCGTCTTCACCGTCTCGTCGCGCAGGTAGGCGGCGATGCGACCGCCGAGCAGCGGGATGCCGACCTTGACTTCGGCCCGAATCACCCGCCGGCAACCATCGCCACCGTCGACCTCACAAGGCTCGAAGGTACAGCGGCCGGTCATCTCGATGCGAGAGGAGAGCTCGAAGTCGACGTCCCAGGCGTAGGACAGACGATCCGGTGCCCAGACCTGCGACTCGCCGTAACCCGTGGCGTCGCCGAGCGCGGAGCGGATGAAACCCGGCAGTGCCACCGGTGGTGTCACTTCGAGAGTCCGGTGCAGACCACCGTCCGCTTCCTCGGTGCGGCTCGTCTCCTGCCAGCGGGGGTACTCCAGAGCCTCGTACAACTCAGCCTGGAACTCGACATCCAAGACCGCTTGGGCGACCTCTTCGGGCGAGGTAGGAAACACATTTTCGACTTCGAATTTCATCTACCAAGTCTATCAAGCCGTCAGGAGCTTGCGGCGGGCCCGACTCATCCCGTCTTGCGATTCAGCCAGTCCGCCGTCGCCGGGGCGAGGCGTCGCGTCCAGGCGAAGAAGCGCATCATCCGAGGCATCACGACCTCGCCCTGCCCTCGCTCGACGGCCCGCAGCGTGGCGCGAGCAACGGCTTCGGGCTGCAACGGCCGCACCAGGAGGCGCGCCAGCAGCGGTAGATCCTTCTCGGGATCCAGATCCGCCTTGCCGACGAAAGGAGTCTCGACCAGGCCTGGACAGATCCAGCTGACGCCAACGCCGCGATCCAGGACCTCCAGGCGCAGTGTCGCCAGGTAGGCATTGCTGGCGGCCTTGGAGGCGCAGTAGGCCGAGGCCAGGCGGTGCGGGATGAGGCCGGCGGAAGAGGTGACGCCAACGATATGCGCGGGGGTCGCCGCGAGCAGGTGCGGCAGAGCGTGGCGCACGACGCGAGTGAGACCGGCGTAGTTCGTCAGGATGGTGGTCTCGACATGCTCGGCGGGTTGCTCTTCGATCAGGCCATAGCGCCCCAGCCCAGCGTTGGCGATCACCAGCCGCAGACCGTCGAAGCGCTCGACCGCTTGTCGTACCGCCTCCGCGACCTGCTCCTCCTGAGTGACATCCGTGGGCAAGACGAGAGCCTGCCCTCCCGCCTGTTCGACTTCTTGGGCGACGGCTTCCAGTGCCTCCCGCGAGCGAGCAAGCAGGGCCACGCGGCAACCTCGGCGGCCGAGTTGGAGCGCGATCTCACGGCCGATGCCAGAGGAAGCGCCAGTCACCAAAGACGGCAGATCTCTCGTGATTTTCATGCCCGGCAGTATACGCAACCTACCTGGATTCCGCGGCTGTAGCGCCCCATCCACAGACGAGTTGACAAGCAAGGGCCAGAAACCTATCTTTTTTCTGAAAAGAAGGAGTTAGACCCTGCAATCGATACAGAGAGCGCAATCTTTGTTCTGTTGCGGAAAAATAGACATTGGCTATCGAAAGTCGGACATCTCAGCTACTCGGGTCCGCCTGGAGATGACCAGAACCCTGCAAGGAGAGTACAACCATGTTCACTACCACCCACCTGTTCCGCACCGCGATCACCCTGGCCTTGACCGTCTGCTGCTCAGCCCTGTGCGCCCTGCCCGCGGTTGCCGCCCCGAACAACGTGCCGGCGAGCCCAGCTGTCAGCGCGGCGCGCAGCGCGATGATCGATCCCAACGGCCGCAGTGCCATGATCGACCCCAACGGCCGCAGTGCCATGATCGACCCCAACGGCCGAAGTGCCATGATCGACCCCAACGGCTGAGCCGTAGGCGGCCGCAAGATCCAAGGTTCGCTTCATAGCACCAGAGGATCTTGAGACGCACGCACGATCCGCTGGAGCCGCTTCAGACTCGCCCGCAAGGCGTTCGCGGTCAGTTCTTCCGTCTCGACCAGATCGACCAGGGCTTGCAGCGCCGACTCGACCTGCTTCGGGACATGCAGCAGCTGGAGCGTCGCGCAGGCCTGCGACGCCAGATCTCGAGCGTGCTCCAGATCGCCCTGCTCCGCCGACAAGGCCGAAAGGTCGAGGTGGAGCAGGGCTACTTCGTAGGGTCGATGCTGGCGATGGAACGTCCGGATCAGCACGCGGAAGATACGTTCGGCTTCTTCCAGCTCCCCGCGCGCCTGCCGGATACGGCCCTCGACCCAGTGGGTGAGCGCCAGATTGTGCTGGTGCCGCATGCGGTGCCACAGCCGGCGCACGCGGGGCAACAGCGCTTCCGCTTCGTCGAGGAGTTCGACCTCGGTGCAGAAGTAGAGCAGGTGCTGGTGGCAGATGCCGTAGAGGGAAGGATCCGAGCCCGGATCGACCAACCCCTGCGCCTTGCGCAGGTAGCGCACACCGCAGTGCAACTCACCGCGCAGTTCGGAGACGTTGCCCAGGTTGAGGTGCACCTTGCCGGCCATCGACCGGTCGTCGAAGTGCAGGTAGAGGGTCACCGCCCGCAGCCAGGTCTGCTCGGCCTCGTGCAGTTCGCGCATGTCGCGCAGCAAGGAACCGAAGAGGTCCGCCACCATGGCTTGCGTGGGCAGCGGCACCGGTGGTCGACGCTCGATGCGTCGCAGGGCCTGGTCAAAGTGCAGGCGCGCCTCGTTCAACTGGTCCCCGACGCGCTGGGCATTGCCCGCGCAGGCCAGAGCCTGGATCTCCAGATCGCGCAGCGGCACTTCGCCGTACTCTTCGACCGGCAGGAGCATGACGAGGGCGATGGAGAGTTCGGCGAATTCGCACGCGCGCTCGTAGTCGAAGGAGACGGTCGACTGACTCTCGCGCAGCAGGCGCTGCGCCAACGCCCAGCGACACGGCTCCACGAACTCGCGCAGCGCCGGTCCGTCGAGCCTCTCGGTCAGCTGGCGCGGCGTGAGTCCTTCGAGGCGCGACCACAGCTCGCGAATGCGCGGGTACTCCCGTACCGCGATGCGTGGATCGGGATGCGCCACCACGCGCTGCCAGTACTGGATCTCGCGCAGGTTGCGCTTGCACGTGGAACAGCTCTGCAACCAATGGTCCAGGCGCTGCAGGAGGTTTCGGATCGGCTCCGGAGTTTCGGCGATCTGGGACTGGCGATGCGCCAGCAGCTCGGCGAGTTCTTCCGGGCCAGGACAGTCAACAGTGTCGTCAGCAGGCATCTTTTCTTGATCTTCTTCGTCAAGTTTTAGGCACAAGATGCCAAATAATAGCAGACAACAGCTCCAAAGAGAACGGCTACCCACAAGTCCACCCGATGACCGCGCTGGGCTCCGTGCTGCGCTGAGCCTCGACGATCCTGCAGCGGCGAGCCGTCAGGCCGGACGCTGGAGCGGCTCGATCGGCAGCAGGACTCGGAACCGCGAGCCAACACCGAGCGTACTCTCGACTTCCAACGTCCCCTCGTGCGCCTGCACGATGTGCTTGACGATCGACAAGCCCAGCCCTGTACCACCGGCGCTGCGCGAGCGGTCCTTGTCGACCCGATAGAAGCGCTCGAAGATCCGCGGCTGGACCTCGACCGGGATACCGATGCCACTGTCCTCGACTTCCAGGCATACCTGGTCGCCGACCGGCGCCAGACGCAAGGTCACACGCCCGCCGGCACGGTTGTACTTGATGGCGTTGTGCAACAGGTTGAGCAGCAAGCGTTCGAGATCGTTGTGGATTCCGACGATCGCCGGCACCGGCTCCAGGGCCAGCGCCAGCTCGACGTTCTGCTCCTGCGCCACCGGCACCACCAGCTCGGCGGTGCGCTCGGCCAGACGCACCAGATCGACAGGATCCAGGTCCGGCTGCTGCGCCACGCTTTCCAAGCGTGACAGCGTCAGCAAGTCCTCGAGCAGCACCTGCAGGCGCTGGCACTGGACGAGGATGCGATCGGTGAAGCGCTCGGCGGCCGGCTTGTCTTCGAGGGCACCGTCGCGCAGCGTCTCGGCGTAGCCACGGATGGCCGCCAGCGGCGTCTTCAGCTCGTGCGAGACATTGGCCACGAAGTCGCGACGCATCCGGGTCAGCCGCTGTTGCTCTGTGATGTCGCGCGCCACCACGACGGCGCCTGCCACCTCCGCCGCGCCAGCGACGGACGAAGCCCCGGTCAATGCCGTCCCGGTCAGCGCCAAAACCCGGTCGCGCGGCGTTTCCAGGATCTGCTCCGGCTGAGACTCCCCCGTTCCCGACAACGAAGCTTCGATGACCTCTGCCAGCTGGCGCTGGCGGCTGAGTTCCAGCGGCAAGCGTCCGATCACCGAGTCCGCATCGACCAACCGGAAGAGGCGCAGGAAGGCCTGGTTGGCCAGGCGTGCGCGGCCGGAACGATCGGTGACCAGGACGCCTTCGTGCATGCTGGCGAGGATGCGCTGCAGGTGGTCGCGCTCGTCCTGCAGCGTCGCCAACTGCTCATGGACACGCCGGTCCAGCCGGTTGAGCGCCGCCGCCAGCCGTGCCAGGTCGAGCTGCTGCGGCAGCTCCAGCTGTTGCTGCTCCTCGCCGCCCAACCGATCGGCGGCATCGAGCAATTGGCTCAGCGGCCGGAAGAAACGCGAGTCGAGACGCCAGTAGGTCAGCGCCAGCACGAGCAGGCCGAGCGCCGCCGCCGCCGCGGTCGTTTGTAGCAACCGATTGCGCAGCAGGTCGAGGTCCCGCAGCGGCTTGGCGACGCGCAAGATCAGGCGGCGGTTGCCGGCGCTATAGGCACGCGCGGCATAGACGTAGGCCAGACCGGTCGTCTTCGACGTGCGGGTAGCGGCACCACTGCCGTCCTGGAGCGCGCTGGCGACTTCGGGCCGGCCGGCGTGATTGTCCATCGTCTGCACAGCCTGCCAGCTCTGATCGCTGTCGGCCAGCACCAAGCCGTCGTCACGGATGACGGTCAGGCGTAGGGTGCCGCTGCGCGTCAACTCCTCTACCCAGGCCTGCAGCTGCCGCGACTCGTCGGCCCCTTGCTCGTCGGCCCCTTGCTCAGCAGCCCCTTGCTCGGCAGCAACCGGCGTCAGGATTTGCACCCAGTCGAGCAAGTGCTCTTCCGCGTTGCGCTGCACCAAGTCCGGCAGCAGCCACCAGCCCAGCAGAACACTCGCCGCCGTCAAGGCCGCGACAGCGGGCCACAGGCTAGTCAGGCGTAAGCGAAAGAAGGGGAAGGGCCTCACGCGGCCCTCCTTTCACACGCGCAGACGGTAGCCGACGCCCACCACCGTCTCGATGCGCTCCGCTTCGCCGCCCAGCTTGCGGCGCAAGCGGCGAATGTGGGTATCGACGGTACGGCTGTCGACATCCTCGGCGTAGCCCCAGACGTCCGACAACAGCTGAGTGCGCGTCTGCACCCGGCCAGCCCGTTCCATGAGCAGTCTGAGCAACCGGAACTCGGTGGCGGTGAGGGTAACCTCTTGCCCGTCGATGGACAGGCGATGGCCGGGCACGTCGAGCACGATACCGCCGACCGACAGGGCTTCTTGTTTGCCGGCCGCGGCCTTGGCGCGCCGCAGAACCGCCTTGACGCGCAGCACCACTTCCCGCGGGCTGAAGGGCTTGCTGATGTAGTCGTCCGCACCTAGTTCGAAGCCGACGATGCGGTCGACCTCGTCGCTGCGTGCTGTCAGCATCACCACTGGCAGGCGGGCGAAGCTTTCCTCCCGCTTGAGCAGACGCGTCAGCTCCAGGCCACTGAGCCCGGGCAGTTGCAAGTCGAGCAGCAGAAGGTTTGGCATCTCGGCGCGGATCGCTTCCAAAGCGGTGTCGCCGCGGGTATAGACCTGGACCTGGAAGCCTTCGCGTTCCAGGTTGTAGCGCAGTACATCGGCGATGTCCGGCTCGTCTTCCACCACGAAGATTCGAGGGTCGCTCATCAGGGTTGAAGATACCATGCCACGGTCGAGGCTCTGGCCGCGAACAGGGCTCGGCGGGGGCGGAGGAAACGTGGTCTGGGCATGAACCAAGATCTTGTGCATAGGTCTCTTCGCCGACCTGCGTGGGCACCGGGTCGCAGGCTCAGAGCAGGAGTATGAAGGTAGGAGTCAACGTAGAGTTGAGACGTGGAGGCTGCTGGACCTCGAGGTCGTGAACATGAGCGTGACTCTGCCTGCCCGGTGTGACACCGGCATGGCATTCCCGTGACCCGTGTGCAGCACGCGCGGCGACAACGGTCTGCCGCCAGCGGTATCAGGTGCGGGCGGTATAGAATGTGCCCATGATGCTCCAGTCTTGCCTACCCCGATGTCCGTCTCTGCTCCGTCCTTTCGCCGCTGCCACCGTCGCGCTCCTGCTGGCCGCACCGTGGTCCTCGACAGGCCCGGCCACGGCCCAGGCGGAGCCCCAGGCGGAGCCCGCGACGCTGGACAGCGCGCAGACCACCGAAGGCCTGCTCATCACCTGGCGGGAAAGCGACCTGAGCGAGGGCGGCGGCGACGTGACGGAAGTCTTGGGCTTGCTGGTTCCCGGGCACATGCGCCTGGATGGGCACACCGTTTCGAGCAGCACAGCCGGACCGCAGGCAACGGGCAGTGTCGACAACCTGAGCCTGATCTTCCTCGCCGACCCAGACCGCTTCCTGGTGATCCAGCGACAGACCGGCGAGGTGACCGAAATCCGCGCGCGCATGATCGAGCTCGCGGAAGCGACGCTGGCACAGCAGATGGACGAGTCCGAGACCATGGCCGCGCAGCTGGAAGCCACGCAGCAGGCGAACATCCTGGCCCGCATCACCGCTTATCGCCACTACCTGACCAGCTACAACGAGGTCTACACGCGCGAACTGTCCCCGGAGGAAATCCTCGACATGGACACCGACGATCAGCCCTGCCGGCTGGTCGGCCTGGAGCGCGAGCGCCTGACCTCTGACGGCAGCCGGCAGCGGCGTGAGGTCTCGCGAGCCTGCACGGTACCGGCGGCTGAGACCGGCATTCCCGTCTGGGCGCGCGACCTCTTGTCGCGGCTCAGTCGCGTCACCGACCGCGCCGTACGCCTGCGTCGCCTGACCGCCAGCATCGAACGCGGCATCGCTCCGCCGGTCGACGGCGACGACGTCAATCCGTATGCCGTGCTCGACGACATGCCGCTGCGCCGCTGGCGTCTGCAGAATGGCCAGGAAATGTGGAAGTGGCAACTGCTGCGCGTCGCTCGTCTCGAGCTGCCGATGGCCATCTTCGATCCGGACGCTACCGCAACCCTGCCCGCCGCCAGCGCCGGCGAGACCCTGTGGAGCCATCACAACGACCCACAGAGCGTGGTCGCCACGCGCGCACCCATTCCGCCCGCCGGAGCCGAGATGGCCGAAGAGGCACCGGTCGTGGCCGCAGCACAGCCCGTGACACTGCAAATGGAGCCAATGCCAGAAGAGCCCGTACAGGAACAGCCTATCCAGGAACAACCCGTACAGCCCATCCAGGAACAACCCGTACAGCCCATCCAGGAACA